>JAXLXA010000009.1:0-158264 GCA_046328215.1 Dehalococcoidia bacterium | reverse complement strand
AGAGTGAGAGTATATCGAAATGACAGAGGGACGCAAGAAGCGAACCTACAACTCCCGCGACCGTCTCGAAAAAGCCAGGTCGACCACGGCGGACATTGCAAAGGCGGCGGAGGCTCTTTTCCAACGAGACGGGTATGCGGGGGTGACCATGAAAGACATCGCCCGCGCGGCGGGCGTTGCTCCCGCCACCGTGTACCTCCACTTCCCGAGCAAAGCGAAGATCGTTGAAGCGCTGGCGATGGACGTCACCAGCGCCCCTGACCTCAGCGTCGAACACCTGGAGGGCGAACCCGCATCCAACAGACAGCTGCAAATCGGAGCGTCGATCATGCGACGCCTGAACGAACGTTCGTGGCTGGTGGTGGAGATCGTCCGGGCCCATGCCGGCGCTGATCCAGAACTGAAGACGCTCGGGGAAGAGTGGCGGCGGAGGCACCTGGACGCCGTCACCCGAGGCGTGCAGGCCATGACCAGCGCGGGCGAACTGCGCCCGGGCCTCAGCATCGAGGACGCGATCGACCTCATGTACGCGATTGGCGGCACCGATCTCTACCGCTCACTCGTGCGCGAGCGGGGCTGGAGCCCGGAACGCTACGAAGCCTGGCTCATCGACTTCGCCACCTCGTACTTGCTGACGGACGCGAACCCCACGGAGAGACCTGGAGCGTAGCCTTCGCTCAAGCGTGCCCGGCTGATGCGGCGGCCATTCTCCCGCTCCAGAGCAACACGCTGACTCCGGTGATCCACGCGCACCAGAGGACGAACGAGGCCAATCCGAGGGAGTCGTTGACGTCGATGCCCTCGGCGCCGAGAACAGCGGCCACGAGGAAGCCGGCAGCGGCCACTCCGCCCAACGTGGCCAGCCACGATGGCGCCATCCCGGATCGGACCGCGGTCCAGTTCGTCGCAAGGAGATGCGCGGTGAGCCCGAAACCCTCGGCGCTCAGGAGCATCGCACCGAGGCGGTAGAGCGGCGGGGCGAAGCCAGCATCCTCACCGGCGGCGGCGACGGCCAACGTCACCGAGGACGTCAGCGCCAGGGACCCGGTGAGCGCCAGCCCGAGGAGCGACACGACTCCCCAGGCCGAATCATCCGTCGGGCGGAACAGGTACCGCCAGAGCGAACCGAACCACACGCTCAGGGCCACGACTCCGACCCCAAGGAGCCAGACGCCCGCTTCAAGCGCGTCGCGATGATCCGCCAGGTACGTCGCGATCCGGTCGGGCGGAGCGCCGGCGGCGGGCGGCTGGCCGCCCGCCACTCCGCCAACGGCCGCCAGCACGACGAAGAGCAGACCGCCGGCGGCGCCGATTCGATCCTGGACGTTTGTTGCCACGAGACCCTCCCAAGGAGCCCACCAACCGGCGGGATATTGACTGGAGTGACAGTCTAGCGAATTAACCGGCGCGTGTGCCGCTATGATTCGCCGCGTTGACGGCCCATCGGCCGGACCTTGAGGAGGAACACCAGGCAATGACGGAACTTCGAAACAGACTGCTCGCCATCCATCGCGATGAACAGGGCCACGTGTGGTCTGGTGGCCCGGCGTTGCTTGGCGCGATCGGCATGGTCGCGCTCGGTATCGGCGCGGCGAACGACACCGGTTGGCTCGCGATCGCGGGCGGTATCGTCGGCGGAGTCGGGGTGCTGATCGGCCCGATCCTGCACCACGTCCGATTCGATTGGCACACCTGGACGCGGCTCGAGAACCTCGAAAAGAAGTAGGCGGGGCTCAGCGGCCCGCCGTGGTTCGCTGCCAAGCAAGGACCATCAGGCGTCCCTGCATTTCCCCGGTGCGGCGGTGCATTTCGGGGCTGAAGTGCAACCCGTCCCGCGTGCGTAGCGCCTGGTCGAACGCGTCTGCTGCGTGCGGCGGGAGGTCATACGGGATGTGGAGCGCCTCACACGATTCGGCGAGGCGGCCGAAGAACTCGGTACGCCGGGCACGCGCTCGCTGACGCGCCGCGGCTCCACCGTGCAGGGCCGGCGAGAAGGGGCTTCCACAGACCACGATGCCCACGTTCTCGTGTCGCAGGACGCGCCGAAGCGAGCGATCGATGTTCGCCGCGGCCTCGGCGGGCTCGAACGGCGGCCTGCCCGGCACGGTGTAGGGCGCCAGCTTGCGGGCCTGGCGGACCAGCGGGTTTGCGTTGAATTCGTAGCGGGACGTTGCCGCATTCAGCTTGCCGCTGAACCAGCGGCCTCCACGCCCGAGCCGCGACAATCGCTCGCCGACGACTTCGGCCTCGGACCAGAACGAGCTGATGTTGAAGCAGATCAGGTCGGGGCGGGTTTCGTTCACCCAGGCCTCAAGGACGTCAGGGAGCGAGCTGTTCGGCCAGGGCGGCCGGGCGACCGTTTCGATCGGCTCACCAGCCGCAGCCGCAAGCATTCGCTCGGCAATCGCGGCGGCGCGCTCGTCAGGCGGGGTCTCACCTTCGACGTCGATGGAACTGCCGAGCCGGAGGACGCGGATCATGATGCGATGAACGGCATGGAGGTTGGCGGATTGTACCGGCGCCGCACCGGAGGAGGGTACATTTCGGGCGCGCCGAGGACTGGCGTACACTTCGCGCCGATGAAACTGCATCTCGACAAACCGTGGTTGCCACTCACCGAGGACCGCGTCGCGAAGCTCTCCGGGCAGATGGGCGTGTTTCAACTGGCCGACGAAGGCGGGCGGGTCACCTACATCGGGTTCGCCGGCGGCAAGAGCCTCTTCGGACTGCGCAGCGAGCTGCAGAAGCGGATCGGCGCCGCCGCGCAGTTCCGCTTCGAGGTGAACAACCAGTACCAGACGCGCTGGCGCGAGCTGCTGATGCTCCACCGGGCCGCGAACGGTGGGTTGCCCGAACTGAACCGGAACGAACCGGCGCCGAAGCTCGGCCGGCTGGGGTAAACGCATGGACCTGGAACTCTCGGAAGAACAAAAGCTCATCACCGCCACCGTGCGCAAGTTCGTGCGCAACGAGATCGTGCCGCTCGAAGCCAACCTTGACCCCGACGGCAGCGAGCTGGACCCGGACGACCACGAGCGGCTCGTGGCCCAGGTGAAGCAGATGGGCTTCTACGGCCTGGACATCCCGCCGGAGTACGGCGGGCCGGACGTGGACCTGGTCACGCGGACCTTCATGGCCATCGAGATGGCCCAGCACCGGGCGGGGCTGTACACCCCCTGCTACGGCGTGTTCGGCGGCGCCGGGCTGGCCCAACTGTTCGAAGCGAATGAAGACCAGAAGCAGCGCTACCTCTACCCCACCCTGCGGGGCGAGAAGCACGGCTTCTTCGGCCTGACCGAGCCATCCGGCGGCAGCGACCCGGCCCGCGCCATCCAGACGACCGCCGTGAAAGACGGCGACGACTGGGTCATCAACGGCGGCAAGATCTTCATTAGCGGCGCCGACAAAGCCGACTTCGGCATCGTGTTCGCGCGGACCGATGCTTCGAAGGGCCGCGGCGGAATTACCTGCTTCATCGTCGAGACCGGCATGCCGGGATTCCACGTGCGGCGCGTGGTCCACACCTTGCGTTCGACGAGCTACGCGACGGAGTTGCAGTTCGAAGACCTGCGCGTACCGGCCACCAACATCCTGGGCGAGGTGGACAGGGGCTTCGGCATCGCGAACGACCGGCTCAGCCGCCAGCGCATCCCCTACGCGGCGGGCTGCATCGGCGTGGCGGTCAAGGCGCAGGAAATGGCCATCGCCTACGCGAACCAGCGCGAGACGTTCGGCGACAAGCTGGCCTCGCGCCAGGCCATCCAGTGGATGATTGTCGACAACGAGATCGACATCCGCACGAGCACCTGGCTCACGCTGGCCGCCGCGCACAAGGCGAACCGCGGCGAGGCCTACCGCACCGAGGCGGCGATGGCGAAGCTCGTCGCCAGCGAAGCCGGCGGCCGCGTCGTCGACCGCGCGATGCAGATCCACGGCGGCTACGGCATGACCAAGGACCTCCCGCTCGAACGCTGGTACCGCGAGATCCGCATCCGCCGCGTAGGTGAGGGCCCCAGCGAGGTGCAGCGGCTGATCATGGCGCGCGACTTGTTGGGGGGCAGTTTTCACTGACGAAGGCGTCAGGTGTCAGGTGTCAGGTACCAGGTATCAGGCAGGGGGAGTCCGTGCGGCGGCTGCTCAACGCCTTCATCGAATCACTGCGCAAGAGCACCCGCGGACACCTGAAACCTAGAACCTGTCACCTCGCTACGCGCGCCCCTTCATAATCCCCCACCAGTAGAGCTTCGGCAGCAGCCGCGCCTTCACCTGGTACATCGTCCAGCGCTCCTTCGACTGGTCGAAGGGGAAGGTCTCCTGGGGCTCGTTGTTGTAGTCGAACTCGGCCATCACGAGGCGGCCGTAACCGGTGACCAGTGGGCAGGCGGTGTAGCCGTTGTACTTCGCCTCCATTGGCCGGCCGAGGATGGACGCGACCAGGTTCTTCACGAGCACCGGCGCCTGCTTGCGAATGGCGGCGCCGGTCTTGCTTGTTGGCAGGCTGCTCGCGTCGCCAAGCGAGAAGACGTTGGCGAAGCGGACGTGCTGGAGCGTGTCCTTGTCCACATCGACCCAGCCGTCGGCGTTCGCGAGCGGGCCTGTGCGGATGAAGTCGGGTGCGCTCATTGGCGGCACCACGTGGAGCAGGTCGTAGTGGATTGTCGTGCGCTCTTTCGTGTCCAGGTTTTCGAAGGTTGCCTCGCGGGCGGCGCCGTCCACGGCCACCAGGCTCTCGCGGAAGCGGGCGTCGATGCCCTTCCGTTCGAGCACCCCGCGCAGCGTCTTTGCGTACTTCTCGACCGCGAAGATGCCGGGCTGGCCCGAGCGGAAGAGGAGTTCCGTCTTTTCGCGCACGCCCTGTTTGCGGAAGGATTCGTCCGCGAGGTAGGCGATCTTCTGGGGCGCGCCACCGCACTTGATGGGCGTGGCCGGCTGGGTGAAGAGCGCCGTGCCGCCCTGGAAGCCCTTGATGAACTCCCACGTCTTGTCCACCAGGTCATAGCGGTAGTTGCTGCAGACGCCGTCCTTGCCGAGCGCCGCTTCGAGACCTTCGACCTTGTTCCAGTTGATCTGGATCCCCGGCGCGACCACGAGGTAGTCGTAGCCGATGCGTCGCTGACTGGCGGTGAGGACCGCGTTCTCTTCCGGGCAGATCTCGGCGACCGATTCCTTGAGCCAGGTCACGCCCTTCGGGATGACCGATGCTTCGGCGTGCTCGGTCACTTCCTTCTTGAACACGCCGCCACCAACGAGCGTCCAGAGCGGCTGGTAGTAGTGCTTGTCTGACGGCTCAATGATAGCGATGTCGAGGCCCTTGAGCTTCCGGTGAAGCTGAGCCGCCACGCTGATACCCGCGTTGCCACCGCCGATGATGACGACTCGATGATGCTCGCTGGTCTCCGTGCGAGCTGTGCCCTCTGCGTCCATGCCTGTACCCCCGCGTTTGCCGAGAAAGTTGACTTACTTGGTCAAGTTTCTACCGTAGCGCCGCCTGAGGAATGGCCGCTGTGACAAAAGTCATGGGCCAATCGGCCGGGATGCTGGTTGGAGTCGCGGGGCTCGGCCCCCGCTTACCCACCACTACACTCCGTGGACCTCCGCGTCTCGGCGCCTCTGCGTTCTACTCAGGGCCGAACGGCGGGGGTGCGGGCGTGCTCGCTGCCGCGTGGCCGAGCGAGGTCTTCCGCCCTCGCCTCTGATTGGCGCCGCGTCTCGGCGCCTTTGCGTTCTCATCAGGGCCGAACGGGGAGGTGCGTGCGTGCTCGGTGGCGCGTGGCGGAGCGAGGTCTTCCGCCCTCGCCTCTGATTGGGTCGGCGTCTCTGCGTTCTGCTCAGGGCCGAACGGAGTTCATTGGCGGGCGCCCGGCGAGGACCTCGATGATGTTGGCTGCCGCCATTTCGGCCATTTTCGAACGCGTGGCGAGGCTCGCGCTGGCGATGTGCGGCGTGATCACCACGTTCGCGAACGAGTAGAGCGGGTTGTCCAGAGGCAGCGGCTCGGGGTCGGTCACGTCGAGCGCGGCGCCGCCGATGGTGCCGGCGCGCAGAGCTGCGATGAGGGCGTCCTGGTCCACAACGCCGCCGCGGGCGGTGTTCACGAGCAGCGCGCCCGGCTTCATCAGCGAAAGTTCGCGGGCGCCGATGAGGTGGCGCGTTTCCGGCGTGAGCGGCGTGTGGAGCGAGACGAAGTCCGCCCGCCGCAGGAGTTCGTCGAGGGTCACGAACTCCACGCCGAGCCGTTGTTCGACCTCGGGTTTGCGCGTGCGGCTGGCGTACAGCACGCGCATGGCGAAGCCGCTCGCCCGCCGCGCCACCGCCTCGCCGATTTCGCCCAGACCGACGATGCCCAGCGTCGCGCCGAAGACATCCTGGCCGAGGAATGCTGTCGGCGACCAGGTGGTCCAGCCCCCGGCGCGCGTGTCGCGGTCGCTGGCCACCACGTTGCGCGCCCCAGCCATGAGCAGCGCCCAGGCCATGTCGGCGGTGGTTTCGGCGAGCACGCCGGGCGTGTTGGTGACCACCACGCCGCGCTTCGCCGCCTCGGCCGGGCTGACGTTGTCGTAGCCCACGGCCATGTTCGCGACGATGCGCAGGTTCGGCGCGCCGTCGAGCATCTCTGGCGTGATGCGGTCGACGACCATGCTGAGCACGGCCTCGGCAATGGCCAGTTTGGCGGCCAGCGCATCCGGCGGCGGGGGGGTTGCTTCGGGCCAGACATCCACGTCGTGGCCGGCGGCGCGCAGCATTTCGATGGCGCGGCCAGGGGTCTGGCGGGTGACGAAGACCGTTCCCATGGGCGCACAGTCTCTGTTCGTTGCCCGGAACGTACCAGCGGCGGTGTAAGGTGAAGGGCGAAGAACTCGTCGTGGAGCGCCCACACCGATGACGACCCCTGTGGCCCCGAAACTCTCTCCCTCCGAATCCGTCTTGCAGTCCGTCTTCGCCTCGGCCGGGCGGCTGAACACCAGCACCGAAGTGGTTGAGCTGCTGAAGACCTCCTGGCGCGAAGTCCGCGCCCAGATCCCTGTCCGCATGGACAACCGGAAGCTCCAGATCTTCGAGGGCTACCGGGTGCAGCACAACGGCGCGCGCGGCCCGTACAAGGGGGGCGTGCGCTTCCACCCGCTCGCCGACCTCGACGAAGTGCGCGCCCTGGCGATGTTGATGACCTATAAGTGCGCGCTGATGGACCTGCCGTTCGGTGGCGCCAAGGGCGGCGTGATGTGCGACCCGGCGCGCATGAGCGAGACCGAACTGAACCGCCTGACGCGCGCCTACACCCAGCACATCGGCATGGTGCTCGGCATCAACCGCGATGTGCCGGCCCCGGACATGGGCACGAACGCCCAGACCATGGCCTGGATGATGGACGCCTACGGCCAGCGCTACGGCTACACGCCGGGGATCGTCACCGGCAAGCCGGTCGAGCTCGGTGGCAGCTTCGGCCGCGACCAGGCCACGGGGCGCGGTGTCGCCACCTGCATGCGCGAGTTCTCGCTCGTCGAAAAGACCAACCCGCGTGACCTCAAGGTGGTCATCCAGGGCTACGGCAACGTCGGTTCGTGGACCGCCCGGATCGCCGCCGAGATGGGGTTCACCATCGTCGCCGTGAGCGACGTCAAGGGCGGCGTCCACAACCCGGACGGCCTCGATATCGCGGCGGTCGATAAGCACTTCGCGGTTGCGGGCAGTGTGGCCGGCTTCGAACCGGCGGACCCGATCACGAACGACGACCTGCTCGAGCTTCCCTGTGACTACCTGGTGCCCGCGGCGCTCGGTGAGGTGATCACCGGCGAAAACGCCCCGCGCATCCGGGCCCGTGTGGTCATCGAGGCCGCGAACCACCCCATCACCCCCGACGGCGACGCCGTCCTGAACGCCCGCAAGATCCCCGTCCTGCCGGACGTACTCGTGAACGCGGGCGGCGTCACGGTCTCGTATTTCGAGTGGACGCAGAACATCCAGCAGTTCCGCTGGTCGCTCCAGGAAGTGATCACCGAGCTCGAAAAGAAGATGGTCGCTACCTTCCACGAGCTGATGACGCGCACCGCCAAAGACGGCACCCTCCCTCGCCAGGCAGCCTTCGACATCTCGCTGGAGCGCGTGGCGAAGGCGATTACGCTGCGGGGGTTTGTGTAGGGAGGCATCAGTGGAGAAGCGCGGCGACCTGTGCCATGGAGTCGAGCTCCACAATGTGAGTTTCCGGGCCAATCGACGAGCGTAACGCGTCTTGGATTCGTCGTCGGGCGATGGGGTCTGGATTGGCAATGCCAAGGAAATCGAGTTCGCCTACGTCGATCCGAAGCATGGCCTGGCTGTAGACATCGGTATCGGGCAACGAGTAGCCAACGAACAGCAGCGAGCTGACCGAGGTTAGGACTCGACGTGCTGCGGCCCATACGCCTTGATATGGGTCTTCTGCAAAATCCTTCTGCCAGAGAGGCGGCACGATGTGTAAGTCAGCGTCCGGACGGGACTCATAAGGGAGTTCCCGGAGGTTCCACTTTCCCAGCACACGCTGCCAATTCAGCGAACCGTGCGGCTTAAGCAATTGTATGCCGGCTACGGGTGGCCTGCCGGCTCCGCTCCTGTCGTGCCACCGGCTATATCCATTCTCTATCGCGAAACCGTAACCTTTACGAGCGTCCCACTTCTTGCCAGCGCGCCGAGAAAGTGACTCGTCAATCAAACAATCATAATTGAATGAAATTATGGTATCATTCGCATCGATTGTCTTTGCTAAGAGGTCGTGGTAGTCGCAGTAGTGACCGGAGAGCGACTCTCCTAAAAGGGCGGGAAGTGCTGATCGGAATACTTCTAGCCGCTTTGAGTAGCTTTTGCGTCGCCCCGCCTTAGATGTCGGAATCTGGCTGACGAACCGATCATGAAGGTTGGCCTGAGAATAGAAGGACTCCATGCGGATGTCATGCGAACCGAATTCATCGGTCACAAACCCAAGCAGTTGACGAATGCGGTGGTCATGCCGTGCTGCGGTGCTCACTCTCAAGATCTTGAAGAAGTCTCCGTCTAAAGGAGGCTTAACGATAGATTCGGGCTTGACGAACGAAGCTCCTCGGGTCGCCCCAGCTCCCAAAACGATAGCCGTGGGCCTCCGCCCTGCGAAGTTGAATCGCGTGAGATTCATTTGCGTGGCTTGTAGCACTGTGAGGAGCACGGCGCAAGGTAAGCGCGTACCTTGGTGGGCTAATCTTGAGGTGCCGCCGCCGTCACTTCCCGGTAGCCGCGCGCTTCACGCTTCGTTAGGATGACCTGAATGTTCTCGCGCTGGTTTGACGACACCTTCCAGTCGCTGCGCAACCCGCAGTACCGGACGCTCTGGATGGGCACGACCGTGGCCTTCCTCGCGTTCATGATGTCGTCCATCGTCCAGTCGATCGTGGCGTTCGACCTGACCGGCAAGAACGGCGCGGTGGGTATCGTCGCGCTCGGGCAGGGGCTCGCCACCATCTGCATTTCGCCGTTCGGCGGCGTCATCGCGGACCGCGTTTCGAAGCGGAAGCTGGTGCTCATCGGCCAGAGCGTCATCGGCCTGAACTTCCTTTCGGTGGGCATCCTCATCGTCGCCGATTCCATTACCATCCCGGTGCTCGTGAGCTCGACCTTCGTGATGGGCGCCGTGTTCTCGTTCATCGGCCCGGCGCGCCAGGCCTGGATCGGCGAGCTGGTCGGCGGCGACGAGATGGGCAACGCCATCGCGATGCAGCAGGTGGGGATGACGCTGACCCGGGTCATCGGGCCGTTGCTCACGGCCGCGCTGGTCGCCATCGCCTTCATCGGCACCGGCGGCGCCTACCTCTTCATGAGCGGCATGTTCGCCTACGTCATCTTCACGCTGACCCAGCTCCCCGGGACGAAAGCCCGCCCCAGCGGTGGCAAATCCATCCTCGGCGACTTCAAGCTCGGCTTCTCGCACATCGCGAGCCGCCCGCGGCTGGCCCTGCTCGTGCCGTTGTTCATGGGCGTCATCATGTTCGGCTTTTCGTACCAGGTAGTGCTGCCGGGCCTGCTCGAAAACCAGCTCGGTCACGACGCCGAGGATATGGGTCTGCTCTTCTTCTCCGGCGCGATCTCCGGCCTCGTGGTCACGCTCGGAGTCGCGAGCAAGGCCAGCGGGCCGGCCGCCTGGCGAATGATGTTCGGCGGAGCTCTCCTTCTCGGCGTCACCCTTGCCGGGACCGCGCTTGCCGGTTCTTTCTGGCAGGTCATGGTGCTGATGTTCATCGGCGGCGCCGGTTCGAGCGCGTTCCAACTGCTCAACAACTCGCTCATCATGCAGAACGCGGACCAGGCCTACTACGGGCGGGTGATGTCGCTGACGATGATGGCCTGGGGCCTGAACGGGCTCGTCGGCTTCCCGATTGGGCTCGCGGCGGACGCGTTCGGCGAGCGGCAGACGATCTTCGTGCTCGCTTCGGGCGTGATTTTGGTGACGGCAGCGGCGATGTCGATTCATGTAAGCTTGAACCGCAGGTCCGCGAGCCAGCCGGTCGCCATCCCCTCGCTGGCCGGCGGCGAATAAGCCCGGACAGCCACAGGAGCCACATTCCCCGATGGGACGAGAAGAAATAGCCGCCCTGATTGCCATCCTGACCGCCGAAAACCAGGCCGGCTCAGACAGCCCCGTGCGCGGCACGTGGTCCATCCATTTCGATAAGAAGAAGGGCGCGTTCACCTTCGACAAGTGCGAAAACGAAGGCTACTGCGAAGAGCGCCCTGCCGTCATCGCACTTGACGGGACGATCCTGGACCCGGGCGGCCCGCTCTTCGGCTAGCGGTCCTTGAGCAGCGTGGCGATGCTGCCCCGCGCCACCAGCGCCGAGGCCCACGGCACGTGGGTATACGATCGTTCACCCGATTGGTGGCTGCCGGGCAATGGCGGGTCATCGTCCACCCTTGCCCACTCGCGCCTCGCCTTCTCCGCTCTCCCTTTATACTTCGCGCACTCACTTCCTCGGGAGCTTACGCGATGGAATTCAAGAACCTCGGCCGCTCCGGCCTCCAGGTTTCTGTGGTTGGCCTTGGCTGCAACAACTTCGGCATGCGTTGCGATTACGACCAGTCCCAGACGGTGGTCCACAAGGCGCTGGACGAAGGCATCAACCTCTTCGACACGGCCGATGTCTACGGCGGCGCCGGCAAGAGCGAGGAGTTCCTCGGCAAGATCCTCAAGGGCAAGCGCAACGACGTCGTCATCGCCACCAAGTTCGCGATGAAGATGGGCGAAGGCCCGATGCGCAGCGGCGGCTCGCGCAAGTACATCATGTCCGCCGTCGAAGACTCGCTCCGCCGCCTCGATACGGACTATATCGACCTCTACCAGATGCACCGCCCGGACCCCACCGTGCCGATGGAGGAGACGTTGCGCGCCCTCGATGACCTGGTGCGGGCGGGGAAGGTGCGCTACATCGGGCATTCGAACTACGCCGGCTGGCAGGCAGCCGAAGCGCACTTCACTGCCCAGCGCGGCGGATACACGCCCTTCATCAGCGCGCAGAACGAGTACAGCCTGCTCGAACGCCGGATCGAAGCGGAGCTGGTGCCCGCCTGCAACCAGTACGGCGTCGGCATCCTGCCGTTCTTCCCGCTGGCCAGCGGCTTCCTCACCGGCAAGTACCGGCAGGGCGCGGACCTGCCCGCCGGCACCCGCCTGGCGAACGCCGGGCCGATGGCCAGCCGCATCCTGACCGATAAGAACTACGAGATGCTCGGCAAGCTGGAGAACTTCGCGGAGCAGCGCGGCAAGACCATGGTCGACCTCGCCATCGGCTGGCTGGCCAGCCTCTCACACGTGGGCAGCGTCATCGCGGGCGCGACGAAGCCGGAGCAGGTCACCCAGAATGTGGCGGCCGGCAACTGGCGGCTGACCGCGGAGGAACTCGCCGAAGTAGACGTGATCGCGAAGCGATAGGACTATTCGTGCATACCGGGGCCTTCTTCCGCGCGGAGAAGGCCCGTTTCGCGGAGCCGGAATGACTGCCCCACCCCTCGACCTCTCGGTGGTCCGCCTGAAGCTCACGAAGATGACGGACCGCATCCTCATGCGCCTGCACGACCGCGCCGGGTTCCCGCTGAACCGGCCGGTGTACCAGCCGGGCGCAATCGAAATCCCGTCGCGGCCCGGCATCTCGCTGTTCGACTTCGCAATCGAAGGGCTCGAGTCGTACCACGACTCCCTGGGGCGGTACGACTTCCCGGACCAGTTCCCCCTGAGCGAAGCGGCCCGCCCCGGCGCCGGCCCTCGCCGCAACGCGCCCGCCCCGTCCACGGAGAAGGTGGAGATCGCGCTCCGGGCGGACCTGGAAGTGTTCTATATAAAGGAAGTGCTGCCGAGGCTCTGCGCGGACCAGGATGACCCGAATTCTTACGGCGAAACCGCCTATTGCGACGCCGACCTGCTTGAGCTGCTGAACGAGCGCATCAACGTGGGCCGGGACATTGCCCTGGCGAAAGTCCAGCGTGAGCCAGACCTCCTGCAGCTCCTCGCCGACGATGCGTCGCTCGCTGAGCGGCTGACGGACCGCGCCCGCGAGGAGAATGTACTCGCGGATGCCGCGAAGGCGGCCGAACGGTACGACCTGGACCCCGCGCTGGCCCGCTTCGTCTTCCGCTGGATCATCGACCGCACGCTGGCGCTGGAAGTGGAATACCTGAAGCGGATCGGTGTCGATCGGTAGGGTCCCCGGGTTCGGACGTCGCGGCCCGTTGTTGCGCTTCTGCAATGTCTTTGCGCGTGTGCGATGAGGCGGCTGCAAGCGGCTTTTCGGCATCCTGCGGGCAACCCAAGGACAGGAGCGATGCACGATGCTCGATTCCACAACTGGCCCGGCGAACCCGCGGACGCACATTCACCACTGGCGCATTGACGAAGCCGAAGGGCCGACCAGCCAGGGGCAGTGCCTGAGCTGTGGCGCTCACAAGACGTTCCGCAACTGGCCAGCCGAGGAAGTGCTCCAACGGGCGCAGTATGTCGCCGCCTGACGGCGAGGCGCCGCTCCGCATCTATCACCCGGTCTCAGCGGGGTTGATCGCTGTTGGCCTGGAGCGGACCGCGCCCGGGCCCAGTGGCCACTGTTTCGCCTGCTCGAAAGGCAACGGCGCCCTGCTCGCGTATTACTTCGGGAAGGGCGGACGGGAGGTGCTGGTGCGCCACGGCGCCAATGAAGGCATCAGCGCGCACCTGGACACCCGCTGGGTTGCGGGCCATCGCGAATGGATCCTCGAATGGTAGGAGGCTGACTTTGCCGGCGGCGCTCCGCCGTTAGCCGGTCGAGACGAGCAGCTTTCCGGTGACGCCCGCCGCCACCAGTTCGGTGTGGGCCTCTTCCGAATAGCCCAGCGCGATCAGGATCGCTTCGGTGTCCTGCCCCACGAAGGGCGCCGGACGCTCGGTCAGCGGCCGGGACCCCGCCCGGTTGTAGGCCACCGTCGGGTAGAGGTGGAAGCCGACCGGGTCGCGTTCCATGCCCTGCCAGAATTCGCTCGCGAGCAGCGGCTCCAACCCGAGCACGTCACTTTCGTTGAGCACGAGCGAACAGGGGACGCCCGCCCGCTCGCAGGCTGCCTGGACGGCGCCTTCGCCAGCCGCGTCGACCCACGCCTGGATGGCCCGCAGCAGCTCATCGCGGTGCGCGGCCCTTCCTTCCGCCAGCCGAAACTCCGGCGAATCGGTCCCCGGCTGCGCGATCGCGGGGGCGAGCGCCGTCCACTGCTCGCCGGTCTGCACGTCTATCACCAACCAGCGGTCATCGCCAAGGGCGAAGCAGCCCGAGGGCTCGTGGCCCACCCGCCGATTGCCGCGGCGTTGCGGCATTTCGCCCGTGCGCTGGTAGCGGACCAGCGCTTCCGAGACCATGGGCATGAAGCCCTCCAACTGGGCGCACTCCAGCAGCCGGCCCTTCCCGTCGCGTGACCGGGCATCGAGCGCCGCCAGCACGGCAACCGTCCCGCCCAGCCCGCTGATTGGGTCGCCGAAAGCGTTGCTCAGCATCGTCGGCGGCCCGCCTTCGTAGCCAATCAGCGACGTCAGCCCGGACATCCCTTCGATGGTGTTCCCAAAGACGACATAACCGCCCTCCGGCCCTGTCGACCCGAACCCCGGCTGGCGGAGCATGATCAACGCCGGGTTGCGCGCGCTCAGCGCCTCCCAGGTCAGCCCGAGCTTTTCGATGACGCCCGCGGCGTAGTTTTCGACCATCACGTCGGCGGTCGAAATCAGGTCGATGGCGATCTCGCGGCCCTGCTCGGTCGTGAGGTCCAGGGCGAGGCCGCGCTTGCCGCGGTTGGTGGAGTTGAAGACGTGGCTGCGCTCGTGCAGGCCCATGCCGTCGCCATCTCCCGGCGGCCGCGACCCGCGCCACCAGTCGACGTGCGTGTGACTCTCGACCTTGATTACGTCCGCGCCCATGCAGGCGAGGTTGAAGGTCACCATTGGCCCGGCCCAGCCCATCGAGAAGTCCACCACGCGGACGGCGCCGGGCCGCCAGGCGGGGTTCGGCGCCGGTGGCGCCGCCGGGCCTGCTTCCGCGTTGATCCGGACCGGCCCGCCGGGGACGCGGTAGGTCCGGCCGGAAGGCGTCGTGACTGTGTCGAAACTGCCTCGCGCGTTCAGCTGGGGCGAGGCGAGTACCTCCGCCATGTCAGGCAGCCCGGCCGACGGCACGCGCGCGGCCTGCAGCTCGTGATACGCCTCCCAGCGGGTGCGTTCGGCCAGCCAGGGGAGCAGGAATTCCGCGTCAAGCGGCCCGGTGTTGAGCGCCCGGTCGGCGAGTTTTTCGAACCGCGGGTCGCGCACTATCTCCGGCCGCCCGATGAGGTTCGCAAGCGAAAGCCACTGCCCATGGAGCGCGGTGTGCAAGCCCATGTACCCGTCTTTGCAGGCCAGCGTGGTGAGCGTCGGCTGTGCCCGCGAGAAGCGGTTCCCGGCGCGGCCGCGGATTGCCCCGTAGTACTGGAACGCCACTGAGTCATAAATAAGGGTAGCGACGAGCGCCTCGATGACGGGCACATCCACCAGGCCCGGCGCCGCTGCATCCGGGTTGACCGCGGGCTCCAGGGCCGCGATGGCCGCGAACAGCCCGGCGACGAAACGGCACTGCCCGTCCGGCGGGGCGAGCGGTTCGCGGTCCGGTTCGCCCACGGAGTTCATCCAGCCGCTGGCGGCGTAGAGCGAGAGGTCGCTGTCCGGCCGCTCGCTCCAGTCGCTTCCGAGCCCCCACGGGGTAATCCAGATCACGCGGCGGTCCCGCGCCAGCACTTCCAACCGCGCCCGGCTTGTGGCGTTCACGGGAGCGTCGGTGATCAGCGTGCCGCCGGGCTCGCCGTCCAGGTCCGGGGCAGCGGTGAACGTCGCGCCCTGCCCGAGGAAGGCGCCGATGTCCTCCGGGTCCAGCGCGGAGGCATGGTGGACGTTCGCGCCGAGCGAACGCAGCAGCCACCCTGCGTACCCGGCGGCAAGGCCGTGAGAGCTGACACTGAAGCGGCGGTCAGAGAGCAGTTCCATGGCGGCGCATCATAGCGGAACGCGCAACGGCGCTTGCGAGGGAGTGCCCGGGGGCCGTGCCGCGAGCAAATCGGGGTACAAATGTGACGGCGCTCAACAAGATTTGTCACAAAACAACGAAAAATCCGATACCCTTCCGTCCACGGTGCGTATCATTCGCGCTGGCGCTGTCGGGGCCTCAACTCTCCCTATCAGGGTTGTCCCCAATGACCGCGAGCCCTTCCGGTCGGTGAGAATTGATGCATTCAAAGGGCGAAGACCCGGGGAGCAGCGTGCGCGCCATTGCTGACACTCACGAAGCGGCGAGGGCCGCCGGAGGTTCGCCTCTGGGGGCCGACGAGACGCCGGTGACAGCTACCATCCTCGTCGTCGATGATGACGACCCGGTGCGGGTCATGCTTGCCCGCCTGCTCCGTACCCAGGGCTACCATGTCCTCCAGGCCGCCCACGCGAACGAAGCGCGGGCGCTGCTCGATGCCCAACGCCCGGACCTGGTCATCAGCGACATCGTGATGCCCGGCGAATCCGGCATCGAGTTGCGGCGGAGCATCCTGGAACGCTGGCCCCAGATACCGGTCATCCTCATCTCCGGCTACAGCGCCGAAGGCCCGGCCGAATTCGCCGCGCGCACCGCGAACACGATGTTCGTGCAGAAGCCCTTCGCGGCCGACCAGTTCCTCGCCCTCGTTGGCCAAACCCTGGCCGAAGCCGAGTCACGCGATCAGGCGTAGTTCCCTTTCGGGCCGGCTTCATGGCACAGCCGTACCTTCCGTCGGTAGTGGTCCAGTCGCAAGCTGATGCCCCCCAGGGTTGGAGGAACCGCATCGCTGTGCCCACCGGACGCGACAGCTCCGCCCCCTGGTTCGTTGACCTGACGACCGGGCGTGTCTACCGGCGCGATGCGAGGCCTTGTGCTGCGGGCGGCCCTTCGCGGACACTCGAAAGCACGAAGGCAGAAAGCGAGGCCATTCCGATGACTGACGAAAAGGACCGCGAACAGGCGCGCCGAGACCTCAACCCCATCGAGGACATCAAGGGCGCGATCCGCTACATCAAGGACCTCGACCCGATCGAGAAGGTGGAGGAGTTCATGGAAACGGCTGCGCGCGTCCTCGAACCATCAGAATCCGACGTGCGCGTGGTCGAACCCGAGGACGACACGGAGTCCGAGATGGAAGAGCACCGCGGCCACGGAGACCAGACTCGCCCGGCCGAAGCCACGCCCCAGCCGGACGTGCGCCAGCTCAACAAGGAGCACCGGGGCTACTAGGAATTGGTGATTGGCGATTTCGGATTGTGGATTGCTCTCGGTCAGGTGGCGTAACGCACGATTGTTGCCGATAGCCAATCCCGGAAGTCTGGATCGTTGAACTGGAGCGAACGGCGTTCCTCCTCCGGCAGAAACTGCCGCGAGGTCGTGCTGCCATCGCGGAACGTGTCCCGGAACGCCCACGTGTTGTGCATCGAGCTCTGCCACCAGGCATCCACCGCGGGCGCGATGGTCCTCTCCTCCAGCACCGCGTACTCACGAAAGCCTTCGAGGTAGGCCCGGAGCGGCTCTTCCTCGAGGATGAGCATGAAGCTCACCGCTCGTAGCACTTCGAACGCCGGTGGTTGGAGACAGAACCGCTCCCAATCGACCACCGCGGCCAGTTCGCCGGAGTCCGTGAACAT
Organism: Dehalococcoidia bacterium; assembly: GCA_046328215.1. Classification (GTDB taxonomy): domain Bacteria; phylum Chloroflexota; class Dehalococcoidia; order Tepidiformales; family Tepidiformaceae; genus Amarobacter. The sequence continues at coordinate 141,073 of JAXLXA010000009.1, read as the reverse complement.
GACGTTCCGCTCGTGGAAGTCGCCATGCGTTACGGCGAGAGGCAGCCACCCGAACTCCTCGCTCCCCCGCGCTACGCCTGAGCGCAACAGTTCGGTTTGTTTCGTCAGCCACCTCTGCTCCTGGTCAGTCCCACGCCGCTGGACTTCGGCACGGATCGAATCCAGTACCGCGAGCGAAGCTTCCGCTGACCAGGTCAACTCGGTGTTTTTCGGCAGTGTCGCGGCCAGCGGGTAGTCGCGAAGCGCCACCTGGCAGCGGCCGTGAACCTGCCCCAGGTTCGAAGCCTGCTCCGGCGTGATCGACCCGCGCCGGTAGGTCGAGCCGTCAATCCACCGGTACGCGGACCAGAATCGCCCATCGATTTCGATGATGGAGTCGCCGCCTGGCGTTGGCAGCGGTTGGGCAACGGGCAGCCCGTGCGAACCAGCCCAGACGGCGCCGGCCTGCTCCCGCTGAAGCCGTTCGAGGGGACGACCGGCACGATGCCAGCGCAGGAAAACGGCGCCGCCGGTAGTCTCGACGCGGTAGTTCAAATTCAGCACCGAGTCGTCGACCGGCTGCGGCGCCCGCAACGGCTCAAGACCGAACGCTTCGAGCGCCCGTCGGAGTGCCTCGTCCGCTTCCATGCTCACCACTCGCCACCTTGAGGCGCGCCGCCCTCCTGCAATTCGCGCAGCCTGCGTCTGTCGGCGGCGCCGAGGCCCTCCGGCAACGCATCGAGGCTGAACCACTCGCGCGCCGCAATCTCGTTGTTCGCCTCGAAGTCGCGCAGCTCGAAGTCTCGCGTGTGGAAGACGGCGATGTGGTCGGTGCGCCCTTCGGAAGCGGACCCGTAAACGCCGAGCAGCGTCAGTTCTCGGATCGTGGCGTGTGCCTCTTCTTCCGCCTCGCGCCGCGCCGCAGCCTCCAGCGTCTCGCCTTTGTCGACACCGCCGCCGGGGAAGAACCAGCCGTCGCGGTAGGTGTGCCGGACCAGCAACACCTCGTTGTCCCGCACCAGGATCACTCGCGCCCCGAGCGTAATCGGGTGGAGGATGCGCCAGCGCAGTCGTTCGCCCTGCCACATCAGGCGGCGCGCGGCCCTGGCGGCCTCGCCAATACCGCGGCGGATCACGCGCGGACCGCCTGGCCGTGGGGGCAGCGCGGCAGCAGCTCGCACTGGCCGCACTTCGGGCGGTTCTTCAGGCAGAGGTGCTTGCAGTGCATCACGATGAGGGCATGGTAGCGGGCCATCAGGTCACGTTCGCTCCAGTCGTCCGCTCGCGCACCGGCGAGCGCCGCCAGCACCCACCGCTGCCAGGTGTGGTAGTCCCGCGACTCCACGGGCCCCAGCCCGAGCCGGCCGAACAGCCGCATTGAATACGCGTCCGCGGCGAACGCAGGCTCCCTGGCGGCGTAACAGATCATCGCGTCCGCCGTTTCAGGCCCGATGCCGAACGTACCGAGGAGAATCGGCCGCAGCCGCTCCGGTTCAATCCGCATCAACGCTTCGAACCCGCCGTGCCCCTCGCACAGCGCGAGGAACGCCCGCAGCTTTTTCGCCTTCTGCCGGTACTGTCCGCTCGGCCGCACGAGCTCTTCCAGTGCGTCCTGCGAAAGCGCGCCCATCGCGTCCGGAGTGAGCGCATCGGCCGCTCTCAGGCGGTCGAGCGCGCGCTCGACGTTCGCCCACATGGTGTTCTGGACCAGGATGCAGCCAACGCACACCTCGAACGGGTCGGCATCTGGCCACCAGTGCCAGCCGCGCCACTCGTGCATCTGTTCGAGCGCGCGGTACACGTCGATCAGTGCGGCGGCGTCCGCGTGCTCGCTCATATGTCGGCCGGGAGGAGGGCCTCGTTCGCGTTCGCGCGGCCCTTTTCGGTGGCAACCGTCCGCGCGCTCACAGCCGCGACGATGATGGCGCCGCCGAGGACGGCCCACCACCCCGGTGTCTCGCCGAGGAAGAGAAACACCCAGACGGGGTTGAGCACGGGCTCGAGCATGCCGATGAGCGAGGCCTCGAGCGCCTGGACATGGCCAACGCCGAAACCGAAGAGCAGGTACGCGAAGCCGATTTGCACGACGCCGAGGAACGCCAGGCCGAAAACATCGCTCGCGTCCGGCGTGAATGGTTCGGCGGTCATCCGCCCGAGGTTCACCGCGAAGAGGCCCACAACTAACAGGACGTTGCCGAGGACCATCGCTTCGGGCCGCGTCGCCGACGTGCAGCCGGGCGCGCGCAGCAACGTGAACATCGCCGCGAGGGTGACCCCGGACGCGGCCGCGAGGATGTTCCCGGCCATCGCATCCGTATCCAGCTTGCCGACGAAGAACAACGCCATCCCACAGAACGCGACCGCCACGGTCACGAAGTCGAGCCTGCTGGGCCGTTCCTTCAAGAACAGCGCCCCGCTCACGAGCAAATAGAGCGGCGCCGTGTACTGGAGGAAGATGGCGCTCGCCGCCGTTGTCAGTTTCGTCGCGGCAACGAACATCACGAGCGTGAGGGCATAGCTGACCGCGATGCCCCAGGTCAGGCGGCCTGTCTTCCACGGCCACCGCAGTGGCGGCCGCGCCACCAGCCACATCACGATCCCGGCGAGCAGCGAGCGCCACATCGTGACGCCCAGCGCATCGAGCGAGACCCACTTGATGAACAGGCCGCCCGTGCTCCAGAGCACGGCCGCCCCGAGCACGGCGACGAGGCCCTGCTGGTGCGGAGTCAGCGACCCAAAGGCGTGACGCGGACGGACGATGGCGCGGCCGGTCATATCTTCGGAACGATACAGGGGAGAGGAAGAAAGAAAGAAGGTGAGACGTGGTGCGCTACAACTGCGACTTCGCCTTCAGGATCTTCCCGGTGCGGTCGATCAGGTTGCCGTCGCGGTCGTAGAGCTCGGGCTCCTTCCCGCCGAGCTTGCGGTCCAGGTAGATGTAGGCCGCCAGCGTCGCCGCGGCCCCGATCAGGGCGATGACGATGCCCAGCACGATCTTGTCCGGGTCAAACCGCACGAACAGGTAAATCACGAACGTGACGATGAACCCGATGAGGGCGGCGTTCAGGTAGCGGCGGAGTGCTCGCATCATGGGGGAAGTATTGGGCGGGCAGGCGGGGCTGTAAAGGCGGGCGTGCGATCGTCAATGCGTGCTGTTTGCCAGACGCAATCTCGAAACGCCTCGTGGTATCCTCTGGGCGGGAAACTTCGAGCCTGGCGAAATCCGCATGGCGAGGGTTGAGCAGGAAGTTGAACTCGCGCGGGCTCACCGCAGAAGGCACTCGCAGAACTGCCGTCTCCATCGACTCAACCCAGCGTGAACCGAAGTCTGCGAGTTCGGGTGGGGCGGGGAACGCTTTCCAGCCGTCGCCCAACAAGGAATCTGGCACGGCGCCGATCGGCAGGTTGTCAGGTATCCGCACTTCGAAGGCGACGAACGGGATGACTGGCCGCCCGCCCCGGAGTGGACCATGACCTCCAGTGCAGCAAGGGAGAGAGCCGAGGATGTATGCGCACCGGACGCCGGCGCGGTGCCATCGGCCTGCTGACAACGCGGAGCCTTCGCCGCTGAACGCCCCGGCCGCGCGCCGTGCCGAGGTTAACCGCCACGCGACTGGCACTAGCTGTAAATGCCCTCTTCGAGCTTGAAGAGGATCGCCCTCGCTTCGTTCACTCTCCGTCCAGGCCCTTCTCGAAGATCCCGAGGGCAATGCCCCCGAGCGAACGGTTGGGAGCGCTGATCCACGCAAGGGCGTCGTCGGTTGTTCCCAGAATCGTCGCCGCCTCTGAGATCAAGTCCAGCACTGCCTGTGCCAGCTCAAAGGACTCACGCCTCCGAGGGTCCGGGTTCAGTTCCGAAGAGTCAGGCACGTTCGTCATCGCCGTTCGAGATGATTGTAGCGCGTTGGCGGCGCCTCACCGCACCCAGCGCCGCTCCAGCGCCTCCACCTCATCGATAATGTGCCGGTAGCGGCTGAAGACCTGGTACGCGGCCTCGTTCGCGAGCCGCTCGTCCGTCGCGCTGACCGTCCCGGCGGCCACGGCCTCGTCCAGTTCGTCCCGGTCCTCTTCGACGATCGAGCCGTCCGGAAACGCCCACCAATCGAGCACCAGGTCCCGGTAATCGACGGCGGATTCGCTGACCTTGACCGCCGTGACGGCGTCGAACCGGTGGGCGATGAGGTCGCCACCCGGGGTTAGCCAGCGGTAGACGTTATAGGGCCGCCGGGGCCAGAAGTACCCATACGAGATCGATCCCGCGGCCACGGTGACCGGCAGCCGCGGCGGACCGCCGCCACGGGTCATGACGAACTTCACGATCACCACGGTCTGGTCACGGTGGACGAGCACCGTCTCGTAGTCGTGCACGGTCCCGTCAGCCTTCCGCTTCCGCTCGAGAAACGGAGGCGGCGGGGTCGCGGGGTCTTTCCCTCTCACCTCTCACCCTCTTTCCCTCTCACGTCGTATCCTTCCCAACCACCAGCCGACCGAGGACGAAAAACATGGCCAACCTGGATTTCGCGAACATCATCTATCAGAAGGAAGGCCCGGTCGCGGTGCTCACGATCAACCGCGAACCGCAACTGAACGCGGTAAACGCTCAGACCTCCAGCGAGATGCAGCGCGCGTGGGAGGACTTCCGCGACGACCCCAACCTGCGGGTCGCGATCCTCACCGGTACCGGCGCGAAGTCGTTCTCCACGGGCATGGACCTCGTGGCTACCGCGCGTGGCGAGAACCAGTTCGAGGGCGGCCGGCCGGTGCCCTTCGGGGGGTTTACCAAGCGGTTGCCCATCTTCAAGCCGATCATCGCGGCCATCAACGGCTACTGCCTGGCCGGCGGCATGGAGCTTGCGCTGACCTGTGACATCCGCATCTGCACACCAGAAGCTCGGTTCGGCCTGCCCGAAGTGCGCTGGGCGATCATGCCGGGCGCCGGCGGTACGCAGCGGCTGCCTCGCGCCATCCCGGCTGCCCTCGCGAACTACATGATCCTCACCGCCGAGCAGATCGACGCCGAGACCGCGCTCCGCGCCGGCCTCGTCTCGCATATCGTGCCGCTGGACCAACTGATGGATAAGGCGCACCAGATCGCCAGCACCATCTGCGAGCGTGGCCCGCTGGCGGTGCGGACGGCCAAGGAGGCCATCGCCCGCGGTCTCGATATGCCGCTCGACCACGGCCTGGCCTACGAAGATGTCCTGCTCACCCGCCTGATGGGCACCGAAGACGCGAAGGAAGGACCGCGCGCCTTCGCCGAGAAGCGCAAGCCGAACTACACGGGCCGCTAGGTGGCCGGATTTCGGATTTCGGATTTCGGATTGTGGATTGGAGCGCTGTTGGCCGCGCTCGCCGTATCCGCGTGTTCGTCCGGGTCGAGTGAGCAGCCGCTCCCCCGCGTCTCTTCCGCCAGGGCAGAGCGCGACGTGGTCGACGGGCAGGCGAAGCTCACCTCCGTGATCAAGGTCCAGCTCGACCGCGACTTCAAGGTGGTCGAGAGCGGCCTGCCGCTCGCGTCCAACTTCGAGCTGAGCGTCCCGCTCGCCGAAGGAGGGAATCAGCGCGTCCTCGTGCAATCGGCGAAGGTCGCTGGGGGCACGGGCCGGGTCATCGAGCTCAAGGTCGCATCGCTCATCCCGCAGGACACGAAGCTTACGGTCCGCCGGAGCCTTTTCCAGGCGGAAGCGACCGGGGACATCGAGGCGAAGGTCGACAGCGACCTGGACAAGACGCTCGTCGTCCTGGCTTCGAAAGCGCTCATGTCGAGCAACGAGGCCTTCCTCGGAGACCCCGAGACGGCGCCACTCAAGCCCGAGGACCGCGACCCCGCGGCCATGCGCCAGGCGCTCGAAGCGCACATGCAAGCTCGCCAGGTGGATCCGCAGACGCTGCAAGATGCGCTCGACCTCTACGACGCGATCCCGGTGGAAGTGGTGACTTCGCCGAAGCTGCGGGCCGCGCTGGCCGCGCTGACCGGCACGTTCGCCGAACCCGCCATCCCATCGCTGCTCACCACCAGCAATTGCACCGGCAAACCCGCGACCCGCATCGCCTTCCAGGAGCCGCCGGGGAACCCGAAACTCCTCGCCCAGGTCACCCACATCGGCGATGGCTCGCGCGTGGTCTCGATCAACCCCTTTGCCGAGGGCGAACGGTTCGAATACCTGATGCCCATCCTCGCCCACGAAGCCGTCCACTGCGACGAAGACGACAGCCTCGCCGAAGAGGTGGCCGCTACCGCGTTCGACGGCTTTCTCTATCTCCAGCTCATCGCTATCGAACCGGCGCTCGCTTCCGGGCACACGCGCGTGGCCCGTGAAGTCAACTTCGATGCGGTGGCGATGATCAACAGCGGGAGCGTGCTCCCCGAGTCGGCGGGCATCCTGCCCAGCGCCGGCGTGCGCCAGGTGCTGCCGGGCACGAACGCGCCGCAGGGCTCGTTCGCCGAGTTCGTGGCGCGCGCCTATGCCCAGCTCGGGGCTGGTTCTTCGAAGACCGAGCCGCTGGCCACCCAGTACACGCAGATCCTCGCGATCGCCGCCGGCATGCCCGCCGGTGACGCCTTCGACCTCCGTTACCTGGACGAAGTGGTGGGCCGCGCCATGCCCGCCGGCGCGCTCTTCGAGTCGATCACGGCGCTGCAGCTGGAGCCCGAGGGCTAGGAGCGCAATTCTTACGAAGCTCTAACGATTATGGAGCGCCCAGATTCGAGCGTGCCGGGCGAAAGACCAAAGTCGACACGTATCTGTCGCAAAGATGGCAGCGAACGCGACAGGGTATGACGCGAGTCCATCCGACTCGTACAGGTGTAGCGAGCCGGGGGGTTGACGCGCTGGCAACCGGTTTGTCACTATGCCGCCCCCGAACGGTATTCGGGATTTTCGGCAACAACAGAAAAAGCCCCGGAATGGCTGCAACCATCCCGGGGCGAGGGTCGCAAGGAGAACTCGAGCCCACCTTGCGATCGTGATCCTAGCACTTGCTAGGTGAGCGTCGCATTAGCGAACGCCCGTGGAAGCGGGCGAAGCAGAGTTGTTCTCCAGGCGGCCCGGAAAGGAGCGTTCCGGGCAAAGAGCGAAGTGGCACTTTCACGTCTCTCGAAACCTCAACGAACCGCCGCCGCGGGTACGTCCCGTAGACGGCCAACCACGTCGCGGCGAGTCGTCGCGACACCGGGGTAGGACTATGAAGAAACGGCTGGCAGCTGCCTTCCTAATGGTTGGCGCGATTACAGCAACCATGGTCTTGGGCGCTTCGGCGTTCTGGACCACAGACACGGTGACCACCAACACTGTGTACACCTCAGGCAGCGCCGATATCCAGGTCTACTGGAGTGAGGATTGCTCTTCGCCGTATGCGCTGGTGGCGGATACCACGGGCGGGCCGGCAACCATTCCGGCGGGCGCGACGGACATCCCGTTGGGCTTCTCAACCACCGACTGCTTCCGCGTGAAGAATGTCGGCGACGTGGCGCTTAACCTGTATGTGCAGAACCCTTCCGGTTCCTTCGGCGGTTCGAGTGCACTCTGGAACGAGATGACCGTGGCGATCGGCGGAGCATGCACGGCTTATGGGCCGGCTGCTCCAAACCATCCGACTTACCTCGCCGGCGCCGTCCTCACTTCGGGTCTCGCGGCCGGTGCCCAGATCGACTGCACGGTCACGACGGCGCTGCCATCGACATCAAGCAATCAAGACAGCATTCAGAATGCCTCCACGAACTGGTCAGTCCTGCTGTGGGGGCAGACCAACTAGTTCCGGCTCCCGATGCACAGAACGGGGCCGCGCTGTCGCGGCCCCCGTTCCCAGTACTGGTATCCACCGATGCGACTGACCTTCACCTCGAGCTACTTTTCCAGGCAACTCCAGTCGCGCGGTGCGGCCCGTTTTCTGAGGCTCATCAACGCTTCCGTGCTTCTCACGGGGTACTGCCTCTTGTCTGCGGTGGCGTTGCTTCTTCTGCTTCCAAAGTTGACGGGAATAGAAGTTCGCGACGTGGTCAGTGGTTCCATGGAACCCACCATCCACATGCATGCGGTAGCCATTACGCGGCCGGTGGAAGGCCGTCAGGTTCACGTTCACGACGTCATACTCTTTCGCGAACCCCGCACCGCCCGTGTGGGCGTCCATTACGGAGAAGGGGCTCGACGGCCCGTCCTTCATAGAGTCGTCAACGTGGTCACCACCGAGGACGGCGGAGTCGGCTTCGAAACCAAGGGGGATGCCAACGGTACGGCGGACGGCTGGACCGTCCGCGAGTCCGATCTCGTGGGAAAGCTGGTCTTGGACGTTCCTGCTCTGGGCAACGCGTTCAACTTGATGGCAACCAGACCCGGGTATTTCCTTTTCGTCGTAGTGCCGGGCCTCCTGATTATGATTCCCGAACTGCTCGTCATCTATCGATGGGCACGTTGGGGGAGCCTCGGACCATCGGCCACAACGGTAGAGGCGACCGCATGAAGTGCGGGCCATGGCGCCTCACGTTCGCGACCGCCATCGTCGTTGGAGCGGTAGCGGGTCAGTTCCTGAACGCCAGTGCGTTCTGGAAAACCGAAGACATCAGGCTGGTTGTGGCCTTCTCTGTAGCCCCCTCCCCCACCCCCGCTCCCTGCACCGCCCGCGGCCTTACCTACACGCCCGCGAATACCATCACCGGCACGGCGGGCCCGAACTTCCTGGTCGCCGGGAACGGCGGGAAGCTCGTCCTCGCCCTCGGCGGCGACGACGCAGTGTTTGGCGGCACCGGGAAGGACTGCCTGGACGGCGGGGCAGACGACGATTTCGCCTACAGTGGCGCGGATGATGACGTGGTCCTTGGCGGCGCCGGCAATGACTTCCTCTTCGGCGGGGCGGGGAAGGACTTCATCGATGGCGGCCCCGGGTTCGATACCTGTTACAAGGGCCCCGGCGACACTGTGGTCAACTGCGAGAAGCTGCTGGCTGACCCGGACGACCACGACGATGGCCACTGTCGCGACAATGACGATCTTCTCGCGGCTGGCGCGGGCGCGGGAGGGGCCGGCGGCGGTTCGGGGTCCGGCGGCCACGATGACGACGACTGTGACGACGACGATGGCGGCCACTGCCGCGATTCGCACGACCTGCAGGCCGCCGGCGCAGGGGGCGGGGGCGGGGGCTCTGGCGGGCACGATGATGACGGCGATTGTGACGATGACGGCGAGCACTGCCGCGGTTCGAACGACCTCCAGGCGGACGGCGCCGGTGGCGCCGGCGGCGGTTCAGGTCACGACTCTGGCGGCGACGGCTGCGACTCGAAGGGCTCTTCGGGCGGCGACGGTTCGAAGTCCGCTTCGGTGACGAACCCCGAAGACCCCGAAGACCCCGACGCGACTCCCGCCGTGGAGACGCCCACGCCGTCCAGCACGGGCACGCCATCGCCAACCGCGAAGGCGAAGGCCACGAGCACGCCCACGACGACGCCCACGCCAACGCGCACACCGACCCGTGTCCCCACGGCGACGCCGACTGGCAGGCCGGTGAACGCGCAGGTCACCGGGGTGGCCGTCTGGCCGAAGTAGCCCTCTGGGACCGGTAGTCCGGCAGCCGGTCGCCGCTCCTCGATGCATGTCCGCGCCCCTTCGTGACCTCGGCGGCCGGGTGTTGTACTATGTCTCGCAACACCGCGAACGTGGCCGCGCTTATCAAGATGGGGTAGAGGGACCGGCCCTGTGAAACCCCGGCAACCTGTCTCATTCGACAAGGTGCCAAATCCGGCCTCCTCCTTCCGCGGAAGGACTACGGAGAAAGATGAGAGCGACTCCGCTCGAAACAGACCGGCCCACGCGGACTTGAGGAGTTGTCAGATGGTTTCCTCCCTGGGCCACATGGTCATGCGTTAGCCCCTCGCCAGAAGGGGCCTCCCGGAACCAAACCACGCCCGCCTGTGGCCCGGCTTGCGCCGCGCCCGGCCCGTTTCCGTCCTTTGCACGAAGAGGACGGCCAGGAGTTTGAGCATGACCTACGCCACCAACCTGCGCTGTCGCGAGTGTCACCGCGAATACCCGCTCGAAGCGCGCCACGTCTGCGATTTCTGTTTCGGCCCCGTCGAAGTCACCTACGATTACGACGCCATCCGCCGCAACGTCACGCGCCAGCGCATCCAGTCCGGGCCGGCCAGCCTCTGGCGCTACCGCGACTTTCTCCCCTGCGATGCCGACAACGCCATCGACATCGGCGCCGGTTTTACGCCGCTGGTCCGCGCTCGAAACCTCGGCAAAGCGCTCGGCCTGAACAACCTTTACATCAAGAACGACACGATGAACCCCACGTGGTCCTTCAAGGACCGGGTGGTGGCTGTGGCCTCCTCTCGCGCCCGCGAACTGGGTTACGAGAAGCTCGCCTGCGCCAGCACCGGCAACCTCGCGAACAGCGTCAGCGCTCATGCGGCAGCGGCCGGCATGGAAGCCGTCGTCTTCATCCCGCACGACCTCGAAGCGGGCAAGGTGCTCGGTTCGAGCATCTACAAGCCGACGCTCGTGAAAGTGAACGGCAACTACGACGCCGTGAACCGACTCTGCGCCGAGCTCGCCGGCTCCTACAACTGGGCGTTCGTGAACGTGAACGTCCGGGCTTACTACGCCGAAGGCTCGAAGACGCTCGGCATGGAAGTGGCCGAACAGCTCGGCTGGCGCGCGCCGGACCATGTGGTCTCGCCGATTGCTAGCGGGTCGCTCTTCGTGAAGATCCGGAAGGGCTTCCAGGAGCTGTACAAAGCCGGGCTCATCGATGAGCCGAGGACGCGCATGAGCGGCGCCCAGGCCACCGGCTGCTCACCCGTTGCCGTGGCCTGGCAGGAAGGCACCACCAACTTCCGCCCGCAGCGCCCCAACACCATTGCGAAGTCCCTGGCCATCGGGAACCCGGCGGACGGCTACTACAGCCTTGTCCAGCTCCAGGAGACGGATGGCGCCTGTGGGATGGTCGACGACCCCGAGATCGTTGACGGCATGAAGCTGCTGGCCGAAACGGAGGGCATTTTTGCCGAGACCGCCGGCGGCGTGACCATCGCCTCGCTCAGGCAACTTGCCGCGCAGGGTAGAATTCATCCCGACGAGCTCACCGTCGCGTTCATCACGGGCGCCGGGTTCAAGACCGCGGAAGCGGTGGCGGACCACCTCGAACCCGCCCTCGAAATCGACCCGACGATGGAGAGCTTTGAAGCCGCCTACCGGACGCCGGTAGCGCAAGGAGTTGCCTGACCCATGGCCCTCAAGCGTGTGCGATTCACGTTCCCCGAGAACCTGATCAAGGAACCCCTCATCTACAACCTCGGCCACCAGTTCCGCGTCATCACCAACGTCCGCATGGCGGATGTCGATGAGCAGACGGGCTGGGTGCTGCTCGAACTCGAAGGCGACCCGGACGAGGTCACCCGCAGCATCGAGTGGGCGCAGGCCAAGGGCGTCCGCGTCGATCCCGTCGCCGGAGACATCGTCGAAGGCTAGCGAACCGATCCGAACTTACTTCTCGCAACGGAGAACTCTGTGTCTGTCACTGTGCTCATTCCCCAGCCCCTCCGGAGCCTGACCGGCAACCTCTCAAAGGTTGCCGGTGAAGGCGCCACGCTCGAATCCCTGGTCGCGAACCTTGAAGGCAGCTACCCGGGGATGAAAGAGCGCGTCCTCGATGAATCCGGCCAACTGCGCCGCTTCGTGAACATCTACGTCAATGGAGAAGACATCCGCTTCATGTCGGGCCTCGGCACCGGCCTGAAAGACGGCGACGAAGTGAGCATCGTGCCGGCGGTAGCAGGCGGGGCGTAGCCCCCCGATCCTGGAACCGCGACCGGCAGGGAGCGGATCGCGGCTCAGCGACCAAAGCCACGCGGCAGCCGCTACACTTCTGCGATGGTGGCCGCCGGTCCAAAGGCGCTCTTTCTTACCTGGCGAACCTACGGCACATGGCTTCCGGGAGACGAAAGGGGCTGGGTGAGCCGCCGACAGAACGGCTACGGCGAACCGGTCGCACGCCCCGATCCTCGCCTCGCGGCCGCCGCCCACGGGCAGATGAGCCGGCCGGCAACAGTGTTCTCTGAAACCGAGCGGGAAGAGGTCGATGACATCCTCCGAAAAGCCTGCGAGTTTCACGGATGGCCGATCCTCGCGCTCGCCGTCCGCACGAATCATGTCCACATCGTCCTGGCCTCCGAACAACCGCCCGGTCGAGTCATGAACGCGCTGAAGGCACAAGTGACGCGAGTCCTGCGGGAGCGGACGGGCGATCTCTCGTCGGAGTCGCCCTGGGCGCGGGGCGGAAGTACGCGGGTGATCTGGGATGACGTCGCTCTGGAGGCAGCGGTGCGGTATGTGAAGTTCGGGCAGTGAGTCTCACAGGCTACCGCGTGGCCTGCCGGTCGCGGTTCCATTTGGTCCTGCTGCCGCGTGGCGTGGTCGCTAAGCGGTGATCCGCTCCCTGCCGGTCGCGGTTCCATTTGGTCCTGCTACCGCGTGGCCTGGGTCGCTAAGCGGTGATCCGCTCCCTGCCGGTCGCGGTTCCATTTGGTCCTGCTACCGCGTGGCGTGGTCGCTCGGCCGTGATCCGCTCCCTGCCGGTCGCGGTTCCATTTGGTGGTGGCTACCGCGCGGCGTGGTCGCTAAGCCGTGATCCGCTCCCTGCCGGTCGCGGTTCCATTCGCCTACCCCTCTTCCACCGTCCCTGCCCGGCGGTGGTAGGCGCCGTTGAACACCGCGTAGGCGCCGCATTTCGTGCAGTCCACATCATTCCCGTAGCAGCAGAAAGTGCGCTCGAAGTTCCCGCCTTCGCCCATATACAGCGGTAGCAGGCCGTTCCGCAGCCCGCAGTGCTCGCCATGCTGCCCCGTGACTTCCAGGCAGCGGTCCGACTTCATCAGTTCCAGCGCGCCGATGTTCGTCTTCACTCGCGAGGGGTACTTCCGCTTGACCGCGATGACCCGGTCCACCACGGCGTCGCGGTCGCGCAGGTCGTCCCAGCCCAGGCCGGTCTGGTCGTCCACGCAGGGCACATAGAAGGTGAAGGCGACGCCGGTCACCGGCCAGTCCTTCACTTCCTCGACGAACGCTTCGATCCCGGGCGCGTTCTGGCGGGTTACGGTCATCTGCAGCATCACCGTTGTGCCGTCGTCCGGGTCCCGTTCGAACACGGCCTTCTTCACCTTGTCGAACACGCCCTCGCCGCGGATGGGGTCGTTCAGTTCCTTCGGTCCGTCGAGAGAGACGGTGACGAGATGCCCGGGCACCGACGGGATGCCATACGTCCCGTTCGTGACGATGGAAGAGTGCGCGAACAGCGGCATCGCCTGCATCACCAGGTTCTTGCGGATCATCGGCTCGCCGCCCATGAACAACATCGACCTGATGTGATGCTTGTCGCGCAGCTTCTCGAGCTGCGAGAGCATCGTCGCGTCGTCCATCTTGTCTTTTGGCTTGTTCGGGTTGTCTGCCCGGAAGACGAAGCAGTGGGTGCACGAGAGATTGCAGACGTTGGTGACGTTCACGAGCGCACTGGGGAAGTCGCGGTCGCCGAACTCGGCCGGCTCTCGAATGTCGTTGATGGCGATGATGTTGCTCACGGGGACCTCCGCGAGTGGTGTCAACGCGCACGATACCACCGCCGGGCGCCGCCGGGTGTGATCGTCCGCATAGGGGGTGGCCGCCGGCATACCGGCGGCCACGGTCCGTTCGGTCTGCCCTGGCTATGCGGGCGAAGCCGGTGGCGGCAAGTCCGTCGCGGGCCGCTTGCGGAAGCGCAGCACCGCCAGCAGGCCGAGGCTCAGGGGGACAACCAGCCACGCCATCGCGACTCCGAGCACGATCGCGCCGGCCGCAACGTAGCGCGCAGCTTCGACCGACTGCTCGAAGCTGCCCACCAGCACGCCGCGCAGTGACCAGTCCGAATCCTTCGGCTTGTCCTCGACGCGGGCGACCACCGGCGAGACCGTCAGGTTGATGGTCGCGAATTCGATCCGCTGGTCGAGCACCTTTAGCCGGCCCTGGATCTGCTCGATCTGGCTGCGCACGCTGGTCAGGCGGTCCTGCACGGTCAGCACTTCCTGGATGCTCTTCGCCTGCTTCAGCAGTTCGAGGTACTGCTGCTCCGTGCGCTCAAGGTTGCGCTGGTTGCTCTGCAGGTCGATGTACTGCTCGGTGACCTCGTTCGAATTCGAGCCTTCCGTCACCACACCAACGCCGTTCATCGTGCGAAGGCTGGCGAGCAGCGAGTCGTAGTTCTGGGCCGGTACCCGGATGGTCAGGGTCGCCGAGCGCTTCGTGTTGTCGTTCGGGTCGTTCGAGAACGCGGACTTCTCGATGTAACCGCCGTTCCCGGTCGCGAGCGAAGAGGCGTCGTTGAAGGCTCGACCGACGTCGCTGGCATTCAGTTCCATGGTGGCCGTGAAGATGATCTTCCGGCCGCTATCGATCGACGGGAGCGGAGCGCCCCCGCCGGTGTCAGTGGCGCCGCCAGTGGCCGGCGCCTCGGCGCCGGTCGAGGACCTGCTCGTGTTCGGCGCGCTGGTTGCCCCGGCCACGCCGCGGCTCAGCGAGACGCCGCCGTCGTTGTCGTCGTCATCGCCGCAGGCGGCGAACAGCAGTGACACGGCAAGCACCCCTGCAGCCATCCACCTGATGTTCATTTCACCCCTCCTCTGAACGCGTCATCGCGTTCATGCCGGAGGAACGCCCGCCAGGCCGTTTCGGTTCCATGCGGAGGTAAAGAGACCGGTGCTCATCACGCCCCGAATCCGGCGCCGAACTCGAGGCACCAATCCGAGGCGCGCACGCAGTAAGCGCTGGGATGTCCAATCCACACCTCCGCCCCGCGTCAAGCATCACCGCGGCCTTCGAACGCAGCCGTCTGTACCCGGCCAGCCAGGATGAGAGCTGCGATGCTGGTGCGGTTCGCCATTGCTTTCGATTACCGCGGCCGCACATGAACATCCCACCCGCCCATGGCTGGGCGGGTACAGGATGGGTAGCTCTCGATTTCCGCGCCCGCATATGAACATCCCACCCGCCCATGGCTGGGCGGGTACCGATAGATAGCTCTCGATTTCCGCGTCCGCATATGAACATCCCACCCGCCCATGGCTGGGCGGGTGCAGAAGGATGGCTCTCGATTTCCGCGGCCCGCATATGAACATCCCACCCGCCCATGGCTGGGCGGGTACAGATGGATAGCTCTCGATTACTGCGTCCGCATATGAATATCCCACCCGCCCATGGCTGGGCGGGTACAGATGGATAGCTCTCGATTTCCGCGCCCGCATATGAATATCCCACCCGCCCATGGCTGGGCGGGTACGGATGGATAGTGAGCGGATGAGCCGGACGCCCCACGCCCACCCCTCCCCTTAGCTCACCCCGCGCAAGCGCGCATCCGCTGCCTTCTCCGTCGCGGCGAACGCTTCCGCGACGAGCGCCTCAGTCCGCTCGCCGTATCCTTCGAATCCGCCGCCGACCGTTTCGCCCGCGAGGAACCGCGCATGGATTCCCTCGACGATCACCGCGAGCTTGTAGGTCGCGAAAATCTCGTACCACTGGACGCCTGAAACATCGCGGCCACTCAGCCGCCCGTACTCTTCCACCAGTTGGGCCCGCGTGTGGAAACCCGGCTGCGCGGTCACGGAGCTCGCCGTCCGCGCCGCCAGGTACTCAGGCGTATCCGCCATGTCGCCCCAGTAGCCCAGCGTGTACCCCAGGTCCGATAGCGGGTCACCGAGCGTCGCCATCTCCCAGTCGAGCACGGCAACCACGCGTCGCGGGTTGTTCGGGTCCAACATCATGTTCCCCAGCCGGTAGTCGCCGTGGACGATGGTTGGCGTGGGCGACGCCGGGATGCTGTTGCGCAGCCGCCGGATGAGCTCGTCCATCTCCTTGATCGGCCGCGTCTCGGAGCGTGCCCACTGCTCGGACCAGCGCCGCAACTGGCGTTCGAGGTAGCCCTCGGGCCGGCCGAACTCCGCGAGGCCCACTGCCTTGTAATCCACCGAGTGCAGCCGCACGAGCGTCTCGATCAGCCCGTGCCCGATCTCCCTGCGCTTCGCCTCATCGTCCGCGAACCCGGGCGGCAGCGTTTCGATAACGATCACGCCCTCGCAGAAGTTCATCACGTAAAACGGGTAATCGTTGACCTCCGGGTCTTCGCAGAGCGCCTGCGGCACAGGCGCGGGGAAGCCCGCCTTCGCCATCCCGGAGAGGACGCGGAACTCGCGCGCCATGTCGTGGGCGGTTGGCAGGACGTGTCCGAGCGGCGGCCTGCGCAGCACCCAGGTGCCGTTCGCGTTTTCCGCCTTGTAGGTCAGGTTCGAGCGGCCGCCGCTGATGAAGGAGAAGGTCAGCGGCGCTTCGCCACCCTGGATATGCTCCGCGAAGAAGCGGCTGACCGCTTCGTACTTGATCCCGGCAGGCACGTTCTCTTGCATCCGCGAAGTATAGGCAGCAGCCAATTCGCGGGCGAAACCCCCGGCCTCCTGTCTCCCCGGGCAGCTCCGGTGCGACAATGCGCAACGTGCCGCATCCAGGTTTCGTCACGCTTGCCGGCGCGGGCCCCGGCGACCCCGACCTCATCACGGCCGGCGGGTTGCGCGCGCTCCAGGCGGCGGATGTCGTTGTCCACGATGCGCTGCTCTCATCCCGGCTCCTGGACTTCGCCCCGGCCGGCGCGGAGCGCATTGACGCCGGCAAACGCGCGGGCGCCCACTCCATGTCCCAGGACGAAATTAACGCCATCCTCATCGCGAAGGCGCGCCAGGGCAAGCGCGTCGTCCGCCTGAAAGGCGGCGACCCGTTCGTCTTCGGGCGTGGCGGCGAAGAAGCGTTGGCCCTCCGCGCCGCGGGCATCCCGTTTTCGGTCGTCCCGGGGGTGAGTTCGGCCGTGGCTGTGCCTGCCTACGCCGGGATTCCCGTCACGCACCGCGGGCTGGCGCGCAGTTTCGCGGTCATCACCGGCAGCGAATCGAACGCTGACGCGCATGACTGGTCCGCGCTCGCGCGTATCGACACCCTGGTGGTCCTCATGGGGGCCGCCGCGCTCGGAGACACGGCGGCGAAGCTCATCGCCGCCGGCCGCGACCCGCGGACACCGGCCGCTTCCATCGCGAACGGCACGCTCCCGTCGCAGGCCTCGGTCATCGCCACCCTCGAAACGATCGCCGGCGCCGTCCGCGAAGCGGGCCTTCCCACCCCGCTGCTGACCGTGATCGGCGCGGTGGCCGCGCTGGGCGCCGAAATCGGTTGGCGCGCGGCGCCGCCACTCGCCGGCAAGTCCGTCGTCGTTACGCGCACGCGGGCGCAGGCGAGCCAGTTGCGGGCCGCGCTCGAAGCCCTCGGCGCGTCGGTGCTGGAAGCGCCGGTGCTCGAGATCCGCTTCGCCGCGCCTGACCTCACCACCGACGATCGCGCCGCTGCGCGCTGGGACTGGGTGGTGTTTGCCAGCCAGAACGCGGTTACCGGCCTCTTCCGGGCGCTGCGGGCTGCGGGCCGTGACGTCCGAACCCTCGGGGCCACGAAGCTCGCCGCCGTCGGCGATGCTACCGCTGAAGCCCTCGACGCCCACGGACTCCTTGCGGATTTCGTCCCTTCCCAGGCTGACGCCGAGCACCTGGCGGCTGAGCTGCCCCGGGTGGACGGCGCGCGCGTCCTCATCCCGTCCGGCTCGCTCAGTGACCAGCGCCTCGGCGACGGCCTCCGCGCGCGAGGCGCCCACGTCGAGCGTGTGCAGGTCTACGAGACGCTGCCGGCAACCCTCGATGACGGTACGGTGGACGCGCTCCTCCACGCGGACGCCATCACCTTCGCCAGCGCTTCATCGGCCACGTTCCTCGCGAGCGCGCTCGGGGAACGCGTGTTGCCGGGCACGACGAAGCTCTGCGCCATTGGCCCACGGGCCGCCGAGGCGGCCCGCAACGCGTTCGGCCGCGTCGATGCCGTCGCGGGCGCGCCGTCTATCGAAGGCCTGGCCGCCGCCGTTGTCGAGGCGCTCTCATGAGCGTCATGATCGACTTGCAGCCTTCGGCCGGCCCCGCGCTCGTGGTCGGCGGCGGGGTCGTCGCCTTGCGCAAGGTCCGCAATCTGGCGGAGGGCGAATTCCGGGTCACCGTGATCGCCCCGGACATCCTCGACGAGGCCGCCCTCCTGCCGTTCGTATCCGTTGTCCGGCGGGCGTTCGAAGACGCCGATATCGACGCGGCCCCGCCATGGGCCCTCGTCTTCGCCTGCACCAGCGAGCGTGAAGTGAACCGCCGAGTGGGCGAACTCGCTCGCTCGCGCAACATCCCGGTCGTTGTCACGGACCGCCAGGCTGAGAGCACCTTCTTCACTCCGGCAACCATCCGCGACGGCGAGCTCGCCATCGCCGTTTCCACAGGCGGCGCATCCCCGGGCGTGGCGAAGCTCATCCGGGAGCGCATCGTGTCCGCCCTCGGGCCCGGCTGGGGCACGGTGGCCCGGCTCGCACGGCAGGAGCGCGAAGGGCGGCTTGCCGCCCGCCGGGACCGCGACGAATGACGGCCCTCGTCCTCGTCGGCCACGGCTCCCACCTCAACGCCAATTCCAGCGCGCCGGTCCGCTCGCTCGCCGCCGAAATGCGCCGCCGTGGCGGCTTCGACGAGGTCCGCACCGGTTACTGGAAGGAAGAGCCGTCGCTCGCGCGCTGCCTGGATGGCTGCGAGGACCCGGACATCGTCGTCGTTCCGGTTTTCATCTCGAACGGCTACTTCACGAAGACGGTCATCCCGCGCGAGATGCGCCTGGATGGCCCGCTCACGCTGCGGGATGGCCAGGCGATCCGCTACACGCCGCCGGTGGGCGCCGATCCTTCGCTCGCGGAGATCGTGATCGAGCGCGCCCGCGAAACCGGTGCGACCGCTGACGACGCCATCGCCGTGCTCGGCCACGGCACCCGCCGCGACTCCGAATCCGAACGGAACATCCTCGCCATGGCCAGCCGCGTGCGCGCCAGCGGCCAGTTCGCCGAAGCCGGCGCCGTGTTCCTGGACCAGGAGCCCGACATGCGCGGCCTCCTCGACGAATTCTCGGCCCGGACGATCGTGGTTGTCCCGTTCTTCATCGCCGATGGCTGGCATGTGGGCCAGACCATCCCCGCGGACCTTGCCCTCGACGGAGAGGAAACGCGCCGTGGTGGTCGCATCGTCCGTTACGCGCGGCCGGTCGGCACGCATCCGGCCGTCGCCGGCGTGGTCGCGTCCCTGGCGAGGCCGTCATGAGCCGCCGGATGGTCGGCGAGCTCACGGTGACGAAGGTCTCCGTCGGTGTGCCGCCGCGGGTCCCGGGGGCGCCGTTGCGCATCCTCCCGCCTGACCTCGCGGCCATTGCCGAGTTCACGCGGCACACCGAAGGCGGCCGCTACCGCCCGCTCTCAGGCGAGCGCTCCCTTCCGAGCGCCTGGGAGGTCGTCCTCGGGCGCGCCCTCACGCCCGAGCAGGTCATCGACGCGGTCTACCCACTGGCCACCACGCACCAGCGGCAGCAGGCCGCCGGGACGATCGAGGTGGTCTCGCTGGATGCCGTGCTCGAGCGCCAGAGCGGCCGCTACGAGGAGACGGCCGGGCTTTCGGGTGCCGGGCGGGCGCTCGCGGTCGAAACACTGTGCGGCGTCTGCGTCCGCGTCCCCCTGTGGGACGGCAACGCTTGCTCGCCCACGGACATCCCCTGCACCGGAGCCGTGCAGCGTCATGGTCGCGCTCTGCCGGGAGGCCGCCCACTGGGAGCGGGCGCGCCCGGAATCTGCGCCCCTGGACGCCGCCGTCCCCTTCGCCGCGTTTGACCTGCCGGGCAACGAACTGCGCGAGCGCTGCCTTTCCGCCATGATCGAACGCGATGGATAACGCACAGACGGTTGATGCAGCGCGCGGGCTTTTCCCGGGGGGAGTGAACAGCCCGGTCCGCTCGTTTCGTTCGGTCGGTGGGCGGCCCGTGCCGATCGCCCGGGGCGCGGGGCCCTTCGTGTTCGACACCGAGGGCAACCGCTATATCGACTACATCGGCGCCTTCGGGCCGCTCATCCTCGGCCATGCGCCCGCCCCGGTTGTCGAAGCCATCCGCAAAGCCGCGGGCGAAGGCACGGCCTTTGGCGCGCTGACGCCGGGCGAAGTCGAACTCGGGCGGCGGGTCACGCAGGCGACCGGCCTCGAACGCGTCCGCTTCGTGAATTCCGGCACCGAGGCGACGATGACGGCCATCCGCCTGGCGCGGGCCGCAACCGGGCGCGACATCCTGGTCAAGTTCGACGGCGGCTACCACGGCCACAGCGACGGCCTGTTGGTGAAGGCCGGCAGCGGCGTGGCCACCCTCGGCCTCAGCGATTCGGCGGGCGTGCCGGCGGCCATCGCCGGGCTGACCGCGGTGCTGCCCTACAACGACCCGGCCGCGCTCGAAGCGTGGTTCGCGGCGAACGCCGGCGCAACCGCCGCCGTCATCGTCGAGCCCGTGGCCGGGAACATGGGCCTGGTCGAGCCGTCGGCCGCGTTCCTCGAAGCGCTCAATACGGTCCCGCGGGCGCATGGCGCGCTGCTCATCGCGGACGAGGTCATCACGGGCTTCCGCTTCCGTTACGGCCTGAGCAGCCTCCTCCCCAGCGCCGACCTGGCCTGCCTCGGCAAAGTCATCGGTGGGGGTCTGCCCGTGGGCGCGTTGGGCGGCCGCGCCGAGGTCATGGACCTGCTCGCCCCGCTCGGACCGGTGTACCAGGCCGGAACGCTGAGCGGGAACCCCCTCGTCACCGCGGCCGGCGCGGCCATGCTCGACCAGCTCGCCGACGGGCGCGCGTACGCCCGCCTCGAAGAACTCGGCCGGCACTTCGAAAACGGCCTGCTCGCGGCCATCCGCCGCGCCGAAATCCGCGCCAGCGTCGTCCGCCGTGGCTCGGCGCTCACGCTCTTCTTCCGCCCGGAAGCGCCCCGTGACTACAGCGAAGCGCGCGAATCGGACACGGCCGCGTTTGGTCGTTTCCACGCCGGCATGCTCGCCCGCGGGATCATGCTCCCGCCGTCGCAGTTCGAGACCTGGTTCGTCTCGGCCGCCCATGGCGAAGCCGAAATCGACGCGACCGTGAACGCGGCCCACGAAGTCCTGCGCGAAGCCGGCCAGTCGTGACCACACTTCGCATCGCCACGCGCGGCAGCAAGCTCGCCCTCATCCAGGCAGAGCTCGCGGCTTCGAAACTCCGCGCCGCGCGCCCGGGGCTGACCGTCGAACTGGTTACCATCACCACCGCCGGTGACCGCGACCAGTCGACACCGTTGCCCGAGGGCGAACGGGCCGGCTGGTTCACCTCGGCCATCCAGGACGCGCTCCTCCGCAACGAGGCCGACGTGGCCGTGCACAGTTACAAGGACCTTCCCACGAAGCGCCCGCGGGGCCTCGTCATCGCGGCCGTCCCGGTGCGCGAAGACTCGCGCGACGCCCTGGTCAGCCGTGAGCGGCTGGGGATGCGGGGGCTTCCCGCGGGCGCCGTCGTCGGTACGAGTTCCCCACGCCGGACGGCCCAGTTGCTGGAGTTGCGCCCGGACCTGGACGTCCGGCCGATCCGCGGCAACGTCGATACGCGCATCGCGAAGGTCGAAGCCGGAGAGTTCGATGCCACCGTGCTCGCGCTCGCCGGCCTGCGCCGGCTTGGCCTCGAAGCGCGCGCCGACGAGGTTTTCGGCGTCGAAGAGATGCTTCCCGCCCCGGCCCAGGGCGCGCTCGCCCTGGAGTGCCGCACCGAGGATGCCGCAACGCGCGCGCTCCTGTCGGCCATCGACGACCCGGCGCTCCGGCAGTCGGTCACCGCCGAGCGCATGTTCCTGGCCACCATCGACGGCGGTTGCAGCTTCCCGGCCGCCGCCTACGCCGAGCACTTCGGGACCACGCTCAAACTCAACGCCCTCATCGCCGCCGACGGCCGCATCGTCCGCTCCAAGATGGCCGGCCCCGCCGAAACGGCCGGCGGCCTCGGCAAGCAGCTCGCGGAGGAGCTGATGTCTCTTGCGGGGTTGCGTTAGCCGGTAGGCCGTCCACCGAACGACGAACGACGAACATCGAAGGACGCTGGGAGAAACGTCCGGTGCTCACCTGGCGTCGTTCGTTGTCTGTCGTTCTCTGGCGTTCACACGCTCGTCCCGTGACCTCTCACGATCCTCCATGATCTCCGCGCCTCCGCGGTCAAACCCGGCCCCTACCGCAGCCCCCGGAAGCACGTCCGCACTTCGTCCACGTACACCTCGGGCTGCTCGAACGCCGCGAAATGCCCGCCCTTCGGCAGTTCGTTCCAGTGCACGATGTTCGGGAACCGCTTTTCGGCCCAGCGCCGCGAAGCCCGGAAGATCTCCCTGGGGAAGATGCTGCAGCCGACGGGAACGGTGATCGGCGCCGCCGCGCCGCCTGCCCGTCCGAAGCTCTCCCAGTAGAGCCGCGCGGAGGACGCCCCGGTCCCCGGCAGCCAGTACATCATGATGTCGTCCAGCATTTCGTCGCGCGTCAGGGCGTTCTCGGGGTGGCCGTTGCAATCGGTCCACGCCCAGAACTTCTCCAGGATCCACGCCGCCAGCCCCGCGGGCGAATCCACCAGCCCGTAGCCCACGGTCTGCGGGCGGGTGCTCTGCTCCTTCGAGTACCCGCTGTCCCAATCCTGGTAGTACTGCAGCGCGGCGATCGCGCCCTTCTCCAGGTCAGTCAGGCTGCTCATCGTCTCCGGGTCCGGGCGGGCGGTGACCATGTTCAGGTGGATGCCGGCGCAGTGGCCCGGGTCCTGCACCCCGATGGCGCTGGTCACGGCGGAGCCCCAGTCGCCGCCCTGCGCGAAGTAGCGGTCATAGCCGAGCCGCGCCATCAGCGCCGCCCACGTGTCCGCGATCTTCTCGACACCCCAGCCGTTCTTCGCCGGCTTCGCCGAAAACCCGTACCCCGGCAGCGACGGCGCGACCACGTGGAATGCGTCCGCCGCGCTCCCGCCGTACTTCACCGGGTCGGTCAGCGGCCCGATGACCTTGTGGAACTCGACGACTGAGCCCGGCCAGCCGTGGGTGATGATCAGGGGCGCCGCGCCCTCGTGTGGCGAGCGCGCGTGGATGAAGTGGATGTCCAGCCCGTCGATCTCGGTCAGGAACTGGGGGAAGGCGTTGAGCCGCGCCTCCGTCGCCCGCCAGTCGTACTTCTCCGCCCAGTAGGCGCAGACCTCCTGCACGTAGGAAAGCGGCGTCCCCTGCGTCCAGTCCTCGACTGCCTCGCGTTCCGGCCAGCGGGTGTCCCGCAGCCGGCGCCGCAGGTCATCCAGCTGCGCCTGGGGGATGTCGATGCGGAACGGGCGAATCTCGTCGGACATGTGGCTACTCCTGAGGTTCGCGCACGATGCCGGATCAGGCGCGGGCGCGCAAACGAGGCACCTTTGGCGGCGGCGGCAGCCTGCGAATCTGTAGCGTAAGAAGCTGCGAAAACGGTAGTGTTTAGAGCTGCGAAACGGTCTCGTTGATGCGTCGAAACTGTTCAGGTCGGGCATCGAAACTGTATCGCTGTGACCTGCGAAACTGTAGTGCAGATGAAGCGAAACTGTAGCGTAGTAGGCCGCGAAGGTATCGTGAGACTAGTGGTGAACGAAGACTATTCCCGCGAGTCGTCGACGCCGAGCTCGATGGAGCTGGCTTCCGCGCGCTGCCCTGCCGTCGCGATTGACGGCCTGCGCGCCGTTGGCAAGACCACCGCGAGCTGCCGGGCAGCAACCGTTCGGCGGCTTGACGACCCCGCGCAGCGCACACTGGTGATGGCGGATAAGGCCAGATCCTCGATGGCCCGCGCCCCGTGCTCATCGATGAGTGGCAGCGTGTGCCGGAAGTCTGGACTGCGTCCGCCGCGCCGTCGACCAGGACCGCACGCCAGGTCAGTTCATCCTCACGGATCCGCCGTACGGACGCACCTGTCCATTCCGGAGCTGGCCGCATCGTCAGCTCGCGCATGCGCCCACTTTCATTGCCGAGCGGCCTTGATCACCCGACGGTCAGCCTTCGAGACCCGATGTCGGGTCGCGTCCCGGCCATCGGCGGCTCGACCCACGCTTGCCTCGAAGGCTACGTGTCGGAGATCCTGAACTCCGGCTTCCGGGCCTGCGCGGATCGTTGCTCCTCGCGCCCTGCATGCGCAGTTGGACGGCTACGTGCGTGCATTGTTGACCGCGATTTCCCGACCTGGGCCATCCCCTGCGTGCTCGCCGGATAGCCTATTCTGCTGGCGTGACGGCGCAGCCGCGACTACGACCGCTTCGTTTGAGTCGGTACGCGACGCCGCGAGCAGCGAAATGGGCGAGAGCCGGCCCGCTCCACCACCAACCGTACAACGACATCCTTGAGCGTCTCGTCCTTGGAGCGTGTTAAAAGCCTGGGCGCCACCTGCGAGTCAGATTAGCGCGCTCCTCCGCGCCCCGAAGGCACAATCTCGTGGACCCGGCGCTGGCTGCGCGCCTCCCCAACATGGGCGCGGCTCAATCCCCTGATGGCCGAACACGCGCGTCCCCCCGATTCCACGCGATGGCACGTTCCTCGGCGCGCTCTTTGTGCCGCTTGTCATCAGTCCGTCCGCGTCTACGCGCAGGCCTTGAAGCGGAGGTGCGCCACTTCCGGACGCACGGCGAGCAGGAGCGCTCGCCGACCTCATCGCCGGGCGCCGGCGGCGTCGCGGCGGTCGAGGTCAACCGGCGCGCACCATCACCGTCGACGAGCACGTACGGCAGTTGCGCTGGCTGCGTGAACGCCTGGGCGACGAAATGCTCGATGCCGTCGTCATTTCCACGGGCCCCGAGGCCTACCGCCGCTGGACGGTGCATCGCTGTGGTGCCCAGGCCCTGCTCGGCCCTGAGCCTTGCTCGCGGCGCTCGCCGTAGTCCCGGAACGGCCCATCGCGCCGCCGGATGGTCTCGCGGAAGCCAATTTCGAAGCTCTCCCCGCCAGCGCAGCGCTTCCTCGGTGGCGTCACGCCGTCGAAGAACGTCCCGAGCATCTGCGTCGTCCGCAGGCCCATGTTCTCGAACGCCTGGTTGATGAGCAGCTTGTTCAGCGCCGCTCGGTTCTCGCGGGGATGTTCGCGTACCGCTTCGCGTACTTCTCTGTTTCCGCCGAAAGCTGGTCGCGCGGGAACACCTTCGAGACGAGGCCGGTGATCCGGTGCGCCGCCGTGGAGTCGATCTGGTCGCCGGAGAGCAGGAACTCCTTGGCGTGCTCCAGCCCCACGCGATAGACCCACATCATTGTCGTCGGCGTGCCGAAGACGCGGCTCGGCGGGTAGCCGATGATCGCGTCCTCGGCCATGAAGATGAGGTCGGCGCAGAGGATGAGGCTTGGTGCCGCCGCCCAACGCGTAGCCATGCAGTTCGGCGATGACCGGCTTGGTACCTTTCCAGAGCTTCATGAAGCGGCATGTTGTGGCCCATGAAGGCGTAATCCTGACCGGGTCCCAGGCGCCGGGCCGCGCATCGACGTGTGGCGCCATACCGCGGCCCTGCGGCCCGCGGCCCCCGGTCGTCGGCGCGCGGGTTCAGGTCATACCTGGCCGTGAAACATGGCCTCGCCCGCGAATGGACATCGAGGACACCTCCGGCGAAGCCGCTTCGTCGATGGCGTCCGCGATCTCGATCACCATGTCGGTCAGCGTGTTCATCTTTTCCGGCGGTTCAGCGTGATGATCGCCAGGCTCGACGCTCTTCGCAGAGGACGACCGGTTCATCGGCCACGTCGCATGCTCCTGCGTGAATTGCGCCGCCGAACGATACACCGGCGGCCGCGCCGGGTTTGTGTCCTGCACAAGCTCGCCTGTTCGGCGGTTTCGAGAGGAAAGAGGAAAGAGGAAAGAGGAAAGTAGTTTCGGTGCCCGCGAATTCCGCCCCCGCCGCCTGCTGGTGGCGGCTCGCGGTCGCGCACGCACACTCTGGGCCTTTTGCCTTTCGCCTTTTGCCGTTGCAACTCACCATCGACTCGCCTGCAACTCCTGAAGAGGTTGCGAAACGCGCTCTTCGTGGTGCCTACTGGGAACAGTGCTACGCCGGGATTTGGGATCGACCTCGCTAACTGCGCCTTGACCACGAGTCGCCGCGCTGGGCTGACTCGCCGTCTTCGGCGGGCAGCGGCGGTCGTTGCCTGCGGCCGTGGCGGCCGATCATCCAGTCGTGACGGTGAGGTTGACCACCGGATCGGCATGGCATGGGCCGGCACGACCGCGAAATGGACGGACGGCCGCGGCTTCTGAATTGCTGGACACTCCTGCGCGGCTTGCTCCGCCACCGGCGCCTCTTTTTTCGGCTCATCCACTGGCAGGGCCACTACGCGGACGTTGCGAACTGCTTCCTCTGGCCGCTGTTGCACCCGTCCGCTATGACCTTCAGCGGGGCGTCACCGGGTACTACCTGGCGCCCGCAATTGCTCTACCCCGCCGACTGGCGGTCGTTCCTGGCGGTGAATACGGCGTTCGCCGAAGCCGCGGCCGAGGAGCGCTCGGCGCCCTGGTGCTGATCCACGACCATCAGTTGGCCCTCGTGCCCGGCCTTCTCAGGACCGCGGCTTCGCGGCGCTGGTCGGGTCGCACACGCCGTTCCCGGATGTCGAAGTCGCGCGCCCGTATCTGGTGCAACGGCGGCGGCGAGAGCTGCCGCGTGGTCGAGGGCATGCTCGGCGCCGACCTTCTGGCTTCCAGACACCCCGCGGACGTGGAGCTTCACGGCCGCCGCGGTGGCGCTGAACGGGTGCGGAAGTGGCCGAAGGAGGGCTCCGCTACGGCGACCACCATATCCGCCTGCGCGCCTGCCTGGTCGGGATCGATGTCGAAGACGTGTTCGATGTCGCGAAAACCGCGAGCACGCCTCAGCGGTTCTCGCCGCGCGGGAAGCCGGGCTCCCGCCTGTCGTTGGCCTCGAACGAGGTGACTTCACCAAGGGCATCCTCGAGCGCTGCGCGCGGTCGAGGCGGCGTTCCGCGCCGGTGGCCGGTTCGCCTACCTGGGCATCGCGGCGCCCACCCGCGAAGGTGTCCGCGCATGACGCCCTCGATCAGGCGGTCGAAGTACCGCGCGCGGTGGCCGCGCTGATGGAAGCGGCTCGTTCGGCCACGTCCGCGCCAACGTCGGCTGGGCCGATGTCGTCGCCCTTCAGCGCCAGCGGACGTCGTCTTTACGTCATCGCCGGGCCGATGGCCAGAACTCCGGCGCCGCTGGCAGGCCGCGGTGGCCCAGTCGCCTGGCCGGCGGCCCACCGCGCCGTCATCGTCCTGGCCAGCAGATGCCGGGGTCTCCAGTTCCTTGGCGAATATGCCCACCAGGCCTTGCCATCACCGACCCGCTGGATGCGGATGCCATGCGCGAAACGCTCTGCGCCGCCCTTCGCGGCCGCCTCTGGCCGAACAGCGACGACTTCGCCGTTGCCGTTCCAGGTCGCGGCGATGCCGGCGCAGGCCACCGAGTTCCTCACCGACCTCGAGGTCCATGGCCACCGATGCCGACGAATACCCGGCGCTCGCCGCGGCCCGCGGCCCGCTGGTTGATCGCCACCGACTTCGACGGCACGTCGTTGTAATCGCCCACGCCAGCGAGCGTGCCCTCGGGCGCTGGCCGTCCTCGACCGTCTCTCGCAGGTGGCCAGGGTTGCGGGTCATCACCGGCCGTGACCTCAACACGGCCCGCCGCATGGTGCCCGTCGAAGGCGTGGTGGTGGTCGGCAGCCACGCCTCGAGGTCCTCGATGATCAGCTCATCCCGTGGGTAGACCGCGTCGCTCAGCGCCGCGCTGGTTGATCGAACAGCGGGTGATCTCCGCCGCTCAAGCCCTTCCTCGACGAACGCAGCGGCCATTTCCACCGCGTTCCATCACGCACTGCACGGAGTCGAGTCGACTTTCGCGAAGCCCTGGCGAACCTGCCGGAGGGACTGCGCCCGTGAAGGCCGGCTTGTCCTTGGGTAGCGCTGGATGGCTTGCAGGCGATTTGGTACTCGCGGCCCTCGCTCATCTCCACGCCGGCGCCGTTGCTCGTGATGGAGACGACCTCACCGACGTGGCTGCTCAAGTCCGCGCTCGGCCTGGCCCAGGAAGACCGGGCACGTCTTGCTGGCCGGAGTGTCGGCGGTCTCGAATCGCCGTCGAACTGCTCGAACTCGCCGACGTGGTGGTCCGCTCAATGAGGAAGCGCTCGAAGGGCCTTCGAAACCATCGCCAGGCGCTCGGCGTTCGAATTCTCGGTGTGGTTGAGCGGCCCTCAACTGCGTGCTTGCGCAGGTGGATGCACACTAATCGCGTTCGACTTCGGTTTGTGCTGCGTCTTCGAAGTCCTGCGCTTCATGTCGCCGATGACGGCCAAGCGTGTCCTTGCCCTGGTGACGCCCGAGAGCACCAGGTCGCCCGCGGGCTTCACCACCGTCCCGAAGATCGGCGCCAGGGCGAAGTAGGCCGGCGCTGATGTTCGGAGAGCACCAGTTCGTACCGCCCCGGACACGGTTTGCGCAGCACCCCGGCGCGATCTCCACGGCCGGGAGTACGCCATTTTCCTGGGCAGTTCCTTGCGCGCCACCTCCGCGGCGATCGGGTCGATGTCGATCGCCACGATGCGCGCGGTGCACGCCGAGCAGCGCGGGTGCCGATGAGGGCACGCCCGAGCCCGTGCCCACGCCGAGCACGTGATGGGGACGCGCCAGCGCACGAGCTCGAGGAGCCGCGTTGTTTCGTGGTGCCCGGTGCCGAAGGCCTGCCCCGGGTCACTGATGTGGATCTGCCCGGCTTCACCGTGCGGGCCGATCCAGGCCACGCCGGGCACCACGACGATGTGCCCTGGTCTCCACCACCCCGAAGAACTCGCGCCAGGAGATGGACCAGTCCTGCTCGTAGATCGGCTTCGCGGTGAGCTGCACGGAGTGGGCCCTCCATCCCCGTGCGCAGGTCCGAAACCAGCACCGCGCCGAGTCTGACGCCGGCACGTAGGCTCCGCACCAGGATCGGCTCGCTCGCGCACGCGGAACCCCATCTCCGGCCCGAGGATATCGATCTGCTCTTCGACGGTGATCCCGCCCGGGGCCACGCCGAGCATCAGCGCGCTGACCTCTTCCGCCAGCGCGGGAGGCGTCTTGTGCGGTGATCTGTACCAGAGCGCGCCGGAGCCAGCCGGTGAGTGTCCGGGCGGCAACAGCTAATCGGCCATCGTCGCGGATGCGTTCGAAGAACCTCGTTCCGCGCGGCAGGCTGGCGTCCCCACCGCCCGGCGAGCTTCAGCAGGTGCCCGCGCCGCCTGTCGCTCAAGGATCTTCGGCGTCGACGACGGTGACGCGCACCACCATGTCGCCACGCCTGGCGCCGCGCAGGTGCGGCACGCCCTTGCTGCGAATGACGAAGTCCTCGCCGCTCTGCGTCCCTGCCGGCACCTCGAAGCTCAGGTCGCCGTCGAGCGTTGGGATGCCGAGTTCCGCCTCAGCGCCGCCTTGCTGGGTTGCCGTTCATCGGCAGTTCGAGGACGATGGTTTCCACGCGCTGGAAGTGCCTTTCCGGGTCCGCCACGGGAAAGGACGGCGCAGGGTTGCCGGATTCGCCGCCGCGCGCGCCCGCTTCGCCTTCGCCGGCGAGCCGGATCTGCGAACCGTCATCCACGCCGGCCGGCACCTTCACCGCGATCTTGCGTGGCGAGCGGATGCGCCCGGTGCCGCGGCAGTCTTCGCACGGGTTGGGGACGATCTTCCCTTCGCCGCTACAACGCGCGCACGGCGCCACGTTCACAAACTGACCGAAGATGCTCTGTTGCGAGCGGCGAATCTCGCCCGCGCCGTTGCACTCGGGGCAGGTCACGAGCTCGGTGCCGGGCTCGGCGCCCTTGCCGGCGCAGCGCGTGCAGCGTTCCTGGCGCTGGAATTCGATTTCGCGTTCGACGCCGAAGATCGCCTCCTCGAACGTCAGCCGCATGTTGAAGCGCAGGTCCGCGCCGCGCGCCGGACCGCGCCGCCTCCGGCCGCCCCGCTGCCCGCCGCCGAAGAACGCGTCGAAGATGTCGCCGAAGCCGCCTTCGAACCCGTGGAAGCCGTCGAACCCGCCGCCCTGGTTGCCTTCGACGCCAGCGTGGCCGAAGCGGTCGTACATTTGCCGCTTCTGGTCGTCGGAAAGGACTTCGTAGGCCTGGTTGATTTCCTTGAACTTCGCGGCCGCATCCTCGGAAGGGTTGCGGTCCGGGTGGTACTCCATCGCAAGCTTGCGGTAGGCCTTCTTCATCTCCTGCGCGTCCGCCGAACGCGGCACGCCGAGCACTTCGTAGTAGTCCCGTTGTCCTGTGGCCATTGACTTAGCAGTGTAGCAAACAGAGTGCTAATCCGGGGTGTTGGCCGGGGAGTTTGGCTACAAAGGAACGAAGGAACGAAGGGAAGAGCAGGTTCGGATGTGCTTCAATCGCTCCGCACGTGCTGAGGGGCGCCTGGGCGATGCCCGAGGTTCGTCTCTCCTCTGCGTCCTCTGCGTTCCTTCGTTCGCTTGTCGCCACCGCTCCTTTCCGGCCCCCGTACCGGCAGGTAGAGTTCCAGCCATGGTGAAACTGCCCGAACACGTCGTTGAACCGCTGGACCGCTTCGCCCGCGGCGCGACGATGGTCCGCGAAGCCATCCGCGACGCCGATGCCGGCGTGCTCTCCCGCCCCGGCAAGGAGGGCTGGTCCATCCGTGACGTGCTTGTCCACCTGAGTGACGCCGAACTCGTCCGCTCCACGCGCATCCGCATGATCCTCGCGGAAGAGGAGCCGGCCCTGTTCACGTTCGACGAGAACCTCTGGAAACGGCGCAACCACTACCTCTGGCGCAGCCCCGAAGCCGCCATGGCGCTGTTCGATCAGCTCCGCTTCACCACCATGGAGATCATCCGCCAGTTGGACTCGAAGGGTTGGGAGCGCGGCGGCGTCCACTCTGAGGGCGGCCGGCTCACCATCGCCGAGCTGATTATCCGTGGCGCCGCCCATGGCGAGGATCACTCCCGCCAGATCCGGGAGCTGCGCGGCCACGGCTAGACGACGAACGACGAACAACGAAGGACGCCCAGCGAACGATGAACCACGAACGACGAACATCGAACGACGGCAAGCGAACGATGAACCACGAACCGCGACGATTGTGAGTTGTTGAGCGTCTTTCGTTGTTCGTCGTTCGCCGTTGTGCAGCCCGTGCGTTAACAGCGCCCCGATGGGACACTCTGTTGAGCCCCGAACCGGAAGCAACCGCTTGCACCACTTCGCCCCCTCGCCCTCCGCCGCGGAAGGCGTCGCATGACCGCGATGGCCCCGGGCAACGGGGAAACCTGGAAAGTCAACCTCGTCTTCATCTGGATCGGCGTCTTCGTCGGCCTCATGGGCGCGAACTTCGTCTTCCCCTTCATCCCCTTCTACATCAAGGAACTCGGCGTCCACGACGAAGGCAAGATCGCCTTCTATACCAGCCTCACGGCCAGCGCGACCGGCCTCTCGCTGACCATCACCGCGCCCATCTGGGGCACCATGGCCGACCGTTATGGGCGCAAGCCGATGTTCCTGCGCGCGCTCATCGGCGCGGGCATCCTGATCGGCATCATGGGGCTCGCCTCAGCGGTCTGGCAGCTCGTTGTCCTGCGCTTCCTGATGGGCGCGTTCGCCGGGACGATGGGCGCCGCCGCCGCGCTCGTGGCATCGACTACCCCGCGCCAGAAGGTTGGCTACGCGCTCGGCATGCTGCAGACCGGCCAGTTCACCGCGAATATGCTCGGCCCGGTCATCGGCGGCGTGGTCTCCGCCACGCTGGGCATCCGCGAGTCCTTCATTTTCTGCGCCGCGCTCTACGTCCTCGCCGCCGGACTGGTGTACGTCTTCGTGAAGGAACGCCCGGCCGAAGAAGACCCCGCGGCCGCGCCGGGTACGGAGAAGCCGAAGGGTGGCTCCTTCAGCGAGAACATCCGGGCCGTCGTATCCGAACGCCAGGTTGTGGTGATGCTCCTCCTGCTCTTCTCCCTCTGGCTGAGCACGACGTTCGTCCGCCCCGTCATGCCCATCAGCATCGATAACTTCTCGACCGATGAGCACGTGAAGATTGACCTGCCGTTCTGGCACGCGAACCTCAAAGAGGAAGCGGCCACGGGCCTCGTCTTCAGCGTCATCGGCCTGACCAGCACCATCGCCGCCTTCTCGGTTGCCCCGCTCGGCGAACGGCTCGGCTACCGGAACACCGTGGCCGGCGCGGCGCTGCTCACCGGGGTCCTCTATCCCACGGTCGCGCTGGCCGGCGGCGCCGTCAGCTTCGCGCTGCTCCTCGGCGCCGTCGGGCTCTTCCAGGGCGCGATGGTGCCCGGCACGAACGCCCTGATCGCCGCGAGCACCCCCGACGGCAAGCAGGGAAGCGCCTTCGGCCTCGCCGCCAGCATGCAGTCGCTCGCGCTCATGCTTGGCCCGCTCGGTGGCGGCTTCACCACCGGATTGGCCGGCATCAGCGCGGTCTACGTCGTGATCGGCGTGATCCTCGTGATCGCCGCCATGGGCTGCATCGCCTTCGTCCGCGAACCGAAAGGCTTCGGCCGCATAGCCACAGTCCAGCACTGACAAACGACGAACGACGAACGACGAAGTGCGATCGGCACGAGGTCAAAGCACCGGGCCCGCGTCACAGCGTCGTTCGAAGTTGGTCGTTCGTCGTTTCTCGGGCCTCGGGCCTCGGCACTCGGCACTATCAGTTATGCTTCCCGTTCTACTTCGGGGGTATCGCCATGACCGAGGATTGGTCCCGCCCGGTTGTCCACTGGGAGATCCGCGCGCGCGACGTTGGCAAGATTTCGGAGTTCTATTCGAAGATGTTCAATTGGGACATTAGCGGCGAAGGACGCCTCCGCCAGATTTCGCCCGGCATCGGCGCGCCGGAAACCATCACGGGCCACCTGCTCGAAGACGACGAGTCCGGCGTTACCCTCTACATCCAGGTCCTGGACCTCCCGGCCTCGCTGGCGCAAGCGAAGAGACTCGGCGGCGCCGTCCTTCGCGATCCCTTCCAGCCGCCTGGACAGCCCACCCTCGCCTGGATTTGCGACCCCGAAGGCAACAAGATCACCCTCGTCCAGCAGTAAGGAGACCTCTATGTCTGACACCGTCCTGTTCGAAACCCGCGGCGCCGTCGGCGTCATGACGCTCAATCGCCCCGAATCGCTCAACGCGATGAACCCCGAAATGCTGGACACCATGTTCCGCGTTGCTCAGCGCGCCGCCGATGACCCGGCGATCCGCGCGGTCGTGATCACCGGCCAGGGCCGCGCCTTCTCAGCCGGCGGCGATGTGAAGGGCATGGCCGACCGGAACAGCGGTGGCGGCAGCGGCAACGCACCCGTGCTCACCGGCGTCGAAGCCCTCCGCCAGCAAGAAGAGATTTCCCGCCTCCTCCAGGAGATGCCCAAGCCGACCATCTGCGCGGTCAACGGTGTCGCCGCCGGCGCAGGAATGAGCGTCGCCCTTGCTGCCGACCTCCGGGTCGCCAGCGACCAGTCCCGCTTCACCACCGCTTTCGCGAAGGTCGGCTTCAGTGGCGACTTCGGCGGGACGTGGCTGCTCCAGCGCCTTGTTGGCCCGCTCAAGGCCAGGGAGCTCTACTTTCTCTCCGACATCCTCAGCGCTCAGCAGGCGCTCGACCTCGGCCTCGTCACGAAGGTCGTCCCCCACGAGTCGTTGATGGACGAAACGATGGCCCTCGCCGAACGCCTCGCCGCCGGGCCCACCCTGGCACTCGGTCGCATCAAGGATAACTTCACCTTCGGCGCCACCCACACGTTCAGCGAAACCCTCCAGCGTGAAGCCGAAAACATGATTGCCAGCGGCAAAACCCAGGACCACCTCAACGCCGCCCGCGCCTTCGTCGAAAAGACCACGCCGGTGTTCGAAGGGCGGTAGACAACCAGCGAGCCCGGAGCGACAACGACGCGGTTGGCCGGACTGCGTGGAGAAGACCGCGACGGTCTTCGAAGGCGATGGGAGAGTGGTAAACTGGCTCGGTGAAGACCTTTTCGTTCCCGGCAGTGCTCGACGATGCGGGCAAGATAGCGCTCCCGGCGGAAGTCACCAGCGCTCTTCCGCCTGCATCTGTCGTCGATGTCGTGGTCTTCCTGCGAGAGGATGCCGGCTCGGAGGGCGAAGAAGATGAGATGTGGCGCCGGCTGGCCTTGAAGAGCTTCTTCGAGGGCTACGCCGAGAGTGACGCCATTTACGACGAGGTCTGACAGGTGCTCGCGCCTGGCGATGTCGTGATAGTCGCATTCCCGTTCACGAATCAGCTGGCCGCCAAACGCCGCCCGGCACTGGTGGTTGCCGATGCTGGCGACGGTGACTTCTTGCTGGCACGGATCACAACCGCGGCGGTGAACGGCCCCGGGGATCTGTTCCTCGGCGGTTGGCAGTCAGCAGGCCTCTTGCGGCCCTCCTGGGTTCGACTGGCGAAGCTGATGGTCATCGCAGAGTCCAGCATTGCCCAGACCGCTGGGGTACTGGTGCAAGCGGACGCCCGTGCCGCTCGTTACACGCTCTTCGCGTGGCTTTCTACTGCCTGGACTGAGCCCGCCACCGGCGGTGCGGGATTCCGTTAGACTGCCGCGAATGACCACCGCCCATCCCGCCCGCGAACCCCTCGCCGCGAGACTCCTCCCGCGCAAGGTGTTCTACGGCTGGTACATCGCCGTCGCATGCGCCTGCCTCATGTTCGTCGGCGTCGGCGTCGGCTACTACGGTCTCCCAATCTTCCTCAAGCCTCTGCGTGACGCGCACGGCTGGAGCGACACCCAGGTCAGCGTTGCCCCGGCCATCTACTTCAGCGTCTCCGGGCTCACGTCAGCCATCGTCGGCCCCTATGTGGACCGCTACGGGCCGAACAAGTTCATGCTGATCGGCACGGTCATCAACGGCATCAGCGCCGCTTTTATCGGCCTGGTGGACCAGCTCTGGCAGCTCTACCTCGTCTACTTCATCTTCGCCGTCGCCTTCGGCATGTCCAGCTCCATCGCGGTGAACGCGATCATGACCCGCTGGTTCGTGCGGCGGCGCGCGCTGGCCATGAGCGTCTCCTCGACTGGCGTTTCCCTCGGCGGCGTCATCCTCGCGCCAATCGCCAGCGCCCTCGTCGAATCAGGCGGCCTCGAACTCGCGACGCCCATCCTCGGCGCGCTCGTCCTCATCGTCGCGATCCCGGTCATCCTGATGGTCGTCGTCTTCGAACCCGGCCAGATGAACCTTGGCCCTGACGGCGACCCGCCCGGCGCCGCCCGCGCCACCTCCGGCCGCACCGAGCTTTCAAGCCAGTACCGCCAGTGGTCCCGCACCGAAGCGATGCGCACCGTCGGTTTCTGGGCGATCTTCATCGCCTTCCTGCTCGTCCTCGTGGCCCAGACCGGTTACATCATCCACCAGGTCAACTTCCTCGAAGACCGCCTCGGCTCGCGCAACGAAGCCGCGTTCACGATCAGCGTTACGGCCTTCGGCAGCATCATCGCCCGCCTCGTGGTCGGCATCTTCGCCGACGGCGTGGACCGGCGGCTGCTCACCGTCGTCCTGTTCGTCGTCCAGGCCACGGCCATCCTGCTTATCATCCACATCGAAAACGTCGCGGCGACGTGGGCGCTGACGCTCATCTTCGGCCTGACCATCGGCAACATCTACATGATGCAGTCGCTCATCGTCGGCGAGATCTTCGGGATGGTGTCGTTTGGGGCCGTCTTTGGACTGATCTCGCTCGCCGGGCAGGCGGGCAGTGGCATCGGCCCCATCGGCGTCGGCTGGCTGCACGACCAGACCGGCGGCTACACCGTCCCGTTCACCGTCACCGCCGCGCTGACCTACCTGGCGGCGGTGGTCATCCTCTTCGCGCGCCCCGAGAAGCAGCCCGCCGGCCTGGCCGCTGGCGCCCTTTCCGGTGGTTCACCCGCCGGCGGCGAATAGCCAGCCCCACATCCGAGGCGCGCACGCAGTAAGCGCTGGGAACTCCGACTCACCACGACCGCCACGCGTCAGCCAGCCTCTCCATCCCGTCCGCGGCCGTCAATAGCGCCGCACCGAAGCCGCAAATACTGAGATGTCGCGCACATTTCGCGTGTAGCAAGTCAGGCCTGACACCGTCGCCGTGCATCCGATCATCGCGTCGCGGAAGAGCCGCTCGGCACGGTCTCTCGGCAGCGGCCGCAAGTAGAGCCCGGTCAGCCTGGCGGCACGCGTGTCGAACGGCACCTCGGTCATCCGGCTGAAAAGGCCATGAAAGAACGAATCTTCCATTGGCGTGAAGCGCGGGCTGACGCTCAGTTCCACTACCGTGATCGGCGAGCAGTAGCCGTGGAAACTGTTGTCCACGATTCGATCAACCAGTCCCCGGGCTCCGGCGTCTCCCCGAAGGGCGTCGACGAAGAACGTTGTGTCGAGGATGCCCTCATCCACGGGGTCGGCGAACACCCCGCCAGTAGGTTCGGGCTTCACGCACAAACTCCACGCCCGAAGGCAGATCTGGCCGAGACCCCAACCCTTCGCGGATACGCCGATTCGCTTCTTCCACGGGCAGAGGTTGCCAATCGTCCTGGGATTCCATTCGTGACTGCGCGGCGGACGTCATGCGCAAATGGTACGTGACCGCGTCGCGCAATTGAAACCAGCTCACCCTACGGCCGCCGCCAGGGCACGAGCACCCACTCCAGCGCCAGCAGCCCCCACGCCAGCACCACCCCCAGCAACGTCACCGCGATGATGCCCGCGTACATCGAGGTGAAATCGAAAATCTGGTAGCTCGTCCAGATGCGCGCGCCCAGCCCGTCGTTCGAGGCCAGGAACTCCGTCCCCACGATCACGATCAACGCGAAGCCCATCGCCACCCGTAGCCCTGAGAACACGGCCGGCGCCGCGCCAGGCAAAAGTACCGTCACCCCCAGCCGCAACCGCCCCGCCCCGAACGCCCGCGCGGCCTCGATGAACCCGCGCTCCACCTGCTCCACGCCGGAAAGCGCGCTGAAGAACACGATGAAGAACACGCTGAAGGCAACCATGAAGACGCGCGCCTGGTCGTTGATGCCCAGCGCCACCAGCACGAGCGGCAGCATGGCGATGCGCGGCACCACGTAGAGCGCGGTGGCCAGCGGGTAGGTCAGCTCGCGCACGGTGCGCGAAAGGCCAGCCGCGATACCCAGCGCCAGCCCCGGCGCCGCGCCAAGGGCGAATCCCCAGAGCAAGCGCCCGGTGGTCACCCGCGTATCGGTGATCAGCCGCCCGTCTTTGGCCTGGTCCCAGGTCCGTTGCAGCACATCCGAGGGAGCGGGATAGAACAGCGAGTTGATCCAATCCCGCTCGGAGGCAAGCTGCCAGAGCGCCAACAGCGCCACCGGCAACACCAGCCCGACCGCCAGCACGCGCGCGGCCCTCACGGCGCCAACCCTTCGTACAAACGCTGGAACAGCGACGCATACCCCGGCTCCGAGCGCAGGCCGGCGTAGTTCCGGGGCCGCGCGAACGGCGTTTCGACCGTTTCACGCGTGCGCCCCGGCCGTCCGGTCAGCACCGTCACGCGGTCGGCCAGCGCGAGGGCCTCGTCGATGTCGTGCGTGACGTAGAGGACCGCGCAGCGCCGCTGCTGCCAGAGAGCCAGCAGTTCGCCCTGCACCGCGATCTTGGTCTGGAAGTCGAGCGCCGAAAGAGGTTCGTCCATCAGCAGGAGCGGCGCGTCAACGGCGAACGCCCGCGCGATGGCCACGCGCTGACGCATCCCTTCCGAAAGCCGCGCCGGGAACGCTCGCGCGAACCCCGAAAGCCCCAGGCTATCGAGCAACTCCCGTGACCGCCGGGCGCGCTCGGCCCGCGGCACCCCGCGCAGCTTCATGCCGTAGGACACGTTCTCTTCCGCTCGGAGCCATGGGAAGCACGAGTTCCCCTGCGGCACGTACGCAACCGTCCCGTCGCCAGGCAAAGCGACCGTCCCGCCGCTCGCCGGGATCAGCCCCGCGAGGCACTTCAGCAGCGTCGACTTCCCACAGCCGCTCGGCCCGAGGATGGCGTGGAACGAGCCGGGCTCGACCTCGAGGTCGCGCCCTTCCAGCGCCCGCAGCCCGGAACTCCCACCGTACGAAACGGAAAGCCCACGGATCGACAGCCCGGAGGGCACGGGATCTCCGCGGCCTCTCGAAGCCTCCGTGCTCTCCGTGCCTCCGTGGTTCATGCGGCCCCTATTTGGTGCGCATGAACAAGCTGAAGTCCAGTTCGCCGTCGTACGTCAGCAGGCCCTGCGCCCGGAAGAAGGCTTCCTGCTTCTTGAAGCTTTCCAGGTTCAGCTTGCCCGTCGGGTCGTTGTACGGGCGGTTGCTCCGCTTGATCACGTCCGCCGGGACCTGGGTGTACTTCTCGAGGATGGCGAGCACGCTCGCGTCCTGCCAGCCGCCGTTCTCCAGGTCGCCCACCGCTTTCAGGAAGGCCCTCAGGAAGCCGGCCGCCAGCTCCGGGTTCTTCTTCGCCCACTCCCGGTTCCAGTACACGCCCGTCGGCATGTCGCCGTTGACGAAGCTGTCGCTGAGCACGGTTACCAGACCCTGGTCCTTGCCCTGGGTCGCGAACGGCTCGCCGAGCATTGCCCCGTCGATGCTCTTGTTCTGCAGCGCCGCCGCCACGTCCTGGAACGCGACCGTTACCAGCGTCACGTCCTTATAGGCGAGGCCGCCGCTGGCGAG
Organism: Dehalococcoidia bacterium; assembly: GCA_046328215.1. Taxonomy (GTDB): domain Bacteria; phylum Chloroflexota; class Dehalococcoidia; order Tepidiformales; family Tepidiformaceae; genus Amarobacter. The sequence goes on along the minus strand of JAXLXA010000009.1, from coordinate 102,428 downwards.
CGCGCGGTCCAGCCAGTACTCCGTGCTCGCGCCGCGGGCATTAATCGCGACCTTTTTGCCCTTGAGGTCGCTGACCTTCGTGATTTCGCCGGAGTCGTAGCGCGCCTTGCTCACCACGATCGGCGTCGTCACCGGTGGCTTCTCGTAGTGGAGCGGCGCCACGATTTCGAACGGGACTTCCTTCTTCTCCTTGATCGAAGCGCCCGCCGCGTTGAACACCGCGGCACCGATGCCGCCGGCGCCGATGTCGAAGTTGCCGGCCGCGGTCTGCACCAGCATGTCGGCGCCGCCCGCGAGCCGCTCCAGCTTCACGTTGATGCCTTCCGCCTTGAAGTAGCCTTTTTCGATACCGACGAAGAACGGAGCGTCGATGAGGATCGGGATGTAGCCGATCGTCACGTCTTTCAGCTCTTTCGGCGCCTGGGTTGCGCCGCTCGTCGCCTGGGACGAGGCAGCCGGGGTGGCTGTTTCCTTCGCGTTGCCGTCGTCGTCGTCATCGCCGCCACAGGCCACCGCTGCCACGAGCGCGATCAGGGCCACAAGAACGAGGGCCCACTTCTTCACCATTGCTCCCTCCCGGAGTTCGTTTGGTTGTGTAGCGAACAATCCGGGGCAGGCGGCTTGCGGGAAGTCAGCGTCCGTACTTCCCGTAGCGAATCGGGGCACGAAAATGTCCCACATTGTGAGCGTGCTTCCAGCACCTGAAGAAAAAGCTGCCTCCGTCCGCGCGATGTTTGACCGCATCGCGCCGCGCTACGACCGCGTGAACCGGGTGATGACCTTCAACGCCGACCAGCGCTGGCGCCGCGAGCTCGTCCGCCGCCTTGGCATCGGCCCGGAAGACCGGGTCCTGGACCTGGCCTGCGGCACCGGTGATTTCAGCGGCATCTGCCGGGAGGCCGGCGCCGCCCCCATCGGCCTCGATTTCTCCCGCGGCATGCTCGAAGTCGCCTCCGCCCGCGCCCCGCAAGGCTCCTGGCTCCAGGGCGACGCACTCCGCCTGCCGCTGGCTGACGCGTCGTTCGATGCCGCCGTCTCTGGCTTCGCCCTCCGCAATTTCGTCAGCATCGCCCCGGTGCTGCGCGAGCTGGCGCGGGTGCTGAAGCCCGGCGGCAGGCTCGGCCTGCTCGAAGTCGACCGCCCCGCGAACGCCGCCGTGCGTGCCGGCCATTCGATCTACTTCAACCGCGTGGTCCCGCGCGTGGGCGGCTGGATCGGCCGCGATTCGGCGTACCGCTATCTGCCCCAGTCCGCGGTCTATCTCCCGACGCAGCAGGAACTCGTGCGCATGCTCCAGGACGCCGGCTTCAAGGAGATCCGCAAACGCTCGCCAATGTTCGGGGCCATCCAGTCGATCAGCGCGGTGAGGAAGTGACCGCTGCGGCAGCATCCCGGCCGGGCGCTGTCCAGGCATGGAAGATGGCGGTCCGCCTGCCGACCCTCACCGCGGCCATCGCGCCGGTCATCGTCGGGACGGCGCTTGCCTATCACGACCACGCTTTCGAGCTGCTCCCGGCCCTGGCGGCGCTCGTCGGTGCGCTCGCCCTCCAGGTCGGAGCGAACTTCGCCAACGATGTCTTCGACTTCGAACGCGGCGCCGACACCGCCGACCGGCTCGGCCCGCCGCGCGCTACCCAGCTCGGCCTGCTCTCGCCAACGACGATGAAGCTTGGCATGTGGTCGGCGTTCGGGCTGGCCATGCTCGCCGGGGTCTACCTGGTTGCGGTCGCCGGCTGGCCGATCGTCGTCGCCGGCCTCGCGAGCATCGCCGGGGCAATCGTCTATACCGGCGGGCCATGGCCCATCGGCTATCACGCCCTCGGCGACGTCTTCACCTTCGTGTTCTTCGGCCTTGTCGCAACCGTCGGGACGTACTTCGTGCAGGCCGGCGAAATCACCGGCCTTTGCGTGCTCGCGGCGGTCCCGGTCGGTTGCACCGTCACCGCCATCCTCGTGGTCAACAACCTGCGCGACATCGAAACCGACCGGCGCGCCGGCAAACGCACGCTCGGCGTCGTGATGGGGGACGCTGGCACGCGCCGCTGGTTCATCACGTTGCTGTCGGTCGCCTGGATCGCGATGGCCGCGGCTACCTTCTCCGGCGTTGCATTCGCCATCGCTGCCGTCGTCGCATCAGCCGCCCTGGGTGTCCGGCTCCTCAGGCCCATCCTGTCCGGAGTGTCCGGCCGCGAGCTGAACCCCGTCCTCAAAGCCACCGCCCGCTACCACCTCCTCAGCGGCCTGGCCTGGGCGGCGGTCATCGCCCTCAGCCGCTGAGGCTCCCAGCTCACGCCTCAGTCCTTTCCACTCCAACTCATGTAGGATTGCCAGCAGCCGCCAACCCGCGCGCGGGACGGCGAGCCTTTCCCAGCCAGGGGGCCCTCGCCCGCATGAAGATCATCGACGGCATCTACCAGCTCCTCACGCCGTTCCCTCAGGTCACCATCGAAGACGCCCGCATGCTCCGCAAGCAACTCCAGGAGCACCCCAGGGTCACCAAGGGCCTGCCCTACGTCCTGCCCTACCTCATCAAAGACGGCGACGACACCGTCCTCGTCGACTGTGGCTGGAACACCGACAGCGCCTATACCGCCCTCGAACAGGGGATGCAGGAACACCATTCGCATCCGTCCGAAATCAACAAGCTGGTCATCACCCACGTCCACCCGGACCACTACGGGATGGCCGGGCGCCTGAAGCAGATTTCGAGCTGCGAACTTGTCCTCCACGAGAAGGACGCCGAGGTCATCAACGCCCGCTACTTCTCGCCGAAGGGCCTCGTCGATGACATGGCCACCTTCATGGAGAGCAACGGCGTCCCGCCCATGGACAGCCCGAACATGTCGCGCGGCTCGATGGGGATGATCGGCATGGTCGCGGCCGTGCCCCCTGACACCCAGGTCAAAGGCGGCGAAACCTTCAAAGCCGGCGACTTCGACTTCGAGATCATCTGGACCCCGGGACACTCCCCGGGGCACATCTGCCTCTACGAACCGAACCGCAAAATCCTGATGACCGGCGACCACATCCTGCCGACCATCACCCCGAACGTCTCCATCAACACGCAGACGCACGGCAGCCCCCTCGGCGATTACATGCGCTCGCTCCACCTGCTCGTCGACCTCGATGTCGATGTGGTGCTCCCCGCGCACGAATTCGAAATCCACGACCTGAAGAAGCGCGTCCACGAAATCGAAGGGCACCACGATGAGCGCCTCGCGGAGATGCTGAACTGCGTGGACTCCGGCGGCTCGACCGGCTGGGAAGTCGCCGGGCGGGTGAAGTGGGCCACCGGCTCGCTGAAGGACTTCGAACCCCACATGCAGCGCGCCGCCGTCGGCGAAACCCTCGCCCACCTGGAGTACCTCTGGGAGCAGGGCCAACTCGCCAAGGTCATGCGCGGCAAGCACCTCTACTGGCTCAAGGTGTAGCGATTTTGGATTGGGGATTTTGGATTGCGGATTGCCAGCCCGCCCCATCCGAACCGCGCACGGCAGTAAGCGGGTGGCCGCGACCCCGTCTAACGCCACGCGTCAGCCCTCCCCCGGCCGCGCTTTCCCCACCCTCGCCAGCCCACACGCCCCGGAAACGCTCGCTACCGTAGAATCTCCACCGTGGAACGCGACCAAATCCTCAACGAAGCGGCGGCCATCGCCGCCGGCCAACCCGGCGGCACCCTCGCCACCACCCACGCCGAAGACGGCACCCCCTACGTCACCTTCGTCCTCTTTCACCTGCGCGAAAACGGCGAAGTCCTCTTCGGCAGCAACTCCCGCCCCCAGCACGCCCGAAACATCGCCGCCACACCCGAAGTCTCGTTCCTCATCGATAACCGCGAAGTCATCCGCGGCGACTGGACCGCCTTCAACCGCATCGTCATCGAAGGCCGCGCTGTCGAAGTGCCGAAGGACGCCGACGCCTACGCCGCGCTCCTGGCCGAGCTTGCCGAGAAGAACCGCATGGCGGCCGTATTCACCGATGCCGGCATCCTCTTCTGCCTCAAACCCCGCCGCCTGCTGATGATGAAGGGCTTCGAAGCCACCCGTCACACCGTCGATTTCGAGTAGCCGTCACATCAGAGCTGCATCCGGAAGGATGCAGTGTGCCGCGGGCATGCGCCGTATGGCTACGGCCGGGTCCTTGCGTCCTCCCGGACGCAGCTCCGTTGCATCGTGCCGTGAACGGGAAGCGCGAAGCCACCCGTCACACCGTCGATTCCGAGTAGCCGTCACAACAGAGCTGCATCCGGAAGGATGCAGTGTGCTTCCTGGTCGAGGTGCTTGCGTCCTCCCGGACGCAGCTCTGTTGACGTGAGGATGCAACGTGAATCGCTGGCGAGACCCTTGCGTCCTTCCGGACGCAGCTCTGTCGACGCGCCCGGTCGTGAACCTACCCGGCCAGGTACTCTGCCGCTCGCCGCACACCATCGGCGCCGAAACCGGAGATGACGCCGCGGCACAGCCCGGAAACCGCCGAGTGCGTCTCCCCGTCCCACGCGCCGTAGCGTACTTCGATGCACGGACCCTGCCGCTCGCGCAGTGCCGCCGCCAGCGTGTCCAGGTCCTCCGCGTCGAGGCCGTCCGTGACCAGCACGGCCGGCGCGTCGCTGGCGCGCAGCGCCACCGCGGCGTCGAGCGCGGTCTGGTATGGCACCAGCATGGCCCCCTCCGGCAGCGGCGGCGGCGAGACGGCGTGTCCGAGCAGCACCAGCACGGCCGTCACAGCGAAGGCACCGCGGCGAAGCTCGGCCGCTCACCGGTCACACCTTCAGCGACGAGCTGCTCGTAGTGCGGCCCTTCGATGCCCAGGAGTTCCCGGAACACCTCCCTGTTGTGCTCGGCGAACATCGGCGCGGCATGCCGGACCACCCCCGGCGTCTCCGAGAACCGCCAGGCGAACCCGGGGAACGGCCGCGTCCCCGCCGACTCGTGGCGGATATTCACGAAGTACCCCCGGTCGTTCAGGTGGTTGTCCGCGATGATCTGCCAGTTTTGCATCACTGGCGCGGCCGGCACGCCGGCGGCCTGCAGCGCGTTCGCTGCCGCCTCGTTGGTCTGCGTGGTCAGCCAGGCCCCCAGTGCGCCCTCGCCTGAACCGCCGGTCACGCGGTCCACGGCGGCACGGTCGGCCTCGTCGCGGACCGTAACCGCGAGCCAGCAATCCTTCCCGAACGTCTGGTACGTGCCCTGGTAGAGGTAGTCCTCGCCCCAGCGCGCCCCATGCGGCGTCGGCACCACCCCGCTGGTGGTATAGCGCAGGAAGTCCTGCGAGAGGAACGGTTCCACCGCCTCCAGCAGCGCCATGTCGATCCACTGGCCGCGGCCGGTGGCCTCGCGCGCGTACAGCGTGGCCAGCATCGCCACCGTGGCGTGGTTCCCGGAGATGGGGTCCGCGTAGAAGCTGCCCGTGCCGAAGAACTGCCGGTCGTCGTACCCCATCAGGCTTGCGAGGCCGCTCGACGTCTCGATGTTGCTCCCGTACGCGCTGTAGTTCCGGTCCGGCCCGGACGAGCCGAACCCGGAGAGCGAACACATGACGATGGCCGGGTTCACCGCGGAAAGCGCCTCGTAATCGAGGCCGAGCTGGCCCATCACCCGGGCCGCGTTGTTCTCCAGCACCACGTCCGCCTGCTTCACCATTTCGAGGAACAACTGCTTCCCGCGCGGTTTCGATAGGTCCAGGGCGATCCCGCGCTTGTTCCGGTTCAACTTGTTGAAGTACGCCGCACGGTTGTAGAAGTCCGGCCAGAGGTCGTCGTTCGGCGCGATCAGGGCGCGCGTGGCGGGCTTCGTCTGCAGCTCGATCTTCACCACGTCCGCGCCGAGGTCGGCGAAGTGCCGCCCCGCGATCGGACCGGCCCAGTTCGCCGTCAGCTCCAGCACGCGTAGCCCCGAAAGCGGTCCCTTGCCCGAAGCCGGCGCGTGCCGTGGTGCGGCAATACCCGCATTCGCCCACGCGAACCCGGGCGAAAGGACCTCGCCGTTGTGCTGGCCCAGGGTCGGCGCGTCCCCTGACGTTTCGCACGGCGTGCCGGTCAGCTTGTAGGGATACCCGGGGCCGGTGAACGCCTGGCCGCCGGCGGTCACGCGCCCGAACCACTCGCGCGCCGCCAGTTGCGGGTCGTTCGCGAGGTCTCGCATGTCGTTCACCGGCGAAGCCGCGATGCGCAGCTCCTGGCAGGCGTGGTACACCTCCTGCTTCGTCCGGGTCGCGCACCATTCGCTAAAGGCCGCGAACACCTCCCCGAAGCGCGCCGTCCAGTTCGCCGGAACCTGCAACGACTCGTCTTCGAAGAGGTCGAACCGTTCCATCAACAGGAACAGGTTCGGATACGGGGCGAGCGTGAAGAGGAACACCCAGCCGTCGGCGCACTTCGCGTAGAAGCTGCCGTTACGCTTCTGGACCTGGCCCATGTGCGTCCACATCGTGGTCAGCCAGGAATGGTCGTTGAGCGTCGCTTCCTGGTGCGAAATCTCCACCGCCTGGCCCTGCCCCGTCCGCCGCGCGTGCCAGAGGCCGGCTGTCGCCGCCACGCCTGCGTGCAGCCCGGCGTGGAAGGCGGCCTGGTGCCCGGGCAGCGAAAGCGGCTCGCGCGCCGGGTCCCCGGCGAAGTAGAAGAACCCGCCTGTCGCCCACTCCGTGAACGGCGTGGCCTGCCAGGCGTGCCGCGGCCCGCTGCGCCCATACGGCGTCACTGAGACGACCAGAGCGCGCGGGTTCGCCCGCAACGCCGCCGCATCGAGCGCGTCCGCCTGCGGGCCCAGGAGGTCGTGGATCACGATGTCGGCGTGCGCCAACAGCGAATCGGCCTCCGGGGAACCAATCTCCGCTTCGACTCCGAGCTTGCCTGCGTTCAGGTAGTTGAAGAACGCGCTCTCGCGGCCCACCAGCGGCGCCGCGCCCCGTAACGGGTCGCCATCGCCGGATTCGATCTTGATGACCTGCGCGCCAAGGTCAGCCAGCAGCCTCCCGCAATACGGCCCGGCGACTCCGGTGGCGAACTCGACGACGACAACATCAGCAAGGGCAGGCATGGACGGGAAACTTACAGGGTGAGACGGAAGGTCACCACTGACGAAGGGTTGAACGCGGAGACGCAGAGGGCGCGGAGGGAAGATTCGCCAAACCGTGCCTTGAGTGTGAACGTGGGCGTACCGATGCCACCGCCACTGACGAGGGGTTGAACGCAGAGGCGCGGAGGCGCGGAGGGAAGATTCACCAAATCGTGCCCTGAGTGTGAACGTGGGCGTACCGATGCCACCGTCACTGACGAGGGGTTGAACGCGGAGACGCGGAGGCGCGGAGGGCCGCGGTACAGCCCACCGACCGGAACTCCAGCACCGCGACGCCTCCGTGCCCTCCCCAAACCCTCGTGCTCTCCGTGTCTCCGTGTTGAACCCATCTCCGCGCCGCATTGACGCAGCCCCCACATGAACCCACGATCAAGCTTCCGTGAGCGAACCAGACCCACAGCGCCACGACCCGATGGCGGCCCTCCGCCAGCCCAACTTCCTGCTGTACTCCATCGGGCGCATCTCCTCGGGCATGGCCATGACCATGCTCAACGCCGCCATCGCCTGGCAGGTCTACGAAATCTCCGGCTCCGCCTTCCAGCTCGCGATGATCGGCCTCGCCCGGTTCGGGCCATCGCTCGGCCTGACACTCGTCGGTGGCGCGGTCGCCGACGGCCATGACCGGCGCCGCATCGTCATGCTCACCCAGCTCGCGCCGCTGCTCACCTCGCTCGTGCTCTTCTCTCTGACCATCTCCGACTCGGTGGAGCTGCCGGTCATCTACGGTCTCGTGCTGTTCGTCGCGATCGCCTCAGCGTTCGAAAACCCGGCGCGCCAGGCATTCCTTCCCCAGGTGGTCACGAAGGAGACCTTCGCCAACGCCATCATCGTCAGTTCCACACTCCAGTCCTTCGCCTTCGTCACCGGGCCAGCAGTCGGCGGTCTGCTCATCGGTACAACGGGCGTCGATGGCGCCTACGCCGCCCACATGACGCTCATCGTGGTCTCGCTGGTCTCGCTGGTGTTCCTCCAGCTCCGGGAGCAGGACGCCCCCCGGCGGGCGGTGAGCCTTTCCGCCATCAAGGAGGGGGTCCAGTTCGTCTGGCGGCGCCAGGTACTCCTCGGGGCTATGACCCTGGACATGTTCGCGGTCATCTTCGGCGGCGCGACGGCCCTGCTCCCCATCTACGCGAAGGACATCCTCAAAGTCGGCGGCCTCGGTTACGGCATCCTCTTCGCCTCGCTCGATGCCGGCGCACTCGTCATGTCGCTCGCGCTCATCTTCCTGCCGCCCATTCGAAACGCCGGCCGCTCGCTGCTGATCACGGTGGCGATGTTCGGCCTGGGCACGGTCGTCTTCGGCCTCTCCCGGAACATCTACCTCTCCATCGCCACCTACATGTTCATCGGCATGGCCGACCAGGTCTCGGTGGTCCTTCGCCAGACCACCGTGCAACTGAGCACGCCCGACGACCTTCGCGGCCGGGTCAGCAGCGTGAACTCGCTCTTCATCGGAGCGTCGAACCAGCTCGGCGCGGTCGAATCCGGCCTCATCGCTTCGGTGACGAACGCCACCTTCGCGGTCGTCAGCGGAGGGCTTGGCTGCATCGCCGTGGTCGGCGCGGTGTGGGCGAAAATGCCGGACCTGCGGAACTACCGCATCGTCCGCCACGAAGAATCGCCCTCCTCCGCGGACGAGGGCGATTCGGTGCGTGAGGGCGCGCCGGCGGCGGGGTGAGGACGGTTCACGATTCACGATTCACGATTCACGATTGTCGATTGCCCATCCAACGGGAAACCGCCAAGTGTGCCCGGCGCGATGGTAGATTCGCCACGACGCCCGCGCCAGCTTCCGGCGACGCACCGGCGTCACTCGCCAGTCGTCAATCGCTAATCATCAACCTCCCCTCGGCCACCTTCACCACGCCACCCCCAACCGTGACGGACGTGACCGCTCCGGGTGCGCCGCCAACCGTCACCACGATGTCGCTCGGGCGGCGCATCTCGTACCCCTGCTGGAGGCGGATCGGCCCGGGAGGGCATGCCCCCTGGTTCACCAGGTACCCGCCGAGCGGCCCGGCCGCGCTGCCCGTCGCCGGGTCTTCCAGCGGCGCGCCGTTCACGAGGAAGAACATCCGCCCGCGCACATCGCTCGTCGCGTCCGCCTCCGGGCAGAACACATAGACCGCCCGGTGAAACGCCTCTCCGAAGTACGCGTCCATCGCGCCCGGGTTCGGCCGTGCGGCGGCCAGGCCGGCGCGGCTGCGCAGCGGGACGAAGAGGTAGTCCACGCCCGCGCCGCCGTTGAGGATCGGCAGCGTGGGATGCAGCGCGCTCTCGTCCAGCGAGACCAGCTCCGCCGCCACTGCCCGGCTTGCCTTCGCCTCCCAGAACTCCGGGACGCGCTGGGTCATTGTCGCCGCGCCCTGGAAGGCGCCGCCGGCTTCCACCGTCACCGGCGTCGGCCCCACCCCGAGTTCGAAGACCAGGCTGTCCTTCCTGCGTTCGCTCCCAAGCACCCAGCCGGTGCCGACAGTCGGGTGGCCCGCCATCGGCAGCTCCTGGCCCGGCGTGAAAATGCGCACCCGAGCGTCATGCGCCGGGTCGTCCGGCGGGAATACGAACGTGCTCTCGGAGAAGTTCATCTCACGGGCGATAGCCTGCATCTGCTCGTCAGCGAGCCCGCGGGCATCGGTGAACACCGCGAGCTGGTTGCCGCCGAACGGCACGGAGGTGAAGACATCGACCTGGACGAAACGGTAGTCGGGCATCGTCCGAGTGTAGCGGCCACCGGCCCGCGCGAGACGGGCCACTCCCGGGAGATATACTGGCTGGGTGACAACCATCGAACCCGTTGAGGGGCCGGTCTCGCTCCTCGTCATCTCCGACTTCGTCTGACCGTGGTGCTACATCGGCCTCGTGGAGGTCGAACGACTGCAACGCGAATACGACGTGGATGTGCGCTGGGCCCCGTACCTGCTGGATCCAACGACGCCGCCCGAGGGCAAGCCGCGCAAGCCTCAGACGCGCCCGGATGACCCTCCCACGCAAATCGAGGCGCGCGGCAGCGAGGGCGGGCTCACGTTCCGCCGCGGCCGGACCTGGACATCGAACTCCCACCTCGCCCTCGAAGCCGCGGAGTGGTGCGCCGAAATGCCCGAGGCGACCGCCTTCCACCGCGCGATGTTCAAGTCCTACTTCGATGACCTCGAGGACATCGGCGACATCGAGGTGATCCTCCGCGTTGCCGGTTCAGTGGGCCTCGACACAACCGCGCTCCGCCCCGTGCTCGAAAACCGGGAGCTGAAGGAGGTGGTGGACCAGGGCATCCTCTGGGCCCGCCAGATCGGTGTCAGCGGCGTCCCGACGTTCGTCTTCGAAGAGAAATGGGCCGTGGTAGGCGCGCAGGACTACAACGTCTTCGAGTCACTCATCCAGAAGCTGGGCAAGACACCGAAGAACGAGGGCTGACCCTGCGCCGACCGTCTGCATCCTTCCGGATGCAGCTCCGCACCTGACGGTTGTTTCGTTGGCCGAGGCACCGAAACAGAGCTGCGTCCGGGAGGACGCGGACCCGGTCCGCCTCGTGTGCGCGGACCGTCTGCATCCTTCCGGATGCAGCTCCGCATCCGATGGTTGTTTGTTGCCCGAGGCACCGAAACAGAGCTGTGTCCGGAGGACGCGCACCCTAATTGGCCTCGTGTGAGTTGACCGTCTGCATCCTCTCGGATGCAGCTCCGCACCTGACGGTTGTTTCGTTGCCTGAGGCACCGAAAACAGAGCCGCGTCCGGGAGGACGCGGACCTTGTCCGCCTCGTGCGTGGGCCGACCGTCTGCATCCTTCCGGATGCAGCTCCGCACCGACGGCTGTTCGTGGACGCAGGCACCGAAACAGAGCCGCGTCCGGGAGGACGCGAACCTTATCCGCCTCGCGTGAGCCGACCGTCTGCATCCTTCCGGATGCAGCTCCGCACCGACGGTTGTTTCGGTGGCCGAGGCACCGAAGCAGAGCCGCGTCCGGGGAGGACGCGAACCTGACCGGCCTCGTGTGAGCGACTGTCTGCATCCTTCCGGATGCAGCTCCGCACCGACGGTTGTTCGGTGCCCGGGGCGTCACAACAGGGCCGTGTCCGGGAGGACGCGGGCCCCTGATCTTCGAGTCGCTCACCCAGAGATTTGGCAAACACCGGCAGGCGGGTGGCGGCGGGACGGCTACTAGAAAAGGATCTGGCCGATTCACCCCCTGGAAGTGGCCTGAAGTAGCCTCGGCAGATTCGACGGCGGAGGCTACTACGGGGTTACCAGGGGCTTCAGGGAGGGCTGGAACGAGGGTTCGCAAGGGGTACTTCGCAATGGAATTCCCTGCGCTCGGGGGCAGCGGAACGGCGTTCGAGCCGGTAGAGAATGCGGCGAGGAGTGCGCGCGTCATGACCGCAGGGTGGTGAGCGCCGCGGCGAGCGCGAAGGCCCGGCTGGCACAGGCAACAGCGGATCGTCTTTCGATCCGGAGGCCAGGGTGTCAGGAAGGACGCGACCCACAAACGCTCAATCCCTAATCCAAAATCCCCAATCCCTTAGCCGAGCCGGTCCATCGCGCCGCCCAGCAGCGCCGCCATGCTCGGCCCGCGCATCCGGTCGATGTCCCGGGAGTCTTTCAAGATGCAGCCGATGGTCTGGTCCACCAGCGCCGGCGAGAGCGCGCCCGCCCGCAGCGCAACCAGCGCGCGCGCCCAGTCCAGGCTCTCCGCGAGTCCCGGCCGGACCAACAACGGGTGCTGCCGGAGCCGGCCCACCAGGTTGACGACCTGCGTTGCCAGCGGCCGCGTCATCCCGCTGACATGCCGCAAGAGGATCTCCACTTCCACATCGAACGGCGGGAAGCCAAGCGAAACCGCGAGCGTGCGGTGCAGCAGCGAGGGGACGAGTCCCTCGCCCGAAGTGGCGGTCAGCAGGCAGAGCGGACGCCGCGCAGGCGTCACTCTCCCGAGCGGCGGGATATCCAGTGCCATCTCTGAAAGCAGCGCGCCGAGCCACTGCTGGAAGAGCTCCGGCGCGGTATCCACGTCGCGCACGAGCAGCACGGCCGCTTCCCGCGCCTGGAACGCGCTGAGGATGGGCCCCGGGAGGAGGAACGCCGCCCCGAACGCTTCGGCCCGGGCGCGGTCCACGTTCCGCCGCGCCGCCTCGGCCTCGCGAATGTGCAACAACTGGCGAGCGGTGTCCCAGCGGTGGGTCGCCTCTTCCGGCGTGATCGAAGCGTGGCAGGCCACCGTGAAAGATTCGGCCCCGGCGGCGGCCGCCACCGCCCGTGCCAGCGTTGAGCGTCCGGAGCCGCCCGGCCCTTCTACCAGGAGCGGCTTGCCCAGCCGGCTCGCGAGGTACACCTGCGTCGCGACATCGCGGCCCACCAGGTAGCCCTGGGCGCGCAACCCCTCCGCCACCGCATCCACCGATTCGAACATGACGTCATCGTACGAGCCGTTTGTAACCGCTCATGCAGTGGCGCGGGAACCGGCGGGTTGCGATTCGGAGGCCGTTTGGCGCCGGTTCCCGATAAACGCCGCGACGGCGATGTTCACCACCGCGAACAGCATCAGCACGGCCGCCAGGGTGCGAAGTTCGCCCACCGTGGGCGACGACCCGACGATGCCGGCCATCAGCGCCGCGCCGCCGACGGACCCCACATAGCGCATCATCGAAAGCGTCCCGGACGCCGCGCCGGCGACTTCTGTGCCCCAGGCGCGCAACGCGGAGCTTTGCTGGGCCGCTCCCATCAGGCCCATGCCGAGCCCGAGGCTCCCGAGCGGCACGGCAACGCCCCAGGGCGCGAACTCGCCCACCGCCGCCACCAGCCCGGCCGCGCCGGCGAGGATGAACGCGCCGCCCGCAACCGCCGGTAACCGGTGCCCGCGCGAATCCGAAAGCCGCCCCGAAAAGGGCGAGATGACGACGGTCGAAACGCTCAGCGAGAACAGGATCAGGCCGATGGCAGCCTCGCTCGAGTGGCGCAGTTCGTCCAGGTAAATCGGGATGAAGATGAGCGCGGTGTACATCACCAGGTTCGAAAGTGCCGTCGTTATCGCCGACGAGGCGTAGTCCGGCCGCGTGAATAGCCGCAGGTCCACGACGCCGGACCCGCGATACCGATACATGCCCAGGTAGACCGCCGCGGCCATGGGCAGCGCCAGGAACCCGGCCACGACGAGCGCCGGGTTGTGCAGACGGGTGGCGTTCCCCAGCACCACCAGCCCCGCGAACGCAGCCGCCAGCGCACCGAGCGAGGCGAAGTCGATCCGGGGCCGTGCCGTCGCGGCCGGTTTGTCCGGCGCCAGCGAGAGGATGAACAGCGCGATGATCGCCGCCGCGGGGACGTTCACCAGGAACATCGCCCGCCAGTCCAGCAGCGAAAGCACCAGCCCGCCGAAGACCGGTCCCATGGCGGCGCCGGCGGAAATCGCCGCGCCGTTGTACCCCAGCGAGCGGCCGAGCGTGTTGCTGTCGAGGCTTCGCCGCAGGTAGGCGACGCCGTTCGGCATCACCATCGCCGCCGAAACACCCTGCAGCGCACGCCACCCGACCAACACCCAGAAGTTCCAGGCCAGCGCGGCCCCCAGCGAGGAGACGAACAACGCGGCGAGGCCGATCAGGATCATCCTGCGGCAGCCAATCGCGTCGCCGAGCTTTCCGGAGACCGGCTGGCTCACTGCCACCGCCACCAGGTACACGCTCACGAGCAACGTCAGCGGCCCAACGCCGATGTGGAAGTCGTCCCGGATGCGCGGCAACCCCACCGCCACCATGCTCGAGTTGAGCGGCGCCAGGAAGCCCGCCGCCGAGGTGATGGCGATGACCCGGCGCGGGCTCACGCGCGCCCTCGCCCGCCCACCGGGAGCGCGCTCGAAGGTACCGGTCGCACAACGTCGGAAGGCGATTTCATGCGGCGCGAGTACGTTAGCAGACATCGCACCCGCGCCCCATCCGAACCGCCACCCATCCGAACCCGGGCAGACTGGAGTCGCACCCTCCCTGACGGTCGGGTCTCGGGGATGCGTGGTGGTTGGAGGCGAACTCGCCGCGGAGGGCTGAGTTGCACCCTCCCTTACGGTCGGGTCTCGGGGGGGCGCGGTGTTGGATGCGAACTCGCCGCAGAGGGCTGAGTCGCGGCCTCCCTGACGGTCGGGTCTCGGGGGAGCGCGGTGGTTGGAGGCGAACTCGCCGCAGACGACTGAGTCGCGGCCTCCCTGACGGTCGGGTCTCGGGGATGCGCGGTGGTTGGAGGGGAACTCGTTGAGCAGGGTGGCGCGAAGTGGGGGCGACGCGACGGCGTGGCGTTCGACAGTGGCGAGTGGGGCGAACACAATCCCGGCATGGCTTACCAACAGATCTCTTACGACGTGGCGGACGGTGTGCTCACCCTCACGCTGGACCGCCCGGAACAGCTGAACGCGTTCACGACCACGATGCAGAACGAGCTCATCGACGCCTGTGACCGCGCGGACGCGGACGATTCGGTCCGCGCGATCATCGTGACTGGCCGGGGACGCGGGTTCTGCGCCCGGGCGCACCTTCGGGCGGGCCTTCGACCTTCGACGCCTCGGCTCGGGGCCGCTCGACCGATATCAGCGCGAACCGCGACGGCGGCGGGCTGCTGACGCTCCGCTTCTTCGAGCTGAAGAAGCCGATCATCGCGGCGATCAACGGCTCCGCCGTGGGCGTGGGGATCACGATGACGCTCGCGATGGACATCCGGCTGGCCCGGAGAACGCGCGGATGGGATTCGTCTTCGCGCGCCGGGCATCGTGCCGGAGGCCTGCAGCTCGTGGTTCCTCCCTCGCATCGTGGGGCCGCAACAGGCGCTGGAGTGGGTCTCGACCGGGCGCGTGTTCAACGCCCAGGAAGCGCTTGCGGGACGGCTGGTGCGCTCGGTGCACCCGCATGACGCGCCCTTCCAGCGGCCGAGCGCGCTCGCGCGGGAGACGCGGACAACACGGCGCTGGTCTCGGTCGCGCTCTGCCGGCACTGGTCTACCGGGGCCTGGGTGGCGACCACCCGATGGCGGCGCACATGGCGGATTCGCGCGGCATCTTCGGTGATGGGCCAGAGCGCGGATGTGAAGCGCGGCCTCATTCCTCGAGAAGCGGGCGCCGCGGTTCGGCATGGTGTCGCGAACGAGTTGCCGGACCTGTTCCTGTTCTACCGGACGCCGGAGTTCGAGTAGGGGTTGAGTGGACGCTGGGCGGGGTGTGAGGGCGGCCGGCGTGCAGGCTGACGCGTGGCGTTCGACGGGGTCAGCTACGCGGCTTACTGCCGTGCGCGGTTCGGATGGGTGCGGTTGGGTTGTGCAGGGCCGACGCGTGGCGTGCGTGTGAGGGTTGGCCAACGCAGTTTACTGCCGTGCGCGCGGTTCGGATGGGTGGTGGGGGCTGACGCGGGGCCGGGGTGTGAGATGGGCCACCCGCTTACTGCCGTGCGCGGTTCCTGGATGGGTGCGGTTGGGTTGTGCAGGCTGACGCGCTGGCGGAGTCGCTGGGTCACGATCCGCTCCCGGCTGGTCGCGGTTCCATGACCTGGTGGTAGCTGACGCGGGGCCGGGGTGTGAGATGGGCCACCCGCTTACTGCCGTGCGCGGCTTGACGCAGTCCGAACGATACATGATAAAGTCTACCGACTTAGTCATGAATACCGAGCAGGGCACCACTCCGTCGTCACGGTGGGTTCGCGAAGTCACCGGTGACGGTGGCGCCGCCAGTGATGCGGAACGCCAGGTGCTCTCCGAGGTGCTCAAGGCTTTGCGCCGGGTGCGTCACGGCGCCGTGACGCTTTCGGTCCAGGACGGAAAAGTCGTCCAACTCGACGTGACGGAGAAGCGCCGCTTCTAAGTCCAACCCATTCGAAACCATCCTGGCTGACCAGACACCTGGAGGCCCTCGGGAGCAATCCCGAGGGCCTCTTTGCGTTTACGAGAGGAGAGAACCTGTGATCCGACAAACGAAATGGCTGCTTCGCTTCCTGGCGGTCTTCGCCCTCTTCGCGGCAGTCGCCTGCGGCGGAGACGACGCTGACGAGGACGGAGCGACGACCACCCCGAGCGCCGGCGTCTCGCCCACTGCGAGGACGGAACCTGTCACCCTCCGCCTCGGCTACTTCGCGAACGTGACCCACGCGCCGGCGCTGGTCGGCGTGAAGGACGGCACGTTCAAGCAAGAGCTCGGCGAGCTGGTGAAGCTCGAAACGAAGACGTTCAACGCCGGACCGGCCGTCATCGAAGCGCTCTTCGCGAACGAGATCGACATCAGCTACATCGGCCCGAACCCGGCCATCAACGGTTTCGTCCAATCCAACGGCGAGGCCCTCCGCATCATCGGCGGCTCCACCAGCGGGGGCGCGCTGCTCGTCGTCCGGCCTGAGGCGGGCATTACCTCGGCGAAGGACTTCGCGAACAAGAAAGTCGCCACTCCCCAGCTCGGCAACACCCAGGATGTCGCCCTCCGCGCCTGGCTCCAGGAGAACGGGCTGAAAGCGAAGGAGCAGGGCGGCAACGTCACCGTCCTCCCGACTGAAAACGCCACCACCCTGACACTCTTCCAGAAGGGCGATATCGACGCCGCCTGGGTCCCGGAACCCTGGGCCACGCGCCTCGTGCAGCAGGCCGGCGGCAAGATCTTCCTCGATGAGAAGTCGCTCTGGCCCAACGGCCAGTTCGTGACCACGCACATCATCGTCCGTACGGAATTCCTCAAGAAGTACCCGGACGTGGTGGAGAAGTTCCTCACCGCCAACGTGAAGGTCATCCAGGCGATTAACGCCGACCCCGAGAAGGCGAAGACCACGACGAACGACGCCATCAAGGAGATCACCCAGGCCGCGCTGCCGAGGGAGGTTATCGACGCCTCCTGGAAGAACCTCGAGTTCACCTGGGACCCAGTCGCCAGCAGCCTCAAGACCTCTGCCGACAACGCCTACGCTCTCGGCTTCCTCGGTCTGAAGAAGCCGGACCTCTCGAAGATCTACGACCTGACCATCCTCAACAGGGTGCTCAAGACGCTCAATCTGTCCGAAGCGAAGGGGTTCTGACCATGACCGTGAACTCGGCTCTGACCGCTCCTGCGGAGGCGCCGGCGCGCAACGAACGTCTCGCGACGCCGCGGTTGGAGACTTCGGCCTCTGCCCTGGCCCTGGAGGTGCGCGGCGTGTCGCGGCGGTTCGAAACTCGCCGCCACGACACGCTCGCCCTCTCCGATATCAACCTGGCGGTGCGGCCCGGGGAGTTCCTCTGCCTCCTCGGGCCCTCAGGCTGTGGCAAATCCACGCTGCTCAACATCATCGCCGGCTTCGACAGGCCGAGCGCGGGCGAAATGCTGGTGGCTGGCCGCCAGGTCACCGGCCCCGGCCGAGACCGCATCGTGGTCTTCCAGGAAGCCGCGCTCTTCCCCTGGCTCAACGTCCGCTCGAACGTTGAATTCGGCCTGAAGCTTGCGGGCGTGCCGAAAGCCGAGCGCCGCGACCGCGCGGTCCAGTACCTGAAGCTCGTCGGGCTCGAACGGTTCGAGAAGGCGTTCGTGCACGAGCTGTCTGGCGGCATGAAGCAGCGCGTCCAACTCGCCCGGAGTCTGGCCGTAGACCCGGAGATCCTGCTCATGGACGAGCCCTTCGCCGCGCTCGACGCCCAGACGCGGGATGTCCTGCAGGAAGAACTGCAGGACATCTGGCAGCGCACCGGCAAGACCGTCATCTTCGTCACTCACAACGTGCGCGAAGCCGTCCTCCTCGCCGACCGCGTCATCGTCATGTCGCCTTCGCCCGGCCGGATCAAGCGCGAGATCACGATCGCGCTCGAACACCCGCGCAGCCCGGATTCCCACGCCGTCGTTGGCCTGGCCGCGGACATCCGCGAGGAGTTGCGCAACCCCGAGCACGAAGCGAAGGCGCCGGAAGCGCGGTGGTCGATTTGATCGCGGTCGACCTGTCGCGCCCCCGTGCCCGTTTCGCGCTGCGCCCGGGCGTGCCGTGGAAGGCCATCCGCATCGCGGCGTTCTACCTCGCGCTGCTTGGCGCGTGGAAGCTGGTCGCCGTGCTCGAAATCTGGCCTACGTACACTTTCCCGCCGCCGGAGGATGTCTTCGAAGACCTGCGCCTGCTCGTGAAGGACGGCATCCTCTGGGACGCCATCCAGACGACCATGCGGCGCATGGCCATCGGCTACTCGCTCTCGATCGTCATCGGGCTGGTCATCGGCATCAGTATGGGCACGTTCAGGTGGGTGGACGAAGCGGTCGGCAGCCTCGTGCTCGGGCTGCAGTCGCTGCCGAGCATCACCTGGTTCCCGCTCGCCATCCTCTGGTTTGGGCTGAGCGAGAACGCGATCATCTTCGTCGTCCTGATGGGCTCGGTGAACTCGATAGCGATATCCTCGGCCGCCGGCGTGAAGGGCATCCCGCCGCTGTTGTTGCGCGCTTCGAACATGTTCGGCGGGCCATGGTGGCAGAAGCTCGTGTACGTCATCCTCCCGGCGATGCTCCCGTCGATGGTCCAGGGCCTGAAGCTGGGCTGGTCGTTTGCCTGGCGCTCGTTGCTCGCCGCCGAATTGCTGTTCGTGAGCATCAGTCTCGGCCACCTCCTCAGCGTCGGCCGCGACCTCAACGACGTCTCGCAGGTCGTCGCCATCATGCTCGTCATCGTCGCCCTCGGGATGCTCATGGACCGGCTGATCTTTGGCCAGCTCGAACGCTGGGTGAACGAACGCTGGGGACTCGCCCAAACCCGCTAACCGCACGGCCAGCCCCATCCGAACCGCGCACGGCATCCGAACCGCGCACGGCAGTAAGCGGGTGCCCGCAACCACCACGACTGCCCCGCGTCAGCACACGTCCCATGAACCGCGCACGGCAGTAAGCGGGTGCCCGCAACCACCAGTGGCTGGCGGGGTCCAGATAGCTCTTGCCAAGCCCTCCGAAACCCGCGACGATCGAGGCGCATGCAAGACGAGATCTATCGAGAAATCCTTTCGGCGGTTGAACGGGGAGAGCCGGTTGTCCTGGCCACCGTTGCCCGCACGCGCGGGAGCACGCCGCGCAAGACCGGCGCCAAGATGGTGGTCCGCCAGGACGGGACGTTCTTCGGGACGATTGGCGGTGGCTGTGGCGAGGCCGAGGTCTGGCAGGAGGCGATGGAAGTGCTGGAGGGCGGTAAGCCGCGCATCGTTACCGTTGACCTGACGGAGCCGACGGACGGCGAGGACAAGATCTGCGGCGGCGTCATGGACGTATTCGTAGAGCGGGTGGGTTAGGCGGCGTAACGCGAGCTTGACCTCGCCCGGCGTGGCGTATTCGGCGGCGTGGCCTATCCTGTACCATGTGGTTGCGGCGCCGTGTGGAGCCGCGAAGAAGGTGCATTATGTTCGGATCACTGGGGGCCCCGGAGCTCCTCATCATTGGGGCGGTCATCATCCTGATTTTCGGTGTCGGCAAGATCAGCGGGTTGGGCAAGGAGCTTGGCTCATCGATCAAGGAGTTCCGCCGCGCGGTAAAGGATGAAGACGCGGAGCAGGCGAAGAACATGCAGCAGATGAGCGCGCCACCGCAGCAGCAGTACATCCCGCCGCAGCAGCCTCAGCAGTACGCGCCGCCTCAGCAGCAACAGTACACCCCGCCTCCGGCGCAGCAGCAGCCTCCGCAGCAACCGGGCGAGACGAAGACGAACCTGTTCTAGTCACTGTCCACGGCAACGTGCATTGAAGCCCCGCCCCTGTGCGGGGCTTTTGCGTGTGTTGGGGGTGGTGCGCGTGGGTGGCTGACGCGCGGCGTTTTGACGGGGTCGGGGCCACCCGCTTACTGCCGTGCGCGGTTCGGATGGGTGGGTGTGGGGTGGTGGGGGCTGACGCGGGGCGGTAGTCGGGGTGGGGGCACCCGCTTACTGCCGTGCGCGGTTCGGATGGGTGGGTGTGGGGTGGTGGGGGCCTGACGTGGCGTTTTGACGGGGTTCGGCCACCCGCTTACTGCCGTGCGCGGTTCGGATGGGTGGGTGTGGGGTGGTGGGGGCTGGCGCAGTGGCGGTAGTCGGGGTTGGGCCACCGGCTGCTGCCGTGCGCGGTTCGGATGGGTTGCGTGGGGGGTGGTGGGGGCTGACGCGCGTGGCGGTTGACGGTTGGGGCACCCGCTTACTGGTGTGCGCGGTTCGGATGGGTGGGTGTGGGGTGGTGGGGGCTGACGCGGGGCGGTAGTCGGGGTTCGGCCACCCGCTTACTGCCGTGCGCGGTTCGGGTGGGTGCGGGTGGCTGACGCGTGGCGTTTGTGGTGGTTGGGCCACCCGCTTACTGCCGTGCGCGGTTCGGATGGGCGCGTGGGGGTGGTGGAAGGCTGGCGCCAGCCATGGCGCGTCGGGCTGCGCCGGGTACGCCGAGCGCGCGGCGCCTGGGCGATCTGTACCCCGCCAGCCATGGCGGGGTGGGCTTTGCCGCGCCGGAAGGAAGCCGAGTCGTGAGCCGTGCGCGCTCACGTTTGATGGGGGAATCCCCCTACCTCCCGCATGGACGCTGTATCGGCACATCCCCACCAAACTTGATAGCGGTTCATGTATGACGCGCACGCCAGTATCGCAACTTCACCTTCATACATCTTTCAAACGAACCCACCACCGCCGAACTGCGGAGTGGAGGCCCCCAACGGCCTTACGCCAAGTAGCGGCGGGGAGGACCCGCCATGTCAGGAGAACGACCCATGGTCAAGAAACTGAAGAGCCCCCGGCGCCTCGCGGCCCTGGCGGTCTTCGCCATCATCGCGGTGTCGGCTTTCGGCTTCGCGGCCAACAACAGCTTCGCCGGACAGAACCGCGCCGGTAACGGCACGGACGGCATCAGTGGATTCCAGGTTTCCAACATCCACTACACGTTCGAGTCAGGCGATGCCGCGCACATCGGTAGCATGACGTTCGACCTGAACCACGCCGCTTCAGACGCGCAGGTCCGCTTCGATGCGGGCGCCTGGACGGACTGCGGCGCATCGGCCGGCGGGAGCAACACCGTGACCTGCACCTTCGCGGCTGACAGCGTCTTGGTGCATGACGTAGCCCAGCTCGAAGTGTCTGCTGTTTCCTAGCGATTCGATCACAGCGCCCGCCAGCCTCCGGCGGGCGCGCCACCACCAAAGGATCCATTCCGTTGAACGCTTCTCTTTCGCTCAGCCCGCGCCGCCTCTTCATGGTTGGCGCGCTGTGTTTGGTAGCGGCGGCAACCGTTGGTTACGCCAACACCAACACCGTGCCGGGTTCCAACGCCGGCGACGGCTCCGGCGCGATCTCCGGTTACGTCGTTACCAACGTTCACTACAACCTTGACGGGACGAACCCGAACAACACCACGAGCGTCACCTTCACCGTCAACACGGCCATCCCGAACACCGCCACCAAGCGGCTCTCCCTTGACGGTGGCACCACCTGGCTTTTAGCCGGCGCCTGCTCTGGTACCACGAACATCTCGTGCACCGCTGCCGTTCCGGTCCTTTCGCTGACCAACCTCCGCCTCGTCGCGGCTGACTAATTCGGCTCAACGGCCCTGGGGAGGGTCCTCCATGAATCGGACGATCACCATTTCGCCTCGAAAGCTCTTCCTCGCCGGATTGCTTGGCCTCGTATCCGTGGCCACCGTCGGCTATGCGAATAGCAACACGGTCCCCGGCTCCAGCGCCGGTGACGGCTCGGGGACCATCTCCGGCTACGCCGTCTCCAACGTCCACTACACGCTCGACACCAACAACCCGTCGACCGTCACCAATCTGAGCTTCACCATCAACCCGGCCCTGCCGAGCGGCACCGGCACGGCGCGCATATCGCTTAACGGCGGCAGCACGTGGCTGCTTTCCAACGCCTGCAGCGGGACGACAACCGTGTCCTGCTCGATCCCCTCAGGCACAACGGTCACCAGCCTCGCAACGCTCCGCGTCGTGGCGGCTCAGTAATCATCGAACCAGGTTTCGCGCGCAGCGGGGAGGTCAGGCCCCGGCGCGAAACCACCAGTGGGGGAACAACACCATGAAGCGCAGGCGGCCCGTCGTCGTCTCGTTCTCTTCCGCGATCATGGTCGTGCTCGTGGCGTTTGCGTGGGTGCTGCTCGCCCCACCGCAACTCGGCGGCCAGACCAGCTACGTGATCGTCAACGGCAACAGCATGGAGCCCGGCATGCACCGCGGCGACCTTGCCATCGTGCGCGAAGCGAACGACTACCAGGTCGGCGACGTGGTGACCTACCGCCATCCTCAGATCGGTCCGGTGATCCACCGGATCATCGCGCGGGATGGCGCCCGCTACGTGTTCCAGGGCGACCACAACGACTTCATCGATTCGTACCACCCAACAGACCAGGAACTCGTGGGCAGGCTCTGGCTCCACGTGCCATCAGTCGGGTCGTGGCTCGCGCGCTTCCATTCGCCCTGGTACATGGCGGGGCTGCTCTGCCTTGCTTTCATGGGGTTCGGGGGCGTCTCAGCCATCAAGGGGAGCGGTTCGCCCCCACCCGGCCGCGCGGGGCGGCCCCAGCCATCATCCAGCCAACCGTCCAGGGGAGGGACACCCATGCAACAGCTGCTTCGCAACTGGCAAGACACACTTTCCGTACTGGCGGCCGCCGGCATCGCGCTGCTCGGCATGGCCTGGGTTTCGTTCCACCGTCCCACCCACCACGATGTGCCGGCGAACATTCCCTACACCCAGTCCGGTCAATTCGCCTACTCGGCGCCCGCAGCGGACGGCCGCGTGTATGACACCGGCGAAGCGACATCCGGCGAGCCGGTCTACCGGCGGCTGAGCCAGGAAGTCGCCTTCCAGTTCACCTATGCCCTGAAAAGCGACCCCCAGGCGGCCGCCTCCGGGACCTACCGGATGGTCGCCGAACTCGGGGACCGGAACGGCTGGAAGCGCACCATCGAACTCACCCCCGAGACGAGCTTCTCCGGCCAGAGCTTCGTGGCCGGCGGCCTGCTGGACCTTTCGCAGGTCCAGTCCCTCATCGCCATCCTGGAAGAGCAGTCCGGGGTGAAGAACGAGCGTTACTCGGTGGTCATCCGGCCCGAGGTGAGCATCGCCGGCAGCATCAAGGGGACCGCGTTCAACGACACGTTCACGCCGTCGCTACCGATGGCTATCGACGCCGTGCAACTGCGCATGGACGCCCCGGCCCAGAACGAAACGCCGCTCGCGCCTTCCACGGACGGCAACGTGGGCACCCTCGTTTCGCAGGCGAACTCGCTGAAGCTGCTCGTGATCTCGCTGCCGGTTTCGCTCGCCCGCACCGTTTCGCTGGCCGGACTTGGCATCGTCGCCGGTGTGTGCGGCTGGCTGCTGATCGCCTTCGTCCAGCAGCGGAAGGCGCAGCCGAAGGGCATTGGCGCGAGCGGCACGCGCCTGCGCAGCCCGCTGGTCAACGTCCGGGGCACCGTCCCCACGCCGCGCACGCGCGTCATTGACGTCGCCAGCCTCGAAGACCTTGGGCGCATCGCTGCCCGCATCGGCGGGGTGGTGCTCCAGGAAGCGCGCCCCGGCTATCACGCCTTCTTCGTGCACGACATGGAGATCACCTACCGCTACGAAGCGGTGACGGCGCCCTCTCCGGCCGCTGAGACGCCGGACTCACGGAGGATCGCGTGATTGCCCGCAGGCTGCCCGCGCTCGCGGCCGGCAGCCTGGCGGTGCTGGTCGGCGTCAGCCTGTTCGGCGCCTCGGCGGCCACCAACACGGTGCCGCCCACCAGGGCCGGCCAGGACGACGAAGCCCTGCTCCTCGACCAGCTTGCTCCACCCGAGTGCGCCGGGATGGGGCTGACGCGGCTGCAGGTGGGTGGCAGCGGCAGCGGCGGCGGCAACGCCCTGATCGTCGGCACCGCTGGCAACGACACCCTCAACGGCGGCGGAGGCGACGACTGCATCGTGGCCGGCGGCGGGAGCGATGTCCTCAACGGCCAGGGCGGCGATGACGTGCTCATCAGCGGGCCCGGCTTCATCGACTTCCTGAACGGCGGAGGCGGGACAGACACCTGCTACGGCAAGGGGTTCCTGAACATCCCCAGCAGTTGCGAGAACTACATCCCATAAAGGCGGTTAGCCATCAGCCGTTTGCAGGCTCATGTGGTGCTAACGGCCAGCGGCTCATAGCCAACAGCTCCTACGCGCGCGGGTAGCTGCCGAAAATCTTCAGTTCGCCGCAGAGTGGGCGGATGGCGTCAAGCACCGCGCGCCCGCGCTCGTCCGCCTGGTGGCCCTCGAAGTCGATCAGGAAGACGTACTCCCCGAACGTCCCTTTCGTGGGCCTGCTTTCGATCTTCGTGCAGTTGATGCCGGCCTGGGCGAAGGCGTTGAGCACCCCGGCCAGGGCGCCGGGCTTGTCCACATCGAAGGTGAAGGCGATCGATGTCCGGTCACGACCCGTGGGGGCGGGCGCGCCGCGGCCGAGCACCAGGAACCGCGTGACGTTCGCATCCGTGTCCTGGATGCCGCGCGCGATGATCTCGGCGCCGCGCAATTCAGCAGCGCGCGCGGTCGAAATGCCGGCCGCGTCGCCGTCGCGAGCGAGCGCGAGGTCCACCGCTTCGGTTGTGGAGAGCGCCGCCTCCACCTGGGCTTTCGGGAAGCAGCGCTCGATGAACTTCCGGCACTGGCCCAGCGCCTGCGTGTGCGAAAAGATGATCCGGACCTGGTCCGCGCGGGTGCCCGGCTTCGCGATCAGGTTGTGCACCACGGGGATGATGATTTCCGCCTGGATGGTCAGCGTGGTCTCGTGGATCAGGATGTCCAGCGACTCGGCCACCGAACCGTTGATCAGGTTCTCGATGGCGATCACGCCGATGTCCGCCATCCCTGATTCAACCGCGGCCGCCACCGCCGCGTGCGACGGGAACGGCAGGAACTCGGCGTCCGGCGCGAACTTGATCGCCGCCTCTTCGCCGAACGTCCCTGCCGGCCCGAGAAACGCGAGTCTCACGTATCAAGCCCGTGCGTCGAACCGATCAACTGCTCTTTGAGGATGGAGAGGCTCTCTTTCCGCGAGACCACGACGAGGGCGTCGCCGGCGCTCAACCGCGTATCGCCGCTCGGCATCCGCGGCACTCCACCCGGGTCGACGATGAGGGAAATGAGCGACTCGGCCGGGAGGAGCACCTCGCGCACCGAACGCCCGGCAACCGGCGACGTCTCGGGCAGCTTGATCTCGACGAGCTCGAGGCCGTTGTGGAGCTGGAGCAGCGGGATCATCTGTTGCGTCGGCAGTTCCTGCTCGATCTGCGCGAGGACCGCCTGCGTGGCGGAGATGGTGGTCTCGATGCCGCGCTTCTGGAAGAGCAGCTCGTTGCGTGGGTTGTTGATGCGGGCGATGGTGCGCGGCACGCCGCGGTAGCGCGCGAGGTCGCAGATGACGAGGTTGTCCTCGTCGTCGCCGGTTACCGCGGCAACCAAGTCTGCGCGGGAAACGCCGGCGGTATCGAGCGTCGTCGCTTCGCAGGAGTCACCCTGCATGACGTTGCCGGAGAGCTCTTCGCGGACCTGCGCCGCCCGCCCGCCGTCACGCTCGATCACGAGGACTTCGTGGTTCTCGCGCAGCAGTTCTTCCGCCAGATGGAATCCGACTTTGCCGCCGCCGGCGATCAAGATGTACATCGTTACTTCCTCGCCGGTTCTTTGTGCAGCATTTCGATCATGATCTGCGCGCCGAAGCTCGTGGGGCTGAACGTTTCCAGGCCGAGGTCGCGGAAGATCTCCTCGCGCACCGGGTCATACACCCGGCAGAGGACGCGCTTCACCTGGTAAACCTCGCGCGCCATCTGGCTGGCGAAGTAGTTCCGGTTGTCGCCCTGGGTAAGCGCGAAGAAGGCGTCGGCCTGGGCGATGCCGCCCCGCTCGAGGGTTGAAGCGTCCATCGCGTTGCCCACCACGCGGTCGCCCTTGAATCCGGAGGGGAGCCGCTTGAACGCCGCTTCGTTGCTGTCGAGCACCGTCACGTGGTGCCCTTCCTGGTCCAGTACGGTTGCGATGCGCGATCCGAGCCGCCCGCAACCCATGACGATGACGTTCATGCCACCCGCCGGTTCATTCGTGGTGATGGCTCCGCGCCGGGACCATCGATTGACGGACCACCCAGACCGCACAGGTGGCGTGTTGCAGAACGTACTCCGGCGTCCGGCCCAGGTGGGACGAGCCGCCGGGCTTCTTATACGGTACGCCCATGATGATCGCCTCGATTTCCTGGTCGAGCGCTTCGTCCACGATCGCCGGGCCGGCTTCTCGCGCCTGCAGGAGCGTGCCAATCACCGGGTAGCCGGTGGCCGCGGCGATCTCTTCGGCGCGCCTGATCAGCTGCTCGCCGCGGCGCGCTTCGGCGTCCAGTTCGGCGTTGAGTGGCAGGGAACGGTTCACTTCGATCACGTGGACCACGTACACGCGGCTCTTCTTCTGTTTCGCCATCGTCACGGCGGCGGTGACCGCGTCAAAGCTCGCGGGCGATTGCACGATCGGAACGAGGATGGCCTGGGGCGTTGCCATGGGCGGTTAGTTCACCTCGCCCCGCGGCGGCATGCGGAGCATCTAGTTGTCATCCTGGGCGAACCACAGCCGGATCGCCCCGTTGAGGACGAGTACGATGCCGATGGCGAAGCCAATGTTCCAGTGCGCCGTCTGCGTCAGGATGAACAGGATCAGCGCGAACCCGAGCACAATCGAAACGACGGAAAAGATGTAGTTCGCGGTGCGCATCTGCTTCCCGGGGCCGTCCCGCGGCCCGTCCCGCGTTCCATGCTACGACCGCCCGGCCACAACGGCCAAACGTACGTGTACCGCGCGGCCCACAATCCTCGTCCCGGCGCCGCCTGCCGTGGTGGGCGGACGGTCGCTCGCTCACACGCCGTACAGCTTCTTCGCTTCTGCCCGCAACTCCGCCTGGAAGTCCGGGTGGGCGACGGAGATGAGCTCATCGACCCGCTGGCGGATGCTCTTGCCGCGCAGGCGCGCGATGCCCTGTTCCGTGACCACGAAGTCCACGTAGCCGCGGTGTACTGTCTGCACCGTCCCCATGGGGTGCCCACCAACGATGCGGGTCTTCCGCTCGCCCGCGACGAGTGAGCTCGACGGCAGGACGATCACGGAGCCGCCGGCCGCGCACGAAGCGCCGACGGCGAAGGCGTTTTGCCCGCCTGGCCCGCTGAACAGGTTCGCGCCCTGCGTTTCCGATGAGACGTTGCCTGTGAGGTCAACCGCCATCGCGTTGTTCACCGCGACGAAGTTCTCGATCTGGAGCAGCATCCGCAGGTCGTCCGTGTGGGTGAAGTCGTACAGCTCGAAGGCGGGGTTGCCGTCGATGCGGCGAAGGTCCTCCGGCGGCACCTGTCCGATCGCGCTGGCGACGACTTTACCCACGTGGTGCGGCTTGTTTCGCCCCGTGATGATGCCTTTCTCCAGCAGGTCCGGGACGCCGCCGGGAAGGAGCTCGGTGTGGACGCCGAGGTCGCGGCGCTCGTCCAGGAAGGCCGGGAGCGCGGCCGAAACATCACCAATCCCGAACTGCAGCGTGCAGCCGTCGTACACGATCTCGTTCGCGACGAGCGTGCAGATAATCTGCGCCGCCAACTCCGTCTCTTCGCTTCGCGGCGGGATGGGCGCGACTGCCGGCGGCAGCGTGTATTCGGCCACGCGCGCGAACTTCGAGATGTGGACGCGGTTGTCCCCGCCCGTGCGCACGAAGTCCGTGTGAATCTCGCCCACGAGCAACGGCGTCAGCCTGGCGACCGTTGGCCCGAAGAACACGCCGGACCCAAAGGAGCACCACCCTTCGTCGTCGGGCGGGGAGATCGGGATGAGCGCCGCGTCGAAGTTGTCGAATCCCGGCGGGAGCTGCCCCTCGCGGTACTGGACCACGGGCACGTAGTCCATCCGTCCTTCGCGCACCGCTCCACGGTCCAGCGGGCTGGCGTAGGCAGTGACGATGTGGAAGTTGGCCAGGTTCTCCGGCGTGTCCCACTTGTACGGCGTCAGGAACGAAACGATCGTGACGTCGCGCAGTTCGCCGCCGCGTGCCGCCAGCGCGCCACACAACTGCGGCGGCACGGACGTCCAGCCGCCCGCCCACACGGTCTGGCCATGCGTGATCACCCTCACGGCCTCCTCGGGCGAAACCAGCTTCGTTCCAAGTTGTTCGCGCCAGTTAGCTGCGGTCTGGGTCATGGTGGCACCTCACCCCGGAGTGCCGCGAAGGATAACTCAAGCGGAGCTGCATCCGGGAGGATGCAGTCCCGGCGCGCAAGCACAGAACCCCGCGCCCCGCCCGCCCTCCGCGTCCTTCCGGACGCGGCTCTGATGTACGGGAAGCGGCCCGAAAGCCGCTCGGCGGCGCCCTCGAGGGACTGGGCAGAGTGGGGCCATCGCCGCTGGCGAGCCGCTTGCGGCGCTTCGCTTGCAGGCTCGAAAATACCCTCGTTCACACTCGGGCCACGGGTGGGTCGGCCCCTCCGTGACCTCACGGGATCTCTGTGATCTCCGTGTCTCAGTGATGAGCTTTTGCCGCGAAGCACCTCGGCCGCGCCCTCGAGGGACTGGGCAGAGTGGGGCCGTCGCCGCTGGCGGGCCGCGTGCGGCGCTTCGCTTGCAGGCTCGAGAATACCCTCGTTCACACTCGGGCCACGGGTAGGTCGGCCGCGCCATCGAGAGACTGGGCACAGTAGGGCCATCACCGCTGGCGGGCCGCGTGCGGCGCTTCGCTTGCAAGGCTCGAGAATACCCTCGTTCACACTCGGGCCACGGGTGGGTCGGCCGCGCACCTGCCCTCCGTGACCTCGCGAAATCTCAGTGCTCTGCGTGTCTCAGTGGTGCGCTTTGCCGCGAAGCTAGACGGCGCGGGCGTGCGGGGGCGGGCCGGGTTTGCGGGCCAGGAGGAAGAACACCGAACCGCTGAGCGCGATGGCCGCCAGGATGTCGAATCCCACCCTGTAGCTGCCCGTCCGGTCGTACAACAGCCCGGCAATGAGCGGGCCGCTGATGGTCCCGACGATGATGACCAGGTTCGAAGCGCCCATGATCTTCCCGAACGCGGACCGGCCGAAGTAGTCCGCGCGGATGGCGGTCATCTGCGGCCCGCGCCAGCCCCACGCCAGCCCGTGGATGACCACGAAGGCCAGGATCATCCAGAAGTTCACCGCGTGCGAGAGGATGAGCAGGCCGGCGCAGTGCATCGCCATGCAGGTCACCACCAGCAGGCGCTTGTTCACCCGGTCGCCGAGCAACCCGCCCGAGATGTTGCCGCACATGAAGACGAAGGTGAGCAGCGTGACGATCGCGGACGCTTGCCCGAGGGAATACCCCTGGCTGTCCCGCACGTGGGAGATGAGGTGCACGCTCATCGCCGAGACGACGAAGAGCGCTGAAGCGTGCCCCAGCGACACCCACCAGAACGCGGAGGTGTGCACGGCCTCCTTCAGCGTGTAGTCGTCGTAGCCGGGCGGCTGGCCCTCGTGGTGTTCGAGCGTGAGGTGTTTCCGCGGCTCACCGTCCGGTTCCAGGCCAAGGTCGCGCGGGTGCTTCCGGTAAATCTGGGCGACGGGCAACCCCACGCACCAGATGATGAGCGCGGAGAAGATGGCGGTGTGGCGCCAGCCGTACGTCTCCATGGAGAGGGCGGTCAGCGGGACGATCATCCCACCGAGCCCGAAACCCGCGGACATGAGGCTGATGGCGGTCGCGCGGCGGCGTTCGAACCAGTTCACCGCGGCCGTCGTCGCGGTCAGGAAGCCACTCATGCTCGCGCCGATCGACATGACGATGAACGCGCCATAGAAGTGGGTGAGCGAGTGGACCTGGCTGAACAGCAGGAACCCCGTGCCGAGGACGATGGTCCCCACGCTGGCCACCTTGCGCGGGCCGAAGCGGTCGATCATGAAGCCGTGCACCGGGCCGAGGACACCGCTCTCCGCCTCTCGCAGGGCGGACGCGGCCGAGAGCATCGTCTTGCTCCAGCCGAACTCCTCGCGCAACAGCACCACGTAGGCGCCGTAGGCCTGGCCCATCAGTGCCGCGATGAGCATTTGCAGCGTGCCGCCAGCGAACACGATCCGCCAGCCATAGTAAAGGCTGGCCGGGCGCCGCCATGCGGACACCGGCGCTCGACTGGTGGCTTCGGCCAAAGCCGCCTCCGGGACAAGGGGGTTCAGGAGAGTCTAACGGTGAATCTGGCAGCGGCCACGCGCCCTCAGCGCCGCCGCATCGCCGTGAGGACAATGACGCCGGCCATGGTGGCGGCAATCAGCGCGATGGCCACCGCCGAGATGGCAACCTCCATCGACCCGTTCCCCCGCGAAGCCCCTGTCTCAGGCGCGCCCGGCGTCGCTGCCGCACTGGTGGCGGCCGAGGTTGGGGGCGTCCCGCGGGCTGTTGCTTCCGAAGGCGGCGACGCGGCCGGAGTCGGGCTCGACGATTCGCCGGGCGGCGGCGCGCCCGTCCCGCAGGAGGTCCCGGCCGCGGGCACGGCGAGGTTCAGCACGTACGCGTTCACTGCCGTGTCGATGCAACTGTCGCCCTGGGCGTAAATCGTGTGGCCCTCGCCCCGGTGGGTGAGCAGTACACCCGTCGAGAGCTGCTGGCTGAGCGCCTTGCCCCACTCGTAGGGCGTCGCCGGGTCATTCGTCGTGGCGATCACCACGATCGGCGGCGCGCCCTTCGCGGTCGGGGCCTTCACCGGGTCCGCCTTCGCTTTCCAGTAGGCGCAGGAGAGGCCGGCGGTGGCGGCCGAAGCGCCGAACGTCGGCGCGTCCTTGATGAACTCGGCGGCCATCGCTTTGTACGCTTCCGGGTCTTTCGGGCACTCCTCGTCCACGTAGTTCACGGCGGCGTTCGCTTCGATCAGGTTGGGGTAGTCGCCGTTGCCGTCACGCTGGAGGTATTCGTCGGTGAGCCGCACGAGGCCGGTGCCGTCGCCGTTTTGCGCGTCCTGCAGGGCGCGCGTGAGGAAGCTCCAGGTCTGCTTGGAGTACATCGCGGAGAGAATGCCGAGTTCCACCTCTCCCGGGCCTGCCGGCCGGTCTGTCCCCGGTGCGGGGATGGGCTTGAGCTCGGCTTTCGCCATGATCGCCGCGATCGCTGCGCGCGGGTCCGCGCCGAGGCAGCTCTTCGCCTGGCAGTCGGCGATATACGCGCTGAGCGCGCGTTCGAAGCCGATCATCTGCGTGCGGTTCACATCCTCGAAGCTCAGCGAGAGGTCAGTCCCACCGTCCAGCACCATCGAGCGCACGTGCGACGGGAAGAGGTCAGCGTAAACCGCGCCCAGCGACGTCCCGTACGAGTAGCCGATGTAGTTGAGTTTCTCTTCGCCCAGCGCCTGGCGGATGCGGTCCATGTCCCGGGCGACGTTCTTCGTCCCCAGGTAGGGCAGGATGTCCCCGTACTTCGCCTGGCAGGCGTCCGCGAAGTCCTTCGCGACCTTCTCGGCGTGTTGCCATTCGGCGTCCGTGTCGGGGTCGGGGTCGGCCGCGACCAGGGCCTGCAGGTTGTCGTGGCAGAGGATCGGGGAGCTCTCGCCAACGCCGCGCGGGTCGAACGAGACGATGTCAAACTTGTCGCGGATTTCGCCGGCGAGGATGCCGCGCCAGATGCGCACGAAGTCGTTCGCCGAAGCGCCGGGCCCGCCCGGGTTCGCCATCAGTACCCCGATCCGTTGGTCAGGCTTCCGCGCTTTGATCCGGATCAGCGAAAGCTCGATGGTCTTGCCGCCGGGTTTCTCGTAGTCGAGCGGGACGTTGAAGGTCGCGCATTCGATGTTGCCGCACGTCTCCCAATCGACGGTCGTCGAGACCTGGGCCGACGTTTTACCGCTCGATGAGCAGGCGAACGCGACCAGCGCAAAGGAGACGACAACGAGAAGGGCGCGCCGCATACCACTAAAGACGGTAACAGCAGGCGCGATAAGGAGGGGCCGGCGGCGGGTAAGTCCCGCTTACCAGCGCAGTTCCCACACGCGCACGGGGTCTTCCAGCCCGCGCAACGGCTGCTCGCCGCGGTCATTGAAGAGGAATCCCTTGCCGGCGACGAGTTCCCGGACCACGTTCGCCACCAGGATCTCCCCACCCTCCGCGAGGGCCGCGACGCGTGCCGCTGCGATCACCGCGGTGCCGAAGAGGTCATCGTCCTCGGCGATTGGTTCGCCCGCGTTGATGCCCACGCGCACGCGAAGGCCGTGCGGCAGGCCTTCCATTTCGCCGCCAAGCGCCTCCGCGTGGAGCGCCCGCTGGAGCGAGATGGCGCATTCGAGCGCGCGCTGTGCGGAGCCGAATGAGGCGAGGAAGCCGTCGCCCATCGACTTCACTTCGCTTCCGCCGTGCGCCTTCAGGGCTTCGCGCGTGATGCGCTCGTGCTCCCGCAGGATCTGGCGGCCGGCATGGTCACCCAGCGCGCGGAGCAAGTCGCCGTGGCGTTCGATGTCGGTGAACAGGATGGTCCGGAAGGCGTTCCCGCTGCGCAGGCCGAAGCGCGCGCGATTTTCCGCGGCGGCGACGTCAAGGATGAAGCCGCGGCAGGTGTCGACGACGGCCTGGTCCCACGCGAACGGGGACTTCCCCGGCAGCACGGAGAGCCGGGCGTCCGGGATCGTCGCGACGAGTTGCCGCGCCCGGTCGATGGCGAAGAAGGGCGTATCCATGCGGTGCAACACGAGCACCGGGCACTTCACTTCCGTCAGCAGGTGCTGCACGTCGGCCCCGGCGAGCGCCTCGTTCGCGTCCTGGAACTCCTGCGCGCTCACGCTCTCCCGGATGTAGCGAGCGATCCGGGCGGTCTGCGCGCCGTCGTCGAGGCCGTTGATGGCCGTCGCCAGCAGGTCCGTAAAGAGTGGCCAGTTCTTGTCGATCAGCGGAGCGAGAGCAGTCCAGCCGGGAGCGGCCGCCGAGCTGCCCCGCGCCGGGTTCGTCCGGAACAACGTGACCGACGCCACCCGCTCCGGGTGGTTCGCCGCGAGCTGGAGCGCGACCTTCCCGCAGTCCGTCCCTGCGAAAATGTGGACCCGCGGGAGGTCAAGCCTGTCCAGAACGCCGCGCAGGTCGCGCTCGTACGCGTCCAGAGAGACATCCGGCACGTTCCGTTCGGAGAGGCCGTTGTTGCGATGGTCGTAGCGGATAACGGTCGCCCACTCCGCCACGTGTTCGTAGCAGGAACGCGCTTCCGGGACGTCCCACTCGTACTGGATGTTGGAGAAGCCCGGGGGGTACATGATGACGATGGGCACGCCTTCGCCGATCGTCCAGAAGGCGATCGAGACGCGGTCCTCGGTCTGGGCATACTGAATGCGCGGCAACATCAGTCAGCTCTCTCCCAGCGAAATCCTAGCGCACGGGCGCAAGGCTCCGAACCATCGTCCGGGTGACCCTGGAACCCCGACTAAAGGCGGAGGCGCACGCCCCCGGACGAAACAACGGCCTCCGGCCGGGACGCCAGTTCCCCGCGTGGCCGGAACAGCCCGTCACTTCCCGGTGCGAGTGCCACCTGCCAGGCGCCGCCAGTCACGTCCCAGGTCTCGCCCGCGGCGCCGGCAAGTTCGAAGTACCAGCCGGCTTCGTCCTCGCCCCACCGCACCACCGCCGGAGGGCGCGGTTCGGGCGTCCGGATCCACGCTACCAGCCGTCCCCAGGTAAGGATCAGCGCGCCGATTCCCAGGCCGATTGCCAGCCACGAAGCGGCCCGAAGCCCGTCGACTGCCTGCCGGACCTGGTGCGCGGCGTGCAGGAAGGGCAGCGTCTCCACGCCGTCTACTTGAAGTGGGCCATCACTTCGTGGGCGAACCGGTCCATGATCGCTTTCGTTTCGCCCGTGTTCCGGCCGAGCGCGAATCCGGGGATGATCAGTTCGTCCACGCCGGCTTCGATGTACTGCTCCACCATCGCGCGGATCTGCGCCCCCGTGCCGGCGATGGCCGGCCGCCCCGAAGCACGCATGCGCTCGGCCAGCGATTCGTCGTCGGTCAGTGCCAGCATGCCCTGGGCGGAGTGCTTGATGGACTTCGGGTCGCGGCCGATCTCTTCGCAGTAGCGGTTGAGGATGGCGCCCTTGTGCGCGAGCACCTCCGGCGTGCCCCAGACGTTCCATTCGTCGGCGTATTTCGCCGCGATGCGAAGGGTGCGCTGTTCGCCGCCGCCGCCGATGAGGAGCGGCAGCGGGTTTTGGACGGGCTTGGGGGCGAGCGGCGCGTCCGTGAGCTGGTAGTACTTGCCCTGGAAGTTGGTCTTGTCGTTGGTGAACAGGCCCTTAATCACCTGGCAGGCTTCCTCGAACCGCGCCATGCGCCCGCCAAGCGTCGAGAAATTGATGCCGTACGCGCGGTGTTCGTTCTCCTGCCACCCGGCGCCGAGGCCGAGGACGCAGCGCCCGCCGGAGATCTGGTCCACGTTCGCCGCCATCTTCGCGAGCACCGCCGGGTGCCGGTAGGTGTTCCCCGTCACGAGGGCGCCGATACGGACCCGGGGCACAGCCGCGCCCAACGCCGCGAGCGTCGTCCAGCATTCGGCGTAAGGGCCGCTCGTGTCCTCGGCGTTCGGCATGAAGTGGTCAGCGAACCAGATGGAGTACCAGCCAGTAGCCTCGGCGTGCTTCGCCAGTTCGAGTGTTTCGTCCCAGGAATTGGTGGGCGCCGGCCAGAAACTGAATCGCATGGGTAGTTCTCCGCGGGTAGGTGGGGGGATTGTACCGGGTACCGGGTACCGGGTACCGGGTATCGGGTACCGGGTACCCGCCCTAGGCCATCAGGCGCAGCGCCTCGGCGTCGTCGATGGTTACCGCGCCGCGCGTGATGGTGATCCAGTTGTCCCGCGCGAACTGGTTGAGCTGCTTGTTCACGCTTTCGCGGCTGACGCCCAGCATCGAGGCGAGTTCGCCCTGGGTGACCTGGATGCGCGTGCGCCGGCCCGGCGGCGTATCACCCAACGAGGCGGCGAGCCCCAGGAGGTGTTTCGCCAGGCGGTGCGGCAAATCCAGGAACATCAGGTCCGTAATCGCTTCGTCTGTCCGGCGGAGGCGCAGCGAGAGCGTTTCCAGCAGCGCGAGCGAGGCTTCCGGCCGCTGCCGGACCCAGTCGCGGAAATCTTCCCGCGAAACCACGAACGTCCGCGTCGGGAGCTGCGCCGTCGCCGTCGCCGAGCGCGGCCGGCTGTCCAACAGCGCGAATTCGCCGAAGCAGTCTCCTTTGCTGACGATGGCGAGGGTGGCTTCCGAACCTGACCCGGAGAGCCGCGTAATCCGGACGCGGCCGTCGACCACCACGTAGAGCGCGTCGCCGGGGTCGCCTTCGTGAAAGATCGTGATGCCCGCGTTGTAGCGGCGCACCCGCCCGCGGGCGGCGAGCAGGCTCACGTCCTCGTCGGGGAGCCGCGCAAGCAGCGGCACGTCTCGAATGTAGGCGTCGTTCGCGTTCATCTCGTTAGCTGGCACGGTGTCCCCCAGGGGTGGTGATTCTCACATTCCCAGAGCGTAACGGCACCCGTATGTGAATGTGCGCACGAACCGGCCCTCCGCAGTGTGACGGCCATCGCTGCCGGCGAAGAAACCGCCCCGGCACGCTGGTTGCACGGGCCCGGTTGGGCCGGGAGGAGAAGCCCCATGGAACTGTTCGACCTGCACGAGCTTGCCGATGCCCGCCACCGGGACGCCCTGCGAAGCTTCCGTTTCGCCGAGCGTGCGGGCCTCACCCGCGAAGGGAAAACGCCCGCGCGCGGCCGCCGCTGGTCCTTCCAGCGCGACAGCCGCCCGTATGCAAACCCGGAACGGAGCGCGAACCTCGAAGCCTGATCCGCCCGTCCCACAACGCGACCGCGTCGCCGGCCGCGCGTTGCTGACCCGTAGCGAATCGCTGGCGTAACCTACCGCAATGCCTTCGCCGGGTTCAGGCCCGCAGTACACCCCGGTCGCCGATAGCAGTGGGCGTGTGTCCCGCTACCGCGTGGAATTCCCCCACGCGGGCATCGTTGAGACCGAGGAGGGGCGCTTCGAGGCAACGGAGTTCGCGGAGCGGCGCAGCGGTTGGGCCGGGCGCCTCAAGGACTTCAAAGACTCGCTCATCGGCACCAGCATGCACAGCCGCCGCCTCGCCGAAGAGCGGCTGAGCAAGAAGGTCGCCCTCGCCATCTTCTCGTCCGATGCCCTGTCTTCGACCGCGTACGCGACGCAGGAGATCCTGCTGATCCTGGTGCTCGCGGGCACGGCGACCATCCACCTGAGCCTGCCGATCGCGCTCGCCATCACGGCCCTGCTGGCGATCGTGGTTGTTTCGTACAGCCAGCTCATCCGCGCCTATCCCGCCGGCGGTGGCGCCTACACCGTCGCGCTCGAAAACCTGGGCGCCATCTTCGGCCTGATCGCCGCCTCTGCGCTGCTGATCGACTACACCCTCACGGCGGCCGTGAGCATCGCCGCCTGCGTCGAAGCGATCGTCTCGGCTTCGCCGGACGTCGACAAAGTGCGCGTCTACCTCGCGATCGGGCTGATCGGGCTCATCGCCCTGGGGAACCTTCGCGGCATCCGCGAATCGGGCACGCTCTTTTCCATCCCGACGTACGGGTTCGTCTTCATGCTCGCCGGGACCATTCTCTTCGGCATGGCGAAGGTCTTCACCGGCGATGACCCGAACATTCTCAAGACCGGCGACCCAACCAAGGCGGCCGAACACGCGACGCACGCGCTCACGCTCTTCCTGGTCCTTCGCGCGTTCTCCGCGGGTTGCGCCGCCCTCACCGGCGTCGAGGCGATTTCCAACGGTGTTTCCGCGTTCAAACCGCCCGAGTGGAAGAACGCCATCCTCACGATGATCGCCATGGGCGTCCTGCTCGCCTTCCTCTTCCTCGGCACCACGCTGCTCGCCCGCCACTACGGCATCGTCTACGAACACGGAGACAAAGAGACCGTGATGTCGCAGGTGGGCGAGCATGTGTTCGGCCGGAACCTGCTCTATTACACGCTGCAGGGCTTCACGGCCGGCATCCTCTTCCTCGCCGCCAACACCGCCTACAACGGCTTCCCCATCCTCGCTTCCATCCTCGCCCGCGACGGCTATCTGCCCCGCATCTTCCACCAGCGAGGCAACCGCCTCGTCTTCAGCTACGGCATCCTCGCCCTCACCAGCTTCGCGGCGGCGCTGCTCATCGGGTTCCAGGCCAGCACCACCCGGCTCATCCCGCTCTATGCGCTCGGCGTGTTCCTCTGCTTCACGCTCGCCCAGACCGGCATGGTCTACCTCTGGTTCCGCCGCAAGAGCCCAGGCTGGCGCCGCTCGGCCGCGATCAACGGGTTCGGCGCCGTGGTCACGGCTGTCGTCTTCGTGATCATCATGGTGACCAAGTTCGCCGAAGGCGGCGTGGCGGTGGTGATTGCCATCCCCATCATTACCGCGCTGCTCTGGGCGATTGGCCGCTTCTACAAGCGCCTGCAACGCCAGCTCTACGTCTCGCCCGAGGCCCTGCTCGAGATGTCGCCACACGGCGATTCGCGCATCCCCATCCTGGTCCCGGTGGAGGACGTGAACCTCGCGACCGTGATGACCCTCGGCGCCGCCTGCGAACGCTCCCGCGATGTCACCGCCATCCATGTCCTCGTTGATCCGGATGCGCCGTCCACGGTCTCTGCGCGCTGGAACCGGCAGTTCCCGGGGATCCCGCTCGTCGTCATCGATTCGCCATTCCGCACCGTCGCTGACCCAATCGCGCGCTACGTGGACGACCGTTTGAAGCGCGCCCCGCACGAAGTCACCGTCATGGTCCCGCTCCTGGAAGTGAAGCACTGGTACCACCGCCCGCTGGTGAACCAGAGCCTGAAACGCCTGACGCGCCTCTTGCAGAACCGAAGGCACGTCAACGTCGTGCAGCATCCGTTCAGCGCTGGCAGCATGGGCCGGCGCCGCGGCCGGCAGGCGCTCCCGGATTCCTTCGGCGGCGGGTAGCCGCGGAGGTTGCGCGGGTGACTCCCCGCGACGCGGACGCGCCATGGAACGGTTCCGGCGCCGTCGGCGTCATCGATGACGAACCGGCCGGACAGATGCTCACCGTTCATGCCGTCGAACAGCCGCGGCCGTAGAACATTCGTGCGGTATACTGCGCATCGTGACGAACGAGGGCCGCATTGTCGCCGCTGATCTCGGGGCGGAAGATGGCGAAGAGCGCACGCTGCGGCCCCAGCTCCTGCTGGACTTTCCCGGCCAGGACCGGACGAAAGAGAACATCTCCATCGCCATCGAGGCCGCGAAGGCGCGCGGCGAGGCGCTCGACCACCTGCTCCTCTACGGGCCGCCCGGGTTGGGCAAGACAACCCTCGCCAATATCGTCGCGAACGAAATGGGCGTGGCCATCCGCACCACCAGCGGCCCGGCGTTCGAGCGCCCAGGTGACCTCGCCGCGATCCTCACCGGCCTCAAAGAGCACGACATCCTCTTCATTGACGAGGTCCACCGCCTTTCCCGCGCGGTCGAAGAGATCCTCTATCCGGCGATGGAGGACTTCGCGCTCGACCTGGTCATCGGCAAGGGCCCGGGCGCCCGCACGGTGCGACTCGCTATGCCGAAGTTCACGCTCATCGGGGCCACCACGCGCTACGCCATGATCAGCGCGCCCCTGCGAGACCGCTTCGGCTCCGTCTTCCGCCTCGACTTCTATGACGCCGCCACCCTGACCACCATCGTCAAACGCTCGGCGAGCATCCTCGGCGCCCACCTCCCGGACGACGCCGCCTTCGAGATCGCCCGCCGCTCGCGAGGCACGCCGCGTATCGCGAACCGCCTCCTCCGGCGCGTGCGCGATTACGCGGAAGTGCGGAACGGTGGGCCGATCACGCTCGATGCCGCCCGCGCCGCGCTGGCCATGCTCGATGTCGACGACCTGGGTCTCGATGACTCGGACCGCGCGGTGCTTCGCTGCATCATCGAGAAGTTCAACGGCGGCCCGGTCGGGCTCGAAACCATCGCTGCGGCGATTTCCGAGGAATCGGACACCATCATGGACGTCTACGAGCCGTTCCTCCTCCAGTGCG
Organism: Dehalococcoidia bacterium; assembly: GCA_046328215.1. Lineage (GTDB taxonomy): Bacteria > Chloroflexota > Dehalococcoidia > Tepidiformales > Tepidiformaceae > Amarobacter. Next base: position 63,407 of record JAXLXA010000009.1, on the reverse strand, counting down.
GCTTCCTCAACCGCACGCCGCGCGGACGGATCGCAACGCCCGCCGCGTATGCCCACCTTGGCCTCCCCTATCCAGGCGACCGCGCGAACCCCCAGGGGGGCCTTTGGGATGCGCCGGGCGCCCTCACCGAGCCATCCTCAGACAGCGCCTGATCGCCTACCCTTTCCCGCATGGCAAGACAGCTCATTTCTTCTGGCGGCCCGTTTGAGGACATCGTTGGCTACTCCCGCGCGGTCCGGGCCGGGGACCACGTTTACGTCTCGGGTACAACCTCAGCGCAGGCCGATGGCACGGTGTTTGGCGGGAATGATGCGTACGCCCAGGCCAAACGCTGTTTCGAAATCATCGAGAAAGCCCTCGGCGAGGCCGGCGCCACCCTGGAGCATGTTGTCCGCACCCGCATGTTCGTGACTGACATCTCGCGCTGGGAGGACATCGCGAAAGCTCACCACGAGTTCTTCAAGTGGACGAAGCCCGCGGCAACCATGGTCCAGGTCGCGGCGCTCATCGACCCCCGCATGCTCGTCGAGATCGAAGTGGACGCCGTCATCGACGCCTGAGGGGGCTCGATCGGCGGATGCTTAGACACTCGTGACATATCCGGTTCGGAGCTGTCACCGCCGTCCTATACTCTCCGCTCACCCGCGAGGGCAGACCTGAAACGGAGATTCGAACCATGGCGAAGTATCTTCTCGTGTATCACGGCGGCGGCCCGATGGAAGAGGACGCCGCGGCCCAGGCCGCGGTCATGGAGGCCTGGGGCGCCTGGTTCGGCCAGCTCGGCGCGGCCGTTGTCGACGGTGGCAACCCGGTTGGCCGCAACTGGACCACCAACGCCGATGGCACCACCGAGGACGGCGGAGCAAACCCTGCGACCGGCTACAGCGTCATCCAGGCGGACAGCATGCAGCAGGCCCTCGAACTGTCACGGGGCTGCCCCATCATCACGTCCGGCGGCAGCGTCGAAATCTGCGAGACATTCGACGTAGGTTAAGCCGCACCGCCAAAAGCGGAGCTGCATCCGGAAGGATGCAGAGCCCCCGCCGCACGCACCGAACGCCGCGCCGGCTCCCGGCGTCCTCCCGGACGCGGCTCTGATGGTCCGGCGCGAATTTCAGGCGAGACAACGCAGCGGCTGGTTCCCGTTGTAGATCAGCATCTCTGTGAACAACTGGCGGAAGTCGAGCGGCTTCCCCCAGGGTTCGCCGCGGAGTTCCGAGTACGCGCGATGCAGGTTCGGCACCAGCCGTTCCTTGTCGTGCAGCGGCTCAAACCGCCCGAGGTCCAGGTTCTGCGCCAGTTCCAGCGGCGGCGTGCCCGCTTCCAGGCCGGACTTCGCCGTCTCCTGGACGAACCGGAGGTAGGCGCGCACGTCCGAAATCGCCTCCGGCCCGCAGACCGGGCCGTGTCCCGGCACGATCGTTTCTGCCCCAAGCGCTTCGATGCGATCGAGCGCTTCGAGCCAGCCGCCGACTGACCCGCCCAGCGCGAACGGCGTGCCGCCATTGAAGATGACGTCACCGCTGAACAGCAGCTTCCGCTCCGGGATCCAGGCGACGATGTCGTTCGTGGTATGGGCGGGGCCCACGAAGATGAGCTCGATGCGCAGGTCGTCGACGTACAGCGCGAGCCGTTCGTCGAAGGTGACCGTCGGCGGCGTCACCGGGCAGTCGCCGAAATCGACCATGGGAAAAAGGGCGTGGGCTACGGTGCCACTGGCGATGATCTCGCGCCGGCAGCGCTCGCTGGCGACAATTGCGCTGTCCGCGAACATGAAGTTGCCGTGCGTGTGGTCGCCGTGGCTGTGGGTGTTCACCAGCGCCGTCACCGGCAGCGGCGTGACGGCTCGAACCGCGGCGTGGAAAGCCCTCGCCCGCGCTTCGGTCCCCGTCGAATCAATCACCGTCGCCGTCTGCGCCCCCACGATGCACCCGGCGTTGTTCAGAAACCATGAGCCATCGAGCTGGATGTAGGCGTAGATCCCGTTGCTCACCTCCTGAATGGCGGGCGGCGGAATCTCGGCATGGACGGGGACGGTTGCGGATGACATGAGCGGCCTCCTCGGGAGGCGCATTCAACCACGCTGCGCTGCGGCTGGGAACTGGCCGCTCACTCCGCGCGTGTCCCCCCTGCATCCTTCCGGATGCAGCTCCGTTTGTGGCCGCCGGGTTGGGGCGTGCCGGGGTAGTGGTTAAGGAGTGGCTCAAATCAGAGCTGCGTCCGGAAGGACGCAGAGTGCTGAGGCGGCACGATCGGTCGACGCGCGTGGCCCCTGCATCCTTCCGGATGCAGCACCGCTTGTGGGCGCCAGGTTGGGGCGTGCCAGGGTAGAGGTCATCGAGTGGCTCAAATCAGAGCAGTGTCCGGAAGGACGCAGAGTGCTGAAGCGGGCGCGATCGGTCGATGCGCGTCTCCCTGCATCCTTCCGGATGCAGCTCCGCTTGAACGCCGCTCGAGTTGAGGAACGGCCGTGTGTCTTACGCCGCAAACGCCGCGGTAATCGCCTGCAGTTGGCGCAGGTGGTCCAGGTCATGCACGCGCATGAACAAGAGCCACTCCCGCCAGCTGAACTCGCCGAACATCGGGTGGGTGATCGTCACGTCCAGGTGCTCGTTGCCTTCGGCCTTGAGCACGCGCTCATAGAACGGCTCGCGAATCGCCGTGTACGCCTGCCAGTAGTCCTCGGAGGTTGCCAGTCCGCGCGTCTTTCCCGAAATCTCGTCACGCGTCCGCTCAGGCAGCGCGCCCGAATCCAGGATGCCGGTGATCGAGCGGGCGCCGTGTTCGCTCATCTCGAGGACGTGCGTCCACACCTCCGCAGCGGACCACTCGCCGTCCGCGGGCCGGTCGCTGAAACGCGCGGCGGGCACGGAGGCTCCCGCGTCCCGTAGCGGCGCGCAGTCCGCGCGCACCTTTTCCACCAGCTCCGCCAGGCTCAATTTGTTCGCCTGCGCGATGAGGTAGCTGCGGATGCGGTCGGCTTCAGTCGCGGGCATGGTCATGGTGGGCCTCCTCGGTGCGGCAACTGTACTTCGAGTGAGTAGTGTGAAGCAACGGAGTAAGTCACTGGAACCGCGCGGCAGCAACCGGATCGTCGCCCGGCGAGGCAGCCTCGCGACAGCGACCCTGTGCCGGCGCGAATCAACATCCCACCGCGCCTTGCCAGTCGCCGCTCTGATCGCGGGAAGGTAGATTTCGCGTGTGCACCCTGTCCTCTCGATCTTCAACGATGGCGCGCTGGACCTGACGCCGCACCAGTACGCCGGCTTCGGGCTCATTGCGCTATGCGCGCTGGCGGCCCAGGTGCTGTACCTGGTGGTTGCCCTCCTGTTCATCCGCACGCACAACCAGCCGGCGCGGCGGGCGTACTGGCGGCGCTATCGCCGCCGGCTTGACGGTGTGGTTTTCGGGCTGCTGATCGCGGCCGCCGTCCTCATCGGCGTGCCGTTCCTCAAGCTGGACCCGGACCTCGAAGACACCGTGAACATCGCCGCCCGCGTGCTTGGCGCTGTCTGCGGTGGGCTCCTGCTGCTTCGCGGCATCGCCATCATCGGCGACTACCTGCTCGAAAAAGCCGGCATGACCGAAACCCGCCTGGACGACCAGCTCGTGCCGCTCGTCCGCCAGACCGCCAACGTCTTCGTGGTCCTCGTGGGCACGCTGTTCGTGCTCTCGAACCTCGACGTCGATGTCGGCGCCCTCATCGCCGGTCTTGGCATCGGCGGTCTGGCGGTGGCGCTGGCCGCCCAGGACACCATCAAGAACCTCCTCGGCGGCATCACCGTGCTCGCGGACCGGCCGTTCCAGGTCGGCGACTGGATCGTCATCGGCGATACCGAGGGCACGGTCGAGAAGGTCGGCTTCCGCTCCATGCGCGTGCGCACCTTCAAGGAATCGCTGGTCACCGTGCCGAACGGCCACCTCGCCGACCACATCATCGACAACATGGGCGTCCGCCCCTATCGCCGGTACGACACCACCCTGCACCTGCCCCTCTCGACCCCGTCGGACAAGGTCCAGGCGTTCTGTGAAGGCGTGCGCGCGCTGCTCCATGCCAACGAACGGGTCCGGCAGGACTACTTCTTCTGCGAGCTCGAGCGGATAGGGGACTCGACTCTCGAGCTCTTGCTCTACTGCTTCTTCGCCGCGCCCGACTGGAGCAGCGAGCTGCGAGCGAAGCACATCCTGAACCTGGACATCCTCCGGCTGGCCCACTCACTCGGCATCGAACTCTCCGCGCCCGCGACGTCCGTGCGGCTCGACGGATGGCTCGGGTCCGTGCCGAAGCCGCCGCTGCCGTCCCGCGACGAGCTCGCCGGGCTGGTGGCCTCCTTCGGCGAGCCCGGGTCCGCGGGCCAGGCGGCGCACCAGCCGCTAACGCACGGTTTCGAACCCGACGAAACGCCCGAATTCCGGTCGCGCGGCGACAGCGAAGGCGAAGGCTAAGCCGGCCGCCCACCCCCCAGAGGCGAGGGCGGAAGACCTCGCTCGGTCACGCGGCAGTGAGAGAGGGCCGAACCTACCCCGTCTCAGCGGGCACCCAACCTCCACTGGCCAATCCCGCCCACAGGCGAGGGCGGAAGACCTCGCTCGGTCACGCGGCAGCGAGCGAGAGGGCCGAACCTACCCCGTCTCAGCGGGCGCGGGCGGTTCCGCGGTTCGGTTACGCCGCATGCCGCGCGCCTGGAACACGATCAGCAAAACGCCAATGATCAGCAGCGCGCCACCGATCGCCACGAAGGCGATAGCGAACCCCCGCAGGTAGGGGAACTTCACCGCGAACGACGCCTGGACATCGACCCCCGCCGAACCATCGGCGTTGAGGATGATCGCGCGCCAGGCGCCTGCCTCCACGTTCCACGTCACTTCCTGGCGCCCCGGCCCGCCCGCGGCGACGCGGAACAGCGCTGCTTCAGGAGCCTCCTGGGGCCGGGTGCCGCCCTGCGCCACCGTGGAATAGTCGAACGGCCCGAACTCCAGGTCCCGCACAATCGCTGAGCTGCCGTCCGCGAGGTAATTCGTGACCGCCGCATCGGTGCCGATCGCCACGAACACCGGCCCGCCGTCCGCGCGTTCGGCCGCGATCCGGAGTGTGACCTTTCCCGCCCGGGAACCAGCGTTATCGTCGACTTTTTCGAACTTGGCCGTGTCGGTGACCAGCGCGGCGGTCTGGGTGGTCATGCGGCCGCCGCCTTCCACGTAACCGTCGCTGCCAACGGAACGGTAGGCCGCCACGCCGGAGGCGCCGCAGGCGAACCCCAGGAGGGCGAAGATGGCGCCAAGGATGATGAGAAAGATCCGCACCGCGCGCCTATTGTGCCCTAACTAGCACGAACGAGCCGCGACAGAGCCATAGAGCGGTTGGTCTCCGCGCCGGATTGGGCGGGCGGTCCCGCTATTCCGGCTGGTCCAGGCCGTGGTCCGGCTTGCACGTCCAGGGGCCCCACGGGTCCGCGTGGTTCCGCTCGTGTTCCTGGTAGGCGAAGAGCGCGGCGCGCATGTTCGTCACCGGGTCGCTCCACTGCGATGGTTCCAGGCCCGCCGCGGTGAACCAGAACGGCATCATCTGCATCAGGCCGAGGGCGCCGCCGTACTGGGCGCCGCTGTGGAAGCGGCTTTCGCACCAGGCGACGTTCACGACATCCTCAACGAGGGCCGACGGCCAGCCGGCAGCGACAACCGCCGCACGGATTTCTGAACTGGTCATGTAGCGGCCCACGGGTTCCGGCGCCAGCGTCGGTTCCGGCGCGGGAGGGGCCACCGCTGCGGGAGCCGGTGGCGGTGGCGCGGTCTCGACCCTAGGCGCTTGTGTCGGCTCAGCGGCGGGCGGGGCTGCCTGCTGTACCGCGGCGGCCGCGGCGTTTTCGGAGGACGGTGGCTGGAGCGCCGCAGCCTGCTCCGTGATGGCCGGCGCGGCGTCTGTCTGGGCCGGGATGACCTGCGCATAGGCCGTTGCCGGGACCGTGATCTCCGCCCGCGGCAGCCCGGCGACCAGTTGGGTCTGCGCTTCCTGGCTGCGCTCACCGAGGAGCCGGTTCAGGTTCGGCGCCACGGCGGTGCTGGTGCCGCCCGAGAGCAGGTGCGCGGCGAGGAAGAACGAAACCGACATCATGATGATTTCCGCTGCTTTGACCAGCGGGCCACTCTTCTGGGAAGGTTCTTCGTCATGCCAGCGCGGGCCGAAATGGTCGTTCATGGCAGGCGCGAATGCGGTGCGGAATCCCGGTTCGGAGTCAGGTTGGGAAAGAGGCAGGCGCAGCCACCGGCCGGCTACCAGCACTGTAGCGAACACATAGTCCACCCAGCCAGCCAGCCAGCTCGTGACGCGCACCGGCTCATCGGGGAGCCGTGTCGTCACGCGGGGGTTTCCTCGCGTGAGGTATTACTCATAAAGCATTTGTGGCCGAAACACCGGGCGCACCAACCAATGGTCAGTGGCGTTTCGGCCGGTCACCCCGCCAAGAGGTGGCCGTCAGGGTGCCACATCACCTGGTCGCGGGCAATCCATGAACGAGCTTCGGAAGCGAAAGAAATACCCCAACCGGCGCATCGTCATGCCCTGATCCTCATAACGCCAAGCGGGTAAGATGGTTCCCTTACTACCCTATTCAGGACGGCACATGCAACTCCACGACACCCTCAGCAACACCCGCCGCGAGCTCCTTCCAGCGCTCGCCGAAGACGGAGTGGTGCGCATGTACGTCTGTGGAGTGACGCCGTATTCCGAGAGTCACGTGGGCCATGCGCTTCACGCTATTGTCTTCGATGTCCTCCGCCGGTACCTCGATTGGCGGGGAATCCCCGTCAAGCACGTCCAGAACTTCACCGACATCGACGACAAGCTGATCGACCGCGCGAACCGCCTCGGCGTACCGATGCTCGAACTGGCCGAGCAGAACATCGACGACTACCACCGCCAGTTGAGCCAGATGAACGTGCTGCCCGCGCACGTCTACCCGCGCGTTACCGAGGTGGTGCCGCAAATCATCAGCTTCATCCAGGGGCTGATCGATAAGGGTTTCGCCTACGAGTCCGGCGGCGATGTCTACTACAAGGTCCGCCAGTTCGGCGCGAAGGCCTATGGCGCGCTTTCCAAACGCGACATCGATGATTTGCTCTCCGGCGCCCGCGTCGACCCCACCGAGCTCAAGTCGGACCCACTCGATTTCGCGCTCTGGAAGGGCGCGAAGCCGGGCGAGCCGAGCTGGGACAGCCCCTGGGGCCCCGGCCGACCCGGCTGGCACATCGAATGCTCGGCAATGGCGCTCCACGCGCTCGGCGAGCAGATCGACGTGCACGGCGGCGGCGCAGACTTGATTTTCCCGCACCACACGAACGAGATCGCCCAGACCGAGGCGTACACCGGCAAGTCGCCCTTCGCCCGCATCTGGATGCACAACGCCCTGCTGCAGCTCAGCGGCGACAAGATGTCGAAGTCCCTTGGCAACCTCGTCACCATCGCCGAGGCGCTGGGCCAGTACGGCGGCGACGCCTTGCGCATGTTCGTGATTTCCAGCCACTACCGCAGCCCGTCGAGTTACACGGATGACGCCCTCGACGCCGCGAAGTCCGGCGTGGAGCGCCTCCGCAACGCCGCCTTCTCTGAAAGTGGCAGGGGAGAACGGCTCGAACCCGGCGATGCACGCCAGCGCTTCAGCGAGGCGATGGACGACGACCTGAACACGCCGCGGGCCCTCGCGGCGCTCTTCGACCTGACACGCGACATCAACCGCGTCGGAGCCGCCGGCGGCGACACGGCTGACGCGAGAGCACTCCTGCGTGAGCTCTGCGGCGTCCTCGGCTTCACCCTGTCAGCGCGGGAAGCGTCCTCGAAGGAGGCCGCGCCGTTCATCGACCTCCTGGTCGCCGTCCGGTCTGAGCTTCGCGCCGCGAAGCACTGGCAGCTGTCCGACAGGGTGCGCGACGGCCTCCTCGATCTCGGGATCGAGATCAAAGACGGCCCCGAAGGGACGACCTGGAAGGCGAAGTAGCACCAGCAGCAGAGCTGCATCCGGAAGGATGCAGAGCCCCGCGGCGACCCCCGGAAGGCAACCCCCCAGCAGCAGAGCTGCTCTCGCTCGCTGCCGCGTGGCCGAGCGAGGTCTTCCGCCCTCGCCTCTGTGGGGGATTAGCCAGTGGGGTTGGGTGCCCGCTGGGACGGGGTGGGTTCGGCCCTCTCTCGCTGTCGCGTGGCCGAGCGAGGTCTTCCGCCCTCGCCTCTGTGGGGTTGCCGGTGGGGTTAGCCGGTGGGGTTGGCCGCCCGCTGAGACGGGGTGAGTAGGTTCGGCCCTCTCTCTCGCTGCCGCGTGGCCGAGCGAGGTCTTCCGCCCTCGCCTCTGTGGGGGGTTGACGGTGGGGGTTGGCCGCTCGCTGGGACGGGTAGGTTCGGCCATTTCTCGCTGCCGCGTGGCCGAGCGAGGTCTTCCGCCCTCGCCTCTGTGGGGGTTGACGGTGGGGGTTGGCCGCCCGCTGGGATGGGGTAGGTTCGGCCCTCTCTCGCTGCCGCGTGGCCGAGCGAGGTCTTCCGCCCTCGCCTCTGTGGGGGGTTGACGGTGGGGGTTGGCCGCCCGCTGGGACGGGGTAGGTTCGGCCCTCTCTCTCGCTGCCGCGTGGCTGAGCGAGGTCTTCCGCCCTCGCCTCTGTGGGGTTGCCGGTGGGGTTAGCCAGTGGGGTTGGCCCGCCCGCTGAGACGGGGTAGGTAGGTTCGGCCCTCTCTCTCGCTGCCGCGTGGCCGAGCGAGGTCTTCCGCCCTCGCCTCTGTGGGGGTTGACGGTGGGGGTTGGCCGCTCGCTGGGACGGGTAGGTTCGGCCATTTCTCGCTGCCGCGTGGCCGAGCGAGGTCTTCCGCCCTCGCCTCTGTGGGGGTTGACGGTGGGGGTTGGCCGCCCGCTGGGATGGGTTCGGCCCTCTCTCGCTGCCGCGTGGCCGAGCGAGGTCTTCCGCCCTCGCCTCTGTGGGGGGTTGACGGTGGGGGTTGGCCGCCCGCTGGGACGGGGTAGGTTCGGCCCTCTCTCGCTGCCGCGTGGCTGAGCGGGTCTTCCGCCCTCGCCTCTGTGGGGGGTTGACGGTGGGGGTTGGCCGCCCGCTGAGACGGGTAGGTTCGGCTCCTCTCTCTCGCTGCCGCGTGGCCGAGCGAGGTCTTCCGCCCTCGCCTCTGTGGGGGTTGACGGTGGGGGTTGGGCGAGCCGGGGAAGGTTCGGCCCCATCCGGAAGGATGCAGGGACCACGACCAAATCCAGCACCGTAGACACAACCCAACAGCGAACACGCGCGGCCCTCGCCGGCCCATGCTCCTAAAGGCCGGTCAGCTCGCGGAAGACGGCGAAGAGGAACCGGCTCGCCACGCCCCCGATCGCCACAATCGTGGCGAAGACGATCACGGCGTCGATGCTCTTGCGGCCGTCCCGTTCCCAGTACACGTCCTTCAGGTCCAGCCAGAGGGCGAATTCGTCCAGCGTGAGCGCCGCGCCGATCCCGTAGAGGATGGCCGGGCCTTCGCGCGGCGTGTTCAGCGTCGCCAGGATGTAGCCGGAGGTGAGCAGCGGGAGGAGATGCCCCACACGAGGTGGTGAATGTGGAGACCGCCGTGCTGCACGTTCCGCATGAAGAACATCGGCCGCCCGTCGCGGATCCGGTGCGTAATGAACCGCACGAGCAGGAACGTGAGCAAGAAACTGAAGAGCACCGCGAAGTGCGGCTGCAGGCTCGCATCGATGACGTGTTCCCGGTACGGCTCGCCCAGTTGGTGGAAGGTCACTCCCACGACTATGGCCGGGCAGGCTCCAGCGCTCGAATCCGCCCCGGCATGGCCGTCGGCCACCGCCCGGCCCTCTCCGGGCTAGGGAAATCGCTGCCGGGGATGCTGTCCGGGTCCTTGACCAGCTCTTCCCAGCGCCGAGCAATCACGTCTAAGGGCGAGGTGGCGGCGTCCACGGGATGCCGCACGACGATGCCCCTGTTCGGCGCGTGCTCCACCAGCCCTCGCTCTCGAGGCGGCGGAACGCTTCGCGCACGGGCGTCTGGCTCACCCCGAGCCGGGCCGCTACCTCTTCCTGGCGGAGGGTATCACCGGCGCGGATGTTGCCAGACATAATGGAAGACTGGGCGCCTCATACACGAGGTCCGCTTTGGTCCGCGCCGGCCGGGGTGTTGCCATCGCGGTAAGGAGATACCGCGCTTTGCAGGCCGTCTAATCGCCGGCTGCTTCCGGTTAGACTGGTGGAAACCAGCAGGGGCCTGGATGGACGAAGCGACGATCCACCAATTGAACGCGTCCAGGGGTGGCGTGCCGGCTGCCACTGTCCGTGGCGGTTATCGGAGAACTGGGCATCGAAGGTGATGCCGTAGCCAATCCCGGCATCCACGGCGGCCCCGAGCGCGCGGTCTGTCTCTACTCACTGGAACGTATCGAAGCGCTCGCCGCCGAAGGCCGCTCGATTGCGCCCGGCAGCACCGGCGAGAACATCACGCTGAAGGGCGTCGACTGGGACGCCATCCAGCCCGGGTCACGCATCCGGCTTGGCGCTGACGTGCTCCTCGAAGTCACGCGGTTCACCACGCCCTGCGCCACCATCCGCGCTTCGTTCAAAGACGGTGACTCGAACCGAATCCATGCCAACCTGCACCCGGGCTGGAGCCGCGCCTACGCCCGCGTCCTTTCGACGGGCACGGTGAGGCCCGGCGACCGGGTCCAGTTGTTGGTCACGGCGCAGTGAGCGCGTTCTCGGAGCTCTTTGAGTACAACCGCTGGGCCAACAGCCTGGTCCTGGACGCGATGGCCGAACTGCCGGCGGACGCGCGGTCGGCGCCCATGCCCGAACTCGGTGGCCCGGCGCTCGGCCTGCTCGAACACCTCGCCCAGGTCCAGGCCAACTTCCTCGGCATCATGACGGGCGCCGGGCGCCCCCCGCGCGAAGACGGCCGCAACTTCGAGCTAATCGCGGCTCTCGTCCGCTCGACGGACGACGGGTTCCTGGCGGCCCTCCCGGCCCTCGAAACGAGACTTCAGGACGAGTTCGAGCTGCCCTGGTTCGGCCGCTCATTCACCGTCGAGCAGGGCCTCACGCAGGTCGCTACGCATTCGGTCCAGCACCGCGCCGGCATCAGCGCCGGCATCGCACGGGCCGGCCTGAAACCGGCGGACCTCGACTACATCATCTGGTGCGCTGAACAGCGTTAGCCGCGCTCAATCCCCAATCCGAAATCGCCAATCCAAGATCGTTACACGCCCGCGTAGCTGTGCAGCCCGCTGACCCACAGGTTCACCGCGAAGTAGGTGAACATCACGAGGCCCCACATCACCACCAGCCACCACATCGGGTCCGGGCGCCAGCCGCGGCGGACCTTCGCGGGCACAACCTTGCGGATGCCCGGCGCGCCGGCCACCGAGCCGTTGCCGGCCCGCGCGTGGAAATACGCCGCGATGGAGAGCCAGGTCACCAGCGCGCTCGTCTCCTTCGGGTCCCAGCCCCAGTAGCGTCCCCAGGCGCTGTTGGCCCACCACGCGCCAAGCGCGATGCCCAGGCCCAGCAGCGGGAAGCCGACCATCACCGCCTTGTGCGCCAGGTCGCCGGCGGCTTCGGCGCTCGGGAGGGAGGCGAACCGCCGCCGGCCCTCGCCGCCCTGCAGCAGGTACACCACCGCGCCACAGAACGAAACGGTCAGGACGGCGTACGAAATCATCATCACGCTCACGTGGATCGTGAGGAGTGGCCCGTTCTGCAGGGCCGGCACGAGCGGAGTGATCTCGCTCGGGAACGTGGAGGCGATGGCCAGCATCCCGGCGACAATCGGCAGGCCCAGCATGCCGAACTTGCGGTTTCGCGTGTAGACCTCGAACGCCAGGTAGGCGGCCGCAATGCCGAAGCCGAACGCCGCCGTGAACTCGTACAGGTTCGAGATCGGCGCATGTCCCGTGGCGCTCCAGCGGGTGGCCACCTGGCTGCCGAGGAACAGCACCGTGAAGCCCGCGAAGGTGGTCGCCAGCCGGCCGAGGCCCGCGTTGGGGACACCGTTCGCCGTGCTGATCGTGACCGTGCCGGCGCTCGTCTGGGCGCTCAGGCGGCGCACGGCGAGCGATGCGCTGGCCACGTAGGCGATGTAGAGCGCCGCCGCCATCCCGGCGGTCACGAATCCTGCCCAAAAGAGGTAGATGCTCAAGTCAGCCATGGGTTGTTCGCAGCGTCACCATGCTAGCCCGAATCCCCCGTTCGCGGCAGCGGCTGGCGGCCGCCCTCACGCGCCCTTTACGCGCGGTCTCCGAACCCCACGTGGACGTGGAAGTGCGGCTCGTCCTGGTACGCGCCGAGGTTCGTCACCACATGCGCGCCGCCGTACCACTGCGTGAACTGCGCCGCCACCGCTTTCACCACTTCGAGGACGCTCGCCAGCGTCCCCGCGTCGCACGCGATGAGCGACTCCACGTGGTGCTTCGGCGTGACGACGGCGTGGTAGCGGTAGTGCGGCCGCGTGTGCCAGTACGCGATGACGCCTTCGTCTTCGAAGAGGCGCTCAACCTCCACCCGCCCCGAAAGCAGCTCATCGCAGTACCAGTCCGTCATGCCATTGCGGCATCGATCTCGTCTTCGTTGAGGTTCGGCCCGACCACGGAGCAATGCAGCTTGTCCCGCTGGATCACGCGCTGGGCCACCTTGCGCACATCCTCCGCGGTCACCGCCTCAATCTGCGCCACCACGTCGTCGACCGACTCGATCTTGCCCTTGGTGAGGAGCAGTTCGCCGTTCCGCTGGCCCACGGAGAAGGCCGTTTCGAGCGAGAGCCGGAAGCGGCCGATATTGTGGTCCTTCGCCTTGCGCAATTCGTCGCCCGGCACCAGTTCAGAGGCGAGCTTCTCCGTTTCCTCGAGGCAGACGCTGATGGTTTCGCGCAGCTTGTCCCGGTTCACGCCCGCCGAGATCGTGAATACGCCGGCGTCCGAGAGATACCCATAGCCCGAGCCGACGGAGTAGGCGAGGCCGCGCCGTTCGCGCACTTCGCGGAACAGCCGCGAGGACATCCCGCCGCCGAGGACGTCGTTCATGATCCGCATCGAAAAGCGGTCCGGGTCCTCCCGGCCGAACATCGGCAGTCCGAGGTACATCGTGCACTGGTCGATGGGCCGCGTATCCGTCGCGACTCTCGGACCGGACGTCGAGGGGTCGTACGGCACGATCTCCGGGAGTGGCCCGTCTTCCATATCTTGGAAGAGCGGCGTCGCCAGCTCCATCACCTGCTGGTGGGTGACGTTCCCGGCGACCGAGACCACGATGTTCGACGGCCGGTACCACTCGCTGATGTGCCCGAAGAAGTCCGGCCGCTTCCACGTGGGGATGAGTTCGACCGGGCCGCCGACATCCCAGCCGGCCGGCTGCTCGCCATACACGGAGGTGCCAATCAGCCGCCCGGCCCAGGCGCCGGGGTTGTCGTGGTTCCGCTTCAGCTCCTGCTGCACCACGGGACATTCGCGGTCGATCTCTTCTTGTTCGAGCTTCGAGTGGAGGAGCATGTCGGCGGCCACATCGAGCGCCGTCGGGAAGCGGTCAAAGGGGACGATGTTCCAGTAGCAGGTGAATTCCTTATTGGTGTACGCGTTCAGCGTGCCGCCGGCGCCCTCGATTTCCTGCGCGATGAGGATGGCGTCCGGGCGCTTTTCCGTGCCCTTGAACACCATGTGTTCCAGGAAATGGGTGATGCCGTTGAGCCGCGCCGGCTCCGAACGCGAACCTACACCCACGAAAATATTGACCGAAGCCGCCTGGGTCGCCGGCATCGGCGTCGTGACGATGCGGAGCCCGTTGGCCAGCGAAGTGAGGTCCCAATTAGCCACAAACGCCCCCCTGAGTGGGTGGGCATCATACGGGGAACCGGGGAAGGGAGAAGCTGGACGGGAGCGCCATCCATCGACCGTCACATAACGCGGAACGCGGCCATTCAGGCAAGCGCTCGCTCAGGCGACGAAGTAGTTCACCAGGTCTTCCAGCTCGTCCAGCTCGAACGGCTTGGCCAGCACCCGCGCCACCCGCTGGCTGCGCGGGTCATCCTCGGTGATGTTCCCTTCGCCCGTCATCAGGACCACCGGAGGAGTCGGGCCCACATGGTTTTCCAGCGCGGTGACCACGCGCATGCCATCGCCGTCGGCGAGGTTCAGGTCGAGCAGGACGAGGTCGAACGCGCTGGTTTCGAGGTGCGCGACGGCTTCGGCGGCGCTCTGCACGCCGACAACGTCGTGCCCGGCGTTGGTCAGCACCTGCCGGATCAGGCGGGAAATGGTCCGCTCGTCTTCAGCGAGAAGGATCTTCATTTGCTTGGTCATCGTGTGTCTCCGGGGACACCCAGCGGAAGCGCGACACGAAAAGTCGCATAGCGCTCAGCTCGTTGGCAGTGTACGGAGCCGCCCATCGCTAACACAAGCTGGCGTGAGCGAAAGAACGAAAACCCGGCGTCGGCGGCGATTGGCCGCTCTTCGCCGCCCGGCTTCCCGCTACAGAAGGCCAGCTCGACACTCGCGGCACGGACCGAGAGGTCAAGGACGACGCTTCCCGAGCCGTCGCCGATGCGGTTCGCGCTCTCGGCGAACCCGGCGATCGCGCGCACCAGGCGAGCGGCGTCCCACGGTCCGTCGATGCCGGGTTCGACAATGCCGGTGATCTCGATGCCCCGCAGCAGGTCTCGTGCCGCCTCCACGGCGGCGCTGAGTTCGCAGGGCCCAGGCGAAAGGTTCAACCGTCCACGCTCCAGCCGCGACGTTTCCTGGAGGTCGTCAGCGAGTGATTGGAGGTCATCGACGGAGGTCCGGAGCATCCCGGCCAGTTCGTCGTCCATCAGCAGCCCGCCCTCGGTGGACTGGCGCCGCGCCAGTTCCATCACCATCTTGATCGACGTAAGCGGGGTGCGGACCTCATGGGCGAACGCGCCCAGGGCTTCTCGCCGGTAGAGGTCGCCCTGCTCTGGGTCGGACGGTGGATGCATGACCGCTACTGTCACATTCGGAACGTATTGGTGCGTGGCCGTCTTAACAATTGGGTGAACGCCCTAGGGATTCTCCCAATGGTTACTGGTCCAGCACGGTGAGTGGGATGATACCCGATCCCGAATGGCGGGGCCTGAAGGCCGGCGCCGCGCCGTGCACCTGTTCTTCCGCATGGTAGGAGCTCCGGACCAGTGGTCCCGATTCCACGTGCTTGAATCCGAGCGAGAGCGCTGCTTCCTTCAGGTCCGCGAATTCCTCCGGCGTCCAGTAACGGACGACCGGGAGGTGCGCGGGCGTGGGTTGGAGATACTGCCCAACCGTCAGGATATCGACGTCGACGCCCCGCAGGTCTTCGAACACCGCCACGAGTTCGTCACGCGTCTCACCGAGGCCGACCATCAGGCCGCTCTTCGTCAGTGTCCCCGGGTCGAATCGTCGCGCCTGGCGGAAGAGTTCGAGCGAACGTTCGTAACGCGCCTGTGGACGGACGCTGGAGTAGAGGCGGGGCACGGTCTCGGTGTTGTGGTTGAGGATTTCGGGTTGTGCGCCAAGCACCGTACCGAGCGCCTCCCAGGCTCCCTTGAAGTCCGGGATCAAGACTTCGATCGTCGTCTCCTGCGAGAGCCGCCGCGTCCAGCGGATGGTCTCGGCGAAGACGCCGGCGCCGCCGTCCTCGAGCTCGTCCCGGTTCACGCTCGTGATGACCGCGTGCTTCAGGCCCATCCTCTGGATCGCCATCGCCACGCGCTTCGGCTCACCGAGGTCGAGCGTGCCGGGCCGGCCGGTCTTGACCGCGCAGAACCCGCAGGAGCGCGTGCAGGTGTCGCCCAGGATCATGAAGGTCGCGGTGCCGCGGCTCCAGCAATCACCAATGTTCGGGCAGCGCGCCTCTTCGCAGACGGTGTGCAGCTCCTGCTCCCGCATGAGGTCGCGCAGCCGCTCGTAGTTGCCACCCGCAGGGAAGCGCACCTTCAACCATGGCGGACGTTCCGGATGCCGCAGAGCCATACCCCCAGTGTAGACGTGAGACGGCAAGAGGGTGAGACGTGAGACGTGAGAGAGAAAGAGGGTGAGACGTGAGAACGAAAGCCCCGGACCGCCGCCATGTGGAACCGCGACTGGCAGGGAGCGGATTCCTGCAAAGCGACCCCCTTTCCTTCTCACCTCTCACCTTCTTTCGTTCTCACGTCTCACCCTCTTTCCTTCTCCCTCACACCCTTCCAACCGCCTGGTAGGTCAGCCCCAGGCCCACAAGCGTCACCACGATGGCGCTCACCACCGGGAGCACCGCCACCATCCGCCGCGCTACGGGATGCTCCAACAGCCGCTTCTGCCGTGCCGGGATCCTTCGTCCCAGCACCAGCGAACAACCGATGGCGATGAGCACCCCGGCCAGGCCCAGGCTAAACGCGACGATCAGGAGCATCCCCAGCAGCACCTGGCCCTGCGAAATCGCCGCCACCATGACCACCACCGCCGACGGGCACGGGAGCAGCCCGCCCAGCACGCCGAGGCTGAGCAGGCTGCGCCAGGTCACCCGCCCGCCGGCTTCGTGGGGATGGGCGTGGTCGTGTTCGTGTTCGTGTGCGTCGTGGCGCCCCGCCGGGCCGTGCGAGTGCGCTTTGCCGAACAGGCCGTGGCGGTGCGCGCCGCTCGCTCGCTGCGCCTTCCGGTAGCTCAGGAGCCGCTGCGCGGAGAGCGCGAGACCGAACGCCATGACCATCAGGCCGGCGGCGACGCCCATCCAGAGGTAGACCGTCTCCGGGGAGAGCCAGGCCGCCGCCACCAGCGTCACGAACCCGAGCAGGTACACCGTGGATGTGTGCGTGGCGGTGACAGTCAGGCCAAGCGCGACCGCGTGCTTCGGCGTCCCGCGGCTGCCCACCAGGTACGCCGCCACCATCGTCTTGCCATGTCCCGGCCCGAGCGCGTGCTGCGCCCCGAAAGCGAAGGCGATGAGCAGCGACAGGAGCAGGAACCCCACGGTCACGTGGCCGCCGGAGAGGTCATGGAAGATGCCGGCGAAGCCGCTCGCGCCGCGACCCGCGGTGGCCACCTGGAGGTCCGCACGCTCAGGGGCCGGAGAACCCGTCCCCGCGGTCCAGCCGAACTCCACGTGGGCCACCTGCGGCGCCGACTTCAGCGTTTCGGCGGGGTAGTGGAGGAGCGCGTCCGACTGGTCGACCGTGAAGGCGGCATCCACGTTCACCAGCGCACCCGTCGAGGGCCGCACCACGACCTCCTTCCAGCCCTGCCCGCCGGCGAAGTTCTGGTCGTCGAAGGCGATGCGCGCATCCGTCCCGGGCTTCACATCGCCGAACGGCACGTCGTAGACCGCAACGAAACGGAGCGTGTCCAGGCCTCCCTGGCCGGGCAGGAGCTGCGCCTGGCTATCGAGCACAGCGGGCCGCAGCTTCCGGCCGTCCAGCAAAACCGAGAACTTCGTGGGGTACGCGGCCGCCTGCTTCTGCGCGTAGGCCGCCAGCTCCTCCGGCGAAACCTCGCCGTCGCGGTCCGTGTCGATCCGGTCGCGCTCCTGGAACGCCGGGATCTCGGCCATGTCCACCACGTAGTGGATCAGCGCCCGGTCCTGGTACACCTCGACCCGCGCGTAGCGGTTGGTGGTGAAATTCCCCAGCGGGTGGGCCAGGGCGTTGCGGGCGAAGCTGGGCGCGAGCGCGAGCAGCATGACGGCGAGAGCGGCAGAGAGTCGCAGCTGCCAGCGGCTGGAGAACGCCCTCATCTTGCAGCCGCCAACATCTCAAGGGCGTTCTTAGCCTCGGTAGCGAACTCAGGGTGAAATCGTGAGTTGAGAGAGAGACTCTCGCCGGGCAACGTTCGCGCATTGCCGAAATCGCCAAGCGCCCGCGCGATCATCCCCGCGTGGAACAGGTACAGCGGTTCTCTCGTCCCGAGCCGGACCGCTTCCGCGGAGTACTTCGCCGCCTCTTCGAACTGGCCCGCGCGGTACAGCGCCCAGCCGTACACATCGGCGGCGGCGAGCGATGGCCGGTCTTCGAAGGCGGCCTTTGCTTCCGCCAGCGCTTCCGGGCCAGCCTGCCCGTGGTCCAGCTTGAACAGGATGAGCGTGAGGTCGTTGCGGATACCGTTGGCCTCGAACAACTGCCCGATGGCGCCCATCAGCGCGGCCTGGCGGCTGGCTTCGGCGGTGTCGCCCGCAGCCGCCGCGACATCCACCAGTGGCGCAACGAACTCCGGCGAGGGGAGTTTTGCTACGGCCTGCCGGTACAGCGCTTCGGCCTTCTTGTAGTCGCCGCGCATGGCTGCGACCCGTCCCTGTCCGGCAAGCGCAAGCGCATAACCGGGGTACACGCGGAGGGCCGTCGAAAGCTGTTCGGCGGCGTCGTCCAAGCGCCCATTCGTCGCGAGGAAGTTCCCGAGCTGTACGCGCGCCCAGGCCGAATCGAGCGGCGACTCGTCCTTCGCCGCGTCGATTGCCGCCTGCCAGAACTGGACCGCGACTTCGACGTTGCCATACGTCTCCGCAAACACCGCCTGGCGAGAGAACGCGCTGAACCCCGGCGATGTGTCGAGGAACTGGCGGTAGGCGGCGCCGGCCTCGTCGTAGCGGCCGAGCGCCATCAGCGCGTCCCCGCGCAGCGCGAGCGTTTCCGGCACGCCGGCCTTGAGCGCTTCCGCCTGGTCCAGCAGCGTCATCGCGGCGTGGAAGTCGTGCTGCGCGAGGCGGACCTGCGCCAGCGCGGTGACGCTGGCGTAGGACTTCGGCGCCGCTTCGATGCCCTTCGTCGCCGCCAGTTCCGCCCGGGTCACGTCCGCCGCGTCAGCGGTGAGGCGAAGCCGCTCCAGGTAGAGGCTCGTGAGCCGGTTGTAGCTCAACGAGTCGTGGGTTTCCTGCACGCGGGTCTCGAAGAACTCGATGTTCGCGGCCAGGCGTGCTTCGTAGGCGGAGTCGACCGTAGCGAGCGGCGGCGTCGAGTTGCCGCCGCCCACCAGGTCGCGCGCCAGGAGGAACGCGCCCGCGACTACCGCGGCAACCGGCAGGAGTTCGAGCCAGAGCCGCCGCCAGCTCCAATCGGTGAAGACGTGGACTGAGCGTTGGAGTCGTGGTGCGCGTTCCATGGCGGTCCTCCTTAGCCCTGGACCGTGCTCTTGTCCTTCCGCCGGAAGGACTGCACGTAGCCGGCGGCGCCGAGGAGCACGCCGGCCGCGATCAGGCCCGCCGGGAGCGTCCAGCCGAAGCTGTTGCCGCCGCCGGAGCTGGTCGCGCTGGTGCCGGTGTTCGGCGGGAGCGGGGCCGTGCCGCCCGTGCCCGTGTTCGGGCTGGCCAGGTACGGGAAGCTGCCGCTGAAGGCGCGGTCGTTCGCGTTCACGCCGTCACCGATGCTGGTGCTGCCGGTGATGGCCTGCAGCGAGATGTCGATGACGTCATCCGAAAGGCCGCGGCCGTTGAGGTAGCCCACCGGCTTGCTGAGGTCGACGGTCAGGATGTCCGGCAACAGCAGCCCCGAAAGGGCGTCCACCGCCGGGCTGCCGAGCGCGGTGAGAGCGGCCTTCACCTCGTCGGTGTAGATGCCCTTGTCGCGGTCCGGCGTGTTGTTGTTGAAGGCGTCCTTCTGGTCGGCCGGGATGAACACGGTGTTGATGGCCGGGCGGGCCATGCGGTCCAGTTGCACCCAGTTGCCCAGGTTGTCCTTCTTCGAGGTCGTCGCCCAGACCCCGAGCTGCTGGCTCGGCACGCTCGGCAGGTCGAGCACAATTGCGGTCACGTTCGTGCCCTTGAAGGTGTCGGCGCCCGTGAACTTCAGGCCCGCCTGGAAGCCGGCGAGGTCGAAGAAGAACGGGTCATCGCGCGGGCCGACGTAGAGCTTGCGGCCCGAGCTGTCGGTGTTCACCGTGACGTTCGAACCGGCCGAGGTCTTCCCGGCGAGGATGACGTCGCCAGAGATGTCGTTCGTCACGGCATTGACGCCGGTGGCTCGCCGGACGGTCACGTCCTGGACGCTCCCGGTCCCGTCGAAGGTCAGCTTGTAGCTGACATCGGCCGCTGCGTCGCCGTTCGTGTCGACCTTGAATTCGTAGAGGGTGTCAGGGTCGAGGCGGATGCCGCCGGTGTCGGCCGGGCTGGTCAGCGGGTTCACCGTCATGACGAGGGTGGCCGCGCCGTCGCCCTTGAAGACATACAGGTCATTGATGTCGCTGCGGGGAGCGGCCTTGGTGAGGGGCGAGTCGCGGTGGTCCGCGGCCATCGCCGGGAGGGCCCCGAGGACGCCGGCCGAAATGGCCGCGACCCCGAGCATGATTGACAGCTTGCGCAATCGCATGTGGTAGAGATTGCCTCCTGGAGATCCGCGGGCCGGTGCACCTTGGGACCCGCCGTCGGAGGTTCTTTACGCACATGCGCCGGGGGCTGATCACAAACGCCCGGGCCAGATTTTGCCCGGGCGTGCGCGCGGCTTACACGAAGACCAAGCGGCTAACGCGGGATCGGCGGCGCGGTCTTGCCGTCGAGGTCCGAAGGCTTCGTCGCGCCCTTCCAGAGCAGCGAATTCGGGTCGTCGCTCAGCGGCAAGTGGTAGTGCACCTGGAGCAGCGAGCGCAGGACCATCTGGTAGATGCGGTCTTGCCTGAGCTGCGAACCGACAAGGCTCGAATCGAACGCGGACACCACGCCCACCTGCGAAGCGCCCGGGTAGTAGTCGAACCTGGCGGGTGCGGACGCTTCGTTGGCAAACGCGTTGTCGCTGATCCCGATGACCGAGATTCCCGCATTCGTCGCCGTCCAGTTCACGTAATACGTGCTCAGGTCCGACTGGAACTCCACGCCCCAGTCTGGCTGGCTGGGAAAGAAGTAGACATCCACCGGCTCGAAGATTTCGACTGGCAGGCCGGCGTTCGCCAGCCGGTCCAGCGCAGCCTTCACGTCCAACAGGAAGTTGGGGTCGGCGTACTTTCCGTCCGGGATGATGCAGATGGTCTCGTGTCCGGACGTGCAGCCCTTCGCGGTGAGCTCCGGCCACTTCGTCCCCATCGAGTCCAGGTCGCTGAACCCGTACATCTCCCTGTAGTTGAGGAAGCTGCGGTCGTCCGTGGTGCCGCTGTGGAGGAAGAGGATGGCTGTATAGCGGGCTGCGTACTTGGCCACGCGCTGATGGATGAGGTCGTCGGTGATGGGCGCGCCGCTGTACGGCGCCACGTTGACCATCCTGAAATACGAGAACGCGCCATGGAGGTTCCCGAACGGCCCACTGCCCGTGCGGTAGCCGAACTCCCAGCCGAACTCGTCGCTCTCGGGGACGACGTCGATGCCGGTGATCGCGATGAAGGTGCTGGCGCTGCTGTCGCTCGCACCGTAGGTCGCTTTCATGGCCCGGAAGAGCCCCTCGGCGGTGACCTGGGAGTCCTCCTCGCGAAGGTCGGCCATGGGCAGCGGGATGCCCGGCAACACGACCACCTCGATCGCCCTGGTCTCCCGGTGGAAATCGACAATCGCCTTCACGACATCCGGGCGCACCTTGCCTACCGGGACCAGGCAAACGCGGCCGGTGGGTCCCTGGCAGAGGTCCGGCTTCGAAGCCATGGCGTCGGTCTTCGGGTCCGGCTGGAGGCAGCCGTCCAGCCTGTCGCCATAGCAGTCGGCGCCCTCGAACGGGTCCCTCGAGGCTCCCAGCGACCCCAATGAACCCAGGCTCGGTGTTTCCGTGATCTTGTCCGCCGGTGGGGCCTCGACGTTCACGGGCTTGCCGTAGTCGAACAGGTCGAGCGTCATCGTGTAGGTCACAGGCTTGCTGTTTTCGATGCCCATCTCGTCCGGGTCGATCTCGAACCTGAAGGCGAGCCGCGCCGGCATGCCGTCTGAGTCAATCCAGACCTCGACCGTGAAGTCTCCGCTGCCGGGAATGTCACTGAACAACGCGTCTTCGGCGAGGTCCTCGGCCGTCAGCGTGATGCTGAACCGCTCGGCTCTTTTGCCGTGCAGTTCCCCGCTGCCCAGGTGCTTGACCCGCGAGTCATCCACCCCGATTTCGTCCAGCATGTCGAAGGGGTCGAACCCGCCGGAGAAGAGGTCCAGGTCTTCGTCGCTGGCGTCAGATTCGGTCCAGGTATCGCCGAAGAAGCGGGTGTACGTCTTGCCGTCGACGGTGCGGATTTCCAGTTCGAAACCGCTCATTTCGGCGACGAACACGGCCTTCTTGTTCCCACTGTCGGTGGCGCCGTGCGCCTTGAACGAGAAGTCCTCGATCAGGGAGTCGTCGTCGAGGCCCTCAACTGAGGCCTCGAGGGTGAACGAGACAGTCTCGTTCTTGAGCGCGTCAGCCCGGGCGCCGGCGAGGATGCCGAGCTTCGAACGCTGGCCCCACACACACCCGCCGGCCACCACGGCGACCGCAAGCATGACGATGAGGAGGGCGGTGATTCGCAGTTTCACGAGGTCCGCTCCTGAGGGAGAGTTACCTTCTACAACGTCGGCCGAAGGCGCCACGGACATCCCGTCCGGGTGGCCGGTGGGTGACGATTGCAGCCGTAACGGCGACCTCCGGTAGACTCGCCGCGACTACGAATTCGAAGGAAACGAGCAATGCCCCGACTCGAAAACCAGGTCGCCCTCATCACCGGCGCGGCCAGCGGAATTGGCGAAGGAACGGTGCGGAAGTACGTCGCCGAGGGCGCCAAAGTCGTCATCGCCGACATCCAGGACGAGCGCGGTGGCGCGCTGGCCGAAGAGCTCGGCCCTGGCACGACCTTCGTCCACACCAACGTCGCGGTCGAAGACGACGTTGCGCGGGCGGTCTCGGTGGCGGTGGAACGCTGGGGGCGCCTGGACGTCATCTTCAACAACGCCGGGTTCGGCGGCGCGAGCGGGCCAATCGAAGACCTGGACATGAACGCCTACGACGACACGATGAACGTGCTGCTCAAGGGCGTGTTCGCCGGCGCGAAGCACGCGGCGCGGCAGATGAAGGCGCAGGGCAATGGCGTGATCATCAACACTGCCAGCGTCGCCGGATTGCAGGCGGGCTTCGGGCCGCTGGTGTACAGCGCGGCGAAGGCGGCGGTGGCGCACTTCAGCCGCTGCCTGGCGGTTGAGCTGGCGCCGTTTGGCATTCGCGTGAACGCGATCTGCCCGGGCCTCATCCTGACCAACATCTTCACGAACAGCCTCGGCATCCCCGCGGAGATGCGCGAAGCCATGCTGCCGAAGATCGACGCCGCGCTGGCGAGCTGGCCCCCGATGGGCCGGTCCGGCATCCCCGCCGACATTGCGAACGCGGCGCTCTGGCTGGCCAGCCCGGAGGCTGCCTACGTCACCGGCCAGGCAATCACCGTCGATGGCGGCCTGACCGCCGGCCGCTCCATGATGGAGTTCGGAGAGCGGCTCGCCGGGGCCTTCGGCATCGACCCGGCGATGTTCGGCGCGCAACGCGCAGGCTAACCGCACCCGCCCGGGCCCGTGAACCGCGCGGTCGTAGCTGATGCGGCGCGAAACGTTCCAGGCGTGGTGCTGGCGCGTGGCCGGGTCGCTGGGATGGCGACCCGCTTACTTCGTGCGCGGTTCAACGGGCCCTGGCTCTCCCGGCTCACCTTCTTCTCTCACCGGAAGTCAGGCGAAACGGCTCAGCGCGAAGAAGTCCCGGCGCCCGCGATTCGTGCCCCCGGCACAGAGTCGTATTCCGGGAGATACGGCTTGATGTCGAGCACCGGCGTCCCGTCGATCGCGTCCAGCCCCCTGACACGCAATGCCGCGCCGGCATGGTCGAGCAGTTCCACCACGGAGACCCCAAGGTGATTCGGCCGCAGTTGGCTGCGCGTGGCGAAGACCCCGTAGGTATTCCCGCTCGCCAGCGTCAGCCGGTCCGGCTTCTCCGGGGCGCCCTCCGCCACGTCCAGGTAGGTCACAACCACCAGGTGGCTGTACTCCTCGAGACCCTCCAGCTTCGCCTCGTGCTCAGGGAGGACCTCGATCGCGCTCACCACCTTCTCCCACCCGTGCGGCCGGGGTTTCACGACTTCGTTTCGTACCGACCCAATGGCCCGCAGCGTCACTTCTTCGGGCGGCTGCGGCCGCTGCCAACCGTCCCGTCGCCTGCGCCAGAACGCCCTCATGCCAACATCATCTTCGGAATGTTCGAAACAGGGCAGCAGCGTGGGGCGCGAAGGCGGCGCGTGCAAAGCTGGCGCACAACTCCTCCCCTCTCCACGCGCGGAGACCGGCCGGGTGAGGCCGGTGGAGGAGCTGCCGCGTGGCTTTGTCGCTGGGATGGCGATCCGCTTACTGCGTGCGCGGTTCAATGGTGGTTGGGTGGCACGTGAGTAACCGCGCTGGAGCCCGGCCCCGCTTCCAAGTGCAGGTCCCCCTTCTTCACGCGCGGAGACTGGCCGGGTGAGGCCGGTGGAGGAGCTGCCGCGTGGCTTTGTCGCTGGGATGGCGATCCGCTTACTGCGTGCGCGGTTCAATGGTGGTTGGGTGGCGCGTGGGTAACCGGCTGGGCCGGCCCCGCTTCCCAGTGCAGGTCCCCCTTCTTCACGCGCGGAGGCTGGCCGGGTGAGGCCGGTCGGAGGCTACCGCGTGGCTTGTCGCTGGGATGGCGATCCGCTTACTGCGTGCGCGGTTCAATGGTGGTTGGGTGGCGCGTGGGTAACCGCGCTGGACCGCTTCCAAGTGCGGTCCCCCTTCTTCACGCGCGGAGGCTGGCCGGGTGAGGCCGGTCGGAGGAGCTACCGCGTGGCTTTGTCGCTGGGATGGCGATCCGCTTACTGCGTGCGCGGTTCAATGGTGCGACGGGTGCAACGTGGGTGCGTAGCATCACGCAACTTGCCCTATACTGCCCCGCATTGCGCCACTGCGCCCCTGGAGTACCCATGTCGAACGTTGTCCTGGTTTCGGACGAAGGTCATGTCCGCACCATTCGCCTGAACCGTCCCGAAGTGAAGAACGCCGTCAGCCAGGAGCTGGCGTGGGGCGTCCTGGGCGCCATCGAGGACGCGACGAAAGACGACAACGTCTGGCTGATCTGCCTTACCGGCAGCGGCGACTCCTTCTGTTCCGGGCTCGACCTCCGCGGCTCCGAGGCGTACTCCCCGCAGTCGCCGATGACGGCGCAACTCGACGACCTGGGCTGGGTCTCCCAGTTCCTGCTGACCCTCCGGGAGAAGTGCGAGAAGCCGATCGTCGGCGGCCTGAACGGTGTGGCTGTCGGCGCGGGTCTTTCGCTGGCCCTTGCCACGGACATCCGGCTGATGAAGCGCAGCGCGCGCATCCTCGCCGGCTACCCGCGCATCGGCGGTTCGCCGGACGGTGGGATGACGTTCACGCTTTCGCAGGCTATCGGCTACGAGCAGACCATGCGGTTCCTCCTCGAAAGCAAGACCGTGGACGCGGAGGAGGCCCTTCGCCTCGGGCTCGTCGGCGAAGTGGTGGACGACGACAAGTGGGATGAGCGCTTGAACGAGTACTGCCAGACGCTGTGCAAGGTCGTGTCGCCGATCACGATGCGCATGACCAAGCGGACCGTCGTCAAGGCCACGACGGCGATCGACCTCGAGGCCCAAACGCGCCTGGAGCTGGTCAGCATCGGCAAGGCATTCGCCAGCCAGGACGCGAAGGAAGCGCGCCAGGCGTTCATGGAGAAGCGCACGCCAACGTTCGTGGGGAAGTAAGGGAGCGCGAACGAGCAACCGGCCAAGCGCTCGGAGCCAGCCGCTGCGTGCTTCCTGCGCGTTTATCCCCGCTTTCTGGCGGCGGTTGCGAGGGGGGCCGCGCGTGGATACGGTGGGAGGCGGAGGATGCCATCATGTCGTTGCCCGCGCATATCCCGAAAGGCGATTATCCCGCCACCACCCCTGTGCACCTGCTGGACCTTGAGGCCGCGGCCGACCGGCTGACGGCGAAGCTCCCAGGACACCGCCGCCAGACCGAAACGCTTGCCCGCGAAGCGGGCACATCCGTGGTGATGATGGCGATGGAGGCCGGCGACGCGATCAAGGAGCATTCGGCGAAGAGCCCCGTCTCCGTCCAACTGCTGCGCGGACATATCGCGCTTAACGCCGGTGGCCAGGCGCTGGAATTGCGCCCGGGTCAGCTCGCGTTCATGCAGCCGAATGTCCCCCACGATGTCAGCGCGCTCGAACAGTCGGTGGTCTTGCTGACGCTCGCCGAAGGCTAGCCAGAGGGGCGTCGCGGCGAGCCTGCCCCTCACTCCCGACCCCATCTCAGGACTCCTGTGCTCGCGGGAAGGGAGTCCATGGTGCGCGTTTGCGCCGGCGAACCATCGCTCGCTCCGGTTAGCACGAACGCGAGGGCATCACGCGGCACTCGGCGGTGAGCTATGGCTCGAAGGCGAGGTATTGGCACTTCGATGTGGCTGGACGGCCGCTGGCGTGCGATTGTATACAACATACAGCGCACCAATGAGGGAGTCCTGCCGCTATGTCCACGTCCTGGCTTACCTACGCCGATCCTGCCGCTCACACGTCCCTGTCCGGCCCGGACCTCTTCCGGGATCAGTTCCCCTACTCCCTCCCGCCGCTGGTCCAGTTCGAACGCGAGCCCGTGCCCCTGAACCCGACGCACGACATCTGGGTCACCGACACAACCTTCCGCGACGGCCAGCAGTCGCGCGCCCCGTACACGGTCGAACAGATCGTCCACCTGTACTCGCTGCTCAGCCAGCTGGGTGGGGCGAAGGGGATGGTCCGCCAGTCGGAGTTCTTCCTGTATACAAAGAAGGACCGTGAAGCGGTCGAACGCTGCCAGGAGTTGGGCTACCGGTTCCCGGAGGTCACCGGCTGGATCCGGGCGACGATGGCGGATTACCAGTTGGTCCGCGGCGCCGGGCTGAAGGAGACGGGCATCCTCACGTCGATCTCGGACTACCACATCTTCAAGAAGCTCAGCTCGAACCGTGAAGCTGTGGTCAACGGCTACCTCGAGGTGGTCGATACCGCCCTTGCCGACGGGGTCATCCCGCGCTGTCACATCGAGGACAGCACGCGCGCGGACTTCTACCACGTGGTGCTGCCGTTCGTGCAACAACTGATGGAGCGCGGCAAGCAGGCCGGCATCCAGGTGAAAGTGCGCTATCCCGATACGATGGGCGTTGGCGTCAGCGACCCGTACGCCGCCCTGCCGCGTGGCATCCCGCGGCTTACGCACCTGTTGCGCACCGAGGGCGGCGTCCCCAGCGAGGCGCTCGAATTCCACGGGCAGAACGACCTGAACGCCATCATCCCGAACGCGGTCTCGGCGTGGATGTACGGCGCCAGTTCGAACAACGGCACCCTCCTCGGCATCGGTGAGCGCAGCGGCAACACGCCCATCGAAGCGCTCGTCTTCTGGCTCATCGGCCTCACGGGCGAGAAGCATGGCATCGACACAACGGTCGTCAGCGAAATTGCGGACTACTACCGGGAGATTGGCGAGGTGGTGGACCAGCGGCTGCCGTTCGTGGGCTCGAACTTCAACGTCACGCGCGCCGGCATCCACGCCGATGGGATGATCAAGGACGAAGAGATCTACAACCCGTTCGATACCACGCGGCTGCTGAACCGGCCGCCCGGGGTGGCGATCACGGATAAGAGCGGCGCCGCGGGCCTGCTGATGTGGATGCAGACGCACCGCCCGGCGGACGCCGCCGGCCTGGACAAACGCGACCCGCGCCTCGTCCGCGCCCTCGACATGGTGATGCGCCTGTACGACGACGGCCGCGTGATCGCCATCGCGGACGAAGAGGTAAATGCAATCCTGGACGAAGCGTTCGCGCGGGTGGCGGTGGGGTAGGGGGCAGGCCGGCTCTGCCTCGATCCGATGGTCTCGGGAGCGGGCGACGAGTCGCTGCTGCTGGACAACGAGGTCGCCCGCCACTCGCGACCTTTCCGCGCCGCCCGCTCCGCGACTCGAACCATGGCCGCTTCGCCTATACTCCCGGCACTATGGATTTCCGATTCACCGCCGAACAGGAAGGCTTCCGTTCCGAAGTTCGCTCCTTCATCAAAACCGAGTGGCCGAAGGCCCGCCAGGGCGAATCTTTCACGAAGAAGCTGGCCGCGAAGGGCTGGCTCACCATGTCCTGGCCGAAGGAGCACGGGGGCCAGGGCGCCGGCCACATGCGCCAACTCGTCTACAACGAAGAGATGGCCTACCACCGCGCGCCCGGCCAGACCATGGGCACCGACCGCGTCGGCCCGACCATCATCCTGTTCGGCACGGACGAGCAGAAGCAGGAACTCCTGCCCCGCATCGTCAAAGACGAGATCACCTGGTGCCAGGGGTTCAGCGAGCCCGGTTCCGGTTCGGACCTGGCCAGCCTGCAAACCCGGGCCATCCGCGACGGCGATCACTACGTGGTCAACGGCCAGAAAATCTGGACCTCCAACGCCCAGTACGCGGACTACATCATCCTCCTTGCCCGGACTGACCCGGACGCACCGAAGCACCGCGGTATCACGTACTTCCTCGTCGACATGAAGTCGCCCGGCATCACGGTGCGCCCGCTCATGCAGATGACGGGCCAGGCGGGCTTCAACGAGGTGTTCTTCGACGATGTCCGGGTGCCGGCGAACGCCGTCGTCGGCGAAGTGAACCGCGGCTGGTACGTTTCGACCGCGACGCTGGACTTCGAACGCTCGGGCATCGGCCGGGTCATCGGCGGGCTGCGCACCTATGAGGAAGTCGTCGAGTACGCCAAGCAGACCCCGGCCCGGGAGGCCGGCGGCAAGTCCATCTGGGACGACCGCGCCATCCGGCTCGCGCTCTCGGACATCGGCCTGAGCTTCAGCGTCGGACGGCTGCTGAGCTACCGCGTGGCCTGGATGCAAAGCCAGGACATGGTGCCGAACTACGAGGCGTCGATGGCGAAGACGCTCGGCACCGAGTTGCACCAGCGCATGGCGCGCGTCGCCATGAACACGCTTGGCATGGCGGGCCAGGTGATGGGCGGGACCGGCTCGGCGATTGGCGGGCTCGGCGGCGCCACGTATCTTTCCACCGTCTCGCTGACCATTGCCGCGGGCACGTCGGAGATCAACCGGAACATCATCGCGCAGCGCGGGCTCGGGCTGCCGAGGGGCTAAACACCGGCGTACAATCCGCCCGCATATCCAGTCCTGATTCGGGGGCACCGCATGACCACTGTGACCACGACCCACGGCGCCGTCGCCGGCGCGACGCGCGAGGGGCACTCCGCCTACCTGGGTATTCCTTTCGCGGCTCCGCCCAGTGGAGACGGCCGCTTCCGGGCGCCACGTCCGCTCTCAGCGTGGCAGGGCGTGCGCCAGGCGACGGAGTGGGGCAAGGCCGCGCGCCAGACTTCGCACCCCATCCCGGGTTTCGCGGCGAGTGGCCCGCAGGACGAAGACTGTCTCTACCTCAATGTGTTCACCCCGGCGGCGGACGGCAAGCGCCGGCCCGTCCTGTTCTGGATTCACGGCGGCGGATTCACCCACGGGACGGCGGCTGAACCGCTCTATGACGGCGGCCCGCTCGCCGTGCGCGGGGATGTCGTCGTGGTTTCGACCAATTACCGCCTTGGCGCGCTCGGCTTCTTGCACCTCGATGACCACCTGCCGGGCCGCGGACTGAGCGCGAACACCGGCATGCTCGACCTGGTCGCCGCGTTGGAATGGACCCGAGAGAACGTCGAACGATTCGGGGGTGACCCCGGGAACGTCACCATCTTCGGGGAGTCCGCGGGCGCCGCGGCGGTCGGGACCTTGCTCGCGATGCCAGCGGCGAAAGGCCTCTTCCACAAGGCAGTGCTCCAGAGCGGCACGGGCCGCGCGCTGGACCGTGAAGGCGGAAAGCGGGTCGCGCAACTCGTGCTGGACGAGCTGGGCTTCGGAGCTGAGCCGGAGAAGATCCTGGATGTCCCGGCGGACCGAATCATCGACGCACAGACCGCCGTGGCCGCGAAACTTGGGCGAGCCGGGGGCCCACTGTATGGACCAGTCATCGACGGCGTTTCGCTGCTGAAGCAGCCGATCCAGGCAATCCGCGACGGCGATGCCGCGGCCGTGCCCATCATGCTGGGGACGAACCGCGATGAGTCGAAACTGTTCGCGGCCACCATGCGGCGCGAACAGCCCGACGAGGACGGTACCCTGAGGGCCATCGGCGCTGTGCTGCCGAAGGCGTCGCCGGAACAGCTCGCGACGCTGCTCGACGTCTATCGAAAGTCGCGCGCGGAGAAAGCGCTGCCTACCTCGAACCTGGACATGATCCACGCCGTGCAGTCGGACGTGATGATGCGGATCAATGCCGGGAAGATGGCGGCGGCGCAGGTGAAGCACCAGCCGAACACCTACCTCTACCTGTTCACCTACGCTTCGCCCGCGCGGGGCGGGTCGCTCGGTTCGTGCCATGCGCTCGAGATGCCGTTTGTCTTCGGCACGACGAGCGCGCCAACGCAGGACAAGTTCGCCGGGACGGGCCCGGCCGTTGAGCGGCTTTCGGCGAACATGATGGACGCCTGGCTGAGCTTCGCCCGCAGCGCCAGCCCGGGCCACGAGGGCATCGGGCCATGGCCGGCGTTCGACGCCAGCGCCCGGCCGACGATGGTGTTCGACTTCGCCTGCGGTGTCCAGCCAGACCCCTTCGGCGAAGAACGGCGCGCTATCGAGCCACTCCTCTCGTGACGGACAGTCTCCAGCCAGACGGGGTGCTCAAGGGCGTCAAGGTCCTCGATTTCAGCGAGTACATCGCGGGGCCGCTGGCGGGCGAAATGCTGGCGGACTTCGGCGCCGATGTGATCAAGGTTGAGCCGCCCCACGGCGACTTCTGGCGTCACACGGCGCCAGTGGCGAAAGGTGAGAGCCGCGGGTTCATGGGCGTGAACAAGGGCAAGCGGAGCATCTCGCTGGACCTCAAGCACCCGCAGGCGAGGGAAGTCCTGCACCGGGCGGTGAAGGCTTCGGATGTCATGCTCGCGAACTACCGGCCGGGCGTGGCGGCGCGGCTCGGCGCCGATTACGAGACGCTGAGCCAGGTCAACCCGCGGCTCATCTACTGCGAGAACACCGCGTTCGGCTCAAAGGGCCCCTACAAAGACAGGCCGGGGTTCGACCTCGTCTCCCAGGCGATGACGGGGATCATGTCGTTCGAGGGCGCCGGGGGAGTGCCGCACCCGATCATCACCACTTCGCCGACCGACCTGGCGGCGGGGATGTTCATGGCCTACTCGGTGGCGGCGGCGCTGTACCAGCGCGAACTCACCGGAAAGGGCCAGTACATCGAGACCAGCCTCTTCGGGGCCGGGATTTTCGTGCAGTACCGGCCGATGTTCGCGATCGAACAGTTCGACGAAAAACCACGCGGCGAAATGCTTTCGGACATCGCGACGGCGAAGGCGCAGGGCAAGCGCCCAGACGAGGTCACCGCTGAACGGCGCTCGCGTGGCGATGTCCTCCGGCGCAGCAACCCTTACTACAAGATCTACGAGACCGCCGACGGCTACATCGCCCTCGCCTGCTTGAACAACCGCCTGCGCCGCGGCGCCACGAAGGTGCTCGGGGTCGAGGATCCGCGGGTGGAGGGAGACGAGTACAACCTCGACCAGCTCGGCCCGGACGAAACACTGGTGCTCACCGAGCTGATTGCGGCGATCTTCTCCGGCAGGACCACGGACGAATGGGTGGCGGCGTTCGATGCGGCCGGAGTGCCGTGTGGCCCCGTGAAGATGACCGCCGAGCTGTTCGACGACCCGCATGTCAAAGCCGAGGGGTTCCTCCAGGAGTTCGAACACCCGGTGCTCGGCAAAGTGATCCAGGCGAATAGCCCGGTGCGGATGAGCGGTGGCGAGACGGGCACCCGGCGCTCATCTCCGGCGCTGGGCCAGCACACCCGTGAGTTCCTGGGCGAACTGGGCTTCAGTGCCTCGGAGATTGGGGCACTGGAAGAGGCGAAGGTGGTGAGGAGCTGGGCGGGTTAGCTGTATCGCTGGAGAGCGGCCCGGCGCTTCTGACCATCGGCAATGATTCGATCCGCGAGGTCCGGCGTCCAGGGAGTGCCGCCATGTGCGTCGAGTGACGCAATTGCTTCGTCAATCATCTCGTTGAGGCGAGCGATGTACGCAGCATCCGCTTCTTTCAGCCGCCAGACCGCTTCTTCGACTGCCTCGCTCGCATCAGCGTACGTTCCGCGACTCACCCACTGCGCAATCGTGGCTGCCGCTTCCGGGGAAATTTCAACCTGCATGCACCAAGAATAGCATTTCCCGTCGCCGCTCAGGCTGCCTGTCGCGCGCCTTCCAACTGGCCGGTCCTCTCCAGCCAGCGCAGGAATGCCGCGACACAGGCCGGATCCAATTGCGTCCCGGCCACGCGCCGGAGCTCCCTAACGGCTTCGCTCCAGGGCGCCATTGGGCGATACACGCGGCCGGAGGTGAGGGCGTCGAACGTGTCGGCAACCGCCACGATGCGGGCTTCCAGCGGGATGGCGTCTCCGCGCAGTCCGTCGGGGTAGCCGTTGCCTTCGTACCGCTCGTGGTGGGCGCGAATCACCGCCGCCACATGGCGGAGGACCTTCGAGTTCCTGGCGATGTGCTCGCCGCGCGCCGCGTGGTGCTTCATCGCCTCGAACTCGTCCTGGCTGAGCCGTCCCGGTTTCAGCAGGACGGCGTCCGGCACGGTGATCTTGCCGACGTCGTGGATGCGCCCGGCCGTGACCGCCACCTCGATACGTTCAGGGCTCAGGCCCAGTTCCCGCGCGATGGCGGCGGCGTACTCGGCCACGCGGCCCATGTGGTGGCGCGTGTACGAGTCCTTCGCCTCGACCGCCGCTTCGAGTCGTTCGAGGCCGCTTCGTCGCTCGTCGATTCGAGGGCGTCCAGCGAGTCGCGCAGCTCGATGGCCCGCGAGAAGACAATGAGCGACCTGGCGCGGACCGCTTCGACGGCCCAGCCGGCGATGAGCGTGCAGAAGGCGGCGAGCAACAGGCCGTGGTAGAGCCACCAGCTGAGATGCCAGAGGACGCCGTAGTAGGTGGAGAGCTGGGCTTCCGCGAGGAACCCGAGCGCCGCCACCATCGCGAGCTGGCCGGGGAGCCGGGTGAGCGTCCACGAGCGGTAGTAGCGCCACCCGGAAAAGGCCAGCAGGGTGACCGTGGCCGTCGCGAGGATGGTGTCCCAGGGCCTGGTGCGCGGCACCCAGTCCCACCACTCGGGGTACCACATCATGCTCGCCAGGTAGCCGGACAGGAGGACGAGGGCAACGCCAAGGATCGCCGTTGGCCGCCGTTGCACGAAGCCTGACCCCGGCCACGTGACCGGAAGGACCGACATCGCGATGAAGACGGCGCCGACGGTCTGGCTGAGGCCGGCCGAGATGATGACCGCGTACGGGTATTCGCCGCGCGGGACGATGAAGCCCGGTGTCCCGAGCCCGTGCGTCGCGAAGATGAGCGCGATGGCGATGAACCCGAGGGCGAGGTAGACGGTCCGGGTGCTGCGCACGCTCGACACGGAGAGGGCGAGGGCCGTCCCGATTGTCCCGGACAGCAGCGTTGCGGCCGAGACGATGTAGAAGTGCTGGGTTGGCGCCACGAACATCGGGTCCCAGCCGGAGACCTGGTGCATGAGCAGGAATGCCACGGCCGGCGCTCCAACCAATGCGCAAAACACCACGCGAGCGAACGCTCTCGCCATCTCTCCCCCGGTCCGCTCGTTGGGATAATCGTCAGCGGCGAGGGCCGGCTGAAGGTACGCCGTATATCAGTTCAGGCGATGACAAGGCGTTGAAGCCCGCGCACCTGGTAGCTGCCGCCCCGTTCCATCTCCCGGCAGGCGAAGCCGTCCGGGAAGCGCGCGAGCAGTTCGCGCACGACGATCTCCAGCTCCAGCCGGGCGAGCGGCGCCCCAAGGCAGAAGTGGACGCCGTAACCGAAGGCCAGTTGGCGGTTGTCGGTCCGTTCGAAGTCCAGGATGTCCGGGTTTGCGAAGCGGGCGGCATCGCGGTTGGCGGCGCCGAGCATCACGTGCACCTGTTGGCCTGACCGGATCGTCCGCTCGCCGAATTTCACGTCACTCAAAGCGAAGCGGGCGATGAAGTGCGTCGCCGTTTCGAAGCGCAGCAGCTCCTCGATGGCGGCGGGCACGGACGCGGGATGTTCGCGCAACCACTCCTGCGCTTCGGGGTGTTGCGCCAGCACCCAGGCCGCGTTCGCGATGGCCATTGCGGTTGGCCCATTTCCCGCCAGCGAGACGTGGATGAGCATCATCAGCATCTCGTCCGGCTCCATCGTGCCCTCGTCCGTCGCCTCGATGAGGACGGAGAGGACGTTGGCCGGGGCATCGGGGTCCTCGTCCCAGGCGGCGGCCAGCATGGAGAGGTAGCGGAGCATGTCTTCGCGCGCGGCGGCGGCAGCCTGCACCACCCCCGGTTCGGCGGCGCCTTCCGCCCGTGCGCGCATGAGCATGAGCGAGGCGTGGCGCATCGCCTCCATGCTGTCGGGCGGGAAACCGAGGTAGTCCAGGACCGTGGTGACGACCAGCGGCTCGGCCAGCCGGCTGACCACCTCGAGTGGCTCGTCGCGCGGCACGAGGCCCAGGAGTTCGCGGACGCGGCCGGTCACGATGGGCCGCTGGGCTTCGATGGCACGCGGGGTGAACGCCTTGTTGACGATGGCGCGGAGCCGGTTGTGCTCCGGCGGGTCCGAGTTGCCCATGATCGGCGCGCCGCCCAGCGGCACTTCAGCACGCCGGCGCGCGATGCTTTCGCCGAATTCTCCGCCGGCCCTGGCCGGGTCCGAGGAGAAGGAATCGTCGTCCTGGAGGATGCGCAGGCAATCAGCGTAGGACGTGACCACCCAGGCCCCGAGGTCCGCGCTCCAGTGCACCGGCTCCGTAGACCGAAGGCGGTCAAGGGTGGGGTAGGGGTCTTCGAAATACCCAGGGCGGAACGGGTTGAACGGGGGCACTGGCGACCAGTGTAACGAGGATGCGCCGTTCGACAGCGGGAGATGAGGGCGAAACGATGCGCCGGGTCGCTCGCCCGGCGCCGTGAGCTCGGGCCCGGCCGCGGACGGCCTGCCCGCCACCACCCCCTCGCGGTGACTCAGATAGGAATACGAACGAGACGACTTAAGGGATTTCCGCATACTGAATGCGGGGCCTCCGGCGATACGGTTGAACCGTGCAACGCGCGCCCCGTCATTCGCGAGGTCTCCTGGACGGCAACGCCCTGCTGGAACGGCTGAAGAAGCCGCAGTACGCGCTCCCGGCGGCGATCGTTGTCGGCATGCTCGCAATCGCCGTGGGCATCCAGCCCAACGGGCCGAGCGGCCACGCCGAGGACATTTCGACTGTCTCACTGCAGGCGGCGAGCTCGCCCACTCCTATCGCATCATCGCCGACGGCGATGCCGACCAAAGCGAACGCAACCGCGGCCCCTTCTGCGACCACTCCAAACCAGCAGTCGACGAACCAACTGGCGGCCAACCCCGGCGCCACCGGCACCGTGTCCTCGGAAGTGGCGGGCGCACGCTCCACGGCTCCCGCGGCCTCGCCCACGGTGGACCCGGCGCTCCAGCGCCAGCCCACCCAGTGCGGCCAGATCCAGGAGTCGACCACGGCGGTCTCGGTCGAGCAGTCCATCTCCGGCGTCTCGATCAAGGCCACCCGGGTCGCCGTTTACCCGGTGGAGTACTTCCGCTGCATCCTGATGGCCACGGGCGGACAGGAGGCATACGGCCTCGCTTCGTCAGTGAACAAGGCCGAAGAGGCCGGGATGACGCACGTCGTCCTCGTCGACCTCTGGGTTGCGAACGGCTCGAAGCAGTTCGGGCAGGTGAACGTGCGCAACGCTACCCTCGCGGTCGCCGGCCAGTCGTTCAACCCGACAGCGACGCTGGGCGGGCGGTCCGAGGTGGTGGTCTCGTCGGGACAGGGCCGGAACCTGAGCCTCGTGTTCGCAATGAAGAATGGCGTGGGCCCCACGACCGGGCCGATGACGCTCATCGTCGAAGGCCCGCTCACCGGTGGAAACCCCGTGGCCGGCAAGTACCAGTTGTTCCTGCCTACGCCCTGAGTCCTCGATCCATCGCCGCGCACCCCGCCGGGCGCACTGGAGTGAACCGGATCGCTCGCTGGCGCGCGGCCGGGCGAGGTCTTCCGCCCTCGCCTCTGATTCGGTGGGCGAGGGGCGATTAGGTGAGCGTCCGCCGGGCGCACTGGAGTGAACCGGATCGCTCGAACTACGCCGGCGGGATCACCGTCGCGTTGCCATCCACCACGAGCTTTCCGTCCTGGTTGGTCACGGTGGTCTTGAACTTCAGCCACTTCCGGGGTTCGAGCTTCTCGGTGCACTCGACCTTCGCCGTAATGGTGTCCCCAATGAACACCGGGCCGCGGAACGACAGCTCCTGGCCGAGGTAGATGGTCCCGGGCCCGGGGAGCTTCATCGCCAGGACGGTGGAGATGAACGAGCCGCTGAGCATGCCGTGCGCGATCCGCTGCTTGAACATGCCCTCTGCAGCGGTCACGGCGTCGACGTGGGCGGGGTTCAGGTCGCCAGTGATCCCGGCGAAAAGGTAGATGTCGGTTTCACTCATCGTTTTCGTGAACGAGGCGGTATCGCCGATGCTGATTTCGTCATAGGTAGGCATGCGCGCAGCATCGCGCAGCGGCCTCGTCCGGGGAAGCGAGCCGGATGGCGACACAGGCAGACTGCTGCCCGCGTGCGTCTACCTACAGAGCGCGCGGAGGGCTTCGCGGACCTCGGCGGCGCGCTCCATCACCGCTTCCGGTGATTCCTGGGACGGGATCAGGTTGATGTGGCGCGCGCCGGCCTCGACGTACGGCGCGAGGAACTCCGCGATCTCCCGGGCGCTCCCGTAGGGCGTATACCGTTCGAAGCGGTCGAACGGCAGCCGGTAGGTGCCTTCCATGCCGTGGGCAACCTGGCTTCGCGCCGCGGCGCGATCGTCCGAGACGCTGGTCCAGTACTGCATGCCAAGCTCGATTTCCGAGGCGCCGCGGCCCACGGCAGCGGCGGCGGTCCGGACCTTTTCGCCCGCTTCCTTGAAGCGCTCAACGCTCATCCAGATGCCCGTGTAACCGTCGCCGAGACGGCCCGCGCGGCGTAGTGCCGCGTCGCTGCGGCCACCGACGAAAATCGGCACCGGGGCCAGCGGCTTCGGGTAGAGCGTCACATCGTCGAGCTGGAAGTGCCTGCCGGCGAACGTGACGTGGTCTTCGCTCCAGAGGCGCTTGAGGATCTGGATAGCCTCGTTGGTGCGGCCGCCGCGGGTGGATGGGTCCACGCCGGAGCTCCAGAACTCGTGGGGGTCTTCGCCGCCAACGCCGATGCCGAGGACGAAACGGCCGAGGCTGAGCTGGTCCAGCTGGGCTACCTGTAGCGCGACCGGCACCGGGTGACGCAACGGCAGCAGATACACGCCCGTCTTCAACTCAATGCGCGAGGTGACCGCGGCGGCCGCCGTGAGCGTGACCAGGCCGTCGTTGCCGTAGCCGTAGAAGGTGACGTGATCGCCGGCAATGATGCCGTCCAGTCCCAGGTTTTCGGCGCGCCGGGCGGCGTCGAGGACCATTTCACCCGTCGTGCCGACGCGGACATCCCAGGAACGGAGCATCACCGACACGGAGGGAGGCTGCATGGGCCGATTCTAGCGGCCGGAGGGCGCTTCCGCCGTGCACCGCGCTCTGGGATAGTCAGCCCACTTCACCTGCGGGGTAACCGATATGAGCAACGGGCAAGCCCGGCCACCAATGGTCTTCGACCGTGCGTTTCTCACGGGCGTGGAAGGCGTCACGGAGCTGATTTTCGTCCGCCACGGCGAGCAGCACATCGCGGACCCGCGTTCCGGCCCGGTTGGCGACACGTTCGACCCACCGCTCAGCGAACGCGGCGAAAAACAGGCGAATGCGGTTGGCGAACGGCTCTCAGTGGACCGCGTGGACGTGGTCTATGCGAGCCCGCTGAAGCGGGCGCTGGAAACGGGTCGCCAGATTGCCCGGCACCACCGCCTCGAGCCCGTGGTCATGGACGACCTGCGCGAGATCGAAGTGTTCCGGGACATGCCGCCGGAGAAGTCAGCGGTGGAGTACTTCGGCCAGGGCCTCTTGCTGGGCATCCGCGAACGGATGCTGCGAGAGAAGAAGTGGGACGTGTACCCGCTGTCCGAATCCAGCTTCGCGTTCCGGAAGCGCACGGTGAACGCCGTGGAGGCGATCGTCGCGGAGAACGAGGGCAAGCGCGTCGTCATCGCCTGCCATGGCGGCGTCATCAACGCCTACATCGGCCACATCATCGGCGTGGACTACGACATGTTCTTCCGCCCGGCCCACTGCTCCATGCACATCGTGTTCTCTGGCCATGGCGTGCGCGCCCTGCAATCGTTGAACGAC
Source organism: Dehalococcoidia bacterium (assembly GCA_046328215.1). Taxonomy (GTDB): domain Bacteria; phylum Chloroflexota; class Dehalococcoidia; order Tepidiformales; family Tepidiformaceae; genus Amarobacter. Next base: position 25,106 of record JAXLXA010000009.1, on the reverse strand, counting down.
GTGCACCACCTCAGGACGGAAGAGTGGAACCTGGTCAGCCACTGAGTGGGCTGTCTTCCAGGGCGAACTGCTCCACCAGGCCGTCCAGGCCCAGCGCAAGGGGTGGCCGCAGCGCCGTCCCGGCGAAGGCGTCGGCGAACGCCCGCGCAACCGGGCTGGAACGGCTGTAGTGACGCCCGCCGGAAAGAGCGAACAGCTCGGCGCAGAGCTTCGTCGCTTCCTGCGTGACGTACGTCTTGGTGCGAAGGACGCGGGCCGCGTACGCCGCGCCGGCGGCCGGACGGAACGCGCCGGCCGTCTCCATGAGGTAGGCGCGAAGCGACTCATACTTCATCTGCGCTTCAGCGAGGCGCAAGCGCACGGCCGGCGACGATGGCGCCGGCTTCCCCAGCGCCTCCAGGATGGTGCGCGCGCAACCGAGCGGGATGGCTGAGAACAGGCAGAACCAGTACTGCAGCGGCTGGACGCGGACCAGGAAGTCCGGGAAGCCGAGAATTCCCGACGCTGGGGCACCCTCGTAGCGGACCGAGTGGCTCTCCGAGGAACGCATGCCAAAGCCGTCCCAGTCGTCCAGCACAGTCACGCCCGGCTGGTTGACATCGAGCAGGAAGAACTCGACGACGCCGGCGCCGGGAAGCTCCGCGGGGTCGACTTTGGCGGTCGAAAAGAAGACCGAGGCATGCTTGCCGGAGGAGGCGAGGATCTTCTCGCCGGTGAGCCGGAAGCCGCCGTCCGGTCCCTTCTGCGCGATCGTCCTGGTGGCCGCGAGCGAGCCGCCGGCCCCTTTCTCGGAGTTGCAGGCGGCGTAGACCCGCCCGGCTGCATACGCCGCCGCCACCTGCTCTTTCTGGTGCAGCCACGTCTTCTGCCCGCCGGAGTCCGGAGCTTCGACATCCAGCGCCACCACCCCCGCGAATCCAAGAGGCATGCTCATCATCAGGGCCAACGACGCCGACGCCGTGGCGAGCAGTTCGATCGTTTCGGTTGCCTCGCGGCACGTTGCGCCGGCCCCGCCGAGACCAGGTGCGAACGGCATCGCGGGGATGTTGGCGGCGTAGAGGTCCGCCACGCTTTCGGCCGGGTAGCGCTCGGGGTCGGCGGCTTCACGGGCGGCGATCGCCGGCAACAGGTCGTTCAGGGCGGCAGTCACGGGTGGGACGTCCTCCGCGATCCACCGTACAGTCGTGGGTTCGCGCGTTCCGTGAAGTATCACAAGTGGGCGCAAGGCCCGGCCGCTACAATCCCGGCACGAATCCCAGTTGGAGTGTGCCATGGCTACCCGGGAACAGGTCGACGAGCTCCTTTCGAAGATGGCAGAGCAGCGCGAAGGGCTCTTCGCCGCGGTCAATGCGCTTTCCGCGGATGACCTGTTGCGCGTGCCGAAAGACGCGGAGGGCGAGGAGCAGTGGACGGCACTGGAGCAGCTCGCCCACCTCTGCGAGATGGAACGCAGCTACGACGCCTGGGTCCGGCGCGCCCTCCGCGAGGAGAATCCCGACCTCAGCGGCACGCAGTCCGAAGCCGTCGCAATCCCGATCGAAGCGGCGAACGGGCGCTCGGCCGGCGAGATGGTGCAGCAGTTGCGGATGGAGCGCGCGTACACGCTCGGGCTCATCGACGGGATAGGGCTCGAGGACTTCGAGCGGACCGCGGTGAGCCCCATGTTTGGCCAACTGACCGTGATGCAGTGGCTCCGTTCGTTTTACCGCCACGACCGCCAGCATTCGGCCCAGATCCTCGGCCGCAAGAGCGACTACCAGCCGAACTTCAAAGGCAAAGAGCCGAACCAGCGCAAGGCGCGGATCGACCTCGTGGCCCGGCGCAATTCCGGCGTCTAAGCAGAAGCTCAGGCCGAGAGACGGTGCCTCGCGGGCAGCGGTTCCAGCTCGGTTGGGATGATCCCGCGCTTCCCGCAGTGTTCGCATTCACGGACGCGGACGGCGCGGGCTTCGACGTTGACGAAGTACCGCCAGCGATGTTCACAGATGCCAACTTTCGTTTCCATGACTCCACTTTCGACCCCGGAGATGAACGGGTTGTTACCGCCGGGAGAACGTTGCGCAACGTCGTGCCGCTGTTGGTACGAACTCGTGAAAGTCGGCGCTCGTTCGTCGGCGCAATGAACTCCCCCTCGCCCGCGACGATAGGAGTCGGGAGGCGGCCGGGGGGTGAGGGCAGGCCCGCCGCGATACACCGCCAAGTTCCTCAACTGAGTACGCGTCCACGGCTCAGGGTGTCGGAATGGACGGAACAGCGACCCTTCCGGGAGCGGATCACGGCTTAGCGAGAGAGCCGCGGGGGTAGCCACGCACCATCCGGGCTCACGAACTCGCTCGCTGACGCGTGACCTGGTGGCCTGGTCACGATCCGCTCCCGATGGGTCGCGGTTCAACGACGGGTCAGGTTGGATGCGGCCTGCGCTACTCAATATGGAGACTGGTGGCTGGGCCCATTCGGAGAGCACGACCTGCTTTCGGATGGTCGCGGTTCGAACGAGGCGGTTGGTTCCGCCCACTCCGACACCCTAATCTGTGGCAGCGTACTGAGTGTTAGTTCGCCACGCTGATCTGCAGGGTGACCGTGTCGCCCAGGCCGGCGCCCGTGGCTTTGCGCACGGCGTCTTTGATCGGGACCAGGTAGCGCCCGCTCTTTGGGAACAACGAGGTGGTCCAGGTGGCGCCGGCGAGATGGACGGTAGCGGGGATGACGCCCCAGCCGTAGCTCGTCTGGCTAGAGGTCGCGCGGATGGCGGCGCTGCCTTCAGCAGGCACCGTGACGAAGTGGAATGGCGCCGGTCCGCGCCAGTACCAGATTTCGCCTGTGAACTCGATCTCCATGCGAGCAGGCCGTGCGGGCGCTACCGGCTGACGACGAGCGCGAGGGCGCCGAGGTCTCCGGAGCGCACGTGGTTGTGCTCGGTGCCGGCCTGGGCCCGGCAGTAGTCTCCGGCACTCATGTACACATCGCCGACCCACGCGTCGCCTTCGATGAGGTAGAGGTCCTCGATGTAGCCGTGGGGGTGCGGCGGGAACGGAGTGTTCGGCGCCATGCGAATGAGCGTGGTGCGCGTGCCGGTTTCGGCGCTGGCGTGAAGGTCCTTGAGTTGCACGCCCGGCGTAAGACCTTCCCAGTCGAGTTGCGCCGCGCGGGCGAAGTAGGAGCCGTCCTGTTCGAACATCGCGGGCTCGGACCTGGCTTTCGCGAGGACGCGGTCCTTGAGGCTGGCCGGCGGCTCGACCTGGGGGACGGCGTACGCCATGAGGTAGAGGGCGCGGCGCATGGCGCTCCGTTCGCCCTCATCGTTGGCGAGCTCATCGAGGAGGGCGTCAAAGGCCGAAGAGCTGCCTGGAGCGGTCACGGCTGGTTGCCTTCCTCTCGTGCGAGTGCGCCCAGGCGGAGCAGGGCATCGCGAAGCGCTGCGCGGATCTTCGCGGGTTCTTCGTCGAGCGCTTCGGCGATTGCCGCCACGCCCATGCCGCCGGAGTGCGCGAGTTCGAGCGCCGAGCGTTCCAGCTGCCCGAGCGATTCGAAGGTGGCTCGCACCGCCGCTGCGATCACATACGACTGCCGGCCGGAATCTGATCGCTTCGGGGCCACGGCCAGCGCGGCCTGGCGGACGGCATCGAACAGTTGCGATTCGGCGTAGGGCGCCTTTAGCGCGGCATAGGCGGATGCCGCTGCTTCTTCCGCCAGTTTCGCGTCTCCCGTGATGCGGAAGGCGAGGCTGAACGCGCGGCGCTCGGTGGCGGCGAAGAAGCCGGCCAGGGCAGGCTCGCCGGTGGCCAGGCCCGCGCCCTCGCGCCCCTCAGCGGCGGCCACGATGGTTCCCCATGGCCGAACGATACACCAGCCATTGGCGCCGCCCAAGGCAGACTTTTGCGTTGCCCCGGCAACTGACTATAGTTACGAACCTTCTGACATGCTGATCGACCTTCATAGCCACACCTGGCCCCGTTCCCATGACAGCGTTCTGAACCCCGACGACTTGATCACGCGGGCGAAGACGGCCGGCCTGGACGCGATCGTCTTTACCGAGCACGACACCGTCTGGGATCTGAAGTCGATTGAAGAACTGCGCGCGAAGCACAACTTCCTTGTGCTGGCCGGCGTGGAAATCAGCACGGACGACGGCCACATCCTCGCCTTCGGCATCGACAAGTACGTGTTCGGCATGCACCGGGCGCGCGAGCTGGCGAGCTACGTGGAGAAGGCGAACGGCGCGATGGTCGCGGCCCACCCCTACCGGCGGCAGATGCCGTGGTTCAGCCGCAACGAAGAGGAATACAAGTCGGCCCTCGAAAAGGCATCGCGGAACCCGGCGTACCAGTACGTGCAGGGCCTGGAAGAGATTAACGGCCGGGGCAGTGACAAGGAGAACGAGTTCTCCCGCCGCCTCTGCGAAGTCATGGACCTGAAGGGGACCGGCGGCACGGACAGCCACGCGATCAGCGACGTGGGCAAGTGCGCCACCTACTTCGATAAGGACATCAATGACGAGCGGGAGCTGATCGAGGAGATCAAGGCCGGCCGCTTCTACGCGGTGGACCTGCGATCGGGCACGCCGGTGGCGGCGCGGAGCGCTTCGCAAAGCTAGATGTCATTGGGCGGATGCCCGCGGTCGCTCTTCGCTTCACAGTCAAGAACGCCGATAGTACGATGGTGCAGGCCGAGCGGCCCACGCAGCACTGACGGGAAGAGGAGCCCCCTTACATGACCTACGTCATCACCACCCCTTGTATCGATGTCCAGGACCAGGCTTGCGTTGAAGTCTGCCCGGTTGACTGCATCCACTTCGACGAAGGCAAAGACCGGATGCTCTACATCAACCCGGACGAATGCATCGACTGCGGGGCGTGCGAGCCGGCCTGCCCGGTGACCGCCATCTTCGCCGAGGACGACGTGCCCGGTGACCAGGAAGCCTTCAAGGAAATCAACGTCACCTGGTACAGCGACAAGGATGATGCCCGCGGCAAGGTTGCCGCGCTCAAGCCTGCCTGACCGGATCACCAGGACAAACGCGCAAAGCCGCCCGCGTGGCGGCTTTCGTTTGCCCGGGCCGCGGCTGGTCATAACTTGACCGTGTTCGGTTTCCAGATAGATTGAATTCGTTGCGCTACGTATTGAGCGTGGCGTGGAGGCAGCTTTCCCATGTCAGAACGAGTAGTGATCAAGGCCGCTGCGCGGACCATTGTTGGCAAGAAGGTGGCCCAGTTGCGCCGCCAGGGGCGCCTCCCCGCAAACGTCTATGGCCGCGGCATCTCGTCGCAAGCGGTCGACATCGATGCCCGCGAGTTCGGGCGCACGATCAAGCAGGCCGGCCTTCGCGCCATGATCCAGCTGGATGTCGAAGGCGAAAAAGCGCCTCGCTACGTGATCCTTCGCGGCATTGAACGCAAGGGCGGCACCGGCGACCCCATCCACATCGATTTCTTCCAGGTGGACCCGGATCAGCCCATCACCGCGAACGTCCCGCTGCGCCTGGTTGGCGAAGCGCCCGCGGTGCGTGACCTGGCCGGCACGCTGCTCACGAGCATTGACGTCGTCTCCGTGCGCTGCAAACCACTCGATATCCCGGACTCGATTGAAGTGGACCTGTCGTCGCTGAAGAGCTTCGATGTTTCCCTGAAGGTGGGCGACATTGAGTTCGCGAGCGGCGTGGAGGTCCTGACTGACCCCGGCATCGTGGTCGCGACCGTGAACGCGCCCCGCATCCGCAAGTAGTCCACGCTTGACCGACTTCACCTACCCGGCCGACCCAGCGGAGGCCGGGTTACGTTTGTTCCTCGGCTGGTTCGGGCCGCACTACGCCCGCAGCGCTACCGTCTCCCGGGCCGAGTCCAACAACAGCCTCCTGACAGCCGAAGTCACGGTTGGGCGGCAATGGAACATGGCCGTTTCGGTCGTGAACACCATGGGGCCGGACGCCACCGTCGAGTGGGAAGCGGCCCGTGCCGCGCTTGAGAAGCGGCTCGACCTGGAGGGCCGTTCGCTCGCCATCTGGGCGCCGCGTGGGGCGGTGATCCCTTCGAGCGAGCCGGGATTGAGCCAGTTCGTCCATTCCGTATCCGAAGCGAAGCCCCTGGACGACGGGCGCCTGGAACTGCGCCGGCCTGTTTCGCTCTACCTGCGGCGGGCAGGGAACACCGGTTCAGTGGTGACCATCCTTGGCGGGCTTTCCGCGCACTGGGCCCAGTTCACCAACCGCGTGCCGGGTACGTTCATGCTGAACTCCGCCGAATTGCTCCGCATGCCGGCTTCGAAAGAGGAGCGGGACGAGCTGGCCGAACGGATCGTGCTGGCGGCCGGCCAGCCGGATGTCGATGAAAACGTCACCGTGCCGGCGGTCGATGCCTGGAGCGCGAACGACCTCGGCGCCGGGCAGAGTTGCGTGCTCGGCACACCCGCGCCCGAGAACGAAGAATGGAGCGCATCGCTGCGAAGGAACCTGCGACGGCTGCTCAAGGAAGCCGAACCGCATCTGCGGACACCCTCCGACGCTCGCGCGCTCGTGGTCCTGGGCGCTTCCACCTACGCGGACGAAGAGAAACTCTCGCTGGCGCTGCGCGGCATGGACCCCACGCTCTACGCTGCCTACGACATCCTCGCCGTCATCGCGGACGGCGTACTGAAGACCATCCTCCAACCCCAACGCCAGACGCTTCCGTGGGACGCCCCGCTGGGCTAACCCACCCGGCCCATCAGAGGCGAGGGCGGAAGACCTCGCTCCGCCGCGCGCCAGCGAGCGACGAAGCCCTCGTTCGGCCCGCCCCGCAACACCACATCAGAGGCGAGGGCGGAAGAACTCGCTCCGCCACGCGCCAGTGATCGATGCATTGCATGCTTCCATGGCGTGCGCCTCCGGGGAATGGCGGTGGGTTCATGCGGCCCACTGGGCCGCGGCTACCTCGTTTTGGCGTGACCGTGGACAATCGGCCGCACGCTCAGCGGAGGGACAAACGGCATGACGATCACGCGCGTGGGGTTCATCGGGCTCGGGATCATGGGCGCGCCGATGGCGGCGAACCTGCTTCGGGCCGGCTTCGACGTGACGGTCTGGAACCGTTCGCCGAGCCGCACCGCGCCACTGCTCGAAGCCCGCGCCAACGGCGCGGACAGTCCCGCCGATGTCGCGGCCGCCTCCGAGGTGACGCTCAGTTGCGTCACGAATTCGGGTGACGTCGAAGAAGTCGCGCTCGGTCCGGGCGGCGTCATCGAAGGGGCCAAACCGGGCTCGGCGTACATCGACTGTTCGACGATTGCCCCGGAAACGGCGCGAAAGGTGGCGGCCGCTCTGGCGAAGCGGGGCGTGGCGATGCTCGATGCGCCCGTCTCGGGCGGCGACATCGGCGCCCAGGCCGGCACGCTGGCGATCATGGTTGGCGGCGAGGAGGAGACGTTCGAGCGCTGCCTGCCGGTGCTCCAGGCAATGGGCAAGACCATCGTCCACGTAGGGCCCAGCGGCGCCGGGCAGGTGGTGAAACTCTGCAACCAGATTGCCGGAGCCCTGAACCTGCTCGCGGCCGCGGAGGCGATCGGGCTCGCGCGGCGGGCGGGCGTGGACCCGAACAAGATGCTCGAAGTCGTGTCGGCCGGGGCAGCCGGCTCGTGGATGCTGTCGAACCTCGCGCCGCGCGCGGTCCGGGGGGACTATGCGCCCGGGTTCATGGTGGACCTGATGCAGAAAGACCTGAGGCTCGTGCTGGACGCTGCGAACGAGACGCACACGCCCTTGCCCGGCGCCGCGCTCGTCTCCCAGTTGTTCCAATCCATCCAGGCGGAAGGGCGCGGGACCGACGGCACGCAGGCCCTGGTCGACGCGATCGCGAAGCTGGCGCGGTGAGCGCGAATTGAGCCGAACCGCGATGCGTGATACCTTCATCGTTCGTGCCGGGAGCCCGGTCCTTCGCCAATGGAGGACAAACCCATCGCCCGGCCTGAGGTCTCATTGAGGGAATATGAACTGACGGTGGTCTATGACCTTGCCGTCACCGAAGCGGGTGGCCCGGATGCCGGCCCGCAGCGCATCGCCAGCCTTGTTGAAGGCCGCGGCGGCAAGATGCTGAAAGTGGACCACTGGGGCCGCCGCCGCATGGCCTACCCCATCGGCCGCGCGCTCGACGGCGACTACGTGGTCACGCGGGTCGAACTCGACCCGACCGCGGTGGCGCCACTCGAAGCCGCGCTGAAGATCGACGAAAAAGTCTACCGGCACCTCGTTGTGCGCGCGGATGAACTGCCGCTTCCTCCGCCGCCGCGCGAGCCTCGCGCCCCGCGCGAACCGGCCGCCGAAGCAGCGCCGGCTGCCGCCCCTGCGCCCGCCGCCGAGGCTGCGCCAGTCGCCGCCGCGGAAGCTCCGGTAGCCGAGGCCCCGGCGGCTGAGGCCCCCGCGGCGGAAGCTCCGGCAGAGACCGCGGCAGAAGCACCCAGCGAAGAATAAGGAAGTCGCGCCATGGCCAGCCTGAACAAAGTCATGCTCATCGGTAACGCCGGCAAGGATGCCGAGCTCCGCTACATGGCCACTGGGACCCCCCAGTGCAAGTTCTCGATGGCTGTGAACAACCGTCGCCGCAACCAGACGACAAACGAATGGGAAGACCAGACGGAGTGGTTCAACATTCTCATCTGGGGCGACATGGCTGAGCGCGTCTCCCAGTACATCACCAAGGGCAAACCGCTCTACGTAGAGGGACGCCTGCAAACGCGCAGCTGGGACGATGACCAGGGCCAGAAGCACTACATGACCGAAGTGGTCGCGCAGACGGTGCAATTGCTCGGCTCGCGTGATGGTGGCGAAGGCGGGAACCGCGGCGGCGGTGGCGACGACTGGGGCAACGGAGCGCCATCGCGGCCGCAGCAGCGCCAGTCCGGCGGCGGCGGGTATAGCCGCGGCGGCGACGTGGAGCCCGACGACCTGCCCTTCGAATAACGATTCAAACCCGCGGAGGCCCGGCCTCCGCCATTCCCCGGTCCTTCCGGAGTGAAGGACAAACCCATCGGAGGAACGAACGAACATGGCTTCAGAAGAACGAGCAGAACGCCCGGAACGCAGCGAAGGCGGCGACCGCCCGGCGCGTCCGCAGCGCCCGCGTTACGGCAGCCGCCGCAAGGTTTGCCGCTTCTGCGTGGACCACATGGACGGCGCGGACTACAAGGACATCAGCCGCCTGCGCATGTACATCAGCGACCGCGGCAAGATTGAGCCGCGCCGGAAGACGGGCACCTGCCTGAAGCATCAGCGCCTGGTGTGCACGGCGATCAAGCGGGCGCGGCACCTGGCGCTCCTGCCGTACACCCTCTCGCACGTCCGCCAGACCGGGGTCTTCCCTACCCGCGGCTAAGCTGGAGCGGGCGCGGCCATGCGCCCTCTTGAGGAGACCAATGGCCCGACGTGAACGCACCACCGGCCTTCCTCGCGCGCGAGGGCCGAAACCAGCCAAACCGGTCAGCCGTTTTGGCGAGCGCGAGCAGCGCCTGACCGTTGTTGGCGTTGGTGTCCTGCTCATCGCGGTGCTGCTCGGCCTCTTCGGCTGGCGGTACTACGACGACAACTACCGGCAACCCAACAAGACCATCCTCTCCATCGCCGGCGAAAGCTACTCGCTGCGCTACTTCTCCGACAGGCTCTACCTGGCGGCGACCCAGCAGTCCGGCAGCGGCACGAACATCAGCCTGCTGGAACAGACCGTGCTCACGGACCTCGAAAACGAAGCCGTGATCATCTCCCTGGCGAAGGAGAAGGGCATCACGGTGAGTGACGAAGACATCACGACCGAGATCGCCAGCCAGCTTGGCGTCCCCGTTGGTGGGGCGGGCAGCTCCTTCGACACGCTTTACCGGCAGCGCCTGAAGTCCGTGAAGATGAGCGACGGGGCCTACCGGCGCTACACCGAAGCCCAGGTCTACCAGCAGAAGCTGAGCCAGAGCTTCCAGGATCAGACGGGCGAAAAGACGGAAATGATCACGCTCCGGACCGTGGTCAGTGGCACCCAGGAGGCGGCTAACACGGTGCTCGCCCTCGCGAAGACAAACGCGGACTTCGGCTCCATCGCCCAGACGCAGTCAACCGACCTGACGTCTCGCCAGAAGGACGGCGTGATGGATGCCGAACCGGCGCGCCTGCTGCCGGAGAACGTCCGCAACGCCATCCAGGCCAAGCCGGCCGGCGACGAGATATTCGGGCCGATCCAGGTCGAAACGAACTGGTGGGTTTTCAAGATCGAATCGAAGGACGCGGAGGGCACGCTCTCGGAGACGCAGAAGTCGCAGCTCGCGGACCTGCTGGTCCAGGATGCGGTGAAGGAGCGGCGCGCGACCGTGAAGATCGATCGCAACATCAACAGCTCCGACTATACGTGGGCGAATGACAACGCCGGGAAGTGACAGGCTCTCGCGAGAGATTGGCGTCGGACTGATTGGTCTCGGCGTTGTGGGCGGCGGGGTCGCGCGCGCCCTCATCGAGCGGCGGGACTACTTCGCCCGCCAGGTGGGCGCGCCGCTGATCGTCCGCAAGGCCGCGGTCCGTGACCTCGCCAAGCCGCGGACGGTGGACCTCCCTCCCGGCGTCCTGACGACCAACGTCGACGACGTCATCAACAACCCCGAGATCGACATCGTCGTCGAAGTCATCGGCGGCGAGCAGCCCGCCGGTTCGTTCATCCGGCGGGCGCTGGAAGCGGGCAAGCACGTGGTGACGGCGAACAAAGAGCTGATGGCCAAGAGCGGCCCGGAACTGCTCGCGGAGGCGCACAGCCGCGGCCTGGACATCATGTTCGAAGCGAGTGTGGGCGGCGGCATCCCGCTGATCGCGCCGTTCAGGCGTGACCTGCTGGCGAACCGGATCACCTCCATCCGGGCGATCATCAACGGGACCACGAACTACATCCTCACTGACCTGGCGCGCTCCGGCGCCGTTGGTCAGGCGCTCCGCGCGCAGGGCATCGAGCCGCCGCAGGGTGGCGGCTTCGCCGAAGCCCTGGCCGAAGCCCAGCGGCTGGGGTATGCCGAACCGGACCCGACCAACGTCGTCGAGGGCTACGACGCGGCCTACAAGCTCGCGATCATGGCCACCCTCGGCTTCCGCAGCCGCGTCCGGCCGGAACAGATCGACACGACGGGAATCACGAAGCTGGACGCGAGAGACTTCCAGTACGCGCAGGAACTCGGATACGTCATCAAGCTGCTGGCCATCGCCCAGCGCATCGACGGTGGCATCGTGGCGCGCGTTGGCCCCGCCTTCATCCCCAATGCGGAACCGCTGGCGAAGGTCGACGGCGTCTATAACGCCGTCCAGATCGAGGGTGACCTGACCGGCACGGTGCTCTTCCAGGGCCGGGGCGCCGGGGCCGAGCCCACGAGCTCCGCCGTCGTGGCCGACCTCCTGGACCTCTCCCACGCGATCGTCCTCGGCGGACGCGAACGCAAGTACTGGGGCCCCGAAGGCGACGTGCCCGTGCTCGCGCTTGAGCACCTGGAGACGCGCTACTATGTCCGCGTGACTGTCTCGGACCGGCCGGGAGTGCTCGCGCAGATTGCCCAGACGCTGGGCAACCATTCGGTGAGCATCGCGGCGGTCAGCCAGAAAGAAGCCGACGCTTCAGCGCAGACGGCCGAGCTCGTGGTCATGACGCACCGGGCGCGCGAGGGGGCCATGCGCGCCGCCCTGCGCGACATCGAGGCGCTGCCGGTTGTGCAGCAGGTCTCGACGTTCTTGCGCGTGGAGGGATAGGCCGTGGCCGGCGAATCGTCCCAGGCCGAGGCAATCGGCGAAATCATCACCTGGCTCGAACAGCAGATCCGGGCGAACCGGGACGAGCAGATCCGCCAGCTCTCGCAACTGGACCAGCTTCGGCGGCAAGTCCACGACCTCGCGGAAGAGATGAACAACGCGGAACGGGCGGTCCGCGAAATCGACCCCAAGCTTGCGCCGTTCAAGGGCCTGCCCGAGAAGATCCGCTCGCTCGACGAGAGCACCGAGCACATTCGCCAGGCGATCAGTTCGAACAAGGCGGAAGTCGACAACGCGCTGCGCCTGCTGCGTGCTGAAGCGGACTACGACCGCCAGGAACGGGGCGAAGCGCTCCGCCGGATCGACGTTGCAACCTCGCAGTTAGGACTGATCCTCGCCGACGTGGCGCAGGTCCAGCACCAGGCCGCCCAGGTCAACCAGGTGACGCAGACGCTGCTCGAACGCCAGCGCGAAGTCGAAGCCGATGTCGAGCAGTTCGGCCTCCGCCTGGACCGCAGCATCGAAGTCAACCGCGACCTCGAAGAGCGCATCAAGGTGGTGCTGTTCGACGGCCTCGATGAGCGCTTCGAGGTGGTCTACGAGCGGCTCCAGGTCGTCGGCGAGATGGTGAAGCGGAACGAAGACGTGATCGCCGGGGTTGCGAACGAGCGCAGCCTGCGCCAGGAACTGATCGACGAGCTGTCGATCTGGCGCGAGGAGCACGGCCGCATCGATGGTCGCCTGAACGTGCTGGAGGACCAGACCGACAAGATCGTTGCCCAGATCGACAAGGTGCATGGCGAAGTGACGCTGCTCGAGGGCCGCCATTCGGGCCTTGGCGAGCGCGTGTCGAACATCCGCAAGGACATCGCCGAGGTGGTGGACCACGTGCGCGAAGAGTTCGCGAAGTACAACGCGATGATGGAAAAGCAACGCCGCAAGCAGATCCAGGTGCTGGAGCAGGAACTGCGGGAATCGAAGTTCCACGCGTTTCGCCCGCCGGAGGAGCCATGAGCGCGGGCGCTCCGCAGCCGCGGGGGCTCCTCTATCGCTGGGCGTCAGTGCTGCCGCTCACCGAGCGGACGCCACGCATCACCCTCGGCGAGGGCGACACGCCGCTCGTGCGCTCGGCGGCGCTGGAGCGCGAGTGTGGGCTGGATGAGCTCTGGTTCAAGCTGGAGAGCTGCAACCCAACCGGGTCCTTCAAGGATCGGGGAATGGTGGTTGCGGTGGCGAAAGCCATGGAGAGCGGCGCGCGCGCGATCATGTGCGCGAGCACCGGAAACACGAGCGCCAGCGCCGCGGCCTATGCCGCCAGGTGCGGCCTCGAGTGCTTCGTGCTCGTCCCCGGCGGGAAGGTGGCCGCTGGCAAGATGGCCCAGGCGGTGGCCTATGGCAGCCGGATCATCGAAGTTGACGGCAATTTCGATGACGCCCTGAACGCCGCGCGGGAACTGACCGCGAAACACCCGGTCGCGCTCGTGAATTCGGTGAACCCGTTCCGCATCCAGGGCCAGAAGACGGCCTCCTACGAGATCTGCGAATCCCTCGGCGACGCGCCGGACATCCTGGCGATACCAGTCGGCAACGCGGGCAACATCACCGCCTACTGGCGCGGCTTCGTGGAGTGCGCGGAGACGGCGCGCGCCACCCTCCACCCCCGGATGTATGGATTCCAGGCTGCCGGGGCGGCCCCGTTGGTGTCTGGCAAGCCGGTGGCGGAGCCGCACACCGTGGCCACTGCCATCCGCATTGGCAACCCGGCGAGTTGGACCGGCGCGACGAGTGCGCGGGACGAGAGCGAAGGGCTGATCGAAGCGGTCACCGACGACGAGATTCTCGAGGCCTACCGCTTACTGGCGGGGCGCGAGGGCCTCTTCGTCGAGCCCGCCAGCGCGGCCAGCGTGGCGGGGCTGTTGAAGAAGGGTCGCGCGGGGGCCATCCGTGGTGGCCGGGCCGTCGCGATCCTCACGGGGAACGGCCTGAAGGACCCGGACACGGCGATTGCGCAGTACGTGCCGAACATCACGAAGGCGAGCGCGACGGTCGATGGAGTGGAGCGCGCGCTGGGCTGGTGAACCTCGCCGCGGCGGTGGCATTCTCCGGACAACCAGCTCCGGGCCGGTTCTCGCGGCCGAGCGGTCACGCAAAGACGGGCTAACGCGGTGGATGGCCTCATGCCGTATCCTCGCTGTATGGCCGAACAGTACGCCGCCACCGATAAACGCACCGGACTCGAAGTGGCTGTCACCGGCGATTTCCCGCCCCACCACGACGACCGCATCCGGATCGCGCGCACCACCACGCTCTTCACGCGGCTCATGTCCACCATCCTGGCGACCGAGAACGAAAGCGAACGGCGCGAGCGCTTCCATGCCATCGAGACGCAACTCGAGCTCGCCGAGGCCTTGATCCGGCAGGACATGGAAGAAGTCCAGCGGTTGATGAAGACGACACTCGAGAAGATGGGCATCACGCCCGAGCAGATGGACGAGATGACCCGGAAGATCCTGGATCAGCTGCGCGACGGCGGGGACTTCCCCGGTTTCGAGATCAACCCGCCGGAGAACTAAAACTCCGGCCGATCGCGGTGCGGCAGGCCCCGAATCAGGCGGCGCCCGCGCGTTCCGCCAGCAGCCGCTCGGCCGTCTTCACGCGGAATAGCGGCGAGATGGCCAGCACCGCCGCCGCTCCGTACATGATGAGCACCGACACGAACAGCGTGGACCGGAAGCCGATGGTGGCCCCCAGCACGCCACCCAGGGCGGTGCCAACCAGCGCGAAACCGAAGTTCAGCAGCCGGAAGTTCGCGAACATCCTCCCCTGCAGCCGTTCGCTGACGATGCCCTGCTTCAGGCTCACGTCGTGGATTTCGAAGAGGGCCCAGAAGGGGTCGGTGACAACCTGGTTCGCCACGAGAAAGGCGATCCCGGCGGCGTTGTTCGCCCCGCACAGCGGCATGAAGAGCATGCCGGTGGCGCGCATGAAACTGGAGACCGCGAGCGTCGGGCCAACGCCGCCGAAAAAAAGCGTGCCCCGGTTCGCGAGGTACGCGCCGCCGAGCGACGTCACTCCGCCAACGGCGAAGATGAGCCCCAGGACGCCCGCGTTGAACCCGAGCTGCTGGTTGAGATAGAGCAGGAAGACGGTGCTGAGCGTCCGTTCGGAGACCGCCGAAAGGCACTCGGCCATGGCCATCGTCCGCAGCACCGGGTCACGCAGCACGAGGCCGGCGCCTTCGCCAGCTTCACGCCAGAAGTGCTCGTCGTCGTGATTTCGCTCGAGCACCGGTTCGGGCGTGCGGATGCGCCAGACGAAGTAGGCGGAGACCACGAACGACACGGCGTCGATCGCGACGGCGCCCGGCGCCTTGAGCAACTGCACCAGCCAGCCACTGATGCCGAAGCTCCCGATTTCGGCGACGGAAGCCGTCCCGGCCAGCTTCGCGTTGCCTTCGATGAGCTCCTTCTGGTCCACCAGCGTGGGGAGGTAGCTCTGGTAGGCGGCCTGGAAGAACACGCTCAGCCCGCTGGTGGCGATGGAAACGGCGTAGAGCTGCCAGATGCTGAGGCCGCCGAAGGCCGCGGCGATCGGCACGGTGAAGAGCGCGGCCGCGCGGCCGAGATCGCTCAGGATGAGGATCGGCCGGCGCGGGAGGCGGTCCACCCACACGCCGGCGAGCGGGCTGACCAGGAACCCCGGGACGAGCTGGCAGGCGCCGAGCACCGCGACCTCGCCGGCGGAGGCGTGGAGAAACTCGATTGCCGTGAAGCTGAGAGCGAGGTAGCCGATGAGCGACCCGAACGTGGAGGTGGTGGTCCCGGCCCACAGACGGACGAAGTCGGGGTGTGCCCAGAGGCCCGTGAAGAATCGCGAACGCATGACGTGTCACCCGGTGGAAAGCGGTGGCGCCCATGGGGGCGAGGGGTGGAGGGACGCGGCGGCAACGGGAAGCGGCCTCCCGGCGGGAGGCGTTCGAACCGGGCTGATCCGGTCCCTTCGCGGCCGTTATGCCGCGGCGGGGCGGAGGATGGAGCGTTCGCGGACCTTCATTTCACTCAACCTCGGGCGCGATCCTACGGGTGGCGGCGGCTAACGGCGAACGACCAACCACTCGCCGAAGGCAGAGGAAATGTCCAAACGTTCATAAATGCTCTCCCACTGGTACGTACTCCGTGGGAAAGGACGTAACTAGCATCCGGCTTCAAAGGTTCTCGCTGCGCGCGGGTGAAGCTTCCGGGGAGTACGTGTGCACACAAAACACCTGATTCCAGCTGCCGTGCTGTGGGTGATCGTCACCGCTATCGGCGAAACGCTGCTGCTCGTCAATCTCTTTCCCACCGTCGGTTCGTTGGAGGCCGATGACTTCGACTGGATCTTCCGGTTCCTCCTGGCCCTCGGCATCCCAGTGTTCGCCATGGTGATCGCCGCCATCGCCTATTCGATGTACGCCTTCCGCAGCGACACCGGCGACGAAATGGGCGCGACCATTCGCGGCCACGGCTGGTTCCCCAGGATCTGGCTCATCGTCACCGGCGGGCTGGCGGCGTTCGTCATGGTCTATCCGGGCCTGACGGGCCTGCACAAGCTGCAGTCGGACCGCACGGCCTACGGGTGGGGAGCGCAGGACGCGGACGTGGTCATCGAGGCGACGGGCGCGCAGTTCAACTGGTCGTTCAAGTTCGCCGACGGGACCGAGGTGAACATCCTCAAGGGCAAAGAGCTCGTCCTCCCCGTGGACTCGACGGTGCGGTTCAACATCAATTCGGTCGACGTCATCCATTCGCTCTGGATCCCGGCCTTCCGCATGAAGATCGACGCCATCCCCGGGCGCACGACCTACATGACCGTGGAACCGAAAGTGAAGGGCGACTACGCCACCGACCAGTCGTTCCGGGTGCAGTGCGCGGAGCTCTGCGGCCTGGACCACTCGGTCATGAACTTCCCGATACGCGTCGTGGACCGGGCGGAATTCGACCAATGGCTTGCCAGCCTGAAGACAGGAGCCAACTAGCCCATGTACGCAGCAAAGTCGATTAGCGGCGGTCTCGGACTCGGCCTCATTGGCTTCTACGTCGGCCTCGGGTTCGTTGCCCTCCTGCGCTGGATGTTCGGGTATCCCGACGTTTGGGGCGGCGAGATCAACATCGTGGGCGGGTATGTATTCGGGCTCTTTGGCTGGCTGATGGGCGTGGGCATGTGGGGCATCTGGAGCCGCGAGTGGTTCGGGCTGAAAACCTACCCCCGCAAGGCGCCGGGCTGGCAGCGCTACTTCACCTTCAGCACTGACCACAAGGTCATTGGCATCCAGTACACGGTCACCTTCATCGTCGTCTTCCTGCTCGCCGGTCTCCTGGCGATGCTGATGCGGCTCGAGCTGGCCCACTCCGGCATGCAGTTTCTGAACCATTCGCAGTACAACGGCACCATGAGCCTGCACGGCATCCTGATGGTGGCCGTGGCTGTCGCCGCGGTCATCGGTGGCATCGGCAACTACGCCATCCCGCTCATGATCGGCGCCGAAGACATGGCCTTCCCGCGGCTGAACGCGCTCACCTTCTGGCTGGTACCCCCGGTCGCGGTCTGCCTGCTGGCGACGCCGTTCCTGGGCGGCATGGAGACCGGTTGGACGGCCTACCCGCCGCTCTCCGTAACGACGAACAGCGCGCAAATCCTGTTCGACGTCGGCATCATCACCTTCGGACTGACGTCGATCCTCGGCGGCCTGAACTTCCTGGTGACGATCATCTTCATGCGGGCGCCGGGGCTGACCTGGGGCAAGCTGCCCATCTTCGTCTGGGCCATCTTCGCCACCTCGTGGATCGCGCTGCTCTACACCCAGGGTTTCGCCGTCGCCGTCCTGATGATCCTCCTGGACCGTGTCGCCGGCATGTCGTTCTTCAACGCGAACGAAGGTGGCGACCCGCTCCTCTACCAGCACGTGTTCTGGTTCTACTCCCACCCGGCCGTGTACATCATGGTGTTGCCCGGGTTCGGCATGGCGCTGGAGCTCATCGCTCACTTCTCGCGCAAGCCGCTGTTCGCCTACCGCTACGCCGTGGCTGCCTTCCTCGGCATCCTCGGGTTGAGCGGCGTGGTCTGGGCGCACCACATGTTCACAGCGGGCATCCCGAACTACCTCCACGGCCCGTTCCTCGTGGCGACCGAGCTCATCTCCATCCCGACGGGCCTGATCTTCCTCTCCGCCCTGGGGACCATCTGGATGGGCAAGCTCTGGCTTCGCACGCCGATGCTGTTCGCGCTGGCCGTCATCTTCAACTTCGGTTGTGGCGGCGTGACGGGCATCTTCCTCGCCGACGTGCCGACGGACATCCACCTGCAGGACACCTACTTCGTGGTCGCCCACTTCCACTACACCATCGTGGGTGGCGAAATCTTCGGCCTGTTCGCGGGCATCTACTACTACTTCCCGAAGATGACCGGCCGGATGTACAACGAGAAGCTCGCGAAGCTCCACTTCTGGTGGATGTTCATCGGCTTCAACGTCACGTTCTTCACGATGCACCTGCCCGGAGTGCAGGGGATGAACCGCCGCATCGCGGACTACCAGTCGGGCCTCGACATGGTGAACCTGATCGTGAGCCTCTCCGGCTTCGCGCTCGGCGCTTCGTTCCTCGTGTTCGTCTACAACATGATCAACTCGTGGATTCGCGGGCCACTGGCTGAGGACAACCCGTGGGGTGTCCGCACGCTCGACTGGCAGATGTCGAGCCCGCCACCGCTGGAGAACTTCCTGACGCCACCGGTCGTCCAGGGTCACCCGTACGACTACGGCGTGCCCGGTTCGGTCCATGGCGTGTTTCCCGGGGCAATGGGCGGCGCGCCGGCGGGCGGCGGCGGTGGAGGCGGCCAGTGAAATTCGCCCGTCCTTCCCGCCTGACTGACCGGAGGAATCCATGACTTCAGCAATGCAAAAGGGCCTGGTGGTGGCGTTCATCCTCGCCGTCCTCACCGTGGCCGAGTACGTCTTCGCAACGCACGTCACGCAGACCGAGACGCAGTTCATCGGCCTGGCGTTGACGGCGGTCGCGAAGGCCGCGCTGATTTGTTACTACTTCATGCACATCTACCGGCTCTGGCGCGCCGAGGAGGCTCACTAATGGCAGTTGCCGCCCCGGCCGCCCACGGCCACCCAACCCATGACGCGCTCAAGTTCAACCGGCTTGGGCTGTGGCTGTTCTTCTTCAGCGAGTGCGTCCTGTTCGGACTGCTGCTCAGCGCCCGCTTCTTCCTGGAAGGGATCACGCGGGAGCACGTTGACCAGCAGCTCGGCCTCGCGATCACGATCATCCTGCTGCTCAGCTCGTTGACCGCGTTCACGGCGGAGACTGCGATCGAACATAACAACCAGCGCATCGCGCACTGGTTCCTGCTGGCCACGATCGTGCTCGGCGTGATCTTCGCGGCCGGCGTTGGCTTCGAGTGGAAGACGGCCGAGTTCACCCGGGGCGAAGCGTTCGGCACGGTGTTCTTCACCATGACCGGCATCCACGCCTCCCACGTGGTCAGCGGCATCGGCATCCTCTTCCTCGTCTGGATCCAGACGAAGCGCGGGCGATTCAATTCGAAGAGCCACTGGGCGGTCAGCGGCGCGGTGATGTACTGGCACTTCGTCGACGTGGTCTGGGTGTTCTTCTACCCGGCGCTTTACCTGGTGAAGTGACAGTCCTCCGGGCGCCCCTGTTCCGGTATCTCCTCGTCTGGATGGCGGGCGGGGCGCTCGTGGGGTGGGTCATCGGCGCGTTCTGGTGGTCGTTGCTTACGCCATCCGCTCCTGCAACACCCCGGGAGATCACCATCCCGCAGGGCGCGGCGGCGGCCATTGCGCGCGGCGAAGTCCCGCCTGGCATCCCGTCCGCGCTTTCGCTCAGCTCAGCAGGCAAGCTGCTGGTCGCGAATCACGACACCGCCGAGCACCTGATCGCCGGGACGCTCGTCTTACCGGGCGACACCGTGCTCGTGACCCCCTCGAAGAAGAACGGCCAGGTTGAGTGCACGTTCCATCCCGGCGGCGCGATCGAAGTGACGTTGACCGAGCGCCCGCCGATCACGGTGACCTTCGTGCCCGCGTTCATGCTTGGCGCCCCCTTTGGGATTGCCTTCGGCGTGGCAACCTGGGTCGGCCGCAAACTGAGCATGGATGACGAGGACCCCGTCCCTCCGCCCGCCTAGCGTCCCATCAGAGGCGAGGGCGGAAGACCTCGCTCCGCCGCGCGGCAGCGAGCGATGCACCGCACGCACGCGCCGTTGGCGTAGACTCGCCCGATGGCTGGCCAGCCGATCGGCTTGTTCGTCACGCTCTCGGCCTACGGCAACAGGTTGCACGGCGATGAGCGAGGGACCGTCGACCGATGGAACAACAGCTACGGCGCACCACTTCTCGATGCCAGTGATCCACGGCGCCAGTACGAGGCGCACGTCCAGAAGCACGCATCCATGACGTTCGATGCCACGGCCCGTTCGATTGTCGAAGCGGCCGTCGCGGAAGCCGCTGAGTTTCGCGGATCGCTGCTCTCCGCGTGTCACTGCAGGACGAACCACGCGCATGTCGTGGTCGGTACATCGGATGAGCGAACCAAAGTCATCAGCCAGTTGAAGACTCGGACGACGCTGGCCTTGCGCGTCGCCGGCCAGGTCGCGAGGGACCAACCGGTGTGGGCACGTGGTGCAAGCGGACGATACCTGTGGTCGGAGCGCGATGTGGAGGCTGCGAGCCAGTACACGATGGAGGCACAAGGAGTTGAGTTGCCCGGCACGGGGTTATGGCGGGAGTTGGGGTAAGGGCGGGAGGGCCGAGTTGCCGATCGCTGGCGCGGGGTGGAGCGGACGGTGGTGGTTTGGGCTTTGTGGTAGCTGCCGGGTGGCGGAGCGAGGTCTTCCGCCCTCGCCTCTGATGGCGTGGTGGTTTGGGCGCTGTGGTGGCTGGCGCGTGGCGGAGCGAGGTCTTCCGCCCTCGCCTCTGATGGGGTGGTGGTTTGGGTGCTGTGGTCGCTGGCGGGTGGCGGAGCGAGGTCTTCCGCCGTCGCCCCTGATGGGGTGGGGGTTTGGGCTTTGTGGTAGCTGCCGCGCGGCCGAGCGAGGTCTTCCGCCCTCGCCTCTGATGGCGTGGTGGTTTGGTTGCTGCGGTCGCTAGCGCGTGGCGGAGCGAGGCCTTCCGCCCTCGCCTCTGATGGCGTGGTGGTTTGGTTGCTGTGATCGCTGCCGCGAGGCGGAGCGAGGTCTTCCGCCCTCGCCTCTGATGGGGTGTCACCACCAGAGGATGTCGTCGAGCGGGTCTTCGGCCTTGTCGTGGTGTGCTTCGGCGGTGTCGTCCCGCCAGAGGTCCGTGCCCAGGTACTTCCAGCCGCCGTCGGCGAAGACGAGGACGATATTCCCTCGTTCGATGCGGCCGGCGAGGCGCATCCCCGCGTGCAGCACGGCGCCGCTGCTAATGCCGCCGAAGATGCCTTCGGCGAGCATCGCGCGGCGGGCATGCGAGAAGGCGTGGCGGTTGCCGACGATGATCTTGCCATCGAGCACGCTCTCATCGAGCACGGGCGGGATGAAACCGTCCTCGAGCGAATGCAACCCCTGGACGTGGACGCCCAGGCGCGGCTCCACGCCGTAGATGTGGCAGCGAGGGTTCGCTTCCTTCAGCCGCCGCCCGCAACCAGTGATCGTCCCGCCGGTGCCCATCCCGGCGATGAAGGCGTCGACACCGCCTTCGCCGGCAAGGTCGGCGAGGATTTCCGCGGCCGTCGTCTCGTAGTGGGTCTGTGAATTGACCCCGGTGTCGAACTGACCGAGGTAGTACGCGCCGGTCGCGGACGCCATCGCCCGGGCGACCTCGCGGGCACTCTTGATGCCCGCCTGGCGGGGCACGCGATGGATCGTCGCGCCGTACGCCGAGAGCAGTTCTTCGATTTCGGGGTAGACGCTTTCCGGCACGCACACGTCGACCGGGTGTCCAAGCAGCCGGCCGAAGAGGGCGAGCGCGACGCCCGTGTTCCCGGTGGAGGCCTCGACGATGCGCTGGCCCGGGGCAAGTTCGCCCGCCGCACGTGCCGACGTAAGGATGCGCAGGACGATGCGGTCCTTGATGCTGCCGGTCGGGTTCTGGCCCTCGAGTTTAGCGAAGAGGCGCACGCCAGGTTTCGGCGAAAGCGTCCGCAACTCGACCAGCGGCGTGTTCCCCACCATCTCTGCGACTGACTGAAAGACCATAGGGGAGATTAAAGAAGCTGCGACGCGAGAAGGAAAGCCCACCGGCGGGCGGGTACCGGTCGGTGGCCGCTACGGCCCTCTTTCCTTCTCACGTTTCACCCTCTTTCCTTCTCTACGGCAAGTACGCGATCCGGCTGGTCTGGCCGAGCAGCTCCGGGAGGGCGCGCTGGGCGTCGCGGACGAACTCCACCGTGAGCGGCCGGGTTTCGCGAGGGTCGATGATGTCTTCGACGGCAAATGCGTGGGCCGTGCGGAACGGCGACTTTAGGGCGTTGAGCCGCGCTTCGATCTCGGCCCGCTTCGCCTCCGGGTCCGGTGACGCATCGATTTCGCGGCGGTAGGCCGCCGTGACCCCACCTTCGATGTGCATGGAGCCCCAGTTGCCGGACGGCCAGGCGTAGCGCCGGTACATCGCGGTGCCGCCCCGGTAGTGCAGCCCGCCCGCGACGCCGTACGACTGGCGGATGAGGATGCAGAGGTACGGCATCCTCGAGAGCGACAGCAGCGAAACGATGCGCGCGCCCGCCCGGACGATGCCCTTCTTCTCCTCCTCCAGGCCCACCATGAAGCCTGGCTCGTCGCAGAAGTAGACGAGCGGCAGGTGAAAGGTGTCGCAGAGCTGGAGCAGGCGGGCTGCTTTCTCGCCCGCGGCCTTGTCCATCGAGCCGCCCAGGTACCGCGGGTTGTTGATCATCACGCCCACGGGATAGCCATCGACGCGCGCAAGGCCGGTGATACGCGAGCGCGCGAACTCCGGCTGGATTTCGAAGAACGAGCCCTGGTCGAGCACCATCTCCAGGATCTTCCGCGGGTCGTAGACCCGGCGGCTGTTCTGGGGGACGGCATCGATCAACGCGTCCTCGCGGCGCGACGGGTCGTCTGCCGGTTCGGTGCGCGGCGGCAGGTCCCAGACGCTGGACGGAAGGTACGAAAGGAAGCGCCGGATCTGGGCAAGCGCGTCCGCTTCGTCTTCTGCCAGGTTCGCAACCACGCCAGAGGTCCGCACCTGGATGTTCTCGTTGCCCAGATCCTCCTTGCTGATCTCCACACCCTGGCTGGCTTTCACCACCGGCGGGCCGGCCACGAAGAGCTGGCTGGTGCCCTTCACCATCACGTTGAAGTGGCACATGGCCGCCTGCACCGCCGGCAATCCGGCGACGGACCCCAGGACGGCGGAGACGCAGGGCACCATCTGCAGCAGCTCGACATCCATCACGCGGTCGTTCGCCGGCAGATACGTGCGCCCCATGGATTCGAACGTCCGTACGCTGCCTCCGGTCGCATCAAGCAGCCGGATGAAGGGCAGCTTGAGCGAATAGGCCTCCTTGACGGCCCAGCCGGACTTGTCGGCCACGCCGCCGTCGGCCGACCCGCCGCGAATCGTGAAGTCGCCGCCGTGGACGACGACCTTGCGGCCGTCGATGTTCACCACGCCGGTCACCGAGTTGGCCGGCGTGAGCGACTCGAGTTCGTCACCGTCCCAGGTGGGCTTGCCGGCAAGGACGCCGGTTTCGCGGAAGCTCCCGCCATCGGCGAGGAGATCGATGCGCTCGCGGACGGTGAGCTTGCCGCGCCCCTTGTGGAACGCCACGGCATCGGGACCGCCCATCGCCTCGGCCATGGCCTTGCGGCGGTTCAATTCATCGACATCGGCCTGCCAGCTCATAGACTGCTCCGCGGTTTGGTGTGTGAGCGGGAGTCTAACGGGAACGGACGCGCGGCATTCGTATGCCGCCCTTCGCGTCCTGAACCTTCACGCTCGAATTATGCCAAGCTCAGCCTACGAACAATTGTTCAGGCGCCTAAGCACTAAGCTTTTCCCGCTCGATGCCAATTCTTATACTTGCCACACCGGTCCGAATTGGATCAGGCGGGTGAACACTATGAAAGTCCAGGTCCTCCAGGAAAACCTTCAGCGCGGCCTCTCAATCGTCGGCCGTGCCGTGGCGACACGCTCAACGCTGCCCATTACCGCGAACGTGCTGCTCCAGACCGACCGTGGGCGGCTGAAGCTCGCCGCGACCGACCTGGACATCTCCATCTGCGCCTGGATCGGCGCCAAAATCGACGACGAGGGCGCGACGACGGTGCCCTCCCGTCTCATCGCCGATTTCGTCTCCCAGCTTCCGCCCGCGACGGTCTCCATCGAAGTGCCCGGGAACGGCCGGCAGCTCCGCCTCGAGTGCGCCCGCAACGATTCGACCATCAACGCGATGGACGCCGAGGACTTCCCGCGCATCCCGGAACTGCGCGACGGCGTGACCCTCCAGTTCGACCCAAAGGCGCTGCGCCGCGCCATCGAGCGCGTCGAGTTCGCCGCCGCCACAGACGATTCGCGGCCGGTCCTCACGGGCGTCCATATGAAGACTGACGGCGTACGGCTCACCCTCGCCGCCGCCGACGGCTTCCGCCTCGCCGTCGCCGACGTGACCCTCGCGGAATCGCCGTCGGAGTCGGTCGAGGTCATCATCCCCTCGCGCGCCCTGCGTGAGCTCTCCCGGCTTGTCGGCGAATCGAACGAGCAGGTGGAGATGCGCATCAACCCGCAGCGCACCCAGGTTCTCTTCGCCATGACCGACGTGGAGATGGTCGCGCAGCTCATCCAGGGCACGTTCCCGAACTACAACCAGCTCATCCCGGCCGACTTCAACACCAAGGTCACCGTGAACGTGGACGAATTCAAGCGCGAGACCCGCATCGCGGCCATCTTCGCGCGCGACGGGAGCGGCATCATCCGCCTGCAGATAGCCCCCGGCGACGGCGGCGCGCCCGGCCAGCTCACCATCAGCGCCCGCGCGGACGAAATCGGCGACAACGAAGGCAAAGTGGACTGCCGCGTTGAAGGCGACGCCTCCAAGATCGCCTTCAACAGCCGCTACCTCCAGGACGTCCTCAACGTCCTGACAGGCTCAGTCCTCCTCGAGATGACCAGCCCCAGCTCGCAAGGGGTGTTTCGGCCGGTGGATGAGAACGGGATTGCGGAGCCTGGGTATGTGCATGTGGTTATGCCGATGTTTGTTCAGTGGTGAGGTGTTAGCGAACCCATCGGAGGGATGATTGCGCACTCGACTCTCACGGCGAAGGCTCATAAAGGCGTCGGTCGAAACCGCCGTCGCGGCAAGCCTCCTCTCCCGACGAAGCACGTCGGGGGCGAGCG
>JAXLXA010000008.1:0-167523 GCA_046328215.1 Dehalococcoidia bacterium | reverse complement strand
GGCGAGCGGGCGGAGCGGGTTCGGACGGCTGGCCGAGACGCCGCAGGTGCTTGGCGCGCTGCGCATGTTGCTGGGCCAGCGCACGGGTGACTTTGCCGGGCGACATGTGGTGGTCAGCGCTGGCGGGACGCAGGAGCCGCTCGACCCCGTGCGCTACGTGGGGAACCGCTCCACCGGCAAAATGGGGTTCTCCATCGCCGAGGCCGCGCGGGACCGCGGAGCCTTCGTCACGCTGGTCACCGGGCCCGTCGCCCTTGAGACGCCGTACGGCATCCATCGCGTCGATGTCTCGACTGTCGCCGAGATGCTTGTGGCGCTGGAGCAGGCCACCGGCGACTCGGACGCGATCATTATGTCTGCTGCCCCTGCGGACTACCGGCCCGCGAACCCGAGCGACCACAAGATGAAGAAGGGTGCGGATGACGCCATGACGGTGGAGCTGGCGAAGAACCCGGACATCATCGCCAGCCTGCCCGGGGGAGGCGTGAGGGTGGGGTTCGCCGCGGAAACGCGCGACCTGGCGGGCTACGCCAAAGCGAAAATCCCGGCGAAACGGCTGGACTTCATCGTCGCTAATGACGTGAGCGCGCCGGGTAGCGGCTTCGGCACCGACACCAACCAGGTGACCATTTTCTACCGGGAAGGCCACCACGAGGAGTTCCCGCTCATGGCCAAGTACGCGGTGGCGATGACCATCCTGGACCGGGTGAGGGAGCGGCTGGGCTAGACGCCGACCGTTTCTACGATCACTTCGCGGACCAGCCGGATGCCGGGAGGGGGCCGCGCCTCAATCCGGAAAACCGTGGCCCGGGTGGCAACACCCTCACCCCGACCCTCTCCCAGGCTTGGGCGAGGGGGAGGCCGACGTAGTCGCGGAGCTCCGCCTCCGCTGGGGCCGGGAGGCCCGGTGGGGTGTTGCTGGCGGCCTCCTTCGCGCGAAGGACGGGGGCGCCGATTCGAACGCGAGGGGCCGATTCTGGCATTCCGTGTGGGTCGACGGCGCACCCTTCCTTACGGTCGGGTCTCGGATTCGAACGCCGGGGCGCTCCTGGGCATTCCGTGTGGGTCATCGGCGCACCCTTCCTTACGGTCGGGGCACGGATTCGAACGCGGGGACGGGGGCGCGGCTCCTGGCATTCCGTGTGGGTCGGGCGGCGCACCCTTCCTTACGGTCGGGGCACGGATTCGGACGGGGGGCCGCTCCTGGGCATTCCGCGTCGGTCATCGGCGCACCCTCCCTTACGGTCGGGCCACGGATTCGGACGCGGGGGCCGCTCCTGGGCATTCCGCGTCGGTCGGGCGGCGCACCCTTCCTTACGGTCGGGTCTCGGATTCGGACGCGGGGGGCGGGGGCGCCGTCACGCGCGGGCCAATCCAAAATCCCCAATGCAGAAGGCCCCGGCTAAGCCGGGGCCTTCTGGTTAAGGGTCGCTGGGGCGCCGGGTTAGCGGCGGTTCTTGCGGCCGAGGGCGAGGAAGCTCACGCCACTGGTGAGGGCGAGCAAGCCGGCGACGATGAGCAGGAGGTTGAAGCCGCCTGCCGTGCCGCCGAGGACGCCGCCACCCGTGCTCGGGGCGATCGGGGTGGGCTGGCCGGGGCCAGGAGTCCGTTCGCCACCAACCGTGCTCACCGAGGTGGGCGTGGAGGTCGGCGGGACCGGGGTGTTCGTCGGCGGGACAACCGTCGTGGTCGGCGGCGTCGCCGTCGGGGTCACCGGCGTCGGCGTCGTGGTCGGCCCGCAGTTGATGCAAGGCGGATCCTGCGTGCGCAGGATGTTGTTGAAGGTGAGGGTCACACCGTTCGGCGTGATGTTGGTGAACTGGGCCGCGGTCAGCGGGACGAAGCCGGGCGAGGAAGCGTTCACGGCGCCTTCGCTGACGACGTAGTCAGTGCAGAGCGGGAGGCCGGTGAAGAGCGCGTCGCCGTTGGCATCGGTCACCTTGACCTGGTTGATGCCGCATTGGGCGGAGGTCAGCGTGATGGTCCAGCCATCGTCGTCGTTCGGCGCAGCCACGTTCGCGCCACCGTTGTGGCTGGTGAACGCGTTCTTGTGCACCGGGATCTGGCCCAAAGGCCGGTTGTAGAAGGTGACCCTGTCTTCCTGGTTGTTGGCGATCGTCACCGAGGTGGTGGCGCTGACCACAAGGCCGGGGTTCTCGGGGGTCGTCGACACGCCCACGAGGCTGTAGCCGATGCCACTCGCCTCAGTGATGGTGTAGACGCCTTCGGTGATGCCGTTGAGGTGGAGGCCAGCCGCCGGGACGTTGAAGACCTGGCCAGCCGGGAACTCAGGCCCCTGGATGGTGACGGTCCAGACAATCTGGGTGTCGCCACCGTCCGTCTGGCCGTTGCCGTTGATGTCGCGGACCTTGAACACGTGCAGGCTGCCCGTGCCCAGGACCTGTAGCCGCGGTCATCGTTGCGGAAGATGAAGGTGATGGTCTGGCCCGGCTGGTGAGGCTGCAGGGCCAGGTCAGGTCAGTTGAGGTGTAGCCGTTGCCGTTCGGGTTGCCCGAGGTGGGGCAAATCGACGGGTCGAAGTAGCCGTTCGTTTCGCTGGCGGTATAGCTGCCAGCAGGACGTTGGTCGTGATCCGCTGGCCACCACCGAGAGCGACGGAGCCCTGGTAGGTCTGGGAGCCATCGACTTCGAGTTCCTGCGCCAGGCGGCCAGTGGTGTTGGGTGTTGTCGTTCTTCTGGACGATCGCAGCCGACCGGGTAGTTGCAGAAGGTGAACTGCTTCGCGTACCTGACGATGCTCATCCACTTCGTTCACGAGGCCGCTGAGCTCAGCAATCAGTCCACCCTGCAGGGCATCGATCTGGCGCTGCTGCCAGTTCGTACCGGCGTTTCGGTAACCGTACCGTGAATGCAGCCGGCCGGAATGCGTGCACTCGACCGTCCAGGTGTCGTTGTCCAGCTGCACCGGGGCCGCGCACGAGGTGTTCGCGCTCGGGTTGAGCGTGAAGCTCGGCACGTCGCCTACCACAGGCACGTAGCCATTCAGGCCGGTGAAGTTCTTCGTGATGAGGATCTTCTCGGTCGAGGGTTCGTCTTGTTGCAGAACGTCACTTCGGTCGTCTGGCTGGTGATGCTGACCGTGCCGTTGGAGGGCAGAGTCGAGCAGCTATCCGAGGCGCCGTTCGTGGACTTCGGGAAGCCGGCCGCGTCGCCATTCCAGGTGCCGGTGAGGCCCTGGCCGTCGCCGGGGCGGTAGCCCCACTCGAAAATCGTTGTGTCTGTGTTCGCGACGATGAGGTCGACGCAGTTCTTCGTGCCCTGGGCGCCGTCAACGGCGTCCCCGGCGGGCTCGGTGGTCTGGCTGCCGAGCAACACGGTTGCGTTGCTTGGGTTCGAACCGAAGCGGAACTGGCCGCCGTCCACAATCCCGTCGCCGTTGCCGACCACGATCTTGCAGACCTTCACGGTGTGTGAACACAGCGACGTGTCAGCCGGCTGCGTGTACGAAGCCGTCAGGCTGCCACCGCTGGCCACGCCGATCGGCGAGCCGTTGAACGTCGCGGCGACTGTGTTGCTGACCGTCTGCGCTTCGCACTTCGCGATCAGCGGGTCCGTCGTCACGACGACGGTGGTGTTGCCAACGCCGATCGTCTTGTCACAGCCTGTGGACTGCGTCTCGGTGGTGCCGGCGGCTGGCTGAGGCGAGCAACCGGTGGTGGCGATGCTGTCCAGGTCGGTGCCGGTGGCGCCGGGCTGGTAGGTATCGCTGAAGTCCACCGCCAGCGACTTGTCAGAGGAGTT
The DNA here is from genome assembly GCA_046328215.1 of Dehalococcoidia bacterium. GTDB lineage: Bacteria > Chloroflexota > Dehalococcoidia > Tepidiformales > Tepidiformaceae > Amarobacter. The sequence goes on along the minus strand of JAXLXA010000008.1, from coordinate 163,761 downwards.
GATGAAGGTGATGAGCCAGGACCCGTTGCCGGTGTTCTCTTTCTTCACCTTGATGCAGGAGGCGTTGGGGTTGGAGTCCTCGTGGTAGGTGCCGGAGTCGGACGCCAGCTGGTTGGCCGGGTCCTTGGCCTGCGCCGGGGTGAGCGTGTTCGAGGTCACAAGGTAAGCGGTGTTCGTCACGTTCACCGGCTCGCAGACGGTGTGCACGGGAATGGCAGTGTGGATGTACAGGTGACCAGTCGCGCCCGCCGCGAGGGTGCAGGAGAAGAAATCGTTGGGCGACTCGGAAGCGGCGGGGCTGCAGCCGTCCGAGCTGTCAAGAACCGCGTTCTCGTCAAAGACGTAGTACGTCGACGTGAACTGGTTGTTGTTCTTGATGGTGATCGTCCAATAGATGTTGGGCGCGTCAGCGTTCCCGTCACTCTTCGAGAAGTTCGGGTTGCTCGGATTGCAGGTGACCGTGACGGAGTCCGTGTCCGACTGCGAGTTCGTGGGGCCGCCGGGAGTCGTAGGCACGTTGGTGCCGGTGATGGTGGCCGTGTTGTTGTACAGATGGCACTGATCCTGCGTCAGTTGCGCGGGGACCGTGATATCGATCTCGATGGTGTAGGTCCCGACGGCCGAGCCGCTCGCGAGCGAGCACGTCACGGTCGCGGCATTCGCATCGCCGTCCGTGCAGGTGTTGGCGGCAGGCTTGGTGTAGCTGCCGAAAGCTTCAGCAACGAACGGAGCCGGAATCGTATCCGTGATGGCGGTCGCGCCGGTGGTGGCCGAACCGTTCACGGCGACGGCGAGCTTCCACTTGAAGGTGCCGCCGGGGCCGAAGGGGCCAGCCGGGTCGTGGGTCTTGTCAACGGTGACCTGTGACGGCGCCGTGTACTTGTTGCGGAAGCAGACCGTGGCAACCTGGTTCTTCGCGACGTTGAACTGGGAGGTGGTGTAGACCCCGTTCCCGCCGCTCCAGCTGCCTCCTGCCTCTGGGCAGGCCGCTTCCGCGCTGCCGACCGTCACCTTGTAGCCGGTGACCATGCCAGTTCGTGACGGCTGCTTCGGTTACGTCGAAGTCGTCGTCATTGTCGCCGCTATCGAAATTGATCGTGCGGGTCAGTTTCGTGGGGTTGAACTGCAGACCGGAGCCGCTGCCTTCGTTGCCAGCCGACTTGTTGTCGATGGTGGCGAAGAACGGGGTCGAGGTGTCGCCGTTCTCGAAGACCTTCTTGACGATGATCTGCGTCGTGCAGGGCGACTGATCCCAGTCGAGATCCCAGTTGATGGTGTTAGGGGAGCCTTCAAGGCTACCGCGGACCCAGCGGGCTATGTCGGAACCGCTGCCATCGGTGTGGGTCGTCGCTGTGGAATCGCCAAACCCGCGGATGACCGTGAGGTCATTCCCACTCACGCTGACGACCTTCAAGAGTTCGTCACTGTCGTCAAACTTGAGCACGTCGCCAGCCGTGTAGCCCGCCCAGCCTTCGTCGCTCGAGATCACGGTTTCCGTCGCATCGATGGGCGGGGTGCCCGTTTCATCGATGTCTGTGGGATTCCCGGTGAACGAGCCGGTGAATTGCTCGACCTTGCCCGACGTATGCACGGTACCGGTGCCGCTCGCCGTCAGAATGGTCGTCGAGCCGGTGCCGTTGTCGATGTACGGGCTGAAGCGGAGGGCGACCGGTGTAGTGTTATCGGTCACGGTAAGGACCGCTTCCCGATAGCTGCTCCAACTGCCCTCTCGCACGGTCACTTCCCAGGCCTGGTTGTTCTGGCACGTAGGGGTCGTGATTGTGCTTTCGAGGTGGTGGGCAAATGCGCTGGAGATGATGGCCAGGCCACCGACGCTTGCCGCGATGATCGCCAAGAACGCCGCGAGCAGCAGGCTGCCCTGGCGTTTTCGCGACTTGCCGTATAAGGCTAGAGTCATTGAGGTCTCCGTCCTGTTGGGGCCAGCTGTCCCGAGCCGGCCAATGGGTTGAAGAATCGAGCTACTTGTTCCTCCCCGAGCTCAAATCCCCCTGTGCTTCTTACCCTTCTAACCCCACACCTCCGCGATTTGGCGTACCTTCGCCCGGTATCTGACCGGTGGCCGGGCGGTTTCTTACAGGTTGGGACCGGGATTTCCCAATCTGCCGCCAGGTCGCCACGTCCCGTCCACTTTGTGTCCATAACGGGGGACGTACAGTGAACATCAGGGGAAGAATACGGGAAAACCCCAATGCCCGTCCGTAGAAACTCCGTTAGAGGCGCAGAGGTTAATCGTGGACATTGGGTGAATACAAGATCCGATGTGTGGCGAGGGCCACAGAGGAGGGGAAAGTGGAAAGGGGAAGGGCAAAGGTGACGGGTTTGGGCGGGATGCGAAGGTAAAGGTGGAGCCGGGTTGGGCGAGCGGGGCGCGGGTCGGCAATCGGGTGAGTCGTGAATCGCGAATTCCGAGGTGGGGATGCGCCCTCCCTCACGGTCGGGTCTCGGGGAAACGGGTGCTCGTCGTGAATCGTGAATCGTGAATCGTGAATGCCTACCGGCATTCCTGCGCTTCGGGGGCGAAGTGCTTGACGTGGAAGGTTGTTGTGGCTTCGTCGAATTCCGTTTCGATTTCGCCGAGGTGGGTTTCGACGAGCCACTTGCCCTGGCCTTCGTAGTACAGGTGGACGGGCACGGGCCAGCGCGCGCCGTTCGGGCCGAGGGCGACGCACTGCTCGAAGGTCTTGCCGGAGGGAAGGATGACCCCGGCCGCCATCGCCAGCACCTGTGTGTCCTTATAGATGGGGAGGTCCGGGCCGGCCTGCGCCGTGGAGCTGGCGGAGACTGCCGTGGATGGCGGTGGGGGTTGCGAGGCAGGCCGGGCCGGGAGGGCAGCGGTGGTCGTAGCGGCGGTGGTGCCATCCGCCGCGCCGGTGGCGGGCAAGCCCGCCGGGGTTGAGGTTGCGGCGGTGGTTGTCTCGGCGGGTGGGGCGCTCGCTTCGACGGTGGCGTTGTAAGGCTCAGTGGTGGCCTGCGGGAGGATAGCGCCGGGCCCGCCGGACGCCGCGGGGCTGCCGCCGCCCTGGAGCGCCAACACTGTGCCGGCCACCAGTGCAGCCATCCCCGCGATCGCTCCGGCGACGCGCACGAAGAGCCATCGGTGGCGAGTCATGCGGAAGAGCGTACGCGGCGCCGGGTAAGTCAGGGGTCAGGCGGCGGGGACGCCAAAGAACGGGAGCCCGTTGGGCGCAAGGCGCCGAGCGGGGACGAGCCCCGCAACTACCGGCTGACGTTTCGTGGGGCACACGGCGCCGAGCGGGGACGAGCCCCGCGACTACCGGCTGACGTTGCGTTGGGCGCATGGCGCCGAGCGGGGACGAGCCCCGCAACTACTCGGTTGGGTCTTTTTTCGCTTCGGCTACGAGCCGGTAGCCCACGTTGCGCACCGTTTCGATGAAGGCGTGCCCGTGAATCTCGATCTTCGCGCGGATGCGGCGGATGTGGACATCCACCGTGCGCGCGCCGCCGAAGTAGTCGTACCCCCAGACGCGGTTGAGCAGTTGCTCGCGGGTGAAGACCCGCCCGGCGTTCATGGCGAGGAAGCGCAGGAGTTCGTACTCCTTGAAGGTCATGACAAGCGGCTCGGTGTCCACCGTGACGCGGTAATTCGAAAGGTCCAGGGTGAGGGCGCCGCAGCGGACGAAGTTCTCGCTGTCCACGCCGTGCTTTCGCCAGAGCGCGCGCTCGATGCGGCGGGCAAGCTCTTCCGGCGGGGCCGTGAGCATCACGAAGTCATCGATGGGGGTCCACGCTGACGCGGTCGAGCTGTTCGGAGGCGGCAATGACGATGAGGATGACGCCGTTTTCGGCGTAGTTGGCGCCGAGGATGTTGTAGCGGCGGCTGTAGTCGTCGCGCAGGTCCAGGACGACGACGTCGGCGCTGAGGTTCAGCTCATCGTTGGCCAGGCGCTCCGGGGCGATGGCCGGCGCGGAGAACCTCGGCGCCGCTCAAGCTCGGGCCCGAGGCGGGCTACATCCGGGTGCCGGGTAACAAGGAACACGGTTCGCATCGTGCGTCCCCCTACCCGAAGCAGTATATCGGCGCTTCGCGTGAGAACTTCCCGTGCGCCATGAAATCCATGTGAAATGTCACGAAACCAGTTGGAAGCATCGGGACGAACCGCCAAGACGCCAGGGACGCCAGGGACGTAAAGGGACGTGAAGGACGCGAAGGACGAGACTCTGAGAGCCCTGGGAGTGGACGTTTCCCCCCTTCAACGTTGGCGTTCTTGGCGTTCTTTGCGTCCTTGGCGTTCCCGGGTGGTTCAGAGCTTGAGGCGGAGGAAGACCACGTCGTGGCCGTGGTCCTCTTCGTCGCGGACCCAGTCCTTCAGTTCGCCGGCTACGGTGGCGCCGAGGAACTCGGCCGCTTCAATCGCGGGGGCCTGGATGCCCTGGACGAACTCGAAGAGCACCTCGCTCAGGCCCGCCAGCCGCGCGACTTCGAGCAGTTCGTTCATCAGCGTGACGGCGAGGCCCCTGGCCCGCCAGTCGGGGTCGGTGACCACGCGGATTTCCGCCGCGTGGGCCAACGAGGCCGAGCGGTGGCTGATCAGCACGGCATCGCCGACGACGTGGTGGCCTTCGAAGGCGAGCAGGGGCACCGCGAAATCGAAGTCCAGGCCTTCAATCCAGCTACGGATGACGTTCCGCGAGGTCACGTCGTCCTTGAGGAAGTAACGCTCGCGCTCGGGGATGCGCTGGAAGAACTCGACCAGGGCCGACTCGTCGGCGCGGCTCATCGGCCGGACGGTCGCCTGTGAGCCGTCACGCAATTGCATGACGCGCGGGTAGCGGTTGGAGATGTTGACGCGCACGGACACTCCGTTGAGCGGTTAGCGGTTAGCCGTCAGCGGTCAGCCATCGAAGCGGAGCCGCTGACGCAAAGAATGCCACGTCGTCGCGAAACAGAGGAGCGATCCCGGAAGCGGATAGCGAAGCGAGGCAGCAACCCCGCTAACCGCTCTAACCGCTACTTAATCGCCCGCAGCCAGAGGTGGCCCTCTTCCATGCCCACCCAGTTGCCCCAGAACCTTTCGCAGAAGTACTGCGCGCGGTCGTTGCGGTTCGCCAGCCAGTCGAACACGCCGCCGAGCACGCGCCGCGCGGGTTTCGCCTGCCAGGTGTCGGCGTTCATGTTGAAGTTGATGCGACGCTTCACGGTTTCGAACTTGGCCGGGTGGTAGTAGCCCCAGGCCTGGCCGTCGAACGTTTTGGGGTCGAAGTACTCGAAGGTTGCGAGCAACACGCCGCGCCTGTGGGTGGGGTCCTTCCAGGTGACGAACTTGGACGTACCGTGGGGAAACCGCAGGTAGACCAGTGCGCCGGGCTTGCAGACGCGCCAGATCTCGCCCATGAACGCCATCAGGTCGTCGACGTGCTCGACGATGTGCGAGGCCTGCAATTCATCGACCGAGTTGTCGCGCAGCGGGAGGGGCTTCGAGACATCGGCGATGACATCGACTCCGGCGATCTTCGCCATGTCGAGCCCGATGGCGCCGGGCTTCTTCCGCCAGCCGCAACCGAGGTCGATGACGACGCGCTGGGTGGGGGTAGTGGGTGGCGGCATGGGGGCATTATCGAAGGGTGGGGTGGCGGGGGCGAGGGGGGCGAGGGCGGCACACAGGCCAGCAGGTTGGTTTCGAGCGCGTCGTTCAACGCTCGTCATCGTGGAGTTCATCACGACTCCACTGCGGCACGTTGAGAGGCTCCTGATGTGCAAGGCGAAGCAACAGCGCCGCGCGCGCGACCTGCCGATCCTGGTCCGCCGCCGGGATCAACTGGGCCACGGGCCGGCCGTGACTGGTCACGGTGTAGCGGCGCCCTTCCCGCACGCCCCGGAGGAGGCGCGAAAAGGACCGATTCGCTTCGGCGGCAGAGATGGTCTCGTCCAACGTTACTGCGGGTCCTACTGAGAGGTGATAACAGGCATTGTAGATTGGCAACGAAGGTTGACACCGGGATCCGCACCCGCACGACAAACCAAAATCAGTTAGATAGTGTAGGGCTAACGCCGTCCGGGAGGGCTACCGTGGCGCCATGAGGAACAAGCGAGCCTCCGCAGACCCCTCCGTGCGCGTGACCCTGACCGCGCGGCAGGAGGATGTGCTTCGCCTGATGGCGGATGGAGCGACGAACGGCCAGATCGCGGAGCGGCTCGGACTGAGCCTGGAAGGCGCCAAGTGGCACATCCGCGAGATCTTCGGGCGGCTCGGAGTCGATTCGCGGGAGGAAGCCGTGGCGGCCTGGAAGAACGATCGCCGCCGGCAGAACCCGCTTGCATGGCTGGGGCCGCTGCCGCTGCCGCTGGTGGGCGGCGCGGTGATTGCCGTGGTCACAACCGCAGTAGTAGCGGTCTTCGCGTTCAGCCGGTCTGCGGACGCACCGTCCGCTGTGCCGAATGCGGCGGAGACCACGGCAAGCGAGACAGCCACTCCGGTGGTGTACCTGGATGAGAAAGCGCCCGCTATCACGTCGACGCCGCTCCGGGCGCAGCCGCCGCTCAAGGAGGTCGCGAATGGCAACGGCTGGCGGCTGCTTGTGGCTGATGACGGACTTGGAGTTCCCACGGCAGCCGACATGGTCCTCGCGGTGGGCTACGAGACGCAGCCCGGCCGTGTTGATGTGCTCGACCGCGACGGCCGAGTCGCCGCCCGCATCGAGGCGGGTTACGCGGTGATGGCGCGCGTCCGCCCTACCACTGGCGAGGTACTGGTCTCGGACTGGGTTGGAGAGCCAGCAGCGGGGTCGTGGCATGCCCGTATCCTCCTCTTCGACCTTCGTTCCCGTTCGCTGAGAGGCGAGATTCCGCTGGCTCAGCAACGGGTCAACTTCACCGTCCCCGGCAACGCGCTCTACGCATCGACGAGCGGGCGGTGGCTGTACTGGGTGGAACACGCCACCGTCTGCCCTTCGGGAGGCGACGAGGCGGTCTGCGACCAGATGATCGTCCGCGCCGTCGACCTCGAACGGATGGAACCGGCGAAGCTCGAGGCGAAGCTCACCATTGGCTGCGGGGTCCCAGCCGTGAGCACCGACGGAGCCTCCGGCATCATCGCGAAGTGCCAGCCTCGCTCCAGTAGCAACCGCTACCGGATCGACGCAGGATCCATTGAGCCGATGGCCCTCATCTCGCCAGGTGCGCCGCCTCGGGGCTGGCTCGCAACCTACGCCAACGGCCTGTCACTCGAGCCGTCGTTCCGTGATGACAGCTCCGCGTTGGAAGAGACTTCCGTCATTGAGCTCGCGACGGGAGCGGAGCTGGCACGGTGGGACATTGATGGCGCCTGGGACGCGATGCTGTTGGCCGACGGGTCAGCGTTAATTCTTCTCCCTTCCGGGCGTCTCGAGAGGTTCAACGTCGCGTCCGGGGCCGGGTTCGAATTGCCCTACGCAATCGAAGCAGGTCCCTTTGCGTTCGACGTTCGTCTCTATCGCTGAGGCGGGGCGTCCTTCCGGACGCGGCTCTGAATCCGATGGTCAGGCTGGTTTGCGTAGCACAGAGACGGCGTATCCGCCGCCTTCTACGAAAGGGTCTTCATCCCACGTCGCGTGGCGGTCCTTCAGTGGGGGTCTCTAACGGTGAGGCGCTGCGTCCTTCCGGACGCGGCTCTGATTCCGATGGTCAGGCTGGTTTGCGCAGCACCGAGACGGCGTATCCGCCGCCTTCCACGAACGGGTCTTCATCCCACGTCGCGTAGCGGTCCTTCAGTGGGAGTCTCTATCGCTGAGGCTCGGCGTCCTTCCGGACGCGGCTCTGATTCCGATGGTCAGCTGGTTTGCGCAGCACCGAGACGGCGTATCCGCCGCCTTCTACGACCGGGTCTTCATCCCACGTCGCGTAGCGGTCCTTCAGTGGGAGCCCGGCTGCGGCGGCGAGGGCGTCGAATCGCTCGAGCGTCAGGCCGCCGGGGCGGAGCTGGAAGCCCGCCACGAGCGCTCCGCCGGGTTCGAGGTGGCGGCCCATGTTCGCGAGCACAGCTCCTTCGCTGCCGGGGGTGAGGAAGATCATGACGTTGCCGGCCATGAGGATGGCTGCGAATGTGCGGCCAAGGTCGACCGTGGCGAGGTCGGCGGTGTGCCACTCCATTTCCGGCGCTTTGCGGCGGGCGGTGTCCAGCATCGCGTCGTCGAGGTCCACGCCAACGACGTCGAGGCCGCGGCGCGCGAGCTCTCGCGCGATCCTCCCGGTGCCGCAGCCGGCGTCCAGCACCGAGCGGGCGCCAATCCGGGTGATGAAGTCGGCCTCGCCGTGGACGTTTTCGCCCGCGGCGGCGCGGCGTTCGTACGGTTCGTCGTAGGCGTCGCCGTTTCGGTCCGGCCTGGCGAGCCAGGGGTTCTCTTGGGCCATCCGCGAAGTTTAGGGTGCGTTCGGCATGGTGACTTACTCCGCGCTCAAGCCCGGAGCTTGTAAAATGGTCAGCGCCGCGGCGTAAGCGGGGGGACGAAGCTCATGGCATGGTATGACGACCGCGCGAAGACGCAGTTCGTCGGCACATACGCCAACGAAAAGCAGTACCAGTGGGATGCCGATTCCGCCGCCAAGCGCGGCTGGCGCGTTGAATCGGTGGATGACGGCAGCGCCCACATCATTGGCGAAGACCCGGAGCAGGCGAAAGTCCGCCAGAAGAACCGGATCACGGCCACCTTCGTCCGTGACGCGGACTGGATGGCGAACCGCGAACGCGAAATCGCCAGCGCGGTGCAGGGCGAAGCCGCGAAGTCAGCCGACAACAAAGAGGGTCGGCTGGTCAAAGCCGACGCCGACCTTCAGAAGGCCGAGGAGCAACTCCGTCTGCGCGCCGTGGCCACGGAGGCGCCGGCTGAAGCGAACCGCGAACAGGCCGAACGCGAGCTGCTGGCCGCACTCAAGGACACCGTCCTCCGCCGGAGGGGCGCCCTCCGCGCGATCGATGAGGCGATAACGGCGGCCCAGGCGGCGATGGCCGTCGGAGCGGCCGAATTCGCGCGCTCCGTGGCGCAGCACCAGCAAACACGGGAAGCGTGGCTTGTGCGGCTCAAGGCCGAGGAAGCGCTGCTGGAACGCCAGGAGTCCGTGGCGCGCATCGCGAAGGACTGGAAGACGGCCTGGGACCGCAAGCGTTCGGCCGAGGAAGAGTTGCGCAAGCGCACGGGCGAATTCGAGGCGCGCGACAACGCACTCGCGGCGAGCCTCCTGCCTCGCGAGGAGGCGTTGCGCGCTTTGCGGGCGCTGGACGTGGTGGGCGGGTAGGGGATTGAACCGCCAAGGACGCTAAGAACGCCAAGATTTCTGGGGAGTCCTTCGGCCGGGTTCGTGGCTGTTAGGCAAATCTCTTGGCGTCTTGGCGGTTCTTGTCATGCCGCCGCCGGCTCGGTCTCTGGATGTGTGGGCGGGTAGGGACGAACCGCCAAGGACGCTAAGGACGCCAGGATTTCGGGGGAGTCCTCCGGCCAACGGGTGGCGGTCAGCCGATTCTTGGCGTCTTGGCGGTTCATTTTCGCGCTGGGGCACGATCCGCTTACTGCGTGCGCGGTTCAGTTGACGGCTGGGGCTATGTCGTTTGCGAGGAATTCGGGGACAGTGTCGTCGTCGAAGTTGAAGTGCTGGAACTGGATTTCGCCCATGCCGAGCTCTGAGTAGCGCCCACAGGCATCCACCACTTCCTGCTTGCCGCCGACGATCATGCCTCGGCCGCGCAGCGTCTCCCGGTACTGGGCGGGGGTTGTCCCGGAGGGGGCGCCCCACATGCCCATCATCCGCTCGGTCGCGCGGTCCAGCGAGTGTTGGTCCGGGCCGATGACGGCGAAGGTCATCATCGAGCGCTTGATCGTCGAAGGGTCACGGCCGACGGCTTCGCAATGCTGTTCGAGCACCTGCACCTTGTGCGCGTAGACCTCGGGCGAGACGTTCACCGAGTTCCATTCGTCCGCGTACTTCGCCACCAGGCGGAGCGTGCGCTTTTCCCCGCCACCACCAATGAGGATAGGTGGTGCTCCCTTTTGTGGTTTGGGGATACAATCGGCACCATTAAGGTGATAGAACTGTCCCTCAAACGACGCGGGACCCGGCCCCCAGAGCGCCTTCATCACCTGGATGGCCTCATCCAGGCGGTCGAACCGCTCCTTCACGGGCGGGAAGGGGATGCCGTAGGCCACGTGCTCGGGCTCGTTCCAGCCTGCGCCGAGGCCCATCACGAACCGGCCGCCGCTCAGTTGGTCCAGTTGGGCGGCCATCCGGCCCACGTCCACGGGCGAACGGAACGTCACGGGAGAGACCAATGGACCGAAGCGGATGGTGGATGTTTCGCGGGCCGCGACGGCGAAGGAGAGATAGGCTTCCAGGGAGTCTTGCTGGCGCCCGATAAAATAGTGATCGGAGCGCATCACGGTCGGAAATCCCAGGCGTTCGGCCAGCTTGAGGATGTGGATCCAGCGTTCCCAGGTCAGCCCGTTCTGACCTTCGACCATGAGCCCGACGCGCACGCGCCGCCTCGCTTTCCGGCGGCTGGCGGGCCGCACACGTTTCGGGGAAGTGTACGCGGCGGCGAACGGGCCTGCCGGCGGTGGGCGAGTGGTCCCCTGGGCCTGGTCCAGTGGGTCTATGTGATAGGCACGAGCGTACCCGAGGAGTGTCCCCAATGGACGCATGCACCCACGGAAAGCGGACGTAAATTGCTAATGCAACGAGTTCACCGGAGAAGGAGGGCTCCACTCATTGCCAACATTATCGGGGGCCAACCACCCAGGAAGCACAATCGCCGGCAAGCGAGAGAACGAACGCCGGCACCACATGGGGTAATTGGAAAATGAAACGCAGGACTCTGGACATCATCTTCGCAAGTGGCGGTATGGTTATCGCGCTTGCGATGCTCCTCCTCGGCTTCGTCCTTATGGACCAGTACAACTGGGGCCAGGACTACGTGAAGGAAGAGCTCGGTTCCCAGAAGATCTACTTCACCGCGGCTGACAAGCTGACCGATGAAGAGAAGAACTGGAAGCCCGGCTCCAGCTGCCTCGCCGAAAACGGCGGCAAGCTGATGACCACCGGCGCACAGGCGGAGTGCTACGCCAAGTACTACATCGGGCTCCACATTGAAACTGGCGCTGCCGCCGTCAAGTTCAGTGCTCCGATCAAGGTCACCCTTGGTGGCACCGAGCAGACCCTGACGTCGCTCGAAGGCCAGACCTACGCCACCATGGGCACTATCCGCACAGCCCTCGCCGCTGACCAGAAGGCCCTCGCCGACGCCGGCAACAAGACCGCCGCCGACGCCCGCCAGAAGGATGTCGATGCGACCGCCGCCCAGCGGACGACGCAGCAGACCGGCGAAACGCTCCGTGGCCTGCTCCTGACCTCGTACGGGTTCAGCATCTTCGGTGACAAGGCCAACACGGTCGCGCAGATCACCTTCGTCCTCGCCGCGGTCCTCGCTCTGCTCAGCATCGCCGGCTTCGTCCATGCCTGGATGGCCAAGGACCACCTGGTCTTCGACCACAAGGATCAGCCCGCCGCTCCCGGCAAGCCGGTCGCAGCGAACTGACCACCAACCAAAGCTCTCCTTTCGGGAAAGGCCGGTCGAAGGACCGGCCTTTCTCGTTGTGCGCGGCGCGGGCGGCGCTTTCACCTTTTCGTGCATTCCGCTACGTTGCCGCCGGCCCATATCGCGCGGCTTCAGCACGCAGGGCTTCGGAGGCTTGCCATGGCGAACTCGAGTACGGAACGCAGCGCCGCTGAACGGCGCAGGGAAGAAATCGAGGCGCTCCTCGCCGCGGACGACCGCCGGGACTTCGCGTTCGCCGAACGCGGCTTCATCGCCACCCGGGAAGACCCGGTCATCCCTCGCGACAGCGGAGGCGTGGCCTCGGACCTGCGCGGCTACGACTTCCTGGCCGGGCCGCCCGCGGAGACGGTGAACCCGAGCCTCTGGCGCCAGGCCCAGATCATCACCAAGCACGGTCTCTTCCAGGTGATGGAGGGCATCTACCAGGTGCGCGGGTTCGATGTCTCCTCGGTCAGCTTCATCGATGCGGGCTCCGGCTGGATCGTCGTTGACCCGCTGACCGGCGTGGAGCAGGCACGCGCGGCCTTCGAGCTGGCGACGGCCCACCTGGGCGCGAAACCGGTGCTCGCGGTCATCTACTCCCACAGCCACACGGACCACTACGGCGGCGTGCGCGGCATCGTTTCGCCGGAGGATGTGGCCGCCGGCAAGGTGCAGGTGATCGCGCCGGAAGGGTTCCTCAAGGAAGCCGTCTCCGAAAACATCATCGCGGGGCCGGCCATGCTTCGGCGGGCGCGGTTCCAGTTCGGAGGCACGCTGCCGCGCGGGCCGGAGGGCGAAGTGACCTCCGGGCTTGGGCCCGGCATCCCCAGCGGCACGCCGTCGCTCATCGCGCCCACGCTGGATATCACGCGCACCGGCCAGACGCTGACCATCGGCGACATCACCATCGAATTTCAGCTCACGCCGGAGACGGAAGCGCCGGCCGAGATGAACTTCTACCTGCCCGCCAAACGCGCGGTCTTCATGGCCGAAAACGCGAACCTGACGATGCACAACCTGCTCCCGGCGCGGGGTTCGCTCGTCCGCAACGCGAAGGGCTGGGCTGACTACCTGACGGAAGCCATCCGGCTGTTCGCGGGCCGGAGCGACGTGATGTTCGCCGCCCACGGCATCCCGCGGTTCGGCCAGGGCGAGCTTACGGCGTTCCTTCGCTCCCACCGCGACGCCTACAAGTACCTGCACGACCAGACGGTCAGGCTGATGAACAACGGCCTCACGCCGGCCGAGATCGCCGAAGAGATCCGCCTGCCCGAGTCACTTTCGAAGCAGTGGTACAACCGCGGGTACTACGGGACCATGAGCCACAATTCGAAGGCGGTCTACCAGCGCTACCTGGGCTGGTACGACGCGAACCCGGCGAACCTCTGGCGGCTCCCGGTGGAAGAGGAATCGGCGCGCTACGTCGAAGCGATGGGCGGCGCCGCCGCGGTGCTCGCGCGCGGCAAAGAGGCGGCCGCGGCCGGTGATCTGCGCTGGGCCGCGACCTTGCTGAATCATCTCAACTTCTCCGGCAGCGGCAGCGCCGAATCCCGCGAGGAGCTGGCCCGCGTCTATACCCGCCTCGGCTACGAAGCCGAAGCGGGCTCGTGGCGGAACATCTACCTCAACGGCGCGCAGGAGCTGCGGGCGGAAGCGCAGCCCCCGAGGCCGGCGCCGTTCCGGCCGGAAGTCCTCGGCGCGGCGACGACAGCGATGATCCTCGATGTGGCGGCAGTCCGGCTGAACCCGGAGAAGGCGGCGGGGCTCGCCTGCACCCTCAACATCGAGTTGACGGATACCGCCCAACGAGTGGTGATCTCCGTGGCCAACGGCGTGCTGGTCCAGGAAGAGGATGTCGTCGAGGCAGACGCGGACGCGACGATTCGCCTCACCAGGCCGGAGTTCCTGATGACGCTGTTCGGCGTGGTCCCCGCCGCGACGCTGATCGCCTCCGGTGGGATCGGCGTGGAGGGCACGGGCGGGCTGTACGAGGCGGTCGCGGCCGCTATCGAGGCGCCGATTGGGAATTTCAACGTGGTGGTGCCGTAGGCGCGGGATCCGGATTGCTAGCCCGGAGCGACAGCGACGCGGTTGGCCGGACTGCTGCCGGGGCCGAACCGAGAAACGCTTTCGCATGGCGGTCCTGTGTGGGGCAACATCCCACCGCTCCTTACCAGTCGCGGCTCAGATGCGGGGGGCTCAGATGGGGGCCGCGCAGATGCGTGCGGTGGATCGCGGATGCTGGCGTTTAGCCGAGCAGGCCTTCGATGGCGGACGTGACCGCCGGGTCTTCGGGCGTGGTCTGGGGGCCGATCTTCTGGACGACGTTGCCGTCCCGGTCCAGCAGGTATTTCTGGAAGTTCCAGAGCACATCGCCGCCGATCGGTTCGGGCATCGTGGTGATTTCCCGGTAGAGTGGGTCCATGTCATCGCCCTTCACCGAGATCTTCGCGAACATCGGGAACGTGACGCCGTAGTTGATCTCGCAGAACTCGGAGATCTCATCGTTGCTGCCGGGTTCCTGGCCCATGAAGTTGTTGGCCGGGAAGCCCAGGATCTCGAAGCCCTTCTCGTGGTACTGGTCGTAAATGGCCTGGAGCCCCTTGTACTGCGGCGTGAGGCCGCACTTGCTTGCGGTGTTCACCACCATGACGACCTTGCCCTTGTACTGCGAAAGGTCCTCGTCTTTGCCGTTCAGCCGCTTCATCGTCCGTTCCAAAACCATCGCGTCACCCCCTCAAATGAACCACGATCGTAGTCGAACCGGCGGCAGTTCGTCAGGCCCGCGCCCGGAGGCTCGCGGCCCACTCCACGATTGCCCGCGCGGCATCGTCCGGCGAGGTCGCGGTGGTATCGAGGACGAGGGTGTTGGGGTGGCTGGTTTCGAAGAGCGGGATCTCGTCGTTCAGGTGCGCGATGAGGATGGGATCGATCAGCTTCATGCGCTCGACGCGTGACTCGTTGGCGGCGCGCTCCATCAGCTCGCTCGTCTGGCAGCGAAGCAAGACCGGCACGAAGAGGCTGTCGCGGTCGGCAGCAAGCTGGACCATCTCCTCGAAGGCAGCGAACTCCGTCGCGCTGCCACCCTGGATGTAGTTCGTGAAGACGTAGGAAAGCTCCGGGGGAGCGACGTTCCGGACCGTGTCCAGGACGGCCGCGCGGACCTGACCGACTCGGGGCCAGATGGTTGGCGGCAGCGGCGTCACCCCATCAGGCGCGATGACGTTGAAGATGACGTTCGCGATGCTGTGGTTATCCACGAAGCGGGCGCCGGTCAGCTCCGCAACGCGCTTGCCGATGGTGAATTTGCCGACGGCGGGTGTGCCGATGAGGTGGTAGATGACGGGTTGCATGAGCGGGAAAGTGTAGCCCAGCGGGCGCGTTTCGCTCGGCGCGCGCCTTCCGTACTATTCCGCGTCATGGCTGACCACTACGACATCATCATCATTGGCGGCGGGATCGCAGGCAGCGGCCTCGCCACCGTGCTCGCGCGCGCCGGCAAGAAGGTCCTGCTCCTCGAGAAGTCGCTCGAGTTCCAGGACGTGGTGCGCGGCGAATGGATCGCGCCCTGGGGCGTGCTCGAAGCGCAGCGCACCGGTCTCTACGGCGACCTCTGCTCGGCGAACGATTACCACATCCCGCGCCACATTGAATACGGCGACGGGCTGGACCCGGCGGCCGGCGAATCGCGGGCGCTGGCGCTGGCGATGCTTCCGGGCGTGCCCGGGCCGCTTTCCCTCGGCCACCCGCAGGCCTGCCAGGCGCTTTTCGACGCCGCAGTCAAGGCCGGCGCCACCGTGGTCCGCGGCGCGGAAGGCGTCCAGGTGAACGCTGGGGCCGCCCCTTCGGTGACGTACACGACCGGCGGGGCTTCGCAGACGGCCCAGGCGCGGCTGGTGGCGGGCTGCGACGGCCGCGGGTCGGTTGTGCGGCGGCAGGCCGGGATCGAGCTGCTGCAGGAGGAGACGCACCACTACTTCGCCGGGATGCTGGTGGAGGGCGCGGATGACTGGCCGGTCGACGTGCAGTCGATGGGCACTGAGGGAGACGTGCAGTACTTCGTCTTCCCGCAAGCGCCGGGCAAGCTGCGGCTCTACCTGAGTTACGGGCTCGACCAGAAAAGCCGCCTTGCGGGGCGCGATGCGGGCCAGAAGTTCCTGGAGGCGTTCCAACTGTCGACCGTGCCAAACAGCGAGTGCATCGCGAAGGCGCGCATTGCCGGACCCTGCCACGCCGTCCCGAACCAGAGCACATGGGTCGATACACCGGTGGCGCCGGGGCTCGTGCTGCTCGGCGACGCCGCCGGCTACAACGACCCGATCATCGGCCAGGGCCTCTCGGTGACGCTGCGCGACGTGCGCATCGTGAGCGAATTGCTGCTCGGTTCGGACAACTGGGGCGAAGCGCTCTTCCAGCCGTACGTGGAAGAACGGCGGGAGCGGATGCGGCGGCTGCGCGTGGCGGCGGCGATGGATTCGGTGGTGCACGCCGAATTCGGGCCGGAGGCCACGGCGAGGAAGCTGCGCATCATGGCCAATCCCATGCTGGCGATGGCCCGCGGCGCGGCAATGGTGGGACCGGATTTGCTCCCGGCCGAAGCCTTCAGCGACGAAGCGATGGAAGCCGTGCGCAACGCCTGAGGGCAGTGCCGATTGGCGATTGGCGATTGCCGATTGGGGCGCCTCGCGGTGGAAACGAAGAACCATGGCCGGATCGGCAGACCGTCGATCAACAGTCGTCAATCGACAAGCCATCATCAGGACGCCCAACAAGGCCCCCGGCGGCTCAAGTCCGGGGGCCTCGCTGGAGAGGTAGGGAAATCCTGGGAATGGGGACGGCTTAGACGGCGACGCCCTCGCGGCCGGCGGCCGGAGCCGTGGACTTGCGGCTGCCGAAGACCCGGAAGAAGCGCCCGCGCACGGCGTCCTCGCTCTGCGCGGCGGGCGCGCAACGGACCCCGGCAAGCTGGCCGGCGATGTCGCTGAAGACCACCGCCGCCGGCGCCGTCGAGCGGTACATGACGACGGGCACGCCAACCTGGCTGGCCTTGCGGACGTTGCGGTCGAACGGGACTTCGAAGTTGACGGGGCGGCTGATGGCGAACTCGACATCCTTCTTCGTGGCGCCGCCGGGCACGTCATGCCCGTGGATCAGGTTCACCAGCACCCGGTCATCCTTCAGTCCCCTGAGCTCCAGGTGCTCAACCAGCAGCGACGTGTTCTTCAGGCTGGTGAGGTCCGTGCTCGTCACCACCACCACGCGGTCCGCCAACTCGACCGCGGCGCCGACCACGTCATTGAACGTGCCGGGCGTGTCAAGGATGACCACGTCGAAGATGGAAGCGGCGAACTTCACCATCGTCTGGAGTTGTTCGACGGAGCAATTCAGCCAACTGCGGTAGTCGCGGGGAGCGGGGAGGACGTAGGCGCCGGAGTCGTGGCGCAGGAGCACCTTGCGGAAGACCTCGCGGTCAAGGTACTCGGGGTCGCGCGCCACTTCGGAGACGGTGTAGTCGGCGCGCACGTCCATCATCACGGCGACATCGCCGAAACGAGTGTCGAGGTCGATGAGGAGGACGCTCTTGCTGCCTTCGAGGGCGATGGAAGCGGCGAGGTTGGTGCTGGTCGTGGTCTTGCCGACGCCGCCCTTCTGCCCGACAACGGCGATGATCCGTCCGCCTTCGTCTTCTTCGATGGGCAGTGCCCCGGCCGCGCGGGACTTGTGGCGGGCTCGCGAGGCGATCCCCTTGATCTGTTCGCGGGTCACCTTGCCGTGCAAGAAGTCGTTGACGCCCGCCTGCATCAGCCGGCGCTCCACGGTGGGAGACCAGGAGCTGGCGTAAGCGACGATGAGCGCGTCCGGCACTGCTGCCCGCGCAAAATCAACCACCTGCATCGCACGCTGAATTGGTTGTTCAATGGCGATGAAGATGAGCGCGGGGCGGAAGTCCTGGATCGCCTGTTGCGCGGCAATTCCGTGCGCTCGTTCCGCGATGACTTCGATGTCACCAGTTTCGAGCTTCGCGCGCATCGTCTCGCGCACTCGTTCGTCACTATCGATCAGCATTGCCGCCGGAGTCGCTGCACTCATTGTTCACCGTCCGTATCCCTGTGTACCCGCTCGTCCATCACATGTTCACCGGGCGGTCACGCGCTGAAAACCCCTTTTTCGGGCGTTTGAGGAGTTCCTACGAAGTTCCAATCGGGGAGTCACTCAGCGTCCACGCGCTGTTCACTCAATTTGCGCCAAGACCTGCCGGTCAGATCGCCCACGGAGCGTAAAGCAACGGGCGGCGCGGGCCGGCGCCAGGGGCGATCCGCGCGTTTGCAATGGTTTTGCAATGCGATTACCGGGCGGGGGGTCTCGGCGCTGGCGATTGTTCCGGTCAGAATGATTCGAGTGAACCGTAACCAGACGGCGACCGCACTGACCGCCGGCGGGACCCCCGCGCGTCCCCGCGGGCCGGTGTTGGTCGTGGATGCGGACCCGGCGGTGAGGCGGGTGTTGCGGCTTGTGCTGGAGGGCGCGGGCTTCGAATGCACGGCCTGCGAGGCAGTCGAAGACGCCGACCCCTTGATACGGGAGTTCCGGCCGAAGCTCGTCATGATCGAAGTGCAACAACCGGGCGAGACCAGCGCCTCGCTCGCCATGCGGCTTGCGCGCGGCGGTGGCTGGCGGCCGCGCGTGGCCCTGATGAGCGCGTATCCGCGCCCGCGCCCATCGTACGAAGACTACTTCTTCCCCAAGCCGATCGAATTCGACCGGCTGCTCGAGACGCTCGAAGCAATAGAGCGCGAGGACTGGTAGCCGTGGTGGCCCGGTCGGCGCCGGGGCCCATACTGGAAGGCATGGAAGCGGAACCCCGGCGCGGGCACATCGTGGAGTTCGACCTTCTGCGCGGCGCGGCGATCGTCGCCGTGGTCTACCTGCACGCGTACTTCACGCCGTGGCCGGAGGCGGGCCGCGGCGGGCTGGACCTGCTGCACTTCGCGCACCTGTTCGCTCACGGCGCGGTGCCACTGTTCCTGTTCATCTCCGCCTACCTGCAGGGCGCCGGGCCCGCGGAGACGCCCGGGCGGCACCTCCGCCATCGCTTCACCACCGTCTGGCTCCCGGCCATGCTCTGGATGGGCGCCACGCTGGGTTACCGGCTCGTCACTTCGGACCGGCAGGACCACGTCTGGCGCGACCTTGCGCTGTTCGACATCTCGGGGCAGTTCTATTTCATCTGGTTGCTGCTGTTCTTCGGGCTTGTGCTGACGCAGGCGCAACGCCTGAGCCAGCAGACGCTCTGGGGGCTGACTGCGGCCGCATTCATCGTGAACCTGGGGACGATCGCCGCGTACCAGTGGCACGGCGACATTTCGGGACTGTACGCCACCCTCGCGTACCGCAACCCGGCCCCGTGGGTGTTCTTCCCGATGCTCGGCTACACGCTGGGACGCGCGGGAATGCCCCGCGTCCCGGCGAAGGTGGCGCAGGCGGGGGCAGCCGGGATGGCCGCCGTGGCGCTCGTCTATCTCTACCGGGGGATAACGCTGGATGCATGGCCGGTGAGCTACTTCGGCGTGACGATCTTCCTGTTCAGCTGTGGTGGGCTGCTGGTGTATCCCCACGTTGCGGCGGGGCTCATCGGGGTGCGAACAATCGCGCGGCCGTTGCTCGGCCTCTCGCGCTACGCGTTCCCGATTTACCTGGTGCACCTGCCGTTCGCGATGGGCTTCGGGACGAAAGAGTTGCTCGGCAACGGCGCCGACTGGAGCAACTACTGGCTCTTGCTGCATGCCAACGCCTTCGTGGGGCTGTTCCTGTCGCTCGCCTTCGTGCGCGAACTGGACAAGGCAAGCCCGCGCCTGGGGAAGCTCTTCCTGGGCATCCGGCGCGGCGCGGGCGAGCGGCGAGCGCGGTTGCGCGGCGATGGCCCGGCTGCCGGCAACGCCTCGGGAGCAGTCTGAGTTCGGTACGCGGGCGTCCCGTTTCTTAACGCTTGGGGGTCGATTTTACGTCCAGTTGATGTTTACCTCGGCCCTGCTCCATACCCTGCCGCGAACGCGAAAAACAGGTGGGGAAGAGGATGCGGCGGATTGGCATTGCGTGCGCGGTGGTGATTGCGGCGTGGCTTGGAGCGGGCCATGTGCTGGTTTCGAAAGCGGACGGCGACGAGGCCACGGCGAGTGGTACGGAAGAGCTCGCGGCTGTGCTGGAATCGGTGCCTGGGTTCGACATTTCGTGGCCCCAGTGCAACAAGGATTACCCGCCCGGGCCGGTCGCGTTCGTCGTCATCGGCGTCAACAACGGCAAGCCCTTCACCGAGAACCCGTGCTTCCTCCACCAGTACCAGTGGGCGCAACGGGTAGAGCTACAGCCCGCGGTGTACGTCAACACCGCGTTCCCGAAGGCCGGCGAGTCCATGGCGGTTGTGGGGCCGTATGGCGCCTGCGCGGAAGACGACGGCTGGTGCCGCGGCTACAACTACGGCTGGAACCTGGCGAAGGACGTTGTGAGCCGCGCCGAACGGATGCGGGTGACGCCTTCGCACTGGTGGCTGGACGTTGAGAGCGGGAATTACTGGTCTGGCGACTCCCAGAACAACTCCCAGGTGATCCGCGGCGCCGTGGAGTACTTCAAGCAGCGCTCGCTGCCGGTGGGCATCTACGGCACGCCCTACCAGTTCCGCCTTATCGCCGGAGATTGGAAGTCCCCGGGCATCACGATCTGGACGGCGGGCGCGCAGGGCATCGCGATGGCCGCGAGCCGCTGCACGCCGGGCTACGCCTTCGCCGGTGGGACAGTGGTGATGGTCCAGTACTACGACTACGGCTTCGACACGAACTACATCTGCCCCGGGAGTGAGGGACTGATGAAGCACCCGGTCCAGGTCCCGATGGATGGCGGCCCGCGCGGACGGACTGACGAAGTCCAGGGCGCACAGCTCCACTACTGGCACGTGATCCCGAACGTCTCGAATTAAGGCGCGTCTGGCACTCCCACCGGCCGGAACGGTGCCGTCCGCCGCGTAGAATCCCCTTCATGGACCTCCAGCTTTCGGGAAAGACAGCCGTCGTCACTGGCGGCAGCAAGGGCATCGGCAAGGCGTGCGCACGGCTGCTCGCGGAAGAGGGCGTCGACGTCGCCATCCTCGCCCGCAACCAGCAGACGCTCGACGCCACGGCGGCGGAGATCGCCGCGGCCACCAGCCGGCGCGTGCTGGCGATCGCCTGCGATACGGGAGACACAGCCTCGGTGAATGCCGCGTTCGAACAGGCGGCGAAGGCGCGCGGCCGGCTCGATATCCTCGTGAATTGCGCGGCCCAGCCCGGCGGCGCGCCGCCCCGGCCAGGGATCGAACACCTGCCCGACGAGAACTTCGTCGAACAAATGAACGTGAAAGTGCTGGGCTACGCGCGTTGCGCGCGGGCGGCGGTCCCCTACATGAAGGCGAACGGCTGGGGCCGCATCATCAACATCAGCGGGCTGGCCGCGCGCCAGACGGGCAATGCCATCGGCAGCATGCGCAACGTCGCGGTTTCGGCGCTCACGAAAAACCTGGCCGACGAGCTGGGGCCGTTCGGCATCAACGTGACCTGCGTACATCCGGGCCTGATCTGGACGGAGTTCATGGAGCAACAGATGCAGCGCCAGGCCGAGCAGCGCGGCGAAACGCTGGAGCAGGCGAAGGAGCGAATGGCCCAGGGCAACACCGTCCAGCGCATCATCCAGGCCGAAGACATCGCCAGCGTGGTGGCATTCCTCGCCTCGCCGCTTTCGATAGCGATAACGGGCGACTCGATCGCGGCGGGCGGCGGCGTCGGACGGGCCATCCATTACTAGCGTCGCCGTCAGTTGAAGAAGATGGCGGCGTATCGCGGCGGGCCTGCCCTCACCCCCCGTCCCCCTCTACCGACTCCTGTCGTCGCGGGAGAGGGGAGTTCAGGTCGAGTGTTTGCGCGGACGAACGAGCGCCGGCTTTCACGAGTTAGTACCAGCGCGTCCTGGGTTCGTTTCCAGGTCTCCCATGAGCCGCGACCGTGCAGGGAGCGGGCACGTCCAGGCCACGCGGATGCCTGTCGCAGCCTCCACGCGCACGGCCCGAGCGCGGGCCAACTTCCGCGATGAACGCGTCCAGCCGGCTACGAGCTTTCGACGCAAACGCTGGCCCCAAGCGGGCCCGCGCGATCCGCGAATCAGGGGCGTTCGGCCGCGGCGGAACAAAGCCTGCTTCGCCTACGTTGTTCATGCAGGAGTCCATCCATGAAGTTGTCCCGGACACTCGCCCTCGTCGCGCTTTCGGCGGCCGCAATCGCGCTTGGCGCGTGCGGCAGCAAGACCACCGTCAATAACCAGCCCACCGAGACCAGCGGGATTACCGTGAGCGGCCACGGAGAGGTGGATGCGCCGCCGGACATCGGCTTCGTGACCGTTGGCGTTCAATCCACCGCCGCGAGTGTCGCCGCGGCTCGGGACGCGGCGGCGGAGGCAGCTGACGCGCTGGTGTCCTCGCTCAAGAAGAACGGCATTGCCGAAAAGGACATCCAGACCACGGGCCTCTACATCCAGCCCAACTACGACTACGCCAGGAGCACACCGCAACTGACGGGATACACCGTGACGAATACGGTTACCGCGAAAGTCCGCAAGATCGACACGATGAGCAAGGTGGTCGATGACGCGGTAGCCGCGGGCGGCGATTCGGTCCGCCTGCAGGGCGTCAGCTTCGGCGTCGAAGATTCGGACAAAGCCAAGCAGGACGCCCGCGAGAAAGCGATGGCCGACGCGAAGGCGAAAGCCGAAGCGCTCGCCAAGCTCGGCGGGGTCTCGCTGGGCAAGCCGGTCACGATCGCTGAGACGCAAGCGAGTTCGTCCGTCCCGTCGGCGGACAAAGACGGGGACTTCGCAGCCGGCAACGTGTCCACGCCGATCCAGACGGGTACGAACAAAGTGTCGGTCGATATCGCGGTCCGGTGGGCGATCGAATAGCCGGCCGACCCTTTCGTTCTCACGTCTCACCTTCTCTCCTCTCCCAAGCGATAGCTCGTGCCTATACCTTCCCCACAACCCATCCACTGGCATGGGGTTCTCGGCGTCCGTACAATAACGCGACCGTGCAGCCCGGAGGCGTGACAGCCGCACTCCCGGCCAACCCAGCACTACAGGATTCAGACAAATGGAAGATGTCGTCATCACGAGTGGCGTGCGTACCGCCATCGGCAAGTTCCAGGGCTCGCTCGCCGATGTCCCCGCTTCGGACCTTGGCGCTCACGTTATCCGCGAAACCGTCGCCCGAGCGGGCATTGACCCGGAGAACGTGGACCAGGTGATCATGGGCATCGTCGGCCAGGTTGCCGAAGACGCCTACCTCTCCCGCCATTCGACGGTGAAGGCCGGCCTGCCGATCGGCACGCCCGCGATGAACGTGAACCGCATCTGCGGCTCCGGGCTTGAGGCCATCAACACCGCCTCCCGCCTGATCCAGAGCGGCGACGCGGACGTGGTTGTCGCCGGCGGCGCAGAGAACATGACGCGCATGCCGTTCTACCTGCGCAAGGCCCGCACCGGATACCGCCTGGGCCATGACAGCATCGAAGACGGCATCATTCACCTGCTCAGCGACCCGTTTAAGGGCTACCACATGGGCATCACCGCGGAGAACCTCGCCGAGCAGTTCGAAGTCAGCCGCGTTGCCCAGGACGAATTCGCCGCCGAGAGCCAGCGCCGCGCCATCGCCGCCATCGACGCCGGCCGCTTCGTCGACCAGATCGCTCCCCTGACCATCAAGGTCGGCAAGGAAGAGAAGACCTTCGACGTGGACGAGTACCCTCGCGCCACGACCGCGGACGCCCTCGCGAAGCTGCGCCCGGCCTTCAAGGAAGGCGGCGTGGTAACGGCAGGCAACGCCAGCGGCATCAATGACGGCGCAGCGGCCCTCACGCTGATGAGCGCGAGCAAGGCGAAGGAACTCGGCGCGACACCGCGAATGCGCATCGTCGCCCGCGCCGAAGCCGGTGTTGAGCCGGCGATCATGGGCAGCGGCCCTATCCCGGCGATCAACAAGGTCCTCGCCAAGGCACAGATGACGATGGACCAGATCGACGTCATCGAGCTGAACGAGGCGTTCGCCAGCGTTTCCTGCGCCTGCGCGAGCGAGCTTTCGCTGGACCCGGACAAGGTGAACCCGAACGGCGGCGCAATCGCCCTCGGCCACCCGGTGGGCGCCACCGGGGCCATCCTCACCGTGAAGCTCATGCACGAACTGGAGCGCACCGGCGGCCGCTACGGCATCGTCAGCCTCTGCATCGGCGGCGGCCAGGGCATCGCCACCATCTTCGAGCGCCTGAATTAGCTGTTAGCTGACAGTCATCAGTCGTTAGCAAGAAGCCGGCCTGTTGGGCCGGCTTCTTGCCTTGGGCGCTATTCGAGGACTTGAAGCTTGAGGCCCTCGAAGCGGCGGAAGCCGCGGTCGAAGGTGACGAAGGTGGCGTTGTTTTCGATAGCGAAGGCGGCGAGGTACGCGTCGGAGACGTGCGGGCCGGAGACGCCACTTTCGAGCACGAGCGTCCGAAAGATGTCCCAGTGGCGGGGGCCCTCTTGAATCGCGACCGTCGTGCGCAGCTTGAGCACGTAATCACAGAACGTAAACGCATCGGCGGGAGCGAGGGGCGTCGGAGAAACGCCGGTGCTGGTGAGAATACGGACGACCGCGCTCAGTACGAGGTTTGCAATGCCAATTTCTTCGTCCCCCTCGCTGCCGTGCCGCAACCAGTCGACTGCCCGGTCATGGTGTGCCTGGGTCGTGAGTTGAACATTCAGCAATACGTTGACGTCAGGGACGAGCAAACGGACCTTCCAACTGCTCGATCAGTTCCGAGGTACTCGTCAGGTCAATTCCCGGCCGAAGTTCTCCTCTGTGCGTTTTGGGTAGAGCCCACTTGTTGTGCCGCTTGGACTCCATGTAGGCGATGAACGCGGCCACCGCGGCAGGATCGTTCTTATCAATGTGGGCGGGGATTTCCCAGGTCGTGCGTGGTGTGCCCTCAAGCTTCTCGCGAAGGGCCTCCTCCAGGAGCGCCGTCAGGGTAGTGCGGCGCCGAACGGCCGCGATCTTCGCCGCCTGGAGGAGATCATCGTCGATATTCAGCGTGGTGCGCATACAGGCAGATTAGCATATCGCTGCATATCTGCCTCAGAGCGCCGCCAGCACGACTGCCGAGCCGTACAGCCCCAGCCCGTATACCGTGTGTGTACCGAGGTTGCGGAGGCGTCCCTGCCACGGGCGCGGCGTCTTCGAGCCCGCGATGCCCGCGCCGAAGGCCGGTTGCATCACGAGCCATGGCGCGAGGACGGTCCCGATGCCAACGCCCAGAGCGGGCCAGGGCGCCGGCGAGGACGCCCAGCCATCGCCTGCGACGAGGAGCAGGACCGCCGCAAAACCAATGCCGATACCGTAGTGGGCAACCCAACCGAGCAGCTGCTCGCCCCGGACCGGGGCGCTGGCCGCGATGCGCTGGTGGAACAACCGGCCCTGCGGGATGTGTCCCAGCCAGCGGCCAAGGAAGCGGTAATCCAGGCTCGCGATGCCGAAGGCCTTGCGCAGGCCGAGCGCCCAGAGGTCAATGGCGGCCGATCCGGCGACGCCCATGGCGAGCGCTCGCGCGGCGAGTTCGATCGTTGTCATTTCAGTTACTCCATCAGTTGCCGGAAGCCGGCGAGCGGGTGGGCCGGTTCGAACGGAAACGGCCGCCGGGGAGTCCGGCGGCCGTCGTTGGTTGAGCCCGGGGACGGGCCTCAGGAACCCTGGGCGTCAGCCAGGCGGGCACTGGCCGGGCTCACGCTGCGACCGGCCCGCCGGGCGCGGCCGAGTCGGATGCCCTTAACCGTGAGGAAGATGCCGAAAGTCAGCTCCCAGACGATTTCCGGGGCGGTGAACAAGAACGCCATCGGCGAGACCTGGTCGTAGGCGCCGAAGAGGACGGCGACCGCGGTGCCGACGGCGATCGGGCCGCCCACCAGGCCGATGAGCGCGAGGCGGCGCGGCATGAGACCGGACTTGAACATCATGTAGCCGAGCAGGATGCCGTTGCCGAAGCCGGCGCAGAAAGCCGGGCCGATGAGGAACGTCCAGTCATGGAACGCGATGAGGCTGTTCGCGATTGCGGCGAGGGAAGCCGGGTCGGCTGCCGTCGTGCCGCCGAAGTCCTGGCGGAGAGTGACGACGGTGAGCAGGCTGAGCGCGCCGAGGGCGATCATCGCCGACTCGAAGAGACGGCTCGCGACGTAGCCGATGGCCGCTGTCTCGGTGAAACGCCGGGCGACGGGGTAGAGCGTGATCGCCGTGCCGGCATTGCAGACGACGAGGATGATTTCGAACAGAGCGCCGACGGTGACACGCGTGTCCTGCCCGCCGCCGAGCACGTAGTCCTTGTGGTCGAGCAGGGGGGAGTAAAAGAAGAGCGCCGGGATCGAGAAGACGAAGGTGCCGATGAAAAGGATGCCGGTCCAGAGCATGGATTTGCGCGTGCGTTCGTCCCAGTCGGCTGGGTTGGCTTGAGCGTTGTTTCGGGTTGCCATTGGAGTACTCCTGTGTGTTGGGCTGCGTTGAGGACGGCTGCGGCGCTCAGTTCATGGCGGGGGCCCTCGGGAAACGGAGAGGAGGTCGAGTCCGAGGTCCCGGATCTGGCGAAGGATGGCGTGGAGGGCGGCCTGGTCGGCTGGCCCGTGAATGAGGGTGGCGCCAGCGGGTTCGCGACTGACACGCATGCCGCCAAGGGCCTCAGACCAGTGCGCATCGAGGCCGCCGTTTACCCGGATCTCGTAGTACTCGGGAGTCTCGTGGCGGTGCGGTTGGTGTCCCATCGGTGGTGTCCCTGGCCGGCGTTTCCGTGCCATGGACACCGTAGAGACGGACGTGGTGAGCCCACATCACCACATCTGGTGAGCGACGTGGTGATTGTTCCGGCCGCGAAGGCGCCGTCCTGTGGGGGTTAGAGCAGCTTGCGTTCGGTGGCCACCGCGACGGCCCGCCGCCGCGAGGTGACGCCGAGCTTCGCGTAGATGTTTTTCGTGTGTGTTCGAAGCGTGTTGAGCGAAACAAACAGCTGGCTGGAGATCTCCGGGCCACTCAGGTCGGTGGCGAGCAGCCGCAGCACATCCATCTCGCGGCCGCTCAACGCGTCGGGCGAAGTCTCGCGAGCGGGCGTCCCCGGCCCGGAGGCAGCGGCCGCGACGAGGCGGGCGCAGTAGGCGGGCGTGACACCCGCGCGGGCCGCGGCCTCAAGCACAGGACCAATGGCGTGGAGTTCCGCCGTGAAGACGTGGACGTAGCCTTCCGGCTCGGCGCGCTCCAGGGCGGGTCGCAGGACGGCCACTGCCGCAGACTCGTCCCCCTCCGCCCCAGGGCAGCCGCGAGCAAGGCGCGTATCTCGATTCCCGTGCCCAGCCGGTCCTCGGCTTCGGCGGCGGCAAGTAAGCGTCCGAGCAGCGCGCGGGCGTCCGCGACGTCGGCGGGTGTGCCGCGAGCGAGCAACAGCCTGGCGAAGGCGATGTGATCTGGCTCGCGGTCGTAGCGCAGTGCGTCGCCCGGCGTGAGGCCACGCTCGCGCGCCCAGGCGAACGCGTCGTCGATGCGGCCGCCGGCGGCGCGCAGCCGGGCAAGCCACGGTCCCAGCGGCCGGTGGTCCGGCACTGCCCCGCCGACCTGCGTCGGAGCGGCCTCCAAGAGGAGCAATTCGGCTCCTTCCAGCTCGCCCTCACATTCCAACAAGTGTGCGCGGGCGAGCTTGTAGCGAAACGGCGTGCGGGGCGGGTACACCCCGGCCGCATCAGCGGCGGCAAGGTGGCCGGCAGCCGCGGCGTAGTCGCCGGTGTCGCATGAGAGGTCGCTCAGTCCGATGTGAAGGTTCGCCACGCCGCGCACTTCGCGCACCGACGACGAGCGGACGAACTCGAGCGTGGACTCCAGGATGCGGCGCGCTTCCCGCAGCCGGCCACGTGCCTTCAGCAGTTCGGCGTCGTGGTAGGCGGAGGTGATAGCGAGTCCGGTGTCGCCGGTTTGGCGGAAGCAGGCGATGGCATCCTGGTGAAGCTGCTGGGCCGGGCCAAGTTCGCCGGCGTGCCAGTGCGCCAGCCCAAGCAGCGCGAGCGCCGTGCCGCGCCAGTGCAGTTCATTCGCGGGCAGGACTTCGAGGGCGCGGCTGGCGTGGCGGGCTGTTTGCTCCGGCTGGCGCGCGGCCATTGCCAGGTAACCACGCCCGACGTCGATCAACGCCTGGAGGATGCCGAAGCTCGCCGTGTCAGACACCAGGGTGGGACCCGGCGGCCCCTGGAGTGCGCGTTCGGCGGCATCGATGCGGGCGGCGGAGCCCGCCATATCGCCCATCCCCTGGAGCGCGTGCCCGTAGAACGTGCTGAGCACCGGCATCCGCGCGACGACCTCGTCCGGGATGGGTTTCAGCCACTGGATGAGGCGGTCAGGGTGGTGGAGACGCATGGTCTTCGCCGCTTCGAGTTCGATGAGACCCGCCGCCCTTTCGAAATCGTTCGCGGCGAGGGCGTGCCGGATGGCGATGTCGACGTCGCCGTTTGCCGCGTGCCACTCGCTCGCGAGCCTGTGCAACCCGGGCGCGGCCCCGGCGGCTTCGGCGAGAAGGCGCACCCGCAGGACATCCGAAAAGAGCTGGTGATAGCGGAACCAGCCGCGGTGGTTGTCGAGCGGCTGCAGCAGCAGGTTCCCGCGCTCAAGCTGCTCCAGCATCGCCTGGCTATCACGCTGGCCGAGCACGAAATCGCAGAGCGGGCCGCAGAGCCGCTCGAGGACGGAGGTGCGCAGCAGGAAGTCCCTGACGGCGGGAGGCTGCCGCTCCAGCACCTCCTCAACCAGGTAGTCGACGATGTAGCGGTCATCGCCGGAGAAATCCTGGATGAAGGCGCCGGGCTCGCTCCTCCCCTGCAACGAAAGCGCGGCCAGCTGAAGTGCGCCGGCCCAGCCCTCGGTGCGAGATTCGAGGAGTGCGATGTCGTCTTCGGCCAGGCGCAGATGCATCGAGCCGTTGAGGAAACCGTCCGCCTCGGACGGTGTGAACCGGAGGTCGGCGGCGCGGATTTCGGTGAGGTCGCCGCGAGCGCGCAAGCGGGGCAGGGGCAGCGCCGGGTCCGCGCGGCCCGCCAGCACGAGGTGAAGCTGCGGCGGCGCGTGCTCGACGAGGAACGCCATCCCCCGGGCTACCGCAGGGGACTCGATGAGGTGGTAGTCGTCGAGGACCAGGACGACGTCCCGCGGCTCCACGGCGATGGCGTTCAACAGGGGCGTGAGGAAGACCGCGTCCTCAGGGACCTGGTTGCCCTCCAGCAGTTCGGCGGCGCTGCACTCGGCAACCGCAGTGCGGACGTTCGCCAGCGCCGCAACGACGTACCGCCAGAACATGCGCGGGGTGTCGTCCGCGGGATCGAGCGACGACCAGGCGACGTCACGTTCCTTCGCGCGGGGGCCGGCCAGCCACTCGGCGAGGAGCGTGGTCTTGCCAAAGCCCGGCGGCGCCGAGAGCAGCGTCAGCTTGCCGAGCGCGCCGCGTTCGAGGCGCTCGACGAGGCGGGGCCTCGGCACCTGGCCGGGGCGCATCGCCGGGACGTGGAACCTGGTGCCGAGCAGCGGCAGGTCAGCTGCGGTCACACGGCGAGTCTACGGTCCGGCCGGGCGAAGCGGGAGACGGCGATGTGCCTCAAAGAGACGGTTACCGAAGGGACGGGTGATGACTCAAAAGTTGGGTTACCGGGGGCAACCGCGACCGTTCGCTTGCCTCCATCCCGGCGCTCCACCATCCTCAGCAGCCATGGCGTTCGAACCCGGCGGCGAGACGTACGAAGACGTGCCCTACGCCGAACTGACCTACCAGGAGACGCACCCCGGCGGGCTGGCAACCATCGGCCTCCTGCTGGGGCTGGAGCCCGCGGCGGTGGAAACCTGCCGCGTGTTGGAGCTGGGCTGCGCATCCGGCGCGAACCTCCTGGCGATGGCCGAAACGTTGCCTGCCGCCGAATTCGTCGGGGTCGACGTCTCCGGGCGCCAGGTGGCGGAGGGACGGGTGGCGGCGCAGGCGCTCGGCTTCGCGAACGTCGACTTGCGCCAGGGGGACATCCTCGATCTTCCCACGGACTTGGGGACGTTCGACTACGTCATCGCGCACGGGGTGTACTCGTGGGTGCCGGCCGAGGTGCGAGACGCCCTGCTGGCTGCCTGTCGCTCACTGCTCAACCCACACGGCATCGCCTACGTCAGCTACAACGCTTATCCCGGCTGGGCGCCGATGAAGGCGCTGCGGGAGATGCTGTTCTACCGCACACGCGACTCACTCGGCCAACACCAGCGCGCGGAAGACGCCGAAACGTTCTACCGGCTGCTGCAGAAGGTCAATCCGGCCGAGGGCAGTTCGTTCGGCCATTTCCTCGGCGAATACGAATCGCACGTCGAAGGGCGCCACCGCATTGCTGGAGAGCGGGCGGCCTCGCTGTTGTTGCACGACGAGCTGGCGGACGTGAACGACCCGGTGTACTTCCACGAATTCGCCGGACACGCGGCGCGCCACGGGCTCCAGTACCTGGCCGACGCCGAGTTCCCGACCGTGTTCGCCACGCGCCTCCCGGCGGAGGCCCAGGCCGAACTGCGCCGGCTCGCGGCGACGGCCATCGAGCACCAGCAGTACCTGGACTTCCTGACGAAAGCCACCTTCAAACGGACGCTGCTCTGCCACGAGGAACGCGCCGTTTCGCGCCGGATTGGTGAGCGCATCGAGCCGTTCCGGCGCCTCTTCGCGGCCTCACCGGCACGGCCGGCGGCAGTCGAAGCGAAGGGCGGCGCGCGCACGTTCGCCGGCAGCGACGGCGCCAGGTTCACGACAGCGAACCCGATCGGCCAGGCGGCGCTGGCCATCCTCTGCGAGCGCTACCCGGAACGTGTTGCCTTCCCGGCGCTGGCCGAAGCTGCGTGCGAGCGCGTGGGCGCGGAAGCCCCGGCCCTGGAGGCCGCGGAGGCACAGCTTGCGGCGGTGCTTCTCCAGGGGTTCTGCTACAGCGCCAGCCTGGTCGAACTGCGGACGACGGCGGGGGCATACACCGTCACTCCCGGGGAACGGCCAACCACGCCGGCGTTCGCGCGAAGGCAGGTCGCCGGAGATTCGCTGACGGTGACGAACCTGCGCCACGAGCGGGTCACGGTCGATGCGCTGCAGGCGCGGCTGATCGCCCTGTTCGATGGCACGCGCACGCGGGACGCGGTCTTTCGCGAAGTGGACGAAGGGAGCAATCGCGTCGCGAAGCGCTTCGAACGGGCGGTGGAAACGCTGACCGAGATGGCGCTCTTTCGCGCCTGAGCGGAGACGCTCCACGTCCCTTCCCTCCGCGCCCCTTCGCGCACCGGCCTTCATCCGCTCTACCCGGCGTCGCGGCCCGTCGCGAGGGCTTGCAACGCGCGCCGCGAGTCGCTACCGTTCGCGCCTCTTGGAACGATCATTCCAGTCAGTAGACGACGGCGGCCCGGCCGGCACGCGCGAACGCATCCTCGCGGCCGCGAGCGACCTGTTCGCGACCTCGGGGTTCGCGGGCACGAGCGTGGCCGCGCTGCGGCAACGTTCAGGCGCGTCCGCGAGCTCGATTTATCACGAGTTCGGGAGCAAGGAAGGCGTGCTCGCGGCCGTCCTCCAGGAGTCGGCGGCGCGCTGGCTCGCCCAGGCAAAGGATTCCGCCCAACGGGCATTGAGCGACTCCCGCAGGAGTGGCGAGCCGCCGCTTGCCGCGTATTTCGCCAACCTCGCCGAGGAGCTCACCGAGCGGCCGGACTTCCTGCGGCTCCTGCTGCTCCTGTCATTGGAACGGCGAGAGGCGGGCGAGGCGACGATCCGCGCCGTGCGCCGCGTCCGCGCGCGGGCCACGCTCGGGCTTGCTCTCGGCATGCGAGCGGGCGGCCTCTTCGGCCCGGAAGTCCCGGATGACATCGCTGACGAGATCGCGAGGGTGACGCTCGCCTTCGCGGACGGCGCGTTTGTGGCAGCCCAGATCGACCCCGAAACGGTGGACCTTCGCCGGATGTTCGCCATCTTCTACGCGGGGCTGGCGGCGGCACTGCGCGTCGAAGGAGCGGCCCTGGCCGCAACGGGAGGCCAGAGATGAGCGTCCGCCGCATCGACACGCACCAGCACATCGTCCCGCCCGCGTATGCCGCCTGGCTTGAGCGGATGGGCCAGAAGGCAGGTGGGCTGCCCATCCCGGACTGGAACGCCGAGGACGCGATCGCCTTCATGGACCGCTACCAGGTCGAGACTGGCATCCTCTCGGTTTCGACGCCGGGGGTGCATCTCGGCGACGACCAGGAAGCGCGGAGGATGGCCCGGCTGCTGAACGACTACTGCGCGTCAGTGGTGGCCCGCAACCCCGGCCGCTTTGGGTTTTTCGCCACGCTCACTCTGCCTGATGTCGAGGGGTCGCTGGCGGAGCTGACCCACGCCTATGACGTGCTCCACGCCGACGGGGTTGCGCTGCTGGCGAACGTGGACGGCATCTACCTCGGCGACCCGCGCTGGGACGCACTGTTCGACGAGCTCGAACGGCGCCAGGCGGTCGTCTTCATCCACCCTCGACGCTGAAGGGCGCGGAAGCGATCGAGGGCCTGCCGCCGTTCGCTGCGGACTTCCTGCTCGATACCACGCGCGCGGCGATCCGGCTCTGCACGCCCGGGACCATGCAACGCTGCCCGAACGTCAAGGTCATCCTCGCACACGCAGGCGGCTTCTTGCCGTACGCGGCAGCGCGCATCGTCACCACCACCGGTCCGGCCGCTCAGGCCAACGGCATCGCGATGCTCGCCAGCCTGAAGCGGTTCTACTTCGACACCGCCCTCTCCGCCAGCCAGTTCGCCCTGCCGAGCCTGCTGGCCTTCGCCGAGCCGGGGCATGTCACCTTCGGCAGCGACTGGCCGTATGCGCCCGATCGCGCGGCAGGCTCGTACGTATCGATGTTCGAACGGTTCGAGCTCGACCCGGGCGCGCGCGCAAGCATCGATCGAGGCGCCGCAGAAACCCTGTTCCCACGATTCGCCACCAGATCCTGAGGAGGTCCCATGCGCTACGGCCCCGAGAACCCTGAAGCCACCTACGTCCCGCACGCGTTCGAAGAGCGCCTGTGTGACACGGGCGAGGCGGTCATCAACTACGCCCGCGCGGGTTCGTCTGCGAACCCCGCGTTGCTCCTCATCCCGGGCCAGACCGAATCCTGGTGGGGTTACGAGAAGGCGATGCCGCTGCTCGCCGAGCACTTCGAGGTGTTCGCGGTGGACCTGCGCGGACAGGGCCGCTCGTCGCGCACGCCGGGCCGCTACTCCTGGGACAACTTCGGCAACGACATGGTGCGCTTCATGCAGCTCGCCATCGGCCGGCCGGCTGTCGTGAGCGGGCTATCGTCCGGCGGTGTGATCACCGCCTGGCTCTCCGCCTATGCGATGCCCGGCCAGGTGCGCGGGGCACACTACGAGGACCCGCCGCTGTTCGCCTCCGAGGTGTCGCCGGCCGTGGGGCAGTCGATCAAGCAGGGCATCGGCCACCGCTTCGCGCTCATGAGCAAGTACCTCGGTGACCAGTGGTCAGTGGGGGACTTCACCGCGATGCAGGCTGCCGCGCCCCAGGAGCTGCCGCCGCACCTCGCCGCCCTGGGCCGCCAGGCTCCCGGTAGCGAGCCGCCCCAGAACCTCAAGGAGTACGACCCCGAGTGGGCGAGGGCGTTCTGGACGGGCACGGTCGGTGTGAACTGCGACCATGCGCGCATGCTCTCGGCGGTGAAGGTGCCGGTGCTGTTCACGCACCACTTCCGGGTGGTGAACGACGAAGGCTGGCTCATCGGCGCGTCCTCCGATGTCCAGGCACAGCGGGCGGTGGCGCTCATCCAGGCAGCGGGGCAGGAAGTCACCTACAAATCGTTCCCGCAGATGGGCCATTCGATGCACGGCCAGGACCCGGAGCTGTTCGCGAACACGCTGACCGAATGGGCCAAAGGGCTGCCATCATGAGCGCCGTGACGACCGAGGCGAAATACCTGGACGGCGTGCGCTCGCTCCTGCCCGGCATCCGGGCGCGCGCCGAATCGGTGGAGCAGTTGGGCCGCATCCCGGAGGAGACGGTCCGCGAACTGGACGAGGCCGGCGTCTTCCGGGGGCTTCAGCCGCGCCAGTGGGGTGGGCTCGAACTGCACCCGAGGACGTTCTTCGAGAGCGTGGTCATGCTCGCCTCCGCCTGCGCCGCCACCGGCTGGGTGGCCGGCGTGGTGGCCGTGCACCCGTGGGAAATGGGCCTGCTCTGCGACGAGTCCCAGCGTGAGTTCTGGGGTGCCAACCCGCGCGTCCGGCTGTCTTCGTCCTACGCGCCGACCGGGCGGGTACGCGCCGTCGACGATGGGTTCGTGCTTTCCGGCCAGTGGCGCTTCTCCAGCGGCGTGGACCTGAGCGACTGGGCTATCCTCGGCGGCATCCCGGAAGGCGCCGGCGAGGGTGACCTCGCCGCCTACGCCGTCTCAAGGAACGACTTCACCGTCGACCCGGACAGTTGGAACGTGGCGGGGCTGAAGGGCACCGGGAGCAAAACCATCAATGTCGCGGAGGCGTTCGTGCCCGCGCGACGTTCTCACCGGGTGGCGGACGTGAGCCGTGGCAACATCCCCGGGTTCGAAGTGAACGACCGGCCGCTCTACCACATGCCCTGGATGGCGGGCATCTTCACCTCTGCCATCGCCGCCCCGGCAATAGGCGCGGCGGTGGGGGCGCTCGAGTGCTACGTGGAGCAGACGCGGACGCGAGTGAGCGCCTACGGCGGCCCGCCGGTCGCGCTCAATCCGGGCGTGCAACTCC
The DNA here is from genome assembly GCA_046328215.1 of Dehalococcoidia bacterium. Classification (GTDB taxonomy): domain Bacteria; phylum Chloroflexota; class Dehalococcoidia; order Tepidiformales; family Tepidiformaceae; genus Amarobacter. The sequence continues at coordinate 129,342 of JAXLXA010000008.1, read as the reverse complement.
GGCTGGCCGATGCCCTGGCCGAGGTCGATGCGGCCCGCCGGGGCATGGCCGCGACCTGGGATACGTTCATGGGCCTCGCCGAATCAGGCGTGCCGATCATCCCGGCGAACCTGCAGGCGAAGAGCCGCTACGACGGTGCCCGCGCCCTCTCGATATGCCTCCGCTCGGTCATCGAGGTGTTCGAGGTGGCCGGCGGGAGCGTGATGCACATGTCCAACCCGATTCAGCGCTTCCTCCGGGACCTCCTGGCGATGCGCAACCACCCGATGGGCGCGCTCGAAAGCAGCGCGATCAGCTACGCCCGTGCTGTCCTTGAACTCCCGAAAGGAGATGCGAGATGAGTGAAGTTACCCAGTTGGGATACCTCGGTATCGGCGTGAGGGACCTGGGCGAATGGGCCAACTACGCCGGGGATACGCTCGGCCTCGAGCGGGTCGCGACCGACAGCGACGGCTCGATGCTCCTGCGGCTGGACGAGCACTACTACCGCTTCGCCGTCCACGAATCGCCGGAGGACGACATCTCCTACAGCGGCTGGCAGGTGGACAACGCCGCGGACCTCGCGGCGATTGGGGCCAGGTTGGAAACCGCCGGCACCACCGTGACCTGGGCCACGAAGGAAGAAGCCGAACGCCGCCGCGTGCTCAACCTGATCCGCTTCAAGGACCCGGACGGCCACGATGTCGAGGTCTTCTACGGGCCGCAGATGGGCGGGACGCCGTTCGTCTCGAAGAAGGGCGGGACGAGTTTCGTCGCCGGGAACCAGGGCCTCGGCCACTTTGTTCTGGCCGCGAAAGACCTGCAGGCGACGATGGAGTTCTACACCACGATGCTGGGCATGAAGGTCTCAGACTACGTGACGCGCGGGCGGCTGAAGCTGGGCTTCCTCCATTGCAACCCGCGGCACCACAGCATCGCCTTCGTGGAGTTCCCGAACGCCCCCAAGCGGGCCAACCACTTCATGCTCCAGTTGGACCAGTTCGACGCGGTGGGGCGCACGTGGGATCGGGTGCAGGAGGGCGCGGCGCCGATCATCATGACGCTCGGCCGCCACTCCAATGACCACATGGTCTCGTTCTACATGCGCAACCCGTCCGGCTTCGGCGTGGAGTACGGCTGGGGCGCGCGCGAGGTCGATGATTCGTGCTGGCAGGTGGCCCAGTACGACTCAACGAGCACCTGGGGCCACAAGCCGCCGGAAAAGAAGGGGTAGCGGATCAGACCTTGGCAGCGAGCGATGACCGGCACGCCAGAGGTCGAATACTCAGGGTGGTAGAATCCACGGAGTGAGCTCGTACACCGTCGTCCTCTCACCCAACCCCCAGTCTGGTTGGTACAGCGTGACCTGTCCGGCGCTACCGGGCGCCGTCAGCCAGGGTGCGGGCCGCGACGAAGCCCTTCGAAACATCAAGGAAGCGATGGCGGGGTGGCTGCTGACGGGCGCCGAAACCGGGGTGAGCCCTCTTCCTGAGACCGCTGAACTCGTCGCGGAAGAGCTTGCTTTCGTTCTGGGGTGGCGCGCCGAAGAGGGCTGGCCCTCGTGCTGAGACGGCAACCGTCGCCCTCGCCGAACCGCTGCCGCTGAGCCGGCTCAACAACGTCACCGGACAGGCGGCCGCGAGAGCGGAGCGGCGAGGTGCCGTACCGGCGTACTGCCGGCGACCATTTCATCTACAGCCACCCGCGATTGCTCCTGGAACCTGTCGATTCCCGATCACCGCGAACTCGACCCGGAACGTGCGGGCGCTCAGTCCGGAACATGGATGACCGTCGACGAATTCCTCTGGGCCGCCGCTAGACCTCAGCCCGGTCAACGCGGCTTCTGGAGGCCCTTCGCCCGGTGGCCTCTCCGCGATGAACCAACATCGACCTGACCGCGATGAACCACCATCCGAGATCCGACCGTCAGGGAGGCAGGGCGCCCGACTGACACGTTTGTCCATGCGCTGCGCGGACTGGCTCGCGACGGGCCTTGCCGAAGCGTTTGGCGGCCGTGGCAGGCGAGAGGTCGCGCCTCCCTTACCGTCGGATCTCGGATTCTTCGTGGCCCTGTGCGGGCCTCAGCCCGGCAGCGGGTTGCGCCCGATCACCAGGTCACTCACTTCGTGCCCGTTCGCCAGGTCTTCCTCGATGACCCGGTCGAGGTTCTCCGGCGTGAGGCCGCCGTACCAGGTGCCTTCGGGATAGACCACGGCGGTGGGGCCGTACTCGCAGATGCGCAGGCAACCCACCTTCGTCCGGTAGATGCGCCCGCTTTCGCCGGAGCCGTTGAGCTTCGCCGCCGCCTTCTTGAGTTGGCCCCAGGCCTTCTGGCCCTCTTCCTCCGAGCAGCAATCCGGGCCGATGCAGAGGAAGATGTGCCGTTCGTAGTTGCCAATGCCGCGCTTCGCGGCTGTTTCTCGTGCTTTGTTGATTTTCGACATCCCAGTCAGTGTGACAGGTTGGGGCGCGGCTATCATTCCGCCACGCCACGGCAGCGCCATTCCCTCGAATAGGCCACAGACATAACGCACTGACCTTACGATTGATTGGCATTGGCTCGGCGCGGGCCGATATACTGACCAAGCCGTTAACGCCCCACTTGCAGGAGGGCATCCTCGCATAGTGATTCCTGAAAACGACAACCCACGTGAAGCCTGCGGCGTGTTCGGGGTATACGGCCCCGGTGAAGATGTCGCACGGCTAACGTTCTATGGGCTCTACGCGCTCCAGCACCGTGGCCAGGAGAGCGCAGGGATCGCTACCAGCAACGGCAAAGACTTCAGCCTCCGCACGGGCATGGGCCTCGTCTCCCAGGTCTTTGACGAAGAGGACCTCGCCTTCCTCCGCGGGCACATCGCCATCGGCCACACGCGCTACAGCACGGCCGGCGGCTCCCTCGAATGCAACGCCCAGCCAATCGTGGTCACGGACAAGTTCAGCGGCGAGCCCATCGCGCTCGGCCACAACGGCAACCTGACGAACGTGGACATCATCCGCGAGGACCTGGAAGCCCAGGGCATCCAGTTCGAATCGACCGCTGACTCGGAAGTGATCGCGCACCTCCTGTCGATCGCGCCGGGCGGCACCTGGGAAGAGCGCTTCCATTACGTGATGCGCCGGATCGAAGGCGCGTACAGCCTCGTCATCATGCTCCGCGACCGGCTTTTCGCCGTGCGCGACCCGATGGGCGTGCGGCCGCTCTGCATCGGCAAGATGGAGCACGGCTACGTCGTCGCCTCCGAATCCTGCGCGCTCGAGCACCTGGGGGTGTCGATGGAACGCGAAGTGCAGCCAGGGGAAGTGATCCAGGTGGACGCTCACGGTTACACGAGCTTCTTCCCGGTGGCGCCCGCCCGCAAGCGGGCGCATTGCACGTTCGAGTACACCTATTTCGCCCGCCCCGACAGCCGCATTGGCGGCGAACTGGTCTACCGCACGCGCGAAGAGATGGGCGCGGCGCTTGCCCGCGAACACCCAGTCGATGCCGACCTCGTGATCGGCGTCCCGGACTCCGCCATCCCGGCCGCCATCGGTTATGCGCGCGCGGCCGGGCTGCCCTACCGCGAGGGCCTCGTGAAGAACCGCTACGTGGGGCGCACCTTCATCCAGCCGGACCAGCGCATCCGCGAAGCCGGGGTGAGCCTGAAGTTCAACGCGCTCTCGGAAGTCCTGGCCGGCAAGCGCGTCGTCGTGGTGGATGACAGCATCGTGCGTGGCACCACCACCGGCCGCGTCCTGGACCTCATCCGAAGGGCCGGAGCGACCGAGATCCACGCGCGCATGTCGACGCCGCCGATCGTTTCGCCGTGCTTCCTCGGCGTGGACATGGCGACAAAGGCGGAGCTGATTGCGGCGAACAAGACGGTCGAGGAGATCCGCCGCCACATCGGCGCGGATTCACTCGGCTACCTGAGCGTCGAAGGGCTCAACCGGGCCACCGGCCAGAAGCCGGAGGACCTCTGCAACGCCTGCTTCACCGGCGTCTACCCCTTGAACGTGCAGATGCAGATGGACCGGCTGGAGGCCGCACGCCACCGCGAACCCGTGCTGGCTGCGGCGGAGAGCCTGAACCGCGCCGGCGGACCGTGAGTAGGGGTTAGGCGGTAGGGGTTAGGGGGCCCGGCGGGGCAGTGAGCAGCTGCGCGACGTCCGGAGGCGCAATAGCGTAACGTTCGACGAATCGCGGCCGGGTCAGCACGAGGGTTATCTCGCGGAGTGTCGACGGGCACGTAACCGGCGTAACGCGACGGCTCAACACCAGATCAACGATCGGACCGCAGTAGCCTTGCGGGCTCAGCGCGGCCGAAATCCAGATATTGGTGTCAACGACTACGAGCACGGCGCCGCTCAGCCCACACCCCGCCGGTGGCTGCATCGATGTCGCGTTCGATCTGTTCCGGCGTGACTTCAGCTGGCATATGCGACATCAGACTGGCCCTGAGCGCCGCCCATTCATCTCGGAACGCTTCATCCGAAACCTCTGCTCCAGCCAGGAATCGTTCCACGGCGAGTTCGGCCGCCTCATCAAGGTTGATGCCGGACGCTCGCGCGGCACTTTCAAGTGCTCGATACGTATCGGCGCGCAGATTCACCGCAAGCATACAACGAGTATAGCAAGTAGGTTCGAGGGCTTAGGCGGTAGGGGTTAGGGGGCCCGGCGGGGAACCTTTGGGCAGCCCGGAGCGTTTTTCCGATCATGGGGCGCATCAATCCGCTGGTGGTTTCGCTTGCGGCGCTGGCCTGCGGGGTTGCGGCGTTGGCGCTCGGCGTGACCCTGCTGGTGACCCGCGAAGACGACCGGCCCGCGCCGGGCGAGTCCAGCACTGCCGCACCCGAGACTGCGACACCGAGCCCGGCCGCAGAGCCGGAGTACCGGGCCATCCGCGTGGTCGGAGACCTCCCGTGGCCGGCCGACTTTACGATGCTCACGACCACCGGCGGTTACGCCCACGGCACGGGCACGCCGTCTCGGACCAGGCTCATCGTCGGCACGAACGCAGGACCTCGCGTTATCGAAATGACTCCGCCCGGCGACCCCGCCGCCACGCTCATGGGCATCCTCGCTGGCCCGGACGGCGGACCGCTCTATGCCACGGTGTGCGCCGGCCAGCAGTGCCTGTACGAAGGCGCCGTCAGCGGTGTCACCACCGCGTTCTACCGCTCGAAAGACGGTGGCTTCCGCTGGACCGAGATCAACACCCGTGATGGCCGCTGGTGGCCGCGGCTCGCCGTGGAGGGCGACTTCGTCGCCGTGAATTTCGATGCCTCGACGTCAGCCGTCGTCTTCGCCCTTTCGAACAAGGCGCTGAGTCGCCCGGAAGCGTGGTCCGGTCTCGTCCGCTACCGCGGCAAGCCTGCGTGGATTAGCCGCGACTTCCCGATGCTCGTGCAGGAAGATGGCTCCAGCCTGCACAAGTTCGACGCCCTGCCAATCGAGGCGAAGGTCACCGATTTCGCGCAGGCAGACGACGGGGCGCGCTCCCTGATCGCCTGGCAGCTCCAGACACCCAATCCCACCTCGCACGGTTTCGATACGCGGTACTTCGTCACCGCGGTCGACGGCCAGCGCACGGAGACCTTCGAAACACGCATTTCGATTGGGCGCATCCGTAGCGCCTGGCGCGACGGGAAATGGCTTATCGAGGCCGAGGTCGCCCTTCGTCCGAACACCTGCCCCCAGGAATACGCGAAGGAGGGCGACCACGGGCTCTCGCCGGCCGTCTTCGATCCAGTGACCGGGGACCTGGCATTCTTTGGCGCGCCGTACTTCGCCAGCGGGTGCGCGGAAGGCGCCGAAACGGTCATCCAGACCTGGACGGGCACAGCCGCGAAGGTCATCGCACCGGGCGATTGCCTGAATGTCCGCGTGGGCCCCGGGGGCGCGAAAGTCGTCGACTGCCTGCCCGACGGCGCAATCGTGTTGCGAAACGGGCCTATCACTGAGTCAGGCGGCACCCGCTGGGTTTGGATTACGACCCTCGGCGCGGACCCGGGATGGGTGGCCGAACCGTTCCTCGGGCCGCCCTGAACGTCCGGGGAGGCTCAGCCTTGGCGGGCCGATCCGCGCGCGACCTGCCAGGCATCCACGATCAGCTCGCCCTCCGCCTCGCCGATGACGGCGTGGGCATCGGCTGCGTCGTGGAGTTCGTCGGCCTGGCGGTTCGTGGATTCGGCGGCGCTTACCTCTTCGGGTGAGAACGGGATTCGATAGCGATCGCAGGAGGCGATGACCAGCCGGTTCAGTTCGGCCACGCGGGCGCGCGAACGCTTCAGGCCGGCCTTCGTCCCCGCGCTGTTGAGGATCAATCCGGTGCCGCGCACCACCGGGAGCACGGATTCCCGCGCGACGATGCTTCGGAAGCACTCGTCCAGCACGTCCGCGGCGGCTTCGACCGTGAAGTACGTGTCGCCGCCAACCACACGGACGATGCCCTTGCGCGCCGCCTTGAATGCGCGCCGCTCGACAAGCCAGGGGCGGTCGCCGATGCGCAGGCCGGCGGTCGTCACTGGTTTGCCGAACCTGCCCAGGCGATTGCCGACGCGCAGCGGCGTGGATTCGTACGCCACCCAGAACGAGGACAGCCGGAAGAGGACCACGTCCGGCGCGTACTGGTCCATCCAGCGGTCCAGCACCGATGGGAACGCCGGCGTTGGCCAGAGCGCCCGTTGAATGGTCTCCACGGGTTCGCCTATTGCCGCTTCCACGTAGCGGGCCGCCACCGCGGGCGCGCGCAGTTCCTCGGGCACGCCGGGGTGCACATCGCTGCTGTTGGTCAGCCGGAGGACCTTCATGTCAGCGCAATCCTACTCGCGAATGGTGTTTCCGGCGTTCAGGCTGTCTCCAGGCGCGCGGCGGACCGCTGCCGGCACGAAACAGAAGGTGGAGTACCTGGCGTCCGGCGCGCTCACCGCCTACGAACGGCAACGCTGACCCTACAATGACCCGGTGAAGACCACCCGCATCTTCCTCACCCGCCACGGCCAGACGGTGACGAACAAGGAGGGCCGGTTCTGCGGGCACTCGGAGACGCAACTCACCACGCTTGGCGAGCAGCAGGCGCGGGCGCTGGGCGCGCGGCTGGCCAGCGAGAAGCTCGATGCCTGCTACACCTCCGACTTCACGCGGGCGATGCACACCGCCGCACTGGTGGCGGGCGAACGCCGGCTGGCGGCGCACGTCGACCCTGACCTGCGCGAACTGTATTACGGCGAATGGGAGCTGGAGCGAGAAACCGAGATTCGCCGGCGCTTCCCGGACCAGCACAAACTCATGCGCGAAGAAGACCCGGCCTGGCGCCCGCCGGGCGGCGAAACGGTTGCCGAGGTCCGCGCGCGCACGGCGGAGGCGTTCGAGCGGATCGTGGCGGCCCAGGGCGGCAAGCGGGTGCTGGTCGTCTCCCACGGCACGGCCATCAACTGCCTGCTTTCGGCGCTGCTTGGGATGCCGGAAAGCCACGTCTTCCGGATCGACATCGCCAACTGCGGGCTGACGGAGATCGACGTGCGCGCGGGGCGCGTCTACTTCGCGCGCATCAACGAGACGGCCCACCTGGCGGGTATCAAGTGACGCCGCGCCCGTGATACCGATCGGCGACAGCAACCGGCGGCGCACCACGCCCTGGGTGACCTACGGGATCATCCTCGCGAACGTCGCCGTGTTCCTCTACATGTTCACGTTGAATGCGACCCCGCCGGCAAACGGCCGCGAGGAGAGCCGCCAGCTGGTGCAGCAGACCGAGACCGTCTGCTACGGCTACGCGACTTACCCCACCGACGCCGACCGCTTCATCTGCACGTATGCGTTCCAGCCGAAGGAGTTCTTCGACACGGTGAGCGGCGAATCGCCGGTGACCGGCTCTGACCGGACGATCGCGCTGTTTTCGATCGTCACGGCGCTGTTCCTGCACGGCGGCTGGCTGCACATCATCGGCAACATGCTCTTTCTCTGGGTGTTCGGCGACAACATCGAAGACCGCCTGGGCCACCTTGCCTACCTCGCGTTTTACCTGGCCGCCGGGGTGCTCGCCTGCCTGGTACAGGGCGTCCTCTCTCCGGACAGCGCGGTACCGGTCATCGGCGCGAGCGGCGCGGTGGCGGGCGTGCTGGGCGCCTACCTGCTCTGGTTCCCGAAGGCGACCGTGCGCGTGGTCATCCCCTTCTTCATCCTCATTTTCATCCCGATACCGGTGCCGGCGTGGATCATGATCGGGCTGTGGTTCGTGCAGAACCTGCTGGCGGGCTACGCCACCATCGCCGATGCGGCGGCCCCGGACGCGGGAGTCGCGTGGTTCGCGCACATCGGCGGGTTCCTGTTCGGCATGCTCATCGCGGCGATGGCGGGACGGCGTCCGCACCGTCCGCGGCCGCGGATCTATTCGTAGGGCGCTACGGCGCCACTACCTCGATCTTTTTCGCCGCCTGAGCCAGCGACGCGAACCCACCACCAAGCTGCCAGTCGATCAGGTAGGTACCCGGCGCCGCATCCGCGGGGACGTCGAGGCGCATTTCGAACTGGATGGTCTGGCCCGGGGCGATCCGATCCAGCCCCATGCAGTTCAACACCATCTCCGTGCCGAGCTGCCTCGCCTTCGTCAGCCGGACCGCCTGGGCATTGAAGTCGGCGCGATAGACCGGGCACGTCCCGTTGAACCAGGCGGAGAAGTCCGACGTGTTGGTAAGGGAGACCGCGTAGACCAGCAGTTCGCCGGCATGCGTGGTGGCGGGCGCGTCAACCGTGACATCGAGCGACGGACGAAGGACGCCGGGGGCCGGCACCTTAACGGGTTTGAACGTCGCCGCTGAGATCTGACCCTTGCACGAGCTACCGCGGAACTCCGGGATGTCCAGCGAGCTCCCGTCCGGGAAGGTGATCCTCGCCCCGGCCGTCTTCACGATATCGGTCCGGCAGACATCGGAGTTTGCTGCCCAGCCCACCTGAACGGACGCGCGCCCGGGCCACGCGCCGGGCGTGCCCAGGGGCGGAGTCCCCGCCGGGACGAGGACGGGAGGCCCCGCTGCCGGGTCCGCCCCACGGGCGTCGGCCGCGTACGCCTGGCCGGCGGCATCGAAGAAGACAACCAGCGGCCGCCCCGACACGAAACAGTCGCTGCTTGAACGGTTGGAGACGGTGAGCCATCCGACGAGCTGGCCGCCCGTCGCCCCCTGGGAATTCGCGAGGTAGTCCAGGTCGCCGGCGCTGCACTGGCGCACAGCGGCGCTCACGGACGGCGTGGGGGACGGCGTTGGGGTCGACGCCGCTGGTGGAGCGGTTCTCGATGACCAGGGAATCGTGGTGGCGTCAGCCACAGCCTGCCCGCCGGCGCGTTCATGGCCCTCCTGCGGCGGCGCCGGCTCGCCGCCCGAACAAGCACTGACTGCCACCAGCAACGAGCCCAGTACTGCCAGAAGACCTGTTCGCACCGCTTTCATCACCCACCCGAATCGGACTCTGACCATAACCCGCGCTTCGCCGCCATCGCGGGAACGCCCGTAAATTCTCCGTAAATCATCTCGGTCCGGCGCCCCAACAGCGTTCCCGCTATCGCGACCCAACGGTACGGTGAGGCGCAGGCGAGAACGCGCTTCGGGGTTTTATGTTCAGCAGACTGGCCATCCTGGCCTCCACGCTCACCCTTTCCGCCGCAGCCTTCGGCTTCTCGGTGTTCGCCGGCTCGTGGGAGACCGCGAACGCGCTGACCAACTGTTCGACCAGTACCGGCGGCCTGGACGCCAGCGAGCAGCAGTTGTTCACGCTCATCAACAACTTCCGGACGGCGAACGGTGTCCCGGCGCTCAAGCTCTCGCCAACTCTCTCGCAGGCTGCCGCCTGGATGTCGGAAGACCAGTCCAGCCACGGCACGTTCAGCCACACCGATTCGCTCGGGCGCTCCCCCTTCACGCGCGTGCAGAACTGCGGCTACGGCAGTTCGGGAGCGGGCGAGAACCTCGCGCTCACGTCGAGTGCTCAGAGCGCGTTCAACCTCTGGCAGGGTTCGACCGCCGGGCACCGCGAGAACATGCTCAACTCGCGCTGGACGGTGATGGGCGTCGGCCACGCCGGCAACATCTGGACGGCGGACTTCGGGTCACTCGATGACTCCGGCCAGGTCGGTCAACCCACGCAGCCCCAGACCACGCAAACTACCCAGCCATCGCAGCCATCGCAGCCCACGCAGGCGGCTGCCTCACCGACGGCGCCGCTCCCAACGAGCACACCGGTGGTCCAGCAGAAGGCGCCCGTGAAGCGCGCCGTTGTCCCGCTGATCGTCACGGAATAGCCGCCCGGCGTTCCTGAAGAACTCGGATCCGGGCGTCGCACGCCGATTTATTCACGAATGTCGGAATTTCAGGCTCCACCCCGATTGTTCGGGACAACCCTGATGTCTTGCTGGTAAAGACCTCCTTAGCATGCACCAAACTACGGGGTGTCCGGCGGGGAGACCGTCTCCAGGGACGGTGCCGCGACTCTCGAGGGGTAGAGCAATGGGGGAGGGTGTGCCTGGCGGCTTCGGCAGCCGGGCGCTGGACGCATCGAAGGCCGGTGCGGCGATTGCCGAGGCCGCGGCGCTCCATGACCTCGATACCTTCCTTCAGCGCGCCGCCGAAATCGTGCGCGAACAGCTCTCGGCCGACTTCGCCTTGCTCCGCGTCCAACGGCACAAACGCGCGCTGTTCTGGGCGCCACAGTCGGGGCCACTCGCCGCGGACATCCTGATCCCCGGCTGGAAAGCGTTCCAGGACCCGCGCCACACGGCCCGCGTCGAGTCGCTTCAGGCCCACGTGACCCCGGACCTGCGCCTGGAAGACGACCCTTCGCCCGGACAACGCCTGCTCCGTGACAACGGCGTCCGCGCCGCCGCCTGGGCGGCCCTGAACGACGAACGGGGCGGCACCCTGGGTTACGTCCTCTGTGGATCGTTGGCGGCGAACGCGTTCGACGAAGACGCCGTCGAGGAGCTCACTGCCCTGGCCCGTTGCATCGCCTTGCAGGCGCGGCCCGCCATCCTTCTCGAGGCCCAGGATGCCGAACGGACGCTCCTCGCCGAAGAATCGCGTCTCCTCACCGAGATCGCCGAAGCTGAAACCGAACCCGATCTCTGCGCCCTCGTAGCCGAGGGCGCGCGTCGTGCGCTCGCGGGGGACCTCGCCATGGCGATGGTTGACGCTCCCGGCGAGCAGCCGCCGGCGCTGCTGAGCGCCCCGCCGGACGCGCTCACCCCCGGGCTCTGGCGGAAGGCCCGCGTCGCCTTGATGAGCGGCCAGAACACCTCGATGACTGAGCGGTCACGGCCCGAAGGAGTGTTTGTGATTGCCGACCTGGCGGATGACGCACCGACACCGATCGAGCGCTTCATGCGCGACGACCTGGGAATGCGCGCGCTCGCTACGGCCAACCGCTCACACCATTGGGGCGGCCTTGGGTTCGGGTTGGCGGTGCTGCGGAAGGAAGCCGGCCCGTGGACGGCGGCTGAGCGGGCGTTCCTGGCCCGCATCGCCAGGGTCTTCGAGATCAGCGTGGAACGCCTGCGCCGCGGCGAAATCGCCGTCGACCACAACCTCCGCCTGGAACGCCATGCGGACCTCCTCGCGACCGGCGCCGAGCTGCTCGAAATGCTCTCGTCCGCGGAAGACCTCGAGGAGTCGTGCAACCTCATCAGCGCCCGCCTGCGCGAGTTCTTCGAGGCGGACCATGTCGCCTTCGGCATGCTGGACCTCTCCGCGAAGTCGAGGACCGTGCTCGGCGCAAGCTCAGGCGTCATGGCCCGCCCGGAGTTCAGCGCCCGCATCTCTGATAGCGACGTCGCGGTGTACGGCCCGGTCGCTGGTTCAGGCATGGCCGACTACATCAGCGACCTCGACGAATCGCCCAACCTCAACGACGCGGCCGCCGCGCTGCAACAGCGAGGCATTCGAAGCCTGATGCGGGCGCCATTCAGACTCTCGGATGGGTCCGTCGGCATCGTCACCGTGGGCAGCCTCGTGCCGGGGCAGTTTGGCGCGCCGCAGGCCGACATGCTGCTGGACCTCTGCCGGCCGGTGGGCATCGCCATCGACCGCGTCCGCCTTCTTGCAAGCATGGCGCGCACGAGCGCAGCCCTGGACGCGAAAACCCACATCCTGGCCGCGCTCGTGCCGGGGGCAACGGCCGAGTCCGCCGGGACCGTGTTCGTGAACCAGACCATCGGCCTCTTCCGGGCCACTCACGCCGTGGTGGCGCTGTTCGATCGCGACGACGTGCGCATCGCCGGAATGGTCAGCGACGTGGTCGAACCGGTCAGCGTGCGTGAAGTGATGGCGGCGAAGGACAACGAGCCGGACGCGAACTGGCGCCGCGTGGTCAGCGAGGGAGAACCGCAACTCGTGGCCGACCTGTCCGCGATCGACCGGACGCCGGCCGAAGATGCGCTCTTCCGGGGTGGCCTGCGCTGCATCATGCGCGTGCCGATCCGCGATTCGCTGGGCCGCGTGCGCGGCATCGTCACCGCCGGGTCACCCGAGGCGGACATGTGGACGGGCGGCGACCTCGAAACCTTCGGCGAGCTCTCAGCCTCCCTGGGGCTCGTCTTCGAACGGGCAGACCTCTACGAACGCTCGGAGCAGCGGTCGGCCAAGATCCGGGCGCTGACGCGCCTGCTCAGCACGCTGAGCCTCAGCTCCGCGCCTGAAGAAGTCGCCAGGCAGTTCGCCACCCAGGTGCGGGAGTACCTGGAAGCCGATGCGGTGGTGGTTTACGCCTTCGGAAGCGAAGACCAGCGCGAACGGGTCGCCTTCGATGTCGCCCCCGGCGCGGAAGTCTCCACCGAGTTGTTCACGCTCGCGGAAGCGAGCGTACACGGCCGCATGGCCGCTCCGCAGGTCATCTACAACGAGGCAGAACCGGGCTCGGGCACGGCCTGGCTGGAGCGAGTGGCCGCGGCCATGGGCTTCGCCAGCGCTGCCTGCGTCCGCCTTGACGCGGCCGGCGAGCCTATCGGCATGATCGCGGCCGGTTCCCGCCAGCGTGAGAAAATCGGGAACGCGGAACTGGACATCCTTGGCGCCGTTGCCGCGCCGCTTGGCATGGTCCTGGAGCGGGCGCGGGCAATGACCACGCTCCGCCTGCAAACCCAACGCACCCGTGCAATCCTCGACATCCTCGCGGCCCTCGGGCCGGCCGAGAGCATTGAGCAGGTAGCCGGACCGGTCGCCAACGCCCTCCGCATGATGTACGCCGCCGACCATTGCGCGATCGGGGCGTTTGAAGACGCGACCGTCCGCCTGGTCGCCGTCGAATCCGCGGTAACGCAGTGGCGCATCGGAGATTCTCTTCCGGTGGCGGCCCTGTGGGGCGAGACCCCGCCGGCCGGGCCCGTTATCCACGTCATCGAAGACCTGGCAACCGCCGGCGGCCTCGCGGAAGTCTCCGGAGCTGCGCGCGACGCGGGGATGCGCTCCAGCATGCGGGTCCTCATCGGGACGCCCGCTGACGCGCTCGGCGTCGTCACCGTTGGCTCGCGCCAACCCGGCCGTTTCACCGACTTCGACGCGCGCCAACTGGTACAGATCGTCCAGCCCTTGGCGGTGGCCGCGCGCTACTTCCGGGGACGCCGCGAGACGGCCCTGCGCACGCAACGTTTGGAGACGACGAACCGCATCCTCACGCGGCTCAGTGCCGGCGGCACCGCGGAGCACCTCGCCCGTGGCTTCCTGGCCGAATGCCGGGGCCTCTTCGCCTGCTGCCACGCCCTGGCCGTCCAGTTCGACCAGGACAGCGGAACCGGACGGATACTCGCCCTCGAGACGGACATCCTCGACCCGGAGCCGCTGCCGACGGAGTTCCTGCTGGAGGAGATGCACTCCGCCCGCCTCGTCCGCCAGCCAACGCCCCACCTCGTTTCGGATGCGCGCGAAGAAGCAACGCTCAACGTGCGCCACCGCGACCTCATCGGGCGCGGCATCTACTCGGCCATCCGCGCCCCTCTCGTGGTGCATGACACGGTCCGCGGGGCCGTCTCCCTCTGGGGTCACGGCGCGAACTGCTTCACCGCGGAAGACGCCGAACTGCTCGGCACGCTCACCAAGCCGCTCGCCCTCGCCCTCGAAAAAGCGTCCGCGCTCCAGTCACTGGGCGAGAGCGAGTTGAAGTACCGCTCGCTCGTCGCCCAGGCCGACGAGATGATCTTCCTCTTCGACCCGGTGACGCTCCGCATCCTCGATGCCAACGCGTTCACCTCCCAGGCGCTCGGCTACACCGCGCAGCAACTCCTGGGCCTCACGCTCGACGTGGTGCTCGACGCCCCGCGCGATGACATCATCGCGACGGTGGCGGCCGCAATCGGGGCGGGCGAACTGCACCTGACGGATACGCGCTTCGTCCGCGCCGATGGCGGCGCCAGCGACGTTGACGCCGTCGCCTCCATGGTCACGTTCGGCGGCCGCGAGGCGGTGCTCGTGCTCGCGCGCGACGTCTCGGAACGCAAGGCGATCATGCGGCAGCTCATCCAGAGCCAGAAAATGGACTCGCTGGGCGCCATGGCCGGCGCAGTCGCGCACGACTTCAACAACCTCCTGACAACGATCCTTGGCTTCGCGGGGCTGCTCAAGCGCTCGCGGAACATGGACGCCGAAGAACGCGAGAACCTTGCCCTCATTGAGGATGCAGCGCGCCGCGCCGCGGACCTCACCGGCCGGCTCCTGTCGTTCTCGCGGGGAGGGCTTGTTCGGTTCGGCAGAGTCGACCTTCGGACGGTCATCGAGGACACGTTGCAGTTGGCGGAACCGACCCTGCACAGCAGCCTCAAGCTCACGCGAGCACTGCCCTCCGATGGCGTTTACGTTGAGGGCGACGCCGGCCAGGTGCAGCAAGCTCTGACGAATATCATCCTTAACGCGCGCGATGCGATGCCCGAGGGTGGCGAAATACGCGTGCGCCTGGAACTCACCGGCGATGTGGCCGTCATCGAAATCGCTGATTCCGGTCCAGGCATGGACGAAGAGACCCGCGTCCGCATCTTCGAACCGTTCTACACGACGAAGCCGGCCGGCTCAGGCACCGGCCTTGGCATGGCAATCACCTACGGCATTATCCAGGGCCACCACGGCGACATCGCCGTCGAAAGCGCCCTCGGACAGGGCACGAAATTCACCATCACGCTCCCGCTCCTTCAGCCCGACGAAGCACCTCCGGCCGACATCTTCAATGCCGGCGAGGGCAACCTGGTGCTGGTAGTCGACGACGACGCGATGGTCCGCCGGACGACGACGGCGACGCTGACGGAGCTCGGATACAACGTAGTCGAGGCGCCAGGTGGCGCAACCGCGGTGGAAATCATGCGCGCTAGGCCAGACCGCTTCTCGGTGGTGCTGCTGGACCTGGTCATGCCCGGAATGACCGGCAGCGAAACGTTCCGCGCCCTCACGAGCATCCGCCCGGACATTCCGGTGGTGGTATGCACCGGTTACGCGGCCGATTCGCACATCGACATCGACGTGAAGCGGCGTATTGCCGGGCTAGTGCAGAAGCCGTTCACCGCGGAGCGGCTCTCCCGCGCGCTGCTGGCGGCCGGCGCGCAACCGACGCGGCCCGCGCGGATTTAGCCGTTAAAGCTATCAAGTGTCAGGCGTCAGCGGCCCCACTCCACCACCCAACCGCCGAAGGCGCTTGCCCTCGCGTAGGCTCGCGTCCCTTCATTCGCGGGATAGCAAAAGGCCCCGCCGAAGCGGGGCCTTCTGTGTTTGCCTTACGGCGATTCCCGGTTAGCGAGCGCGGCGGGCGACCGTCGCACCACCCACGCCGAAGGCGAGGGCGCCGAGACCGAGGACAGCGTAGAGCCAGGTGGCCGAGCTGCTATCCGTAGCGGGGCCGGTGGTACCGGTGACCGGCGGCTTCGGCGTGGCCGTAGCCGTGGTCGTCGGCGTGGTGTAGGTCAGGTTGACCGTGTTGAGCTGGTAGTTCTTCCAGCTTCCGGTCTCGTTGGCCTTCTTGCCGCCGATGTAGAAGGTGACGACCGCGCCATCGACGCCGCAGTTCGGGTTAGCGCCCGGGTCCAGGGCGGGGGAATCGACCACGTAACGTGCTTCGCTTCCGGCCATGAACACGGTCGTCGCGCCACAGGTGGCGCTGCCGATGCGGGCTTCGATGAGCGTACCGCCTGCCGGGGCCTGGCCATCGACCAGGACCGAGCCGACGAAGCGCGCCGGCGGGTTGGGCGGGCTCTCCGCGAACGCAACGTTCGCGAACAGCATGGCACCCAGCACCGCGGCAAGCATTCCGCCACCGAGCAACTTGAGAACCTTCGTCATTGCTTGCTCCATTCCTGTCTGAACGGTCCAAGTCAACTGAACTTCTCCGTCACCCGTGCCCCGCCTCCCGAAGGAAGCGGGGCGCCGGGCGGACGAATCGGTTTAGTTGACGTTAGACGCGATAGTCCAGGTGACCGACGACGGTCCGGTGATGGCGATCCAGTAAGCCTGGCCCGTCTTCAGAGCGGTCAGGTCGTTCGCGCCAGGGACGTTAACCCCGGACGGGAAGTACCCGAGCCACTGCTGAGCCGCAGCGTCCCAGCCGTAGATGGCCGTCACGCTCGCCGAGATGTCGTTGCCACCAGGATTCTTCCCGGAGGTGCCGGTGCCCTTGATGGCATCGCTGACGCTGATGCTGTCCGCGCCCGCCCAGGTGATGAGCGACCAGCGGAAGTTCAGCGTGTAGGAGGTGGTGTTCGTCAGATCGATGATCTTGTCGAACCCGATGTTGCCTTCGTCGTCGTTCGCGATTGCGAGGACGTTCAGGATGCCGAGGAGGCTGTTCGAGACCTTGATCCAGGCCTGGCATTCATCGGTCTGGCC
The DNA here is from genome assembly GCA_046328215.1 of Dehalococcoidia bacterium. Taxonomy (GTDB): domain Bacteria; phylum Chloroflexota; class Dehalococcoidia; order Tepidiformales; family Tepidiformaceae; genus Amarobacter. The sequence goes on along the minus strand of JAXLXA010000008.1, from coordinate 112,536 downwards.
GGAAGCCGCCAGCGAGCTGAGCGGGAATTCCTTGATACCGGTGGTCGCCGGGTCGTTCTCGTAGACCGAGAACGTCGGGACGTCAGTCGCGAACTGCTTGCCATCGTTGATAACGCCACCACCGGACTGGCCGATGATGATGCCCTCGCCGCTGTCGATCAGGAAGTCGACGTTCTCGACGGGGTCGTCATTGTGGCGGGCGTTGCTCGGAGCGCTGCCCGTCATGTTGGCGATGGTGAAGGCGGTGTCGGCGTCATCCATGCCCAGGGCACTCGAAGCGAGCACGCTGTGCAGGAGGACGGCGCCAGTGGCAAGGCTCGAGCAGAAGCCGTCGCGGTCCATGGCATGGAACACGATGTACTTGTACTGGTCGGTCTCGCCGTTCTCAACGGTCACGTCCTTGTAGCCGCCCCACGTCCAGGTGACGGTGGCTGCGTTCGAGAGGACCGGGAAGTGCTTGCCGCGGAAGTCCGGGTAGTCAACGGTAGCCGTGATGGTACCGGTGCCCACCTTGTCGCCGGGCTTGCAGTGCTTGCCGCCGGCAAGGACGTTCGTCGCGCAGGCGGTGAGGTCGGTCTTGAAGTCGCCGTTGGCGGTGACCATGAACTCGCCATGGTTGTCCGTGTAGACGACCAGGTCGCGAGCGATGGTGTTATCGCCGTAGGCGGTGCGGATCAGGCCGAGTTCCTTGGAGTCGGTGCTGCTAAGAGCATCCGGCACACCTTCGGAGTTCGTGCCGACGAGGACAGGAGCCCAGAACCAGTACGGGCCCTGGCCGTCGCCACCCGGTCCGTCGTTACCCCAGCTGTTCCACAGGTAACCGCCGCCAGCCACAACGGCCGGGATGAACGGGCTATCCGGGATATTGGAGAGGTAGAACGGGTTCGGGTAGGTCTTGGTGCCGCCAAGCGCCAGAGCGCCGGTGTTGGCAACGCCGTTGTAGTAGACCCAGGCCTTGTCGACCATCTTGATGAAGCCGGTGCCGCGGATGGCAACGCTGACCGGTGCCGGAGGCATCGGGGCGTCCCACATGTCGACGTCGCCGTCATCGTTGCCGGTGTCGCGGATGCTACCGACGACCCAGTTGCTGAGGGCAGCGCCGCCCTTGCCTTCAGCGGCAAGACCGATGATGTCCAGCAGGCTGTACGGGCCTTCGAACGGCACGCCGTTCTTGGCGATAATCAGCGAGCCAACCGCCGGGGCAGTGCTGGCCGCCGGGGTGACGACTACGAAGCCGGAAGCGCAGGCGACGACGACGCGCGCCGTGGTCGGAGTGCCGGTGAAGTAGACCGTGCGGCCGGCGGTCAGGTCAGCGCAGGACGCGACCCGGACCGGGTTGGTGGAGGAACCGGTGCCAACGTTGCCGGTGGCGACCGTGGTGAGGACCGTCACGCCGAGGCCGTCGGAAGCGCCAAGGGCGATGCCGCGGGTGTTGTTCGGCGCGAACATGATGTCGTAGTACGGGCGGAACTGCTCGGCGGTGCCGATCGCGTCCGTGCCGTCAGCCGGGTCAGCCGGGCCACCGGCCAGCAGCGGCCAGTCCTGAGGCATCACCCAGCGGTTGGCGGGGAGGACGTTGAGCGGGTTGCTCGTGTCAGCCGCGCGGCCCGACGGGTTGCTGTTCAGGAACCAACCGGTCACGCGGCCGCGGACCAGGAGATCCTTCGAGACGTTCCAGTCCGCCGCGTTGTCCGCGTCGTCCTTGCTTGCGTCCCACGGGTTGCCAGGCGAGTAGTCCTGGTAGCCAGTGCCGGTGCCGTTGTGGCTCGGCTTGGCGACCTGCGTCACCAGCGACACGTTGATCGTGTTGATCTTCATGTAGTAGATGACGAAGGCGACCTTGGAGAAGTTGTAGTTGCCGTCGCCGTAAGCGAACGCTTCGATGTCAACTTCGCCGGGGTCTTCCGACTCGTACAGCACGCGGCTAATGCAGTTGTCCTGCGGGTCGCTGCGGATGTCGTCGTCGACGTTCGAGATGTCGAGCGTCTGGCTGTTGTCACTCGTGCCAACACCCACGAACGCTTCGTCCGGGCCATAGATGTAGGCGTTCAGGCCGGCAACGAAGTTACCGGGGCCGGTGCCCTTCAGGTACTGGACCGGGAAGCCGTTCACCGGGATCGGGATGATCTGGTTTTCCGACTGTCCGCTTTGCAGGTTGCGGTTGTCGAACGGGCAGGTGCCGTTCGGGGTCGGGCCGACGTTGAGGGTGTAGGAGGTGCCATCGGAACCACCGTCACCAGCCGGGATGCGCCAGTCGTGCTCGAGGATGATGCGCTGGCCAGCCCACGCCAGGAAGACCTGCTTCTCGGCGACGTTCTGGGTCAGCGTGATGCTGACGGTCTCGGTGACCGTGTTGCCGGTGCCGCTACCCAGAGGACCAGGCTCCGTGCCCCTGAAGGTCACGAGGATGGTCTGGCCGGGGAGGCAGTCGTCAACGATGAGGCTAATGCTCGGGTTCCCGGCGACCGCACCAGAGGTGGTGAGGTAGGTGGTGCCGGAGGCTGCCCCGCTGAAGTCAGCGCAGCTGCTGACGGTGACGGTCCAGTCCACGCCCGCAAGGTACGCGAAGTACTCGGCGCCGCCGGCGCTGTTGGTGTGGCCGCCGCCGAAGGAGTCGGTGAGGCTGATCGCGCCGGTACCCGGGAACTGGTACTTGCCGGTGGCCGGGTTGAAGACAACCTGGACCGACTTGACCACGTTCTGGATCGGATCGCCAGCGGAATCGACCTGCGCCGAGCCGTTGTAGGTGATCCAGCTATCCTCGAGGCGGTTCCATTCCTTGACGATTGCGCGGTTGACCTGGACGGTGCGGCCATTGCCGTCGCCATCGCTGTCCCACGAAGCGTTGTACTGGACGCCGTTGAGGCCGACGTAAACGATGTTGATCTGCTGGTCGCCCGCGTCGGTGCTGACCCAGCTAATGCAGGTCGCGCCGGAGAGGCCTTCAGTCGCATTGTCGGTGTTACCGGTGCCGGTGAAGATGCGGACGTCGGTGAAGTCCGGGTCCGTATCAGCCGTCGACAGGTAGCCGCCGCCATTGGTGATGGCGATGTTCGCGAGCGTGATGCCCGGGATCAGGACGGCCGTCGGAGCAACTTCGTTGGCGTCCGTGTAGTCGCCATCGTCGTTGATGTCGATGCCCGTGTTCTGGGCAACGGTGCAGATGGTGTGGCGGGAGCCACGGACGTTGTACCCGATTTCCTGGCGGCCAATGACGGTGGCGTCATCGGCGATGTGCCGGATTTCCGGGACAGCGAAGTTCGCGGCGGTCAGGGTGACCGTGGTGGGCGTGCAGCCGGCGGCCGCAGCAGCACCAGCGAGGTGCGTGCTGATCGCGACGGTGCCGCCAGCAGTGGCGTCATCCTGGACGATCACGGTGTGCGTGCCTACGACGGTGTCGAGGTTCGCATCGGCGGTCGTGGTGACCGCGGTCAGGCCGGTGACGGTCTGATCGGTGGCCGTGAACGCACGCGCGTTGGCGCCGGTGCCGTCAGAGCAGTAGGTCAGGCCAGCAGGGATGCTGAACGTGACGGTGCTGTTCTGGCCGGCGGCGACGGTGGTCGCGGAGCCGGTGACGCCAGCGACCGCGAAGGTGCCGGTGGTCTGGCCACTCTGGGACGCAGGATGCGGGCCGTTGCCGTCATTGAAGGCAAGCGTGACCGTGAACGATCCAGCTGAAGTCGCCGTAAACGAGGCATTGGTGCTCGGGGCCGGGTCCACGGTGGTGGCAACGCCATCGCCCGTGACCGTGACCGCGGCGGTGCCGGACGTGCCCCAGTCAATACCGCCAGTAGGCGCACCGACAGTGACCGCCTGGCAGTAAATCGTGCCGCCAACGGGAATGGTCCCGATGGCGCCAGTCGGCGGGTCCACGTTGTTCACGCCGCAGGTAATGACCGCGTCAGCGCGCGCGTCATTGCTCTGCAGTGAGAACGTTGCGAAGACCGCGAAGGCGGCGACGATCGCGATGAGCCACGCGATCTTCTTTCCGCCTACCGTCTGAGCAATTTCCTTACTCAAGTAGTTCTACCTCTCCAGTCATTTTGGCCTTCAGGCGGGGTGCCCTTGGCCGTAGCTGGTTTGGGGCTTGTGGCCCCGTTGTTCAGGGTGGCCGGACCTTCCTTGCGGTTGGGCCGGTATCCGGACTCGCCCGGATTTGCGGGCGTACGCACGGAAGTTGATTTCGGGTCCCACAAAGGCACTGAAGTCACCTTCGGTGTCTCTGTGTCTTCGTGGTTCCGATTGAAACCACTTCGCACTGGCGAGGTCGCCCGCTCGTCTGCCGCCTTGGCCCTGGCGCTGGTGCCGGGCGGGTCCGGGCTTTCCCTCTAGTCGTTTCGGTGGATATCAGGTCCTTCTTCGTGGGCCATCGTCCCCTGTCCTTCCGTGGAAGGACGCGCCGGGACTCAACGCACGATGGCAAACCCTCCTTTCCCAGAGTGCGTCTCAGAATCGAAAGCCCGCTCAACATAAGAACGGGTTCCTCCCGAGCGAGGGGAGGAACCCGGTTGAACGGGCGTTTTCGAGAAACCATCCACCACGAGGGCGGACTGGCAGAACTGGCTGTAACCCAACTTGCCTCCCCAAGAGACGGAAGCACCATGCTCCCGCCCGGGCCGAAGGCCCCGGCGTTGGTAAAGTCTTGCGAAAGGTACCGATCGAACCACCTTGGGTCAATCACTCCAAACGCCAAGATCGAGACGTCAAACCCCGAAGGGCAGACTCCCGTACGAGGTTTAGAACGCGGCAAGGCGCATGAGGGTTAACAACGGGTTTGGAGAATCTTGGTGCCAGGTGCCCGGTGCCCGGTGCCAGGCGTCAGGTGCCAGGTGTGAGGGGCGAGGGGCGTGTTCGCAGCTTGCGGCCTTCAACCCTCACCCCGACCCTCTCCCAGGCTTGGGAGAGGGAGGCGTGCTTCACGCGAAACCCAGGGCACGTTCGATGGTGAGCAAGACAGCTTCGATGTCACGCTCCGTCGCATCCGCTGACACCCGGAAGAATCGGATGCCCAGGGATTCGAGCACTTGCTGGCGGTTCGCGTCCGCGACCTGCACATCGGGCCGGCCGTGCACCGCTCCGTCGATTTCGATCGCGAGCTGCAGGTCCTCACAGTAGAAGTCGAGGACGAACGGTCCGACCGCGTGTTGCCGCCGGAACTTGAGGCGATGGAAGCCGCGGTTTCGCAATCGCGCCCAAAGAGCGCGCTCGGATCTCGTCTCACGGGAGCGAAGCACCCGCGCGGCCGGAACATTGCTCCGATGCCACCGTTCGGTCTCCACGCGGGCGCACTCTACTCCCTCTCCCACGCTTCGGAGACAGAGTCCCTACCCGGGGTGAGGTTTGAGAGCCGCCAGCAACGAGACGGGGCTGCCGCAGCTCCCAGGTACCGCTCGCAACCCGCCGGCTGCCGGACACAACGGCGCACAAGACTCCCTCTCCCAAGCCTGGGAGAGGGTCGGGGTGAGGGTTCAGAGCCACAGCAACGAGGCAGGCCAGCCGCAGCTCCCAGCGTGGTCGCCGGGATGACGATCCGCTCCCGATGGGTCGCGGTTCAAAATCGGCGCGCGTTCTCACCGGGTACCAGGCACCGGGCACCCGGCACTCTCCTACGGCGCTGCCACGATCCTCAGCGTGAACGAGCCATCCGTGTTTCCGCCCACGCATGCGGGTTTCGCCCCCGCGACGCCGAGCGCTGTGGTCAGCGGGAGCGTTGTGTTGAAGACGGCCTCGCCCTGGGCGTTCGTCAGCGTGGTCCCCTGGGCCACCTGTGTCATCGAGGAATCGGTGATGGTGAACGTGCACGAGCGGCCAACCACCGCCGGGATGGTCCTGATCGTCACCACCACCGCCTGGCCGGGAGAGGCCGTCGCCGGGGTGACGTTGATCGTCATCTCCTGGAGCACCGGCGTGTTCGTCGCCGTGGGGTAGGGCGTCTTCGACGCGTCGGCGTCGCAGGAGGTAGCCGGGTTGAAGTCGAACTTGAGGACGGGGCCGAGCTCGATGCCCGAGGGCGCGCCGTAGCCGTCGGTGTGCTTCGAACCCCAGATTGGCACCCCCTGGAGCGTGGCGGTGCCGCCCAGCGGCTTGAAGATGCCGGAATCGGGCGGGTTGCCGCATTTCTGGACGAGGGCGATGCGGGCCGCGTTCACCGCCGCGCGGTCCTCATTGCTGGACCCGAGCAGGCACGATTGGGACGGGAACGACGCGGCCATGAGGTCGCCACCTGCGCCTTGCGAAAGCACGAGCTCTACGCCGCCGCCGCTCGTCCGCCGGAAGCCCACCAGCGCAGCGGTGATCTCCACCACCTGCGATTCGAGCGGCTGGATGCGCGCGGTGCCGTCGGTTATCCCGTCCGGTCGCGCGGCCGCCACCAGGGCCGCGAAGCTCGATGTCACGGGCTCGCGGCTGAAGCCGGCATCCTTGTCCGTGAGGACCTTGATGGGCGTGCGCAGGCCCGCGCAGCCAAACGACTGGGGCGTCGGCGTGCTCGTCTGGCTCGAACCGGGATTGAAGGCGCTGTCGTCACCGGCGAGAGCCGGGACGATGGCGCGCCGGGTCAGTTGCGGCGACGGGCTGTCGGCCGCGAAGGCGAAGCTCAGCGAGCCCGCGAAGAGCGCGATGCCGACGATGGCCAGCGCGAGAGTGTTAAGGTTTCGCATCCCGGCCAGTTTGGTTGGGAAGCGACGAACAGGGAACCGGTGAACTCCCTGAGTTACGTAAAACGGTTGTCATCGTTCAGGATCGTCCTTCCCACTCCGTTACCGTTGCTTTGCCGCCAGCGCGCCCGGGAAAGACACTGAGGGGCGTGTCTGCCCTCGGCCCCCGCGAATACGTCGCGCTCGGTATCCTCGCGGTTGGCCTCGTCATCGGCTGGTTCTACTTCGATCCCACCTCCACCGAAGGCGATACGGGTGGCCCCGTTGCGACCATTTCGCTGGGTGAGCCGGTAACGTCGACACCCGTCCCGTCCGTCACGCCTACTCCGGTCCCTGTGCACGCCGTCGAACAGCCGAAGGCGCAGTGGCTGCTGGCCTACTTCGAGAAAGGCGTGAACGGCGACACGAAGTCCGGCGAAGGCTTTGTTGACGGGCTGGACTTCGATGTCGCGGACCGGCCGTTTTTGGACTTCAAGCCGGACGCCTGGAGCATGCAGCTCTCGAACCGCCTCGACGTCCAGCCGGGCCGCAACCGGTTCACGCTCGAGGTGGATGGAGAAGCGAAAGTCTGGGTGGATGGCGCGCTGGTTGCGCAGGCCGCGAACGGAGACAGGCCGGTGCAGTTGGCGGTGGAGTTCGAACACAAGGGGGGCATCGCCGGTGTCCTTATAGAGGTAAGGGACACGGGCGGCCCGGTGAAGCTGCGCTGGCTGAAGTAGCGGGGCGTTGAAGTGTCTCGGATTGTTGAGCGAGGCGACCAGGTGTTCGTGGTGGCGTGCTGCGACGGTGGTGGGTGTGGCATCGCAGCGCTTACTGCGTGCGCGCCTCGGATTCTGGGTGAGGCGAGTCGGTGTCTCGTGGTTGCCCGTGGTGCGGCGGTGGTGGGTGTGGCATCGCAGCGCTTACTGCGTGCGCCTCGGATTCTGGGTGAGGCGAGTCGGTGCCTCGTGGTTGCCCGTGGTGCGGCGGTGGTGGGTGTGGCATCGCAGCGCTTACTGCATGCGCGCCTCGGATTTGGGGTGAGGTCGGAGTCTCGTGGTTGCCCGTGGTGCAGCGGTGGTGGGTGTGGCATCGCAGCGCTTACTGCGTGCGCGCCTCGGATTTGAGGTTCTAGCCGTACCGCCGGGCGCCTACCGTTACACGCAGGTAGGCCAGCCGCCAGGCGATGGTCGCCGCGGAGATTGCGGCGAGCAGGATGAGCGTCCAGAAGCACTGCCCGGCCACCGTCCCAACGGCAGCAACCAGCGACCGTACGTCGCGGCTGGCCAGGCCGAAGATCGAGTCCATGCGGCCCGCTTCGACCACATCCGGGAGGTCGGCCTCGATGCGGGCGCGGCTGTAACTGACGATGAGCGCGGCGCCAAGGGCGAGCATGCCCACGAACTCGGCGTGCGAGTGCGCTTCGAAGCGCGCCGCGTAAACGGTCATCCCGGCAAGCATGGCCGCATCGCCGTAGCGGTCGGTCACAGCATCGAAGACGGCGCCGAAGCGGGTGGCCTGGGCCTTCAGCCGCGCGAGTTCGCCGTCCACGCCGTCGATGACGCTGACCGCCTGGATGAGGATGCCTCCAGCGATGTTCCAGCCGGCCGCGATCATGGCACCGGTGGCGAAGGCGAGGAGCAGGGTGAACGCCGTGACGCCGTTGGGCGTGATCGGCGTGCCACGAAGCGCGCGCGCGGCCGGGCGGCTCAGCGGCCGGTTGAGGTAGCGCGAGACGATGCCGTCGTAGGTCATCGGGCGTTCCTTGCGACCATGCGCCGGACAGCGGCAAGGTCTTCCTCGGTATCGACGTCGTACCAGCCCGCGCCAGATACGTCGACGGCTTCGAGTTCTCCGCGCCGGGCGAGCTCCTGGAAGATGACGCTGAGCTCGCAGTCCTCGGGGGCGGCGTCGACCGCTTCCCAGGCAGAGGGCGCGAGGAGGAAGGCGCCGGTATCGAGCGCGTCCCACGGCTCCAGCCCTTTCCCGATGGCCGTCACGGCCCGGGCGCTGGGGGCCAACCGCACGCGCGTCGCCTCATCAACGTAGGCGGAGGGCCAGTGAGAAGCGTCCGTGGCGACCAGGCTCGTGCGGGGCCCGCGCGGGGCGGTGAGCAGGCGCTGCATGATCGGGGCCGAAAGCATGTGGTCCGCCATCAATAAAAGGAAGGGTTCGTCTCCGGCGGCGGAGCGGGCCGCCCGCAGCGAAAGGGACGCGCCGCCGTGGAACCGGTCGTTGTGGACGAAACTGATGCGCGGGCCGGGCATCCCCTCGCCCATCGCGTGCATGAGTTGCGCGGAGCGATAGCCGACGACCACCGTGGCGTCGATGACACCGGCAGCCGCGACTGCTTCCAGCGTGAAGGCGATGAGCGGGCGGCCATCTACGAGGACGAGGGGCTTTGGGACATCGGCCGTGTGTTCGCCAAGCCGGCCGCCGTCGCCGGCGGCAAGGATCACGGCGCGCGTCACCGGCGGGAACTCAGACGTTGCACCTTTCTATACTACCGGGCCGCCGCGCTTTCGCCCTGTTCGCCGTCGCGACGTACGATGTGGGGACAACTTGGGGGCATTCATCATGTGGAAGACGATCGGGTACCTCACGCTCACCTGTGGCGTGTTCATCGGCATGCTCATCACGCTCGCCATCGTGGGTCTCAAGGGTTAGCCGCCGCCCTGGCCGCTTTCATCGAGTCGGCGGCTGCGTCACGCTAGAGCCGTGACCCAGGAAGCTCTCCCGGCAATCCAGGCACAGCCCGCCCTTCGCGGGCTGTCTTCGTCGGACGCGATTGCGAGGGCGGCCGCCGGGCTTTCGAACCAGGACAGCTCCGGGCTGCGCACCGACGGCGACGTCGTCCGAGCGAACGTCCTGACTTTCTTCAACGTCGTGCTTGGCGCCCTGATCGCGGCGTTGCTGGCGGTCGGCGAAATCAAGGACGGGCTGTTCGTGGGCGTGGTCGTGCTCGCGAACGTCGCCGTCTCCACACTCCAGGAGCTCAAGGCCACGCGCACGTTGCGCGAACTTCGCGCCCTCACCGCGCCGAAGGCAACCGTCGTTCGGGACGGTGAGGCCCGGCCGATCCTCGCTGAGGACGTCGTCCAGGGAGACCTCGTCCACCTGCGCAAGGGCGACCAGGTGGTGGCCGACGGCCGAATCGTCGACCGCAGCGCCGAAATCGACGAATCACTCCTCACCGGCGAATCCGACTCCGTCCTGCGCGGACCGGGAGACCTCCTGCGTTCGGGCAGCTTCTGCACGGCCGGCGACTGCTACTACACCGCCGAACAGGTCGGCACCGAGGCCTACGCCTTCAAGCTGACGTCTGACGCGCGGGAGCTTGTCCGCCGTTCGACGCCGTTGCAACAGCGCTTCCAGCGCATCCTCCGGGTGCTGCTCACGGCCACCGGGGTGCTCGCGGCCTGCCTGCTGATTTCCTACAACGTCGAGGACCGCGGCTTCGCCGAGTCCCTCAAGGCGACCACCGCGACCGTGACGACGGTGGTCCCCACCGGCCTCCTCTTGGGCATGACGGTGGCGTTCGCGGTGGGCGCCGTGCGCGTTTCTCGCTCCGGCGCGATTGTCCAGGACATCAACGCCGTGGAAGCGCTGAACTACGTCGACGTCATCTGCCTGGACAAGACCGGGACGATCACCGCCAACGAAATGACGGTCGGCGAGGTGCACTGGGTTCCCGGCGCGGAGACGAACGCGGGCTGGCTCGGCGCGTTCGCCCAGGCCACCGCCAACGAGAGCAAGACAGCGGGCGCGATGGCCGAAGGGCTCGCCGCCCGCTCCAACGGCGCTGGAGCCTCGGGTTCGGTGCCGTTCAACTCGGAGCGGCGCTGGAGCGCGCTGCAACTCATCCTCGGCCAGGAGCGCCGCAGCTTTGTCCTCGGCGCGCCCGAAACGGTGCTGCCGTTGTGCACCGGCGGCGACGGGTTGATGGACACCTATCGCAAGGCGTCCGAGAGCGGGTTGCGCGGCGTCGTCTTCGCCGAATCGCCAGCCGGGCTGCCTTCGGTCGAAACGAAACCGTCGGGCCTGCGCGCACTGGCGCTGATCACGCTCGGCGACAAGCTTCGCGGCGAAGTACGCCCGGCATTCGACACGATGGACCGGCTCGGGATCGAGCCCAAGCTGATCAGCGGCGACAACCCGGCCACGGTGAAAGCGCTGCTGGCGCAGCTCGGCATCAACCTCCGCGGTGGCGTCGTCGCCGGGGCCGATATCGAGAACCTGGAGGGCGATGGCTTCCGCAACGCGGTGGAGGCGAACAGCGTGTTCGGACGCGTTTCGCCGGCGCTCAAGGCGAGGATTGTCAGCGCGCTGCGCGAGCGTGGCCACTTTGTAGCCATGTGCGGCGACGGCGCCAACGACGTCCAGGCGCTGCGCGCCGCGGATGTCGCCGTCGCGATGGCCTCGGGTACGGGCACCACCCGCGCCGTGGCCGGGATCATCCTCCTGAACGACTCGTTCGAAGCGCTCATCCGCGGGACGAAAGAGGCGACCGCGGTGCTCGGGAACGCGGCCCGCCTGAGCAAGCTCTTCATCGCGAAGAGCCTCTACGCGTTCCTGATCATCGTCGCGACGACGATGCTTGGGCTGGACTTTCCGTTCCTGCCGAGCCATGGGTCTCTGACCGCGTTGGTGACCCTTGGCATCCCCGCCGTATTCATCTCCATCAGCATCCCGCCGCCGGACGCGGGGCGGGATTTCACGCGCAATGTGCTTCGCTGGGCGCTGCCCGCCTCGCTGGCGCTGGCGGCTTCCGCCATCATCGTCCACCTGCTCACGGAAGGCTTGTTGAACCGCGACATTGCCGAAGCGCGCACGCTCGTTTCGCTGACGATGGGGCTCACCGGGCTCTTCTTCATGGTCGAAGTGCTCGGGTTCCAGGGCGCCTCCTGGCGGAGCCTGACCCGGCCGGTCATGACAACCCTGCTCGGCGGGCTACTCGTCGCCGGGTTCCTCGCGACGATTTACACGGCACGGCTCAGGAAGTTCTTCGAATTCACCGAAGTGCACACGGGTGACTGGATCATCGTGGGCTGCGCGGTGGCGGCGGCGCTGGCCAGCCAGTACCTCCTGAGCCGCTACTGGGAGGAGTTCCTGAACCTGCTGACGGGCGCGCCGAAGAAGGGCGACCAGTTGCGCGGCCGGGCGATCTAAGAAGATGAAAGGTGGTGAGACGTGAGAACGAAAGAGCGGTTGTCCGCGCTCGCGGACAACCGGCCCGTCCTAATCGAAGCCGAAGAGGGGCGGGAACACCACGACCACCATCGCGGCCCAGGCCACGTAGACGGGGGCGTAGCGGGTCTGCCAGCGTTCGAGCGCGGCGAACGGTGACTTCCCAAGCAGGAACGACCCGAGCAGCCAGGCGGTCCACGTCAGGTTGCCGAGCAAGACGGCGTTCAGCCCGAGGCCCGCGGTGCGGTTCGGCGTCCAGCCGAAGTCGTTGATGCGGCTGAGCATCGCCGCAAGGCCCAGCAGGTCGATGACCAGGGCAGCAACGACGAGGACCAGTCGCACGCCGTCGAGGAGGCCCGGCGCCGCGCTGCCGTCACGCGCGGAGATGGAATACAGGACCAGGCCCACGACGAGCACGAGCAATACGTCGAAGAGGATCAGCACGTCACGGTCCGCGTGGACGGCGTTGCCGGTGACCACCATCGCGACGATGGCCGCGACCAACATGAGCGCGAAGAGCGGCGAGAAGACGGCTGTCAGGACCGGCGCCATGTTTTCGATCACGCTCTGCTTCGCTTCAACCAGCCAGGCGACGACGACGACCGCGCCGACCGCGCCGCAGGGCAGCACCCACGAGCCGGCGAACGGCTCCGCGTCAATGCCAATGGCCTGGAAGACACCGAGCGTCATGGCCGTGAGGACGCCACCGCCAAACGCCACGAGGGCGTAGTAGATGACCCACTCGCCGGTGAAACGGACGAATTCCATGCGGGGCGCGGCCGTCCGCCACTCGCCGCCGATGTAGGCGAGGCCGGCAACGAGCCAGAGGAAGACCGGCAGGCTGATCGCGACCAGCGCCTCGGTGTCGCCACCGTGGTCCAGCGGGTAGACGTTGACCAGCACGGCGGTGAGAACGAACGGCGCCGCGAGCGCGGCGACAACTGGCCACGCGAGCTTCCGCCGCCAGGCGAAGAAGGCGAAGAGGAAGGGCGCCACGAGGAGCGACGCGTTGCGCAGGTAGAACGACGTTTCGGAGTCAACGCCGCCGGAATCGCCCTCGGCGAACGGGTTGACGCCGAAGACCGCCGGGGCTTTGAACGCGAGCGCCGCCGCAATCGCGATGCCAGTCACGATCGCGAGTTCGGAATACCACTCCCGCGAGCGTTCCCTGGCCCCACCGCCGGCGAGCACGAGTTGCTTCCAGAGCTGGCTGGAGCGCTCGCGGGCGAACTCGCGGGAGAGATCGTTGATCCCGCCGAGCCGCTTGATGGCGACGAGGAACGATTCGTCCTCGCTCAACCCCGCCGAGCCGAGCTCCGACATCTCGTTGCGCAGGTGGTCTTCGAGTTCGTCGACGTCAACGCGCTGGATGGTCTGGCGGCGAAGTAAGTAGGAACGCCATTCGCGGATCTGGGCTTCGATTGACGGGTCCATCGGCGGCTGTATGGCGCTCATGCTTCGGCTCCCTGGAGGCCGCCGGCCGGCAACTGGAGCGACTGCCAGGCGTTGCGCAGGGCGTCCGAAACGACCTCCCACTGGCGGCGTTGCTCGTTCAGGGCCTGCCGGCCGGCATGGGTCACACGGTAGTAGCGGCGGCGGCGCTCACCCTCCCGGCCGTCCCAGCGGGCTTCCACGTAGCCCAGCCGATCCAGCCGGTGGAGGAGCGGATAGAGCATGCCGTCGGTCCATTCGAGCGCGCCGCCGGAGAGTTCGTCGATGCGCTTGAGGATGGCGTACCCGTAGCTCTCTCCTTCGTCGAGGATGGCGAGGACGAGCGGCACGGCGGATGCCGCCACCAGATCCTTGCCAATGCGGAAGTCCTTCTGCGCTTGCATAGCGCCACAATACATTCCTCTGTGAGGTATTGGAAGATCCCGCGCTTTACGCTGCCTTCGCACTCACTTTCGTTCTCACCTCTCACATGCTTTCGGTCTCGTTGGCGGTAGACTGCGGCGCACCACGCGCAGGAGCTTCGAACATGACCGGCACCGTCCTTTACGAACGCAGCGGGCACATCGCCACCATCACCTACAACCGGCCGGAGGCGTTGAACGCGATTAACGGCGAGCTGCGCATGGACCTGGACGCTTGCTGGGCGCAGTTCCGCGACGATGACGAAGCGTGGGTGGCCATCGTGACCGGCGCCGGGCGGGCATTCAGCGCCGGCGCGGACCTACGGGACAGCGCCCGGCCGCGCGGCACGACGCACTGGGAGACGCCCAGCCTCACGTCGCTCGAAAACGGCATCGAGGTGTGGAAGCCAACGATCGCGGCCGTGAACGGTTACTGCCTGGGCTTCGCCTGCACGCTGGTCGCGGCGTGCGACTTCGTCATCGCCAGCGAGCGCGCCGAATTCGGCTTCCCGGAGGTGCGCATCGGCGTGCCGACCATCCAGGGCTCGGTGCGCATGCCCCAGAAGGTGGGCTGGCAGAACGCGATGGAACTGCTCCTCATCGGCGAGCGCGTGGACGCGCAGCGGGCTAAAGAGATGGGCCTGGCCTGGAAAGTGGTGCCGCACGACACGCTCATGGACGAAGCGCGCGCGCTGGCCGAACGGTTGTGCAAGAGCGCGCCGCTCGCCGTGCGCGCGACGAAGGAAGTGGCCTGGCGCGGGCAACAGATGCCGTGGGTGGAAGCGATTCGTTTCGGGGAGACCATGCGCCGCGTGGCGGGAGCAACTGACGACGCGAAGGAGGGCGGTGCGGCGGCCCGCGAGAAGCGCACGCCGAACTGGCAGGCGCGTTAGGTCAGCTCGCGAGCGGCTGCTCGACATCGCCCGGGGTGAGGCGCTCCGCGAGCTGGATGCGGTCGAGCAGTTCGCGGCGTGTGACCAGGCCGATCATGCGGCCGTCTTCGAGCACCGGGACCTGGTTCAGGCCCTTTTCGCCGAGCAGGACGAGCACCTCGACCGCGGGCTGGGCGGCGTTCACGGTGACGACGTTGCCGCGCGGGGTCATGATGCGCTGGGCCGGCACCTGGCCCCAGGCATCGCGCGGCACCCGGCGGACGTCGCTCACGGTGATGACGCCGAGGACGGCGCCGTCGTTCGCCACCATCACCGCGCGTTCGCCCTTGCCCACCATGTAGTCGTTCACGATCTCCGCCACGGGCGTGCCGGGAGTCACGCTCGGGAACTCGTCCTGCATCACGTCGCGGGCCGTCAGGCGCTTGAGCACGCCTTCGAGCTGGAGGTTGGAAGCCTCGCCACGGGCCGCGCCGAGCAGGAACCAGCCGATGAATGCCAGCCAGAGCCCATCGAGGAGACCGCCGGCGAGCAGGACGAAGAAGCCGGCGATGATCAGGCCGTAGCCGAAGAACTCGCCGACGGACGAAGCCACGCGCGTCGCCTTGCGGAAGCTGCCCGTGCGCTTCCAGGCGATGGAGCGCAGGACGCGGCCGCCGTCCAGCGGGAAGCCGGGAAGGATGTTGAAGATGCCGAGGGCGAGGTTCACGAAAGCGAGGTAGAAGAGGATGGCCTCGGCTTTCTCGCTGGTTTCGCGCAGCGCCAGCCCAAGCCCGGCGGTGAGCGCCGCGATGACCAGACTGGTGGCGGGACCCGCGGCGGCGATCTGGAACTCTTCGCCGGCCGTGGCGGGCTGCCGGGACATGTGCGACATGCCGCCGAAGATGAACAGCGTGATCCGGGGCACCGGCAACCCGCGGCGGCGCGCGACGAGCGCGTGAGCCATCTCATGGATGAGCACTGTCACGAAAAGCAACACAGCGGAGCTGACCCCGGCTATCCAGTAGGCGGCGGTGCTCCACGTCTCGTACTGGCTCGGGAAAAAGCTGTCGCTGAGCGACCAGGAAACGAACGCGAGGATGAGCAGCCAGGACGGATGGATTTCGATATCGATCCCGGCGATGCGCGCCACGCGGAATGCGCGTCCCATGGCGTTTACGCTACAGGAAAGATGGAAAGAAGGTGAGAGGTGAGAAGGAAAGAGGGTGAGAGGCGCGTTCAGCGCTGGCCCGCGAGGCGGCGGCCACCGGCAACCGCCAGGCAAAGCGCCGCCACGCCCCAGAGGTAGCCGCCGAGCACGTCGCTCGGCCAGTGGGCGCCGACGGCCATCCTCATCGGGCCGGAAAGGACGATGACGGCGACGAAGAACACGCGCGCCGCGGCGCCCGCGCCACGCCCGATGAGCAGCGGAGCGATGACGGCGAGCGCCCCGTACATCAGCACGTCGCCGTACACGTGGCCGCTCGGGAATCCATAGCCGGCGAAGTCCTGCGTCACCTTGACGTGGAAGTCGGCCGACGGGCGCTGAGCCTGCGCCATGTCTTTCAGAGGCCCGCTAAGGACGCGCAACCCGAGCGCCACAAGCACCGTCCAGACGGCGGCGAGCCGATCGCGCTGTCCCCCGGCGCGCAGGCCGAGCCAGGGACCGAACGCGGCCATCACGAGCGCCGCCACCACGCCGGCGAGTTGCCAGTGATAGCGGCCCAGGGCGTTCACCCAGCCGGCGTTCTCGTCGAGCGGCCGGATGCCCTGGAACTCGCGGATGACGCGGACGTCGCCGGGCAGCGGGGCGCCGTGCCAGGCCACCAGGAGGGTGAGGACAAGCGCGGCCCCACCGCTCCATGCGGCGAACCGCATCAGGTCCTTCTCGGTCTTCGGCATGTTCAGCGGTTTGCCAGCGGGCGCGCGGCCCACGCTTCCCAGGTGGACCAGGCGAGTTTGTTCGAACCGTCGCTCTTGCGCAGGCCGATGTCCTTGAACACGGACGTCGCCCCGGAACTGGCAAAGGATGGGTCAAGCGCGGCGAACCAGACGACGAGGCTGAAGCCGAGGGTGTTGGCCTCGCCGAGCAGCCGATCGAGGTAGGCCTGCTGGTCCGCCTCTGTGCCGACGGTCACGCGGCTCTCGACCGGCGCCGAAGCGTAGCCGGTCTCCGAGATGATGATTTCGCCTGGCCAGTGGTCTTTCAGTTGGGAGTAGTAATCCGGGCGGATATCCGCGGCGCTCTTGGCTTCGCCAAGGAACGGATAGGTACTGATCGCGAGGATGTCCATCCGTCCGGTGAACTTCTGCAGCAGATCCCAGCGCGGCGGGTGCACATCGCCGAAGGCGCCTTCGAGGTCTTCCAGTTGGAACGTCGGGAAGACCTTCGTTTTCGGGCTGTTCCCCTTCACCACGTCATACGCTTCGGCGTACGCCGAGAGGTAGGCGTCGAACTGCTCCGGCGCGCGTTCATAGGTCATGTTCACTTCGACGCCGAGCGCCATGTAGGCCGGCTGGTAGTTCTTCGCGACATAGGCGGCGTAGGCGACGAAGGCTTCGCGCACGTTGGGATCCTTGAACCCGGCCTGCGGGTCTACCGACGGCGGCAGGTTGGCCAGGCGGCTGCGCTGGACCACGCCGTCCGTGGGGTCGATGGCGTAGACCAGGGTCAGGCCGTACTGCTTCACCAGGGCGGTTTCGAGCCGCGCGCTGTCGGCGGTCTGCTTCGAAACCGAACCGCCCGGCATGAAGTCCTCCCACGGCGGCGTCCGCTGAACGAGGATGGCGTCGGCGTACTGGGCGGCAGTCGAAAACGCGCGGATGTATGAGTCGCTAGTCCGCTCGGGCGGCAGGGAGCTGAACCCCAGGCGCACCGTGCGCGGGTCTCCAGACGGTTGCGGCCGGGTCACGGCCGGGCCGGGGCCGGTCTCGCTGCTGGGAGTTGTCCCGGGTTGATCGCCGTCGCTGCTACCGCAGGCAGCGAAAAGGAAAGGCGCGAGGACGAGGAGCGCTGTTACAATCGCGGCGGCAGGGGTTCGGAAGCGGTGGTGGATGGCCATTCGGTCAGTCTTCCTTGGCGCCGTGTTGCTTGGCCTGGTGATTGGCGGCGCATACGCCGGCATTGGCTGCCTCATGCGCGACGACGGCGGTGGGGCAAGCGCCGGGCCGAACGTCAGTCAATCCCCGGGGTCGCCGGGGGCCACGGCCGCGGACTTCGCCCGGGCCTGGACGGCGGGCGACCAGAACGCCCTGTTTCTGCTGCTTTCCCCGTCGGCTCAGCAGGCCTACCCCCTCGAGGTGTTCAACGAAACCTACGAGCGTTTCGCTGAAGAACTGACCCAGGTTTCGGTCACGGCAACCGTGTCTGCGGCATCGCCGGGCAAGGCGTCGCTGGCCGTCAGGCTGGCTACAGCCTATTTCGGAGACCTCGAATACACCACAACGCTTAACCTCTCCCAGACCTCGTCGGGCTGGCTGGTGGACTGGCAGCCTGCCGCGATCAGCCCCGAGATGGTGGAAGGCCGGGAGTTCAAAAGCACCATCCAGCGGCCCGTCCGGGGGTCGATCCTCGACCGCAACGGCCAGCCCCTCGCGATCACGAAAGACCTGCGCACGCTCGGCCTCAACCGTTCGCTCGTGCGTGACCAGGCCGCCTTGCGGGCCGCGCTGATCGACTTCGGATTCACCGCTTCGCAGGTGGATGCGGCGTTCAACAGCGGCGCGGGCGCATCCCAGCGCGTCCGCGTCGGGCCGGTGGCCGACGACAAAGCCGAAGCAGCAATCACGACGCTGCGAAACATCCCGGGCGTCGTCCTCTATTTCGAATCGCAACGCGTCCACCCGCTCGGGGCGGCCGCGGCCCACGTGGTTGGCTATACGCGGGAACTGACCGCCGAAGAGCTGGCGCAGCGCAAAGGCACGGGCTACCGCGCGGGGGACCGTGCCGGCGCCACGGGTCTCGAAGCCTCACAGGACGATCTGCTGGCCGGGTCGATCGGGGCGGAGTTGCGGGTGGTGGACGCGAATGGCGGCGTCCAGAAGGTGGTCCTCAGCCGGCCCTACCGCTCGAGCGCGGACGTCACCACCACGCTCGATTCGGCGACGCTGCTCACCGCCTACGCGCGCCTGGGCAGCCGCGCGGGCGCGGCGGTGGTTATCGACCCGCGGACGAATGCCATCCTGGCGTTGAACAGCTCGCCGTCGTTCGATCCGGACGCCTTCGAGCGAAACGACGCGGCCGCGCTTGCCGTCATCACGGCGGCGGCGAACGGGCCGCTCGCGAACCGCGCGACGACAGGTCTCTATTCCGCCGGCTCGACGTTCAAGCTCGTCACGGGCGCCGCGGGGCTGCTTTACGGCGGCTACAAGACGACAGACCGCATCGATTGCACCGCCGTGTGGACGGGCGTCGACCCGCCTCGCCGCAACTGGGAGGGCGGCCAGGGTCCGCTGACCATCGCCGAAGGGCTGATGCGTTCCTGCAACCCGGTCTTCTACGAGATCGGCCTGAAGCTCTACAACGACACGGACGGGGCCCTCAGCCAGACCGCGCGCCTGTTCGGGTTAGGCGCGACCACGGGAACGAAGGGGCTCTCGGAGGAAGCGGGCCTCGTGCCCGACGCGGCGCAGAAGCGCGCGAAAACCGGCCAGGCCTGGTTCCCGGGCGACGAAGTGAACCTGGCGATCGGGCAGGGCGACTTGCTCATAACGCCGATCCAGCTCGCCAACGCGTACTCCACGTTCATCGCACGGCAGCTTCGCACGCCGGTCGTGCTGGCGACCGAGAAGCCGGCCGTGAAGGGCGACATCCCACTCAACGACGACCAGTGGAACCTGCTGATGTCTGGACTGAAGCTGGTGACCAGCGCGAAAGGGACCGCGTCGGCGGCCTTCGCACTGGCGGGCTACAACGACTTCGCGGGGAAGTCCGGGACGGCTGAAGACGTTGGCGCGCAGCAGCATGTGTTGTTCGTGGCCATGTCGCCCGCCTCGGCGCCGCGCGCGATTGCGGCGGTGGTGCTGGATGAGGGCCAATCCGGCTCGATCGAAGCCGGGCCAATCGCGCGGGACATCGTCCTCACGGCGATCAAATAGCCTCTGACTCGCGGAATACGTGCCACCCACGCCCCGTGGCTGAGAATCGCTTCACCGTGTACGGTTGACGGCTATCGGAGGTTCGATTTGCGAAACACGAATCGCCTTCGGTTTCGGGGAAGAGAATGATCGCGCTGCTGAAAACGCACTTGCGGCCCTACCGGAACTGGCTGCTCGCCGTGGTGATCCTCCAGGGCATCCAGGCGACGGCTTCCCTCTTCCTGCCCTCCCTGAGCGCTGACATCATCGACAAAGGGGTCGTCCGCGGCGACACCGGGTACATCTGGCGCACCGGCGGCGTCATGCTCGGCGTGACCGCCATCCAGGCCCTGTTCGCCATCGCCGCGGTGTACTGCGCGGCGCGCCTGGCCATGGGCTTCGGCCGCGACGTGCGGTCCGGGCTCTTCCACCGCGTCACGGACTTTTCGGCCAAAGAGGTGAATCTCTTCGGCGCGCCCTCGCTCATCACGCGCATCACGAACGACGTGCAGCAGGTGCAGATGCTCATCGTTATGACGTGTACCATGGTCGTCGCCGCGCCGATCACCGTGGTCTTCGGCGTCTTCATGGCGATGCGGCAAGACCTGGGCATGTCCTGGCTGCTGGGCGTCAGCCTGCCGGTCCTGTCGATCATCCTCGGGATCGTGGTTTCCCGGATGGTGCCGCAGTTCCGCCTGATGCAGGAGCGGCTCGACAACCTGAGCGGGGTGTTGCGCGGCCAGATCACGGGCATGCGCGTCATCCGCGCATTCGTGCGCGAACCGGTGGAGACGCAGCGCTTCCACGAAGTCAACCAGGAACTGACGGATACCTCCCTGCGGGCCGGGCGCTTGATGGCCCTGATGTTCCCGACCATGAACCTCGTCGTCAGCGCATCGAGCATCGCGGTGGTCTGGGTCGGTGGCCACCGCATCCAGGACGGAGACACGTCGATCGGCGCGCTGGTCGCATTCCTGACGTACCTCACGCTGATCATGTCGGCGGTCATGATGGCGACGATGACCGTGACGATGGCGCCGCGCGCGGCCGTCTCCGCGGGGCGCATCCAGGAAGTGCTCGAAGCGGAGTCCAGCGTGAGGCCACCGGCCACGCCGCTGCGGGACATCGTCACGAGCGGCAGCCTCGAGTTCCGCGATGTGACGTTCCGCTACCCCGGCGCCGAGCACGCGGTGCTGGACCACATCTCGTTCACGTCGCTGCCGGGCCAGACGACGGCGATCATCGGAAGCACCGGCGCCGGCAAGACGAGCCTGGTGAACCTGGCGGCGCGGCTGTTCGACGTTTCCTCCGGGCAGGTGCTGTTCGATGGCGTGGACGTGCGCGAAATCGACCCGGAAATCCTCTGGCACCGCATTGGCGTCGTGCCGCAGAAGGCCTACCTGTTCGCCGGCACCGTGGCCAGCAACCTGCGCTACGGAAAGCCTGTCGCCACTGAGGCCGAAATCTGGGAAGCGCTCGAAGTCGCCCAGGCGGCGGACTTCGTGCGTGGGATGCCGGGCGGGCTGGACGCGGAAATCGCCCAGGGCGGCGTCAACGTTTCCGGCGGGCAGCGGCAGCGGCTGGCAATGGCCCGCGCCCTCGTGCGCAAGCCCGAAATCTACCTGTTCGACGACTCGTTCTCAGCGCTGGACCTGGCGACGGACGCGCGCCTGCGCGCGGCCCTGGCGCCGTACGCGAAGGATGCCACGGTCATCATCGTCGCCCAGCGCTTCTCCACCATCGTTCACGCTGACCAGATCATCGTCCTGGAAGACGGCGAGATGCTCGGCATCGGCAGGCACGAGGAACTCCTGAAGACCTGCCAGACCTACGCGGAAATCGTCGAATCGCAGGTTGGGCAGGGGGTACCGGCATGAACATGCGCCCAGGACCACCAGGCGGCGGCGGACCTCCAGGCGGCGGACCACCCGCCCCGGGCGGCGGCATGCGGCCACCGATGCAGGGCGGCCAGCCCGGCATGCGCATGGGCTCCTTCGGCATGCCCACGGAAAAGTCGAAGGACTTCGGTTCGAGCGCGAAGCGGCTCCTGCGGCGGCTCGGACCGGAGCGCTCATGGGTCATCCTCGCCGTCTTCATGACCATCGGCAGCGTCGCGATGGCCGTCACGCTGCCGAAGATCCTCGGCCGCGGCACGGACGTCATCGTCAAGGCCGTGGTGACCCGCCAGTCCATCGATTTCGACCACCTCGGGAGCATCCTCTTGCTCGCGGCCGGGCTGCTCGCGGCTTCATGGGTGCTGCAATACGCGATGTCGTACCTGATGGCGGGCGTAGTGC
Source organism: Dehalococcoidia bacterium (assembly GCA_046328215.1). GTDB lineage: Bacteria > Chloroflexota > Dehalococcoidia > Tepidiformales > Tepidiformaceae > Amarobacter. The sequence continues at coordinate 90,619 of JAXLXA010000008.1, read as the reverse complement.
AGCGCACGATGTACCGCCTGCGTGCCGACATCGAGACGAAGCTGAACCAACTGCCGCTCAGCTACATCGACCGGGCGCACCGCGGCGACCTCATCAGCCGCGTCACGAACGACATCGACAACATCGCCCAGACGCTACAGCAGACGCTTTCTCAGTTGCTGATGCAGGTCCTCACGCTGGTTGGCACCGTGGCCATGATGTTCTGGATCTCGTGGCAGCTCTCACTGGTGGCCTGCGTGACCATCCCGGTTTCGATGGGCCTGATGCGCGCGATCGCGTCACGGTCGCGACCACGGTTCATTGCCCAGTGGCGCCATACCGGTTCGCTCAACGCGCAGGTGGAAGAGACGTTCACGGGGCACGCGATCGTCAAGGCCTTCGGCCGCCAGCGCGAAGTAGAGAAGCGGTTCGAAGAGACGAACCAGCGGCTCTACGACGCGAGCTTCGGCGCCCAGTTCGTGTCCGGCATCATCCAGCCGACGACGATGCTCGTCGGGAACCTGAACTTCGTCGCCATCGCGGTGCTCGGCGGTATCCGGGTGGCGAACGGCGGGATGACGATTGGCGGCATCCAGGCGTTCATCCAGTACTCACGCCAGTTCTCGATGCCCATGTCCTGGATCGCCGCGATGGTGAACCAGTTCCAGTCCGGCATCGCTTCGGCCGAGCGCGTCTTCGAACTGCTGGACGCCGACGAGCAATCTCCCGAGATTGCCGCCTACCCGGCGGCGGAAGAGACCCGCGGGCTGGTGGAATTCGACCACGTTTCGTTCTCGTACGACCCGAAGCGGCCGCTTATCACCGACCTTTCGCTCGTTGCCGAACCCGGCAGCACGGTCGCGATCGTCGGGCCGACGGGCGCCGGCAAGACCACGCTGGTGAACCTGATCATGCGGTTCTACGAGCTGAACGCGGGCAAGATCACGATCGACGGACGCGATATCGCGCAGATCCCACGGCAGGAGTTGCGGTCCATGATCGGGATGGTGCTCCAGGACACCTGGCTCTTCCCGGGCACCATCCGCGAGAACATCGCCTACGGGAACCTGGACGCGACGGAGGAGCAGATCCGCGAAGCGGCCCGCGCAACCTACGTGGACCGGTTCGTGCACTCCCTGCCTGAAGGCTACGACACGAAGATCGACGACGAAGGCAGCAGCGTGAGCGCCGGCGAGCGCCAGCTCATCACCATCGCGCGCGCCTTCCTGGCTGACCGGCCAATCCTGATTCTCGACGAGGCGACGAGCTCGGTGGACACGCGCACCGAGGTGCTGATCCAGCACGCCATGGCCGCGCTGCGCACGAACCGCACCAGCTTCGTCATCGCCCACCGCCTCTCCACCATCCGCGATGCGGACACCATCCTCGTGATGGACGGCGGCGCGATCGTGGAACAGGGGAGCCACGCCGAACTGCTCGCGCGCGGCGGCGCCTACGCGAACCTGTACAACGCGCAGTTCGCGGGAGAAGTCGCCGAGGTCGCCTGACCGGCGAGGCCGCCTGAGCAACACGCCAAACCCGGTCGAATATCCGGATGCGGTGAACACACTCTCTTCCAACGTAATCGCGTTCGCGGTGGGCATCCCGCTGGTAGCCAGCGTGGTGGGCGCCGTGATTCTCAGCCGCCCGGACGGAAGCAGCGGCGCAATCGCCCCGGCCACCACGGCCACGGTTGCCGTGACCGCCGCCCCAACACTGACGCCGACGCCACCTCCGGCAACGCCCACCCGCATCGCGCCCACAGCGACGGCTACGCGACCGGCTGCACCCACCGCGACGCCAGAAGTGCTCCGCCCGCTCTCCGGCATCCGCTTCGGGATGATCGATGTCGTCTCGAATTCGACCGGCGCCGACCTGCCTTTCCCGGCCGAGTTCGCCATGTCGGCCTATTTCGTGCTTGAACCGGACGGCAGCCGCGTCCGTTACGGGCTGAATAGCACGCCGTTCATGCCCCTCCTCACGGGCGAAACGGCTACCGGCCCTGACTGGGGCGACCGCGGTGGGCACGGCCTTGCCACGGGTTCCGGAAAGTTCCTGGGCATCACAACCGACTGGACGATCGACTTCGACGCAAGCGAGACGGGGTTGAGCGCCCTGATCAGCATCGGGAGGAGCGGCAATCTGCCGGGCGGCCAACCGGTGGAACTGACGATTACCGTCGCGGAGGCCTGGCAGGCTGGGCCTTAGATCCCGACGGCAATCGGCGATTCGGGCGTGAGGCCGGCGAGCAGGGGCTCGAGGAGGTCGGCGAAGTTGGCGGGCACGAACCGTTCCTGGTGCTCCCGGATCTCGTCCAGGCTGAACCAGCGGTGCGCCGTGAGGAACGTGAGCTCCTCTTGCTGGTGGTGCTCGATAGAAACCTCGAACGCGGCCACGCGGATGAGGTAGTACACCTCCACCTGGCGCAGCATGCCGTCGCCCCAGCGGAACGTGTGGTCCCGCGTCCAGACCGGCGGGCCGACCGCGAAGTCCACCAGGCCGGTCTCTTCGAAGACCTCCCGCCGGACGGCCGTGATCTCGTCTTCGCCTTCTTCGATCCCGCCGCCGGGAGTGATCCAGAAGATGCGCGCCGCGTCATCGGTCCCGGGCATCCGGGCGCGAAACAGCAACGTGCGGCCCAGGTCGTCGATCACGACCGCGCGGGCAGCGAGCCTGGTGCGGGTCTCCATGCGTGCAGGCTACGGCGCGAGGACGGCACGCGCGATGGCTCCGGCGGGGGCCGTTAGCGCGGCTTGCGCGCCCGCATCAGGCCAATGGGGATGGTGAATGACCACGGGTCTTCCGCCCGAATCTCGAACGCCGCCCGCACCTGGGGATTGGCCTCGCGCAGGAGCGTCCGGAGCATCGCCACCTTTTCCGGAGGCGTCTGCATGCGCTTCACCCAGTCCGCTCCATCGAGGGTGAGCGGGAACCGCTCGAGCATCTCCGGCTCGAAGCCGGCGGTGCGGAGCATCCGCATCCAATCCGAGCCCTTGTGATTGCGCACGTGCGACGAATCGCGCAGGAATTCGACGGTGTTGAAGAACGTGTCGAACTCGTGGTCCTCGGGAGCCACGGTGTCCGAGATCAGCATGAGGCCGCCCGGTTTCAACACGCGGAACGCTTCCGCCAGCGCGCGGCTGATGTCGGAGTAGTGGTGCGCGCTCACCCGGCTGGTCACTACATCGAGGCTATTGGAAAGGAAGGGCAGGTTCTCGACGTTGCCGACGCGGAACTCGACGTTGCTGAGGTTGCGTTGGGCGGCGAGCGCCGACGCCGCCACCACCATCTCCGGGGTCACGTCGATACCGATGACGCGGGCGGCCTTGCGCGCGCAGGCCATGGCGGTGTGGCCGGGGCCGCAGCCGAGGTCGATCACGCACTCGTTGCCGCTGAATCCCGCGCTCTCGACGAGCAGGGCGAGGTCCGGACCGTTCGCATGGAACGAGCTGTTTACGTAAGCCTCGGCTACCGCGCCGAATTGCTGCTTCACCTGTTCCGTCACGCTGGACATCAGTTCCTCCGGTTTCCCTGGAGAGCGGCCAGTGACGAAGTCTCGCATGGGCCAATGCTCGCGGTTCCGGTCAGGGGCCGCGTCCGTCCAAGGTCTGAGAAAACGTATCCTGCTGAATGATTGGCGTCTAAGATATTGAAACCATCGTTTCGATAGCCTGGAGGCATATGGAGCTCCACCACCTCCGCTACCTGCGCTCCGTGGTCCGTACGGGTTCGATGACGGCGGCGGCCGAAGCGGAGTTCGTCGCTCAGCCCTCCGTATCGAAGCAACTGCGCCAGCTCGAACGAGAGCTTGGCCTGCCGTTGTTCCACCGTGTGGGCAGGAAGGTCGTCCCCACCGATGCCGCCTTCGCACTCGCGGACCTGGCGGACCGGGTGTTCGACGACATCGCCTCGACGCTGGGCGACATTGCCGGGACGGAATCCGCGTACGGGGGCTCGTTGCGCCTGTGCGCGACGGAAACGGTCTCGGACCACCTCCTGCCGCCGGCCCTCGCCGAGATTCGCCGGCGGTATCCACGGTCACACATCCGCGTGGAGATGCTGAGCTCGGATGACGCGATCCGGCGCGTCCTGGACGACGAGTTCGACCTGGCGATCATCGTCTTGCCGGTGGCTGACTCGCGTCTGGAGGTCGAACCGCTGCTGAGGGAGGACGTCTTGCTCGTGGTGCCTCCCTCGCACCCCTGGGCGGAGCGGCCCGCGGTGCGCATGGCCGAGGCCCTCGCCGACCCGTCGCTGTTGCTGTCGATGCCCGGACTGGGGCTTCGGGCGATGGTTGACGCGGCTGCGCGTGACAGCGGAGGTCCGTTGCGGGCGAACCTGGAGATGCGCTCGCAGCAAGCCATCCTCTCGCTGGTGGCCTCCGGCGGCGGGGTCGCTTTCGCGCCGCGCATGAGCGTCCAGGCGCGCGCCGACCTCGTCGCCATCCCGATCGAGCCGGCCCAGACACGCGAAATCGGATGGATTCGCCGGCGGGGACGGCACCTGCCGCCGATTGCGGTCGAACTCCTCGCCGCGCTCGCGGTGGCGCCGTCCGACGGCCGCTGACGCAGCCGCCTACCGCGCCCGCACCTTCGCCCAGTGCTCACGCAAGAGCGCGTTGAAGCGATCCGGCGCTTCGAGGTTCGACAGGTGGCCCGCACCCTGGACGACTTCGTACCGGGCGCCCGGTATGCCGTCCGCGAGCGGCCTGGTCGCATCCGGCGGGATGAGGGTGTCATCCGAACCGGTGATGACGAGGGTTGGGACAGTGATTCGGGCCAGGTCAGGAGTTGAGTCCGGGCGGACCGCCATGCCCAGCGCGGCCGCGGCGATGCTCGCCGGGTCCTGGGCCGTGATCACGTCCTTCGCGAGACGCCAGAGCGCCGGGTGGGCTCCTTCGGAAAGCAGCGGCGGCGGCGATTCGGCCAGGAAGGCGCTTCCCTCGGTGAGAAGGCGCGCCGCGAGCTGTCTCCGCCGCTCGGCCCCGGCTTCGTCGTCGCCGGCCGCCTTGGTGTTCGCCAGGACGAAGCCCGCCACCAGTTCGGGGCGCCGCCGCCACAGCGCGAGGGCCACATAGCCGCCCATCGAAAGCCCGCAGACGAGAGCGCGGGTCACCCCCGCGGCGGCGGCCTCCCGGACAACGTGATCCGCGGCCTCGGACATCGACATGACTCCCCCGCTGGAACGCGCTGCGCCGAAGCCCGGCAGGTCGGGCGCGACGATCGTCGCCAGGTCCGCGAGAGCGGCTACCTGCGGCGCCCACATGGCGGAATCAAGCGGAAATGCGTGGATGAGGATGATGCCGTCGGCCAATGCGGTTGCTCCGGGAGTGGTGCTCCTGGTTTCCATTGTGCCGCCTGATGCAAGGCGCCTAGAATAGAACACCAGTTCGGAGGGACGGCGGATGGGCGACGCGCTCTTCACCATCGGACACTCGAACCATTCGATCGACCGGCTGCGTGAGTTGCTCGCGGAGTTCGCTATCGAAGTGGTGATCGATGTCCGCAGTTCGCCGAATTCCCGCTACTCGCCGCAATTCAACCGGGACAGGCTGTCCCAGGCGCTCGTCCCGGACGTGCGCTACGCGTGGATGGGCGACTCACTGGGCGGCCGCCCGTCATCGCGCGAGTTCTACGACGAAGGCGGACACGTCCTCTACGGCCCGCTCTCGCAGACTCCAGAGTTTCAGCGGGGGCTGGAGCAACTGGTGCGCAACGCCGCCCGCTACCGCATCGCGTTGCTCTGCGCCGAAAACCAGCCGGCGGAGTGCCACCGGCACCTCCTGGTCGCGCGCTGCCTGGTGCGGCAGGGGTTCGATCCCGGCGCCATCAGGCACATCCTGGGCGACGGGAGCGAGGTTGCCGAAGCCAGTATGGTGAGCCAGGCGCTGCTGCTGGAGGATGCATGGAGATCGCCACTATCGGTTTTACCCGAAGCAGCGCTCGCTCCTTCTTCGAACGGATAACGGGTTTCCAGGCGCGCACGGTGCTCGACGTGCGCCTTCACAACACGTCCCAACTGGCCGGTTTCGCCAAGCGCGACGACCTCGCCTACCTGGTCCAGACGATTTGCAGCGCCGGATACGTGGAGGTCCCGGACCTCACGCCGGAAGCGGAGATGCTCAAGCGGTACCGCGCGAAGCAGATTGGATGGGACGAGTACGCCACCGCCTACCTTCACCTGCTCGCAGAGCGTCGCATCGAGTCAACCCTCGACCGGGCTGCCTTCGACCGCGGGGTGCTCCTGTGCAGCGAAGCCACGCCCGACCACTGCCACCGGCGGATTGCCGCTGAGTACTTGCAAGGGCGTTGGGGCGATGTAACGATTCGGCACCTTTGAGCCGGGCGGCGCCATGGAGCTTCTCATCACCCATGTCACGCGTATGGCGCGCGGCTTCTGCTGCGTGGCCGGGCTGACGCGCGGCGATTACCGGCACGTGCGGCCCGTGCTCGGCGGGCAACGGCTCCCTACGGATCTGCTTGCGCCGGTTGGGCCGTTCGATATGCGCGCAATCGTGGAGCTGGGCAGAGTGCACGATCTCGGCCAGCGCCCGCCGGAGGTGGAAGACCACCTGTTCCGTCCCGAAAACTCCCGCCGCATCGGCTATGCCGCCCCGGAACGCATGTGGGAGCTGCTCGAATCTGCTGCCAGTGACTCGCTCTACGAAATTTTTGGCGAGGAATTGGAACGCCGCAGCGAGCGGGCCTCTGTCCCCCTGCTATCCGGGCGGGCGTCACTCGGGACCTACCGGCCGATGCTGGGCTGCCAGTTGGTGGTGCGAAGCGAGGGCGACCACAAGAGTCTCCGCGTGAGGCTGCCGGGAGAAGCGCTCGACTTGAGTCTGACAGACGCGCGCTTCTTCGAAGACGAGTACCAACGGCCGCGCATGGACCGGATCGCGGCGGTGCGGGAGGCGATCGACGCCGGCGAGCCCGTGATCCTCGGAGTCGGCCTGACCAGGCCGTTTAAGTCCGCCGAGGACAAGGCCGAACGGCACTGGCTCCAGGTCAACGCAATCCACGTTCGCTCGCTGGCGGGCATGCGCCTGGAGTGACTCACGGCACAAAGGGGGAGGCGGCCCTGGGGAAGGGCCGCCTCGAGTGGGGGAAGACTGGGTCAGGGGCGGGCGGGTTAGACGTCGCCCCGGCGGAGCCGTTCGTTTTGGGCCGCGAGCTCGCGTTCCATGCGTTCGCGCTGGCTCAGCGCCTGGACATCAGAGATGACGAAGTCGGGGTCCTGGGCTTCGGCGCCGGGAGCGCTCAGGCGATGCTCGTCCATCTCGTCCTTCTTGAGGGTCAGTGAAACGCGATCGAGGGTGCTTCCGGCGATGTAGACGGTGCTGAGCCAGTAGTCTTTCGCCATCGGGACATCCAGCTTGAAGTAGCCGCCGTGGATTTCGCTCACGTAACCGGCCTGGTGGCCGTCCGCGCTGAAGACCGGGGTATCGACGATTGGCGCTCGGACCTGATGCGTTGGACTGCTCATGGTCGATCCTCCAATTCGAGATGATCGGATGGTGAGGCCGCGGGCATCGCGAAGGCGCTCACGGTTTCACGCCGGGCATATCAAAAGCGTTACAACGGCTACTCGCGCGATGCGAGCGAACCCGCCGCGATACCGACGAAGACGCCCAGGATCGTCTCGATCACATGCGTCAGGGTCAGGGACACGGCGTTGTCCTGGCCGGTGACGCCGACCACGACGAGGCCGCCAAGGGCCAGCAACAGCGCGGCGGCAAGCACCGAGACGATGATCGACACCAGCCGGCCGATGGGGACGTCTTCGCTCATGAGCGGACCAGCTTTCCAGACCTGCGCGAGATGCGGCAGGGCCGTCCGAATCCGGTCAGGCCGTGGACCAACAGCTCGCGGCTGGCGATGAGGAGCACGCGGCCGGCGTTAATCAGGGGGCGGGGATGCGCGGGCGCGCGTTCGAGGGCGATGGCCATGGGAGTCTCCAGCGGTAAGGTCTCCCAAGGCTCCCGCGGCCGCGAGGGAACGCCTACCGGCCGCTGGCAACCCGTCAGCGATTGGCGTCGGGATGGCGCGACCAGCGCCCGGTCCTGCCGCGGAAGGCATCGAGAACGCCCTCGAAGTGTCCGCGGACGTGGGGATGGCCGCCGCTCAGCGTGGCGCGCACGAGCCAGGTGGCATCCCGCAGGAGGTGCAGAGGCAGCATCCAGACCAGGTCGCGGCGGGGCAGGTGGCGGAGGCCAACGAGGATGGCGTTTCGCGACAGGTAGTACTGCCGGGCCGCCGCCAACCGCGTGCCATCGGAGGCGCCGCCCCCGTCGTGCTCCAGCATCGCATCTCGCGAAGCCGCGACGCGGGCGCCCAGGCTCCGCGCGCGCTCCACGGTGTCCCGTTCATCGCAGTACATGAAGAGCCGCGGATCGAGGAGGTACCCATCTCGCTTCACCAGGGACCGCGCCAACTGCGCCTCGAACAGGACACAGGCTCCCTGGTAGCCGGATGTCACCCACCAGCGCGGCGTGGAGGATGCGCGTTCGGGGGGCCGGTAGGGAAGCCAGAACGACCGCGGCCACCCCGCCGCCGCTGGCTTCGCGGCCATCCACGGCTGCGGACAGACGATCTGGCAACCGCTCAATGCGTTGACTGCCACCAATTCCTGGATCGTTTGCTCGTTCACGACGGCATCCGGGTTCAGCATCCAGATGAACTCCGGCGCCGGACTCCCCGCGAGCGCGGTCTCAACGCAGCGGTTCACTCCCGCACAGAAGCCTACGTTGGCCCCGCTGCGGAGAAGCTCTACCTGCCCCGCGAAGCGCCAACCCTCCAGGAAGTGCGACATCCGGGCGAATGAGTCATCGGCGGAGGCATTGTCCAGCAACACCATCCGCATGCCCTCCGCGAATGCCGGCTCAAGCGTCCGCAACTGTTCGACGACGAGGTCGCCCGAGTTCCAGACCACGACGACGGCTGTGACTGTCCTCAGTTCCGCCCCGCCCTCCATCGCCTATCCCGCTGCCGGGGCGGCCGCGTACTCGCGGTTGATACGCTCCAGCCAGCGCGTGTCGCGTCCGTTTGGCCGGCGGTCGAGGCGCTCTTCGAGGATGGCTTTTGCGGTTTCGAGGTTTCCGGCGCGCGCGTGGGCTTCGATCCGCGTCTCTTCGAACACATCTCGCTGGGCGTGGCTTCCGCCGAGGCGGATCACCTCGCCGGCGACGCTGTCAAAGAGCGTGGCCGCCCGTGTCCAGTCTTCCGCCGCGAACGCCTGGAACCCTTCGCCGAGCGTGGGCAGCATCGCGCCCGCATAGACCTTGCCGGCGGCGACGCGGTCTCGCAGTTGGTCGATGAGCTGGCCGAGCCGCGCCTGGTCGTTCACCGCCGCCCAGGCGATCATGCAGTGGGCATCGGCCCAGGTCATGCCAGGCTGCGGGAACATCTTCCTCGCCCAATCGGCCAGCGGCTCCCACGGCAGCTCCGAAGCAGGCCGTTCGGTGAGGTTGCAGCGCCAGAGCAGCGCGGCGGCGTCGGCGACAGTACCGAGCGGGGGCGAAGTCGAAACCTCCGGCCGGATCACGCGGTCATAGAGGTCAACGACGCGCTCGTAGTTGCCGGCCGCCAGTTCGAAGAGGGCGAGATGCCAGCTGTTGTGGACGTAGAGCTGGTTGGCCGGGTCGTAACCCACGAGCCAGTCGCGCATGAAGGTCGCGCCGGCCTCGGCCTGGCCGGTTTCGTACTGGACGTGCGCCATGGTGTGAGATGCGTGCCCATTCCGCGGGTTGCCCTGAAGCGAGCGCTCGGTGGCCCGGCGGGCTTCGTCATGGCGGAACAGCTCGTTGTAGGCGAAGGCGATCTGCGAAAGGAACCACCAGTCGTCGCCGTACGCGCTGGTCAGCGGCTCAAGCAGCGCGAGCTGTTCCTCGTTGCGCTCCAGCCGGCCGGAGAAGCCGATGAGCCCGTACACGCCACACGCCTGCGAGAGGATGAACGCGTCGCGTGGGTATTCCGCAACGTGGGCGCGAAGGGCGGCGAGGGCGCCGGGCGAATCGCCTGAGATCGCCGTCGCCAGGCAGGCGATGTGCGACTGTTCGCGCGCGGTGGCGCCGATCGCCGCGGCGCGCGCGGTTTCGAGCGAGGCCGCGGCTTCCTTCATCTTGCCGCGGAACTGGAGCAGCCGGGCTTCGGCCACGTGCGCGAGGGCGAACCCCGGATCTTCTTCACGCGCCTGGCGGAAGCACGCCTCGCCCGGCGCCTCAGCCGCGAGCGCGTGGTCCAGCCCGCGCGAATAGGCTTCGGCGGCAGCCGCGGAAGTGGTGGTCAGCGTGAGGCCGTAACGGTCGGTGAAAGACATGGACACGAGTCTAGAGCGAAAGAAGGTGAGACGTGAGAGGAAAGGGCCTCAGGCGCCGGCGAGGAAAGCGCTGAGCGCGATGAGCGGGATGGCGGCGAGGCCGAGGGCGAGTGGCCAGCTCGGGCCGTTACGGAGGAACGACTTCGGCGAGTTCGTGGAAGGGTTGAGACCGTATTCCAATTCACGCGCGAACTGATCCTCCAACAGCGCCCGGTCGAGCATCCTTGTGGAAGTCGCGAACGGCAGGCGGGCGGGGCCGTCGCCGAAGCCGGCCGCGGAGAACGCGAGCAACACCGCAAGGCCCAGCAGGACCGTGGCCAGGTTTATCTTCGTGAGTGCCCCGAACAGGAGGCACCCCGCGGCGGCCAACCCGATGACCGCGGCATCAAGCACGAAGATGAAGAGCGCGAGGCGTTGGATCTGCCACCACATCAGAGCGCGCCCGCAAGCGAGGCTGCCACGACCAGCGAGCCGCAGATCGCCAGCGCCAGCGCGGTCAGCTCGACGGCATCGCGGAAGCGTTCGGGACGGATGAGGTAGCGGAGCTCTTCGTCGTCCATCATGCCGGCGTGGTTGAACAGGCTTGCCTGGCGCATCGCACCCGCGGCCATCATCGCGAGCAACCAACCGGCGCCGACAATCAGCGCGCACGTCCAGAGCACGCGTTCGATGTTCTCGGGAGAAAAATCGCGCCAGGCGAGGACGACAGCGAAGGCGAATCCCACTGCCACGGCATCGACGATGGCCACTATTTTCGCCCAACGCCGGAAGGTGGCCGGCCACGATTCGCCGCCTGAATGACGTGTCACAGGTACAGCTCCGCCACCGCGCCCACGCCCCAGAACAGCACTACCGTGGCCAGGACGAGCGCCGTGAGCTCTTCCATCTCGCCCATGCGCCGCCGCCGTCCGCCGACCAGTTCCCTATCGAGTGGGTAGTACGCGTAAGGGGGCGGTGTGAGCCCGGGCAGACCTACCGCGGAGTTCTTCCCGAGCAGCACCAGCACATAGCCGGCGGCAACCAAACCGCCAAGCGCGTAGAGGCAGTAGGCGAAGTGCACGGCGCTCAGTGCGTCGCGCCACCAGAGGTAGAGGAGCGAGACGAGGACGCCTGCCACGAACGTCGCGGCGGCCAGGACAAGGCTGCGCCAGAGGCTCCACCACCACGACTTGCCGCCCATGAGACCACTCATGCAACCAACGATAGCAGGCGTTGCAAGGGGAAGGCCGGCCAAACGCGCCTGGTCAACCGGGGCCGCGCGGAACCGGCAAGCGTGCTCCAAGGATCGAGTGGGGTCGGGCCAACCGCGTCGCTGTCGCTCCGGGCTCGCGGGTCACCCGAACAATGCGGCGTCAGGCCGCGCGGCTGAACCAGGCCCAGGCCGAGCTGGCGTCGCCGGCGTCTTCTTCGCGGAGAGGGAACCAGAGCGGGGAGAGGTCGTTTTCGAGGCGGCTCGGGGCGCGTTGTTCGGGACGGGTCGTCTGCCAGGTGGTGTCGAGCGGCGTGGGCGCTGGTTGGCCCTCGGCGACAGGGCGGGCGCTACCGCGTTCCGAACGGACACGGAGGCCCCAGGCCTTGAGCGCTTCCGTGATGATTTCGAGCGATGCCGCGTCGTCCAGGTAGACCGTCTCACGGGCCTCGGGCGAGACGACCGTGAGCGCCCGGGGCGCCGGTTCGAGGTCGGTAGTGCGAGGGACGGCCGTGAGGTAGCTCATCTTCGTACCAGCAATAACGGCCTCTGCCCGGCGGCCAACAGCAGGCTTGGCGCGGATTTCGGTAACCGCTTCGTAAACTCTGCGGGACGGCACCATTCAGATTCGCCAGCAGGGTCAACAGACGGTGACAACGGCCGTTTTGAGGGCCAATTCAGTGACGAAAGTGAACGCCGCGCATCATCCGCTCAGTCGCGCGAAACGCCCACGACAACGCGCTTGTAGGGCCGCGCATCCGGGGCTCCGATCGGCGTCGAAAGCGTCACGCTGTTGTTGCCGCTGGCGGGGTCATTCGTCTGCGAAGATACGCCCGCCGTGCCGCTGACCGTGCCGCTGGCCGCGTTGACCTTGAACGTCAGGGTGACCGTCACGATTTCGCCCGACGGAAGGTTGGGGCCGGTGCAGGTAACCGTTGGGCCGGGCGAGGGATTGGAGCAGGTCCAGTTCGAAGGCTTCGTGGACGAGACGAACGAAGTCCCGACCGGCGTGCCCATCGAGACGGTGGGCGAGCTCGCCGTGTCCGGCCCCGCGTTCGTGACGACGATCGTGTAGGTCAGGTTCCCATTCGAGGCGACCGGCGAGGGCAACGCGGTCATCTGCAGTTGCAGGTCCGCGGACGCCACACGCAGGACGGTGAGGGTGACGTCGTTACCCGAGCCGCCCTTGTAGCTGATTTTCCAGACGAAGCCGTGCGCGACGAACAGCGCGCCCTCCGGGAGGTCCAGGAACGTCCCCTGTACCGCCCCGATGCCGCTGTTGTCGATGATCCGGTAGATGTCGCCGGTGCTGGGGTCGGTCGAAATGTCGAGGTCCAGCACGGTGGCGCTCGGGTTCAATGTGAGCCCGTTGGTTTCGAGCCGGCCGTACTCCGCGCCCACTGTGGGCCCGTCGATGTCGACGCGGAAGACGCCGGAGTTGAACGTCGTTGGTCCGAAGACGGAGAGGATGCCGGGCGCGGAACCGGAGCCGGGCCAGACCATCCCGCTGAACACGTCAACCTGGGAAACCATGCCCAGGCCTCGCAGGACACCATCGCGGCGGACGGTGGCGAAGACCTGGGACGAAGCGTGCCACGTCAGGTTGCCCTCGGCGACGTCGAAGGCGCCGGTGAAGAACGACGTCTCGACCTGGAGCTTCCCGCCGCCAACCAACTGAAGGTCACCGCCGCCGAAGTTCTCCTGCAACTCCTCGATAACGAGCGTGTTGCTGAACACGCCGATGCGCGTATCGCCGGTGATGATGACCTTGCCGATGACGTTGGTCCCACCGAGGGACTGCAGCGCGCCCTCGTCGTCGTAGCCGGTCCCGGCGACATAGATGGTCTTCGCCCCCATATCGAAGCCGCCCGCGATCTCGATGGTGCCGGGATCGTTGACGATGGTCTGGCCGGGGGCGTTGCCCAGGGCATGGCCATGCTCGATGCGGAGCGCTCCCGCGACGACGGTCACGCCGCCCGTGAATCCATTGTTGCCGGACAGGATGAGGCGGCCAGTCTGCTGCCAGACGGCGCCGGCGCCGTTGAGCGACAGGTGAATCTCGTTGTTGCCGTTGGACTGGTTGGTCAGGTCGGTTGTGAGCGAGATGGCGTTGCCGGAGATATCGTAGCCGCCGCCGTTGAAGGTGACCGTGTCGAACGCGGTGTTGCTGGCGAGATTGTTCGTGTTCGTCTTGCGGTTGGCCGAAGCCGGGAAAACGAGGCTGTCACCGGCCACGGGCGCACCCGAGTTCCAGTTGCCCGCGTCGCTCCAGTTGTTCGTCGCGCCGTTGCCGGTCCAGGTACGCGTTGTGGCGGCTCGCGCCGTCTGTGCCGCGCCCAGAAGGACTGACCCCAGCAGAACCGCGGCCACCCACGCCGTTATCGTCCGGATGCTCATCGCCCACCCCCACCTGTGCGCGCCCAATCGTACACAACGGACGCAAGCCCGGACGCCGAATTTACCGGTCGCTCAGACCTCCTCATCGGGGTGGAGCGCGCCGAACTGCCGCAGGAGGAGCAGGTCATACGCGATCTTCAGGCCGCCCCCGGAGATGAGCGGCCAGCCGAACGACGTCGCCGAGAGCATTGCCCCGGCGATGAGCGGCGAAACGGCGGAGGCGAGGCTGCGCGGGACGTTGGTGATGCTCGCGGCCGCTGCCCTTCGCTCAGGCGGGACCACCGCCATCACGTAGGACTGGCGCGCGGGCACGTCCATCTGGGAGAGCGCCATCCGCAGCAGCAGGAACGCGATGGCCAGCGGGGCGGTCGGCATGAACGCCGCGGTGACCAGGAAGACGTTCGCCGGCAGGTGCGTGAACACCATCGTGCGGATCAGGCCGATACGGTTCGCCAGCAGCGGCGAGGCGAGCTGCGAGCCTGCGCTGAGGATGCCCGCCACGAAGAACACCGTGCCGGCTGCTTCCACGGAGAGGTCGAAGCGCTTGAACAACCAGAGCGCGAGGAGCGACTGGACCGCGAACCCACCGCCAAGCGAGTCCAGGCTGAACAGCGCGGAGAGCCGCAGCACCACGCCACGGGACTCGCCGAGCCCGCGCGAAACGGCGGCCGGGTGCGGCGTGATGCGCAGGGGCAGGTAAAGGACGGCCACCGCCGCTGAGGTCAGCGCGTAGAGCACGAAGACGGCGCGCTGGACATCGCCGAGCGGCTCATTGATGGCGCCGGAGATGGGGCCGGGAAGTGCCGCGGCCAGCGCTCCCAGCGCTCCCGCCAGCGCCCCGCCAAGGGTGTAGCGGGCGAACAGCGCGGTGCGGTCCCGCGCCGACACCCGCTCCGAGAGGAGCGACTGCTCGACCGGCAGGAAGAGGCTGACATCGGCGGCCGAGGGGTTCATCGTGCCGGCGAACCCGACGATCAGCAGGGGCCAGAACTCGGTGAACGCTGCGAATCCCAGGCCGGTGAGCGCCATCAGCACGGCGCCGAAGAGCAGGATGGAGCGGGCGTTGATGCGGCCGCCACACACGCCGATCCAGAGAGTGAGCGCGGCCGACCCGAGCATCGTTGCGGTGATGATCGCGCCGATTTGCACCCCCGAGTAGCCGAGGCCGTCCAGGTAGCTCGCCAGGGTGACGCTCACCAACCCGTCGGCGAAGCCGCGAATGGTCCGCGCGAAGACGAGCCGGCGGGCTTCGGCGGTGGCGGAGGCAGGGAAAATGGTCACGGGCAGAGCCGAGTCTACGCCGGGCGCGCTTCAGCGCTGACCGGGCCGGTGTGACGCCGGAGACGTTCACCCGCCCCCGGTAAAAATCCAGATCCTCGCGGCGGGAGGATATGAGCCGCGGCCGCGACGCTGCCGATAATCCCTTTGGATGATCAGGGAAACCCCTACGCCGCCTCTACCTGAAGACTCGGAAACGCACCCGGACGTGGAGTGGGCAACGAAGTTCGCAAAAGTAGCAGGCCTCGGGTCCTGGCTCATCGGCTGGGTGCTCTTCGGCCTGGCGGAGCTTCTCCGGCAGCCCTGGCTGTCCTGGTCGTTCGCGGCCTGGTACCTCGCGCTGGCCGTCATCATCTCAACCGTCGTCGCGGTCCCGCGCCGGCGCCAGGCGGCAATCGACCGCGAGCTTTCGCGCAGGTTCCGCGAGCTGTCCGAACACGACGACCTGACCGGCCTCTACAACCGCCGCTACTTCAACGGCGAGCTCGAACGCCAGCTCGCCGCCTGCCGCGCGGCGGCAACACCGCTGAGCATCGCGATGATCGACCTGGACGACTTCAAGAGCATCAACGACTCGTTCGGCCACCCCACGGGTGACGTGGCGCTGCGCATCGCCGGCCAGGCGATTGTCGACGTCGCTCCGCCGGGCGCCACCGTTGCCCGCACCGGCGGCGACGAGTTCGCGGCCATCATGCCCGGCGTTTCGCGCGAGGAAGCCGAACAGGTCGCGGCGCGCATCCGCTACGCCGTCGCAGCCGCGAACTTCGTGGTCGATAGCCCGCCGGGCGGCCGGGGGCGGATTCGCGCGACGGTAGGCACGGCCACCCTCGGCGAGGACTTCGACCCGGGCCACCTGCTGCAGGAAGCGGACTCGGCGCTCTACGCGGGCAAGCGGCGGCTGGCTGCGTAGGCGGCCGCAGCCCTCATCGCCCGTTCAACTCCATCGAGACCATCACCTTCCGGCCGGGATCCCAGCGCAGCGCGACCGGCTCGCCTTCGCCCGGCGCAGGTTCGAACAGGAAGATGAGCGTGAGCAACGCCGTCTCCCCGGGAGCGACCTTCGTGGGGCCTTCGACAACGTTCGCCCAGTGGACCATGCCGGAGGACATGAGCAGCGTCCATTCCCTGTCCAGCCCCTTCATGGTTTCGGCGCCGCCGGCAACGCGGATGTCGTAGCTGATCGGGCGCGCTTCGAAGTTGGCGCCGGTGAGGGAGACTGCCACGTCCCTGGGTGACGACGATTCACCACCGCGGGTCGCGAAGATCGCGCCAAGCACGATCAGCCCGAGGATGGCGACCAGCCAAACGGCGACTGAGAAGCGGCCGATCCGGATGAGCCAGCGCGGCACGGCAACGTCAATGACCATGCCGGCCGGCTGCGGGAGGTGCGACAGGCGGCTCATCGAGATGCCTCGCCCGGGAGGCTGACGAGCACCCCGCCGTTCTTGCCGTTCAGTTGCAGGAACGCGGGACTGCGGCCCTCGGGTATGCGCCGGTCAATCGCGAAGATGTAGCTCCGCCCGTGCCAGGCGCCGGCGCCCGCTTCCCGCCCTGAGGCCTGCAGTTCGCTGCGGTCGTCGAGGACGATGGTGAAGCCGATGGAGTTGGGCGCGAAGTCGCTGTTGCTCTCTACCATGACCGTCGTTGTGAGCAGGCCGTTCTCGAAGGTGGAAGCGAGCACAGTCACCCGCGCGGGCATCGCGAGGGCCGGCTCGTCGCCATTGGGGAGGCGGCTCGCACCCCACCACGCGACCAGCAACACGAGCGCAAGGACGAGTAACCAGCCGGGAATCCGAATCTGGATCCGGCTGTAGGGGTCGCTGGCCACCCCGGCGCTCATAGCTCGGACGATAGCACATCGGGGCAAGCCGGCGTGGCTTACCGCCGCGCGGCTGCCGCCCGGACCACGCGCGCCACTTCGTTCGCCAGCGAGATGGCCCCTTCGCCGGCGCCGCGGGCGCGCAGCATGTCCTCGGCCAGGAAGCGCGCGATGTAGGCCTCCGGGGTCATCCAGCGGTGGTAGATGTGCTCTTCGTTGATCGCGGCCTCGGCCGCGCCGGCGCAGGAGCCGTTGTAGATGATGGTGTGGGCGGTGCCGGCGCCGGTCTCGTAGCTCATGATGTCAACGAGGGTAAGACCGGCGGGATCGAGCGAAATACCCGCTTCCTCGAAGACCTCCCGCGCGGCCGATTCGACCGGCCGCTCGCCCTGTTCGACGTGACCGCCCGGGATGAACCAGCCACCCGCGGAGAAGCCGCCCGCGCGTTTCATCACCAGGATTTCGTCGCCACGCCAGAGGACCACGGAAGCCGAGAGTTCGAACGTCATGCCAGCAGTCTACGCAATTGTCGATTGACGATTGTCGATTGACGTGTCGGCTGGCCGTGCCCGCCACTATCGCAAGTCGGCAATCGTGAATCGTGAATCAGCGCGCGGTATGCTTCGCGGCCATGGCCGTCCCCTCCCCCGAACGTATCCGCGAAGCACTGCACGGCGGTTTGCCGCGCGCCAAAGGCGACGAGCACATCATCGTTATCGGCGCGGGCATGGCCGGGCTGGTCGCTGCGACCGAGCTCTTGCACGCCGGCTACAGGGTCACGTTACTCGAAGGGCAACAGCGGGTTGGCGGGCGCGTGTTCACGCTGCGCGAGCCGTTCAGCGAGGGCCTTTACGGCGAGGCCGGCGCGATGCGCATCCCCCGCGCGCATGACCTGACGCTCCACTACGTGGAGAAGTTCGGGCTGCGGACGAAGCCGTTCACGATGGGTAACCCGAACGCGTGGACCTACATCCACGGGCACAAGGTGCGGATGGGCGAGTTCAGCAACGAGCTGCACGCCACCGGGTTCGAACTGGCCGAAGAAGAGCGCATGTACGCCGTCATCGAGCGCTGGTCCCGCACCCTGCAACCGCTGTTCGACCGCATCAAGACCGGCGGCGCGGATGCCTGGGTTTCGCTGGCGAACGAACTGGACCAGTTCTCGCTGCACGAATTCCTGGAGAGCCGCGGCTGGAGCCAGGGCGCCATCGAATTGTACGTGCTGTTCAGCGGCATGGAGCCGTTCCTCAACAGCGCGTTCATGGAAATCCTCCGCGAAGAGGCCGGCGACTGGTTCTCCAACGTCGTCTACATCGCGGGCGGCATGGACCAGTTGCCGCGCGCGTTCTTGCCGGAGCTCATGCCGCACATCCGCTTCGGCGCGAAGGTCACGGCCATCACCCAGGGGAGCGACGGCGTGACCGTGCAATTCCAGGGCCCCGCGGGGCGCTCTGCTCTCAGCGGCGATAGGGCCATCGTCGCACTGCCGTTCCCGGTGCTGCGCCACATCGAGATCACGCCTGCGGTCTCGCTGGGCAAGCAGCGAGCAATTCGCCAGTTGCACTACGACGCCGCTTCGAAGGTGTTCCTGCAGTCGCGCACGCGCTTCTGGGAAACGAACGACGGCATCGTGGGCGGCGGGACCGTGACCGACCTGCCAATCCGCCAGCTGTACTACCCGGACCACGGCCAGCAGACCGGCCGGGGCGTCCTGCTGGCCAGCTACACCTGGTCCGAAGACGCCCAGCGCTGGGGCTCGCTCTCGGCCAACGACCGTCTTACGCAGGCTGTCGAGAACGTGGCGATCATCCACCCGGAGATGCGCGAGAACTTCGAAGTGGGCGCGAGCAAGATGTGGCACGACGATGAGTTCGCGGGCGGCGCCTACGCGCTGTTCGACCCCGGCCAGCAGACGCACCTGTTCTCGCACATCATTTCGCCGGAAGGGCGCCTGTTCTTCGCGGGCGAACACGCGTCGCTCGCGCACGGCTGGATCCAGGGGGCGATTGAGAGCGGGTTGCGGGCGGCGGTCGAAGTGACGCGTTGAAAGGGTGCTCCGTGCCACCCCCGCGCCACATCTGAGCCGCGACTGGTAAGGAGCGGTTGGGCCGTGAATGACACGGGAGGCCATGCCCGAGCCTCCTCCGGCTGGCGCGTGACCGAAGTGCTGGGTCAACATCGCACCGCTCGTTCGCAACCCATCTGAGCCGCGACTGGTAAGGAGCGGTTGGGCCGTGAATGACACGGGAGGCCAACCGTGAGCCTCCCCGGCTGGCGCGCGACGGAAGTGCTGGGTCAACATCCCACCGCTCGTTCGCACCCCATCTGAGCCGCGACTGGTAAGGAGCGGTTGGGCCGTGAACGACGCGGGAGGCCAAACCGTGAGCCTGTCTCGGCTGGCGCGCGACGGAAGTGCTGGGCCAACATCCCGCCACTCGTTCGCACCCCATCTGAGCCGCGACTGGTAAGGAGCGGTTGGGCCGTGAATGGCACGGGAGGCCAAACCGCGAGCCTGTCTCGGCTGGCGCGTGACCGAAGTGCTGGGCCAGCATCGCACCGCTCCTTACCAGTCGCGGCTCAGACGGAGCGCGTATTTGGCAGCCCGAGCGACTGCGGGATCGAGCTAACAGAGGCTGGCGCGCGACGGAAGTGCTGGGTCAACATCGAACCGCTCCTTACCAGTCGCGGCTCAGATGGTGCGGGGTGGCGTGGCCGGCCGCTGGCTGACACCATCGATGCATGAACACCGCCGGCACCGTCGTCGCCGTCCACCTGAGTGCTTCGCACACGTTTTCGAAGCCTTCGCGGGCGTCAATCCGGCTGGTCGAAGGGCTCGGGGTGGATGGCGATGCGCACCTGGGCGAGACGGTGAAGCACCGCTCCCGCGTGAAAGCCGACCCCACGCAACCGAACCTCCGCCAGGTCCACCTCATCCATGCGGAACTGCTCGACGAACTACGGGTGCGCGGTTTCGGCGTGAAGCCGGGCGATATGGGGGAGAACGTGACGACGCGCGGGTTGGACCTGCTGGCATTGCCCACCGGGGCGTTGTTGCGTTTCGGCGATGAGGCGGTCGTGCGCGTCACGGGGCTGCGCAACCCCTGCGCTCAGTTGGACAACTTCCGGCCGGGCCTCATGCAGGCCGTGCTCGACCGCGACGCCGAGGGCAACCTGGTGCGCAAGGCGGGCATCATGGGCGTGGTGGTGCGCGGGGGACATGTGCGGGCCGGGGACGCGATTGTGGTGGAACTGCCTGCCGGGGACCTGAAGCCGCTGGCGGTGGTGTGACAAGGGCGCCGTCAAGTCAGGGGGGCGAGACTCCGGGTCATCTTTGAGTTGGACTCTGGTGCGGGGGTGTATCTGCCCTCCTTCACAGTCGGGCCTTGGCGGGGGGGCGTCGCTGGCCGGGCTGTTCAGTCCGGGCGCTGGCCGGCGGTGTATCCGAACTCCATCCGCTCGAAGAACAGCCCGTCCGGGTTCATGGCCAGGAGAGCATCGCGTAGCGCCGATTCGAATGCAGTGTGCCGAGCGCCGAGGACGCGGCGAGAGCAAACGGACGTGGTGCGGAGGTAGCCTGGGATTTCGGCCGCGGTCCAGGTTCGATCGATGGTGAACGTGCGCGATTCAACTCCCGTGAAGCCGGCGCGCCGCATGGCTTCGGCCTCGGCGCCTGGCCCGGCGGTGGCGCCGGGTCGCGATTGCGCCCAGCCATCCGGGAAGACGTCCCTGGTCCACTCGCGGGCGAGCTCGGTGACGGCCGTCTGCCAGGGCTCGCGGCCTTGCAGGATTCCCGTGCTGCCCATGCTCGCGATGACGCCGCCGGGGTGCAGCCAGCGCATCGCCGAAGCGAGCACCTCGGGCTGATCGAGGCGGTGGAAGGCTTCGCCGATGGTGATGAGGTCGAGGGAACTGGCCGGGAGGGTAAGCTCTTCGGCTCGCGACACGCGCCAGCTCACGTTCGCGATGCCGCGTTCGGAAGCCAGCCGTTGCCCAACGGCCACCATCTCTGGCTCGCTGTCGACCGCGAGCACGGATTCGAACTGCGAAACGAGGGCGAGCGCGATGCGTCCGGGGCCGCAGGCGAGGTCGAGCAGGCGAGTCCGGCCGCTGACCCGCGTCAGAAGGTCGTCGACCATGCCGGCCGGATAGGGCGGGCGATAGCGCGCGTAGTCCTCGGCGGTGCCGGCAAACGCATTGGGTGCGATATTCGCGGGGAGTTCGGAGCCGGCGCGGTCCATGTTCGGAGGGTACTCGCTGAACCGGACCCGGTAACGTACCACCCCATCTGAGCCGCGACTGGTAAGGAGCGGTTGGGCCGTGAACGGCACGGAAGGCCAAACGCGAGCCGTCCGCGGCTTGCGCGCGACCGTTGTGCTGAGTCAACGTCCCACCGCTCGTGACCACCCCATCTGAGCAGGGGGAGCGCCGAGCCTACAGTCCGGCCGCTTCGGCGTAGCGCTTGAGCGCCGGGATGACCTTGTCCGCTGGCTCGGCGCGGAGGCCGAAGAGGCAGCGTTCGACGCCCAAGCTGGCGTAGTTCTCGATCACTTCCTGCGAGGCCGGGACGCCGAAAACCGAGACCGGGATGTGGCCGCGGCCGGCGGCCTTCGCCTTCTCGCGCAACTCGCCGATCATCTGGCCGAGGACGGCTCCGGAGCGCCCGCCAATGGGCATCCATTCGTCGCCGTATTCGATGACACGGTCGATGGTGCGCGGGCCGGCGCCGCCGACGAGGATCGGCGGGTGCGGCTTCGCGGCGGGCTTCGGCCATGACCAGATGGGGTCGAAGTTCACGAACTTGCCGTGGTACTCGGCTTCGTCCTTCGTCCAGATTTCCTTCATGGCGAGGATGCGTTCGCGCAGGATGCGCCAGCGCAGCGCCGGCTTCGTCCCGTGGTTCTCCATCTCCTCTTCGTTCCAGCCGCCACCGATGCCGAAGAGGAAGCGCCCGCCGGAGAGGAAGTCGACGCTGGCGACCTCCTTGGCGAGCGTGATCGGGTCGCGCTCCATGACCAGGCAGATGCCCGTGCCTACCTTCAGCGTCTTCGTGACGGCGAACGCGGCGGCGCTGGCGACGAGCGGGTCGTGCGTGTGGGAATACTCCATCGGCAGCGGCGCGCCACCCGGCCACGGCGTGCGGCGGCTCGTTGGGATGTGCGTGTGCTCCGGAAAGAAGAGCGATTCGAAGCCCAGGTCTTCGCACGCTTTTGCCAGTTCATGCGGCGGGATCGCGTAGTCGGTTGGGAACATCTGGACGCCGAATTTCATGGGGCACTCCTCGGATGCGGTGTTCGAAGACGCGGATTGTAGCGGGTCGCGCGCGCCCTCACCCCAACCCTGCTCCCAGGCCCGGGAGATGTGGGCTAGGGCTACCGGTTACCTACAAGTTCGACTGAAGGAGCGCGGGGATATCTGCCAGCGATGGCGCGTGGAACACGGCAGGACAGGCGCAGGCATCCGCCGTGATGTGCGCGCCCCGCGCACCGGCCTCCATCGCGAACGCGAGGCACTCGGCGGTGTCGTCGACGATCAGCGCTTCGGCCGGTTGGACGCCGCTGCGCTGGAGCACCCGCGCGTAGTACTCCGGGCAGTTCTTCCAGATGCCGACGAGGTCCGGGCCAGCGCGGAACCCCACGTGCTCGCTCACGCCGAGCGCGCCGAGAATCGCATTTACGCGCCAGGAAGGGTTGCCGGTGGCGGTGTGGACTTCCGCCATCCCGGCAAGCTCACGGATGGCCCTGGCGGCGAACGGGAATGCCGCCCTGGCCGTGCTCGCAATGTAGAGGTCGACTTCGCGCCAGAGTTCGAAACTCGCTTCGGGCGCAGGCGGCCGGAGGCCGAGCTCTTCGCACATCCCGCTGAGGATCAGGCGAGCCTCAATGGTGATGCGCTCCATCGGGTCCGTGCCCCAGGTGTGCTGTTGGGCCCAGATGCGCGGAAAAACCTTGCGGTTGGCGCGCCCCCAGTCGGCGGGCTCACCACCCAGCGCCGGCGCGAGCACGTCACCCATGAGAGAGTCCCACATGCCCGGGTTCAGGGCGTGGTCGTTGATGACGCCATCGACATCGAGGAAAACGGCTGAGACGCGCATGGAAGCGGGGAGTATAGGATGCGAATCGCTCTCATGCGGCTCCAATCTTGCGATGGGACGCTGACCCGGTAGAACTGAACGGAGGCCAACCTTGAGACTCCCTCTCCTTCTCGCCGGCGCGCTGGCGGCCGGGCTCGCCGTCGCGGCCTGCGGCGATTCGAACAATGACGCGGCCACGCCTACGGCTTCGAACCAGGCCGGCACAACCGCCACTACGGCATCGAGCGCGACGGCAAAGCCAAGCACCGCGGCGACAACCGCCGCAACCACAGCCGCCAGCCCGACCACTGGGACTCAGAGCACGGGTAAGGTTTCGGCGAACAACGCGACCCGGGCCGAACTGACCGCCGCGCTCCAGGCGGCCGGTGTCCCCAGCGCCGCGAACTGGGCGCGCGAAGTCGAAGAATACCGCCCGTACCCGACGAACGACCCGAACATGGCCAAGCTCCGCCAGGAGCTGGCGAAGTACAACCCTGGCCCGGGCGTGGTCGATCAGATCATCGCGACGCTCTCGTTGCCATGACAGCCGCCGTCGCCGACCAATCTGATCGGCTGCGCAAGGCACTGCTCGCGCTGGGCGCGCTGAGCGCCGGCGGGGCAGTGGCTGAGCTGACGATGGAACGGCACTGGGACGGGTTCATCCAGCTCATCCCGTGGGTCGCCGTGGGCGCGGTGTTCCTCTCCATCGCGCTCGTCTGGCTGGCGCCGAACCGCCGGACCATCCTCTTGGCGCGGCTGCTGGCGGTGCTGGTCGCGGCGGCAACGCTGTTCGGCATCTACGAGCACATTGACGAGAACCACAAGGCGGGCGCGCTGGACTTCCGCTACGCGAACACCTGGGAATCGATGTCCTCCGCGTCACAGTGGTGGAAAGCGGCGACCAAGACCGTCGGGCCGGCGCCGGTGCTCGCGCCAGGGGTGCTCGTGGAGGCGGCACTGTGCGTGGTGGCGGCGAGTTGGGGAAGGCGATGAATTTTGGATTTTAGATTGCGGATTTTGGATTGGGCGCGAGTTAGCCCGAGCGGCTGCGGAGCGTCCGGATGGATGCGACCGTCATCGCCAGGATTTCGTTTGCCTCCTGGAGAAGCGGGATGATGGCTTCGGGCGGCGCCGAATTTGAGTCCCGCAACATCTCCAGCCAGTGCGCCGTCTCATCCGCCTCTTCTTCCACGACTGAAAGCTTGGCGACCATGTCCCGCGTGGACTTCGCCCGGCAGGCGGCGCGATAGTTGGCTCCAACGGACGTCGCCGAACGAACGAGCTGACGAACGACAACGTCGGTCGCAACGTCGCGCTTGAGGACCCTGGAGAGCGCGATGACCCGAAGCCCAAGACCCTTGTCCTCCGCTTGAACTCAGCCTCGTCCACTGCGCTCTCCAAATCCAAAATCCAAAATCACCAATCCAAAATCCGCTACAGGTTCGGCAACGCCGAATTCGCCCCGCCGTCAACCTCGATCGTCTGGCCGGTGACGTAGAACGCGTCATCGCTGACGAGGAAGGCGACGACTTTGGCGATGTCCTCGGGCTGGGCGACGCGGCCGAAGGGAGAGCGGGCGTCGATGTCGCGCATCGACTGGATGCCCTGGGTGGCGCGGGCGAGGCGGCTGCCCATTTCAGTTTCTGTCAGGCCCGGGCGGACGACGTTCACGCGGATGCCGTAGCGGCGCTCTTCCTTGAAGAGGCCCATGGCGAGGGCTTCCATCGCGGCTTTGCCCATGTTGTAGGGGGCGCCGTTCGGGCCGAGGCCGCGGGCGGCGACGCTGGAGATCATGATGATGTCGCCGCGGGCCTGCTGGCGCATGCTCGGCAGGACGAGCTTCGAGAGGTAGTGCGGGCCGAAGGCGTGGGTGCGGACAACGCGCTCCATCTCGGCGGGGTCGGTGTCGGCGACGCCAAGGCCGCGGGAGGCGATGCCGGCGTTGTTGATCAGGATGTCGATGTGGCCGAAGTCCTTGAGGACCTGCTCGACCATGGCGACGTCCTGGTCCCAGTCCTCGACCGAGGCGGAGTAAGCCTTCGCCTTGCTGCCCAGCTTTTCGATTTCGGCGACGGTTTCCTTCGCGGCGTCTTCGTCGCGGCGGTAGTTCACGGCGATGGTGGCGCCGTCCGCAGCCAGTGCGAGGGAGATGGCCTTGCCGATTCCGCGGCCGCCGCCGGTGACGAGCGCGACGCGTCCATTGAGAGACATGAGGGTGTGGCTCCTGAGGTTGTAGGTGGGAGCGATTCTACGTGGGGCGAACGACGAACGACGAACCCGGCGGAAACGACGAACGACGAACTTCGAAGGGCGCAGGCTATTGGACCTGTGCGCAGGCAAACGGCTAACCGCTTAACGGCGGGAGCCATTACGCTCGCTTCCCGTGACCAAGTACCACGAACCCGAACTCACTTCTCCCGTCGACCTCTGCGGGCCGGACGGCCGGTTCAACCGCGCCGCCGTCGGCTGGTCGCGGCACCCGCTGCACCGCTGCAACGTGGCCGAGACACTGGAGCGCAAGAAGAAGTGGAACTACTGGGCCGTCACGAACGATGAACTGCTGTTCTCGACGACGATCGCGGACATGGAGCGGTTGCAACTGGGCGGGGCGTACCTCTACCACCGCGGGACGAAGCTCCACCTCGACAAGACGGTGACGCGCCCGCCGGGGACCATCGCCATCCCGGAGTACGTGCAGGGCGACATGGTCATCGAGCACCCAGACATGCGCGTTTCGCACACGGACGAAGGCACGGGCACGCGGCTGCGCGTGGAGGCGGCGGACTTCCAGGGCTACCGGCTCGAAGCGGACATCCACGTCCGCCGGCCCGAGGGCCACGAGACGCTGAACGTCGTCATCCCCTGGAACGACCTCTCGATGCAGTTCACGTCGAAACAGAACACGCTGCCCGCCACCGGCTACGTCCAGATCGGCGAGACGCGGTACGAGCTGGGCGAAAGCGCCTTCGGCTGCCTCGACTACGGGCGCGGCGTTTGGCCGTTGCACACGGTCTGGAACTGGGGCGCGGCCTCGGGCTGGCAGGGCGGCCGCCTCGTCGGCCTGAACCTGGGCGACAAGTGGACGACCGGCACCGGGATGAACGAGAACGGCCTCTGCATCGACGGGCGGCTTTCGAAGATCAGCGAAGACCTGGTGCTCGGGTACGACCGCAACGACTGGATGAAGCCGTGGACCGTGCGCACCTCCGAGAGCGATCGCATCGACCTCGTCTTCGAGCCCGAGTACGACCGCCACGGCACGAGCGGCCGGCGCGATGCGTTCTTCACCGAGGTGCACCAGATGTTCGGCACCTACCGGGGCAAGATCGTGCCGGACAGCGGCGAGGTCATGGAGGTGCGCGACCTGTTCGGCTGGATCGAAGAGCACGAGGCGCGCTGGTAAGCGCTACTTCCGCGGTGCGAGCGCGAGGGCGCACGGCTTCGACGCGGTGTCGCCAGTTATGACGAGCGGCTCCGGGTTCGCACCGTTGGCATCGAGCCGGACCACCTGCCCGGTCTCCGCGTCGGTAGCCCAGACGCGACCCTTCGATCCGATCGCGATGCCGCAGGCGCGGATTGACGTCCGCGTTTGGAATGGACCGCTGACCGCCGGTGTCGACGGGTCGATCCGCCAGATGACACCGATGCCGACCACCAACAGTGTCTTGCCGTCCGGGTCGTAAGCCATGGGCCCGAAGACCTCGAGTCCGTTCATGACCGTCCTGGATGCCCCGGTCACGAGGTCGACCGAGACCAGCGAACCGTCCGGCTGGAGGGCGAAGAGGCCGTCGGGCGTTGCCGCGAACTTCGCGCCCGGCAACGGCGGGTCGATGCGCGTTACCGCTACCGGCTGCTTCGACGCCGGCCGGTAGGCGACGACGGCCTGCGCGCCACGGTTGCCTTCGACGACGGCGAGAAGGCTGCCCTTCGGGTGCTTCTTGCCTGTCGCCAGTTTCAGTTGCTTGCCGAGGGTACCGAGGCCTACCGGCGCGAGCTGCTCGGTATTGGCGTTGGTCCGCAGGCTGGTAGCCGTCGCAAGGTCCACGCGAAACACCTGGGCCGTGGCGCCATCGACCACGAAAAGGTCGATGGGCGTACTCGTCGAGACGACAACCGGCGCGATGGCAGCCCCGGCGACCGACGCCGTCGCCGCGCTCGTGAAGAACACATGCGAAACGAGTGAGCCGCTGCCCCAGACGCGCACCGAATCGCGGAAGGCGCGCTGGACGAGCGCCCACGGGCGGCCGCGGAATGCTGACCGGCGGGCCGAGCGGAAGAGCTGGTACGTTCCGAACCCGGTCAGGGCGGCGAACGGCGCGGTCAGCCAGAGGCCCGGGTCCCAGGGCCCGGCCGCGTACACGATGTATCCGCACAGGAAAACCATCCCGGCGAACGCGAGCGAAGCGAGGGCGAGGACCGCGAGCACCGCCAGCCGCTCGGCGAGTTGGCCACCGCGGCGCCTGGCGATGGAACGACGCTGCGCCCGGGCGAGCTCGGCGGGCTTCGCCGTGGCGAGTTCTTCGGCGGAGACCACATCCAGCGAAGGGAGGGGCAGTGGAGCGGGTGGCGCCGCCGCCGGCCGGTAACCGGCGAGCCGGGCGAACCGCGTTTGCCGGAGCATGCCCCGCGACTGCTGGACCACGCCAACGACAAGCAACGCCATCAGCGCGACCTGGACGAGATCGGCGAAGCTCAAGCCGCCGTCCGCCAGGTTGGCGAACCCGAGCACCATGCCGCCCAGGGCGAACAGGCTGAGCGCGAAGAACAGGTAGGGCAGCCAGCGCATCCACGAGCGGCGCGGCTTCGGGACGGCCGACTCGTCCGCGGGCTCGATCCAGGCGGTCAGCCCACGCGCGGCCGCCAGGCGCGAAAGCGCCTGGCTGCTCACCTGGTCCAATGGGAACGGCCCCTCGCTAATTGTCGATCGCCGCGTCGTCGGTGTAGTCCATGAAGCCGTGGCCGTGGTGCCCGCCGCCCAGGTCGTGGTGGCCGGGGTCCAGGTGCGGGATCTCCACGTGACCGATGAGGCCCTCGGCGTTCGCGGCGTGAGAGTGCAGGTCGACCAACGTCGTTGGCGCGTCGGCGTCAGCCTCCAGCGCGGAGAAGCTCACGAGCACCTCGTCGTTCACCTCCGGAAGGACGCCCGCGGGCTGCCCGTCGATTTCCGTGTGGAAACCCGCCATCTGTCCCTCGAGGTCGCGGGCCGGCAGTCCGCCCGGGGCATCGTGGCGGACTCGCCCGAAAAGGGCGTCGGCCTCGTCGAACTCTGGGCTCTCGCCAGTGGTGTCCATGCCCCCGTGCTGAGAGCTGATTCCTTCCGCGTGGAGCGGTTCGAACTGACGGCGCCCGGTAGCCATTCCCGAACCGGCTTCACGGGCGTTCGCATCCGGGTTCTCGCTTCGGAACTTCCAGAGGTCATCCGTGGCCGTGTACGACTCGCCGCGCTTCAGGATGATGTCGCGAATAGCGCCGGTGTCCGGTCCGTCGTCGGGGCCGGGGCCAGATGTCGCCTGCGGGTCGTCGCTGTCGAATCCGCGAGCGCGCGGGTACAGCTCGCCGTCCTGCATCATGAAGCCCGAGCCCTGGTGGCCGGGGCCCACCGTGCGGTTGGCATTGTCCGTGCCGGAGCCGTCCTGCGCTTCGCTGAGAGCCGCACGTAGTTCGATGTCGTTAGAGCCGTGTTCAGGTCGCAGGGAGGCGAACTCTATCGACGCGTAATCGCTGGCCTCGCGGCCCGGGGCACCCCACTTGAGTGGCCCGGCAGCCCCCTCGATGCCGCGCGGGTACAGCTCGCCGTCCTGCATCATGAAGCCAGAGCCCTGGTGGCCGGGGCCCATCGTGCGGCTGGCGTTGTCCGTGCCGGAACCTTCCTGCGCTTCGCCCCGGAACTTCCAGAGGTCGTCGGTGGCTGTGTAGCCCTCGCCGCGCTTCAGGATGATGTCGCGAATAGCGCCGGTGTCGGGCCCGTCGCCATGGCCGGGCGTGTTGCCGGAGCCGGATGTCGCCTGCGGGTCGTCGCTGTCGAATCCGCGAGCGCGCGGGTAGAGCTCCCCGTCCTGCATCATGAAGCCTGAGCCCTGGTGGCCGGGGCCCATCGTGCGGTTGGCATTGTCCGTGCCCGAACCGTCCTGCGCTTCGCCCCGGAACTTCCAGAGGTCGTCGGTCGCCGTATATCCGTCGGCCGCCGGGAACTTGAGTTCGGTCAACAGGCTATTCCCTGACGCATCGGTGCTCGGCCCGCCGGCGTGGTTGAGCGTCCCGCCGTGGCCGAGGTCGATTTCCATGTCACGCAGGCCCGCGCCCTGTCCGGGGCCACCGGGGCCCATCGTCCGTTCGGTTGCGCCCGGACCAGGGCCGTCGCCCTTGAGCAGCTCGAAGCTCATCGATCGCCCTTCGGCCGCGGTGAAGGACGTCTCCGGGCCTTCCACCTTCGGGAATCCCACTTCGGTGATCAGGCTGCCCTTCGAAGCGTCGAAGTCAGGCCCCTCCCACTTCACGCCGAGCCCACCGCCGCGCGCGCCGAGTCCACCCTGCGCCGTGCGAGCTGCGTCCAACGCGTCGTCGGAGATGCTGAACCCGGCATCGAGCGCGTTGTGGGTCTGGCCGGCGGCGGCTCGCGCGGCTTCGTGAGTGGCCATGTCGCCCTCATGCCCGTCGGCCATGACGTTACTGTGGGCGTAGTAGTCCTGCATGACTCCGGAAGGCTGTGCGCCCCGGCCGGCGGCGGCATCCTGGCCGTTGACCGCACCGTCGCCGTTGACGTCTCCCGCGGCGACCTCCGGGGTGCGCTTGAAGAACCGCGAAATGTTGAGTGCCATGGGTTCAGTCCTCCCCCTGAGAGATGGAAACGGCCTGGGCCGGAGTTCCCTGTGATGGCTGCGCCCGGACGATGTCCAGGAACAGGTGCGAGCCTGCCGGGAGCGGTTCGCTGTCCGCGGCCAGGCCTTCGATTGCCGTCCCGCGCAGCCGCATCCCGCCGGAGTCGAGGGTGATGACGGAGACCGGATGCCCGGCGGGGTAACAGCGCCCGAGGTACGCGGCGAGCGGCGCCAGGCCGGGCCGCTCGGATGCTCCGGGCAACGTAGTGGCGGCGAACGTGTCCGCGCTCAGCAGGAGCGCCGGCACCGCGGAGTTCAGGGCGATGCGCCGGGCGACCAGCCGCGTGGCATCGAAGACCTGCAGGCCAAACGTCGAAGCGTCCAGCCCGAGACCGCTGATGATCACGTCAAGGGGCGAAACAGCGGGCGCGGCCTGCACGGTCAACCCGAGGCGGCGGCCCTCCATCGCCAGGTAGCGGCTGATGGCGTTGAACATCAACGGGTTGCCTGGCGCGAGGAGAATGACCGGCCGCTCGGTGGCGGCTTTGGTTACCAGCGTATGGGCGATGTCGAGATAGGCGTCCGCGAACTCGCGGCCGGGCGCAAGCTTGTGCCCGAGGTCCGTGACGCGGACGCGCTGGCTCTTGAGGAACGCCTCCAGGTTCGGCGGCAGGCCGATGGCATAGGCCGACCCGAACCGCGCGAGGATCCGCTGCGACTCCACTGTCAGTTGCAGCGTATCGGTGACCCCGTAGCCGAGGAGGATGATGTGAGGGACGGCAGCCATCGCGGTGGAGTGGGAAGCGTGGTGATCGCCTACACCGGTGTCAAGAACCGCCTGCTTCGTTGCTGCCATGCCCATCAAATGGCGCGTTCGCGCAAAAGGTGACGCCCCACTCACGAAACTCCGCAGCGCGAAGGCGTCTCATCCCAGGGGCTGCCTGACCGGCGCTGGGGAGCCGCCCCGCGAGCGCCGAATTGCCCGCACGTTGGTGGCCCGGAACATGCGGGAAGTTGCGCGCGGAAATCGCGGGGTAACCCTTACGGGTTACGGTCGCGCAGCGGCAGTTTGGGTGTCAGGATGTTGCAAAGACGTAACAGGAGCCGCTGGAAAGGTGGCACTGTTGCAGATTTGAGGGCATGATCCGCGCAATGGCAGGGAAAGCGCCCCTCCTGCTGGCCACGGTGCTGTTCGCGATCGGTGTCTCCGGGCTTGCCCTGAGTTCCGCCGAACGAGCGCACTGGGGGCCGTTCGAACCAGGTTCGACTCCGGCGGTGCAGCAGGTGCGCATCGTCGATAGCGGCACCCCCTTCGCCGTGCCACCGCTCGATGAGCTCTTCACCTCCCACGTCGAGACAGCCGTTTCCAGCGAACCTGCTCCCGCCGCTCCATCGGCGCCGGCGGCGGTCGCGACGATTCCTCCGCTCCGTGTCTACGGCATTTCTTCGGATGACGGTGGCGTGAGCGCGGCCGCGGCCGCCCCAACACCGCCTCCGGTGACGATCGTCAACGTCGCGAACGATGACGACATCAAGAACCGGGAGACACCGAAGCCGCCCGAGGTAGTGTACGACTCGCCGCCCGAGCAGCCGGTAGCCAATTCCAACGACGTGGTGGAGCCGCCGGCCAGCGAAAAGCCGCACGAACTCCCGGTCGATCCCGAGCCCACGCCCGTCACCGTCCCGGAAGCAACCCCGACCGCAGACTGACGTTCGCCCAGGGTTTCCTGCGGAGCGGGCTGCCGGGTGTCCGCGCGGGTGGCGCTTGGCCAACCGCTCCGTGCCAGTCCCGGCTCGTGAGCGGGGACACACATAGCCCCGACCGTCAGGGAGGCCGCACGGGCGCCGCCTCCGGTCAGCGAGAGGGGTGCGAGGCCATTCTGCCTCCCTTAACCGCGAGCGACTCACTGAACCGCGACCCATCGGGAGCGGATCGTGTCCGCGCGAGACAGCCACGCGGCAGCGAGTGAGTTCGTAGGCCCGGATGGTGGGTGGCTACCGCGGGGCTGTCTCGCTCAGCCGTGATCCGCTCCCTGCCGGTCGCGGTTCCATCTGCCAGTGCTCGAAACCGCGCCCGACCCACTGAACCGCGACCCATCGGGAGCGGATCGTGTCCAGGCGAGACAGTCAGGCGTCAGCGAGCGAGTTCGTGAGCCTGGATGGTGGGTGGCTGACGCTGGGCTGTCTCGCTCAGCCGTGATCCGCTTCCTGCCGGTCGCGGTTCCATCTGTCAGTGCTCGAAACCGCACCTGACCCACTGAACCGCGACCCATCGGGAGCGGATCGTGACCACGCGAGACAGTCACGCGTCAGCGAGCGAGTTCTGGGCCTGGATGGTGGGTGGCTGACGCTGGGCTGTCTCGCTCAGCCGTGATCCGGTTTCCTGCCGGTCGCGGTTCCAGTTGCCAGTGCTGGGAACCGGCGACCGTGCCTTCCCTCCGCCTTAACCCGCTGTGCAATCTCTGGGAGATAGCTGAGCGTATACCGGGAGCAGCCCCCAAAGGAGACCACCATGGAACGTTCGAACGTGCGCCGCGGCGTTGCCGCGAGCGCGGTAGCACTCTGCGTCCTCCTCGCC
The DNA here is from genome assembly GCA_046328215.1 of Dehalococcoidia bacterium. Classification (GTDB taxonomy): domain Bacteria; phylum Chloroflexota; class Dehalococcoidia; order Tepidiformales; family Tepidiformaceae; genus Amarobacter. The sequence goes on along the minus strand of JAXLXA010000008.1, from coordinate 58,174 downwards.
GCGCTGGTCAGCTTGCGCGATGCCGGCGCGGCGAATGGCAGCGTTTCCATCGCCAGTTTCGCCTTTAGCCCGGACAGCGTGACTGTGAACGCCGGCGAATCCGTGACCTGGACGAACAACCAGGCGGGGGTCACGCATACCGTCACCTCGGACACCGGTGCGTTCGATTCGGGCGGTATGAGCGGCGGCGGCGTTTTCCAGCAGACGTTCAGCACGGCCGGCACCTTCGCCTACCACTGCAGCATCCACCCCACCATGCAGGGCACGGTGACCGTCGTCAGTTCGACCGCGCCGGCGGGCACCAGCACCGTCGCGTCGACGGCCACGCAACCTGCCGCCACGAACACGCCGGTGACTCCGACGGCCAGCGCGGGGACCGCCACCGCGACATCGACCGTTGCCGCCCCGACGGCAACGCCAACGCAGCCGGCGCCCACGAACACGGCTGCGCCTCAACCCACCTCCACCACCGCCGCCGCGACGGCTACCCGTCCTTCGACAACGGTCCTGCCGCCGAATACGGGCTCTGGCTCGGACGGCGGAGGGTCCAGCCTGCCACTGATGGCCGCGCTCGCCTTCGCGGTGGTGGCGGCTGCCGGAGCCGGTGCGTTCGTCCTGCGGCGCCGGCGCGCAGCGAGGTAGTGCCGAGCCGGGGTTCGGGAATTCCGGGCGGCCGGGCACGCTCGTCCTGTGGCGATTCCCGGACTGCGCGAATACCAGCGTGAGGCGCTGCGAAGCCTTCAGCACAACCTGGAGGCGGCCCCGGGCGAGACGCTGACCGTGATGTTCCCGCGCCAGGCGGGCAAGAACGAGATCTCCGCCCGCCTGGTCGCGGGGCTGCTCTTGGCGAACAGCGGCAGCGGCGGCAGCATCGTCATCTGCGCACCCAGCTTCCAGCCGCAGGCCCGCCTGAGCCTGGACCGGACCTACAACTACCTGCGCCGCCGGGCCGGCCAGCTCTCCCTCGCGGTGCGCCGCGAGGGACCGGTTATCCGCTGCGGCCATGCCGAGGCAACGTTCCTCAGCGCGTCGCCATCCGCCAACGTCGCCGGCCACACCGCCTCGCTCCTGCTCATCGGCGACGAGGCGCAGGACATCGACGCGGACTGGTTCAACCGCCAATTCAAGCCGATGACCAGTTCGACCGGCGCCTCAACGGTCCTGTTCGGGACGCCGTGGAGTGGCAACTCACTCCTGGAAGACGCGATCGAACAGAACCGCCGCCACGACGCGACGCTGACTGGCACGGCCGACCAGGTGAGCCTGCTCAGCCGCCACCACGAATTCCGCTGGCCCGAAGTCGCGCGGTACAACCCGCCCTACGGCCGCTTCGTGAAGCTCGAGCGGGACCGCCTCGGCGCCGGCCATCCGGTGTTTCGCTCGCAGTACGAACTGGAAGCGGCGGCGAGCCTGGACCGGCTGCTTTCGCCCGCGAACCTGCGCGCGATCGCCGGGGATTTCGAAGCACCCGACGGCCCGGCCACCGACGACCGCTACGTCGCCGGGCTGGACTTCGCCGGCGACAAGGAGGGCGGCGATTCGACCGTCCTGACCATCGGCCGCTGCCACGGCGGCGGCATGCAGGTGGTCGCGGTCCAGGCCTGGACAGGCACTCCCTACGAAACACAGATCGCCGCGGTGGCCATGCTCGCCCGGCACTGGGGGATCGAGCGGATGGTGTGCGACGCCACCGGGATGGGCGCTTCGCTCGTCGCGCTGCTTCGCAAGGAGCTCAAACACGCCGTCCAGCCGCTCACGTTCTCACGGCCGGAGAAGTCGTCACTCGGCTTCGCGCTGCAGGCAGCGGCCGAAACGCACCGACTGGCGATCCCGCGCGGAGGCGGCGGCGACATCGCGCGGCTCTGGCGCGAGCTCCGGTTGTGCAAGGTCGAGCTCGCCGGGAAGTTCCAGATCGGCTGGGCGGCGCCCTCCGGTGAGCACGACGACTGCGTGGCGAGCCTCGCGCTCTGCCTGCGGGCGGCGGAAGGACTGGGCGGCGAGCGGCGGGCGTTCGGGCGCGGCCGGGCCGCTTAGTTCACGATTTCCTTCGTGGTACCGGGGTCGATGATGGTGATGACTCCCGCCCAGGCAACGCATTGCAGTGTGGCCCCCATGCACAGCGCCTGGTTGCCGTTGATCTTCGTGGTTGGCGACGGTGGGACCCAGGGGCTCGTGGTCACCGGGATGCACGGCCCGGGAGTAGGCACAGGCACCTTTCCCATGCCGGCCGGGTTCGTCGGCGCGATGCAGGTGGGGAACGGCAGGATGTTGGCGAACGGAAGGTGATCCATGACGGTGGCCGCGATCTTGTTCTCCATCATCACCGGCGGACCCTTGGGAATGGCAATGAGAGTGCCCGGGCCGGTGCCAAAAGAACACATGATCTTGGCGCCCATAACGACAGAAGGCGGCATAGCGGCACGGTACTCCCATCGGCGGGCAGGTTTCAAGGGGCGCCCGGTGGCGGGCGGGTAACCGGCTACTCGCGGTCGAGACGGTGGGAGACGTCGCGGATCAGGCTGAGCATGCGCACCGGAACGCCATGGCCATCAAGCACGAAGGAACTCTGCGTTTCGCCCGGGAATGTGCTGCCGTCTATCCGGCGCATGGTGACGTAGTGGATTTCCTGCTTGCCTGTCCGCGTATAGGGTTCGTTCGCGCCGCGGCTCTCGTTGATGTAGCCGGCGAGGATATCGAGCATGCGCGGCACGTCTTCGGGCGCTACCAGGGCGCTGCCGTTGAGTCCGCCCTTCACGTCGGCGGCGGTAATGCCGAGCACGATTTCGGCCATGCGGTTGGCGTACAGCACCTGCAGCGACGCGAGGTCAATCTCAACCAGGGCGTCGGGCAAGAAGTAACGGAAGTCGTTGTACTCGCGGCGAAGCGCGTCGTACTCGGGGTGGTATTCGCCGCCCTGCCGTGGCTGGCTCATATCCCACTGTTCGGCACGCGCGGGCTGGAAATTCAATCGCAAACTGACCTTTCGGCGGGAACCGTCTGGCGAACGTCATAGGGATTACCCGTAACAGTTACCAACCTGTCACTCCCGGAACCCGCCGTGCACCGATCCAGGCAACGCGGTCGGGCGCGCTCCGAACCACCCGGCGCGCCATCTGAGCCGCGACTGGTAAGGAGCGGTTGGATGCCGGCTCGCACGGAGGGGAATGCGACAGCCCTCCGTTTGCTCGAACCCTGGTCACAGTCCGGCCAACCGTGTCGCTGCCGCTTCGGGCTAGCAAATGCACGGCGCCATCTGAGCCGCGACTGGTAGGGAGCGGTGGGACCTTCGCCCGCACGGATGCGAACGCGACAGCCCTCCGTTTGCTCGAACCCTGATGGCAGTCCCGCCAACCGCTCCATATCTGTCGCGGCTCGTCACAGTCCGGCCAACCGCGTCGCTGCCGCTCCGGGCTAGCAAATGCGCGCTGCCATCTGAGCCGCGACTGGTAAGGAGCGGTGGGACCTTCGCCCGCACGGGCGGAAACGCGACAGCCTCCCCTTCGCTCGAACCCCCGGGGCAGTCCGGCGGTTGGGCCGTCACCGGCACGGGAGACACAAGCCGGCGCGCGACGGTTGTACCACGTCCACATCCCACCGCTCCCTCGCGGTCGCGGTACCGATGATGCAGCTGCGGCTACTTCGTCGAGGCGTCGCCCACGCGGGGCGAGCTGGCGAGGGATTTTCGGGCGCGGTGGTAGTTGTCCTGCCAGAACCGCCGGCTGAGCTTGAACAGCAGGCTGATCTCTTCCGGCGTGAAGCGCCATTCCAGGCTGTTGATGGCATCGGCGTACAGCCGGGTGCCTTCCGCCAGTCTCGCCTTCCCAGCTTCGGTCATCTCGACGACGACGAGGCGGCGGTCGTTCTTCGCCTGCTCACGAGTCACGAGGCCCTGTTTCTCGAGGCGATTGATGGCGTTGACCACGGTGGAACGGCCGAGCCAGAGCGTTTCGGCGAGCCGTCGCGGCTCGCTCTGCTCCACCATATTGAGCATGGCGAGGATGCGCCATTCGTCCCGCGTGAGCCCGGCCGGGCGAAGCGCTTCCTGGTACACCAGGACCAGCAGGTCTCCCGCCGAAACCAGGTTGTAGCAGGCCCAGAAGGCGTCTTCGTCCGCCCCATTCGAGACCAGGTACTGGCCGAAACGCGCCTCCAGCCGCGACTGGCTGACTCCTTCTTCCATGCGTCCCCCGAAGCACCGCTCGCGGGCGTAAGGATAAGGCCGGACTGACTAGCGGGTAAGGGATTTCGGGCGGCTTCGAGAGCGCGGACGGATTCGCCGCCATTAGCCGGGCAGGGGCAGGTACACGGTGAAACGGGCCCCGTGGCCAAGCTCGCTGTGCACCGTCAGCGTCCCGCCATGCGCGCGCACCGCGCCGAGCACGCTGGCCAGCCCGAGGCCATGCCCGTCCGGCTTGGTGGTGAAGAACGGGTCGAAGATGCGGTGGCGGGTAGGTTCGTCCATGCCCGGCCCGTCGTCTTCGACTTCCATCACCAGGTAGCGCGCCGCCTGCCTGCCTTCGAGCACGGGGCCGCCAGCCTGTTGGACCTGTGTGGCCAGGCGCGTGCGCACGGTCACGCGGGAGCCGCTTTCACGGGTGGCGTCGAGGGCGTTGACGATAAGGTTGAGGGCGACCTGCCGCAGTTGCGTCGAGTCCGCCCGGATCTCGGGTAGCGCGGCCGCAAGCTCTTCCTCGATCGTCGCTGTGACGCCGGGGATGCGGCGGGCGTAACGCACGATTTCGGCCACCAGGTCCGAGACGTCCACGTCGCTCGCAACCGGCTCGTTCTGGCCCGCAAAGGCGAGGAGCTGGTTCACCATCTCAGACGCGCGCAGCGCCGCGCTGCGGGCTTCGGCCAGCCCTTCCCCCACGTCGCCCGTCTTCATGTCGACCAGCGCGACATCGATGTTGCCGACGATTGCGGCGAGCAGGTTGTTGAAGTCATGGGCGACTCCGCCGGCCATCAGCCCAAGGCTTTCCAGGCGGAGGGCCTGGGCGCGTGACTGTTCGCCGCGGACGCGTTCGCTAACATCGCGCACGGTGACCACTGCGCCGACGCCGCCGTCTCCGATGGGCGCGTAGGTGACCTCGATGTACTGTTGCGACGGGCTCAGGCGGACGGTGCGGTCCGGGACCCTCTCGCCAGTGAGCACCTTCAGAATGTCTTCGAGCACGGGCCGCTCGGGCCCTTTGCGCGCCAGTTGCCGGATGTCGAAGCCCGGACCGACCTCGGCATCAGAAAAGAGGCGGATGAGCGTCCGCGCCTGGTCGTTGAGGCGCACCACGGTCAGGTCCGGCGCGATCAGGACGATCCCGTGGGGCGCGCCACCAAAGAGCGCGTCCAGTTCGGCCGCGGACGTCCGCAGCTCCTCTTCCGCCGCCCGCTCGTTCGTGACATCCCGGTAGATGCCGACGAGGCGGACCGGTTTGCCCGTAGCGTCACGTTCGAACACCCGGCCGCGCGCGCTGATCCAACGGTGGCCACCGCCGGGCAGGCGCAACCGCCATTCCGACTCGTAGAGTGGCGCGTCGCCGTCCAGGTGGGCGCGCCAGGCCTTCACCACGGCCGGCATGTCCTCCCGCTCCATCACGCGGATGAATTCGAAGGTCTCTTCCACATCCGCGCGTTGGACGCCGTACTGCTCCCAGAATCCGTCCTGGAACGTCGTTGTCTCCTGGGCCAGGTCGGTTTCCCACATCCAGACGCCGGCGGTCTCGAGCAGCGCGATGACCCGTGGGTCACGCGGCAGCACGGTGGGCGAAGGCGAAGGCTCCACGGTTGAACGCTCCGAAGGCGCAGTCGGCGTCATCGATCCTAGCCCAGAACCGGCTCGCCCTGCATGACTCCCCGGCGCACGCAGCCCGGACGAGCGGCTAGGATGATTCGATGATTGCGAAGGACGACCTCATCACCTACGTGGGCAACGTCCACGGCCGCACCTTCGAAGCGATTGAACGGTTGCGCGACGAAGACACAGCATGGCGGCCGGCCCCGGGCGAGTTCACGGCCGCGGAACTCGTCACCCACATCGCCAACGCCCGGCTGATGAACATCGGGGCCATCCTGACGACCGAGATCCACTACAAGGGCCACGCCGCAAAGGCGGGAACCACCGCGGCCGGGCTGCGGCAGTTGGCCTTGCGCAGTGGCAAGAAGACGATCGCCGGGCTCGTCGATGCGGACCTCGAACGGATCATCCCGCAGTCCAACGGCGAACCGTTCCCTGCCTGGCGCAGGGTCATCGGCGGGCTCATCGAGCACGAAACGCACCATCGCAGCCAGCTCTGCGAGTACCTGCGGCAGCTCGGCCTGGAGCCCCCGCCGCTCTTCGGGCTCCACGCGGAGAAGCTACCGAGGTGAGGACGAGAACGAAAGAAGGTGAGAGGTGAGAACGAAAGACGGGCTGGCGCTCGACTCCAAATAGCCCCGACCGTCAGGGAGGCCGCACCGCAGCCCCGTGGGGACCTCCAGGCCGAGGACGAGAACGAAAGAAGGTGAGAGGTGAGAACGAAAGCAGTCCCGGCGCTCGACTCCAGATAGCCCCGACCGTGAGGGAGGCCGCACCGCAGCCCCGTGGCAACGTCCAGGCCGAGGACGAGAACGAAAGAAGGTGAGAGGTGAGAACGAAAGCAGTCCCGGCGCTCGACTCCAGATAGCCCCGACCGTGAGGGAGGCCGCACCGCACCCCGTGGCAACGTCCGGGCCGAGCATCGAGAACGAAAGCCCGGGCTCGCGCTCGAATCCAGACAGCCCCGACCGTCGGGGAGGCCGCACCGCAGCCCCGTGGCAACGTCCAGGCCGAGCATCGAGAACGAAAGCTGGGCTCGCGCTCGAATCCAGATAGCCCCGACCGTGAGGGAGGCCGCACCGCAGCGATGCAGGGATGCCCCGAGCCACGCGGCCGCACTGCCTCCCTCACGGTCGGGGCTATTTGTCCGGGTGGCGCCTTCTCACGTCTCACCTTCTTTCGTTCTAAGCTAACCGCCCATGCCGGAGATTCCCGAACTCGAAGCGATCAAGGGGTACTTCACCGAGCACCTGGCCGGGAAGACCATCGCCAGCGCCGACGCGCGCATCCCGTTCGTGTTCCGCACGCCGGCGCAGACCATCCGCGAGACGCTGCCGGGCGACACCTTTGGGCCGGTGCAGCGCCACGGGAAGTTCCTCCTGTTTCCCCTCGCCTCCGGGCGGGTGCTGGCGATCAACCCGATGCTCACGGGGCGGTTCCAGTACGTGGACCCGAAGACGAAGCTGCGCGCGAAGACCTGCCTCGTGCTGGGCATCGAAGGCGGGCGCTCGCTTCGGTACTCCGATGAGCGCGTGATGGGGAAGGTCTACCTGGTGCCCCTGGACCAGATGTCGCTTGTCCCGAACTGGTCGGAAAACGGGCCTGATCTGCTCGACCCGGCCTTGACCGAGGACACCTGGCTGGCGCGTTCGAAGAAATACCGCGGGCAGATCAAGTCCGTCATCACGAACGCCGAGTTCGTGCAGGGCATCGGCAACGCGTATTCCGACGAGATCCTCTGGGAAGCGCGGATCAACCCCTACATCCCCCGCACGAAGCTCTCCGACGAGGACATCCGCGGGCTGTACCGTTCGGCCCTCGCGGTCATGGCGTGGGCCACGCCGCTGGTTGCCGGGGCGATGGTGAAGGATGGCGTACTGGACTACGAGGAGCGCCGGGACTTCATGCGCGTCCACCGGCTGGGTGGGAAGCCGTGCCCCCGTTGCGGCAGCACCATCAGTGAGATCACCGCGAATCAGCGGATTACGAGCTTTTGCCGCACCTGCCAGCCGGAGCTGCCGGCGTAGGGGCACCAGGGCCGGGCGCGCACGTTCAGATAGCCCGCTGGATGACCGCGGCGAGGTCCTCGGCGCCGTACGGCTTGGCGATGAGCTTCAGTCCGTAACGCTCTGTCAGCTCCACCACGCCCGCGTCAGTCGTGGCGCCGGTGGCAATCACCACGCGCTGGACAAGCTGGGGCGCGACTCGCTCGAACCCCGCCACCACGTCGTTCGCGGTCTCCGAAGCGAGGCGGTAGTCGCAGAGGACCACGTCGAACTCGTTCCGCTGGGCGAGATCAATGGCGGCGGCGCTGTTTTCGGCGACGTCGCAGACGTGGCCCATGCTGGAAATCAGCCGCTGGCACACCTTCCGCAAGCTCGGCTCGTCGTCCACCACGAGGACGCGGATGACGCCCTGCGCGGAGGGCGCGCGCTCGATAGTGGCCGGCGCGGGCGTCTCCTGGAAGGCCGGCACGCTGATCGTGAAGGTGGTCCCCCGCCCGGGCGCGGAGGTCACCTGTATCTGCCCGTCATGGGACTGGATGATCGAGTAGGAGAGCGGCAGGCCGAGCCCGGTGCCATGACCCTGCTTGGTGGTGAAGAATGGCTCGAAGACACGGTTGCGGGTGGCTTCGTCCATGCCGGCGCCAGTGTCCGCCACTTCGATCTCGGTGCGGCCGCCGCGCGTCATGGCGCGGATCGCGATGCGCGGGTTTTCCACACCCTGGAGCGCGTGTTCGGCGTTCGTCACCAGGTTCAGCATGACCTGGGTGAGCTGGTGCTCGTTTCCCCAGACCGCGCAGGGTTCGTGGATGTTGATCTCCCAGCCGATCCCCTGCTGCGTCCAGGCGGTTCGCCGCAACCGTTCGATGTGTCCCATCAGGTCCGCGACCGGGATCAGACTGCGCTCGGACGTGCCCGGGCGGACGATGAAGAGCAGGTCTCGCACGATGTTGCGGGCGCGGAGCGCTTCCTTCTGGATGACGGCGAGGTCCTCGGCCAGCGGCCGGGCGTCCGGTGAAAGCGACATGACTTCGGCGAAGCCGAGGATGGCCGTGAGCGGGTTGTTCAGTTCGTGGGCGACGCCGCCGATCAGTTCGCCAAGGGCGGCCAGGCGCTGCGCCTGCTCCATCTGCTCGCGGTGACGCAGTTGTTCTTGCTCCCGCTCCACGTCCGTCGTGACATCTGCCGCTACCAGGAGGATCTTCATCACCGGGTCAGTGAGCGGCACCAGCTCGTAATCGAACCAGCGGTCCCGGCCGTCCACCACCAACCGCGTGCGGCCGCGCGAGCCTTCGCCGCGTTCGTAGACGGCGCGATAGCCCTCACGTGTGTCCTCCGGCAGGAGAGCGATGATGTCCTGCCAGGTGCGCGCCTTTTCGGAAGGGTCCAGGGCGCGAAGGATGGAGCGGCCCATTGCGTTCGTGAACACCAGGCGTCCTTCAATGTCGGAGAGGACCACCCCTTCCGAGAGGGACCGGAGCATCAGGCTGTAGAGCTCGGCCTGGCGGGCGCGCTCAGCTTCCGCGCGAGCGGTCTCCACGGCCGGCCCGACCACCTGCGCGATGCGCCGGAAGAGCGCCAGGGCGCGTTCGCTGAAGCGGTGGTCACGGTCCGTGGTACTGAGCAGCAGCATGCCAATCGGCGCGCCCGCGGAGCTGTAGGCGGTGAGTACGTAGTGCTGTAGCCCAAGCGCGACCGCGGGGTGGCCGGAGGAGACGCGCAGGAAGCTCCCGACGCCCTGACCGGTCTCGCGCGCGGCACGGGTGACGGGGGTCAGGGGGAAGCTCAGTTCGCGCGTGAGCCCCGCTGCGCCCTGCGCCGGTGTGGGCTGATAGATGATGGATTCACCGTCGATGAACCCCCAGGCGGCGAAAGCGCCGGGCACGAGCGGAGCCAGGACGTCCGGAAGGGCGTCGATGATCTCGCTGCCCGAGTTGGCGCGCGCGGCAAGTGAGGCGATCTCGGAAAGGAGCCGCTCATCCGCCGCCTCTTCCCGGCGCCGCGCCTCTTCGCGCGCGTTCAGCATGGCTGGCCCGGTGACATCGGCGATGAGGCGGAGGCGCCGCAGGTCGCGTTCGGTGAATTCGTGCGCTTCCGGGGTCCCCACCCAGAGCAGTCCGATGGCCGAACCGCCGGAGTGCCCAAGCGTATCGACCCAGCGGACTGTGCCCACGCTGGTGATCAGGCGGTAGCTCTCGTCACTGATCTCGGTGACGCCAAGCTCGCCGGTCTCCTGCCCGGACTCGAGCACCTTTGCGATGTGCTGGTGGACCGGCCGCCGGTTGCGCCCGTCGTACTGCCACATCTCCCCGTTTTCCACGTAGCTGAAGGAGATCCGGGCGCGCGGCACGAAGGCGCGCACCGGCCGCACCAGGCGGTCGAGGATGTCCTGCTCGCTCGTCCCGGCCGCAATCGCCGAAGCTGCCTCCGCGAGGATGCGCTGCTCGTCCGCGTCCTCCTGGCGGCGCCGGCTCTCGCGGATGTTGGCCATTGCCGGCCCGACGATGTCCGCGACCAGCCGGCAGAGCCGCAGGTCCCGCTCGGTCAGCAGGTAATCCGGGTCAAGTGTGCCGACGAAGAAGAGGCCCAGGGGTTCGCCACCGGTTGCCACGGTGGTGTCTACCCAGCTGTGGATGCCGCGCGGCTCAAAGAACGCGCGGGAGGCGGGGTGCAGCGCCGGGTCACGCAGGCTGCCGGAGCTCTGGCCCAGTTCCATCACCTCCCAGACCTGTTCGGGAATGGGCAGCGCGGGGCCAGAACGCCCCGGCAGGCGCAAACCGTCAGCCTCCCGGAAGAAGAACGCGATGCGCGCCTGCGGGATGAGGCGGCCAAAGGGCGCCCGGAGCCCGTGCATCAGGTCACGCTCGCTGGTGGCGCGGGCGGCCGCGGCGGCCGTTTCCGCGAGGAAGCGCTGTTCTTCGGCGTCGGCCGCGCGGCGGGCGCTCTCGCGCGCATTCGCGAAACCGGGGCCGGCGATGTCGCAGATCAAGCGGAGCAGGCGCGTCTCCCGTTCGCCGATAGCGGGGCGGCCCTGTTTCACGCCAACGAACAGTACGCCCCGGCTTTCGCCGCCGGCGCTTAGCGCCGTGATGACGAATTGCTCCATCCCGGCTTCGTCCACCAGCCGGAGGCCCATCTCCGACATCGGCGGCCATGGCCGCTGGACCGTTACCTGGCCGGACTCGATCGCCTGCCGAGTCTGCGGCCCGAAGGGCCCCAGGTCGGTCGTGCCGTCCATCAGGTTGTCGCCATGGAGGAAGTAGACCGCCACCAGTGCTTCCGGCAGGAAGCGGTGAATCGGGTGGCGCAGCGCTGTGGCAATCTGGCGCTCATCGCGGCCGGCGGCAACCGCGGCGGCCGCTTCCGCGAGGATGCTCTGTTCTTCGGCGTCCAGCCTGGCGCGGAGCGCCGCGCGCGCGTTCTCCATGGCCGGGCCCACGACCTGCGCGATGCGCCGGCACTGGCCCAGGGCGCGTTCATCGAAGACGAACGATTCGTCGCGAGAACCGAGAATGAGGTAGCCCACCGTCGCGCCCGCCGAGCGCACCGCCGTCGCACAGAGGGCGTGCAGCCGCAGCGGGCCAAGCCCGGCAAGGGCCAGGTCTTCCGGCACCTCCGCCCCGTGGATTTGTCCCTCTTCCTCCAGCATCGCGGCGTACTCACCCAGCGAGACGCGGGCCAGGGATCCATCGGCCTGCGGGATCACGATGCAGTCGGCTTCGCGGAATCCGAACAGCGCGATCGGTTGGGAGATCATTGACGCCAGCGGCGAACGCAAGCCCTTGAGGATGTCCTGCGGCAACCCCTCGCGGGCGGCCACCGCGCCCACTTCCGCGAGGATGCGCTGGTCCTCCGCCTCCCAGCGCTGGCGCTGCGCGGCGCGGGCGTTGGCCATTGCCGGACCCACAATGTCGGCAATCAGGCGGCAGAAGCGGGCTTCGCGCTCGCCCGGCACGAAGCTCTCCTCGCGCGAACCGATCAGGAGGAGGCCGACCACGGCGCCGGCCGAATAGGCGGTGGTGAGCAGATGCGCCTGTACGCCGATGCGTTCGACCTCGGGGAGGCTCTCGCCCGCGCGGAGGCGGGACGCCGTTGCGGGCACCACTGCCTGGCCGCTGGTGAAGGCCCGCGTGAAATGCTCGCCGACGTTCATCGGCCGCAGCGGCCCTTCCCTGGTCACGAATTCGACCATGCCCTCTTCCAGGAAACCGAATGAGACGTACGGCGCCGGGATGAAACGCGAGACCGCGCCGCGCAGGGCACGGGTGATGGCCAGCGGGCTGGACTCGCGCGCCACGGCCGCGGCGGCCTCCGCGATGATCGCCTGCTCCTCGGCTTCGGCTTCGCTGGCCGCCACACGGCCTTCATTCGCGATGGCATAGGCCAGCAGCGTGCCGACAAGCTCGAAGAAGGTCATCTCTTCGGCTGTGAACGGCTCAGCGAGGCGGCGTCCCACCGTCAGAAGGCCCTCGTCGCTGGGGCCGGCGGAGATGAGCACCGTAGCCGCCCGGCGCACGCCGGTCTCGAAGAAGCCGGCCGGCAAACCGCGGTGGTTCGTTTCGTCGCCGTACTGCACGGAGTGCGCGCCGCTGTCGCGCAGTTGCGCCATCCGCTCCGGATGCGGCAAGCCATCGTCTCCAGGCAGCGGTTCGGAGCGCATGAGCTGGTAACCCTGCCGATCGGGCGTGCGGGCGGTGAGGGCGCAGAACTCATACCCCTCACCGGCAAGCAACTGGCAGACGCGCGCGAAATGGGTGGCGATCGGCTGGCCGTCGTTGACGATGAGCGCGAGTTCGCTCAGCACCCGGCTGCGGCTGGCCTGCAGCCGCTTCTGCTGGACCTCCCGGAGGTTCGCGAGCGACTGGGCAAGCACGGAGCGCAGGAGCTCGATGAAGGTCAGTTCGTCGCTGTCGAAGCGGCGCGATGTCCTCCGGGCGAGCAGCACGAGGCCGCGCAACTCCCCGCCGTCGCGGAGGAAGGCAAGGCCGGTGCGGCGGAACCCCGCGGCGGCAAGCTGTTCCTGGAAATGGTCGGCGGGGTCCACGCGCACCTGGACGAAGTCCCGCCCTTCGGCGATGCCGCGAAGTATGGCGGCGCCGGCAGCGTCCGGCGGCAGGCCGCGAAAGACCTGCCCGGGCGCTTCCGCCGCCGTGATGAACCCCGCGCCCTGGTCCACCACAAGGCCGACGTAGTCCACCTCCAGGCAGTCCTCAAGCAGGCCCGGCAGGCGCCTGAAGATGTCATCGATGGGCTTGCCGGCCTGCAAGGCGAGGACGAGCTCGCTGGCGGCGCTGGCGCGCGCGGCGTGGCGCCGGGCCCGTTCGAGTTCGAGGTCCTGGCGGACGGCCGTGGCGAGGAGCACGGCGGCAGCCCTGAGGAAACGCACCTGGTCGTCTTCGAACCGGCCGCGCGCTTTCTTGGCCACGGAGAGCATGCCGTAGTTCTCGCCGTCTACAAACAACGGAGTCGTCCAGCAGCGGTTGTAGCCTTCGGCAACGAGGACACGCGTCGCTTCCACGTCCACGTGGTCCGGGCGGTACTCGGCCCCGTCCCGTTCCAGCGCGATGCGGTCGTAGCCGGTGCTGGCGGTGGTAACGATCGAGCCAGGCTTCGAAGCGCCCGGGAACGGCGGGAAGTTCCCCACCGTGCGGATAAGGTTCGGATCCGCCGTGACAACGTACAGGGAGGTGAAGTCGAAGGTCGCGCCGTGGCGGATGTGCCCGGCGAAGGCCGCGAAGATCTCGTCGATCCCCCTCCGCTCGCTGACGAGCAGCGAGACTTCGAGCAAGAGATCGCGGTGTTGCTCAGAGAACTGTGCGGCAAACTCCATATGCGTGCGGCGCGGCTACCATGGCAAAGTGTGGCGTTGCCATGCATGCTCGCCTATGGGGGAATTCCCGCATAGGGGGAGGACCCTGATTCACGATTCGAGATTCACGATTCGCGATCGGTCAGCCCTGGGCTTCGAGCGCTTCCTCGTCGGTTTCGAAGGTGTAGGCCACCAGTTCGCCGTCGTCCCAGCGGTCTCCCATCTCGCGCACGCCCTGCACGGCGGATTCGCCCGGCCGGTAGAGCAGCGCGAACACCTGCTCGTAGCCTGAGATGCGCGAGTCCGCCTCGAGCGATGCCTCGACGTGCACCAGCGGGATGTCCTCGTTCGGGATGACGAGGAACGCGCGCGCCGCTTCGTGCCGGCGCTGTTCAAGGATCAGCTGGCCGATCAGGTCGCCTTCAAGGTCGCGGTACTCGCCATCGATCATGTCACTGTCTGAATCCCGGCTGAACGGCGCGTCCAACCACCCACGGTAGGCAATGCGGCGGTGCCGGCGGTTGCCCGTGACAAATGCGTCGTTCGCTTCCGGAAGTGCGGCCATCTCGAACTCTCCTGCCGTGGTACCCCGAGCTTCGCCCGCGCGGCCGCGCCGTTGAACGCCCCTTCGTGTGGAATTTCGGTACCAGTCGGCCCGGCGCGGCACGCGCGGCGTTCATCGAGAATCCCGCGGCCGCCTGTTAGGCTAGGCTCGATGAGTACTGCTTCCCTCGCGCGCGACCCTGAAGGCATCCACAACTTCCGCGAACTGGCCGGCTATCCAGCGGCCAGAGGCGTGATCCGGCATGGCCGGGTCTACCGTTCCGGCGCGCTGGAACTGATGACCGAAGCCGACCGCGCCTGGCTCGAAGCCGAACTCGCTATCCGCACCATCCTGGACCTCCGCCACGAGGACGAACTGGCGATGCGGAAGGGCCCGCACCCGCTGGAGCACCGCGTGCGCCCACACACGATTTTCCCGTCCACCGTGCGCCAGGAGGACCTCATCGCCGAGCTCAACGGCCTCTACGGCGCCGGGATTTCGCCGCAGCGGTATCTCCATTACCTCTCGATCGGCGGCGACCGCCTGGCCAGCGCCTTCCAGCTCTTCGCCGACGAAGCGAACTACCCGTTCCTGGTGCATTGCACGGCGGGCAAGGACCGCACGGGCGTCCTGCTTGGCCTGATCATGGATGTCGTTGGGTGTTCAGATGAGGACATCGCGCGCGAGTACGGCCTGAGCGACGCCAACACGGACCAGCTCATCGCTTACCTGATGCGCAGCGGGCGGCAGCTCGAAGGGAGCGAAGCGGAGATCCGGGCGCGGCTCGCCACCCCGCCGGAGAAGATGGCCGGTTTCATCCAGCTCATGCGCGCAAAGTACGGCAGCGCGGCGGACTTCTTCCTCTCGCAGGGCGTAAGCGAAAACGACATCGAGGCCGTGCGCGCGTTGCTGCTGGGCGAGGGCTGACGCCAAGAACGCGAAGACCGCCAAGATTTCGCGTGCTAACGCCAAGAACGCCGAGAACGCCAGGATTTGGGATCGAGAACTCTACGATCACCTTGGCGCTCCTGGCGCTCTTGGCGTGTATTCGACCGTCGTGTAGCTGGGCGAGGGCTAACGCCAAGTACGCGAAGACCGCCAGGAATTCGCGTGCTAACGCCAAGAACGCCGAGAACGCCAAGATTTCGGATCGACAACTCCACGTTCACCTTGGCGCTCGTGGCGTTCTTGGCGTTTATTCGACCGGTGCGCAGCGTTTCGGCAACTGCGCGCGAGAAGAACTGCCCTCCTTGACAGTCGGGCCTTGGCGAAACGGACGTCCCTGGCGTTTAGCCCACCGTCGCGTAGCTCTCCGTCGATTCCGGGTCCAGCGCGAGGTAGAGCTCCTCTTCCTGCGCGATGTTGAGCCGCAAGATGGCCCCGAGGGCATAGAGCGTGCGCCGCAAGTCGATCAGGTCTTCCGCGTCCGGTTCGCGGCCCTCGAGGGCGCCGTACGCGCGTTCGAAGGTGCGGGCCAAATGGAAGATCTCCTGGTGCGTGCGGCTCATGGCCGCAAGGGGGTCTTCGCCGCCCAGCCGGTCGACGATGCCGGTGTACACCTGGCGCTCGTCGTTCCGTTCGTGGGCCAGCACCTCGGCCAGCGTCGCGTTCGCCTCGTCCAGCCGCGGGCAGAGCTGTTCGGGCGGGAGTTCCTGGAGCACGTCCGCGAGGTCTCCGAAGCGCTGGACCTTCGGCAGCAGTTGGCGGTGCTCGGCCCGCAGCGCTTCGGCCACGCCGGGCGGCAACGCCGGTTGCGGGCGCGAGCCGCCACCGCCCAGGGCCCTCAGCGCGTTCAGGATCGCCGCCGCGTCGATGCCTTCTTGAAGCAACGCGCCGAGAACCGGGGGCAGCAGGCCAACCGTCGCCAGCCCCATAGCGACGAATGAGAGCGCCATGCCCGCGACCATGCTCTGGATGGCAATGCCGCGCGCCCGCCGCGCGATTTCAATCGCCTCCAACAGCCGGTCCAGGCGGTCCACCACCAGCACGACATCGGCCGCCTCGGAGGACGATGTCGCGCCGCGCGCGCCCATCGCCACGCCGATATCGGCGGCGGCGAGCGCGGGGGCGTCGTTGATGCCATCGCCGACCATGACGGTCACGCGCTCGCGCTGGGACGCGCGCACCGCCGCGACCTTCTCCTCGGGCGCGAGCTCGGACATCACGTGGTCGACCCCGATGGCGCCGCCCACGGCCTCGGCGATTGCCGCGTGGTCTCCGGTGAGCATGACGGTCTCGGCGATGCCCTTTCGTTTCACCAGGCGCAGCACACGGGGGGCGTCCGGCCTGATGGGGTCGTCGAACAGGAAGGCGCCCGCAATCTGGCCATCAACCGCCGCGAAGATGACCGAGCCCTCGTGCCGCATCACCCGTCGCTGGAAACGACCCGACTCCACCGCGACGTTGGCGCCTTCGGCCACCCAGGCGAAGCTCCCCAGGCGTACCACGTGGCCGTCGACGATCCCACCGATACCGGCCCCCGCCCGTTCCGCAACGTCCGACGGCAGCGACAGCGCGAGCCCACGCTCGCGGGCGCTGCGCACGAGCGAGCTGGCCAGCACGTGGGACGACAACTGGTCCAGCGAGGCCGCGAGCCGCAGCAGTTCCGCTTCATCCCGGTGGCTCTCGGCGAGCAGGGTGCGCCGCACCCTCGGCGCCCCGAGCGTGATCGTGCCCGTCTTGTCGAGAAACAACGCCTGGGCGCGTCCGAGCGTCTCGATTGCCGCGCCTCCCTTCACGACGATGCCCCGGCGGGCCGCACGCGAAACCCCCGAGACGATGGCCACCGGCGCCGCGAGCAAGAGCGGGCAGGGCGTTGCGACGACGAGCACGGAGAGCGCGCGCACGGGGTCGCCGGAGATGGCCCAGGCCACCCCGGCGGTGACAAGCGTCACCGGCACGAAGATCGCGGCGTAACGGTCGGCCAGGCGGACGAGCGGCGCCTTGGATTGCTGGGCTTCGCGCACCATGCGGATGATGCCGGCATAGGTGCTTTCCTCAGCTGTGCCGGTGGCCTGCATTTCGAACGAAGGCCCGGCGTTGGCCGCGCCGCTGCGGAGCCGGTCGCCGCGGTCGCGTTCCACCAGCCGGGATTCACCGGTGAGCGCCGACTCGTCGAGTACCGCGGGGCCGCGCGTCACCACGCCATCGACCGGCAGCACGTCGCCTTCCTTGACGGCGAGGATATCGCCGTTCACCACGGCCTCGACGGGGATGGTTTCGAGCGCGCCGTCGCGGAGGCGGTGAGCTGACCGTGGCGCGCGTTTCAGGAGGGACGAGAGCTCACGTTCGGCGCGGTTCCCCGCGTACTCTTCGAGCGCGCGGCCGGTGGCGAGCATGAAGCCGATCACCGCGCCCGCCAGGTATTCGCCCAGCGCCAACGCCCCGACGATGGCGAGGAGCGCGATGACATCGACCCCGGCGGTGCGCTTGAGCGCGGCAACCCCGGTGGACCAGGCGAGCGGGACCAGCGCGATGAACGCGGTGAGGGCGAAGGCGGCATCCGCGGCATCTCTGGCATCCGCGAGCCAGAGCACGCCGCCCGCGCCGATGCCCAGCACGGAGGCGGCGAGTAGCGCAGTGGTCAGGTTCAGCGGAGGGCGGACGACAGGCATGGTTTCCCGCGTACCACGCTACCAGCCACGCACCGCGCGGCCTTGCCCGCCCGTACCCAAGCCTCGCGCCCTACCGTGCCAGTTTTTGGAACCGCCATGGAACCGCCATGGAACCGCCAAGGACGCCAAGCGCGCCAAGGGAGGAATTAGGGGGAACCGGGCCAAGAAGTTGCGGCTTCTCGACTCGATGCTCTTCTGAATCCTTGGCGTCCTTGGCGTGCTTGGCGGTTGGTTACCCGTTGCCGATTTCCGCCTTGTACCTGCGGATGGCGTCGATGTGGTCCTGCGGGCTGGTCAGGCCGGCGTTCATCGTGCGGACGCTGACGTGGGTGGCGCCGGCCTTGCGCCAGCCTTCAACGTGGGAGGCCCACTTGTCCGGCCCGGCGCTGTAGGCGAGCTGGCCTTCGAGGCCGAACGTCGAACGGTCGCGGCCGTACCGGTCCACGTACTCCCAGAGCTTTTCGAATGCGGCATTGCCGGCATCGGTTCCGGGCTGGAAGAGCGGGAACATCCCGTCGCCCAGGCGGGCGGCACGTTCGATGACGCGCTCGTCCATGCCGCCGAACCAGATGGGGATGGAGCGCGAGGGCAGCGGCCGGATCCCGGCTCGGTCGATGCGGTGCCACTTTCCCGTGTAGTCCACGACCGGCTCGGTCCAGAGCTTGCGCAGCACTTCCACCTGCTCCTCTTCGCGCTTGCCCCGGTTGTGGAAGTTCTCGTTCAGCGAGTCGTATTCCACCCAGTTCCAGCCGGTGCCAATGCCCAGGCGCAGCCGCCCGCCGGAGAGCACATCGACCTGCGCGGCCTGCTTCGCCACAAGGGCGGTCTGGCGCTGGGGCAGGATGATGACGCCGGTCACCAGTTCGATGGTCTTTGTGAACCCGGCCAGGTAACCGAAGAGCACGAAGGGCTCGTGGAAGACGGTCTCCTCGGTGTACGGGCCGGTCAGGCGCGGTTCGCGACCTTCGTGCACAGCCCCGAGGACGTGGTCGTAAGCCACGAGGTGCGTGTAGCCCAGGTCCTCCACAGCCTGTGCGAAATCGCGGATGACCGAGGGGTCACTGCCAATCTCAGACTGGGGGAAAATGACGCCGATGTTCACGTTGGTGCTCCGGGGGAAGGGTGAGCACCGAGTCTAGCGGGTTGGGCGAGGAACGCGGCGCTTTGGTGCACGATTAAAGGTTTAGGCCAAAACCTTTAATCGTCCTCATGGCATGAAGGTTTCCTTTAAAACGCTAACGAACATGAGCAGTTAGTCGAGGCGGTAGAGCTCGTCGATGACTTCCGCCGCGACCCAGTACTGTTTGCCCTGCACGCGCGGTCCCGGCCGCAGGAGCCCGATAGATTCGAGCACTCGAATCGCCTCCCGGGCGGTTGGAGCGGTGGTGGATGTTTCCGACATGAGGTCGCCGACCGACACATACACGCGATCCACCACGGACTCGATCGCGCGGATGGGGACGTTCGACCGGGACGCCGCCGATGCTCGCGCCCGGTACTTGCTGACCAACTCCTCAATCCGCCGCAATCTCGCGACCGCGTCACGGGCTTCGGCTACGACCGCCGAAACAAAGAACTCGATCCATGGAACCCAGTCGCCGGCCCGGCTCACCGCGGCGAGGCGGTCGATGTAGACATCGCGGTTCCGCGCGAAGAATGCCCCCAGGTAGAGCAACGGCTGTGGCATGAGCTTTTGCTCAAGCCAGTACAGGGAGATCAGCGCTCGTCCGAGACGCCCGTTGCCATCCTCAAAAGGGTGTATGGCCTCGAACTGGTAGTGCAGCAGGGCGGCGTCGATCAGTGGCCCGTACACCGGTCCGCTCCCCACGAACGAGATGAGATCCTCCGTTAGCGGTCGAACCTGCTCCCACGGCGGTGGCACATACCGGGCCGCGGACAACGCGGAGCCAGGCGCCCCGAGGTACACCTGCTTCTGCCTGAATTCGCCTGGGCGCCTCAGCTCTCCGCGAGCTGATTGAAGCAACAATGCATGCAACTCAAGGATCATTCCGACCGAGAGTGGCCTGCCCTCCAGCAGCCATTGCTGCCCGAGGCCGATCGCATCGAGCGTCCTCAAGACCTCTATCGCCTCGGCAGGAGTGTCTCTCTTCCCTTCGGTGGCTTCGCCGAGCAACACATCCTCAACCTGCGTATAGGTCCCCTCGATGACGTTGCTGAGGACCGCTTCGCGTCGCCTCAGCGGGGCAATCAAAAGGCTCGCTTCGATCTTTCGCGACTGACCGACCAGTTCTCCGACGGCGGCGCGCGCATCGCCGTCGCTCAGGAGGAGCGATCGCGGTAACTCGATCTCCGGCGGCAACCGGGGAGGGACGAACGCGTATCCCCCGGTGACTTCGACCAGGAACTGGCGCTGGGCCTCTGTGAATTGGGAACGATCCACTCGAACGAGTATACCGAGGAGTCATCAACGATTAAAGGTTTTGGCCAAAACCTTTAATCGTGTTCTTGGGATGAAGGTTTCCTTTAAAACGCTAAGGAGACCTATCAGTTGGCGGGCCCGAACGCCACTTCCACCACCACCGACGTCCGGCCCCAGTTCTCCAGGTTGTTCGAGTAGCCCGGCTGGTACCTCTCGACGAGCAGCTTCCGCGCGGCCGCGTCCTCGGGCGAGCCGCGTTCGACTACCCGCGCCGCGCCGGGACGCGTCTCGTCCCTGACGCGGACCGTCACCTCCGGAGTCTTCAGGAGGTTGCGCACCCAGTGGGCTTTCGGGCCGTGCTCGTCCTCGCCGCTCCCGCTGAGCATGTACAACTTGCTATCGATGACCCCGTACCAGATCTCGATCTCGCGCGGCTCGCCACTCTTCCGGCCGGTCGTCGTCAGGTAGCAGTAGGCCTCGTCGGGCCGCAGGTCCACGGCAGGAGCTTACCCCAGCCAACGCCAAGGACGCGAAGGACGCCAGGAACACAGGTTGAGGCCTTCCTCTGGGCGGACGACATCCGCGACGTGTTTCCACGTCTCCTCCTTTGCGTTCTTGGCGTTGATCATGCTCGCACCAGCCAACGCCAAGGACGCGAAGGACGCCAGGAACACAGGTTGAAGCCTTCCTCTGGACGGACGACATCCACGGACGTGTTTCTACGTCTCCTCTTTGCGTTCTTGGCGTTGATCATGCTCGCACCAGCCAACGCCAAGGACGCGAAGGACGCCAAGAACACAGGTTGAAGCCTTCCTCTGGGCGGACGACATCCACGGACGTGTTTCCACGTCTCCTCCTTTGCGTTCTTTGCGTTCTTGGCGTTGATCATGCTCGCACCAGCCAACGCCAAGGACGCGAAGGACGCCAAGAACACGGGTTGAAGCCTTCCTCTGGGCGGACGACATCTGCGGACGTCTTTCCACGTCTCCTCCTTTGCGTTCTTCGCGTTCTTGGCGTTGATCATGCTTACCCCAGCCAACGCCAAGGACACGAAGGACGCCAAGAAAACAGGTTCAAGCCTTCCTCTGGGCGGACGACATCCGCGGGCGTGTTTCTACGTCTCCTCCTTGGCGTTCTTGGCGTTCTTGGCGTTGATCATGCGTACCCCGCGTAACCGCGCTTGCTGCGCTATCGTCCCCGGCCCGCTACCCTTCCCGCGCGATGACCGATCTCAAGACGTGGGTCCAGGCCTCCCGGCCGTTTTCTTTCACCGCCGCCGTTGTGCCGGCCGTCGTCGGCTCGCTGCTGTACGCGGACGACCACTTCAGTCTCTGGAAGGCCCTGCTGGCCGTGCTCGGCTCCGTGTTCTTCCAGGCCGGCACCAACCTCGTCAACGACTACTACGACGACCGAAAAGGCGCGGACGGGCCGGATTCGCTCGGCATGGCCGGCTTCATCCAGCGCGGCATCCTCACGCCGAAACAGGTGCTCATCGCGGGACTGGTGGCGTTCGGGCTCGGTGGGGCCATCGGCATCGCGCTTTGCGTGTTCGTCAGTTGGCAACTGTTCTACATCGGCCTCGCCAGCGCGCTCGCGGGCTTCCTCTATACCGGCTGGCCGGTACACCTGGCCTACATCGGCCTGGGCGAAGTGACAGTGTTCTTCTTCATGGGCCCGATCATCGTGATGGGCGCCGCCTACGTGCAGATCGAACGCTGGACTTGGGAGGCTTTCGTCGCCTCACTACCCATCGCCTTCCTGGTCACCGCGATCCTCCAGGCGAACAACATCCGCGACATCGAACTCGACCGCCAACACCACAAGCGCACGGTGGCGACGGTGATCGGGCGGGAGTGGGCGAACCGCGAGATGTACTTCCTGCTGGCCGCGACCTACGTCTCGTTGATCATCGCCGCGGCCGTGCAGGCGTTGCCGTGGCCGGCGCTCGTGGCGCTCGCTTCGATTCCGCTCGCCTGGCCCATCGTCAAGGTTGTGCATGCGGGTGGGAACCCCCGGAAGCTGAACGGCGCCCTCTTTAACACGGCCCAGTTGCACATGCGCTTCGGTGCGCTGATGGCGGTGGGGTTAGGGCTGAACTGGGTGATCCAGAGCATGTGATGCCCCATCTGAGCCGCGACTGGTAAGGAGCGGTTGGCTGCCGGCTTCACACACGACGCGCGTTAGCCGCCTCCCCCCGAAATGGAACCGCGACCAGCCGGGAGCGGATCACGGGCTTAGCGAGACAGCCGCGCGGTAGCCTCCCCGGGAAGTGCAAAGTGCAACGGACTGAGGACTGAGTAGGGCTGAGGTGCATCGAGCCGCGGCCCCACGATCGAACCGCGACCCATCGGGAGCGGATCACGGCTTAGCGAGACAGCCGCGCGGTAGCCACCCCGGGAAGTGCAAAGGACTGAGGACTGAGTAGGGCTGAGGTGCATCGAGCCGCGGCCCCCCGATCGAACCGCGACCCATCGAGAGCGGATCACGGCTTAGCGAGACAGCCGCGCGGTAGCCACCCAGCACCCGGGCCCGCGAACTCGCTTGCTGACGCGTAACTGTCTCCCTGGTCACGATCCGCTCCCGATGGGTCGCGGTTCAGGGGGTGGGGCGCGGTTCGAGACGGCGGTGCGGTCTATACTCCGCAGTCGCCGAATCTCACGTCACGGAGCCGACGAATGCCTGAACACCTCCTCAGCGCCTGCGAAATCGCGGACGGCGTACGCGCCAAGCGGTTATCCGCGCGCGAAGCGCTCGAATCTGCGCTGCGCCGCATCGAAGCGAAGAACCCGGCGCTTAATGCCTTCATCCAGGTCGACGCCGAGGGCGCGCGCCGGCAGGCCGACGCGATCGACGCGGCCGTCGCGCGTGGCGAGGACCCGGGCAAGCTTGCCGGCGTGCCGGTCGGGATCAAGGACCTGGAACCGGTGAACGGGCTCCTCTTCACCGAAGGCTCACGCGCCTACGCCGGCCGCATCGCCACCCGCGACGGCGTTTCGGTGTCGCGCCTGAAGGCGGCGGGCGCGGTCATCGTGGGGAAGACGAACACGCCCGAGTTCGGGTACAAGGGCTGGACCGAGAACCAGCTCTGGGGCGCGACGCGGAACCCGTGGGACACCACGAAGACTCCGGGCGGCTCCAGCGGCGGGAGCGCGGCAGCCGTGGCCGCGGGGATGGTGCCCCTCTGTTCGGCCAGCGACGGCGGCGGTTCAATCCGCATCCCGGCGTCGTTTACCGGCTGCTACGGCATCAAGCCCAGCGCCCATCGCATCCCACGGGCGAACGAACACGCCCAGACCTGGGGCTTCTTCAGCACCATGGGCCCCATGGCGCGGACGGTCCGTGATTCGGCGCGCTACATGGACGTGGCCAGCGGTCCGCATCCCAACGACCTCGAGTCGCTCGATTCCACCGGGCTCGATTTCGAAGGCGCCGCAACCGGCCCCGCGCCGCAACTCAAGCGTATCGCCTACTCGGCGGACCTTGGTTACGCGGTGGTCGACCCCGAAGTGGTGGAAATCACCCGGAACGCAGCGGCCGCGCTGGCGAAGGCGCTGGGCGCGGAACTGGCGGAAGCCGGGCCGGGCTTCGCAGATCCGCTGTTCCCATGGACGACGATTGCCGCCTCGGGTGATACACGGCTCGTGGCCCAGATGACCGAGGCCGAGCGCGAACTGCTCGAACCCGGCTTCCGGCGCTTCGCCGAAGTCGGCCGCGGCATCACCGCCGTCGATATCGCGAACGCGCTGGAAGAGCGGCACCAGGCGAACCGCAAGATGACCGCTTTCTTCGAGACGTATGACCTGCTCCTTACGCCGACGACGGCGACCACGCCGTTCATCGCGGAAGGCCCGCCGCCAACCACGATTGCGGGGAAGCCGGCCGGCCCCGCGGGGTTCATCCCGTTCACCTACCCGTTCAACTTCACGGGGCACCCGGCGGCCTCGCTTCCGGCGGGCAACGCGAAGAACGGCCTGCCCGTCGGCCTGCAGGTGGTTGGGCCGCGCTACAACGACCGGCTGGTGCTGGCCGTCAGCGCCGCCTTCGAACGCGCCTGTCCGTGGACGTACCCGGGCTGATCCGGCGGGAATGACGAAGCCCCTCCATTTGGAGGGGCTCATCGTTTCGCGTGGCAGGGGTCAGGCGGCGGCTTCGGCGCGCGCGGGCCGCAGGACCGTCACGCTGGCCGGACGGCTGCGATGCTCGAGGCGCTTCGCCACCTGCCAGCTCACGATGATGACCAGCCCGCCGAGGGCCATATCAAAGAAGAGGTGGTTGGCGCTGGCCACGATCGCCCAGGTCATCACCACACTGAGGATGACGGCGGCCGTGCGCAGCGTGGCGCTCCGCGTGTTGACCCAGATTGCCGCCGAAGCCATCGCGATCCAGCCGAAGTGGAAGCTCGGGATGGCCGCGTACTCGTTCAGGATGAGCGAGGGCTGGGCATAGCTCACATGCGTATCGCCGCCGAACACGGTGTCGCTGAAGCCGAGGTCGTAGCCGTTCGCGGCCATCAAGCGCGGCGGGGCGGCCGGCGCCAGCCAGTAGAACAGAAGCCCGATGGCCATCGAGACGAACATGACGTTGCGCATGAAGCGGAAGGCGTCGCGGTCCCGGAACCAGAGCCACCCGCCCACCACCAGGAGCACCGGGAAGTGCAGGTAGGCGTAGGTGAAGTTCGCGAACTCCTTGACCGCGTAGAAGCGGATGGAGAGCTCCTGGACTTTCGGCTCCCAGAAGATGTGGAGGGTCTTTTCGAACGCGACCAGGAAGCGGGTGACCTCCACCGAATAGCCCAGGCGGTCCGGCGCGGCCCCTCGGAGCAGGAAGTACACGCCGATGACCGAAAGCACGATGCCGAAGTCCCGGGAGAAACGCCCCACTGACTCGATCGTGCGCCAGGGCGTCGAAAGGCGGCCCGCGCGGCTGCCGGGGAACGCCGGGTAAGGAATCTGCCGGATAGCCATCGGGTCCTCCTTTCGTCTGAAGCGCCTGTCTCCAGGCTGCCCGTTCATGGTGCCGAAGCCCCTGGAGGGAGACGTCGGCCTTTCGGGGGAACGCGGGCCATCAGTTGGATGGCCCGGTCTCGGCGGACCGTAGCCCTTTGCTTCGCCGCCGGATGAGTGTCTCCGGAAGCCCACCGCCGTGACCGCGAACGGCCTCACAAATCGGCTCCTCCTTTCGTACGAGCCGGGCTTCCAACCTGTTCACCAGGCCACACTTCACCCGGCCCAACGGTGGCGATGGGAAAGCGAGGCGCATCTCGCCCTCCAGGCCCTCGCCGCAACGCGCTCCCGTTGGGTTCCCTGTCCGAATGCGTGGTACCCGCCGGTCGTGGCCCCGGATGATTGGCGGCCGCCGGTGTACGGTGTACCGGCCCTGATGATCCCGCCCCGATTCGAACAGCTCACCGGCGCCGCGCCCAAAGAGGTCATCTCCCTGGTCGATTACGGCTACCGGGCCGCCTGGAAGGTCACCACGCCCGGCGGGGTGTTTCTCGTGAAGAGCGACGAGCGCCCGGACCTGGTGACCAATGAAGTGATGGCGGCGCGGAATGCGGCGACCGCCGGGGTGCCGGTGGCGCCGTTCGCCGGTTTTGCCGAGCGGCCTGCGCCCGCGGTGGCCTTTCGCTGGGTCGAAGGCCGGCCGCTGCACAGTTGCATTGACCCGGAGGCGTGGCGAGACGCCGGGCGCGCGCTGCGGCGGATCCATTCGGCGCCGCCGCTTCGCCAGCGCGCGGTGCCGTGGGGCGAAGCGATGGAGGGGATGTTCCGGGCTGAGCTGGGCTGGATGGCCGAAGGCGGGTTCATCGAACCAGCCGAGGCAGACGCAGCAGGGGCGGTTGCCGCCTCTCTGCGACCAGTGCTGGATGCAACGCCCCTGGGCTGGATCCACGGCGATTGCCAGGCCGCGCACTTCATCCTTGCACCGGACGAACCGCGGGTGGTGGCGGTGATTGACTGGGCGGACGAGCACCAGGGCGCGCCGGAGATGGACTTCGCAGTGCTCTCGCTGTTCGACGGGAACCTCTGGCGGCACGCGCTCGACGGATACGCGGCGACGGCCGAGTTCCGGGAGCGGCTGGAGCGGACGTTGCCGCTGTACCGCGCGACCCGGGCGGCCGGCTCGCTGCGCTGGCTGGAGACGCACGGGTATCCGGGGCACGGTTGGCCGGTGGAATGCGTGCGGGCGCTCGTCACGTAGAATCCCGGCCCATGACCACCTGGTTCGACACCGCGCGTTTCGGCATGTTCATCCACTGGGGCCACTCGTCCCAACAGGGCATCGAGCTCTCCTGGCCCATGGTCGGCGGCAATGCCGCGCTGCCTGAGGCGGACATGACGGTCGCGGCCTACCAATCCTCCGCGGCGACGTTCAACCCCACGAACTGGGACCCTGTTTCCCTCGCGCGCACCGCGAAGTCACTCGGCATGCAGTACGCCGTCTTCACCACGAAGCACCACGACGGCTACGCGATGTTCGACACAAAGACGTCCGATTTCGGCGTGATGCACTCGCCATACGGTCGCGACATCGTGCGGGAATTCGTCGATGCATTCCGGGCTGAGGGGTTGCGCATCGGGCTCTATTTCTCGCTCATCGACTGGCACCACGCGGACTATCCTGCGTTCCGCGACGACGACAAGCCGTACCGTTTCGGATGCAGCAGGCCGCCGACGGACGAACAGTGGGCGCGCTTCATCGAAGCCATGTTCGAGCAGGTGCGGGAGCTGCTGACGAACTATGGGCAGATCGACGTGCTCTGGTTCGACGGCGGCTGGGAACGGAAGGCAGAACAGTGGAAGGCCAGGGAGATGGAGGCAATGGCCCGCGAACTGCAGCCGGGTATCCTCATCAACGACCGCCTTCCCACCGTTGGCGACTTCGAGACGCCGGAACAGTTCGTGCCCGCGCTGGCGCCCGCGGAGACCTGGGAAACGTGCATGACGCTCAACGAGAGCTGGGCGTACAACCCGAACGACGCGGCCTGGAAGTCGCCGCGCAAGCTGGTGCACACGCTCTGCGAAGTTGCCGGCAAGGGTGGGAACCTGCTCTTGAACGTCGGGCCGATGGGCGACGGCAGCCTGATGCCGGAGCAGCGTTCGATCCTCGGCGCGATGCAGCGCTGGCTCGCCGGGAACAAGGACGCGGTTGTAGGGACTGAGCCCGGACTTGAGCCGTGGCAGTTCTACGGCCCATCGACCAGGCGCGGAAACACCACCTATCTCCACCTGCTGATGCGTCCGTACGAAACAGTCACCGTGCGCGGCGTGCCCATCAAGAAGGTGAAGGGCGTTCGCGTGTTCTCCAGCGGGCAGGAGCTCACCTTCAGCACCCGCTGCGCCATCCTGGACCAGTGGTTCAACCCGAACCCGCTGGGCGAGGTGACGATCGACGTGCCCGAGGAGGTCATCGATTCGTTTGCGACCGTCCTCGCCGTGGAGATGGAGGAGTAGCGGCGTGGACGCGGAAGCCCTCCGCCAGCGCGTCCGCGAGCTCTGCCTGGCTCTGCCCGAAACCGCGGAGCGCGTCGAAAACCCGGTGCACTCGGCGTTCCTCGTGAAAGGCAAGACGTTCTGCTACTTCCTGAACGACCACCACGGCGACGGCATCGTCGGGATGACGGTCAAGGCGGCGCCAGGCGTGCAGGGTGCGCTGGTGGACCTCGATCCGGGCCGGTTTTACCTCCCCGCGTACATGGCCCGCTGGGGCTGGGTGGGCATGCGGCTGGATGTCGAACCCGTCGATTGGGCGCAGGTGGAGCAACTCATCCGGGAAGCGTGGGCGGCTACGGCGCCGAAGTCAGTCTTGAAGCGCCACGGCTGAATCACACGAGACTCGTGTACACTGGTTTCGTGGAGGCACGCCGTGAAGAACATCACCTTCAGCGCCGACGAGAGACTCATCGGAGAAGCCAGGGCGAAGGCGCGGGAACAACATACGACGTTGAACGAAGCCTTCCGGAAGTGGCTTGCCGATTACTCGGGAAGGGCCGGGCGGGCACGCCGCGCGAGCGAGACGATACAACACCTTCAAAGCTACGTTCGGACCGGTGGCCGCAAGTTCACCCGCGAGGAGATGAACGAACGCCCATCGCTCAAAGCGCGTGAAGAGGAAATGGTCCGCAGACAGCAGCTCGCCGAGGTCGAAATGGCGGGGCGAGCCGGAGACGTGGCGGCAAGTCGATGAAGAACATTACCTTCAGCGCGGATGAACGACTGATCGAAGAAGCACGAGCAAGGGCCCGGGAACAACACACCACACTCAACGAGGCATTCCGGGAGTGGCTGTGCGGATACTCAGGGAAGTCCGAGCGCATCACCAGGGCCCTGCGCACGCTCGATGAGCTGCATGGCTCAGCTAACTCCGGTGGCCGCAAGTTCACTCGCGACGAGATGAATGAGCACTGACTTCCTCGACTCGAACATCTTCGTCTACCACATCGATGGGTACTTCAGAGAGAAGTCCAGCCTCGCAAAGGCGTTGGTAAGTGATCGGCTCGCCGACGGAGGAGCGGTCACCAGTTTTCAGGTGGTACAGGAAACGCTGAACGTCGTCACCCGAAAGATCGCAGTCCCGATCACCGGGGAGCAAGCGCAGATATTCCTCGATGACGTTCTGGCACGGTTCTGGACCATTATGCCAACCGCGCGGCTGTACGGTGCGGCCCTGAGACTCCAGTCCCGTTACGGCATTCCGTTTTACGACAGCCTCATCGTCGCCGCCGCTCTGGAGGCGGGCTGCGACCGCCTGCTCTCCGAGGACTTCCAGGACGGCCAGCGGATTGAGGGCCTCACCGTCGTCAACCCCTTCCGCGACGTCTCCTGATCGCCATGCCACAACTTGTTGCGAACACAACCTCTTTACAACCTTGCGTCCGCTGCTATACTTCCTTTTAGTAAGTAGCTTCCGCAAGGGAAGCAGGTAGGAACCAACCCAATGACTGACAAGCCCTTCGAAATCGGCGTCTCCTCCTTCGCCGACACGTTCATCAACAGCGAAACCGGCGAGCGCATCTCCGACGAGCAGCGCCTCGCCAACCTCCTCGAAGAGATCGAGCTCGCCGACAAGGTGGGGCTCGACGTCTTCGGCGTCGGCGAACACCACCGGCCGGACTTCGCGGCCTCCAGCCCGGCGACCATCCTGGCGGCCGCAGCCGCGAAGACGAAGAACATCAAGCTCACCAGCGCCGTCACCGTCCTCAGCACCGATGACCCGGTGCGGGTGTTCCAGCAGTTCTCCACCGTGGACCTGCTCTCGCACGGACGGGCCGAACTCACTGCCGGGCGCGGCTCGTTCACCGAGTCCTACCCGCTCTTCGGGTACGACCTGGACGACTACGACGAGTTGTTCCAGGAGAAGCTGGAACTGCTGCTGGAAGTCCGCGACAACGAGAAGGTGACCTGGGCCGGCCAGCACCGCCCGGGCATCAACAACCGCGGTGTCTATCCGCGGCCGGCGCAGGAGAAGCTGCCGGTCTGGATCGGTGTGGGCGGGAACCCGGCGTCAGTCGAGCGTGGGGGGCGGCTCGGCCTGCCGTTGATCATCGCGATCATTGGCGGTGCCCCGGCGCGGTTCGCTCCACTCGTGGAGTACTACCGGGAATCGGCCCGCGCTGCCGGCATCGACCCTGCCACGCTGCCAGTGGCCATCAACTCTCACGCCCACATCGCGGAGGACTCTCGCCAGGCCGCGGACCAGTTCTGGCCGCACTATGGCGCGCTCATGAACCAGATCGGCCGCGAACGCGGTTGGTCGCCGATGACGCGCAACCAGTTCGAGTCGCTGCGTTCGCCGATGGGCGCGCTCTTCGTTGGCTCACCGGACGAGGTGGTCGAAAAGGTGCTCTACCAGTACGACCTCTTCGGGCACGACCGCTTCGTCGCGCAGATGGGCGTCGGTCCTCAACCGCACGAAGAGGTGCTGAAGGCAATCGAGCTGCTCGGCACGAAGGTCGCACCCCGGGTCCGTGAGGAAGTCGCGAAGCGGAAGTCACGCGAGCTTGCACCGGTGCGGTAAGACGCTGTTAAGCGACGAGCAATGAGCAATGAGGTGCCTCACGACCGCGTAGCCAAAAGGAGTCGCCCCGGTCGCCTCGCACTTCATTGCTCGTCGCTCGTTGCTCTACCCGAGGTGCGCCTCCAGCATCCAGGCCCACTTGTCGAGGCCGCGGATGATCTCGACGTAGATGTCCTGGGTCGCGATGTCGTCGTCCAGGCCGTCGCCGAAGGCGCGAGCCTGGTCCGCTGCGGCGAGGACGCGGGCGTGGACTTCCTTCACCAGCGGCTCCCAGCGGCACTCCTTGCCGGGGAACTTGCTGAGTGCGCTGTTGCTGGTCACGTCTTCGCGCGTGCCTTCGGCCATCCCGCCGAGAGCGACGGCGCGTTCGGCGACAAGGTCCGCATACTCGCGAGCGGCATCGGAGACGGTGTCGAACAGTGCGTGGAGGCCCTGGAAGTTCGGGCCTTTCACGTTCCAGTGCGCCTGCTTCGCGACCATAGAGAGATCCAGGCTGGTAGCCAGGTGCGCGTTCAGATTCCTGATGATCTGGGCGCGCGTGTCCTTCTTGCCGTCCAGCGGGCGTTCGACCCTGGTGGGGGTCATGGTGGCGGTGGCCATACGGTTGGGCTCCTGGTTGGGGATGCCCAAACCGTACCGGCCGAACTCACCACCGCGCGCAAATCACTCCGATGCGAGCGTTGCGAAAGCGTTGCAGTTGGTCAGGCCTTCGCGGCGCGAAGCCACATGAAGACGCCAATGAGCAGGATGTACAGCGACGAGAGCAGGAAGCTGCCGAAGCTGAAAATGCCAAACGGCTGGAAGATGCCGTCGTTCGCGACCCCGGCAATCGCAACCAGCCCCGGTATGGCAGCCACGAGGCCGATGATGCCGACCCAACTGGGGAGAGACTTCCCGTTCCAGAGCACGTAGCCGGAGAGCGCCACCGCCGGGACGATGCCCGAGAAGACGGCCGGCGTGACGAGCGTGCTGACCACGCCGAGGGTGCGGGCCGACTCTTCGGTCAGGCCGTTGCCGTCGCCGAGGGCGGCTATGCCCATGGACCACGCCGAGCCAACGGTGGCAATCGCGCCCGCGAAGATGAAGGCGAGGACCGCGGCGGGGGCGAAGATCCCGCCTTCGCCCTCCTCGCGGCGAAGGAGATGCCAGAACCCACCGGCGAAAACGAGGGCGGGGATGTTGGCGAAGAGCACGAGGACGCCCTGGAGGAGCAGCGCATTCCGGTTGTCGTCGTAGAACTCGAGGAACTTCGTGGCGGACTCGTGAGCCGCTGGCGGCGGTTGGACCACAAAGCCTGAACCCAACTGGAGAATGACCCAGAGGACGGCAGCGGCGCCCGCTGCCTTTTGACCGTTAATCGAACCCAAGATGTGCCCTCCCGAGTGGCTGCGCGGAGTGTAGCGGCTGCAAGACGAAAGTAAAGATGTTTCCCATGTTCGCCGGCTGTGCGCCCTCTTCGCGGCTATGCGCTCAGACTCGTACCCTTGTGCATATGCTCGTAGTCCAGAAATACGGCGGCACGTCCGTCGCCGACGCCGACCGCATCCGGCACGTGGCCGGGCGGGTGATGAAACGCATCAACCAGGGTGACCAGGTCATCGTCGTCGTTTCGGCCATGGGGAACTCCACCGACGACCTGATCGACCTCGCCCTCCAGGTGGCCCCCGACCCGGACCCACGCGAGCTCGACATGCTGCTCTCCACCGGCGAGCAGGTCTCGGTCGCACTCGTCGCGATGGCCCTGAAGACGCTCGGGCAGGAAGCGGTGGGCCTCACCGGGCAGCAGGCGGGCATCATCGCGCAGGGCCGGCATTACCAGGGCCGCATCTCCCGCGTCGAAGCCGACCGCGTGCGCCAGGAACTCGATGGCGGGCGCGTGCCCGTGGTCGCGGGCTACTGGGGCGTGAATGAAGACCAGGAGATCCTCACCCTCGGGCGCGGCGCCAGCGACACCACCGCCGTCGCGCTGGCTGTCGCGCTCGGCGCGGAACGCTGCGAGAACTGCAAGGATGTCGAGGGTGTGTACACCGCGGACCCTCGCATCGTGCCCACCGCGCGGAAACTGAAGGACATCACCTACGAAGAGATGCTCGAGCTGGCAACGCAGGGCTCGACGGTGATGCACAACCGGGCCGTCGAGCTCGCATCCGTTTACAACCTGCCCATCCTCGTCACGTCGAGCATGGTTGAGGCGCCCGGTACGCTGATACGACAGGAGTCTGAGTTGGAAGAACGCAACCGCGTGCGCGGTATCGCACACGACACTGACGTCGCGAAGATCACGGTCCGCAAGGTGCCGGACAAGCCGGGCATCGCCACCAACATCTTCGAACCGCTGGCCGAAGCCGGGATCAGCGTCGACACGATCGTCCAGAACTCCAGCGAGGGGAACCTGACGGACCTGACGTTCACGCTTTCGCGCGGCGACCTGCGCAAGGCCGAAGCGATCATGCCGGGCATCTGCGAAAGCGTGGGCGCGCCCGAGTTCACCTCTGACGGCAACCTGGGCAAGGTCAGCATCGTGGGTGTCGGCATCCAGACCGCCCACGGGTACGCGGCACGCATGTTCCGCGCCCTCTACGACGCCGGGATCAACATCGAACTGATCTCCACGAGCGAAATCCGGCTGACCTGCATCATCGATTCGGCCAAGGTGCCGGACGCGGTGCGCGCGCTGCACTCGGCGTTCCAACTGGAGACGGCGGAGTAAGCGGATTCGCGATTCACGATTGACGATTAACCGCCTTAGCCCGCCGCGAGCCCGTTGAACCGCGACCCACCGGGAGCGGATCGTCATCTGAGCGAGACAGCCAGACGCAGCGCGATTCACGAATCACGATTGACCGCCTTAGCCCGCCGCGAGCCCGTTGAACCGCGACCCATCGGGAGCGGATCGTCATCTGAGCGAGACAGCCAGACGCAGCACGATTCGCGATCACGATTCACGATTGACCGCCTTAGCCCGCCGCGAACCGATTGAACCGCGACCCCTCGGGAGCGGATCGTCATCTGAGCGAGACAGCCAAGCGCGGCGCGATACCCTCGGCACGACGGGACGGCCGCAGCGGACGAGACCGTGATGCTGGCTAACGGGTGGCCTGGGAGATTGTTGCGATCCGCTCCCGATGGGTCGCGGTTCAAATCGTCAATCGTGAATTAGAGCGTGGATCAGCGGTGAGATTCCCCGTTCCCCGGCGCGCCACTACCCTTCGCAGTCCATGGCCCCCCGCATCCTCATCCTCTGCCGCGGATACCTTGGTAGCCACATGTCCGCGCCGGGCATCCGCGCCACCGCCCAGGCGCGCGTCCTCGCGGAGACCGTCCCTGGCGCGAGGGTAACGCTCGCCGGGACGAACCTGGACTTCGAACAGCCCGAAGACAATGCCTATACGGTCACCCGCTGGAGCGCCCGCAACATCCTCCAGCTTGTCTGGGGGCACGACATCATCATTAGTTCGATGCTGCCCCCGCACGTCGCGCCGTTCTTCCCGAAGAAGCGCTTCGTAGTCGACCTCTTCTCCCAGTACGCCATGGAATGGATGGAAGTGGGCATCCAGCACTACGAGGGCGCCCACCGGCGGGCCTGGGTCGAACGCACCCGCACCGTGCTCGGCATGCAACTGACCATGGCCGACTTCATCCTCACCTGTAACGAACGCCAGCGGGACAGCTACGTGGGGATGATGACCTCGCTCGGGCTGATCTCGCCTCGCGTCTACGACACGGACCCGACGCTTCGCCGCTACATCGACTCCGCCCCGCACGGCATCCGCGACGAGCTGCCGCAAGCCGG
This sequence comes from Dehalococcoidia bacterium, assembly GCA_046328215.1. Classification (GTDB taxonomy): domain Bacteria; phylum Chloroflexota; class Dehalococcoidia; order Tepidiformales; family Tepidiformaceae; genus Amarobacter. The sequence continues at coordinate 24,226 of JAXLXA010000008.1, read as the reverse complement.
CCAACGCGTCCTCCGCGGCGTGCGGCCGGGGTTCGCCGAAGAAGACAACGTCATCATCTGGAACGGCGGCATCATCCAGTGGTATGACCCGGCGACGCTGCTTGAAGCGCTCCGCATCCTCGGCCGCAACGACATCAAGCTGTTGTTCCTCGGCGCGGCCTACCCGGGAATCAAGGAACTCGGGAAGGGCGTCCGTTTCCAGGACGCCAAAGCCATCGCGGCGAGGAACGGCCAGCTCGACCGGACGGTGTTCTTCGAGGAGGGCTGGGTCAGCCATGAGGATGCGAAGCGCTACGTCCAGGAAGCCGATATCTCGGTCTGCTGCTACTTCGACAACCTGGAGACGCGCTACAGCCACCGCACCCGTTTCGTTGACCTGATCTGGGCCGAACTGCCGTTCATCTGCACCCACGGCGACGTGCTGGCGCAGGAAGTCGAAGACAACGGCTGGGGCATCGTCGTCCCCGAAGAGGACCCGCCGGCGCTCGCTGCGGCGATAGCGAAGCTGATCGACGACGACACCTTTCGCGCGCAATGCCGCGCGAACCTGGCGGCGGCACGTGCTTCGCTGCAGTGGTCCGAGACGATGAAGCCGCTCGCGCGCTATTGCGCGGAAACCACGCCAAGCGTCTCCACGAAATGGGAGCGCCTGCCGGGCCTGGCGTACCGCATTGCTGCCTACGTGGGCCGCCGCTTCGTGTTCAACATCTTCGACCGGCAGTTGAAGCGGAAGCACGAGCGCGAGGAAGCGGCGGAGCGGCGCGCAGCGGTTGCCACCGGGGAGGCTCATGGATAGGAGAGAGTTCCGGCGTCGGCTCGCTGCGCGCATCAACGACGTGCGTTTTGAAGAGATTGAGCGGTTGCTCCGGCTCTATGGATGGGAACTTGATACGATTCGAGGAAGCCATCACGTATTCAAGCGGAGTGGCGACAGGCTAATCGCGGTTCCCTACCGGCGGCCGCGTATTCTCGCCGTGTACGTGCGCCAGATCCTCGAAGCAACCGAGGAGGACGATGAATGACCGCAGCCGAGATTGAGCGTGAGATTGAGCGCCGGGTTCGTCTGCCCTACCACCGCGTCATCAGCGGCGACGAGGTCGAAGGTTACCTCGGCGAAATCGTGGAACTGCCTGGATGTCTGACTGCGGGAGAAACTCCGGCCGAAGCACTGGCGAATCTCGATGAGGCCATGGCGGCATGGATCGAAGCTGCGTTGAAAAACGCCATGCCCATCCCCGAACCGGCGCGCGGCACCGTTTCGATCTCTGCATGACCAAAATCCTCGTCCTCTCCCGCTCGGTCATTGGCCCGCGGATGGCGTCGCCGGGGGTGCGCGCATACCAGATTGCGGGTGCGCTGGCGCGGGCGATGCCGGAGGCTGAGATAACACTTGGCATCCCGGCCGGGCAGGAGCCAACGGCGCCGCCCGAGCCTTCTGTCCGCTTCGCGGCGTACTCGAGCAATGCCGAGGCCGCGTTCCTGGCGGGACAGCACGATGTCACGATCAGCCGGAACTTCCCGCCACAATTCGCGCGATTGCTGGGGAAAACGCGGCTGGCGCTGGACGGCTTCACGCCGCTCTACGTCGAGTGGATGGAACTCTCGAAGCGGGACATCCTGCCAAAGTGGCGGCGCACCTGGATGGCCAGCAACCGCTGGTACCTCAACATGCAGCTCACCCTCGCGGACTTCGTTTTCTGTGCCGACGAGCGCCAGCGCGACCTCTGGATCGGGATGATGATGGCGCTCGCGCTCGTACCGTCAGACGTCTACCTGCGCGACCCGTCGCTGCGGAAGATCATCGACGTGGTGCCCTACGGCGTCAGCCAGCGGCCGCTGGCGCCGAAGGGCAGCGTGCTCCGCGGCGTGGTCGAGGGCATCCGCGAAAATGACCGGGTCCTGCTCTGGAACGGCGGCATCACCGAGTGGAACGATGTCGACACGTTGCTGCATGCGATGGCCCGACTGGCTGAGCGCCGGCCGGAAATCAAGCTCGTGTTCATGGGGGTGGATCACCCGGATCTCGCCTTCGGGCCGGTGGCCGGCGTGACGAAACACGCCTTCGAACTGGCGCGCGAGCTTGGGCTCGAAAACCGCAACGTCTTCTTTCGCAGCGGCTGGGTGCCGTACGACCGGATCGACGACTACCTCGCCGAGGCGGCCGCGAGCGTCTGCCTGGGCTACGAGAGCCTGGAGAGCCGCTTCGCTTTCCGCACGCGGTATGTCGACCTGTTTCGCGCACGCGTGCCGTTGCTGTGCACGCGCGGGGACGTGCTCGCGGAACGCGTGGAACGCGACCCACTGGGCATCACCGTGCCGGAACGCGACGTGGACGCAGTCGAGCGGGGGATCGAACGCATCCTCGACGACCGGGAGTTCATCGAGCAGTGTAGGGACAACCTCGGCGCTGTCGCTGGGGAGTTGTCGTGGGACACCGTCGTCCAGCCGCTGGTCGACTTCTGCCGGCGCGAGGACACCTTCGCGATGGCGCCGAACCGGCGGCGATTGCAGGCGTACACGCGGGGCGGAATGTACTTCGCGCTCAAGAACATCTGCCAGAGCCCGCCGCTCCACGGGTGAGGGACCACGGAGGCACGAAGAACACGGAGACGCGAGAAGGCCACGGAGAAGTGCAGGACGGACGAAGGAAGCCGCCGGGGTTCACCGTAGTCTCGCTGAACCTGCGCGGGGTCCACGATCGCTGGTTGAAGCGCGAACCGCTGGTGGTCTCAGGGCTGGCCGCGCTCAATCCGGACATCATCTGCCTGCAGGAAGCTGTCACCTGGTGTTTGCAGGCGCGCTGGCTCGCGTGGCGGCTTTCGCGGCGCACCGGGCGCCATTACCACGTCGCGCAGTCAGCGAAGCGCGGTTACCGGGGCATCCTCGAAGGGCTGGCCGTCATCTCCGCGTTTCCGCTGGATTCGAAGCGGCGGCTGGCGCTTGGGGACCAGGGCCGCATCGCTCAGCGCGCGCGGGCCTCTATTGATAGCGCGTCCCTGGTGGTTGCGAACGCTCACCTGGACCACCGCGGCACGGGGAGTGAGAACCGGGTGGTCCAGGCGAAGCGCATCGCCCGCTGGTTGGACGGAGCCTCGCCCACCGTCCTCTGCGGCGACCTGAATGACCGGCCCGAGAGCGCGGCCCTGGAAGTGCTGACCGCGAACTTCCGCTCGGCGCACGTCGAACACGGCTTCGAAGTGAAGGGCACCGCGCCAGCGTGGGAGTCGGGCCGGGTCATCGACTACATCCTTGTGTCGAGCGGAGTGGAAGTGGTCGCCGCTGGGACGTGCCTGGACCAGCCGGTTCGTGGCACCTGGCCATCTGATCACTTCGGGCTCTGGGCGAAGCTCAGCCTCCCGGAAACCTGACACCTGGTACCTGCTACGAAGCCTTGCGCTCGCTCACGGGCGCGTGCACGGAGACTTCACGCAGGCGGCGGGCGATTCGGGCCTTCTCGTTGCGGTCGGCGTGGACCACGTCAATAGGAGCGTTCAGCGGGGTGACCGAGCGGCGGCGGAAGATGGGCAGAAGTGCTGGCGCAACCGGCAACCTGCCAAGGGAGCCCATGAGGTCGGCGCGGCGGCTGACTCCGGCGAGCTGGTAGCGGGCGGTGATGGCGGCGGTTTCGTAGTCCATTTCGGTGGGCTCCTCTGGCGTTGTGCCAGTTAGACCGGGGAGCCGCGGAAGTCTTACACGTGAGATGAAAGAAGGTGAGAGGTGAGATGAAAGAGGGTGGCCGGGACGAGTAGCCCCGACCGTGAGGGAGGCAGTGTGGGAACGTGGCCTGGGCGTTTCGGCGGGGTTGCGGTGCGGCCTCCCTTACGGTCGGGGCTATTTGGATTCGAGTGCGAGGACCGCTTTCCTTCTCACGGTCACTCTCTTTCGTTCTCACCGCTCCTTTGTGGCCAACGGGCGCGCCTGTTACCATGGTTGTTCGGCGCGGGGTGTAGCTCAGCCTGGCAGAGCGCTACGTTCGGGACGTAGAGGCCACAGGTTCAAATCCTGTCACCCCGACCAACCTTCTGTTGTCCTCACCGCGAGCGACAACGAAGTCGGAAGCCTCAAGGGCCATGACGGAGACGGCCTTACTGCGATACAGAGGCGAATTCGGGCTCGGCGGTGCTAAACCGACCGAGGCTCATACAGCGCTCCGAACTGAGTCGTAGAGGGTGATGTTGCCGTGAAGACCGCCAGCACGTCTAGAATCGACGTGCTACGTCATGCCCCAGTCGAGCCAACCCGTAACTCTCGTCGGTCTGGACCGCGTCGAAGAACTCATCGCTCAAGGTGAGACGCTTCACTGTGAGTTCAAGTCGGATAAGCGAAGATTGTCCGACGATGAGCTTGTTGAGGCCGTCGTTTGTTTGGCGAACACGGAAGGCGGAGTCGTCCTATTGGGAGTGGAAGACGATGGGACGCCAACCGGAATAAATCCGAAACGCAAAGAAACAACGGATGCGATCGGCGCCATGATCTTCAACAAGACCGAGCCGCATACCCACGTAAGAGCCTCCTGGGTCTCAGCGGCTAACCAACTCCTGCTGAGGGTCGAAGTCAAACCTTCAACATCCATCACGGCAACTGCTCAAGGGAAATGCGTTCGTCGTGTGTATGGAGTTCAAGGGCCTGAGTGTGTGCCCTTCCCACCCAGCGAACACGCAAGTCGGCGTGGAGATCTTCGTCAGCTCGACTATTCCGCCGCCCAACTTGAAGAGTGCGGAATGGAGTGCGTTGACCCGGTCGCGCTGGCAAAGCTCCGTGCGCTCCTTCGAGCGTCGGCTCCAGACCTCGCGGAGTTGGGCGACGCTGATTTGCTGGCGGCGTTGAGTCTTTCGTCCTGGATCGATAAGGACAATGCGTGCCTGACTGTCGCAGCACTGCTGTGCGTGGGAACGGCGGACGCCATCGCCCGCTGGCTGCCAACTCACGAAGTCGCTTTCCAAGTGTTTGGCGAGGATGAGACCGTCACGGTGAACGAGTTTAGCGCGGACGCGCTCCTATCGATGCTCGACGAAATCGAACTCCGTTTCGACGCCATTAATAAGGAGGTGGAACTTGAGGTAGGTTTAGCGCGGGTAGGTATCCGAGACTATCCGAAGGCGGCGTTCCGGGAGGGGCTCCTCAACGCACTGGTTCATCGTGACTACGCAAAGAAAGGCACCGTCTACATCCAGGTGTTCGGTGATCGCCTGCAAATTAGCAATCCGGGCGGATTCCCTGCCGGCGTGACCTTGGAGAACCTACTCGTACATGAGCCGGTGCCGAGAAACCCGCGGCTTGCCAATACGTTCCTTCGGCTTGGGCTCGTAGAAAGATCCGGACGCGGCATCGATCGCATTTTCAGTCAGCAGCTCAGGTGGGGCCGACCCGCTCCAAGCTACGCACAATCCACACCCGACACGGTGCGTTTGACACTGAGCGGTGGGGCCCCATCGCTGAAATTCGTCGCTCTCGCCTTGCAGGAGGAGGCTGGAGGCCGTCAGCTCCAGCTAGTGGACCTATTGGTTTTGAGCCATCTCGAACGCGAGCATCAGATTAGCCTCGATGAAGTCCAACGGCTCACTCAGACTGGCCTCCCGGCGGCCAAACGGACGATTGAGCGACTAGTCGAGCGAGGTTTGGTTGCACCAGCGAGGCGGCGCTCGAACTTCCAACTGGGTTCCGCCGCTCACAAAATGCTGGGCACGACGACTGAGTTCGTACGTGCGAAAGGCTTCGAACCCATTCAGCAGGCTGCCATGGTTGAGAGCTTCGTGGCCAGCAACGGAAGAATCGTTAGAGCCGAGGTGATCGAGCTTTGCCGAATTGATGGAGACCACGCCAAGATGCTACTTAGACAGCTAGTCAAAGACGGTCGGCTCTCAATGGAGGGTCATCGGCGAAGTGCGTTCTATGTCAAGGGCCCAAGGTTTGGAATTACCCAAAAATGATTGGGATTCTCCCAAAGTTCCCAACGTCATGCGAACGCATGTTTGATAAATGAACCTAGAACGCATGATCTAAAGGTGAGCGGGGCTTTGGGAATTCCCAAAGAGTTTTGGGGATTAGCCCGTTCGGGCGTTGTCACGACTCAGCTCAGGCAGCGAACGGTGGGACTCTCCGCCCCCCGGTAAACCCGCCCTCATCCTTCCCCAACCTTCTTCTCATCTTTCGGCGCAACCATGACCCTGCCGCCACTGGAGCACGAGCCGGTGAGGCGCAGGAGACCAACCATGGCGAACACCCATCACCATCACGAAGACGACGCGGACAGCATCTACGACCGCGGGCTCGCATTTGACCTTGCCACCCTCATGCAGCGCCGCCGGGCGCTGAAGCTGTTCACCGGCGCGGCGATCGGTGGCGCTTCGCTGGCCATCGTTGGCTGCGGCGATGACAACAAGGCGGCGACCGGCAGCGGTTCGACCGCGACGAGCACCACTGGCGCCGCCGCCACGAACACGCCAGGCGCAGCTGTTTCCAGCGGTTCAGCGTCATCGAGCGCCACCGCGCTGGTGACCGCGATCCCAACCCAGGCCACACCGGCCTCCGCCTGTACAGCCGATATCCCGGAAGAAACCAACGGGCCGTACCCAGGCGATGGCTCGAACGGCCCCAATGTCCTCACCGCTTCCGGCATCGTCCGCAGGGACATTCGCAGCAGCTTCGGCACCTCCACCAATACGGCGAAGGGCGTGCCGCTGACAATCAAACTGAAGCTGGTTGACACGGCAAAGAACTGCGCGCCGCTGGCGGGCGCCGCGCTCTACGCCTGGCACTGCGACCGCGAAGGCAACTACTCCATGTACTCGCAGGCGGTGACGAACGAGAACTACCTGCGCGGCGTACAGGTCGCGGACGCGAACGGCGAGCTGTCGTTCCAGTCCATCTATCCCGGCTGTTACTCCGGCCGCTGGCCCCACGTCCATTTCGAGGTCTACCCGAGCCTGGCCTCGGCGAGCACTTCGAAGAACGCCCTGGCCACCTCCCAACTGGCCTTCCCGGAAGATATCTGCAAGCTCGTCTATGCCACCGACGGGTACAGCGCCAGCGTCCGCAACCTCTCGCAGATCAGCCTGAAGACCGACAACGTCTTCAGCGATGGCTGGACGTTGCAGATGGCAACGCTCACCGGCGACGTGAATTCCGGGTACACCGCCACCCTGGTGGTTGGCGTCTAAACCCCATAGCGCGCGTACGAAGCACGGACGAAGAGGGCCTACTGGCCCTCTTCGCGCATCTGCCGCGGCGGTTGGGAGAGCAGCCATTCCTCGGCTGCCCGGTGGTCTTTGAAGATGGCGATGGCCTCGCCTTCGACACCGGAGTACTGGGCGACCTGCCGCCCCACGCCGAAGAATTCCGGCGTGCTGGAAGCGACGGCGATGCGGAGACCCCGGCCGGCGAGCCGCTTCATGGCGTCTCCCAGGAGCAGGGGGTCGAAGCTGAACTTCTCCACGGCGGAGAAATCCAGCAATACGCGGCCGTTTTCGCGGATGACGGCGAGGGCCCCGGGAGTGGCGGCGAGCGCGGCGACCACCGCTTCGCGCTCCACTTCGCCCGAACACTCGATACACACGTATCCGTCGCGGATCAGGACTGTCTGCCCCACGCGTCGCCCCCCAGGTGGGCCGAATCTAGCACGCCGCGCTGGCGTCCGGACGCGGGGCGCATCACAGCCTGAAAAAGCAGTCATTGTCGCGTAGAAAGGCCCTCGCGGATCTTCTCGAAGGGCGTCCGGGCAGTCGAACGGGCGCGGCCGGGTGCGCCGGGCGGGATGCGGCCCACGGTCTCCTTCGTAACGATCTCCCGCAGGCGGGCAACGACCGCCTGGGCGGCGGCGAAGCTCGCTTCGACCTCCGCGAGCGTGGTCCCAGCCACCATCGAGGGCTCGATTGCGGGCTCGCTCGCCAACAGCGCCTGGCGAAGCCGATCGACAGCGGCGCGCTCCGCTTCGCGGCTGGCGGCCAGTTGGGTCGCGATTGTGTCCTGCTCGTCGCCCGGCTCGTTGGTGAGGACTTCGGGGTCTGCGTGCGCCTGTTCGAGCTCATCCATTGGTGGTCGTACCTCGCGGTCGTGATGCCTTCGACCGTGCGCCGCGGGATGGCGTAAAGCCAAGGTGCAGATGGCGCATGGCCCCATGGCGGACGGGGATGCTACCCTCGGCAGTGCCCATGAACCGACGACTGTTTGCGCTTGCGGGACCGCTTGTCCTGTTGCTGATTTCCGCCGCCTGTGGCGACGGGCCAGACACGAACACCACGCCAACGCCGCGGCCCACTCCAACGAGCGCGGCAACGGATGGATTCGGGCCGGCCCCGGTGCTGGGCGGCAATATTCTGAAGGTCTCGCCGGAACACGGGGCGCGAGTGTCCCGCGCTTCCACCGTCACCACGAATCCGCTCGCGCCCAAGGGTGTCTGCGTGGACGTGGACTTTACGGGCCTGCCAACCAGCGGCCAGGCATTCCGGTTCATCGTGGATGAGCAGGACGTGACGGCCGGCGGAGACACCGTCTGGAAAGTCGACTCAACGACGGCGCCGAAGAACGGGACGCTCTGTTTCGCTCCCGCGAACGGCCTCGCAGTCGGTGTCCACACCGCCGCGGTTGGCGTGCAGGATTCAACGAACGTCCAGGCGCCGTTCAAGCAGGTGGTCGCCTGGAAATTCGAAGTCACGCAGTAGGCGAAGGCGGCCCGGCGAGCCTGAACGGTATGGAGCGCCGCGCGAGCCGTTCGGCCACGCTCGCCGTGAGCGAGACGCGGTACCCGCCAAAACGCGGGAGCTTGAGGGAAAGCGCGAAGGTCATCTGCGAGAGCTGACTCGTGCCCGGGGGCAGGTGCGGCGGGCGGCCGACGTTCATCTGGCCCTCCAGGCGGAACACCTCTTGCGCGTCATCGTCGTCCACGCGGACAAGGAGCGGCACGGGCGCGTTGGTCTCGTCCCACTCGATGCGTACGCCGGCGGCGAGGATGAGCCGCACGTTCGCCGGGACTTCCGCGACGGTCATGGTGTCCCAGCCTCCACCCATCAGGTAGAGCTTGTTGCCGGTGACCTCGGCGTGTTCGGCGAGTACGAGGTAGTCGATTTCCATCCCCGGCGATCCTACGCTTGGCGATTTACGATTCGCCATTCACCGGCGCCACCCCCGCCGATTCACGATTCACGATTCACGATTCGCCCCCGCCCAGGCGCCCAGCCCACCGACCGGCCCTTGAACCGCGACCCATCGGGAGCGGATCGCCACCCCAGCGAGACAGCCAACCGCAAGCCACCGCCCGCCGATTCACGATTCAGGATTCGCTGCCGCCCATCCGCCAGCCCGCCGATTCACCGCCCGTCTCCCGAGCACCCGCGTTAGCTACCCGTTGGTATCCAACACACGAAAGATCTTTCCCATGTCCCCGGGGGCATCTATTGTGCCTTCATGCCACTTTTCGGCGCCGCCGGTGAGCGGATCGGGTACGAGATTTACCCCCACCCGGAGTCCGCGCCGCCCATCGCGCTGGTGCATGGCTTCACGGCGAGCAAGGCCTCGTTCGAAGCAAACCTGGTCGGCCTTCGCGAATACTTCACGGTCATCACCGTTGAACTGCTCGGGCACGGCGATTCCGATGCCCCGGACGACCCAACCCTCTATCGGCCGGAACGCGCCACCCGCCGGATCCTCCAGCTTCTCGACCACCTGGGGTACCAGCGCGTGTTGCTCTGTGGGCACTCGCTGGGCGGGGCCCTGGCGTTGCGGCTGACGCTTGACGCGCCGGAGTGGGTGGCGGGCCTGATTGTGATTAACTCCAGCTCAGCCGCGGGCAACCCGGAGTGGCGCGAAGCCGCCCGTCCACGCATGCAGGAGATGGCCGCTCGCGTTCGCGAGGAAGGCAGCACCGCCTTCATGAAGAGCACGCGCCTCTACCCCGCGCACAGCAAACGGCTCGACCCATTGTCCAAAGAACTGCTCACCCGCGACTTTGACCGCTTGACGCCGGGTGGCCTCGCGGGGACGGCCGAATCGCTGGTCATCGACGTCAACGCCTGGGAGCGCCACCCGGTGCTCTCGGTCCCGATGCTCCTGGTGGTGGGGGAGAAGGACGCAGACTTCGCCCCGAACGCCGATGCCTTCATGGATCGCTTCCCGCCCGACCTCGTCCGGCGAGTGAACCTGCCCCTTGCCGGGCACGCGGCGAACATCGAGCAGCCGCGCGAGTTCGAAGAGGCCGTGGTGCAGTTCGCGCGCGACATCGCCTACCTCCCGCTCGCCGCGCCACCCCCGGGCGAGGCGAACCGGATGCTCACCGCACTCGGTGGGTCGTTGGTTGTCGCCGGTCTCGGGTTGCTTGCGGCGGCCGTGATCTTCACCGGCGGCGATGACCGGAAAGACTCCTCGGATGTGCTCGCGGCCGCTCCCGACGCTCCAACCGCTCGCGTTCAAGAGGTGGCCACTGTCGCCGGCACGCGAGCGGCAGGGCCGGTGCAGGCAGTGACGCCGGGGGCGAATGTGACGGTCGCGACGGTCGGGACTTCACCGGCCGCGGCTGCGACCAGCACCGCCGCACCCGCCGCAACAGCCACGCCCACCACGGCGGCGCCGACGCCAACGTCTGCCGGGGCGACCGCGACGCCTGTCCCGACGGACACCCCGGCGCCCACCGCGACCGCGACCACGGTCCCGGCGACGGCCACACCCAGCGGGCCGTACGCAGCGATCAGCGGGCCTTCGACCGCCTGCGTGGGCGAGACCGTTGTGCTCTACGACGCGTCATCGCCGCGGCCGCTGCGCACGGACTGGCAGACACCTACGGGGCCGCGCAACGCCGTTTCCGGCGTCAGCTTCAGCGTCAGTTCGCCAGGGTCGTACACCGTGTCGATGACGGCGTACTTCCAGACCGGCCAGGTCCTGGCGGCGAGCAAGGTGATTTCCGTGGGCGCTTCCTGCGGCAATTGACCGCGAAGGCCCGGATGCGTCGTTTCTTAGTGGGCGTCGTCATTGCTCATGGTTGAGCATGCCCGCTCCCTCCCCGGTCGCGGCTCATGGGCTGATGTTGAGCATGCCCGCTCCCTCCCAGGTCGCGGCTCATGGGCGTGTGCGACGGTTTACGCCCGCCAGGCTCGCTCGATGGTGCCGCCCCCGAGCACTTCGTCGCCGCTGTAGAAGGCGACCGCCTGGCCGGGAGTGAGCGCGCGCTGACGCCTGTCAAAGCGGATGACCGCGCCCGCCGGCCTAAGGGAGAGGAGCGTTGCCGGCGCCGGGTCGGCTTTGTAGCGGGCTTTTGCCTCCAGCCGGGCGCCCGGTGGGGGAGCCTGGCCGGCGATCCAACTGAGTTCCTGCACCTCGGCGGTGTCGGCGAACAGGTCTTCTTCGGGGCCGATGGTGACGATGTTCCGGGCGGGATCGAGGGCCGTGACGTAGCGCGGCTCGCCGGTTGCGACGCCCAGGCCCTTGCGCTGGCCGATGGTGAAGTTCGCGACGCCGTCATGCTGCGTGAGCGCTGCGCCCGTCTCGTCCTGGAGCTCGCCCGGCTGTGATTCGACCCGGCCGTCAAGGAACGCGCGGTAGTCGTTGCCGGGCACAAAGCAGATCTCCACGCTGTCGGGCTTGGCCGCCACATCCAGCCCTAGCCGGCGAGCGTGTTCCCGCACCTGGTCCTTCGTCAGTTCGCCCACCGGCAACAACAGCCGCGAAAGCTGCTCCTGCCCGAGCATGTAGAGGACGTAGGACTGGTCCTTCGCGAGGTCGACGCCCCGGAGCAGTTGAAACGACGGACGACGAACATCGAACGACGCTCGGCCTGAAGTCCGGCTGATCGAATCGGCGTCCTTCAAAGTTCGTCGTTCGTCGTTCCTGACCCGCGCGTAGTGCCCCGTCGCCACGTACTCCGCGTCCAGCGCCGGGAGGCGGTCCAGGAGGGCGCGGTACTTGATGTGCTCGTTGCAGCGGACGCAGGGGTTCGGGGTGCGGCCGGCGGCGTATTCCGCGATGAAGTTATCGACGACGTGTTCGCGGAACTCCTGCTCAAAGTTCATCACGTAGTGGCGGATGCCGAGCTGGCCGGCCACCCGCCGGGCGTCGTCGATGTCCTCGACGCTGCAGCACTGCTGGTGGCCACTGAACTCCTCGGGGCGCTCTTCCGTCCAGAGGCGCATGGTGACGCCGATGACCTCGTAGCCCCGCTCGTGCAGCAGCGCGGCCGCGACGGAGCTATCGACGCCGCCGGACATGCCCACAACCACGCGGGGAGGTCTGGAATGCTGTGCTACCATGCCGTTGTCTCGAAACGCTCGAGGCAAAGGAGCTCTCGTTCTGAATCCCGAGTCCCTGGCCCAGCGAGCCGTCGATGTCCTTTCCGAACACAAGGCGCTCGATATTGCGCTGATCGACATCTCGAAGACGGCGTCGTTCACCGACTACTTCGTCATCGCCACCGCGCAGTCGCCTCTCCAGTTTAGTGCGCTGCAGGACTACCTTGAAAAGGACCTCGGCCCGGAAGGGGTTGATCTTCGCCACCGGGAGGGCAGCGGCGACAACGGTTGGATGCTGCTCGACTTCGGTGACCTCATCGTGCACATCTTTTCGCCTGACCAGCGGGCGTACTACCGGCTCGAAGAGCTCTGGGGCCGGACGAGCCCGGTGGTGCGGTTTGCGGACTGAGGCAAAAGCCGTTGGTGTATGCTGAGCGAATGGTGGACGAAGAATTCGACGCCGCAGTGGAGGCGGCGCGACATTACGTGATGACGCCTGCCGAACGAGAAGTGCAGCGGCGGTCGTTCGCCTATGGCAACGCGAACATCGAGAACCCCGACGTTACGCGTGATGTCATCGACCGGGCTGCTCGCCGGCTCAGCCGCGTGACGAAGTCGGCCTGACCAGTCCAGGCTTGGAAGAACGAGGCCGTGGCAGAGGCGAAGAAGAACGGGCCAGGATCGCCGATATCGAGGCGGTCAACACCCTCCGCCAATTTGATCGTGTGATTGAACTCATCGAGCAGTCGATCGCGTCCAAGCAGCCTCCGAGGTTCGACTCTGAATTGCTCAAGGAGCTCCATGCGATAGCACTCGATGGGATTGCGACGGATGCCGGCCACTACCGGACGGGGCGTGTCTTCATAACCAACAGCGAACACCAGCCCCCGACTGCCGCCGATGTACCTGGACTCGTAGATGAGATGTGCCGGCACGTGCACAACCGGTGGCCGCTCGATGACGCCACGTACCTTGCGGCGTACGTAATGTGGCGGCTGAACTGGATCCACCCTTTCGCGGACGGGAATGGGAGGACTTCCCGGGCAGCTGCGTACCTCGTGCTGAGTTGCAGACTCGGATTCGTGTTGCGGGGTTCCGTGACAGTTCCAGCGCTCTTCGGGACGAGTCGACGGAACTACTATGAAGTGCTCGCTGACGCTGACGCCGCATGGCGCGGCGGAAGGCTGAACGTCGATTCGCTTGAACGCCTGTTGCGACGGTTCGTCGTTCGTCAATTGAACGGGCCAACGCTGTGACCTCCCAGACCCTTGCCATCGGCTACGCCGCCCCGCTCCATGGCCGGGGAGCCACCGGGTTCATCCTCGGGTTGATCTTCTCGGTTGTCGTGGTGATTGCGGGTGCTGCCGGGAGGTCGGTGCCGCTTGTGGCGTTCGGGGTCGCGGGCGTGGTTGGTTTCGGTGCCGGCTTGTCTTTGTACTGGCGGGCCGGGCGTTCGAAGCCGGCAATCCACGTCTTCGAGGACCGCGTCGAGTTCCTCCGCGGGCACCGCACGGGTGTCGTGCCATTCGGGGACGTTACGGACGTGCGAGCCATGCAGTGGGGCGGCAGCATCTATCCGTACACGCGCGCCTCGCGGTTCCTGATCCTGGAAACGGCGGACGGCGAGTGGCAGTTCGGACCCGAAGTAGCGAACTGCATGGAGTTGCAGGAGACGCTTGTCGGGGCGCTGAACAGCTGGCGGGAGAATTCAGCGGGCGCATAGCGCGAAGAGGACAGTCCCCCTGGACTACGTCGGCAGTTCCCGCGCGGGGTTGCCCGCGACGGTGACGCCCGCCGGGACGTCTTTCGTCACCACGGAACCGGCGCCCACCACCGCTCCCGCGCCTACCTTCATGCCCGGCAAGATGACCGCGCCGGCCCCGATGAACGTCACGTCGCCGATTTCGATGTTGCCCGGGAGCGTGACGCCGGGGCCGAGCTGCGCGGCGGCGCCCAGGCGGCAGTCGTGGTCGATGCTGCAGTTGGCGTTCACGAACGCGTAGTCGCCGATGACGGCCTGGGGCGCGACGACACAGCCCGCCGCAACGAAGACGCCGTGCCCGAGCGTCGCCCGCGGCGAGACGGTCGCGCCGGGGTGGATGGCCGAGGTGAGTACCCCGCCGGCCTCGAGGATGGCCTCCGAGACATCCCGGCGGAGCAGCGGGTTGCCGCTGCCGGCGATGAACTCGGCGCCCTCGTCGATGTGGCGCTTCCAATCGTGGAAGCCGCCCATCAGGGGCACGCCGTCGAGCATCGCGGGGTCGACGTGGTCATCGAACACGCCCGCGACGCGGCGACCGCTAACCAGCAGCGCATCGAGCACGTCCCGGCCCTGGCCGCCGGGACCGAAGACCACGTAAACCGGCGCCCGGGTCACTCCCGCGGGAAGGCCCAGGCGACTTCGCGTTGAGCGCCGCCCAGTTCGATCGTGGTCGTGCCGAGGTCGTACTCGGGCTCGCGTTTTCGCGCCAGTTTGCGCTCGGCCAGGTACCCTTCGAGCGCGGCGCGGGCGCCGGCCCCCACGAAATGCACTTTGCCGCAGCAGCAGTGCTCGTGACCGGGCGAACCGTCGCCGGCCGGGCGCGTGGTCGGTACGCAGGGGCAACCGCAGGTATAGGTGACGCCGTCACCGTCGTCAGTGGTAATGACGCGAAAGTCAGGGGCGGACATGGGCGAACTCGCTGGATGAAGTGCCGTGGAGTGTACCGTCTCGGACGTTCGTAACGAAGGCGTTGTCCCCGGCCCTTCGCGCATGCTGGAAGGCGAACCGCGGGCGCGACCAGGTGCTGAACGGCCGCTCTCTCAGCCGGCCGGGCCGCCACACCCGGAGCCGGTACAATCCCGGTGTGGCCGCGTACGCCCTTCGCCCTGCGAACCCGGAAGCGTTCGAAGTCCTCTACGCGCTACACCGCGCATCCATGGAGCGGTATGTCACTGAGACCTGGGGGAACTGGGACGAGCCATTCCAGCGCCGCCACTTCGCCGACTTCTGGCCGGCCGGATGCCAGGCGATCGTCGTTGCTGGTGAGACGGCTGGCTTCCTCGATCTGCTCGACCGCGAAGGCGTCGTGTGGGTCGGTAACATCGAACTGGCGCCGCGCTGGCAGGGCCGGGGCATCGGTTCGAGTATCCTGCGCGAAATCCAGCGTGACGCCGCCGCGCGAGGGCGGACCGTGGGGTTACAGGTCCTCAAGGTAAACCCTGCCCGGGGGCTCTACCTCCGGCTCGGGTTCCGCGATAACGGTGAATCCGCCACGCACCATCAGATGTCCTGGGAGGGAGCCATGCTCGCAACTGCAGCCGAACGCCAAATCGTCGCGTTCCTCGACGGCGAAGACAGCCCAACGATTTCCAACCCCATCCACTCGACGGAAGTGGCCGCGCAATACGGGTTTCGGGGCGCGCTCGTGGGCGGCGTCACGGTTTACGGATGGTTCACGCCGCCGCTCATCGAGGTGCTGGGCGAACGGTGGTTGCGCGATGGCTGGGCCGATGTGCGGTTCCGGCGGCCGACGTTTCCGGGCGACCTGATGACCGCCCGCGTGGAGCTCGGCGGCGCCGGCGCCGCTACCGTGGCGATGCTGAATCCCGAGGGCGTGGCCACGATCGAGGGCTCGGCGGGGACGGGGAAAGCGCCGTGGTTCGATGAACTGACCGCGCCGGCGGGGCGCGCCGCCGAGCCGAAGCCGGCAGAAGTGCTCTCGCTCACGCTGGAAAGCGCGCCCACGGGGCAACTCCTCCGGCCGATGCTCGTGCGCTGGTCAACGGAAGAAGCGTCCGCGTACGCTGAGCACCTGCAGAAAGACACGTCGGGCCGGTTCAACGGCGCCAGGGCACTCGCCCACCCGGGGTGGATTGCCGCGCGGATGACGCCGATGCTCAAGCACTCCTACGGCTACGGCCCCGCGATCCACATCCGCACGCAGGTGCAGCACCTCGCGCCGGCGCCAGCGGGCCAGGCGTTCACCATGGAAGGCAAGTTCCTGCGGGCCTACGAACAGAACGGCCACCACGTTGCCGAGCTCGATGGTTCGTTGATGTCGGAAGCAGGCGAGGAGCTGGCGCGGTTGCGTCACACGACAATTTTCCGGATTCGCCCGCCGCGGGAGTGACGCCGAGCTTCCGGTGGTCGCGTCGGAGCCGCGATCCGTCTTCTCACGTCTCACGTCTCACCTTCTTTCCTTCTCCGCGTACGCCGAGAACCTGCAGCAGGACACGTCGGGCCGGTTCAAACGCCGAGCTCCGGTGGTCTCGGCGGAGCCGCGATCCGTCTTCTCACGTCTCACGTCTCACCTTCTTTCCTTCTGATCGCTGTACAGTTCGCGCCGTCAGTTCCGGAGGGGCCGCTATGGGTTACGAACAGATCCTCACCGAAGTGCACGGGCGCGTTGGCGTGATTCGCCTCAACCGGCCAGAAAAGCTCAACGCGTACACGCAGCAGATGGCGGGCGAGATCCTCGACCAGATCGAGCAATGGAATGGCCAGTCCGACATCGGCGCGATCCTGGTTACTGGCGAAGGGCGGGCGTTCTGCGCGGGCGCGGACCTCGGCGGCTTCGCGAACCGCGCGCGGGAGAACGCACAGGGCGCCGGCGAACCGCTCCGGCGCGGCGGCGCGGGCTTCACGCACGCCATCCGCGCGGCGAAGCCGACGATTGCCGCGGTGAACGGGTATGCCGTCGGCGTGGGGCTGACCATGATCCTGCCGTTCGATGTGCGCATCGCCTCCACTCGCGCGCAGTTCAGCATCCGCTTCGTGAAGATGGGGCTGATGCCTGAGCTGGGCTCGACACGGCTCCTCGCGCAGATCGTGGGGCTCGGCAATTCGACGGACATGTGCCTCACCGGCCGGATGGTCCCCGCGGACGAAGCACTCCGCATGGGCCTCGTTTCGGCGGTGACGGGACCGGACGACCTGTTCGACGTTGCACTCGCGAAGGCGACGGAAATTGCCGAGAACCCGACGCGAGCCGTGATGATGATCAAGGAGCTCCTCGCCAAGAACCCACTCGACCCGGACCTGGAGGGCGTGATGGAGCGCGAGGGCCTGCGTGACCAGATAGCGCGGCGGCTGCCCGATCACACGGAAGCGGTCACGGCGTTCCTGGAGAAGCGCGAGCCGAAGTTCAACCAGTAGGGGTTCGCGGCGTGGTTCAGGGCCGGGCGGCCTGCCGGAGCCAGGCGATGTGCGCGCTCTCTTCCAGCGCGGTGATCCAGTGCAGCGCCTCCCAAAGCGTCTGCCCGCGCGCGTAGGCGCCGTGGCCCTGGAGGACGGCGACCAGCCGCGATTGCAGCGCCGAAGCCAACTGCGCCACCTGGTTCGGGCCCTGCGCGATGACGGGCACATCTTCGAGGAAATGTTGTCCTTCGAAATCGGGCGGGATGAAGCGGTCAGTCTCGAAGGTCATCGCGATGGCGTGATGCGGGTGCGCGTGGACGACGGCCGCGGCCCCGCCGAGCGCGTAGATCGCCGTGTGCAGGGTGGTGTCGCTTGAGGGAGGCGGGCCTTCGTAGCCGCCGTCCGGGCGGACGAAAGCGATGTGCCGTTCGCGCAGCCGCCCGAGCATGGTGCCGGTGCCGGTAATCCACATCTCGTGCCCAACACGCACCGAGAGGTTGCCGCCGTGCGAAGAGACGAGGCCGAGCTGGTACAGGTCCTTGCCGACCTCCGTGAATGTGCCCATGAGCTCCGGTGTGATGGCGGCCACGCTTGCGCACTCCTCACCCGGATACTCCCCGTCGCGCCGGTGTAGCGCAACGCCAAGTGGCGCGGCGCCTTCCGTGTCTTTGGAACCGCGACCGGCAGGGAGCGGATCGCGTCCTGCCGAGGCAGTCACGCGGCAGCGAGTCCCGGATCCGGGCTGCGTTCGGGGATGGCTATCGCGGCACCGTGTCGCTCACGCCGCGATCCGCTTCCTGCCGGTCGCGGTTCCATTCTTTGGGGGCGTGGCAGCGAGCCCGGAATCCAGGCGGTGTTCGGAGATGGCTATCGCGGTGCTGAGTCGCTCACGCCGCGATCCGCTCCCTTCCGGTCGCGGTTCCATTCTTCGCGCGCCCGCCAAATCGTGAATCGTGAATCGTGAACCCTCTACCTCCCGTGGCGGCCGCGCGGCGAGCGATCCTTCTCCAGCACGCGGAAGATGGTGCGGCGCGAGAGTCCAAACGTGCGCGCGAGATCGTCGATGGTGGCCCCGTAGCGCTTGGAGGCGGCGATGATGCTGGCATCGCGCCCCAAGCGGAGCATGGCTGTGGCGCCCCCGTTCACTTCGTAACGGCACTGGGGCAGCGGGCAGTTGAGGCAGGATGGATAGAGGTCGCAACCGCTATCCGCGTAGTCGACGTATTCCGGCAGGGCATCGCTGCGGGCCGGGAGTTGAAACACCTGTTGCATCGCGTACCTCCGATCACGCTGTGTGGTGGAGGCGCATTAGAACATACGTTCTACTTCCTACTCAAGAGTCTTTTCCTCAGGTTTTTCGAAGTCGTCACGGGTTGGCAGCGGATCCATTGCGCCGCGAGCCACGCGCGCCTTGGCGATCCCGGAGCGGCTTCGCCAGCGTGGAAGCCATGAACAATGACGACCTCAGTAACGGCGATGAAGCCAGCATCGAAGAGCAGCGCCGCGTGGCCGAAGCGCTCGCCCGGGACGACCTTCGCGGCGTGGCCTGGTCGTGGCTCGCCCGGCTCTCGCGCAGCCTCGGCGTGGCCGAGGCGAACAAGGCCGTGGGCTGGGCGAGGCTGCTCCAGCGGCTCGGCGCGGAGGCCGGTGACTCGAACGAAGCCATCCTCGAAGCGTCGGTGCTTGGTGGCGTCATGCACGGCTTCGCGCCGCGCACGGAAGAGCAATGGGAGTACGCCCGCGAGACGTTCGACCCGGAAACGCTGGCCGTGATTGAGCAATGGGCGGGGCGGCGGAGTGCGGACGACGAACGGCGGACAACGTCCGACGGCGAGGGTGTCTAGTGTTGTCCGTCGAACGTTCGTTGCTGGCTGTACGCGTTCAGCGCGGAAGTTGGCCGGCGCCTCGCCCTGGGCGCGTGAGGGCTGCGATCGGCATCCGTGTGGCCTCGACGTGCCCGCTCCCTGCCCGGTCGCGGCTCATGGCAGACCGGCACCGAACTCAACACGCGCGACACTGGCTGTATCCCCACAACTAGCCCCGACCGTGAGGGAGGCCGCACAGCGACGTGGCCTCGACGTGCCCGCTCCCTGCCCGGTCGCGGCTCATGGCAGACCGGTAAACGGACTCGGGACGGCGCTTTCTAATTGAGCGCGATTGAGGTCACGTCCTTGAGCCACTGCTCCTGGGGGATGCTCGAGCTGAAGAGCGCCACGTGGCCCGAGTCATCGACCACGAAGACAGTGGACCCGCCGATGTCCGCGACGGGGAAGCGCACCGCGCCGAGCCGCAGGTTGTCCACGCGCGTGCCCTGGATGGTGGCCGTCGCGGCCGTCCCGGCGGCGGCCTTTTCGACCAGCGCTGAGAGGGCGACGCCCTCGTATTCCTTGTCCCCGGCCTTCACTTTGACCTTCGGCAACCCGCTGAAGTCGGACTTCGTGGGCGCGTAAACCTTGCCCGCGAAAGCGACCTGGATCACCGGCAGCGTATCCGGGATGGGCGTCGGGGAGGGGAGCTGCTTGTCCGGCGCCTGCGGCTGTTCGTTGACGTTGGGGGCCGGGGTGTCCTGGGCCGCGGCGGCCGGCTGCGCATCGTCCTTCTTTTCTCCATCTCCGCAGGCGGTGGCCAGCGCGAGCAGGGCGAAGGGCATGGCGGCAAGGGCGAGTCGTCGCATTACGTTCTCCATTGAGTGTCAGGGGGCGAGTTCTGAGGGTAGGCAGCGGCCCGGCTCGGGGCAACGCGCGGGTTAATCAGGGGTTCAGGGCGACTGCGTCCCAGCAGGCGTGGCCGTCTCGCTCTCGACCGGCTGGACCGTGCTCGTCGTGGACGGCTCCGGCGTCGCGGATTCGGCCGGTGACGGCGTGGCGGTCGCCGTCGCGGTCGGTTCCGGCGTCGCGGATTCGGTCGGCGATGCGGTCGCGGAATTCGTCGGCGCGGGAGTTGTGGTCACGGGCGTAGCCGAAGACGTGGGGCTTGCCGTTGCGGTGGGCGTCGGGATTTCGCGTGGGCCGCTGGCGGCGAGCGTCGTGATGTCGTCGAGCGCGGCGGCTGCGGCGTTGACCGTCTCCTGGGGGATGGACGGCTGCTTCTGCGCGATTTCGACGACGACGGACTTGCCCTGGCGGCCCAGGCCTTCGAGGCGGGCGCGCTGCATTTCGTCCAGGTCGTTCTGCTGGGCAGTCGCTTTCAGGTCATCGATATCGCGCTGGATACGTTCGAGTTGCGCCTGGGAGACGTCACCGCGGGAGCTGAGCTTCTGCAGTTCGTAGACGCGGTTCTCCACCTGGTGGAGCTGGATATCGACGCGGCCATCGCCGCGGGAGAGGGTGTATTCGAGCCGTTCGTTGGCGAGCTTGAAGGTGTAGTTCCAATCGCCGGGGACGGAGCTGCCGGCGGTGATGAAGCCGAGGGCGAGGACGCCGAGGCCGGCCGCCACGCCGGCGACCGACATGCTCGCCACGGCCGTGCGCACCGGCGAGTATGCGGGCGCCGGCATGATCACCGGCAGCAGCGGTTTCGGTTCCCGGGCGGCGCCCAGGAACTGCGACTTGAGGGAGGCTTCGAAGTAGTAGCTCGGCTGTTCGGCCGCGAACGCTTCAGTGATGCCCGTGGAGACGGTGAGCAGTGGCTGCAGCCACTCGGCGTCATCCGGGAAGAGCCCGAGGACGAAATCGAGGTCCAGGCCGTCATCAAGCAATGCCTGTGCTTCGGCGAGGAGTTCGGCTTCGGGGCCTGCTTTGCGTTCGAACAAATGGCGGATCACTACTGACGCACCATTCCCTGGAGTTTTGCGATGGCTTTGTGCTGGAGGACTTTCACGTTGTTTTCGGTCTTGCCCAGGGCTTGCGCGGTTTCAGCAACGGAGAGGCCGGCGCTGAAACGAAGGGTGATCACCTGGCGTTGCGCTTCGGGCAGGAGTGCCGTTGCTTCCCGGACCGTCTGGATGGTGAAGGCGGTCACGAGCTCGTCCACGTGGTCAGGCGAAGGGTCCTGGATGAATTCCGTGAGCTGGGCCGTTGAGGAACGGACCTTCTGGCGCCGCACGTGCGAGACAACCTCGTTGCGTGCGATGCGGAAGACCCATGCTCCGAAGGGGAGGCCGCGCCAGGAGAAGGAGCGCAGGTTTTCGATGATCCGGAGGAAGATCTCCGTGGTCACGTCTTCTGCGTCTTCGGCTGACGAAAGCCGGGTGGAGACGTAGCGGTAGACGCGCGGGAAGTAGTGATCGTAGAGCGCGCTGAGCGCCACCTGATCCCCTCGTTGCGCCGCATCGACGACAGCCTGTTCGTCGAACTCCGGCGCCAGCTCCCCTACCGTAGTATTCCCCAAACCAGCCCCCCGGGCCGTGCCGGAATCTGCGAGGCCGACGTCCTCCTTTCCACCAAAACACGGATGTGCCTTGTGTACTAGAGATAACGGGTGACTCTGGGAAAGGTTAATGGCGTATGGTCATATCCCCAGCGATTCCCCAGTGAAACCCATCCGATGACCGTCGCCGCCGCATTCTCGCACAGTTGGCAAGCCGTCTTGTCGCGCCGCTGGCTCCAGGTCGCGGCCGCCGCGATGTTCATCAACACCAGCTACGGCACGCTCTCCTACGCCTTCTCCGTGCTCGTCACCGATTCGGGGCCGGGCGGTACGTTCGGCGCGGGGACGGTCTCACTCTCCTTCGGGGCGGCGCTCCTCGTATCAGGTCTGGTCGGGATCTTCGCGGGTACCGTCGCCGACCTCATCGGCACGCGCAGGCTGATGGCCGCCGGCTCTGTGGTAGGCTGCGGCGGGCTGCTCGCGCTCGCCGGAGTGCAGGCCGGGTGGCAGTTCTTCCTTGTCATGGCGCTGGTCTGCGGCCCGGCGATGGCCGCCACCTTCTATGAGCCGGTCTACGTCTTGATGAACCGCTGGTTCGATGCGCCGGACCGCCCGCGCGCGTACGGCGTGCTGACGCTGCTGAGCGGATTCTCGATCACCATCTACACCCCGCTCACGCGCTGGCTCGTCGCATCGTTGGGGTGGCGCGAAGCCGTGGCCGTCCTCGGGCTCATCCTTCTCTTCGTGGGCACTGCCGTCCCGGCGGTCCTGCGGGAGTCGATGGAGGCCCGTGGCGCCGGTGAACGGCTGACGCCGCGACGATTCGTCCACGAAGCGCGCGACGGGCTGCGCTACGCTGACGCGCGGTTCTGGTGGTTCACGCTCACGTTTTTCGCGGCGACCGTCGCCATCAGCGGCTTTTCGTTCCACATGATTGCCCAGCTCGAATCGCGCGGGTTCGAAGAAGCGCCGGTGGCCAACGCCATCGCCCTGACCGGGATTGTCAGCCTGCCGGCGCGCCTGCTCCTGCCCATGCTCTCCGGCCGCGCGCCGAGCGTGCTCCTGCTCGCCGTCTGCATGGCGTTGCTCGGCGTGGCCGCGTGGTTGGCGAGCGTCTCCGGGGCATGGTGGCAGGTCTGGGTGTACATCGCGGTCTTCGGGGCGGTGTTCGGCGCCGTCTATCCGCTGCGGGCGCTGGTCACCTCCGAGCAGTTCGCGGGGCCCTACTTCGGCCGGATCATCGGGCTGCAGGCGCTGTTCGTCGCCGCTGCCAGGGCGCTGGGCCCGGTGGCCGTCAGCGCGGTCGGCACGAGCCAGGCCGCCTACGAGACGGGCTTCCGCATCTGCGCCGTTGTGCTGTTCGTCGCCTCAATCGCTACGTGGTGGTCGATGCGCGGAAGTTCGCGGTAAACGGGTGCTTCCCGCTGCCTCTTTCGCCCCGGGCCAACACCGGCGACACTGCGCGGTAATGGCCAGCCCACAGATCCTGTTCGCGCTCGGCATGCCGGTGGCGATGATCGTCAGCGGCGTGGCCGCGTGGCGCATGTCCAAGAAGGAAAACACGAAGCCGGAAACGCCCCAGTGGCGCGATGATTCGCTCGACGACTGGCGCAAGGAGCGCGACGCGCAGATGGAGATCGAACGCGCCCAGCGCCCGCAAGAATCCCGCCTGAAGACCGGCCAGGAAGAGCAGACCGAAACGACGAAGAAGCACCAGCGCCTGGGGGGATGAGGAGTTCGACCCTCATCCCCCGGCCCCTTCTCCCAGGTCTGGGAGAAGGGGAGACGCGTCCGTAGTGCGAGAATGCCTCGTATGGATCACGGGCCCCGAATCCATCGTGACAATGTGCCGGCGGCGCGAAACCCCGGCAGCATGCCGGGCTTCGCTGTACCCTGCTCACACCTCACACCTCACACCTCACACCTCACACCTCAAACCTCACACCGGAGCGCAGCGACGCATGCACCCCTGGCACGACATCCCCGTTGACCCCGCCGAGATCGAGACGCACCTGCCGGTGGTGGTGGAAATCCCCGCCGGAAGCAAGAACAAGTACGAACTCGACAAACCCACCGGCATCCTCAAGCTGGACCGCGTCCTCTACAGCTCGGTCCACTACCCGGCGAACTACGGATTCATTCCGCGCAGCTACTGCGACGATGGCGACCCGCTCGATGTGCTGGTCCTCGGGCAGGAACCGGTGCATCCGCTCACGATGATCTTCGTCCGTCCCATCGGCGTCATGCACATGCGCGACCAGGGCAAGGCCGACGACAAGATCCTCGCGGTCGCGGCGAACGACCCCTCGGTGAACCACATCCAGACGCTGGACGAGGTGCCGCCGCACACCATGCTCGAAATCCGGCGCTTCTTCCTCGATTACAAGGTGCTCGAAGAGAAGGAGGTGGTGGTAGACCCGTTCGAAGGCCGCGAGCGCGCGCTCGCGGTCATCCGGCAGGCGTTCGTGGATTACCAGGCCCTGCGCGCGAAACAGGCCACCATCTGAGCCGCGATGTGCATCTGAGCCGCGACTGGTAAGGAGCGGTGGGATGCCGGCCCCGCACGAACCGAAACGCGACAGCCTCC
>JAXLXA010000007.1:0-174621 GCA_046328215.1 Dehalococcoidia bacterium | reverse complement strand
CGCCGTAGGTCTCGTCGAGGATCTCCGCCAATGCGGGGTGGGGGTAGGTGATCGGGATCTTGCCGTGCTTGGAGTCGATGAAGCGGGGGATCTGCTGCATGGGGCCCGGGCGGTAGAGGGCGACCATGGCGCAGAGGTCGGAGATGTTGGTGGGCTGCAGGTCCTGCACGTAGCGGCGCATGCCCGCGGATTCAAGCTGGAACACGCCGAAGGTCTCGCCCTTGCCGAGCATCTCCATCGTCTTTGTGTCGCCGTCGGCGATGTGGACGATGTCGATCTCCTCGCCGCTGGTGTCCTTAATCAGGTCCACCGCGCGCTGGAGGATGGTGAGGTTCGAGAGCCCGAGGAAGTCCATCTTGAGGAGGCCGATTTTGGCCACCTGCTCCATGGCAAACTGAGTCGTCGGGATGCTGTCCTCGTCACCCTTGCTCGGGCGCTGGAGCGGGACGTGGTCGATGAGCGGGTCACGGGAGATGACGACACCGGCGGCGTGGGTGCTCGCGTGGCGCGAGACGCCTTCGAGCTTCTTCGCGGTATCGAGCAGGCGCCGCACCTTGGCGTCGGTCTCGTAGATCTCTTTCATCTCCTGGGACTGCTCGATGGCGTCGTTCAGGGTGATGTGCAGCACTTCGGGTACGAGCCGCGCGACGCGGTCGGTCTCCGCGTAAGAGATGCCCAGCGCACGGCCGACATCGCGGATTGCAGCCTTCGCGCCGAGGGTCCCGAAGGTGATGATCTGGGCGACGCGGTCCTTGCCGTAGCGTTCGTAGGCGAAGCGGATCATCTCGTCGCGGCGGTCGTCGGCGAAGTCGAAGTCCACGTCGGGCATTTCGCGCCGTTCGATGTTGAGGAAGCGTTCGAAGACCAGGCGGTTGGCCACGGGGTCGATGTCGGTGACCTTGAGGACATAGAGGACGAGGGAGGCGGCGGCGGAGCCGCGCACGCCCATCTTGATGCCGGCCTTGCGGGCGAAGTCGGCGATCTCCTTCACGACGAACATGTAGTCGGTGAAGCCTGTCTGCTTGAGCACGTCGAGCTCGTAGGTGAGGCGTTGCTGGAGCTCGGGCGTGATCTCCTCGAACCGTTCATGCAGGCCGCGGAAGCAAATTTCGGCCAGGTGCTCCTCGCTCGTCTTGCCCTCGGGCACCGGCGGCTCGGGAAGGAGCGTCCGCTCGAAGTGGAGGTCAAGTTCGCATTCGTTGGCCACGAGCATGGTGTTGCTCAGGAACTCGGGGTTGTCCGGGAAGAGCGCGGCCATCTCGTCCTCGCCCTTCACCCAGTAGCCCTTGCCGTCGATCTTGTAGCGGCCTGACTGTTCGACGGTGGCGTTCGTCCCGATGCAGAGCAGGACGTCGTGGGCTTCGGCTTCGTCCGGCATGGTGAAGTGGCTGTCGTTGGTGGCGACGACCTTGATGCCGAGTTCGCGGCCGATGCCGGCGATGGTGGGGTTCAGGCGGGTGAACTTCTCGTCGGCGTGGTCCTGGACTTCCAGGTAGTAGTGGCCGTCGAAGACTTCGCGGTAGTACTTCGCGACATCGATGGCGCCCTCGCGGTCGCCTTCCTGGATGCGGCGGAGGAACTCGCCCGAGGGGCAGGCCGAGAGGACGGTGATGCCTTCGTTGTGCTTTTCGAGCAGTTCACGGTCGATGCGGGGCTTGTAGTAGTAGCCTTCTAGGTTCGCCTTCGTGGTGAGGGCGATGAGGTTTTTGTAGCCGGTCATGTTCCGGGCGAGCATGACGAGGTGGTAGGGCGAGCTATCGCCGCGTTCGCGCGAGAACCGGCTCCCGGGGGCGACGTAGGCTTCAAGGCCGATGATGGGCTTGATGCCGCGCGCGGTGGCTTCGCGGTAGAAATCGATGGTCCCGTAGAGCGCGCCATGGTCGGTCATGGCCACGGCTTCCTGACCGAGGGCCTTCACCCGGTCCATCAGCGGCGCCATGCGAGACATGCCGTCGAGGAGCGAATACTCGGTATGAGTGTGTAGATGGGTGAACATATCCGGGGGGCCAAGTCTACACCCGGGACGGCCAGCGGGCACCCGGAATCTACGGCCGGGATGGGCGCTCGGGTGGTACCATAACCGCCATGGCGTCCATATCCGTGCCCATTGACGACGCAACGCTTGAGCGGCTCGAAGCGTACGCGCGTGAGCGTTCGCTTCGGCCGGAAGACCTGCTGCGCGCTTACGCCGAATACCTCGCGGATGCCGAAGAGCCGGACACCGGCGAGGACGACATCCCGGTGAAAGGCATCATGCGGCTGCTCGAAATGGGCGGGTCGTTCGATTGGCTCAAGGATGAACCGGACCTGTACAGCGCCTCCGACGGAGTCCCGTACGACTAACCAGCCCGCAGTGACGAATCGGCCGGCGCGGTGGGATGTGGCGCTCGCGGACTTCCCGTTCACCGATCTTTCGGCCGTGAAGGTGCGGCCGGTTGTTGTGCTCGCGATGTCCGGTACCAGCGATCTCGTGGCTGCCTTCATCACGAGCCGCCCGCAACCAGCCCGGTTCGATCATGTTGAGATTGCCCCGGCGGATCCGGAGTTCCGAGTGACCGGGCTTCACCGTGCGTCGGTGGTGCGCATTTCGCGGCTCGCCACGCTGGACGCTTCGTTGCTCGTATCGCGTCTCGGCACCGTCGGCCCGGCCACGCGTTCGCGGATCCTAACGGCGCTCCGCTTGCTGCTCCTCTGATGTGCGTCGTAAGCGCCGATCCGGACGGTCAGCGAAGGGAAATCAGCGTCCGGCCATCCAGCGAACGCGCAGGCTCGTTTTCATGCGAACGTCGCCTGGCCCGGCTCGGCCTCGTCCCCCGCTTTCGACTCACGCTGGGGCATCCCGTAGAATTCGGCGGCACTGTCATAGCCACGTTCCCGGAGTTTTTATGAACACCATTGAGTTCCTGCAGATCTCATCTGCAGTTGTCCCTGACCGCGAAGCGCTGGTTGAGGTGGGCGGCGCAAACGACCGGCGGATCACGTACGAAGAGATGTATCCGCGGGTGGTGAAACTGGTCAACGCGATGCAGGGCCTTGGCCTTGAGCAGGGCCAGAAAGTGGCGACCATGGCGCAGAACAGCGCCGACTTCGTCATCACCTATTACGCCTGCGCGATGCTGGGCATCACCTTCGTCCCGCTGAACTACCGCTCCAAGGACGAAGAGCTGACGCACATGCTCAACGTCTCCGAGTGCCAGGCCGTGTTCGTCTCGGACCGCTACCTGGACCTCGTTGACCGCATCCGGCCGTCGCTCACCACGGTGAAGCATTTCATTTCCTACGGCGCGGGGCGGAACGGCTTCGAGGTCTACGCGGACCTGATCGCGAACGCCGGCGAGGACGAGATCTGGACGGAAGTCGACGACAAAGACGCGACGATCATCATCTTCACCTCCGGGACGACGGCGCTGCCGAAGGGCGTGCAGCTGACGTACCTGGACATGACGGCCTACGTCACGAACCAGCAGCCGGCGGACCCGGAGCTGCACGAGAAGCTGTTGGCGTCGGCGCCGTTCTTCCACGTGGCTGGGGCGACGGCGATGATGCTGGCGATCTGGTGCGGCCGGACGCTCGTCATCCTGCCGCAGTTCACGCCGGAGCTGTGGCTCAAGGCCGCCAGCGAAGAGCACGCCACGCACGCGTTCGTGGTGCCGACGATGCTGAAGCGGATCATGGAAGTGCCGGACTTCGAGAACTACGACCTCTCGACGATGCGCCAGATCACCTATGGCGCGGCGCCCATGCCGTACGAAGTCGTGCGCAAGGCGTGCGATGTGTTCTCGCCGCGCGGCATCGGCCTGATCAACGCCTACGGGCAGACTGAATCGACCGCGACGCTGACCTTCCTCGGGCCCGAAGACCACGACCTGCGCGAAGACACCGAAGTGAAGGAACACCGCCTCCGCTCGGTCGGCAAGCCGATGCCGGACGTTGAGCTCGGGATCATGGACGAGCGCAACAAGCTCCTGCCTGCCGGCACCGAGGGCGAGATTTGCGTCCGTTCGGACCGCGTCATGAAGGGCTATTTCAAGCAGGAAGACGCGACCAGCACGGCGATCATCGACGGCTGGCTGCACACCGGCGACGTCGGGAAGATCGACGAGGGCGGGTACCTCTTCATCACCGGCCGGAAGAAGGACCTCATCATCCGCGGCGGCGAGAACATCTCCCCAGGCGAGATCGAGAACGTCCTCGAAGCGCACCCGTCGGTCGAAGAAGCGGCGGTCATCGGTGTGCCGGACGTGGAGTGGGGCGAAGTGGTGAAGGCGGTCATCGTGCCCAAGGCCGGGAAGACCGTGACGGCGGACGAGATCAACGCCTACGCGAAGTCACAACTGGCATCGTTCAAGGCGCCGCAATACATCGCGATCGTGGGAGAGCTCCCGCGCAACGCGATGGGCAAGGTGCTGAAGACGGACCTGCGCAAGGAATACGGCACGCCGACGAACGACGGGGTTTAGGCGCGGGGCCGGGCTTAACGTCCGGCCGTTCCGGCGCGTCGCACCCGCCGGTTAGAATCGACTGATGGCTGCGAACGATTTGCCCGCGGTGGTGCGCGACCCGGACGTCATGTTTGGCGCGCCGCTGTTCCGCGGGACGCGCATCCCCGTGCGAGCGTTGTGGGAGCATCTTGATGCGGGTGGATCACCTCAGTCCTTTGTGGACCGGTTCCCTTCGCTCACGCCGGCACTCGTCTTCGCTGCTGCGCGTGAGTTCGGGGCGGATTTGACAGTCGAAGCTGGCCCTCGCGACTCCGAGTTGCGTAACGTTCAGGGCAGCCTTGCCTTCGACGCGCCGACGCCGCAAATGACCCATGAGAACGCAGTGCACCTGGTCGACGACGACAGCGCGGAGCGGATGCTCGCTGTCGTTGGGGTGGATTAGCTCGACCCTCGCACATGGAAGTTTTAAACGGGGCGTTCTCTGCGGTCTGACGTGGGCCTACGCACACCATCGGTCGTCCCCCACTTCGCCAAGCTATTTGTATAAGCTGATGACTGCTCGTGGCGGTAGAAGAGGTGCCCGCGGTGGCGTCCGGGTCGCCGCGTTACAATGGCATCATGGACAACAGCACGTCGGTCATTGTCAGTGATCCGGCGGTCATGTCGGGGACGCCGGTGTTCAGGGGTACTCGTGTGCCGGTTCGAACACTGTTCGACTACCTGGCAGCGGGCGACTCCCTGGATGTCTTTCTCGATGGGTTCCCTTCCGTGACCAAGGCGGCGGCGCTGGCCGCCATCCGTGAAGCGGCCGATGCCGTGATGGTGGGTCACGGTGCGCATCTTCCTTGACGAGTGCGTCAACCGGAGGCTGGCGGCGCGCTTGACCGGACACGACGTGTCGACTGCTCACTCGATGCGCTGGCTAGGGCTGGCCGACAGCACAGTATTGCGCCGCTGCGAGGGTCGATTTGATGTTTTCGTGACGGCTGACACGAACCTCAGATTCCAGCAGGATCTGAGGGAGTTCAGCTTCGGAGTGGTCGTTCTCCGAACGCGCGGGGGTTCAACTGACCTGGCGGCCGCCGCGGCCGCAACCCTCGGCGCAGTGCGCCAGGCACACCCGGGCCAGGCGATAGAAGTGGATGTTGTATAAGGCCGCCTCGACCTCAGCCCGCAGCGGAGGCCGGCGAGTTCTCTCTCCCGTAGATACCCTGCCGGTCCAGGTCCGCGGCCGAGGCCTCGCGGCTGGTGGTATCGATGCGGCGGAGCGCGCGGCTCGCGAGGAAGATGACGACCGCCAGCACGGCCGTGGCCACCGAGGCGCTGGCAACGGCAACGCGCACTCCGAATGCTTCGGCGACGGCGCTCACCGGCAGCGTCCCGAGCGGCGTGAGCCCGAACGTCATCATCATCAGGCTCATGACGCGGCCCCGGACTTCGTCCGGGATGAGCATCTGGATCATCGTGCCGTTGGTGGTGTTGAAGACGTTGGCGAACACGTCGGCGATGAGGACGAGCGGTAGGGCCAGCAGGAACCACGGGCTGAAGGCGAAGAGGAAGAGGGTGGCGGCGAACGCGAGCAGGCTCGACATCATGAGCCGCAGCTTGGTCTGGGATTCGCCCGCCCAGGCGACGTAGAGCGAGCCCATGATGCCGCCGACCCCGGCGAACGCCTGCAGTACGCCCAGGCCACCATCACCGACCTTCCAGATGTCCTCGGCGAAGACGACGAGGAGCGATTGGAAGGGCATGGCGAGGAGGATGGGGACGATGGAGAGGATCATCAGGGCGCGGATGGGCGGGTCGCCTGCGACGTATTTCATTCCGCCCACGAGTTCGCGCAGGACCGGCTTTTGGGTCGCGCCGTCGGCGGGCGGTGACTTCGAGATGCGGGACATGGAGAGCAGCGCGGCGCCGTAGAGGATCACCGCCATGAGGTAGACCCACTTCACGTTCGTAATTGCCACAATGCCGCCGGCGAGGACTGGGCCCACCACGCGGGCCGCGTTCATGCCGCCCATCTGCAGGGCCATGGCGTTGCTCAGGCCCTGGCGTCCGACGATGTTCGCAACGATTGCCTGGCGCGCCGGCATGATGAACGGGAACAGGCAGCCCATGAAGAAGACCACCACGAGCAGGTGCCAGAACTGCAGGTGGCCGGTGACGAGCAGCGCGAGTACCACCAGTTCGTTGAGGAGCAGGAGCGCCTGCCCGGTCATGATCAGGCGGCGCTTCTCCACGCGGTCGGCGATGACGCCGCCGAACGGCGAGACGACGAGCATGGGGATGGCGACCATCAGGTTTATCGCGCCGAGGGCGAGTTTACTGCCGGTCAGGTCGTAGGCCAGGATCGACCGCACCAGGAACTGACCGTTCATGGCGAAGAAGAACGCGATGTTCGAGACGTAGAGCCAGCGGAACTGCTGATGTTTGAGCGATGCGAAGGCGCCGCCCGACGAGGAGTTCTGGGGGACTTCCAGCACCGGTGGCATTTGGTTAGCGTAGCACGAAATACTGCGGGTGCTGGCGGATTCACCAGTCTCGATACATCTCGGGCGTGTGGCGCGGTGGGGGCGCCGGGACCCAGGCGGCGCGCTGGGCTTCAGTCATCGGCACCATGCCGAGGAGCCGGTAAATCGGCGCTGGCGAACCGTCGTGGATGCGCCGTGACATCTCCCAGAGCAAGGCGATGCAGGCGAGGAAGAGCGCGCCCATGCCGAGGATGCTGAGCACATCGAGCACTCCGTTGTCGGGCCCGGCCTGGCTGAGAATCGCGTCGCCGGCGAGGGTGAAGTTGAGGAAGTTCCAGCTCCCGTGGATGAGGACGCCGATGAAGTAGCAGAGCGCCAGCCTGCCGCGGCCCCGCAGTAACCCGTAGATGCCAAGGGCGGAAAAGCCGGTAGCAGCTGAATGCACCGCACCGGTCCCGGCCCGGGCGATGGCGAAGAGCCACCAGTCGTGGCCAATCTGCTGGGCGCTGATCTCCGACGGGCTGATGATGACGAGGCTGTTCTGGAAGGTCTCGAGGATGTTGAATCCCGCCCCGGCCAGCACGCCCCAGAGGAAACAACGTGCGGCGCCGCCCTTTCGAAAGAAGAAGAAGGCAACGAGCATCCCTTTCCAGAACTCCTCGTTGAGGGGCGCGATTACGGAGAGCACGCTGATATCGAAGGCGATGCCCCACGCCCGGGGGAGCGTCGGCAGGTTGTCCGAAACGCTGAAGGCATCGCCGTGGCCCTTCAGATGGATCAGGAAAGCGGCCCCGAACACGAGGTAGAGGGTGTTGATGATGCCGGCCACCGTGGTAGCCCCGACGGCGCCGTAGATCAGCGCGGATGACCATTCGCGCCAGCTGAGCGGCCAGGCCCATGCGTTGAAGCGGAGGTACCGTTGCGCCGCCACCAGGGCGATGGCCAGCGACGGCAGGCTGACGATGAGCACGTTGGTGACGGGAAAGAACCAGGACAGGCTCTCGGGGTGGTTCACTTCCAACTGCCCCAGGGCGACGAGGGCCGGGAAGGCGGCGACCATCACTGGGGCCACCCACATCCAGCGCGGCAACGACATGACCGAAGAGCCAACGCCGCCGAGCGACGAAGCCGCCTGATAAGCCAGGATCCCGCCCAGGGTCAGTGTCACGATGGCGGTGCCGAGAGCGACATTGACGTCGAACAGTCTCTCGGCCGGGTCGTCACTGATGGACCCGAGGAGGGCGAGCGCGGCCAGGCCGTTGAGGAACGCGAAACTGCCGACGACGACCGCTCCACCGAGCACGAAGGAACGGCGGCGGCCGATCGATTTACTCCTCGAACCGGGTGACGCCCCCGCCGGCGACGACGAAGCGGGCGGCGGCGCGCGTCATCACATCTCGCAGGCGGTCCGGGTCCGCGGTGGTAACGAGCGTCTGCTGGAACGTATCGATGTATTCGAGGACGCCCTTGCGGCGGCGGGCATCGAGTTCGCTGAGGACATCGTCGAGGAGCACGACCGGGTCGTCGCCGAGAGCGCGGCGCAGGTAGCTGGCTTCGGCCAGCCGCATTGAGAGCGCGGCGGTGCGTTGTTGCGCGCGGGACGCGAACGAATCGGCGGGCATGCCGTCGATCTCCACGGACACGTCGTCGCGGTGAGGGCCAACAAGCGTGGCGCCGGCGCCGACTTCGCGTGAGCGCAGGTTCTGGAGCGCGCGGAGCATGCGCGCCGTCCACTCGGAGTCATCAATCGGGACGTCCGGGTGGTCCAGGCCGCCGAGGGAGGGCTTATAGGTGAGTTGCAGGTCCTCGAGGCCGTCGCTCAGGCGATCCATCTGTTGCTGCGCCTGCGGCACGATGTGTCCGAGCGCGTCGGCCCGGGCCCAGAAGATCAGGCCGCCGGCATGGGCAAGCTCCTGATCCCAGAAGTTCAGTTCCTGGGGATTCGCCTCGCGGGCCTGGATTCGCTTGAGCAGGCTGTTCCGCTGCTGGAGCACCTTCTGGTACTTCTGCATGGCCCGCAGGTATCCACGGTCCACCTGGGAGATCATCATGTCCAGGTAGCGGCGGCGCATGAGCGGGGGGCCGGCGACGATTTCGATATCAAGCGTGGTGAAGAGCACGGCGCACAACTGGCCCACGGCATCGGAGGCGGTCTTGGGGACGCCGTTGACGCGCACCCGCTTGCCGGCACGATGGCTGGCGTCCGTGGTCCGGCCGACGATGGCCAGCTCCAACTGGAGGTTGCCGGCCGAGCGCTCTACTTCGACGGCGAGCCGGGCGACGGGGAAGTCCGTCTGGAGGATGTCGTTGCGGACCAGGTCGCTATCGTGGCTGGCGCGGCTGCTGCGCAGCGTGGAGAGCAGGTAGACCGCCTCGAGGAGGTTGCTCTTCCCCTGGGCGTTATCGCCCATGAAGAGGTTGAGGCCCTTTTCCAGTTTGACCGCGGAGCGCACGTAGTTGCGGTAATTGGTCAGTTGAAGGTCAAAGATGTGCACGGCTTATGCCTAGTATAGCTGAGGTGGTTAGCCTGCGGCTTACTTTTTTCGAAACTGCAACTTACCTACCAAAAATCGCCACACCCCGCCGGGCGCGACGCGATCCGGTAGCGGTTTATGGAAATGCATTTCCACTATTGCCGCCGTGCGCGAGAATGGTTGGCAATGGGAATCAAGCTCAGCAAAGCCCGCTGCCGGGCCCTCGTCATCTCCTGCTCGGACTTCCGCTTCGTCTCGGTGCAGCGGCAAGCCCGCATCGACCTGGGCCTGAACAACGCCTACGACCTGATCGCGCGGCCGGGAGGCGTCCGCCAGATCGTCCTGCCGACGAGCGAGGCCGCGCGGCAGACCATGGACGAGGAGATCAGGCTGCTGTTCGCGCTGCATGGCTTCCAGCGCATCCTGCTCATGAACCACATGACGTGCGGCATGTACCAGGACCTTTCCACGCGGCGGCAGGAGGAGGAGGTGCACCGCGAG
The DNA here is from genome assembly GCA_046328215.1 of Dehalococcoidia bacterium. Classification (GTDB taxonomy): domain Bacteria; phylum Chloroflexota; class Dehalococcoidia; order Tepidiformales; family Tepidiformaceae; genus Amarobacter. Next base: position 164,733 of record JAXLXA010000007.1, on the reverse strand, counting down.
CACCTCTCGCGGGCGCGCCAAATCCTGGCCGAACGCTTCCCGGGGCTCGAGATCGAGACCTATCTCTCGATCATCGAGGGCGACGGCGTGAGGGTGCTGCCGCTCGAGGGTGGAAAGAAACTGCGCCGGGCGGCCGCTATTCCGTCTTGAGGCCGGAGAAGGGCGGGCCGTAGATGTTGTCGCCGGGGTCGCTCGGCGTGATCCCCGCCCAGACGAGGACGATCAGGCCACCAACAAAGGGGATCAGGCCGATCAGTTGCAGCCAGCCTGACTTGCCGAAGTCATGGAATCGTTTGCAGCCAATCGCGATCTGCGGCCAGATGAGGACCAGGCTCGCAATGGCCCAGATTGGTGACGCAAAAAACACGGCGAACGATACCGCCACGCCGATGCCCCAGGCGATCCAGAAGATCTGGCGCGGCACCCGCCCCTCGAACGAAAAAAGCAACTGCTGGTATGTCATGGCTTCCCCCAGATGTTCCCCGTGGCGCGAAGCCTACGGGAACGGGACGCGGAGTGCACGGATTGTGGCGGCAGCAATCCGGCGGCCGTTACTCCCGCTTCGTTGCTCGAACCGGGCGGCGGCGCTACTCTTTTCGTTCGACACTCTGAATAACAGGCCCGGATTTCTCACGCATGGCTCACCATAAGTCCGCAATCAAGCGCTGGCACCAGTCACTTCGCGAGCGCGACCGCAACCGCGCGCGCCGCACTCTCGCCCGCGGCTCCGTCCGCCGGCTGCGCGAAGCAGTCGCCGCCGGTGACGACGCCAAAGTGAAAGAAGCACTGAGCGAAGCCTATTCGACGCTCGACCGCGCGGCCAAGATGGGCGCGATCCACACCGGCAAGGCCGACCGCGCGAAGCGCCGCCTCGCCGCGTTGACGTCGAAGCCGGCGTAGTTCGCTTTCCGGGTTTTTTTGATCAGGACGCCGGCCGAGAGGCCGGCGTTTGTGTTTGCGAGCCATGGTCAGGCGGGAGCGACGCGCAGGACCGTCGCGCCGCGAATGTGCCTGTCGCGGATGTCGAGGAGCGCTTCGTTCGCTTTCTCAAGCGGGTACTCGCGGACTTCGGGACGGATTCCCGCGGCGACGGCGGCATCGAGCATATCCCGGATATCCTGGCGGGTGACGTTCGCGACCGACTTGATTTCCCTCTCCATCCAGAGCTGGTGTTCGTATGAGAGGCCACGCAGTTCGTCCCGGTCTTGCGACTCCTTGCGGATCGCGTTGATGACGAGCCGTCCACCGGGCGCGAGGTTCCGAAGCGCCGCGAGGACGGGTGACCAGGCGGGGGTGGTGTCGATGATGGCGCGCAGAGCCGAGGGCGGTTGATCCTGGGTGTCGCCGGCCCACGCGGCGCCGAGTGACCGGGCGAATTCGCGCTCTTGCGGGCTTCGCGCAAAGACGGCGACCGGTGACCGGGGATACAGGGAGCGCGCGAGCTGGAGGACGATGTGTCCCGAAGCGCCGAAGCCGGTGAGGCCGAGTGGTTCGCCATCGGCAAGGCCGGCGAGGCGCAACGAGCGGTAGCCAACCGCGCCCGCGCAGAGCAGCGGCGCAGCCGAAGCATCGTCGAGCGCCAGAGGGATGGGTATGGCGAAGTCGGCGCGGGCCAGGGCGAACTCCGCGTAACCGCCATCGCGGTCCCGGCCGGTGGCCGTGAAGCCGGGGCAGAGGTTTTCGAAGCCTTGGCGGCAGTAGGAGCAGGCGCCGCACGCTCCACCAATCCATGCGACACCCACGCGCTCGCCGGCGGCGGGACTGGTGACCCCCGCGCCTGGCGCCTGGACGATGCCCACGACCTGGTGCCCGGGGACGACCGGCAGCACTGGCGGCGCAGTACGCCCGGCGATCTCGTCGAGTTCGGTGTGGCAGACGCCGCAGGCGAGGACGCGGATGAGCACCTCACCCGCGCCGGGCGTTGGGATCGGGCGGTTGACCATGCGGAGTGGCGCCGCGCTCTCCCCGGCTGGATCGAGTGCTTCCAGGAGCATCGCGCGCATGGAGGCCAGTGTACGGCCGGGGGTTGCCCTGATGGCGCCTTCACGCGCGGCGGCTGACAATTCGGCAATGCCGCCCCGCGTCGACGTCGTCATCCCCTGCTACAACGAAGTGAAGGTGCTGGAGCAGAGCGTGTTGACGACGCTGGCGCTCTTCGAGCAGAACCCGCAGTACGACTGGCGCCTCGTCATCGCCGACAACGGTTCGAACGACGGCACCTCCGAGCTCGCCCGCCAACTGGAGGACCGCTACGAACGGGTGAAGGCGCTGGTACTGACCGTCAAAGGTCGTGGCCTGGCCCTCCGTGACGCGTGGCTCGGGAGCGACGCGGAAGTCGTGAGCTACATGGACGTGGACCTGAGCACGGACATCAAGCACCTGCCGGAGCTCATCGCGATGGTGGCGGAGCGCGGTTGCGACGTGGCGATCGGTTCGCGGCTGGCAAAGGGCTCGAAAACGGACCGGCAGTTGAAGCGCGAGATCACGTCCCGTGGCTACGTCGCGCTGATCCGGATGACCTTTCCGCGGCTGCGCATTTCGGACGCCCAGTGCGGCTTCAAAGCGCTGAACCGGAAGGCGGTGGAAGCCACGGTGCCGCACATCGAAAACCGGATGTGGTTCTTCGACACGGAGTTGCTGATCCTCGCGCACCAGGCAGGCCTGAAGATCTGCGAACTCCCGGTGCGCTGGGTGGAAGACACGGATACCAAGGTGAAGATCATCAGCACCGCGACGGAAGACATCCGCGGGCTGTTGCGGATGCGGTTCCGGCGGAAGGCGAAGTAGCGGAGTGATAGGATGCGAGCGTGAGCATCGAGAGAGCATCGAGCGCGGCCGCGGGACGGCTCAGCCAGTTTGAGGCCATGCTTGATTCGGCCCTCGCTGACGCCGCGGCGTGGGAGTTTGATCGGCCGACATCCTCAACAGTGGCACGTGTCCGTGAAATCTTCGCCTACATGGCAGAGCGCCTGGACTCTACTGGCGCCTTCGCGGTCGCCGTCGGAGACGATGGATCGATCGAGCTGACGGTTTCCGGGCCGGTGTCGTACGTGACAGTGGCCGTGCAGGCAGGTGGGCGTCGTGTCCACGCCGCAACGGTGGATGCGGCAGAAAAGCGCGTCGTCTGGCAGGAAGAGGAGCCTCCTCTCAGCCGGCTGGCGAAGGAGATCGAGCGGGCTGCCTGACGAGACAATCGACGACAGCACGATGCTCCTACGTCGCGCCTCGCCGCAGGCCTTCGACGGCGTGACCCGCTCCGTGCGCCGAGTCGCGTTTATGTTGCGGCCGAGCCGTGATGAATCCGAGCTGTCGTTCTACGATGCCAGTCGCGTTTCTCCCGTCGAGGTCCTCACCGGTGCGCCGGGCGAGGGCTGGGGAGTGGTGGCGATAACGGCCGGAGAGCTTCGATCCCTCGGTTTCACATTGCGGAGAGACAGCAGGTCAGGCGACCGGACGGCGGAGGCGCACGTGCTGGCCCGGCCGGCAACCACGGACGATGGCCAGATTCCGGCGGAAGTCAGACTCGCGATCGCGATAGCGGCGCTCTGGATGATCGAGCCGCAGGCGTGATGTTGGCGCCGCGAGTACCGGACCCGTAGAGTCTCGCTCATGCCTGAAGCCCCCACCCTGGAGTACCTGTTCACGCTCACCGCGACGCTGCGGGAGAAGCCGCCCGCGCTGATCAACGCGCCCCAGGGATCGCGGGTGGTGGTCACCGTCACGGGCGGCCATTTCGACGGCCCGAAGCTCAAGGGGACGGTGGACAACTCCGGCGGGGACTGGGTTTCGTTGCGGGCCGACGGGAGCATCAAGCTGGACGTGCGCGTCATGCTTCGCACCGACGACGGGGCGGACATCTTCATGCGCTACGAAGGCATCGGCGTACGGATCGACGGCGCGTTGAAGATCGTGACGGCGCCGCTCTTCGAGACGGGCGATGCCCGGTACGCGTGGCTGAACAACGTCCAGGCCATCGGGCGCGGCGCCAGCACGGGCGACCAGGTGACGTACGAGGTATTCGCGGTCCAGCCCTGAAGGCTGAGGGCGTGGGCCGCGAACGGCCCCTTTTGGCTCACCCGCTACCATTACCGGCATGTCCGACACTTCTCTGACGATCCTTGGGCTGGTTGCGGTGGTGGTGCTGGTTGCCGCCAACGGTCTCTTCGTGGCTACGGAATTCGCGTACGTGGCCGTCCGCCGCAGCCGCATCGAACAGCTTGCAAGCGGCGGGCAATCACGCGCGAAGCTGCTGCTCGCCTCGTTGCACGACCTGGACAATTACATCGCGGCCACTCAGCTCGGCATCACGATGTCGTCGCTGGCGCTTGGCTGGGTAGGCGAACCGGCGCTGGCGCACCTGATCGAGCCGCCGGTGGAGGGGCTCGTCGGCAGTTGGGCGCCGGCGGTCTCGCACACGGCTTCGGTGGTTGTCGCGTTCACTTTGATCACCACGATGCACATCGTCCTCGGTGAGCTGGCGCCCAAGACGCTGGCACTGCAACGGTCGGAAGCGACCGCGCTCTGGGTCGCGGCGCCGATTGCGGTCTTCAATCGGGTATTCCACCCGTTCATCTGGGTGATGAACATGGCAGGGCGGATGGTGGTGAAACCGTTCGGGATCCACCCGGCAAGCGAGCACGAATCGAACCTCGGCGCGGACGAGCTGGAGCTGGTGATCGAGGCGAGCGCGCGGGCGGGGCTGCTCTCGACCTCGGAGCTGATGCTGGCGAGGCGCGCGCTCGAGTTCAGCGCGATCCAGGCGAACCAGATCATGGTGCCGCGCACGGAAGTTGTCGCGGTCGACGCGGAGGACTCGCTGGAGACCATCCTCGACCTGGTGGACCGGCACCAGCACACGCGCTACCCGGTGTTCGAAGACGACCTGGACCACATCCTCGGCGTGCTCGACGCGAAAGACCTGTTGCGGTTGGTGCGGGCCGGGGGCACGGACTGGCGGGCGCTGATCGCGCCGGCCGTCGCCATTCCCGAGTCCGTGAGCGTGGAAGTGGCGGTGCAGGAGATGCGCGCCCGGCAGGTCCAGATCGTGGTGCTGGTAGACGAGCACGGCGGGACGAGCGGGATCCTGACGGCGGACGAGGTGCTCTACCGGTTGCTTGGCCGCTGGCTGGGCGGGGGGCGGCAACACGCCGAGACCGTGCGTCCGCTGGCGGCGGGAAACCTCCTCGTCAGCGGACTGGCCCTCATCGCGGATGTCGAGGATGCGACGAACGCGGAACTGGGGAGCGAGGATTACGACACGATTGGCGGGTTCATCATGCACCGTCTGGGCCGCATCCCCCGCGTGGGCGACCGGGTTGAGGTGCCGGGCTACCAGTTCCGGGTAATGGCGATGGACGGCCGCCGAGTGGACCGGGTGCTGGTGGTGAAGCAGCAGGCGAAAGAAGCGGTGGAGGCGTGATAGACGCACCCCGATGGTCACGGCTGCTATCATGACTCTTATGCGACGCACCACTGTGTCACTCGAAGATCCCACGTTGCGTGAATTGCACCGGGTTGCGACTCAACGAGGCGTGTCCGTGGCGGCGCTCATCCGCGAGGCCGTTCAGAAGTCACTGGAGACGCAGCGGCCTCGGCCGCAGAGCGCCGGGATCGGGGCCTCCGGTCGTTGCGACATATCGAAGCGTGCCGGCGAAGAGCGCGCCGAACCGCGCTCGTGGCGCTAATCCTCGACACCGTTATCTGGTGGAGCTGCGGCCGGAGTCGATGGCCAAGCCCGACCCGGCGTCTGATGAATCGCTGGGCGAGACGTCTCGATCGCTGCCGCGTGGCCGAGCGAGGTCTTCCGCCCTCGCCTCTGCGCGGGTATTGGCCGGTGATTGATTTGTCTACTCCACCGCCCCGGCGGCGATGTACTCGACGACCTCGTCTTCGCTGAGACCGAGGAGTTGGCGGAGGACGTATTCATTGTCCTGGCCAAAAACCGGTCCGGCGCGGCGGATGGCCGCCGGCGTGTCCGAGAGGATGAACCGCGAGTTCTCGATGGTGACCGGGCCAAGTTCCGCGTGGTCCGCCGAGATGAAGTGCCGCCGGTGAGCAAGTTGTGGGTCGGCCAGCACGTCTTCACTCGTGGCGGAGCGGAATGCGGGCACGCCGTGCGACTGGAGGATGGTTTCGACCTCGTCGCAGCTCCGCTCGCGGGTCCACGCCGCCAGGCCCCGCTCGAGCTCGTCCTGGCGGCTTAGCCTGCCGGCGGAGGACTGCAATTCGGGCGCGGCGGCCCATTCGGGGTTGCCGATGGCTTCCCGCAGCCGGTGCCACTGTGGTTCGTTTTCGACGGCGATCGCCACCCAGCGGTCATCACCCGCGCAGGGAAACACGCCGTGGGGGGCGTGCACGAGCGAGCGGTTGCCCATCCGCTTGAGCACGTGTCCGTTGACCTGGAAGTCCAGCAGCGCGGGCGCGATGAAATGCTGCGAGCACTCCGATTGCGAGAGGTCGATGTACTGGCCCTCTCCCGTCCGGCGGCGAAGGTCAAGCGCCGCGAGGATCGCTGCCGCGGTGAACTTCGGCGCGATGTAGTCCGTATAGGCGCCGAAGGGGCCGGCCGGTGGGCGGTCCGGCCAGCCGGCCAGCTCACCAAACCCGGCCAGTTGCGCGCCCATGGTGCCGAAACCGGCGAGGTCGGCGTGGGGGCCGTACTGTCCGCCGAGGCAGGAGCTCAGCATGATCAGGTCAGGTTTCACCTTTCGCAGTGAGTCATAGTCGAGGCCCCACGAGCGCATGTTGCGCGGGGTGTAGCTCTCGGTGACCACGTCGGCCCAACGCACCAGCCGCAGGGCGAGGTCGCGGCCCTCGGGGAGCGCGAGGTTCAGGGTCAGGCCGAGCTTGCCGGCGTTGACGTTCGCGAAGATGCCCGAGCGCTCGGGGCCCGGCTGTCCGGCGAAGCTGGGCTGCAGCGTGCGCGCCGTATCGATGCGGGTGGTGCTCTCGATCTTGACCTGGGTGGCACCGTAGTCAGCGAGGTACCTCGCCCCGGCGGGCCCGGCCATCACCCACGTGAAGTCGGCCACTTTGACCCCGGCGAGGGGCAGCGGACGGTCAGCCGGGACGGTTGCGGAGCGCGGCAGGGTGGGCCTCGGGACGACTGCCCCGGAATCCTCGCCGATGCGCGGCGCGCGGCGACTGGACTTCAGCGGGGTTGCGCTGAACTTGGCGAACGGCCCCGGGTACCGCAGCGTGAGGCCCTCCTGGGGATGCTCCAAGCTGCGCCAGAAGTCCCGCGCGGCCAGTTGGGGCGACTTGAGGAGGTCCTCCGCGGTGCTCACCGGCACGATGAGGAGGCGGCGTTCGAGCGCGAGGTCCATCAGCTCCTGCTTCGTGTGCGAGCTCGTGAATTCGCCGATGAGCCCGATGCAGCGGTCGAGCTCCGAGACCGGTTCCTGGCCCGTCAGCAGCAGGACGGTGTAGTTGAACCAGTCTTTGTCGCGGGTCGCCTCATCGACGAAACCCTGCTCGTACATCACTTCCATGAGCCGCTGGGTGAATGGCCCGATCGCGGTGCCGAAGAGGAAGGTGACGGAGACGAACCCGTCCTTCGCGGGCTGGACGAACTTGAGCGTCAGCGGCCCGAGCTTGAGTCCTCCGGCGTAGCGCGTAACGGCCGCGTCGCCCCAGGCGTGGGCCAGCGCGAAGGACTGGGTGGCCATGAGCGCAGCGGCCTGCGCCGAGATATCGACGTGCTGGCCGGCGCCATCCCGCTCGCGCGCGCTGTGGGCAACCAGCGCGGCGGCGGCGGCTTCGGCGGAGGCGTGGAGGAAAGCCTGGGGCAGCGCCAGGCCGACCGGCGCCCGGTCGTCGTCGCCAGTCTGGTTCATGACGCCCGAGGAGGCCCAGACGGTGAGGTCGCTCGCAGCCCAGCTCGCTCGCGGGCCGGCCTGGCCAAACGGCGTGATCGAGACCATGACGAGCCGCGGGTTCAGTTCGCGAAGGGCGGCATACCCCAGCCCGAGACCATCCAGGTATCCCGGGGCGAACGACTCGATGAGGAAGTCCGCGGAGGCCGCCAGCTCGCGGATGCGCGCCTGGCCTTCGGAGGTTTCGACGTCAGCGATGACCGACCGCTTCCCGCGGTTGTACGACCAGAACCAGAGGCTCTGCTCCGGGTCCTGCGCGTCGCCCGCGAACGGAGGCATCCTTCGGGACGATGACCCACCCGGGGGTTCGACCAGCACGACTTCGGCGCCGAGGTCGCCGAGGATTTGGGCGCAGAGTTGGCCGCGTTCATCGGTCAAGTCGATGACACGATAGGGGCTAAGCATGGCACCCCTCCCGAAGGCGTCAGAATGGCCGGGAGTATGGTGCAAATCGACCCAAGAGGGAAAGGCCCGCTAGTCCGTGAAGCAGAAGACCGCCGCGGGGGATTCGCCCTGGGCGTTGTACGCGGAGACGGAGAAACAGGGGTCCGGGCTGAACGACGGAAGGTCGAACGAATCGAACACGGCCCCTGAGGTGTTCGCGGTGACCGTGAGGAACAGGTCGAAGTTATAGATGCGGAAGCCGAGCTCGTTGTTCGAGTTGTCCTTCCACGACATCTCGTAGGTGTAGTAGCCGAGGAAGTCCTTGGACCCGATGCGCGTCATGAAGAGGTTCGAGGGCGCCGCCGGTGGGCCAGCCTGTGGCGTGGCTGTCGGTGGGACCGGGGTGGCCGTCGGTGGGACGGCCGTGGAAGTCGGAGGGCGTGGCGTTGGCGTTGCTGTCGGCGGGAGCGCGGTGGCGGCCGGCGAGGTGGCCGTGGCCGTTGGCGGAGAGGCAGTCGCTGATGCCGTAGAGGCGGTGGGGCTCGCGGCAGACTGCGTTCCGGCGGGCGAAGTTGCCGAACCCGTCGCGACGGCACTCACGGCAGCCGACGGACTGGCGGAAGGCCTCGCGCTGGCGGTCGCCCGCGCTGTCGAGGATCCCGCGGGGGACTGTGGGGCGGTTGCATTCGGCGTCTGCCCACCGCTTGCCGGGGTGTCGTCGTCGTCGCCACGGCCGAGCGCGAAGATGCCCGCCGCAGCCAGGGTGGCTACGGCCGCAAGCGCGCCGGCGACGATGAGCATTCGGCGCCTGCCCCGGCCACCAACCTGCTCCGCGGTCCCGGCTGCGGTGGCTGCAGTGGAAGGCGCCGCCGCAACCGACGCTCCGCACGACTCGCAGAACGCAGCGCCAGGCGGGAGCGCGGCCCCGCACTGCGCGCAGGCAGCAGGTTCGGCCGCGAATGCGGTCCCGCACTGCTCGCAGAACTTCGCATCGCCTTGCGCGGCCGCTCCGCACGACGGGCATGTCCTGGTTTCGCCGGCCACACAGCCCTCCGCTGCGCAACGCCGCAGCCAATTGCCAGTGTCGCCCTACGACGATTGCCAACCTACGAGCTATCGGGGCCCGTTTCGCGTCCGACCGGGCTGGTGAATTGCGGTCGGGCGAACCTGTGCCGGGAGGCGGCGGCGTCAGAACCTCAGTCCTGATACGGACGGGAGGACACCAGTGGCTGCCAACGAAGCGCAGACGAGCAGCTGTCCAGACTGTGGTGCAACGAGTGCGCCGGGCGCGCAGTTCTGCCGCGCCTGCGGCCGGCGGTTGGTCGTCGTTTGTGCGCACTGCTCCCAGCAACTGGCCGGGACTGCTCGCTTCTGCGGCAAGTGCGGCACGCCAGTCAGCGTGGCATCGCCGCATGCCGCGGCGCCGAAGCCGCGGAACCAGTCGCGGCCCGCCCGTCGCCGGCCCCTACCGCGCCGGGTGGCTCTGCCCGGTCTGGCGCTCATCCTGCTGGTGCTCGGCGGGTTCGCGTGGACGCTCTTCCTGCGGGGCGGGGGGAGCCCGGCGCCAGAGAATGCCTCGCCGGCCGGCGAGGTGCTGGAGAGCAAGGCGACCGTCACGGAGAAGCCTGCGGAAGGCGCGGTGGACTCCCTCAACGGCCTGCCTCTCCGGGGTCGTGTGCGGCTGGACCACCCGTCCGGCGCGTCCGCGGACATCCCCGGGGGCGCCTCGCTTTACGGCGAAACGATGGACTTGCGCCGCGTGGAACTGCCGGACGATCCCTGGTGGGACCACGGCGGCAAGGGCTGGCAGTTCGTTTCCTACGTTGGAGTGCCGATAGGCGGGGCTGCAACCATCGACCTGCCTGCGGAGCCCGCCTCCGCGAGCGTGATCGTCCGGACGAGCGCGGGATTCTGGACCGAACTCCCGGCGGAGAAGGTAGAGTTGAAGGATGGCCGGGCGGGGCTTCGTGTGACGGTTACGAACGTACCCGCTCCGTGGACCTTCGCGCTCGCGACGCCGAAAGCCGGGGCCCCTGCGCTGACGGCCGAGGAGGAGGACGACCTCCGTCTCGAGACCCTGTACTGGACTGACCGGGCAGCCTGGGAGAAGGAAGTGACGGCGTGGCTGGCCTCGAACCCGTTCGTCCGGAGTATCGATGACGGCCTCTACGCCAGCCAGCAGCCCCCCACCGACCCGGCGCAGCAGTACGACAAGATCCGCGCGCAGATGCGCTTCACGCTGAAGGTGTTCGGCGCAGCCAGGCTCGGGCTCGACTCCCCGATGTCGCTTTTCGGCGGCGAATCGAACCCGCTGCATGAAGAGCTCAGTCCCCAGGAGTTGTGGATGGCCGGCGTGCAGCGCCTCGCCGCCGTCGAACAGAACTGGCTCAGCTTCCGCGCCACGCTCGACCTGGCGAACGCTGAACCGAACTTCCAGGTGGCGATCTACTTCGTCGATCAATGGATCGAAACGGCGATGCACGACTACACCCCGTGGGGGCTCGGTTTCGTCAAGACCCTCATCGATGGAGGGGAGCTCCAGGACTTCGACATCCGGGTGCTCAAGCCGTACGGCGAGCTGCAGTGGACCGAAATCGTGCTGAAGCCAGGCCAGGCACCCGCGGCAATCGAGGCGCTGGCGCTCCAGCAGTTGCAGGGCGGCGAGGAACCCATCGGCGCCGGCCTGAAGGTCCAGCGCGTGCTGCGCCTCTACGGGGTCCGCTCGATGGAGCGGCTGGCACTCGTCGACTGGCTCAAGCAGAACGTTGACTGGCTGGTGCGCTGGTTGCCGGTGGCACTCGCTGGCGCCGGGCTGGTGCCGGGCGCTGTGGGGCTCTCGTTCGCTTTCGCGCTCACGGACCAGATCCTGGACTGGGTGAACAACTGGTACACAGCCAACAACGAGCATCCGTACGCTTACATGGCGATGGAGGGCGCTTCCGCCGGGGGGCTGGGCGGCACGAGCTTCATCCTCGACATGGCGGAAGAGCGCGTCCTGATGCAGGAAGCCGGCCGCGGCATGTTGCCCGCGCACGGGCTCACCATCGCCCAGTTCGCCTACTCCATCGGCATGTTCACCGCCATCCGCGGCACCGACTACTACCTCTTCAAGTCCATTCGCACCGCCGCGGAAGGCACGCGCGGCTACTGCGCCGACGGCAAATGCGACAGCATCTCGGGCGGCATCCCACCGGTCATGTTGCACTACCGCGGGGCCGGGCTTCAGACGCGCCCGGAGGAGTTGTACCCGGTCGAAGTGGACCGCCTGATGTCCTTCCGGCTCCAGTTCTCAGGCGCGGACTATCACCAGGGATGGCTGAGCGGGACGAGGGGGCCGAGCGGCGCCGTCGCGCAGTTGCCCTTCGAAGCCTACGGGCAGGCGAACTGGCCCGTGGTGGTCACACGAACGCAGCCCCAGTACCAGGCGATCCGGCTGGGCATCCCGAAGTCCGCGGTCCCTCCCGAAGTCTGGGGCGACCGGCCGAAGGACGCGCCGCTCTCCGACTTCGGCGCCCGGCTGACGCTCACTTCGCCGAGCGGGAGTTCAGCCGACTTCAAGCTGACCGAACAGGCGGAGAAACTCGAGACGGACGAGGCGGACACGTTCTACACGACGGTCCTGCTGCGGGCGCCGAAAGAGCGCGAGCTCAGTAGCGACATGCTGAGCTGGTTCCAGAAAGGCTTCGTCCCGGGGGCCGACCAGCAGACGGGGTTCAGCAACGACGCCGAGCTTTCGCGACAGCTGGAAGGTGTTGTGAGCTTCGACGATCCGCGAGCTGAACCGATCGCCGTGACGGTGGACTTCGGGAAGGAAGGCCCGCAGCGCGTGGCCATGGCAGGCTCGCCGTTCGACCTCATCCCGGAAGCGCAGGTGGCGCGGGTGCAGTACGCGACGGCGACGGCCTCGTCGGATGTCTTCGGGATCTACAAGGTCACGCGCTGGGATTTCAAGGGCGGATCGCCGGACCTCGTGATGAGCTACATGAACGGCTACCTTTACTACTTCGGCCGGAGCTGCGAGACGGCCGGGGTCTGTACATTCCAGATGTATAACGTCCCCGCTTCAGGCGCCGAACCCGCGAATCAGCGCGCGCTCATCTGCGGGCCGAAAGAAGAAGGTGGGAGCTACTGCGCAGGGCTGGCCGACTCTCGTCCGTATGAGCCGTCAGGCGGCCTGCTGCGGCCGACCGTCAACGAGAACTTCTTCACACTCGCGGGGCCGATCCTCACCGGGAGCGACGACTACGGGTCGCACGGAAACCCCGGTGAGCCGGCGATCATCAATTCCTGGCACAAGGTCCGCGCCGAATTCAAGGACGGAAAGGTCACGGGGACGCTCACCACCAGTCATTTGCAGTGGGACGTTGTGAACGGGCAGCAGGTGAACCCCCGCACGATTAGCGTGACGGTCGAATTCGAGGGAGTGAAACAGAAATAGCCCGAAGCGTCTCAGTGCTCTTCCCAGCGGTTGAAGAAGTCTTCGATGGTTTTGCCCGGTTCCGAATCGAACCGGGCGTCGAGGGCTTCCATGCCGTTGATGCGGTCCAGCCGGAAGTCGCGGAAGTCGTCTCGCAGCTCGCACCAGGCGGTGAGCGACCACTTGTTGCCCCAGAAGAAGAGGCCGAGCGGGCGCACGGTGCGTTCGGTCCGTTCGCCTTTGCCGTCGCTGTAATCGAGGCGGGTGAGGCGGCGTTCGTCGATGGCGCGCCGAAGGTCCGGCAAGGCGGCGGCGACCCCCTGGGGCACGTGGAACGCGGGCGCGAACAGCCGCGACCCGATGAGCCGGGCCTTGAGCCGGTCCGGCAGTGCGGCTTCGATGCGAGCGAGGGCGCTTTCGGCGGCTTTCGCGAGTCCTTCGTCAGCCCAGGAGCTGACGACGCGCGTGCCCAGGACGAGCGCTTCGATTTCTTCTTCAGTAAACATGAGTGGCGGAAGGTCGAACCCGCGCCGGAGCGTGTAGCCAACGCCGGCTTCACCGGCGATCGGGACACCCGATCGGACGAGGTCGGCGATATCGCGGTAGACGGTCCGTTCCGAGACCTCCAATTCCTCGGCGATAGCCGCGGCCGTGAGCACGTGGCGCCGCCGGAGCAGTTGGATGACCTGGAAGAGGCGGTCAGCCCTGCGCATGGCTAGACCATGCCCTCGGGGTGGTACTCGACGAGCTGGACGTAGTTGCCGTCCGGGTCGAGGAGCGTAGAGACGCGCGCGCCCCAGGGTTCGTGGCCCTTGCGCCGGATGAACGAGACGCCGAGGGCTTCGATCCGGGCCTGCTCGGCGGAAAGGTCGTCGACCACCAGGTTGATGAGGTAACGCTGAGGTTCGCGGGCCCCGCCGTGGACCTGGCTGTGCGAATCGAACATCAGGGTCGCGCCACCAGCTTTCACGGCGTGGCCCATGAACTCCTCCTCTTCCAGCCCCAGCGTGTCCCGGTAGAACCGGAACAGCCGGGCGGGCCGCTCGCTGGTGAGGTTCAGCAGGAACTGCGAGACGCGCATTGCGGGCATCGTTCCTGCCGGCATGTCAGTTTTCCTCTCGGGCGAGTTCAGGTTTGAACTGGATGAGCTGGACGAGGTTACCGTCCGGATCGTTGAAGGTGCTGATCACGCCGCCCCAATATTCCACGCCCTTGTTGCGGCAGAACGAGACACCGGCAGCTTCCAGGCGGGCCTGTTCCTGATCGATGTCGGCGACGTGGAGGTCGATGATCTGGCGTGCGGGCTCCTTCACCGGTCCGCCGACGTCGCTGTGGTCAACCACGAAGAGCGTGCCGGCGGGGCCGAGGGCAAGCGCATCGCCCATTTCAGGCTGCGGCGTGAGCTTGAGGGTGTCGCGGTAGAAGCCGAGGAGGCGCTGCGGGTCGCTGCTCGCGAGCTGGATGGAGATGGTGGTGATGTCCAAGGTTCGTGCTCTCCGGTTTTCAGTATCGCCGGGAGGGAGTGCCCCCGGCCCCGCCATCATGTGCGCGGCCTGCTGACAGCATTTGGTCAGGAGAAACGAGTGGGTGGGCGCCGCGGGGACAGCATTGTGTCAGGAGTGTGGCGGGAGGCGGCGCCACGACCCGCCATCTGAGCCGCGACTGGTAAGGAGCGGGTGGGATGTGGACCCACTCGTCGCCCCGTCAGCCACCACGACCCGCATCTGAGCCGCGACTGGTAAGGAGCGGTACGACGGGACCCACCCCGGCGGCCCCGCGTCAGCCACTACGGCCCGCCATCTGAGCCGCGACTGGTAAGGAGCGGTGCGGCTGGACTCACCACAGCGGCCCCGCGTCAGCCACCACGGCCGCCATCTGAGCCGCGACTGGTAAGGAGCGGTGCGACGTGGACTCACCACAGCGGCCCCGCATCAGCCACCACGACCGCCATCTGAGCCGCGACTGGTAAGGAGCGGTACGACGTGGACTCACACACCTGCCCCGCGTCAGCCACGATCACTCAATTCGGGAGACACTGGACCAGGCGTCAGGGGAACTTCCGGGGAGACCGGGCCCCTGTTGCTCCGCGGTATACAGGATCGCTGCCTCCACGTCGGACTCCTTCCACGGGTACCGCGTGCTCCCGTGCCGTGCCCAGATCTTCGCCTCCTTCGCCACCAGGCCGCGCTCCCGCAGCACTCGCGTGGCATTAGCCTTCAGCGCCTGGATCGGCGTTTCCGGCTCAGAAGCTCCCGCCAGCACCAGGTGTACGTGGTTCGTTCGCACATTGAGTGCCATCAGCGTCCAGCCTCGAAATGCACACGTTTTAGCGAAGGCGGCTTCGATGGCGGCGCGCTGATCAGGGCTTATCTGGAACTCGGGCGCTTTCATGGCTCGTTGTTCGGCGTTGCGCCGGAAGTCGTCGCGTCGGAGCGGGGCCGTCATGAATTCGTTGGACTGGCGATCCACGGTGCCTCGTTCGTCGCCATGCAGACGAGAGCCGTAGGTTGTGAAGGTGATGAAGAAGGCGAGCGGCCGATCGGGCATAGGATGCAGTTCTACGCGTAGATGCGGATGTGGCGAAGGTCCCGATGACGCAGGCGATGAGGTGGCTGGCGCTTGGCGATGGTGCTGGGGTTGGCGTCCCACCGCTCCTTACCAGTCGCGGCTCAGATGGTTCGGGTGTGGCTGGCGCTTGACCGCGTGGTGGTGTTGACGTTCCACCGCTCCTTACCAGTCGCGGCTCAGATGGTTCGTGGGTGGTGGGTGCGGCTCTGCTAATCAGGGACGCTGATAAGGGGGGAGTTCTTGACCGGGATGCCGAGCAGCGCTTTGCCGTCG
Source organism: Dehalococcoidia bacterium (assembly GCA_046328215.1). Classification (GTDB taxonomy): domain Bacteria; phylum Chloroflexota; class Dehalococcoidia; order Tepidiformales; family Tepidiformaceae; genus Amarobacter. The sequence goes on along the minus strand of JAXLXA010000007.1, from coordinate 149,217 downwards.
TCAGCGACACGGTCGAGGGAGAAGGTGGTGTGCTGGGCGGCGGTGTGGATATCACGCAGGCGGCGGTCCAGGGTGTGGCGCGCGTAGAGCGAGGCGCTCCCTGCCGCCCGGTACATCGCATCCACCACTTCGGTGCAGTTCTCCATCGCCCCAACCATCGAGAGGTGGACCGCGACCGTCTGCGCCTGGACGAGGCGGTCGCCACGGGCCAGTGTGTCCCAGAGGTCCTGCATGGCTTCGTAGTAGAACGCGCGCGACTGGCGGTACTTCCACTCCGCGTTCGCGACCGCGAGCTGGAGCCACTGGCTCTCCTGGATCGCTGCCGGGTTACCCAGCGACCGCTTTCTCGCAGCGATGGCGAGCACGTCGTCGATGGCGCCGCGCGCGATGCCGAGCGGGATGGCGCCGAGCTTCATCACGAACAGCGTCGGGAGCTGGTACAGGGGCTCCGTGCGCGGTGAACGTCCGCGGTTCAGGGCAAAGGTACGTGCGGCCGGCACGAAGACGCTGGTCACGGCAACATCGTGACTGGCACTCCCGCGAAGGCCGGTGGTTGTCCACGTGTCGATGATCTCGACCTGGTCACGCGGGACGGCCACCACGCGGATAGCCGGGACGCCTGGCGCGACCATCTCGGGGCCATCCGGCGTCATCACGAGCGTGCCGAGGCAGAAGACCTTCGCGTGGCTGGATCCGGATGCGAAGGTCCAGCGGCCGGTGACGGTGTAGCCGCCGTCGGCCGGGACCGCGGCCCCGGTGGGGCTGGCCACGTAGACGGTCGCGGCGGTGAGGTCGGCGAAAAGCTCGCGTGCGGCTCCATCATCGAGTCTTGTCGAGGCATAGCCGGTGTCGCAGCCGATCATCGCGCACCAGCCGGCCGAGGCGTCGGCCTGGGCCAGCAGTTCGATGCCGCGCGCGTGCGTCACGGGGTCGAGTTCGAGCCCACCCCAGGCTTGCGGGACGGCGACGTTGAACGTGCCGGCGGCAGTCATGAGGTCGACGATGCGGGGCGAGAGGCAGCGATTGGCCTCGGTCTCAGCCGCGGCCGAACGGACGTCGTCGAGGATTGCCCGTACACGATCGAGGTAGTGCTCGGCGCGAGCCTCGCTTCGTTCTTCCGTCGCCTGCATGCCAGTCCGCCTCCCTGAAGGTCGCAGCACTATAGCAGCGGGAAGCGAAGTGGCCGCGGAGGGGACTTACTTCTCTGCGGAAGCCTTGCGGGCGCGGTAGGCGCGCATCTTCTCCTTGGTGCCACAGGCGTTCATGTCGCACCAGATGCGGGAGCCGTTCTTGGAGCCGTCGTAAAAGGGGAAGCCGCACGCCTTGCAGACCTTGAACCGTGAGAACTCACCTTCGACGGTGGCCTGGTAGCCGATCGAGAGGAGCGTGGAGAGCGCGCGTTTCACCCCGCTCCCGCCGGGCGCGACGCCGAGCGCGCCGCCCTGCCCGACCGTTACCTTGAGCGGCGCGGTGGCGTTGATCTGTTCGATGACCTGGTTGGTGCGCGGATCGAGTTCGCCGCCGCTGTTGGTGGCGCAGAGATTCCGCGTGGCGGCCCGCAGATGCCGCGCAAGCCGGACGTCATCGTCGGTAACGGGGTCGTCAGGGCTGAGCAGGTCCAGCCCGGCCAGCCAGGCCCGCAGCTTCGCGGGCGAGTCAATGTGATCTTCGAAATCCCGCGTCCAGAGGAACTGGAGCAGCAGGTCGCGGTCGGCGGGGTCCATGAGCCAACGATACCATACCAACGGGCAGGTGTGTAACCAGCAAAATGTGTTGACAGGTAACGGAGTTACCGGCTATTCTTAATCAGCGGTAACGCAGAAGGAGGAGCGCACGATGGAATTGGAAACCCTTGTGCAGGAGCGGATGGAACAGGTGGAGCGCGAGTTGCTGGGCCAGCGGCAGTTGGCGGAGGCGATGCGCGTGGGTGCGGTCCGCACCAGTGGCCCGCGCGAATGGTTCGACCAGGTGCTGATCCGGGCGAGCCGGGGCGCTGAACGGCGCCAGGCCGCGCGCATTGGAACGAAGTCCGAGCCGGTCTTGTGAACGCCACCGAGGTTCGCCCACCGGATCGCCGGTCCCGTAAGGGGCCGGCGATTTTGGTTTGGGGGCTGTGGATCCTGATCGACGCGGCTGCGGGGAGCCGGTGTGAGTCAACGCGCCACCCGGCCATGGCTGGCCGGGTACAGATGGCAGCACGTCGCCGGCCGTCACCGGGCGGCCAATGCCCAATCGGGCTGGCCTGATCGACGCGGCTGCGGAGAGCCGGTGTGAGTCAACGTCCCACCCGGCCATGGCTGGCCGGGTACAGACGGCAGCGCGCCAGCGGCGGTGGCCGGACGGCCAATCCCCAATCCGAAATCCGAAATCGCCAATCCAAAATAGGAAAATGCCCCCGGACTGACGCACAGCCCGGGGGCACAGGGGGAATGAAGCCAGGCGCCTTGCGGCGCCGCGAGGGTTAGTAGTCCTCGGGCGGGGGCGGGGCAGCCATCGGCGGCTGCGGGATTTCGGCGACGAGGGTTTCGGTGGTGAGGACGAGGGCAGCGATGCTGGCCGCGTTCTCGAGTGCCGAACGGGTGACCTTCACCGGGTCCACGATGCCAAGTTCGAACATGTCGCCCCAGGTGTCGTGCTCGGCGTCCCAACCGTCGTTGGTGTTCTTGAGCTTCTTCACCTTGTCGACGATGACGGAGCCTTCGAGGCCGCCGTTGGCCGCGATGGTCCAGGTGGGCTCTTCGAGCGCCTGGATGAGCAGGGTGATGCCGGCTCGCTCGTCTTCGTTCTTGTTCTTGGCGGCGAGGGCTTCGAGGGCCTTCTGGGCGCGGATCAGGGCCACGCCACCACCGACGACGACGCCTTCATCGACCGCCGCGCGGGTGGCGCTGAGGGCGTCTTCGACGCGGGCCTTCTTCTCCTTGAGCTCGACTTCGGTGGCCGCGCCGACCTTGATGACGGCGACGCCGCCGGCCAGCTTGGCGAGGCGCTCCTGGAGCTTCTCGCGGTCGAAGTCGCTGGTCGCGTCGTCGATCTGGGCCTTGATCTGCTTGATCCGGGCCTGGATCGCTTCGTCGCTGGCCATGCCCTCGATGATCGTCGTGTCGTCCTTGCCGGAGACGACGCGACGAGCGCGGCCGAGGTCAGCGACGGTGACGTTTTCGAGCTTGAGGCCGATGTCCTCGGTGATGAGGGTGCCGCCGGTGAGGATGGCGATGTCTTCGAGCATGGCCTTGCGGCGGTCGCCGAAGCCGGGCGCCTTCACGGCGAGGATGTTGATGGTGCCGCGCAGCTTGTTCACCACCAGGGTGGCCAGCGCTTCGCCATCAACGTCGTCGCAGATGATGACGATGTCCTTGGTCATCTGGAGGATGCGTTCGAGAGCCGGGAGGATGTCCTGGACCGCCGAAATCTTCTTGTCGGTGATCAGGATGTAGGGGTTCTCGATCGACGCTTCCATGCGGTCGGTGTTGGTGACGAAGTAAGGCGAAACGTAGCCGCGGTCCAGCTGGAGGCCGTCCACGAACTCGGTTTCGAACTTGATGCCACGGGACTCTTCGACCGTAATGACGCCGTCCTTGCCGACCTTCTCCATGACGTCGGCGATGAGCTCGCCGATGTACTTGTCGTTGGCGGAGATGGAGGCGACGTGGGAGATCTGATCCTTGGTCAGGACCGGGCGGGCCTGGCTGCGGAGGTCTTTGACGGCCTCAGCCATAGCGGCTTCGATGCCGCGCTTGACGGCCATCGGGTTGGCGCCGGAGGTGACGATCTTCAGGCCGCCGCGGACGAGCGCCTGGGCGAGGACCGTCGCCGTGGTGGTGCCATCGCCGGCGATGTCGTTGGTCTTGGTCGCGACCTGCTTCGCCAGTTGGGCGCCCATGTTCTCGAACGGGTCATCCAGTTCGATTTCGCGGGCGACGGTGACACCGTCCTTGGTGATGTTCGGGGCGCCGAACTTCTTATCGATGACGACGTTGCGGCCGCGCGGGCCAAGGGTGACCTTGACCGCGTCAGCCAGCGCATCGACGCCGTCCTTCAGACGGCGGCGGGCCGACTCATCGAACAACAGTTGCTTTGCAACCATCTATCTCTCTCTTTCCTGAAACTCGAAGCGAGGGCGGCGTGGGGACGGGTCTTCGCGAACGTTCACGAAGCTCCGAGCGCGCCGGGCCCCTGTGTTGAACCTAGACTTCGAGCTTGCAGAGCACGTCCTTCTCATTGAGGACGATGTAGTCGACGTTGTCGATCTTGACGTCGGTGCCGGTGTACTTGGCGTAGAGGATGCGGTCGCCGACGGAAAGGTCGAGGACGACGCGCTTGCCGTTGTCATCGAGGCGGCCGGGGCCGACGGCGACGACTTCGCCCTGCTGGGGCTTTTCCTTGGCGGTGTCCGGGATGACGAGGCCGCTGGAGGTCACTTCATCCTGCTTGAGGGGGATGATGACGATGCGGTCAGACAGGGGGACGAGCTTGGTCTTGCTCGCGGACTTGGCTGCGGCTTTTGCTGCCATGTGGTGAATTCCTCCTGGGAAGTGGGTGCAATAGAGTTAGCGACGGCGATGTTAGCACTCTATCGGGGAGAGTGCTAGAGGTTGGGGTCATGGAGTGAGCGGCCCTCTGTTCACTATGACCGCCCAGCCGTGGCCATGGCTGGCCGGGTACAGACGGGCTGCGGTGGACTCAGACGGCGTGGCTGACGGCGAGGCCGCCCCAGGCGCCCGCGAGGACGAGGATCAGTCCCGGCCAGATGTCGAACGCGAACCGGCGGCCGCCGGCCGTCCAGGCGAGGACGGCCTTGGTGAGCGAGTTGGTGGTGAACGCGGTCAGGATTGGGACCACTGCGTCTTCGGGCGTGACTTTGCCGGCTGAGACGAGCGATGCGACCGAGATCGCGGCGGAATGCGTGTCGGCGAACCCGGCGGCCGCGGCGGAGAGGGTGAGGCCGGCTTCGCCAAGCCACTCGTTGAGGGCGGCGGAGACGAAGAGGATGGCGCCAACGGTGGCGGCGAAGAGCAGGGCCGAGCGGGGTTCGAACGCGCGGCCTGGCGGCGCCTGGTGGTCCGCGTCATCGCGGAGGGCGCGCAAACCGAAGACGAGGCCGTAGGCCATGGCCATAACCCCGGCGGCGAGCATGGCGGGCCAGAGTTCGCGGAGAGTGCTGGCGTTGGTGGCGGCGACGACGACGACCATCTGGGCGACGGTGGCGACCGTGGAGAAGACGGCGGCGGCGACCGCGGGCCGGAGGATGGACGGTTCGCGTTTGGCGCGGGCGCCCATGGCGCCGATGGTGGCCGCGCTGGAGACGAACCCCGAGGCCAGCCCGGCGAGCGGCAGCCCCAAGCGCGGCCCGAGCAGCCGCAGCGCCACGTAACCGGCCGCGCCGATGGCCATGACGACAACGACGAGCCGCCAGAGGGTGAACGGATTGAAGGCGTCGAACGGGCCCATGGTGCGGTCCGGGACGAGGGGGAGGATGACGAGGGCAGCGGCGCCGAGAAGGAGGCCGTCGTGGACTTCCTGCTCGGTGAGGGCTTCGGAGACGAGGCGGCGGAGGGATTCGCGGGCCGCGAGGAGGATGGCGACGGCAACCGCGAGGCCCGCGGCAAGCTGCGGCTCCTGTTGGGCCAGTGCCCCCAGGAGGAAGGCCACGAGGAGCGCCACTTCCGTGGTCAGGCCGGGATCGGTGCGGTCACCGAGGGCGTAGGCAACGACGGTTGCTGCGGCGACGAAGGCCAGGGCGACGGCGACTACGGCGCTATCGCCGATGACCATGGCGACGCCACCGAGGAGGGAGACGAGGGCGAAGGTGCGGATGCCGGCGTAGCCTCGCCCCGGCCCGCTGCCTTTGCGCCGCTCCCGTTCGAGGCCGAGGAGAAGCCCGATGCCGAGCGCCACGGCAAGCCGCCAGCCATCGGATTCGGCATTGATGAAGCCGAGTTCCATCTAGAACCAGTGGCGCTTGCGGAAGAAGTAGGCCATGCCGATGGCTACGCCGACGATGCTGGCGATCATCAGCGCGAAGCCTTCCTGGCTGTGGAGGCCCGGCACGTTATCGAAGTTCGTGCCGAAGACGCCGGTGATGAGTGTGCCGGGAAGGGCCAGCGCGGACACGACGGCGAGGACTTTCATGACTTCGTTGAGCTTGTTGTTGAGGGCGCTCAAATACATGCTCAGGGCGACCTCGGTGTCTTCGCGCAGCTCTTCGAGGGCGAGGTCCACGCGCAGGAGGTGGTCGTAGACATCGCGGAAGTACGGGCGATCGCCGGGTTCGATGGCGGCGAATTCGCCGCGGCCGAGCCGGATCATGAACTGGAGTTCGGGGGTCAGCAGCCGGCGCACTTTGCCGGCGAGCGCGCGCCGGGACATGACGCGGCGGTGGTCTTCGCCGAGGCGCCCGGCGACGAGGATGCGGTCCTCAATAGCGTCCAGTTCTTCGCCCAGCTCGGTGACGATGGGGATCATCGCGTCCACCGTGCGGTCGGCGACTTCGTAAAAGAGGCCGGAGGCGCCGGGCCGGGTGTTCAGGCCCTGTTCGATGGCGCGGGCGACGGCGGCGATAGCGGCCGGTTCTTCGGCGCGGTCGTGGTAGGTGACGAGGAAGTCCTTGCCGAGGAAGACATCCAGCTCCTGGACGGTGGGGGTGGTGTCCTCAATGGAGACGAGGTCCGCGAGGATGATGAACAGGTAGGCGCCGAAGTCCTCCAGCTTGGGGGTGTGGAGGTAGGGCGAGAGGCAGTCATCGATGGCGAGTGGGTGGAGGCCGAGGGTGGTGGCGAGGTCGCGCAGGGCGGCTTCGTCAGCCTTGCAGAGGTCATACCAGCGGAGGCCGTGCCCGGCGTCACCGGGGGCCCAGCGGCCGTTGTCGTTGGACCAGACACGCATGCGAGGGATGTTAGGGCCATGGGGAGTGGAAAGGCGACCGGCGGGGGTTGGAACGTGGGGTCGAATGGCTGGAAGTCGCTGGCGTTTGGCGTGGGTGGTGTGCGGGCCACCCGCTTACTGCCGTGCGCGGTTCGGATGGTGTGTGGCTGGCGTTTGGCGTGGTCGCCTGGTCACGCTCCGCTCCCGAGGGGTCGCGGCTGCGCCGCCAGGCTCTCCCCGCGCGGAACCGCCGGGGTCGGTGGCGCGTGGCCGGGGGAGGTGTGCGGGCAACCCGCTTACTGCCGTGCGCGGTTCGGATGGTGTGTGGCTGGCGCGTGGCTTGGTCGCCGGGTCGCGATACGCTCCCGAGGGGTCGCGGTTCAGGGGCGTGTCCTGGCGGTGACAGTGAACCCCGCCATGGCTGGCGGGGTACAGATGTGGTGTGTGGTGGCGTTTGGCGTGGTCGCCTGGTCGCGATCCGCTCCCGAGGGGTCGCGGTTCAACGATGGATCGCGGGTGCGATGCGGCGTGGCGCCAACTCAGTCCTCAGTCCTTCGCACTTTCAACTCCTCCCGTGGTGGCTGGCGTTTGGCTTGGTCGCCGGGTCACGATCCGCTCCCGAGGGGTCGCGGTTCAGGGGCGTGTCCTGGCGGTGACAGTGCACCCCGCCATGGCTGGCGGGGTACAGATGTGGTGTGTCGAGGAGGCTGGCGCGGGGCTGTCTCGCTCGGGCACGATCCGCTCCCGAGGGGTCGCGGTTCAACGAGCGGTCGCGGGGCGCGGGCTACTTGAGGAGGCCGTCCAGGAGCTTGCGCCACTCTGTGAGCGAGGCCGGGGCGTTGGTGACCTTGCCGTTGATCACGAACGAGGGAGTGCCGGGGAGGCCGAGGTCGTTGGCTGATTTGAGGCCGGCCTGGACGGCGGCGATGGCGGCGTCGCTGGTGAGGCAGGTGGAGAATTTCGCCGAATCGAGCTGGAGGTCCGCGGCCATTTTTGTCAGGCCGTCGACTGCGAACGCCTCGGTAAGGGCGGGGCCTTTCTTCTCGTTCGCTTCAGCCTGGGCGATGAAGAGGAGGCGGTGGAACGGCCAGAACTTGCCCTGTTCGCCGGCGCAATAGGAGCCGATGGCGGCGACCGCGGTCAGCTGGCGAAGGGGGAAGTACCGGTAGACGAGCTGGGCTTTGCCGGTGGCGACGTACTCGTTCATGAGGACTGGCTCGACGACGGCGGTGAATTCGAGGCAGTGGGGGCAGCCGAAGTCTTCGTACACTTCGATGACGAGCTTCGCGTCAGGCTTGCCGATTTTCTGGCCGTCGGCGAGCTCTTCGGGGATTTTGGCTTCGTTGATGCGCTTGCCGAAGTCAGTCTGGGGGGAGGAGTTGCCGGCGACGCCCGCGGTGGTTGGGCTGGCGCCGGCTGCGGGGGTTTGGCCGGAAGCGGAAGCATCGTCGTCGTCGCCGCCGCAGGCCGCGAAGGTGGCGGCGAGGGCGATGAAGGCGAGCGCGAGGAGGCCCGCCCACCAGCGCCGCTCACTCATCCAGGAACTCCCAGACGTGGTTCATGAAGACTTCGAACTGGTCATGGTGGACCCAGTGGCCGGCATCCGGGACCTGGACGGACTGGACGTCATGGAAGGCGCTGAGGTCAACGGCGCCGGAGCGGCCGCCCCAGCTTTCCTTGCCCCAGATCACGAGCATTGGGCAGCGAATCTGGTTCCAGAGGTCACGAGCGTCTTCCATGTTGAACTCGTAGGGGGAGCCGGCGTGGGTGTAGTTGTCGAACTTCCAGGTGTAGCCACCTGGGACGCTTCTTACGCCATGTTCGGTCAGGTGGCGGGCAAGTTCGGGTGTGAGGTGGCGGTTGGCGTCCATCATGCGGCGGGTGGCGTCTTCGATCGTGGGGTAGACATGCAGGCTGCGCCCCTCGAGGCGGTGCATGCCATCGACCCAGTCACGCATGCGGACGTGGGCGGGGCGGCGTTCGCGGGCCCAGCCAAGGCCGCCGAGACCCTCGACGGTGACGAGACGGCGCACTTTCTCCGGGAAGGTGCCGGCGTACTGGAGCGCGACGCCGCCGCCGAGGGAGTGGCCGATGATGGTGTAGGGCGCGCGGCCGATGGTTTCGCCGAGGGCGTGGATGTCGAGGGCGTAATCGATGATCGAGTAGTTGCCGCCCTGGGCCCAGGAGGAATCGCCGTGGCCGCGGAGGTCCACCGCGTAGACGCAGAAGCGGTCCACGAGGTCGGCGGCGGTGCGGTCCCAGCTTCGAGCGTGGTCGCGGGTGCCGTGGATGAGAATGAGCGGCGGTTTGGCCTCATCCCCCCAGACCACGTAGTGCATTTTCAGGCGTTGCGAAACGAAGAATCGGCTTTCGGGCTCCATGGGAGTAAGGGTAGCCGTCAGCGTGGTGGGGGAGAAATGGCGAGTGCGAGTGTCCGGCGACGGGCTGTGCGCCGCTCCTGGCGGAGCGAGGTCTTCCGCCCTCGCCTCTGACCCCGGCGCCGGGGATGTGAGGGAGTGGTGATCTGGACGGGCGACCCTCCTTGTGTTCACGGGCGTCTTAGCAGTCCGGCCTGGGCGACGGGCTGTGCGCCGCTCCTGGCCGAGCGAGGTCTTCCGCCCTCGCCTCTGAGCCCGGCGCCGGGGATGTGAGGGAGTGGTGATACGGACGGCTGGCCCTCCTTGTGTTCACGGGCGTCTTAGCAGTCCGGCCTGGGCGACGGGCTGTGCGCCGCTCCTGGCCGAGCGAGGTCTTCCGCCCTCGCCTCTGACCCCGGTGCCGGGCACGTGAGGGAGTGGTGATGCGGACGGCTGGTCGGGGCACGGTTGGCGTGCGGAGTGTGCCATGAGACTCTCTGGCCAATGGCGGGTCGTTTCGGAGAGTGGTTGGCATGCTCGCCATCACCCCCGACCTCACCGCCGCCCAGGCCTCGCCTCGCCGCAAGCCCGCTATCTCCTTCACCGCCCAGCAATCCCGCTTCGGCATCCCCCTCCCCTTCCTCTCCGCTCGCGAAGACACCAGCAGCGACGCCGACTGTCAGCTCTCCCTCGCCTATGACCCCTCCCAGGAAGCCGAGCTCCTCGCCGTCCGCACCAACGGCACCGCCCTCGAGTCTCAACAACGCTACCCCACCATCGGCTCCTGGACCAGCCGCGATACCGTCACCGCCGGCCAGGGCTTCCAACTCGCATGGGATACCGGCAACGGCGAGTACGCCCTCGCCTACGGCGACGGCCTCAGCGTGAAACTCCTCACAAGCCCCGACGGCCAGGTCTGGAATAGCTCGGTGACCATCGTCACCGAGGCCTCCAACATCGGCGCCGTCGCCCTCGCCTTCGATGACGCCGGCGACGCTTGCCTCTTCTACGCCATCGGCACCAGCTCCACCCTCAAACGGCTCCGCCGCACCTCGGGAACCTGGGCCGGCGCAGGCACCACCTGGTCCCGCTCCGCCGATGTCGCCAACCTCACCGGCGCAGCCGCCCAGTGGCAGGGTGACTACGTCCTCGCACTCACCGGCATCGCCGCCGCCACCCTTCACCCCCGCCTCTGGGCCGTGAAAATGGGCGACCAGGTCTTCCCCGCCAATGTCTGGAGCTCCCTCAAGGGAGCCGTCGAGGCTGACGCCGCCAGCGGCCTCACCTTCGCCTACCCCTCACTCACCATCGTCGATGACGTCTTCTTCGCCAGCTTCCAGCGCACCGAGGCGGGCGATGTCGCAAACTCCCGGCCCTACCTCGTCCACGCCATGCCCACCGCCGGCCCGCTCGGCTGGTGGTCGGAGCCGCGCCCCGTCCCCGCCGATAACCCCGCCGCCAACACCCACGGCGCTGCCCTCGCCTTCTACCCCCGCGGCTCCGATACCCACTCAACCCTCTTCGTCGCCCCCGCCCGTGACGCCTGGGAAGCCCGCTTCTACTCCGGCACGGACCTTAGCTCGCGGCTCCTCGCCGCAAGCTACCGGCTCACACCCGATGCCCTCAAGGTCCGCATCGAGCTGGACAACACCGATGGCACCGCCCGCGACGGCGGCCCCATCTCCCCACCCCTCTACCCCGGCATGGACCTCGAGCTCGCCTTCGGCTACCGCATCGCCGATGGCTCCGCCGAGTACGGGCAAACGTTGCGCTGCAACGTCCACCGCCTCATCGACCAGATCGCACCTGGCCGCCACCGCCTCATCGTCGAGGCCTCCGGCCCATGGGAAGCCATGGACCGCTACCGCACCCTCAGCACCTGGACCGCCCCCGCGTCGACCACCCGCGGCCAGGTCTTCGCTCGCATCGCCGCCCTCGCGGGCATCGAGGTCTCCGAGGCCGGCGGCAGCCGCGCCCCGTCCACCGCCTGGAGCACTGATGCGCCAGCCTTCGCCATCGCCGCTAACGAGCGCGGCAGCACCACGCTCCAACGCCTGCTTGCCGTCACCCCGGACTTTCTCCGCCCAGCCTTCGGCGCCGGCGGCTTCGAGATCTGCGGCTCCCTCACCGACACGTCGGTCATGCAGGCCTACTGCCTCGGCCGCGGCATCGGCAACGAGTTGCCGTTGCTGGAAGCCGAGCAGACCGACGAGCTCGCACCCAACTGGGTGCGCCTCCAGGGCCCGGACCGCTACGCCGATAGCTTCTTCGAGTTCTCCGACAACTACGACGACGTCTTCTCCCGCGGCCCCATCGCCCAGCTCGTCCGGGACCAGGACACCGATGACGACGACAAGGCCGAGAACCGCTCCATCGCCGCGCGCCAGCGCGCCGCGCAGCTGCAGCCCCGCGGCCGCGCCGTCACAACCGCCAACGTCGCTCACGAGCTCTTCGATGTCGTCAGCGTCCGCTGGAACCTCAACCCCGCTGACGGGCTTGAGTCAGCCAGCTACCGCCTCATCGGCCTCGGCCTGGACTACCGCGCCAGCCCCACCGCCACCACCCCCGCCTACACCACCACCCTCGAGCTCGGCTCACGCTCTGCGTTCAGCTAACGCTATGCGACGCCGGCGACCTAAGCCCATGACAGACCGTTGAACCAGGTGATAACAGCTAGATTCAACCGCGGCCTCGGCCGCCGGCGAAATCGCAGACGTCCGATTTTCGGATTAGTCATCAAGTGAGGTAGGCACAGTGGCCGTATACCGAGGCAAGATCGTTTCGTTCGACAGCGGCGCACACACCGCCGAGATCCGCCTGGACGGCTCCGCCGCCCAGACCCTCAACGCCGTCCCAACCGCCGCCAACATCGCCAGCGGCGACATGACCACCGGCCGCCGCGTCCTCGTCGACACCGGAGACCACCACCACCCCACCGACTTCGTCGTCACCGCCGTCTACGACTGAGTTGAAAGTGCAAAGGACTGAGGACTGAGTGGGGCCGCACCGCACCCGACCGGCCATTGAACCGCGACCCTTCGGGAGCGGATCGTGTCGGCGCGAGACAGTCACGCGTCAGCGAGCGAGTCCGTAGGCCCGGATGGTCGGTGGCTACCGCGCGGCTGTCTCGCTAAGCCGTGATCCGCTCCCTGCTGGTCGCGGTTCCAACTGCCAGCGCCCGAAATTGCGCATCGACCCGCCTGAACCGCGACCCATCGGGAGCGGATCGTGACAAGGCGACCACGCCACGTCGCAGCGAGCGATTCGTAGGCCTGGATGGTCGGCGGCTACCGCGGGGCTGTCTCGCTAAGCCGTGATCCGCTCCTTGCCGGTCGCGGTTTCGGGAGCGGATCGTGACGAGGCGACCATGCCACGCGTCAGCGAGCGAGTTCGTAGGCCCGGATGGTCGGTGGCCACCGCGCGGCTGTCTCGCCAGCCGTGATCCGCTCCTTGCCGGTCGCGGTTCCAACTGCCAGCGCCCGAAACCGCGACCGACCCGCCTGAACCGCGACCCATCGGGAGCGGATCGTGACAAAGCGACCACGCCACGCGTCAGCGGTGGCGAAAGTTGAAAGTGCAAAGGACTGAGGACTGAGTCGGCGGCGCGCCGCATCCAACCGCGGACGGAACGGCGCACCCGGCCAGCCATGGCCGGGTACAGATGGCTCTTCGAGCGCTGGGCCGTGCGATCGGTGGCGGGCGGCCTACTCCTCAGGAGGAGAGCGGTGGAGCCGGGGCGCCGACGTGATCCTCGTGGCAACTGCGGGTACAGATGCCCCGGCGAGCTGTTAACGGCCCGGCAGCGCGGCGGTCCCGTTCGCGCTCCTGCGGATGTCTTCGAACTCCTGCAGGTGGGCGGCCTGTTCGTCTTCGCTGGCGTTCTCGATGTCGACGAGGTCATCTCGCGCTGATTCGACAGCGTGGATGAGCTCGTCGAGTTTCAGGTGAAGGGCGCGCGAATCGTGGTTCTGGGTGTTCTGGATGATGAACACCATCAGGAACGTGACGACGGTTGTGCCCGTGTTGATCAGCAGTTGCCACGTCTCGGAGTACATCGCCGCTGGGCCCATCAGCGCCCACACGATCACCACGGTGACGGCTACGACGAACGCCCACGGAGAGCCAAGCCGGTCAGCCGCCCAGTGGGAGAACCGCCGGAAGAAGTCGTTCATGTCTGTAATGGTAGGAAGCGAGCCTTGCGGCAGAGATGATTGCCCGGCCCTCGCGCGTTACGAATCTCTCGCAACACCAGGTTTGCGGGCGCCTCAGGGGATCAGCGCTTCCTTCTTGATGAGGTCAAGGACGTGGCGGGCCGCTTTTTCGCCGCCGTCCCGCACCAGGTGCACACCGTCCGGGTTCCGCATCAGCTTCACCGTCCCGTCGTCGTCGGCGATGTAGGGGTCGTATTCGCCGGAAGCGTTCACGAACAGTGGCCAGAGGTCGAAATAGCGCACCCAGGGGCGGCTGGCCGCCTCTTCCCGGTAGATCACGTTCAGCGCTTCCATCCGCTGGGAGAGGTCGTCGGAACGCATGATGGGCTGACCGACCCAGATCACCAGCCGGTTGTCCGCCTTGAGGAGGTCCATTGTCCCGGCGACGCGCCGCCGGTATTCGGCGTTCCAGCCGTCGGTGCCCGCGTCCTGGAACACCTTGCCGTCGGGCGTCTTGATCCCCTGGGAATCGTTCGCGCCGAACATCACGACGAACACCTCGTCCGGCTGGTCCTGGTGGACGAGGTCGTTGAAGTGCCCCGGCCAGTCGAAGAAGTCCGGCCGCGTCAGGCCGCTCGAAAGCTGCGAATCCTGGATCGGCTTCATGACGCCCGTCTCGGCCGCCTGGCGCACGAGTGCCTCGCCGAGAATCTTCGACATGGAGTCGCCACCCACCCACACGCGCAGGGGGTCCTCAGCGCTCGGCGTCCGGATGAGTTGCTTCGGCTTCGAAGGGGTGGCGGTCGCGGCTGGCGTCTTCGTGCCTTTCTGGGTGGTGGCTCCGGGTTCGGTGGCGCCGGTGGCGGGCGTGTCTCCGTCGCTGGAGGCAGTGGGAAGCTCGAAGATCGAGCCCTCGTCCCCGCGCCCAATCGCGTCATCTAGCCAGGCGCGTGGACGATCGATGTAGAGCGTGTGGCTCACCACGGCGAATGGCTTCCAGATGGCCACCCACATGTCCCGGTTGCGGCCGTAGGGCTTGGACTTCGCTTCGTTTTCCAGCTCGGTGGCGTTGAGCATGAGGGCGATGAGCAGGCCAACGAGAATGACCCAGAGCACGCGGCGGGGCGGGTAGCCGAGGCGGCCGCCTTCAACCGGTTCGGATTCGTTTCGCGATTCGGTGCGCGCCATGCCGTCCTCAGAACTGGAAGTAGATGAACGGCGCTACACCTTCCGGGCCGAGCGCGTCGATCAAGACCAGTCCTACGGCTAGGGTACCGGCCTGAGCGAAGGGCGCCAGCCGCGAGAAAGACACCTGCACCCGCTCCCACCAGCGCGGCGGGACGAACTGGGACGCGATGCTCCCGGCGATGACGAGCAACAACAGCGGCGTGATCGCCGGCGAAGCGCCCCAGCCCGTCACCATGCGCCCCAGGATCTCCCACGCGGAAGCGAACGTCTCCGCGCGGAAGAAGATCCAGGCCAGGCAGACCACGTGGAAGGTGATCAGCCAGTTCAGGACGGGCGCGGCGCGGCCAAGCCTCCCGGGGAACCGCTCCTTCAGCTCGCGCTCAATCACCAGGCCGCCGCCGTGGATGGCGCCCCAGACGATGAAGGTGAAGGCGGCGCCATGCCATAGCCCGCCGAGGACCATCGTGAGGAAGAGGTTCCGGTAAATGAACGCCTTCGTCCCGCGGTTGCCGCCGAGCGGGATGTAGAGGTAGTCCCGCAGCCAGCGGGAGAGCGTCATGTGCCAGCGCCGCCAGAAGTCCTGGAGGCTCAACGCGCGATAGGGCGCATCGAAGTTCTGGGGGAAGCGAATCCCGAGCAGCAGCGCGCAGCCGATCGCGATGTCGGTATACCCGGAGAAGTCGGCGAAGATCTGCACGGCGTAGGCGTAGACGCCGATGATGAGCTCTTGCGCGCTGTGGGAGCCGGGCGAGGCGAATACGGGGTCCGCGATCTGCTTCGACAGGTAGCTGGAGATCACGACTTTCTTAAAGAGGCCGAAGAGGATGAGCTGGAACGCCGGCGTCGCGTCGATGAGGCGCTTCTGGATCGGCTCCCGGATCTGGGGCGCGAACTCCGTCACCCGGACGATCGGGCCCGCCACCAGGTGCGGGAAGAACGACAGGTAGAGCGCGAAATCCAGGGGGGACATCGGCTCCTGGATGTCCCCCCGCGAAATGTCGACCAGGTAGCTGATCGCGTGGAAGGTGAAGAACGAAATCGCGATCGGGAGCGTGATCTCTTTCAGGGGGATGGGGTTGCCGAGCCCGAAGATGCCGAAAAAGCCGTCCAGTTCGGATGCGAAGAAGCCGTAGTACTTGAACCAGCCGAGCGCGAACAGGTTCAGGGTCACGCCGAAGGTGAGCAGCGCCCGGCCGGCCGGCGTGGGCTTGCCGTTCTCGTCCCGCATCATCACCAGGTCACGGCCGATCGCCCAGTTGGCCGCCGTCGAGGCGATCAGGAGGAGGACGAATCGGGGCTCCCAGAAGGCATAGAAGAACCAACTGGCGAGGACAAGGAAAACGCGCCAGCCCAGGTGCCAGGGCCGGATGAACCAGGCAATCGCGAAGACTGAGACAAAGAAAATCGCGAAATCAACGGTTGGAAAGAGCATCCGTGCGCCTGGCCCCCGCGGCCTCCTCAGGCCGCCGCTCCCGCGGGGCATTGTCGCCCGGCGGAATGCCACGGGCGAACGCCGGCGGCACCTTTGCGTTTGTGAATATTTCGGCTTAACGCTATGTTTTCAGGGCGCATGATTGGCGCGGCTGGCGGGGGACAGCCCGGAGGAGGGTGTTTCCCTGGAGAGCAAGGCCGGACACAGTCGCTGGACGCACGTACTTGGCGTCAGCATGGTCGCGTTTTCGGGGCTGCTCGCGATCGCGTTCAGCGTGATCGAGGGAGAATCGCGGCCGGACCGCGCAAGCGCCGCCGCGCCGCTCAGTGCGCTGGTCCGCGTGCCTGACCTTGCCTTCGATGGCACGCCCGAACCGCTGCCGACACCCACTCCCGCGCCGACGCCCACACCCGCGCCGCAGCGGACATCGCTCGAAGGCCTGCGCGTCTGGAGCGACGGCGATTCGACGAGTTATTTCATGACGGTGGCGTTCTTCCAGATCGCCGCCGCGCAGGGGGGCATCCCGGTCCGCGCCGCCGACTACAAGATTTCGTCCGGGCTGCTCAACACCGCCTTTTTCGATTGGCCCGGTTACATCGCCTCCGAGATGGCGCTCTACGACCCGGACGTCGCCGTCTTCATGGTTGGCGCGAACGACGCGATGCAGATCCGGTCGTATTCGGATTATGCCGCCCGGGTGGGCGCGGTGATGGACGAGATGTACCGGCCGGGGCGAATCGTGGTGTGGATGGGGCAGCCGAACATGCAGCCAGATCCGGCGCAGGGGTACAACCCGGCCCTTGCCCAGGCTATCCCGCCAGTGAACGACGTGTTCCAGGCCGAAGCGGCGAAGCGCTCGTGGGTGCGCTACGTGGATACGTGGGCGCTGACGTCCTACTCGGAGGGTTCGTACGCGGGGGTCCTCCCGGACGGCGACGGTGTCCCGCAAGTCCTGCGCGCCAGCGACGGGATCCATTTCACGCCCGCGGGCGGGCGGAGGCTGGCGCTGGGGGCGGTGGCGGCGGTCTTGCGCTGAGGGCCGGGGGGCTTTGGGAAGAGGTGAGGGTCAGTCGCGCAAGGCGTCGAACAACTGTTGGAGGTCCAGCTCGAACGATTCGAGGACCGGGCTGGCGCTTACTGTGGCGGGAGGCGCGAAATCCTGCGGGAGCGCCCCAGGGCGCCAGACCGTCAGCTTCTCGTCCTGGGGATCGATGACCCAGAGGATAGAGACGCCGGAGCGCATGTAGTGGGCGATGCGGCGTTGGAGCCTGCCGGGGCGGTCATCCGGGGAGAGGACTTCGATGGCGAGGTCGGGCATGACGACAGCGATTGGTCCGCTTTCAGACGGCGGACCGCTCCGTTCCCGCCTTGTCACCGACACATCGGGGAGGAACACCCACTCTTCGTCGTCTTCGAGGTGACGAACCTCGGTCACTACGCGAGCTTCCCTGGTCCTATCCAGGTAATTCCTCAGCAACTGCATGAGCAGGCCCACGATCGTCCCGTGTGTGTAATTCGGCATGGGTTTCTCGATCACCTCCCCGTCCATGAGTTCCAGGTAGGGCTTCGTCTCGGGGAGGGCGAGGAATTCGGCCAGCGACGTGCGGGTCTTCAGCACCATGGGGCCAGTGTAGCAACTCTCAGGGGCTTACTCCGCCAGGAAGTCGCGGACCACGCGGCTGAATTCGTCCGGCTGGTGCAGGGGCACCTGGTGGCCGGCATCGGCGATTTCGACGAAGCGGGCTTTGGGGAGGCGTTCGACCATTTGCTCAGCGATCTCGCGGGAGAGGACTTTGCTCTTTTCGGCGCGGATCACGAGGGTGGGGCACTTGATGTGCTCCAGGCTCTCCCAGAGGTAGGGGATTTCGGCGATGGCGCCGCGGCCGGTGGCCTGGTGGATCGAGGGGTCGAAGCGGAAGACGAGGTTGCCGCTCTGCTCGTCCAGGGTGAGCGAGGCGCCCATCTGGCGCCGGAGGAATTCCTCGGACTGTCCGGGGTATTGGCCGGCGTAGTACTCGAGGGCCTCGGACTCTGTCGCGAACCCGGGTGCTTTCTGGGCGCCGCCCGTGGTCTTGCGGATGCCGCGCGCGCCCTGTTCGGCCATTTGTGGGCCCATGTCCGCGAGGACGAGGTGTTTCAGGCGGTGGCTGTGGTC
The DNA here is from genome assembly GCA_046328215.1 of Dehalococcoidia bacterium. Taxonomy (GTDB): domain Bacteria; phylum Chloroflexota; class Dehalococcoidia; order Tepidiformales; family Tepidiformaceae; genus Amarobacter. Next base: position 131,073 of record JAXLXA010000007.1, on the reverse strand, counting down.
CCGCGCGTAGGACATGGCGACGCGGCTGCCGATGCTGTGGGCGACGAGGTCGAAGGCCTCGAAATCCATCTCTTCCACGAAGCCGCGAAGGTCCATGGCGAAGGCCCAGACGAGGTAGCCGCCGGGAGCGTGCTCGCTTTCGCCGTGGCCGCGGAGGTCTGGCGCGTAGACGGCGTAGCGGCTGGTGAACTGCTCGGCGATGTATTCCCAGTAGCGGCCGTTGTTCATCAGGCCGTGGAGGAAGACCACCGGGTCATTGGAAACGTCGCCCCACTGGAGGTAGTGGTGGCGCAGGCCGTGGATGGTCAGGTAGCCGTCGTTTCCGGTGGCGTGGGGGTGGGCGTCGGGAGCAGTCACGGTGGCCAGTATAGGCGAAGCGTAGGAGGCGGGCCGGTTGGGCGTGGGGGTTGGGAGCATGGCGGTGGCGCGCCGCATGTTCGCTTCACTCACATGCTGATTCAAACCCTCGTTCACACTCGGGGCACGGTTGGGGGGCGCCAGCGTCGGAGGGGGGAATGCTGCTTAACGATTGCGAATGTTTCGAATCGGGTAGATTCAAACTTGCCGAGCGCATGTACGCTCCTGCCATGGGAAGAGCGCGCAAGTTCGTCCCGCCGGGCCAGCAATGGACGCCCCGCCAGGTGGAGGTGCTCAATCTGCTTGCGCGTGGTCGCACGAACCCCGAGATCGCCGAGACACTCGGAATCACGCTCGACGGCGCCAAGTACCACATCCGAGAGATTCTCTCGGCACTGGGAGTGGATTCGCGCGAAGATGCCGCCGATTACTGGCGGGCCGAGACCAGCGCGCCCTCGCGATTGAAGCGAAACCTGAAGAATCTTGCGCTCCTGCCGGCCGTTCGTTGGGGTTTGCTCGCCGGAACTGGCGCGGCGCTCGCGGCTGGCGGCCTGGCCTTTCTGTTTCTCGCCCGCGATCACGCGGCCGGAGAGCCACCAGAGGTCGGTCTTGTCTTCCAGATCGAACCAGTAAGGGGGGAGCCTTTTCTGCTCACCGTGGCGGCTTCAGACGGCCATGAAATCGCCCGCGCTCCGCAGGACGCGTTCGCGCAGGCGACCGCCGGACGATACGTGTTGCTTCAGTCCCAGTCAGGAGTGGAAGCGATGGCCATCGCTGGTTCACAACGCCACTCCCTTTACTCGCCGACTCCGGGCAAGGTCGTGAGTGGGTTGTCGCCGTCTCCGGTGGGTTCGCGCCTTGCTGTCTTGAGCGAGTAGAAACGGGCGGGTACGACTCGGTGATCCTCCTGGACGTGGACACCGCGAGCGAGTTGGCGCGGTTCAACCGGGACGATCCACGATTCCAAGGCTTCCTCGGTGGTTTCCAACAAGTCCTTTGGCATCGCCACGACGGTGGCTTGACCATCGGCTCTGGCGGCGTGCAGGTCGAGGGCGACCACGCGTTCCGGCAGTCACTTGCCTACGTCGATCCCGATGGAAAGGTCACCATCACTGTGGTCGATGCCAGTGCGGCGGTTGCGCCTGATGGCGAAAGGGTACTCGCGGGCAGCCCCGCGACGCCCGGCTGCATGGGGTTCGTTTCAACTCACGAATTGCGCCTCGTTGACCTGTCGTCCGGGAAGGTACTGAACGCAGCCCGCGACGCCGACCGGGGACTGCGCGCGGAAATGTGGATCAATGCCGACCGACCCATCTATCGATCCCTTGCGGACGCAAGCTGTCGCCCCACAGATGAATCCACCACCACCTGGGAACTGCCACCCGCGGGGCCGCCGATTCAGCAGGCCGTCGAGCCATACGACCAGCTCGAAGCGTCGCGGCCGTCGCTGGACATCGAAGTCTCGTGCGGCGGGTCTCAACCGGCGCCCTGGGGAGACGGTGGCTATTCACCCTATCCCGCTCGGGCGGGCGGCGGTTGCCGGCCTATCAGCGTGCCTCTGGGCTACACGCCGACACCTGGCAATGAGCAGGGACGACTCTACATTCGTGGGCGGCTCATTGCCGAAATGACGAACTTCACGTTCATCGGCGCGGTGACACTGGCCAGGCCCTGAGAACCCGTCGAGCGGCTACCCTCGCTCTTCGAAGAGCTGGAACAGCACGCCGCCGGAATCCTTCGGGTGGATGAAGGTGTGCTTCTTCCAATCGCTGTCGATGATGCCGCCGAACGGTTCGATGCCGTTGGCGCGGAGCGCTTCGGCGGCTTTTTCGACCGAGGCGACTTCGCAGCAGATGTGGTGCATCCCCGGGCGCTTCGTATCGATGAACTTCTGGACGAAGCTGTTCGGCCGCGAGGGCTGGATCATTTCCAGCTTCAGTTTGCTGCCGGGCAGGGCCATGATCGCGCCGTAGTAGCCGAGGTGCTCCTCTTCCCAGCGGCCTTCGACTTCGCCGCCGAAGACCTTCTGCTGCCAGGCGATCTGCTTCTCGAGGTCCGGGACGGCCATGGAGACGTGGTCCACGCGCTGCAGGTCCACGGCGCCGCCTCCGGCTGAGCGGTCGACTTCCGGCGGTTGCCTGTGGGCGACGAAGAGTTGCCAGAGGATGCCGCCGCTGTCGTTCGGGTGGATGTAGGTGAGGTTCCACATCCCGTCGTCCTGGATGCCGCCGAACGGCTTGATGCCCATGCGCTCCAGTTCGGCCGCGGCCTCGTGGATGTCGTGGACTTCGAGGGTGATGTGGTGAAGGCCGCCGCCGCCGTTCTGGTCCAGGTATTTCTGGACGAAGCTGTCCGGGCGGTTCGGGGAGATGACCTCGAACTCGATGCCGGTGTTGCGGACCTGGGAGACCGAGCCATCGAAATCGGAAGCGCTGTTCCCGCCGAAGCTGTGGAGGAGCTTGAAGCCGAGCAGCTTTTCGAGCTGCTCCGCCTGGGGCTTCCAGGCGGGCGCGGCCATGCTGATGTGATCGACGCGCTTCACATTGAGCAAACGAAGGACTCCGGGGGAAGGGTGTGTGGGGTATGGTACGGTTCGCATTGTGACGCCCGCAATGCCACGCGAGCTTCGCGCCACGCTCCTGGTGAACCCGGCCGCCCGGGGAGTCCCCGGTGACCTCGACGGCGCCGACCTGACCTCGTACCTGGCGCGCCGGAACGTGCATACCAGCCTCGTCGTCCCGGATTCGGCTGCGGCGGCGACGCGTGAGGCGCGCCTCTCGGCCGAGCGCCGCGACGACCTGTTGTTCGTGCTTGGCGGCGACGGTTCGGTGCGCGATGCGGCGCTGGGACTGGCCGGCCGGGACGGCGCTGGCGGCTGTACCGGCCGGCACGGTGAACATCTGGGCCAAAGAGGCGGGCATCCCCTCGGGGATACGGCGGGCGTTGCACGCGCACGTCTACGGGCAAAGCATCCACATGGACCTGGGACGGGCGAATGAGCACGTCTTCCTCTTGATGGCGGGCGTGGGCTGGGATGCCCAGATCGCGCGTGGTGTCTCGCACCGCTTGAAGCGCATCTCCGGGGACCTGGCGTACATGGCGCACGCCGCGTGGATGGCGCCCCGGCTCCGTCCGGCAGCGACGCGCTGGACCACGGATAGCGGCTCCGCCGAGCACTCGCTGGCCTGGATGGTGCTCTCAAATTCGCGCCTGTACGGCGGGAAGGTTCGCCTGACGCCGGATGCATCGGTGGATGACGGCGAGCTGGATGTGCTCGCCTTTTGCCCGGAGAAGTTCACGGACACGGTGCGCCTGGCGGCGAAGGTGGTGCGAGGCGCCCGGCAGGACCGGCGGATGCTGCGCTTGCGCGAACGCTCGCTGACGGTTGAGACGCCCGGCCTGCCGGTGCAGTTGGACGGCGACCACGTGGGCGAGACGCCGATGGCCTTTTCCGCGGACCACCGGGCGCTGTTGGTAAGCGTGCCATCCGGTCCGCTGGCGGCGATTTTCCGCGGTGTCCACGAGGACCGGCGCAAGCGGTAACCGGTCGGCCCGCGTAGGATTCGACCACGTGGGTGAACTCGCGGCGCTGATTTCGGCGATGGTCTGGTCAGGTACGAGCGTTGCCCTCACGTCTCTTTCGAGCCGGATCGCGCCTGCGGTGCTGAGCGGCCTGCGGCTGGCGTTTGGCAGCGTCGTAGTGCTCGTCATCCTTGCCTTCAGCGGGCAGGCGGACGACCTGCGCAGCGCCTCGACGGCGACGCTGGCGGGCGTGATCATCAGCGGCTTCATCGGGTATGGCCTCGGGGACACGATCTACATCGCGGCGTTGAAACGGCTGGGGATGGCCCGGACGTTCCCGGTCACGATGGCGCTGTACATCGCGGGGACGGTGTTCGGCGGCGTGGCGCTACTGGGCGAATCGTTCACGTGGGGGCTGCCGCTGGGCGCCGCGCTGATCGGCGCTGGGATCTACCTGATCGTGATCCCGGCAGCCGGCAAGACGCAGCCCCTCCCGCCCGTCCCGGCGGAGCCCGCGGCTTCGACGCTGGCAGAGACGGAGGCGAGCTCCGTGCCCGCGGTCTATGCCTCGCCAGGGATGTACGGCTACGGATTGCTCATTGCGGTGGGGGTGTTCTGGACGATCGCCACACTCTGGCTGGCAAATGCGAAGGGAGACCTCGGCCCGATCGCGGCCGGGGCGATCCGCACGCCGTCCGGGGCAGTCGCGCTCGTTGGCTTCACGCTGGCGACCCAGCGGCCGGCGCTGGTTGCACCCTTTCGAAACCGAAACCACGCGCTCGCCATTCTGGCGGCAGGGATGATCGGTACCGGACTGGGAAGCCTGTGTTACGTGTACGCGGTGGTAGAAGCAGGAGCTGCGCGGACGGCCGTGTTGTCGGCTACCTCGCCATTGATGGCGTTGCCGCTTTCGATCGTCTTCCTCGGCGAGCGGTTCACCCGGCGCATCGCGGTTGGCACCGCCTGTTGCGTTGGCGGCATCCTGTTGGTGGTCGCATGAAAGTCGCCGGTTTCAGCTTCGTCGCGCTGTTCGTTATCGTCCTCGGGGCGATCGCGTTCGATGGCCGCAACGACGGCGGGTCTCCGGCGCCGACTCCGACGGTCACGAGCACGCCGGCGAACCAGGTCACCGTGGCGCAGAACGGCGCCAGTGCCACGGTCACGGTCGAAATCGCCGCCACGTTCAGCGCGCGTGAAATCGGGCTGATGAACCGGCAATCGCTCCCCGAAGACGCGGGGATGCTCTTCCTGTTCCCGAGAGATGTGCAGTACGGCTTCTGGATGAAGAACACGTACGTCCCGCTCGACATCGCGTTTATCGATTCGGCAGGCACGGTGGTGCAGGTGTTCGCGGCGAAACCGCTCGATGAGACGGTGCTCGTGCCGAGCAAGCAGTACCGCTACGTGCTGGAGGTGAACCAGGGCTGGTTCGAACGCCACTCGCTGGGCGCCGGCGCGAAAGTGACGCTCCCGCCGAACCTGCCGCCGGCGGAGTAGCCGGCGGCAGGCTGGTGGGTTAGCGGTTCGCGCGCATTTCCGCGAGCAGGATTGCGCCCCAACCGGCGACGAGCGCCGTGAGGAGGCTGGCCGATACGATGCAATAGATGCACCAGGCATCGATGACGTAGGCCTCCAGGTAGGTGAGGAACACCGAGAGCAGGAAGCCGAAGAGCGACCCGAAGGCGCCCACGAGGATGGCGTACTGGCGAAGCCCACGAAGGTTCGTGAGCCAGACAATAGCCGCGGCAGCGATGAGCAGGTACAGCCCGAGGCCCGGGATGGAAACCGGCATGCCGGCGAGCTTGCCGTACTTGCTCTGCTGCACCGTGGAGCAGCCGTGGACGATGGTGCAGACGCCGCTTTCGCCGCGACTGTTTTCCCAGGCGAGGTAGCCCGCTACCGCGACGCCGCAAAGGGCGACCGCGAGGAGCACGGAGACAAGCGCCGTCCGCCAGCCCGGAGAGGCTGACGGGACGCGAGCCTGGAGCGGGGGGTTAGCGATGGCGGACATGGGATGTCACTTCCCCATGTCCGTCCCGGTCATGGTTTCGCCCTGCTGCACCGGGGCGGTGACCTTGACGGTCCCGGCGTTCTTGAAGGTCAGCTCCAGCTCCACCTTGTCGCCGATGTTGAGGGGCGACTTGAGGTTCATGAGCATCACGTGGAAGCCGCCCGCCTTGAGGGTGAGCTCACCGTTGGCCGGGACAACGAAGCCGCCGGGCTTCTCCTGCATCTTGGAGGTGGAACCCTCGGTCACCACTTCGTGGAGCTGGACCATGCCGGTGATGTTGGACTTCGCGCTGACCAGGGTGTCTTCGGCGCCGCTGTTCTTCACGGTGAAGTAGGCGGCGGTGACGTCATTGGTGGTGGTGCGAGCCCAGGGGTTGATGATGCTGAGCTTGCCGACGGTGGCGGCCGGTGTTGGGGTATCCGTGGTGCTGTCGTCATCATCGTCGCCGCCGCACGAGGCGATGACGACGCTCAGTCCGAGCACGACCATGGCAAGTGCGCCCATGAGGGCGCCTCGCCGTATCCAATTCGTATTCATGAAGGCTGAAATCCTCTCTTTACCAGGAGCGGCAGGTCATTCAGCCACTCCGGGATGCCCATCCCGGCGGGGTAGACGGTGTACGCCACCTGGTCCTTGGTAAACGCGATGACGTACGCGGCGTGGTTCACCGTGTAGTTTCCGCTGCCCAGGTCCGTCCGGGTTGCGACGTTCACACCGAGCGTCTCCTGGAACGCGTCCGTCTGTTCGCGTGTCCCGGTGAGCCCGATGAAATTGGGGTCGAAGGTGGTGAGGTAACTCTTGAGCGCCTCCGGGGAGTCACGCTCGGGGTCGGCGGTGACGAAGACCACCTTCACCTTGCTGCTGACGTCTTTGGGGAGCTTTTTGAGCGCCTCGCTCATGTTGTACAGATGGGTGGGGCAGATGTCCGGGCAATGGGTGTACCCAACGTAGAGGAGGGTCACGTAGCCGTCGGTCTGCTGCTGAAGGTCGAACGGTTTGCCGTCCTGGTCGGTGAGGGTGACATCGGGCATCTCGACGGGGCGGGATGTGACGGCGCCCATGTACTCGGCTTTGCCGTCGCCGTCATCGCCGCCGAAGAGAGCCATGCCGAGGGCGATGGCGCCAGCAACGATGGCAATCGCGACGAGGCCGAAGAGTGCGATGGGCACTGCCCCACGAACGGTGAATCGCATGGTCAAATCACTCCTGGCCGGCCGTTGTCGGCGGCCGGCCCGTGGCGCGGCGCCTGTTAGTCGCCGTGCGCATCGTCGGCGCCCTTGATGCCAGCCTTTTCGTAAAGGTGGTCCCAGACTTCATGGGAGAAGTCGTGTTCGCCGTCGTGCGCCTTCTTGGAGGCGGCCGCGGCTGCGGCCATGTCAGGGTTGGCGCCGTCGGTGGCGGCGGCAGCTTCGCCGAAGATGGCGGCGAGCGCCTTGGCCTGCGTTTGCAGATCCTTCGTCGGCCACTCCGTAAGGAGCGTGACCGTCTGGAGCTGCTGGAAGGTCGTGGAGGCGTTCGACGGGATGGTCTTGTTGGTGCCGATCTGCGTATCGATGTCGTGCAAGCCGGCTTTGTCCAGGATGTTGAGCGCGTTGATGACTTCGGGCTCGGCGCTGGAGCCGCTGTCGCTGTCACCGCAGGCGACGGCTGAGAGTGCCGCTCCCAGGGTGAGAATGGCGAGGAGGGCGGCAAGCGTTAGCCGCCGCGGAAGGTGCTTCACTGGTTGAGGACTCCGAAACACTGGTGGAGGCGCAAGCCCCCGGCGCAGCCAGGAAGGCCCGGTTCAGGCGAAGGCGGGCCGGGGTGGCTGGAGCTCGGGGAGGAGGGTGTTCGGCTGGCGTGGCCGCCACCAGTGCAGGGCGACGGCGACGAGGAATGCCGCGGCGGCGCCGAAGGTCAGCGCTTCGCTCATGAGGGCGAAGCTGACGCCCGCGAAAGCCGGGACGTCAGAACAGGAGGCGGAGTTGCCGTGGCAATGCTGGGCATGCGAGTGGCCGTCTTCGTGCCCGTCCTGGTGTTCTTCATGTCCGGCAAGGGGGATGGAGAGGTACTGGTCCGTGCCTGGGATAGGGATGGCAGTAGGCCAGTGTCCCATGAACGTGAGCATGGGCAGGAGAGAACCAAGCAGCAGCACGGAAATCCGGCGCCGGGTTCGCAATGAGGTCAGTGTGCGGCCCACCGCGATCAAGCCTACCAGCATGAGTGGCCCCCGCCAGTACCGGCGGCCGGTTTGGAGCGTCCCATTGGGCAGTTCTGGCGGGAGCGCGGAAAGGACGAGTACACTCGCCGCCTTCGGAGGGGTGTCGATGCGAAACCTCAAGAATCGGGTCTGTGTGCTTACGGGCGCCTCGCGGGGGCTTGGGCCGTACATGGCCCGCTCGCTCGCGGCTGAGGGCGTGAACTTCGCGGTGGCGGCGCGCTCGGCTGCGGAACTGGAAGCGACGGCGGCGACGCTGCGGGACCTGGGCCGGCGGGCGATCGCTGTCACCTGCGACGTTGGCTCAGCGGACGACCGGCGGAGGCTGATCGACGCCACGCTGGCGGAGTACGGGCGGATCGACATCCTGGTGAACAACGCGGGCATCGAGCTGACGGCGCACTTCGAGAACCAGCCGGACGACGAGATCGCGCGGGTGGTGGAGGTGAACCTGACGGCCGCGATGCACCTGGCGCGCGCGGTGGTGCCGGCGATGCTCGAACGGAAGACGGGGCACATCGTCAACGTCGCCTCGCTCGCGGGGAAGGTACCGGTGCCGTTCAGCGTGCCGTACGCGGCGTCCAAAGCGGGGCTCATCGGCTTCACGCGGTCGTTCCGCTCCGAGTTCAAGAAGCGAGGAGTGAGCGCGAGCGTGATCTGCCCCGGGCTGGTGAGCGAGGCCGGCATGTACAAGGACATGCAGGACCAATCCGGCGTGAAGGAGAACTTCCTGGCCGGGACGGTCTCGCCCGCGAAAGTGGCCTCGGACGTGGTGAAAGCGATCAAGCGTGACCGGCCGGAAATGCTGGTGTACCGCGGGCCGGGACGGCTGGTGACTGGCCTGGCGGAGCTGACACCGGGCGTGTTCGAACGTGTCTTCCCGATGTTCGGGACGAACAAGCTGTTCGAAGACATTGCCGACGCCCGGGAAAAGGCTGAGAAAGCGAACTGATCGAGCAGCCCGCCCGGCGCCGAAACGCGCCCGGTAGCGCTTAGCTCAGCGCGGCGAGGACAGCCTTGCGGTCCATCGCGAGCATGGCGGGCACGTCCATTACCAGGCCGGGGAACTGCTCGCTTTCGATCCGGCCACGCTCGTCCGGGGCCTTGAGCTCGAAGGAGCCGCCACGGAGCACAAACCAGTCGATGGCGCCATCGAGCGTGCGCCAGACGATGTATTCGCGGACGCCGTTCCGTTCGTACAGGGTGAGTTTGCTGTGAAGGTCCCGCGAGGCAGTGCTCGCCGCCACTTCGGCGACCAATTGCGGTGCGCCCCGAAGGTAGCCCTCCTCGTCGATAGGTACAGCACCGCTCCACAGGAGGAACGCATCTGGCTGGACTTCTGAGTTTCCGAGGATGAGGGTTGCCTCGTTGCCGCTCTCAAGCCCATCGTGCAGGTTCGAATACGTGAAGAGCCAGCCACGAAGCAGCGATGCCTGCCGATCGTGGCTTTCGAACCGGACTGGTGATGGCATGAACACAACCCCCTCGATGAGTTCGACCCGCTCATAGCCTTCGCACTCCGCGTACAGGCTGTGGAACTCCTCGCGGGTCATGACCGCGCCGTTCTCGAGGGCAGGGGCCAGGTGCTTCGCCGCTGACATGCTCCCAGTATATCCCTGCGTTTAGCCGGCCTGGCGGGCGACGGCTTCGGCCGCCGCCTTCGCGGCCTCGGGGTCGCCGAGGTATTCGGACGTCACGGGCCGCAGGTCGTCATCGAGCGTGTAGACGAGCGGAATGCCGGTGGGGATGTTGAGCTCCGCCACGGCCTCGTCGCTCATGGAATCGAGCAGCTTCACCATGGCGCGGAGGGTATTGCCGTGAGCGCCGACGAGCACCGTCTTGCCCTCCCGCAGGTCCGGGACGATGCCGTCGTACCAGTAGGGCAGGAAGCGCGCGACCACGTCCTTCAGGCATTCCGTGGCGGGAATGAGCTCGGGCGCCAGGGATGCGTAACGTGGGTCGTGGCGGGGGTGTTCCGGGTCGTCGGGCGAGAGTGGCGGCGGCGGGACATCGTAGCTGCGGCGCCAGGCGAAGACCTGTTCGGCCCCGTAGCGGTCGCTGGTTTCCTTTTTGTTCAGTCCCTGGAGCGCGCCGTAGTGCCGCTCGTTGAGACGCCACGAGCGCTTCACCGGGATCCAGTGCTGGTCCAGCGCATCGAGGGCGATCTGGGAGGTCTGGATAGCGCGGCGGAGGAGCGAGGTGTGGAGGACATCGAAGCGGAGGCCGGCCTCGCGCATGAGCTCACCGGCCTTTTTCGCTTCGATGAGGCCAGTTTCGGAAAGGCCAACGTCATGCCAGCCGGCGAACAGGTTCTCCCGGTTCCATGTGCTCTCACCGTGCCGCAGCAGCACCAGCGTGTAGGTCATCGCAGGCCACCTCCCGACTCCGCATTACACTCCAGCGCGCGGCTATTCGCCACGGGTTCTGGCCTGGCCGGGGGCGCCGGGCTACGCTCGATCGATGCCGTACAAAGCGCCGGGAAGTGGACGCGAAGGGAGCTGCGTGCTGCTGATCGCCGCCGACGGCTCGATCCTGCTGCAACAGCGAGACGACGACGTGCCGCCCGCCGGCGTGGGCCGCTGGACCCCTCCGGGAGGTGGCCGGGAATCTGGCGAAGAGCCGCGCGAGACGGCGCTGCGGGAGTTCGAAGAGGAGACCGGCGTCGTCCTCCAGCGGTTGCGGTTCTTCGAGAGCGTGACGCCGGACGACGTGCCCGAGCTGTTGCCGCGGAAGCTGCACATCTTCTTCGCGGACGACCAGGTGCCCCGGGACCAGATCGTGGTGAACGAGGGGCTCGATTTCCAGTACCACCACCCGAGGACGTTCGCGGAGCTGAAGATGAACCCCGGCACGCGGCGCCTGCTGGATCGGTTCCTCGCGACGGACTTCTACCGCGGCACGGTTTCGCTTTTGCAGCCGTACAAGGCCGGCGTTGGGGTCATCGCCCTGGACCGCTGGGGACGCGCGCTCCTGCAACTGCGCGACGCGGACCTGCCAGCTGACCGCTACCCGAACACGTGGTCGATCCCCGGGGGGATCCTCGAACCGGGAGAGGCGCCTGATGCGGGGGCCTTCCGGGAGTTCGAAGAAGAGACGGGCATCCTCCTCCAGGACCTCAAGCTGTTCCGGCTCTTCCGTCGCGAACCGGATTTCCCGGCCTCGATCACCGATGTCTACCACGTCTATTTCGCGGACCCGGACATCGACGAAAGCGAGGTGCGGGTGAACGAGGGCCAGGCGTTCAAGTACTGGGGCCCGCGCGAACTGGAGTCACTGGAGATGCCAGTGCATGCGCGGGCGATCATGGAACAGTTTTTCGAAAGCGCGCACTACAAGCGGCTGTTCCACTGACCGGAAGGCTTAATCGACCGCGCGGCTCTTGACGAGAATCACGGGGATTTCAGCGAGCCCGAGGACGCCAAGCGCGGTGCTGCCGGCGACAAGGTGGCGGCGCGCGCTGTGGCCGTGCGTGGCCATTGCGACGGCGTCCGCACCGAGGTCCCCCACGGCGGCGAGGATGGCCGTATCGATGCCGGCGCCGGGGGGGACGACTCGGACTTCGACGGCGGCTTCAACTCCGGCCGGGAGGCGGGAGGTCAGGGCGGAGAGGTCTTCGGTGGCGCGCCAGCGGGCCGCGGCTTCGCTTTCGCCCTGGCGCGGCACGGCAATCTCGAGAAGCGTGACGCGGACGTGCCCCGCATCGAGAAGCGGGCGCAGCCCCGCGAACACGCTGCGCGCGTCTGGTGACCCGTCGGACGTGATGACGAGGTGGTAACCGCCGCGCCCGGCCGCTGGCGCTTCGACGCGGGTTCCGGTGGCCATGACCGGCACGGGGCTGCGGGAGATGACGCCCATGGCCACGCTGCCGAGGATGGCATGGCGGAGGGCGCCGCTGCCGCGCGAGCTGAGCGCGATGACGGCGGCATCTTCGGCGGAGGCCAGGGCGGTGATGGCGTCGGCGAGTTCCTTGCTCCATTCGCGCCGGACGATCACGGCGCGCCCCGGTACGCCAGTGGCGGCGAGCCGCTGGTCCAGGTCCGTTTGCCAGGCAGCCTCAACCTGCTTGACCGCTGACTCCAGGTCCGGGGTGATCACCCTGGCGGCATCGACCCGATCGTCGAGCACTCGCGTGAGGACGACTTCGGAGCCGACGGCGTTCGCCAGGCGGACCGCATGGGGCAGCACGTCCAGGGAGCGAGGCGAGCCATCGAGGCAAACGAGGAATCTCATGGCACGCATCTTCGCCCAAGGCGCCGGGACGTGCCATGGCCTTTCGATCCCGAATCATCGGCCCGCGGGCGCCATTACCGGGCGCTAACCGGAGAGGGAACCAACCGGGGCCGGAAAACGTCTTATCAGCACAGGGCCGGTGGCCGCGCAGCCGGACGGTGGTGCGGTTGGACCGCGAGTGAGCTCCTCCCTCGCGGTTGGCGGCGGGGCTGCGCGCCACCCGTCCCCTGGACCTCCCCCGCTCCTGCCGGAGAACGACGGCTCCCTGCAGGAGCCCATCCGCTATCGTGCGTTTGATGATGCGAATCCTCGCCCCAGCATTTTCAGTATTGGTGTTTGCCGCCGCCTGCGGCACGGGTGGCCGCGCCGATCCGGCAACTGCCCCTTCTGCGACCGTTTCGCTCCAGGGCGGGGAGATCGCAACGGCGTTGCCCACGCTGGTTTCGGCTCAGCCGCCCGCGGCGACACCCGCGCCGGCGGTGGTCGATCGGGTGACGGCGGACCTGGCGGCGAGGCTGCGAGCCACGGTTGGCGGCATCACGGTCGTTTCGTTGGAGCCGTTCACCTGGCCGGATGGTTGCCTGGGGCTCGGCGGCCCGGGAGTGGTCTGCACGCAGGCACTGGCGCCGGGATGGCTGGCGGTGCTTCGCGGGCCGGATGGCCGGGAGTACCGGTATCGGGGCTCGGGGGAGCGGTTCGCCATCGAGCCGTGAGCGTGGATCTCAGGCGCCGGCTGCGCGGCCACGAAGGGAGAGTGCGGTGAGGAGGAAGGTGAAGGCGCCGATGCCGAGGATGGCGGCGCCCCCCTTGAGGAGGCTCAGCCCGTCCCAGCCGCCGGTAACGAGGGCGCGCTGGCCTTCGAGGATGTAGGTCACGGGGTTCGCACGCGCCACCACTTCGAGCCACGTGGCGAACACGCTGATGGGCGCGAACGTGGGGGCGAGGAAGAGTAGCGGGAAGAAGAGCAGGAAGCCCGCCTGCGCGGCCTGCGGGCTGCCGGTCTTGAGCGCGATGGCGACGCCCATGCCGGAGTAAGCCAGCGCGAAGGCCGCAGCCGAAAGCACGAGCACGACCATGCCGGCCGGGCCTGTTTCGAACCCCGAACCGAAGGCGAGTGCGAGGGCGATGATGAGGACGGTGAGCAACGTGGCCTTCACCGCGTCAGCGAGCATGCGGCCGAAGACGATGGCGAACCGCGGCGTGGATGTGAGCATCAGCTTTTCGAAGTAGCCCGACTGGATGTCGAGGGTCATGGCGAGGCCGGCGCCGCCCGCCACGCCCGCCGCTCCCTGGAGGATGGCGACCGGGAGCTGGAAGCCCTTGTAGTCCTGCACGCCGAACGCCTGCGTGGCGACATCGCCGATTGCGCCGACGGTGACGGCGTAGAAGAAGAGCGGGATGAAGGCGTTGCCGATTTCGTTGGCCGGCTGCCGGATGGCTTCGCGGAGGGCGCGCCTCATGAGCAGGATGGTGTCGCTGAAGAACCGCATCAGGCTTTCCCCTTCGCTTTGGCTTCGTCTTCGAGCTTCTGGCCGACTTCGAGGTGGTGGCCGGTGGCGCGCAGGAACACGTCGTCGAGGGTGGCCTGGCTGAGCCGGAGGTCCGCGACCTTCACTTCGGCATCAGCCAGGGCGAGGACGATGCCGGCGACCGCGGCGGCGCCGTTCTTGAGGTAGACCGTGACCTGTTTGCCGTCCCGTTGAAGGGAATCGACCCCTTCGAATCGGCGGAGGACCGGTTCGGCGGTGGCCGCGGCTTCGGCGCTGTGCAGGCCGACGGTGATCGCGTCCGTGCCGATGGACGACTTCAGCTCCCCGGGCGAACCGCTGGCGACGATCCTGCCCTTGTCCATGATCGCGATGTCGTGGCAGAGGCGGTCGGCTTCCTCCAGGTACTGGGTGGTGAGGAAGAAGGTGACGCCGCTCTTGTTCAAGTCCTCGACGTAGCGCCACATCGTCTCGCGGGTAATGGGGTCAAGGCCGGTGGTCGGCTCGTCAAGGAAGACGATGCGCGGCTCGTGGACTAGCGCGCAGGCGAGGTCCAGGCGGCGCTTCATGCCGCCGCTGTAGCCCTTGAGGGAGCGGTCCGCATCAGCGGTCAGGCCCACGACTTCGAGCAGCTCGCCGGTGCGCTTCTTCGCGGTATGGCTTGGCACGCCGAAAAGCCGCGCCTGCAGCGTAAGCAGCTCGCGACCGGTCTGGATTTCGTCGAGGCCTACTTCCTGCATGGCGACACCGACGCTGCGGCGCACGCGGTCCGGCCGCGCCAGCACGTCGATGCCGCCAACCGAAGCCGAGCCGGAGGTGGGTTTCAGGAGCGTTGTCAGCATCCGGACGGTGGTGGACTTGCCAGAGCCGTTCTGGCCGAGGAAGCCGAAAACCTGGCCCTCGGGGATGTCCAGGTCGATGCCGTCGACTGCTTTGATGTCGTCAGAGAAGTGTTTGACCAGCGCTTTCGCGACGATCGCCCCCATGCGCACTCCACCCGGCGAACAGCCGGAGATCCACTGTGCCGCCGGATTCGAGGTTGGGCAATGAGGCATGGTGACAGGGGTATGGCAGGAGGGATGGCGGGGACGAAGGACGAACTGACGGGCGGGCAGGTCAATCGAACAGGCGCGACATCAGTTCCTCCCGCGTCATTCCGAAATGTTCGGCAATGTCGCCAAGGATGTTGCCGAGTGGAGGCGAACCACTCGCGGCGCCTTGCCTTCATCGAAGTGACAAATCACCGCGTCCCGCACCTGCTCACGCAGCGAGGGCAGATCATCCGCTTCCGTGAAGATCGACTCCCCGAGAGCGCGAGCCGTGTAGCCGCCCTCGCGCGCCTCGGTAACGACGAAGGTCAGTTCTTCCACGTCGACATGGTAGCGCACAGCGCAAACCTCGAACCGGCGACTCAGCGTGGGAACGGTCGCGGGCGCATGGCGCGAGGGGGGACAAGCCCCCCAACTACTCTCGCCGGCCGAAGCGGACGCTGGCGATTTCCCAGGGGCGGAGGGGGAAGCGCCAGTCGCCGTGGGTGGCGTCGATGTTGCGGACGTGCTGTTCCATCAAGTCGACGAGGCCCGCGCCGGGAACCGCGGCAGGCACCGTCAGTGCCGCCTCCGCGTTCTCGCCGCTCGCGTTGTAGACGCGGATGACCGGCGCGCCATCGACATCGCTGCGGGTGAACGCGGTGGGCACCGTTCCCGGCGAAACCCGCGCGAGCGGCACATCGCAGCCGAGCGAACCCTCGTGCTCGTTGGTGGCGAAGGCGAGCGGCGGATAGGCGAAGGAGTGCGCCATGGCCTGGATGTTCGCCGCGCGCCAGTTGCCGCGATAGGTGGTCAGTGAGAACTCGAACGTGTGCGTGCCCTGCATCTGGCTGTCTTCGGTGGAGATGGTTGGCCCTGCTCCGCCGCGGCGTGAGACGAGGTCCGGCCGGGAGAGCCAGCCGACGCAGCGCAGCAGCGTCAACGCGTAGGCCTGGCGGCCCTTCCTGTCGCGCACCACTTCGCCTTCCTGCAGGCCCTTGTTGAAGACCGCGACGCCGGCGTCATCCCCTCGAACGCGGCGAACGTCTTCTGCGGGAAGGTGGTCGGCGGCTGCTCCTCGTCCCGTTCCACGGCGGCGGCGTCAGCGGCGTTCGGCGACGTGGAACTGGTTTCGGTGATGGCTGTCGCGGTGGTGAAAGGGAGCGGGAAGAGGACGCGCGAGCCTGGTCGTTGGCCCTGTTTTCGATGGAGACTTTGAAGTCGATGCGGGAAGTCCTTGTAGAGCGTGACTTCCATGATCGCGGTGGCGAGCGGCTCGCGCTTCTCGCGCCGGGCTGTGCCTTTGTTCAGGCCCTCGGGCACTTCGAGCACGGCCGCGAGGACCATCGTCTGGCTCAGCGTGTGCCAGTTCCAGCCAATCTGCGTCCATCCGGCGACGATCCGTCCGGCAGGATGTCCGCGTTGTATTCGACGCCCCGGTCACCCTCTGACACGAGTGCCGCGGCATTCGTCATCTCGACGTCATTGTGCCAATCACGAATGAAGCTTGCCGCCCTTCTTGGGGTGATCTCGTAGAACTCGTTCTGAAGGTCGGGCACCTGGTCTGCCGACTGATTGGGATCGTCGCCGGCGCCTTTGTCGATGCGGGAGGAGAACCTGCGTCCCGACGGAGTCGACGAATTGGCAGAACGGCCACCACCTCCGCTGACGCTCGTGCGGACGGTAATCTCGGCGGTGTCAGCGGGTTGTTCGCCGCGATTTGGGTACCTCGTGGCGGATAGATTCCTCGTCCACCACGGTCAGGTCCAGGCCGTCGTCGTCGTCACTTTCCAGGTGGCGGCCGTCGAGAAGCCTCCCACTCCATCGCCTCGATGTTGTGGTTGTCGTAGCGCTGCTCGCGCAGGAAGTCGAGGTGGCGCATCGCCTGCCAGGGGGTCAGGCCATCTTCGTGGACGAGGACTTCCGCGCGCGTTTCGTTTTCGACCGAGAATGGCACGAGCTGGCCGCCCAGGAGCGCGAATTGGTCCGCGCCCGTCCAGGAATGCGGGACGTTCGCGCGCAACACGGTCGCCGCATTGCCACCGGGCGGAACACCACCAGCCCGCCCGGCGCGGGAACATCCACTCGCCCCGCGATGTGCCACATCGACTTTCCTTCGCGACCTGTTGAGCAGCCGCTCCGCGCGGTCGTAACGGGGGGAACATCTCCTTGTGGGTCTGGTCGACACTGCAGCCGCAGATCGAGTCGTGCGGCGAGTTTTCCGAGCAGTGTGCGCCAGGAGTGGCGCAGCCAGGCATCGGGGCCGTGGTGAAGGTAGTTCAGCAGCTCCAGCGGCTCGGCGTACTTCTCCAGCCAGCCGGAGACTTCGAAGTCGCGCTGCTTGATGTTCATGCGCGCGGAGAGCACGCCGACGAGCACGTTCGAACGGTCCGGGCGAGCGCATCTCGCCGTAGTGCACCACCTCGTCGATCCCCGCGGCGAGCACGGCCCGCTCGTATTCCGCGAGCGTGCCGAGCTTGAAGTCGTAGCCGCGGTCCTTCGCCGCCGCCAGCGCCGCCGGGACGTGCGCTTCCATGCGCGAATGGTCCGTGCCGTTCATCAACACCGCGGGCAGGCCTTCGCCGAGGTCGCGTTCCTGGCGCCGCACGCGTTCGAGGAGGTCGTCCGGTTCTTTCGGCAGACGCCAGCCGCTGGAGTAGCTGTTGCGGAGGTAGAGCACGGGCAGGCGCGTGCCGTCAGGGGCTTCCCACCAGAAGCTCCAGCCGGGGATAGCGTCCGAGACGCCCCGCCAGAGGCAGGCGCTGGTCAGGCCGAGCTGCTTCATGAGTTGGGGCATCTGGGCGATGTGGCCGAACTGGTCGGCGCAGTGCCCGACTCGGAGGGAGCCGCCCAGGCGGTCGGCGAAGCGGATGCCCTTCTGGAAGCTGCGGATGTGCGATTCGCCGCTCGGCAGGAACTCGTCCGGCTGGACCCACCAGGGCCCGATGACGATGCGCCCGGCCTGGATCAGCGACTTCAGGCGGCCCTCGTTCTCCGGGCGAAGGTCCAGGTAGTCGTCAATGACGATGCTCTGGCCGTCCAGGTTGAAGCAGCGGTACTCCGGGTGCGTCTCCATGTAGTCGAGCAACTCGTCGATCATCTGGACCAGGCGCCAGCGGAAGAGCTCGTGCGGCTGGTACCACTCGCGGTCCCAGTGGCAATGCGGCACGACGTAAACGGTTCGACTCATGGCTGGGCTCCGGAGGTGGTTCGCGAAGCGGCATTGTGGCACGGCGCGGTCGTAGCGGCGGAGAGCGGACGGCGATGGAGGAAGATATTCGCTAGCATTCCGAGGGCCATGATTCGTGACGGGCGTGACATCCCCTCGGGAGCCAATCTGGAGTTTGACGTCTGCGTGGCCGGGGCGGGACCGGCTGGCCTTGCACTGGCCGAACAACTGGCGGCCTCGGGCACCCGGGTGGTGGTGCTGGAGTCAGGCCCCGCGCGCCCGGGACGCGAGACTGCACGCCTGAACGCCGGGAGGAGGAGCGGACCGCCGTACTTCAGGCTTGAGCGGGCGCGGACGCGGGCCGTTGGCGGTTCGTCGTGGCAGTGGGCGCGCGGATGGCCGGCAGAAGGCGGCATGCGGTCGCGGCGGCTGGACCCCGTGGACTTCGCGGTGCGTGGACACGTGCCGGGGAGCGGTTGGCCGTTCGGCGCGGAGGAGCTCGAGCCGTGGTACGTCGCCGCGGAAGCGCGTTGCGGTATCGAAGGGCCAGTTGCGGCAGAGGTCGCGCTCGGCGCAGGACTGGAATCAGCGGCCTGCGGATTCGGGCCGCCGGATGCATTCCGTTCGGGCGAGGCATTGCAAGGGCGGGAGAACGCGACGCTGATCACGGGCGCAACGGTGCTGGCGCTCACGCCGGGCAGCGATGGGACAGTGGTGGAATCGTTGCGGTGCGGCACGTTGGCTGGCACCGGGTTCACCGTGAGGGCGCGGGCATTCGTGCTCGCCGGGGGCGGAATCGAGAACGCGCGGATGCTGCTGAGCTCCCCCTTCGGACGGCCCGGAGGCGTGGCGAACGCCGCCGGCCAGGTCGGGCGCACCTTCATGGAGCACCTGCACGTGGAGTCGGGCCGGCTGGACCTGGCGCGCGGCGCGGAGTTCGACCCATCGCGGTACCGGCGTCACCTGGCGGACGGTGTGCCGGCGATCCGGATGCTCCGGCTGGACGCGGAGACGCAGCGCGAGCGGGGTTTGCTGAACAGCACGGTCGAACTTCGCGGCCGGGACCCGTTGTTCCTTTCAGGTGGCGTCCGTTCGCTGGCCGAACTGGCGTGGGCCGTGGGTGAGCGGCAGCGGCCGCCCAGGGCGCGCGAGCAGCTCGCCGCGGTGGCCCGGCGGCCGGGGGATGTCGTTCGCGCGGTGGCCAGGCGGATTGCGAAAGGGAGCGGCCTTGGCGGCGAGGCCTTGGCGCTGGTGATCACGTCGGAGCAGGCGCCGAACCCGCGCAGCCGGGTCTCGCTGGATTCGCGGCGGGACCGGTTCGGGATACCGCTGGCGCACCTGCACTGGGAGCTGACGCCCCTGGACGTGCGGAGCATTCGTGGAACGCAGGACGCGCTCGACGCTGGTTTGCAGGCGCTTGGCATCGGGCGCGTTAGCGCGAAGTGGGGCGAGGACGGTCCGGAGCCGTATCTCCACGGCTGCCGCCACCACATCGGGACGACACGGATGAGCGCCACGGCGGAGGGCGGGGTAGTAGACGCTGACTGCCGGGTGCATGGACTGCGGAACCTGTTCATGGCCGGCAGCTCGGTCATGCCGACGGCGGGGGCCGTGACGGTGACGCTGACGGCGGTGGCGCTGGCGCTTCGGTTGGCCGGGCACATCAAAAGGGAGGTTTTGTAGGCAGTGGCGGAGTGTTGGCGTGGCCGTTGAGGCCGGAAGGGCGTGAGCTGTCCGCGGGGGCACCCTCGTGACCGTCAGGCCACGGTTTGCTGGCCCGGAGAGTCAGCGGATTCAGGACAAGAGGCCGAGGAGCTCCAGGTAAACGCGGCCCGGGCAGTAGGCGATGCGCGACAGGCGGGAGGAGTCCGTGTGGAGGACGGCCAGGTGGCGGCGGGCCACGGCCATGACGGCCGATTTCGGCACGCTGCTGATGGCCAGGCCCGCGCGGAAGGTGCGGCGGTTGAACCAGAAGAGGCGCCAGGCCAAAAGCGGCGCGCGGCGGCAGTCGGACATGAAGTTGGCTCCGCCAGAGGCGACCCAGTGGCCGAGGTCCGTGGTCAGGGGGACTTCGCCGGGGTCCATGCCGTGGCGGTCGGGGGCGGAGGGGTCGATGAGGACCACCCGGTTGTCCTGAAGCATGACGTTGCCGCCGTGGAAGTCGCCGATGGCGGCGCCCTGGATCCGGTGGTAAGCGAGGAGCGCATCGAGGACCGGTCCCGCCTGAGCGCTGGTGGCGTGCCCCGCCTTCAGGGCGTTGCGCACGGTCTCTCCACGGATGAACTCCAGGAGGATGGCTTCGAAGCCGGGCACGGCGCCGTGGAACGCGGGGAAGAGGGCGCACAGCTCGGGGTCCTCGGCGATGCGATGGTAGATCGCGACCTGTTCAGCGAGCGGGTGCGCGGGTGTCGCCTTCTTCAGGAGGAGCTCGCCGAGGCCGTCCACGTCGAGGACGAAGCAGTGGGAGTCGGCGCTCTCCCAGGCGCGTTCGACGGTGTAGTGGCGCCCACCGAGGGCGACATCGAGCGCCGCGGCGAAGTCAGTTTCGAACCCGTGAAACGGCACAGGACGGAAGGTGCTGAACACAGGGGACGAATCGTACGAGCGAGGTGAAGACAGGGACAATCGAAGGGGCCGGAAGGCGCCAGCGTTGCTCCCTTCACCCATCTCGCCAGGGACTCCTATACTGAGAACGTCCGGGCAACCGGGCGTTCTGGAGGTTCTCCGTGAAAAAGTTCCTGGGCATTTTCGCCCTGCTCGGCGCCCTCGTTGGCGCGGTCATGTTCTGGCGGCGCCGCGCCGATGACGACGAGTTTCTCGACGAAGAGCTCGAGTAACCGCAGAACTGCTTAGTTTCCCTAGCAATATCTCGCTTCTTACCCCGTCGCGCGGTAGGATGGCGTTGTGCCAATCGAAATCACGTATCTGGGGCGGAACTGCTTCCGGCTGAAAGGACGCGACGGTTCGGTGATCACCGATCCGTGCCCGCCGGACAGTGGTTTTTCGCTGGGCAAGCAGACCGCCGAAATCGTTACCGTCAGCCGCCGGGATGAGCCGGGCTACGCGTACAGCGCGGGGATTGGCGGCAACCCGATGGTGCTGGACGCTCCGGGGGAGTTCGAAATCGGCGGCATCCTGGTGACCGGCATTGCCAACAAGCGGCCGGACGGCACGCGGAACGTGATGTTCATCAGCGAAATTGACGGTATCCGGGTGGGCCACCTGGGCCTGGCGAGCAATGTCGCGCTGGAGGACTTCAAGGGCGTGGATGTGCTGCTCCTCCCGGTGGGCGGGAACAATGCGCTGGCGCCGAACCTGGCGGCCGACCTGATGACGAAGATCGACCCGAGCGTTGTCATCCCAATGAATTACAAGATTGGCGGCGAGCCGTTGCCGCTGGAGCCGTTGGAAGCGTTTCTCAAGGAAACGGGGAGCCGGCCGGAGCCGCTGGCGAAGGTGACGGTGAGCCGTTCGAGCTTGCCGCAAGACCTGACGGTGATGGTGCTCGAACCGAAGGGCTGAGATTTGCCGGGGTCCGGCGGGCATGGCCACGTGGTCTCTGATGGGGTTTTCCTGCGCTTCTTGGGGTGTTCTGGCGTTGGGACAGGTGCACCACCCGAGTAGGTCGGGCCAACCGCTCCTTGCCAGTCGCGGCTCGTGGCGCATCCTAATGCCGCGCTGACCACTTCCCGAACCGCGGCCACGTCTGGGCCGTGCCCCAGCCCTCCCAAAACGTGTGCAACGCCCGCTCAACCTCCAGCCTGAACAACGCCTCGAACTCGTGTCCGCCGAGCCGCCCTCCGCTCGCTTCCCGCACTGCCGCCCGCTCGTCCGCATCATCGCTCTCAGTCGCGGGTCCCGTGACGTAGAACTCCTCGCCGCCGTCGGCCCCGGCCGCGCTGTGCAACGCATAGCGGCCGTCGCGCTTCAGGTCGCGGTACTTCCACCCCAGGTTGACCACGAACACGTACAACCCGCCCGGCGCCAGCACCGGCGCGACCGGGTGCACTCGAGGCCCGCCGTCTTTCCGCACCGTCGCCAGGTAGGCGATGCCCTGGCCGCCGCGAAGCAGCCGTTCGCCGGCCGCCGCCAACGCCGGTGCCTCGGCGCTGAAACTCGCCCAGCTCAACCCTTCGCCTGCCAGTGAAACGTGCGTGGCGGTGTCCATGCCTTCCCTGGCTCGCGCTTCTCGTAGAGCGCCAGCCACGCCCGGTCGAACAGGAACTCGAAGGTCCACTCGTCGCCGCTGCTCACCGCGCCAGTCGCGTGGTACACCTCAGCGATGCGCTCGATTTCCGCCGGATCGTCGAGGACCCGCACTTCCTGACCCGCGAGCATGAACTCGTCGTCCCGGTCCTCCGGCTGGTGCGCGTGGATGGCGAACGTGCCGTTCGCGGCAAGGTCGCGCCGCTTCGGCGAATCGATGATCCTTCCGAAGATCCCACCGTCCGTGACGATTGGGCAGAACGGGTGCAACCGCAGCCCGCCGTCTTCGCGCTTCGTGGCAAGGAATCCGAGCCCGACGCCGTACTGGTAAATCAGCCCGCGGCCATCTCGGGCGATGTCAGGCGCCTCGCGTTCCAGGTCAGACCAACGAGCCATGGGCCACCTCCAACGGGTCGCGCATAGTCTGACCGAAACGCGACAACTGCTGTCGCGTTTGTGGCGGCATCACGGCTCGATGAAGAGGACCTGTTCCGGCGGAGTCCGTCCTCGCTCCGTCGAAAGCGCCGTCTCAGGAGTTCCCGCTTCACGTCGCGGCCACGCCGGCACCCTGGAGGAACTTCGACACCTCGTCCTTGAACCGCGGGCTGCGCACCGCGCTGATGTGGCCCTCGTACGGCAGCGGCACGAACTTCGAGCCGGGAATGATCGCCGCCAGCGCCTTCGCCGGCTCGTAGAACGGGTCCAGCGTGCCCGCCGCCACCAGCACCGGCTGGGTCACCCGCTTCAACCCTTCGATATCCAGCGGCCGGCCGTTCTTGAACACCCCACGGTAGACGGCGTCGATCGCCAACGGGTCAAACCGCGAGACGTATCCCGCCAGGAACCGGACCTGCTGGCCCAACGGCCTGCGTGGGGCCTCGCTCCGCTTGTCCTGGCGCTCCAGGCTGAAGCGGCCGCGGTTTTTGGGGAAGTAGCTCCCCATCGCGCCAATCACCGCCGCCGAAACCCGCTCGGGATGCGTGAGCAGCAGGTTCATCGTTACGAGGCCACCCATCGAATAGCCCGCGAGTGCCGGCCGCTCGACGCCTTCCTCGTCCATCACCGCCAGGACGTCGGCCGCCATCGCCGCGAGCGAATACCGGTCTGCTGAATGCGGCTTCTCGCTCCGCCCGTGTCCACGAAGGTCCGGGATAAGCAACGTATTCCGGCCGGCCAATGCCTCCGGCCATCCCGAAGCTATCCAGTTCGAGTGGCCGCTCGCCGTGTATCCGTGGACCAGGACAACGGGCGGTCCGCTCCCGATGACTTTGTAGTTGATGCGGAGTCCGCTTCTGCGCGTCTGAGGCATGGATCCACTGTAGCCCACCGGCTCCGGCGAACCCCGTAAACCGCCTCCACACGCAATCCGAGGCGCGCACGCAGTAAGCGCTGCGATGCCCAAACCACCACCGCCGCCACGCGCCAGCGTTCGACGACCTTCGCCACGAATGCACCATCCAAGCGGGTCCGGCCAACCGCGTCGCTGCCGCTCCGGGCTAGCGGGTGTCGCCCCGAGCCACGCTACATCCGAGGCGCGCACGCAGTAAGCGCTGCGATGCCACACCCACCACCGCCGCCACGCGCCAGCCTTCGACGACCCTCGCCACAGCCAGACCACCGGAGTAGGTCCGGCCAACCACGTCGCTGCCGCTCCGGGCTAGCGGGTGCCGCCCCAAGCCACACCACATCCGAGGCGCGTACGCAGTAAGCGCTGCGATGCCCCTCCGACCACCGCCGCCACGCGCCGGCTTCCGACGACCTTCGCCACGAATGCACCATCGGAGTGGGTCCGGCCAACCGCTCCTTGCCAGTCGCGGCTCGTGGGTGGCCGTCCGAACCCACTCCTTTCCACGCTCAGCCCAATTCGCTAGGCTGGCCGCGAATGAACTGGCAACAACGCCAACAGGCCAACCGCGACGCCATCCGCCACGCCGAATACCAGACCACCCGCCGGCGGCAGGACTTCGCCCTCAAGCAGCAGTTCGAAAAAGGCAGCTACCGGGCCGCCCTGCGCAAATTCTGGGCCCTCGAATGGCGCGTGAAGTACATGCTCTTCATGGTCGCCGGCGGGGGAATCGGCGCCACTTACTTCCGCGCCCCGCACCAGCTCAACCGCGCCCTCTACCTCTGCCGTGACGGCGGCTACTACGCCCTCATGACAGCCGCGCCGATCACCGTCGGGCTCTACGGCTTCGGCATCTGGCGCTGGCTGCAGTACAAAGTCGGCTTCGGCCTCTACTACATGACCATGCTCGGCATCGGCGGAGGCGCCGCGGCAACTCGCGTCAACAGTCTCTCGCACGGCAGCGAATACATGAAGTGGGCCATGATCGTGTCCTGGGTCTTCGGCGGTGTGGGCCTCGTCGTAGGTGCTATCCGCTGGATCATCCGGCGTTCGAAGAAGCGCAACGCCCGCCCGGAACTCGAACCCGCCTGACCGATGTGGGGTGGCTCGGGGCGGCATCCGCTAGCCCGGAGCGGCAGCGACGTGGTTGGCCCGACGTACACCGGTGGTCTGCCTGTGGCGACGGCGTCGAAGGCTGGCGCGTGGCGGCGGTGGTGGGGTGGGCATCGCAGCGCTTACTGCGTGCGCGCCTCGGATGTGGCTGGCCCGGGCACCCTACGAGCCGCGACTGGCAAGGAGCGGTTGGCCGGACTCGCTCCGAATGTTCCACCTGTGGCGACGGCGACGAAGGTTGGCGCGTGGCGTTGGTGGTGGGTTGGGCGTCGCAGCGCTTACTGCGTGTGCGCCTCGGATGTGCGGTGGCTCGGGGCGGCACCCGCTAGCCCGGAGCGGCAGCGACGTGGTTGGCCGGAGCTACACCGGTGGTCTGCCTGTGGCGACGGTGGTCGAAGGCTGGCGCGTGGCGTTGGTGGTGGGTTGGGCATCGCAGCGCTTACTGCGTGCGCGCCTCGGATGCGGCGTGGCTTGGGCGCCCTACGAGCCGCGACTGGCAAGGAGCGGTTGGCCGGGCTCATTCCGGTGGTCCACCTGTGGCGACGCCTCGAAGGCTGGCGCGTGGCGGCGGTCGTCGGCGGGGCATCGCAGCGCTTACTGCGTGCGCGCCTCGGATGTGGGTGGCCTGGGACGGCACCAGCGCTAGCCCGGAGCGGCAGCGACGTGGTTGGCCGACCTACGCCGGGGTCTGCCTGAGGCGAGGTCGTCGGAGGCCGGCGCGTGGCGTTGGTGGTGTGACGCAGCGCTTACTGCGTGCGCGCCTCGGACGATGTGGGATGCCGAGGATGGTTGCGGCTTCGCCGGGGTGGCGATGGTGCGGCCGTTGCAGTTGGCGAGGGTGACCGCACGTTCGACGAGCTCGACGTTGCCGGGCGTGCCTGGGCCGCCATAGTCCTCGAGGCCGACGCGCAGGTGGCCGCCACGTTCGAGGGCGTATTCGGCGACGGGTAGCGAGAGCAGATCTCCGCCGAGCACGGCGACGGACCAGGACAGGCCCGTCCCATCGAGCATCGCGACGTAGGCATCGAGGGAGGCGGGCGTTGGCGGGAGGCCCCAGTTCTGGGCGCCGAAGTAGAACTTGATGAGCGCTCCGGGCGGCAGCAGCCCGGCCGCGTGGTAGGCGAGCACGACGCGCAGAAACCCCGGCTCGAAGATCGAGACGCTCGGCGCGAGGCCGAGCCGGTGGCAGGTGAGGATCATGTGGCGGGCGTCGTCGAACGTGTTGATGTACGTCGCGCCGCCGGATGGCAGGCCCTGGGCGTCGTTTGGGCCGACGTTGACCGAACCCGCGTCCACGAGACCGAGACGAGTGACGCCGGCAGCGTGCAGTGCTGGGATATGGGCGTAGCGCGTCTCGATGTCGGTGCCCGGGCCGCCGCTTGCCATGGTGGGGTAGAGAAGCGCGTCCGGGCGTTCGGCAAGGATGGCGCGCCAGGCTTCGATGTAGGGCTCGGGGGCGTGGACGCAGGAAGCCCCGCCGATGACGGGCTCATCGTTGTGGTTGTGGACGATGGCCGCGCCGGCGGCGATGCAGCGCAGCCCGTCAGCCGCGACTTCGGCGGGCGTGCGGGGCACGCCCGGGTTGCGGGACTTCGGCGTCCCGCCGTTGATTGCGGCTTCGATGATGACGGGCTGCGCCATGGTTCGAACCTAGTCCCGGACGGATGCCATTCCCGCGCCGAGGAGTTCGATGAGCTCGATGGTGCCGCCTTCCTGGAGGTGCGGGCTGGCCACCACCTTGTCGAGTGCTTCCTGCATGGAGGCGCACGTGAGGATGGAGTAGCCGGTGGCGGGGTTCGCGCCGGCATCTTCGGTGGTGCCGTCTTTGCTGACGGTCCAGGCGCGGCTGGCGGGATGGCCGGCGTCTTCGATGCAGCCGGCGAGGCCGCCCATCCACTTGAGCCAGTTTTCCATGCGGACCATTTTCTCTTCGCGGGTGCCCTCGGCGCCGCCTGCGCCGTGATAAACCACAAGGTAGCTTCCCATGATCGTTTCTCCGTGTTGCGGTCTGCGGAGTATAGCCGGTGCCATCGCGAACTGGCGCCGCGCGGGACGCCGGGTCGCTGCGCCCGCAAAATGGAGCCGCGAGCGGGAGCGAGTGGATCGTGGCGTAGCGATGGGTCGCGCGGCAGCCATCACGTGAGCGGCGTGCGGGCGGGGCGTGTTGCGGGGCCAAATGCCGGTCGCGGCTTCGACGGTCTTGCTGGGGTGACGATCCGCTCCCGAAGGGTCGCGGTTCAGGGGTTGTGGTTTGCGGGGTGCGTCAGCATGCCCGCGAAATGGAACGAGCGGGAGCGAGTGGATCGTGGCGTAGCGATGGGGTCACGCGGCAGCCATCACGAGGTGCTGGGCGTGTTGCGGAGCGTGTCGCGGCGGCGGATGCATCGCGCTGGCTCGGGACTGTCTCGCTGGGGTGACGATCCGCTCCCGAAGGGTCGCGGTTCAGGGGTTGTGGTTTGCGGCGTGTCGCTGGCGGGGGCTGTCTCGTTGCTCGGGACGGTCTCGCTGGGGTGACGATCCGCTCCCGAAGGGTCGCGGTTCAGGGGTTGTGGTTTGCGGCGTGCGTCAGTGTGCCTGCGAACTGGAACCGCGAGCGGGAGCGAGCGGATCGTGGCGTAGCGATGGGGTCACGCGGCAGCCATCACGGGAGCGGCGTGCGGGCGGGGCGTGTCGCTGGCGGGGCTGTCTCGTTGCCCTGGGGCTGTCTCGCTGGGATGACGATCCGCTCCCGAAGGGTCGCGGTTCAGGGGTTGTGCGCGGCACGGCGTTTGTGCGGCCACGCGGGATGGCCAGCTACCGCACGGCGGACGGCGCGGCGCCCCAGCGCCAGAGGGCATCGACGGGCATGGCCCAGAGACGGTCGCCGAAGGGGAGCGTTTGCTCTCCCGTGTAGACGAGGATGCCGCGGACGAAGCGGTCGCCGAATTGTTCGCGCATGAACTCGAGGCCGCGGAAGTCGCGTTTGTCGGCGCGGGCGGCGGCACGGACTTCGATGCCAGCCAGGCGCCCGTCGCTCGCTTCGATGACCAGGTCGACTTCGATGCCGCTGTGCGTGCGCAGGTAGTAGAGCGTGGCGAGGGTTTCGGACCAGCCGAGCTGTTTGCGCAGTTCCATCTCGACGAAGGTTTCGAGGATGGCGCCGAGCAGTTGCCGTTCCGAGATAAGCCGCTGGGCGGTCACGTTCTGGAGGAAGGCGAGGACGCCGCTGTCCAGGAGGGTGAGGCGCTCGGTCTTCATCAACCGCTGGCCGAGGCGTTGCGACCAGCCGGGGAGGGCCTGGACGACGTAGGCGGCCTGGAGGAGCGCGAGGTAGCGCTTCATGCTGGTTGGCGGGATGTCGACGTCGCGGGCGAGGCGGGCGACGTTGGACAGGCCAGTAGCCTGCGCCGCGACGAGCGAGAGGATGCGCGGGAGTTCGGCGAGGGCGTCGATGTTCGCGATGTCCTGGACGTGGCGCTGGAGGACGGTGGTGGTGTAGGAGCGGAACCAGGCGCGCGTCCGCGCGGCGTTTGTGCGCTGGACGACCTCCGGGAAGCCACCTTCGAGGACGCGCGAAATGAGCTCCTGTTGCGCGAGGCGGGATGGGCCGAGGACAGGGGGCGCGCCGTTGAAGAGCGCGTCAATGAAGCCTTCGCGCATGCCCGAGAGCTCACCCTGGAGAGCGGCCAGAGGGTGAGCAGTTCCATCCGGCCGGCGAGGGACTCGGAGAGTGAAGGGCGCCATGATGTTGGCGGAGCCGGTGAGGACAAAGCTGCCGGGGCGTCGGTCGCGGTCGACTTCGAGCTTGATGGCGCGGAACAGCTCCGGGGCGAGCTGGACTTCATCGAGGATGGCGGGACGAGGCGGCGAGGAACGCCCTGGGGGTCCGCACAGGCGGAGGAGAGCGTGCCGGCGTCCATCGAAGGTGTAGTTGCCGGCGACCATCGACTGGACGAGCGTGGACTTGCCGGTCTGGCGGGCGCCGGAGACGAGGACGACGGGCGTGTCGGTGAGGGCGGCTTCGAGCGCGGGCGCGGGTTGCGGCGGAACATAGCGCGATACTACACCAGTGAACGGATGACCGTCCACCACTGATGGCGTGATATTGCGCCACTTACCTCACCTCCTGGCCCGAGCGTGACAGAACAATGCGACACCCTGTGTCGTGTTTAGAAAAGATGTTCGCAACCAACGTGGGGATAGGCTCAGATGGACCAGCTTGCTGGCCCGGGCGACAGCGACGCGGTTGGCCGGAAGTGCGTGCAGGAGTTCGCGTTAACGGAGGCTGTCGCGTTTCGGTTCGTGGAGGTCAACGTCCCACCGCTCCTTACCAGTCGCGGCTCAGTTGGCGTGATTGCTAGCCTCGAGCGACAACGACGCGGTTGGCGGACTGCCGCCAGGGCCGGACCGGGAGGAGGCTTTTTCGCGCGTCAGCACATGGAGGCCAGCGTCCCACCGCTCCTTACCAGTCGCGGCTCAGATGGCGTGTTTGCGAGCCCGGAGCGGCGGCACGGTTGGCCGGACTGGCAGGAGGGCCGGACCGAGAGGACGCTTTTGCGCGTTGGTTCGTGGAGGTCAACGTCCCACCGCTCCTTACCAGTCGCGGCTCAGATGGCGCGTTTGCGAGCCCGGAGCGGCAGCGACGCGGGTTGGCCGGACTGGCAGGAGGGCCGGACCGTGAGGAGGCTTTCGCGCGTCGGTATGGAGGTCAACGTCCCACCGCTCCTTACCAGTCGCGGCTCAGGTGGGCGTTTGCTAGCCCGGAGCGGCAGCGACGCGGTTAGCCGGATTGGCCTGAGGGCCGGACCGTAGAGGCTCTCGCGCGTCAGTACATGGAGGTCAACGTCCCACCGCTCCTTGCAGTCGCGGCTCAGGTGGCGCGTTTGCAGGCGGAGCGGCTGCGACGCGGTTGGCCGGATTGGCACGAGGGCCGGACCGTGAGGAGGCTCTCGCGCGTCAGTACATGGAGGTCAACGTCCCACCGCTCCTTACCAGTCGCGGCTCAGGTGGGCGTTTGCTAGCCCGGAGCGGCAGCGACGCGGTTGGTCGGACTGCCACGAGGGACGGACTGTGAGGAGGCTTTCGCGCGTCAGTACATGGAGGTCAACGTCCCCGCCGCTCCTTGCAAGTCGCGGCTCAGATGGCGTGATTGCTAGCCCGGAGCGGCAGCGACGCGGTTGGCTGGACCCACCGGGGGAGCCGCGGCTGAGTCAGTCGCGGCTGAGGAGCGGAGCAGCGACGTGGTAGGTGTGGACAGCGGACGGCAGTGGCGTCGGTGTTGCGACCGGCACCGACGTAGGTGTCGAGATGTCCTCGCCGCTGGCTGAGAGTTCGTGGGTGACAAGGGTGCAGTGGAGGCGGACGCACTCGTCGTTGAGGTACTTAAGCACGGGCGGGAGAAGGCGAACCGAGAAGTTGGTGGCCGGGCCGCTGTAGGCCAGGACGCTAATCGCGTAGGTCCGGCGGTCAGTGACGGCGAAGATTGGGCTGCCGCTCTGGCCGGCGTAAATGTCCAGTTTGTAGTAGAGGAAGGTGCTGTCCATTTCGAATTCGCTGGACTGCGTCGTCCACATGCTGAGCGGCTGCTTATCGCCGGGGAAGCCGGCGGTCATCAGCATCGGATTCCGTTGAGCGACGTACTCTGGCGTGATGTGGGCGAGTTCCGGATAGGGCGCGAGGAGACCGCCGAAGGGGTCGCCTTCAAACACGACGAGGCCAAAGTCGAAGTTCGGCGTCCTGATTGGCGCGTCGAAGCCTGCCTTGCCGTCGCCGTCTTTCCAACCCTGCGGGACCGAGGCAACGGTCGCAATCTGGTAGCCGTACGGCCGTGTGAACGGAGTAATGCCGGGGGCAGCCAGGACCGCGCCGACAAAGATGCCATCGAAGTAGAGGCAATGGGCGGCGGTGAGGACGACATTGGGCGAGACGAAGACGCCGGTGCAGGTGTGGGTCGGCACGTTGTGGGCATCAAAGCCGATGAGCTGGGCGATCGTGCGGTAGGGCCACGCTTTTGTGTCCCCGACGAGGGTGCGGTCGTCCGGGGGAAAGATGCCCGCCGCTTCCACGGCCGGCTCAGGGAAGGCTGCGTCGGCGGTCTCCGCATCGACAGGCGCGAGGGGGGAGGATGACATCGCGTAGGGCGAGGTGGCTGCGGCGCTGCTACCCGGCCGCACCACGCTGAGAACGACGAGTGCTATCCCCGCCGTGACGGAAAGGATGGTGAGAGCTTTGAACCGCATGATGTGGCCTCCCCGCTGCGACGCCCGGGCCGATTGGGCGGCAGTTTAGTGCGGTATCGGTAAGGAAACCAGTGGGAACGGTTTCCGGCCCGGGAGCGCATCGTGAGGGACCTCAAGGGGCGATTGAAGGCGTTCGCGTCACAGCGCCCCTTTACTGCGTACGTGACCCGGTTTGGGGTGTGGCCTGGTGGGGGGTGGCATCGCAGCGGTTATTGCGTGTGCGCCTCGGATGTTGAGGGCGGGGGACGGCACCACGAGCCGCGACTGGCAAGGAGCGGTTGGCCCGACCTGCTCGGATGGTCCACCTGTGGCGGGGTCGTCGAAGGCTGGCGCGCGGCGGTGGTGATGGGCTGGGCATCGCAGCGCTTACTGCGTGCGTGACCGGGTGTGGAGCGTGGCATGGTAGGTGTGGCATCGCAGCGCTTACTGCATGCGCGCCTCGGATGTGGGGGTGGGTCAGAGGCCCTTGATGACCGGCCGCTTCGTGGAGGCTTCGAGGGCGCCTTCCGGGGGCTCCTTTTTTTCGACCCAGACGAGCACGGCGCTGTGCGGGTAGAAGGTGGCTTCGACGTAGTCGCCCTCGCGGATGCCGTCCAGGATCATCTGGTCTCCGCGCAGGATCATTTTTTCGAGGCGGATGTAGTGGGCCTTGATGACCAGCGAGTCGCTGCGGGACCAGCGCCGGCCGACGAAGCCAGTCTCTACCTTCGGGTCACCGATGTAGTCGAGGAACGACTGGATGGCCTGGAACCCGAAGAGGACGGTGAGGATGAGGAGGACGATGACGAGGAACCAGGTGCCCCCGTGGTCCCCGCCGAGAAACGCGCGGTCGAACGTGAAGAAGAGCAGCCCGGCCAGCGATGCGATGAAGAACGGGCCCCAGAGGACGACCGAACGGAGGAGTCTTCCGCGCACGCTGCCATGGTGCGAAAGGCGGACGATTTCGGGGTCGTCTTGCCAGTTCATGGGATCTTGATCTCCTGGCCAACGGCGATGGCGTTGGGGTTGAGGCCGGGGTTCGCCGCGAGGAGGTCGTCAACGGTGACACCGTACGAAGCGGCAACGGCGGAGAGGGTATCGCCGGCTTTCATGATGTACACCCTGCCGGACGGTGTGGGCGACGGGCCGGGCGTGGGCGAACCGGCGGGCGTCGTGGTGACGGTGACAGTGATGGGCACCTGGGTTCCCGGCCGCGGGGTTGGGACGACGACTCCGCCCTGTTGTGTCGGCGTGGCCGTGGTGAGCAGCGCCGGGGTCGCCGTTGGCAGTTCGCGCGTGAGGTTCGTGGCGCTCTTCGTCTGGGGTGGGCGCACGAGGAGGAAGAGGGTGATGAGCGAGGCGACGACGAGGGCGACGATGCTGCCGCGATAGACGGCCGCGCTGGGCGAGGCGGATTCGGGCGACATGCAGCGCAGGCAGACGTCGTCGCCGTGTTCGCCGCAGTAGAGCCGGCCGCAGGTTGGGCACTCGGCTTCGGCCGCGTTGTCGCAGTAGTAGCAGGTGAGAGTTTGCTCTTCCGCCATGAAGCGAAGGGTACGCGAAGAAGGGGAAAAAGGTGAGAAGTGAGAAAGAAAGTCAGGCGGGCTCGATGGTGGCGGTCAAGCCGCAGGACTCGAGGCTGTCGCGGTAGTGTTCGGCGGCCTCTTTCGGGCATTCG
The DNA here is from genome assembly GCA_046328215.1 of Dehalococcoidia bacterium. Taxonomy (GTDB): domain Bacteria; phylum Chloroflexota; class Dehalococcoidia; order Tepidiformales; family Tepidiformaceae; genus Amarobacter. The sequence continues at coordinate 98,533 of JAXLXA010000007.1, read as the reverse complement.
ATGACGGTGGCCTGTCCGTGGTTGTGGGCCTGGAGCATGATCTCGGCGGCGTCTTCGACGGTGAGGGAGGGGACGCAGCGCATCAGCGAAAGGACGACGTGGTCCATGGAGTTGTGGTCGTCGTTGTGAAGGACGACGCGGTAGGGCGGGAGGAGCCGCTTGAGCGTTTCTTCGTCGAGGACGGTTTCGGGGAGGGTGGGCGCCTGGGCCATTGCGAGCAGTGTAGAGGAGAGGAAAGAAGGTGAGACGTGAGACGGTGCGAGCGTGGGCCGTGGCGCGGCCGCGTGCGCGCTTCGCTTGCCCGCTCGGGCTTACCCTCGTTCACAGGCGGGCCATGGATTCCGTTTCGACGCGCCGGGCCGTGATGGCGTAGGGCAACGCGACGAGGAGCAGGGGCCAAACGATGAAGCTGAAGCTGATGAGGACGATCGAGCCGGCGAGCATTGCGATCCAGGCCGGTATCAGCCACGAGCGTCCAGCCTGCAGGAGGGCAGCGCGCAGGTAGACGGCCGCAGCGACCAGTGGAACCGCGACCACCGCGGCTGTGTTGAGAGCGTTGGAGTCCTGCTCGGAGAGTGACAGCAGTGACACCGCCGCCGCCAACGCGATATAAGCAGAAGTGCTGGCGATTGCGAGCGTTCGCACGTTGGCAGTCTAGCCACGGAGCGTGTGCCCGGCGGTGAGCCGTTCTGACGTCGGGACGTGGGCCGTGGTGCGGCCGCGTGCGCGCTTCGCTTGCCCGCTCGGGCTTACCCTCGTTCACACTCGGGCCACGGATTTCGTTTCGACGCGCCGGTCCGCGGATGGCTGCCGACCTTGTTCAGCCCGAGAGTCTCGTTGCCGGCGCCGGAGTCGTTGTCCGCAGTGCGAGTACCGGGGGGGAGAACGGGCAGATCCCAGGAGAGGCGTGGGCCGTGGCGCGGCCGCGTGCGCGCTTCGCTTGCTCGCTCGGGCTTACCCTCGTTCACACTCGGGCCACCGATGGTGCGTTCGCAGTCGGGCCACGGCTGGTTCGCCAGCCTCGTTCACAGTCGAGCCACGGATTTCGTTTCGACGTGCCGGCCGGCGGGCGGGTGCCGGCCTGGTTCACGCTCCGGGTACCGGATGCCGAAGTAGGCGTGAGCCCGCCCGACTCACGGCTCACCGTCTTTCGTTCTTACCTACCGGCGGATGCCGGGGGTTGGCTTCTTGAAGGGGGTGTCGCGCCAGTCGAGGGCGCCTTTGAGGCCGGTGCCGTCCTGCATGCCTTCGCGCATCTTGTCCTGCCAGGAGTAGGAGAACTGGGTCATCTGGCCCATGGCGTCGAGTTCGGTGGAACTGCGCACGGAGCTGTAGATGCCCATGTTTTCGTAGAAGCGGTTCATATTGACTTTGAGGATGGCCAGGTGGTCCGCGCTCATGATCGCCAGGCGGTCGGCGAGGGCGATGGTGTTGGCTTCGAGGTCTTCCTTCGGCCAGGCGTAGTTGATCATGCCGATGCGTTCGGCTTCGGTGCCGCTGACCGAGTCACCGGTGTAGTAGAGCTCCTTGGCCTTGCGCATGCCGATGACGAGCGGCCAGATGGCGCCGGTGCGGGCGACGCCGAGGCCGCGCAGGCCGGGGTGGCCAATCTGGGCGTCTTCGGCGGCGACCACGAGGTCAGCCATCATGGCGAGTTCGCAGCCGCCGGCCAGGCAGTAGCCGTGCAGCTGGGCGATGGTCACCTTCGCCATGTTGAAGAAGTACATGTGGATGTCGGTGATCTGTTGCATGCCGGTGCGAATGCCCATGAGCAGGCGGCGGCCCTTGTCATCGACGGCCTTGTAGCGGCGGACAACGGCGTCCGCGCCGCCGCGGGCGGGGGCGAGGTCGTAGCCGGCGCTGAAGGTGCGGCCGGCGCCGCGCACGATGATGACGCGGGCCGAATCGTCGGCTTCGAGCTCGTGGAGCGCGTCGTTCCATTCGAAGAGGAGCTCCTGGGAGAGGGAGTTCATCTTCTCGGGACGGTTGAGGGTGACACGGGCGACGCGGCCGTCCGTGCCTACGCGATCGATCAGGAGGTTTTCGTAGTCAGCCATGGGCGGGAGTATAGACGCGCGGACGGCGGCGCGTGGCCTCAGGCCGGGGCCGTTTTCGGCAGCGAAAGGGCGCCGCTTGCGGTCAGCGCGCCGAGGAGGAAGGCGGCGGCAATCGCGCAGGCCGCCCCCAGGTAGAAGGGCGCGCTGGGGTCGACCTGGTCCCAGAGGATGCCCGCGGTGACGCTGGCGAAGAGTGCGGTCAGGCCGGTGACTCCCTGGAACAGGCCGAGGGCGCTCGATCGGACGGCTGCGGGGGAGAGGTCCGTGATGAGGGCCTTGGTAACGCCGTCGGTGGCGGCGATGTAGACCCCGTACGCGGCCATCAGTGGCCAGACGAGCCAGCGGTCGCCGGCCGTTGCGAAGCCGAAATAGACGAGGGCGAAGACAGCGTAGCCGGCGCAGAGGAGCAGCGGACGCGGGATCCGGTCACTGAGCGCGCCGGCCGGATAGGCGCCGAGGGTGTAGATGGTGTTGTAGAGGACGTAGCCGAGGACAACGAGTGTGGCGCCGAGCCCGAGGTCCTTCGCGCGCAGGAGGAGGAACGCATCCGAGGAGTTGCCGGCCATGAACAGGCCGGTGGCGGCGAGCGCAAGCCAGTAGGCGCGTGGCAGGCTACCGGGTCCGGGCGTCTTCGCGCCGGGCGCGGGTGCGGGCGCCGGCCGTTCTTCGACCGTGCGAAGGGCGAACACGGAGAGCACGCCGGGGATGAGCGCAAGCGCGATGGCGACCCTGAGGTGGTCCCCGGCGAGGGTGAGGAAGGCCAGCCCGATGAGCGGGCCGCCGACGGCGCCGGCCGAATCCATGGAGCGGTGGAAACCGAAGACGCGGCCACGGTTCTCGGGCGTCGCGTAGTCCGAGAGGAGGGTATCGCGCGGGGCGCTGCGGATGCCCTTGCCGAACCGGTCAATCGCGCGGCCGGCCAGCGCGAAACCCCAGACCGGCGCTACGCAGAGGATCGCCTTGCCCGCCGCCGCCAGTCCGTAGCCGGCGACAACGAACGGTTTGCGCGCGCGGAGACGGTCGGACCAGCGGCCGCTGAACAGCCGGGTGAGGTTCGCGGTGGCTTCGGCGACGCCCTCGGTAATGCCTACCGCTGCGACGGGGGCGCCAAGGGTGACGGTCAGGAAGAGCGGGATGATCGGGTAGACGAGTTCGCTGGAGAGGTCGGCGAAGAAGGAGACGAGGCCGAGAAGCCAGACTTGGCGCGGGATGTCGCCGAACCAGCGGTTTCGCACGGGCGGTATGGTAGTCCTCGCGGTAGTGGCGTCCACCGAACTGGCACTGCGGCCGGGGGTGGGGTGGTTCGATTCTCAGGCATGGCGATCTCTCCGGTTTCGACGAATTTGCCCGAGGCAGTGAGCAGCCCCGCTGACGCGCTGGCGTTCATCGCTGCGAAGAAGGGCATCGACGCGCAGAAGTCACAGGCGGCGGCGTTGATTGCGTTGTTGGACGTGAACGTTGGGACAAAGTTGAACGTTTCGGCGTAGGGATCGCGCCAGCGGGTGGCGTTGTTCCCTCACCCCCGGCCCCTCTCGCGCGACGGGAGAGGGGAGTTGGCGTGCATAGTGGATCCGGGCTTGCGTGGCTCTCGACGTTGTTCGGCGTCGCAGCGCTTACTGCGTGCGCGCCTCGGATTTGGTCGTGCTGGGGCGTGGCGATGTTCCCTCACCCCCGGCCCCTCTCGCGCGACGGAGAGGGGAGTCGGTGTGCAGGCCCCTGTTGGCTTGCGCGTGGCTCTCCGACGTTGTTCGGCATCGCAGCACTTACTGCGTGCGCGCCTCGGATTTGGGCGTGGGGGCGTGGCGATGTTCCCTCACCCCCGGCCCCTCTCGCGCGACGGGAGAGGGGAGTTGGCGTGGAAGGCGATGGTGGCTTACGCGTGGCTCCCCGACGTTGTTCGGCATCGCAGCGCTTACTGCGTGCGCGCCTCGGATGGCGTGGGGTGGGTGGGTGCGCTCACTCAGGGCGGGCTTTCATTCGGGGTTCGCCGACGTGGCCGAGCTTGTCCGGGTTTCGGACGATGTAGACGGCGCGGACTTTCGCGTGTTCGTCGAGGTCCAGGGCGAGGACTGAGTCGAGCCGGCCGGTGCGGCTCCAGAGCGTGACGCCTGGCCAGCCGTTAACGTCGGCGAACTCGGGCAGGAGGTGGGGTTCCTTCTTTCGCACGCCGAGGATGAAGCGGGCGACGTGGTCGGGTCCGAAGAGCGGGTTAAGGGCGGCTGCGCGCTTTCCTCCGCCGTCGGAATAGGCCACGACATCCGCGGAAAGCAGTTGCATGAGCCCGGCCATGTCCCCTTCGTTGGCGGCCGCGAGGAAGCGGGCCGTGAGGTCCCGGCGCTTGTCGTAGGGGGCCGTGAAGCGGTGGTGACGCTCGGCGAGGTGTTCGCGGGCGCGGCGGAAGACCTGGCGGCAGGCGTTTTGGTTGCGGCCCACGATCTCCGCGATGTCGGCGTAGTCATAGTCGAACACCTCCCGTAGCAGGAAGACAGCGCGTTCGACAGGGCCGAGTTCTTCGAGCATGACGAGGAAGGCGAGGCTCACGCTGTCTTCGTGTTCGACGACATCCTCAGGGGAGGGCGCGGCCCCGGCCCGGCGCACGAGCGGTTCAGGCAACCAGGGGCCGATGTATTGCTCGCGCTGGACCCGTGCCGACTTCAGGACATCGAGGCAGATCCGGGTAACCACGGTGACGAGGTAGGCCCGCGGCGAGGTCACGCCTTCGGCGGCACGGTAGCGAAGGTAGGTTTCCTGGACCGCGTCGTCCGCTTCCGCAATGGCGCCGAGCATGCGGTAGGCGACGCCGAAAAGCAGCGAGCGCTGTTCTTCGAAGGCCGCATCGGTGGGCGTGAGGGCCGGCATCGCACGCATGTTACGAACCCACGGCAACCGGCTCGCGCGCGGCGGCGAGCCAGCGCTCAATTGACCCGGCTGCCTGGCGCGCGCTGCCGAGCGTGCCATCGGCCAGCCAGCCGGACTGGCCCACCCAGTCTCCGGCGATGAACAGGCCTTCCGCGCCCGGGACAAGGGGGGCGGGACGCCCGGCGATGCCCCCGCGGTCGGCGCGCGGGAGGGCGGACTGGACGAGCATGTTCGGCAGGTACTGGCGGTGTTCTTCGAGCGCGCGCCAGCCGGGCTGGACGAGGTCAAGGAACGATTCGAGTTCGTGGAGGTCGCGGCCGGCGTCGCCCTGTTTGCCGGCGGGGATGTACTTCGCGACAGAGAGCATGGTCTTGCCCGCGGGGGCGAGCATCGCGGACCGGGTGTGGACGGAGAAGTAGCAGGGCACATCGATGCCGAGGCCGAACCAACGGCGGGGATTGGGGAGGCGGGCCAGGCCGATATCGAGGCAGACGGCGTAGGCCGGGATCGCCGTATCCGCGGCCAGGGCGAGCGGTTCGCTCCAGGGGGCGAGTTCGCGCGCGACCTGGGGCGGCACGGCGAGGACGACCGCATCGGCGGGGAATTCGCTCCCATCGGCCAGGCGCAGGCCGCGGACGCGCCCGGCGATTGCCACACCCTGGACGCGGGCGCCGCGGCGGATGGTGGCTCCCGCGGTGGTGGCCGCGTGTTCGAGCCCGTCGACGAGGGTCTGCCAGCCGCGATCGAGGTAGAGCACCTGCCCACCGCCCGCGAACTGCCTGGCGGCATCGGCCACGGAGGTTGTCGCCGGGGCGTTGGCGTAGGTGGTCAGCCGGACGATGGCCTGGAGGTACTCACGGGCGCTGTCGTGCTTGAAGTCGTCGTTGATGTATTGCTCGATGGTTCGGCCGTCGCCGGTGGCCTTGCGCAGGTTCAGCAGTTGGGCGCCGGCCTCGACTCGAGCGCGCATACCGAAGAGGCGCGAGGTCATCATCGAACGGCCGGCGGTAGGCAGGGTGTGGGTCTTCCCCTTGCGCACGGCCACGCCGGAGACATCGGGCCGGTTGCCGGTGTAGGCGACGCCGAGGTCGTCCAGGACTTCGACTGCGGCGCCGCCCCTGTACAACGCATGCGGTCCGAGGTTGTGGTAGTAGCCGTGGTGGACGACGGTAGCGCCACGCCCGCCGAGGTGTTCGCTGCGTTCGAAGAGGGTGACCTGCTTCCCGGCGCGGGCGAGGTAGGCGGCGGTGGCGAGGCCGGCGAGGCCGCCTCCGACGATGGCGATGTGGTGGTGTCCGGTCATGGTGGGCCCCCGTGAGTTGGTGTTGCAGGGGAGACGAGTGAGGGTTCGGGTTTGTGACATGCGGCTGCCGCCGAGTTGAAAGTGCAAAGGACTGAGTGGGTGCCTACGGCCCGTGAACCGCGACCCATCGGGAGCGGATCGTGACTATGCGACCACGCCACGCGGCAGCCACGGACGAGTTGAAAGTGCAAAGGACTGAGGACTGAGTCGGCGGCGGCGCATCGACCCGCCATTGAACCGCGACCCATCGGGAGCGGATCGTGACCATGCGACCACGCCACGCGGCAGCCATGGCGAAAGTTGAAAGCGCAAAGGACTGAGACGAGTCCACGGATTCGGGGTTGAGGCGGCGCGTGGACTGAGGTGGTTGGAGTGGCATCGCAGCGCTTACTGCGTGCGCGCCTCGGATTGGCGGGGTTCGGTTGGGGGGGCTATTCGGAGACGGCCGCGCCGCGCAGGTAGTCTTCGTTGTACCAGACGGCCGCGAGGATGCGTTCCCAGGCCCAGCCGCGGCGGAGCAGCTGTTCGGTGAGCATGAGCTGGGTGCTCGTTTCGTTGGCGACGGTGGCCATCAGGTCCGAGAGGAGTTCCGCGCTCTCGTTGCCGAGGATGTCGTTGAGCTGGACCTCGCGCTTCTGCACGATGGCGCGGTAGGCGAGGGTGCTGATGGCCATGCGCCGCGTGACGCCATCATTCGGCAGCGCATAGGGGTCGTCGGTGCCGGCGCGAGTGGATTCGAACATGACGGGGGGATAGTGCTCGTGGCGCGGGCGCGTGTCTCTTGGGGAAAACCCGGAGGTGAGTGGCGAGGACTGAGGGCTGAGTGTGTGCGCCAGGGCGTGGACCGCGGTGGTACGAGTGGCATCGCAGCGCTTACTGCGTGCGCGCCTCGGATCCGAGGTGTCCACCAGCACGCCAGGTACCGGGTACCAGGTACCGAGTACCTGGGATTGGTGAAGGGCGACTTACCGGGACACTTGAAGCACGAAACGGTTTGCCACTAAGATCGAAGAGTCTAGGGGGAGTAACCACCGCGCCACACTCCCGGCGCAGTCGCATGGCCGTCAGTACGCGCTCCGGCGCCGGCCATGCGGGCGAGCCTCTCGCCTGGTGAGACCCTGGCTCATCCACATGTGGATGCGGCCAGGCGTGCTCGATGCCAGGACCGCACAAGGAGGTTTGCCCAAAATGGATCTCTTCGAGCTTTTTGACAACGACGGACCTGAGAACGAGCGGCGCAGGAACAACGCTAACGGCGAAGAACAGCCGCGCCGCAAGGGCGTGCGTGGCTTCTTCCAGCGCTGGATGGCGACGTTCCGCGACGACGACGATTACGACCACCGCGACGGCGACCGGAAGAAGCGCCGGGACGCGGATTACAGCTGGGATTAGGCCTTCCCGAGAGGCTTGCTCCTTCCCTTTCTGCCCCGGAGGGACGCCGGCTGACCACCGCGCGCCCCTCCGGGGCGTCCCTCCCTCTTTCGCAACTCGGAGTTCGGATTGTTCGTGGAACTTCTTCCCTGGGCGCTGTTCCTGGCGTTCATCGCAGGCATGCTCGCGCTGGACCTCGGCGTCTTTCATCGAAACGCGCACGAAGTGCACCGGCGAGAGGCGCTCGCATGGAGCGCGGCGTGGATCGGCCTTGCGCTCGTCTTCAACGCCGGCGTGTACCTGTTTCGCGGGCCCGACGCGGGGCTCGAGTGGACCACCGGTTACCTGGTGGAGAAGACCCTCAGCATCGACAACATCTTCGTCATCCTGCTGATCTTCTCTGCGTTCTCGGTGCCTTCGCTGTACCAGCACCGGGTGTTGTTCTGGGGCATCGTGGGGGCGCTCGTGATGCGCGCGGTGCTGATCGCCGCGGCAGGCGTGCTCCTGGGCACGCTGCACTTCGTGATCTACCTGTTCGGGGCGTTCCTGATCTTTACCGGTATCAAGTTCCTGCGGGAGCAGGAGCACACGCCGGACCTGCAGCAGAATCGTGTCATCCGGCTGGCACGCCGGCTGTTTCGCACCACCGAAGGGTACGAAGGCCAGCGCTTCTTCGTGCGGCGGAAGGGGTTGCTTTACGCGACGCCGCTGTTCCTGGTGCTACTGCTGATCGAAAGCACGGACCTGGTCTTCGCGGTGGACTCGATCCCGGCGATTTACGCGATTACCGATGACCCGTTCATCGTCTTCACGTCCAACATCTTCGCGATACTGGGCCTGCGCTCGCTGTACTTCGTGCTGGCCGGGTACCTGTCCGGCCTGGCGTATCTCAAGCCCGCGCTGGCGGCGATCCTGGTGTTCGTGGGGACGAAGATGCTGGTCATCGATTTCTACAAGGTGCCGGCGGTGGCGAGCCTCGGTGTGATTGCTTCGATCCTGGCGGTGGCGATCACCGCTTCTGTGATAGTGGCGAAGCGGCGCGAGCCGCACGCTGTTTCCACGACCGCCGTGCCAGCCCACGGCGGCAACTAAGTCCGGTCTCCCCCCGGCAAAGCGGCCGGCCTCCCCGGGTGCCCTCTTCCATGAGAAGGCCGGTTGGGGTCAAGCCACGTAGATGTGTGGCGTTGGTTGGTGCCCTGCCGGTTCGCCTCGCTTCCATCCGCACTCGTTGAGGAGCATTCGTTTAACTTGCTCCGGTGCATGCTGAGGTCCGTTTTAGGGTCGGGTGCTGCAATCTCTCCCGCGGGATACCTTCGCTCCCAGGGAGCCGCCGCAGTCACCCGGACGCGGCTTTGGGCTTGGTCGTCTGGGCCGCGCTTTGGCACAGTGCTTCTAGGCAGCCATTGGCGCGCTGCTTTCCGAGCGGAGCGGTTCGTACACTTCGCCGCTGACCCAGAGGTGGTGCAGGAGGACGGCGAGTTTTCTGGCGACGGCGATGATAGCCCGCTTCTTCTGGTTCTTGCCTCCTCTTGCCGTCAGTCGCTCGCCGAATCGGCGCAGGTCGCAGTCAGTCCCGCGCATGACCCGGTGGGCGCATTCGACGAGGAGGGTGCGCAGGTAGCGGTCTCCGCGTGGGTGATGCCGAGCTGGGGGTTTGTTCACCCGATGCCTGTTGCCGTTGCAGGCAAGGTAGGCGCGCCTGCAGCGGCTTTTCTTGAACCGTCCTTTCTCTTCGAGGGTGAGGATGTAGGTCACCGCCGTCGGTGCTCCCTCCATGTAGGTGCTGTCGCAAGACACCGCTCTCGGGGTACTCCTTTTCGGCCAGCCGATTCCTTCTCCGTCGTACGCTTTGATGAGCAGGGTGTGCTGGCGCACCAGTTCGAGCAGGGGCCCGAGGCTTGCCTGGAGCCTCTCCGGGATCACGCTCCCACATCCTCATTGCGAAGGCGTCCGCGTCGCACTGGGGGAGCCGTCCGCCATGTGCAGCTTCACAGTGCCGCGGATGTGGTTCACCAGGAGCTGTACCCTTACCACCACGTGCACGCCCGGGCGAGGATCGGGGCCACTCCCTCCTGGGCTCTCTGGCCGCGGTGCGTGATCGGCGCCAGCAACGCTGCATCTACCCGCGCCAGCCGCGCCAGGGTCTCGGCATCTGTCCTGTCCGTTTTGCGCTGGGAGCGGGTGATCAGTGGGATCTGGCGCGGGTTCGCGACGATGACGTGATGCTTCATCTCCTTGAGGAGGACGCTGACCCAGGGCGAGTGTGTCCCTACTTCGAGGGCGACCACTGTCCGCTCCCTCTTTCGAGCAGCTTCCTGAGCGCCGGCGCTGTCGTGCACGCCTTACCTTCGGCGCGACTACTCCATCCCGGTCGAGCACCACGTAGGGCCATACTCACATCTCGAGAGGTCGAGTCCACATCGTCCGCAGCTCCGTTGTATCGTTCTTCATGGCCGGTCTGTCTCCTTTTTCAGCACCTTAGGTGACTGCGTGACGGCCGGCCTTCTCATCCCATCTCTCCCGGGGAGGTTTGGCGTTTGGGACGTGGTGGGGCCGAAACGTGTGCGCGGCGCCAGGCTGGATCGCTATGTCACGATCCGCTCCCGGCTGGTCGCGGTTCAATGGGGCGGGCGCGGGCCGATCTTCCTGCTTCCTAAACCGCGATGGCGCATCCTGTGAGTATGACGATTCGGACCTTTGTGGCCGTGGCCGCACTTCTCCCCGCCGTGTTCCTGGTCGCCTGCAACGGCGACGACGACGATGCAACGCCCACAGCCAGCAGCTCGCAGACGGCTGCCAGTTCGACCGTACAGCCTTCGCCCACGTCAGAAGGCACGGCCACGCCCGAGGCGAGCGCGACCGCCGGGCCGTTCGGCGGCGGCACCGCAGCGGTGACCGCGACGCCGCCGGCAGGTTTGACCGCGCCAGTAGTCCAAGCGATGCGGGCGGCCGCCCAGGACGGGTTCGACCGGTTGGTGTTTGAGTTCAGCGGCGACAAGGTGCCCGGCTACACCGTGCAGTACGACACGAAGGCGATCGCCTGCGGGAGCGGCCAGGACCTGACCTCGTTCATCGGCGGTGGGACGGCGCCGGTGGCGATGCTGACGGTGAAGATCCAGCCGGCGAACGCGCACACCGAGACCGGGGCGCCCTCGGTGGCGCGCGACCTGAACGTGGGGCTTTCGACCATCAAGCGAGCGTTCGGGACCTGCGACTTCGAAGCCGACGTGACGTATGCAGTGGCGCTCTCGGCGGAGAAGCCGTTCAAGGTCTCGACCTTGAGCAATCCGCCCCGGCTGGTCATCGATGTCGGGCAGTAATTGCTCGTAGCGCGGTCCGGCGCGAGCGTTCGCGCATGGCTCGAACAGCCGGGTTTCGGCTTGCGGCGGGCGTGATTGGCGTTGGCGCGGGCGGGGTGACGTTCGCCTTCGGCGTGCTGATGCTGCTCTTTGGTGGCGTGCTGGCGGCAGTATCGAGTACTTCAGGTTCGCTCGCGGGGAGCGGCGCGCTGCTGGTGATGTTCAGCGTCCTTGCGGTCCTCATCTCCGCGGGGTTCTTCTTCATGCCGTGGGCGAAGGTCGGCGCGCTCTCGCTGGCGGTGGTCACGGCACTGGTGTTGTGGGCATTCGCGCGAGTGGGGGCAACAGGAGCTTCGATGGTGGTGGTGATCCCGTTTTGCGCGGCGGTGTTGTGCGGGTTGGTTTCGGATGGGGCGGCGGGGGCACGAAGGAACGAAGGGTAGTGGTGGTCCGTGGTTTGGGGCCTCGCGAATGGCGCTGGTGACAGATCTCGGCGCACCCTCCCTTACGGTCGGGTCTCGGGGAGGTGGGGTTGGATGGCGCCACGCGGCTCGTGGCGGAGTCGCTAAAACCGTGATCCGCTCCCGGTGGTCGCGGTTCGAATGTGCGGCGCAGGTGGTGGGACGCCGTGCGTCTCTTTCCTTCTCACGTCTCACGTCTCACGCCTCTTTCGTCCTCACCCTGTAACCTAACCACATGAACGAAACGCTTCGCTCGCGCACCCGGGTCGTCGTTACTGGCATGGGGGCGATTACGCCCGCCGGCCAGAGTGTCGAGTCGTTTTGGGACAGCCTGGTGAATGGCCGCTCCGGCATCGATTACATGACCCTCGTGGACACGAGCCAGTTCGCCTGCAAGGTGGCCGGCGAAGTGAAAGAGTGGGACCCGAAGAAGTTCATCGAGCACAAGGCCGCGCGGCGGATGGCGCGCTTCTCTCAGTTCATGGTGGCGGCGGCGGGGCAGGCGTTCGAGGACGCGGGCATCGATTTCGACAAGGAAGACCGCGATCGCGTGGGTGTGCTCATCGGCAATGGCGGCGGCGGCTACCCGGACATCCAGGAGGGCGCGAAGATCCTGATGGAGCGGGGCGGGATGAAGCTGGACCCGCTCTACCTCGCGCGCAGCCTGGGCAACATGGCCGCGGCGCAGGTGGCGCTGCAATACAACCTGCGCGGCTACAACGGGACCATCGTCACCGCCTGCGCGGCGGGCACCCAGGGCATCGGCGAAGCAAGCATGCTGATCCGCTCGGGCCGGGCCGAAATCGTGCTCAGCGGCGGCTGCGAAGCCGGTATCAGCGAGCTCGGCCTCGCCGGGTTCTCGGTGATGCGCGCGCTCACCGCCCAGAACGACCCGCCTTCGGCCGCCAGCCGGCCGTTCGACCTCACGCGCGACGGGTTCGTGCCCTGCGAAGGCGCCGGCGCGCTGCTGCTCGAGAGCGAAGAACACGCGCTCGCCCGTGGCGCGCGCATCTACGCGGAGGTCGCCGGTTTCGGGTGCACGAACGACGCCTTCCACGTGGCCGCGCCGCCGGAAGACGGCGAGGGCGCCGCGCGGGCGATGAAGCTCGCCATGAAAGACGCCGGCATCGCCCCGGGGGAAGTTGACTACGTGAACGCACACGCGACCAGCACGCCGCTCGGTGACACGGCTGAAACGGCGGCGCTGAAAAACGCGCTGGGCGAGCACGCCTACGAGGTCGCTATCAGCGCAACGAAGTCGCTCATCGGCCACGGTCTCGGGGCGAGCGGCGGCATGGAGACGGTTGCGACGGTGAAGACGATCGAGACGGGGACCATCCACCCGACGATCAACCTGCACACCCCCGACCCCACCTGCGACCTGGACTACGTGCCGAACGAAGCGCGTCGGAGCGAAGTGCGGGTGGCGCTGAAGAACAGCTTCGGGTTCGGCGGCCAGAACAGCTGCCTGGTGATCACGAAGTACGAGAAGTAGCGCGCTGGTGAGCGCCGCCCTGTAAACTGGACCTAATGGTGGGACGGGCTGCGGCCGATCCGAGTGCATTCAACCGTGATGCGGAATTGCCGTACCAGCTTCGGTTGCGCGACTTCGAGGATGCGCTGGGCGACTTGTACGACCTGCTCTACGACATCAACGTGTCCCAGTTGGACAAGGGTCTACGCCGCATCGAAGAGACGGTGAGGCCGGCAATCTTCAGCGGGATAGTCAGCGACGTGCTGGCCGCGGCGTTGGCCAAGCATTCACGGACTCTCACGACCAACCAGTTCCACAACGGCCATCCTGACCTCATCCCCGAGGGCCGGTATCCGTTGGATGCTGTGGCATCCGGGGACGCGGGCGTGGAAGTCAAGGTCACGAAAGGTTCTGGCTCTGTAGACGCTCATGGAGCCCGACCAGGATGGTTTTGCCTCTTTCGCTACCAGTGCGACGCTGTTACTGAACCGGTTGTCGCGCGCGAGGCAACCAGGGTGACTGAGATTCTGCTTGCCAGGCTGACGATGGAGGACTTCAGAACGAACAACCGGGGCGCGCTGGGAACCCGCACCTCAAGCCCGAACCGATCTGGCCTGATGAAGCTCCGGCAGAACTGGGTCTACCGGATTTGATTCACGAAAGCCGCGATAGCGCAGGGATTGCTTGCTTGGCAATCTCCACGTATTGCGCGTCGATCTCCACGCCACGAGATTCGTATCCGAGATGGGCGGCGGCCGCCAGCGTTGAACCAGATCCTGCGAACGGGTCGACTACCACCCCTTCTCCCAGAGGCAGAATCGCCCTCACTACGTGGCGAAGGAATGCTTGGGGTTTGAGAGTCGGATGTGGGGCGAGTTCGCGCTCCCGTCTGCTCGCCGGACGCGACTCCACGACATCCCCGAACGGTCTTTCCGCCGATGGCCGTCGAAGACCCCCAGTCATCCACTTCCGCAAGTTGTCCTGAACCCGTCCCTCGAGTGGCTTCCGGAAGAGCAGCCAGGGCTCGAACATAGACCGGGGCAGCACGCTGACCTCTGTAAACTCCTCGTGCGCGTTCTTGGGCCGGTCTCCGCCCCTCATCGTCATGACCAGCCGGATCACTTCTCCACGACGCTCCAGCCCAGCCCGAGTTAACGCGGCTCCGACGAGATGCGACAGAAGTGGGTTCGTGGCGATTAGGAGGTGAGCGCCCGGTACGAGGCGCGGAGCCAAGACTCTGCCGAACCTTTCAAAGAACACGCCGAGGTTCTCCCGGTCTCCGTCGGTGAGCACGGTGAATCTTGGCAACGGAGAGCGCTCGTTACCGTCATACGAAGGCGGTATTCGCCACACGCCTCCCTGACCGTTGCGCAATTTCTCCAACTGTCCCGGCGAGTACTCAATCAGGCCGTAAGGAGGGTCCGTAACGACGCCGTGGATCGAGTTCTCGGGCTGGGCCCGGAGCCACTCGAACGCGTCTCCCTTGTAGAGGATGCTACGACCGAACTCGAACACTGGGCCCGGCTCAACGCGAGGTTCGGATTCGAACACGCGCATCAGTACGTACTGGCCGCGCGCGGTGCGCTCGAATATGGACCCGTTGTTCTGATTCAGATAGGAGCGCACCGACGACTCGGGCACTGAATCACCGAGGGTAACGCGGACGCCATCGTAGATCTCGCCCAGGCGCGCGGGACCGTCACGTACCGTGAGGAATCCGACAATTGCGTCGCGGATCACTCCAGGAGGGAGCCTGTCAGTGGCTAGCGTGGTCATTGCTGCATGTTTGACGTCTGGACGTCTTTTGTCAAGGATAGCGCTCTCCGGCACACTGGTACCAAAGTCCCACGGGACATGAGGACACGGATATGACAGCGACGCCAACATCCCAGGAATCGTTCGAACGGGTGCAGCTTGGCATCCGCATGGAAAAGCGCATGGTCAAGGTGCTCAAAGGGCTGGCTGAGTTCGAGGGTGTAAGCCTGGGGCAACTCCTCGAACGGATCGTGCTGCACTCGTTCGAGCCGCTGGCCGGTGAGGAAGGCGAGTGGTCGGCGAGCCCGTTTGGGAAGAAGGCGCTGGCCGCGGCGGCGGACCTGCGTCGCGTGTACGGGATGGACTACGACACACACGCGACGCGCGCGTTCCCGCCCGAAGGGACGACCGAACCGGAGAGTCTGGGTTAGCCCTGCGCTTCCGCCAGGGCAAGGATGATGCCCTCGGGGCCACGCAGGTAGCAGAGGCGGTAGCTGTCTTCGTACTGCATCTCGCCGATGATCTCCGCGCCGCGGGCGCGCAGGCGAGCGACCATGCCGTCGATGTCATCGACTTCGAACATGACGCGGTGGAGGCCGAGGGTGTTGGGCGGGAGCACCGCGGGCGAAGCCTCGACTGCGGCCGGGATGTGGTAGGTGGTGAGCTCAATCCGGCCCTGGCCGTCGGGCATGCGCATCATCGCGATTTCGGAGCGGAGTTCGTCGAAGCCGACCAGTTGGGCCGCCTCGTGGCCCTCGATAGATGCGCGGCCCTCGAGTTCCATGCCGAGTTCGGTGAAGAAGGCCACGGCGGCATCGAGGTCGGCGACGAGATGGCGACGTTGTCCAGGCGTTTGAGGGCCATGGTTCGAGTATGGGGTGGTGGTGGTGGGTGTGGGAAACGGTGACCGGAATGGCTCGCGGCGTGTGGGGTGGCTGACGCGCGGCGGGGTTGCCGGGGTGGCGGTGGTGGCCGACGCGTGGCGTGGCTGCTGGGGTGGCGATCCGCTCCCGATGGGTCGCGGTTCAGCGTGGCTGGCGGTTGGCGGTGCGGGTTGGTGACGAGCGCACCGCTCCTTACCAGTCGCGGCTCAGATGGGGTGTGGTGGGGGCGGACGCGTGGCGTGGTCGCCGGGGGGCGATCGGCTCCGATGGGTCGCGGTTCAGGGTGGCTGACGCGTGGCGGTTTGGGTTGGTGACGAGCGCACCGCTCCTTACCAGTCGCGGCTCAGATGGGGTGTGTGGGGTGGGGTGGGATTACCGCGGATCGAGCATCGTTGCGATTTGCCAGGCGTTGCCGAAGGGGTCTTCGACCATCGCGCGGCGGTCGCCGTAGGGCACGTCGCGGGGTTCTTCGAGCGATGTTGCTCCGGCGGCAATGGCTCGGGCGTACGCGGCGTCGACATCCGGAACATAGAGGTAGAGGAACGAGCGGGTCGCTTCGCGGGCGTCGGTGCCGCCGACGAGGAGGAGCGAATCGCCGATGGTGAGTTCCGCGGGCCGGACATCGGGGAGTTCGCCCTGGGCGCCGAAGGCGGCATGGAGGAACGCGACTTCCCGGGCGGGGTCGTCGACGAAGAGGCGGATCGTGAGGTTGTGGTAGCCGGTGGGTGCGCCGTTGGCGGTCATGGGGACGGACTGTAGCGGATTCGTAGCGGATTAAGCAGTGAGCCCTCACCCTGGCTCTCCCGTTGCGGGAGAGGGTGGGAGCGAGTGATGGCCGACGCGTGGTGGTGGTGGTGGTGTGGACATCCCACCGCTCCTTACCAGTCGCGGCTCAGATGGGGGTGTGGTGGTGGCTGACGCGCGGCGGGGTCGCTGGGGTGGCGATCCGCTCCCGATGGGTCGCGGTTCAGATGGGGTGTGGCGGTGGTTGGGCCGGGTGCGAAAAAGCGAGGCACGGGAAGAGGGGGACCCGTGCCTCGCTGAAAAGAGGGAGAAGCCGCTCGGGGGAAATGCGGGGGAAGTCAGGCCGCGATGCGGTGTTCTTCGTTGGTGATGAAGTCGGTGTCTTCGAGCCAGTTCTTGAATTCGCGCATGGCGCCGCAGCGCTTGCAGCGGCCCTGGCTCAGCGGGCCCGAGGCTTCTTCGATCAGCCAGTGGTGAGCGTGCTGCTCGGCGCGGGGGGTGATTTCGTGAATCGTCGCTTCCATTTCATGTGCCTCCTAGTCGCTCCCGGGCATTCCCCGGGGCGCTCTCCGTGTATGACCAGATAGTAGGTACGCCCTTACACCGCTACTCCCGACTGCCGGGTGACACCCGCTCACCCGAAAGTCGGAAAATGTGATGAAGTGCACACTCACACGGTCTGCCCGCTGCATTGGAGATTGATTGGAAGTTCCTGAGATTCAGCCGGGACTGCAAAGGAAGTTCATGGACGTTTACGGCGACATGGGCCGCGAGTGGATTGCGCGGTTTCCTGACCTGCTGCGGTCGTTCGTCGAACGATGGGAGGTGGTCGAACTGGGCGAGACGTTCTCGTACGTCGGGTACGCGTGGGTAGCGCCAGTGCGACTTCGAGACGGGACCGAGGCCGTGCTCAAACTCGCGCCGCCGGACAAGGAGTACGCGAATGAAGGCAAGGCGATGCGGCTGTACGACGGAAGAGGTGCCGCGCGCTTGCTCGAAGGCGATTCGGAGGCGGTCGCGCTGCTGCTCGAACGGCTGCGGCCGGGGACGACGCTGGCCGAAGTCGAGGACGACGTTGCGGCGACGGAAATCGGTGCGCGGGCGATGGCGGCGCTGTTCCGTCCGTTGCCAGAGGAGCATGCGTTCCCGACGGTGGAGCGATGGGGTGCGGCGTTCGGTCGGGTGCGAGCCGCGTACGGCGGGGGGTGTGGCGGCTTCCCGCCGGAGTTGTTCGAACCGGCGGAGCGGATCTACTTCGAGATGTGTGCGAGCCAGGAGGCGCCGGTGTTGCTGCACGGGGACCTGCACCACTGGAACATCCTGCGCGCCGAGCGCGAGCCATGGCTGGTCATCGACCCGAAGGGGCTCGCGGGAGAGCGGGCCTACGAGACGGCGGCGTTCCTCCGCAACAAGGCGGATATCGAGGCGGACACGACCGCGCTGGCGCAGCGGCGGATCGCGCAGATGTCCGAGGTTATGGGTGTGGACCGGCAGCGGGTGTTGCTCTGGGCGTTCGCCGCTGGGGTGCTCAGTGCGTTGTGGACGTTCGAGGACCACGGAGAGATCCGGGAAGGGAATCTCGTGTTGCCGCGGGCGTTGCGGGGGTTGGTTTAGGGGTGGGGTGAACGCGGAGGCGCGGAGGACGCGGAAGGATTGTGTGAGATGGGCGGAGTGGGCAGCTCTGGGGCGGGCGAGGTCTTCCGCCCTCGCTTCTGATGGGTGGCCGCGTGGCCGCGGGTGTGCGTAGTGGCATCGCAGCGCTTACTGCGTGCGCGCCTCGGATGGGCGGAGTGGGCAGCTCTGGGGCGGGCGAGGTCTTCCGCCCTCGCCTCTGATGGGTGGGTGCGTGGCCGCGGGTGTGCGTAGTGGCATCGCAGCGCTTACTGCGTGCGCGCCTCGGATCGACGAGCGGCCGGATTGGCGGGGTAGAATCCGCGGGATGTCTGACGTTGAGCGACCGGCCTACCGGACGATCCGCGACTGGGCCGGCGACGAGCGGCCTCGCGAGCGGCTGTTGGAGCACGGGCCGGAGACGCTGAGCGACGCGGACCTGATCGCTATCGTCCTGCGCTCCGGGACGCCCGGCGAAAACGTAGTGGACATGGCGCGCGGGCTGCTCGAGTTGTTCGGCGGGATCGACGGGATCCTGCGGGCCGGGCCGAAGGCGATCCAGCGAGCGAAGGGCCTCGGGCCAGCCAAAGCGGCACAGCTTTCGGCGGCGATCGAGCTGGGGCGGCGCGCGCAGGGGATTTCGATGGGCGAACGCCCGGACCTGCGGACGCCCGAGAAGGTGATGGAGCTGATGGGGCCACGGCTTATCGGCGCGCGGCGCGAAGACCTCTATTGCCTGGCGCTGGACACGAAGGGACGCCTGCTGGGCGGCGTGAACCCCGTGATTTCCGGCACGGCGAACTCCATCTCGCTGCGGCCCGCCGAGCTCTTCCGCGAGGCGGTGATCCTCGATGCGCCGTCGGTAATCCTCGTGCACAACCATCCGTCAGGAGACCCGCGGCCGAGCCCACAGGATGTGGCGACGACGAAGGCGTTCGTAGCGGCGGGGAAGCTGCTCGACATCTCGGTCGAGGACCACGTGGTCGTCGGGACGAATGCGTTTGTGAGCATGCGCCGGGAGAAGATGGGGTTTTGAGTACTGGGTACCCGGTACCAGGTACCTGGTACCCGGCGTTCAGGCGTTGAAGACGGGGTCTCGCTTTTCGAGGAAGGCGCGGCCGGCTTCGGCGAATGCGGGGCTGCGGGCGGCCTGGCCGAAAATCTCGTTCTCGCTCTGGAGCACCGAGCGGATGTTGTCGTTCACGGCGTTGGCGTGGAGCATCCGCTTGGCCCAGCGGACGTGCGTCGCGGGGTTGAACGCGATCTCCTCAGCGAGCGCGATGGCTTCGTCCATGAGCGCTTCGTGCGGGACGACCTTGTTCACGACGCCGAGCCGGAGCGCTTCCTGGGCGCTGTAAATCCGGCCGGTGAACATCATCTCCGCGGCGTTCGCCAGGCCCGCGACCTGCGGGAGGATCTGGGTCGAGCCGAGTTCCGGCGTGAGCCCGATGCGCACGAAGCGCATCGAGACGCGGGCGTTTTCTGAGGCGATGCGGATGTCGCAGGTGAGCGGCAGCGTGAAGCCGACACCGACGGCCGCGCCGTTGATGGCCGCGATGAGCGGCTTGGAGCGCTGGAGGAATTCTGTCAGGGAGTCCTGTTCGCGCACGGGCGCGGGGCGTTCGCCGCCTTCGCTGCGCGGCCGCTGGAGGTCGGCGCCGCTGCAGAAGCCGCGTCCCGCGCCGGTGAGCACGATGGCGCCGATGCCTTCGTCCGCATTGCAGTCTTCGATGTAGTCGCGGACGAGCCGGGCCATCTCCTGCGACCAGGCGTTCAGGCGCTCGGGCCGGTTCAGGGTGACGATGCCGACCCTTCCGCGCTTTTCCAACAAGACATGGGCCTCTGCATCCGGCATGACCGAACCTCCGGGGAAGTGGGGAATTCTACCTCCGGTCGGGCCGCGTCTGTCCACCGCGCGCACGCCTCGCGCCTATCGTCCTTAAACTGGACGGATGACTGCGCTCATCGGGCACCAGGGAATCCTGCGGGAGCTGCGGGCGCTTGCCGCCGCCGGGGACCCGCCGCACGCCCTGCTCTTCGTTGGCCCTGATGGCTCCGGGCGGACGGCGCTGGCGCTGGAATACGCGCGGCTGCTGAACTGCGAACGACTCCACCCGCCGGCGACCGCCGGGGCGTCGCTGTTCGGCGATGACGCGCTTTCGGAGCTTCGGATCGCGCCCTCGACTGATGCTGAGCCGTGCGGCGAGTGCCGCCCGTGCCGCCTGATTGCCGAAGGCGCGCACCCGGACATCATCACCCTGGGGCCGGGAGACACGCTTTGCCGGCCGAGGGACGGCGAGAGCCACCCGAAGCATCCCGACTCGCGAGACATCCGCATCTGCCAGGTGCGCGGACTTATCGACCTGGTAGCGAAGTACCCGTTCGAAGCGCAGTACCGGATGGTGATCATTGACCCGGCAGACCGCCTCTACCGCGAGGGCCAGGCGGCGCACACCATCCTGAAGACGCTGGAAGAGCCCCCCGGCCATTCGGTCTTCTGCCTGATCACGTCCGCGCCGGAAGGCTTGCTCGAGACGATCCGGTCACGTTGCCGCCGGATTGACGTGCATCCCGTGCCGCGAGCGGAGATTGAAGCGGGGCTGATCGAGCGTGGGATAGAGCCGCGCCTGGCGGCGCGTTGCGCGGAGGCGGCCCGGGGACGGCCCGGCCGGGCCATCCAGTTCGCCGCTGAGCCGGACTTGATCGAGGCGCGCGGGCGGCTGCTGGAGCGCTGCGCACGGATTGCCGGCGAGGGCACGGGCGAGCGGTTCCGGTACGCGGGGACGCTGGCCGAAGAGTGGCGGAAGGACAGGGCGTCCGTCCTCAACGAGGTCGATGTCTGGGAGGCGTTCTGGGAGCAGCGGCTGCGTGACGGCGCCTCCGAAGGGGCCAGCGAGGACGACCTGCGCGGCGCGCTGGAGGCGCTGAAGGCGATCTCCCAGGTACGCCAGGACCTGACCGTGAACGTCATCCCGCGGACGGCGTTCGAGCTCATGCTCCTGAGCTTCCCGCGCGTTACACTGGCTGTTCGCCGAGAGGAAGAACCCGCGGCTTATGCCTGACGAATTGCCTCGCGTTGCCGGAGTACGCTTTCGAAACGCCGGAAAGCTCTTCTATTTCCACACCGCCGGGATGCGCCTGGAACCGGGCGAATACGTGGTGGTGGAGACCGTGCGTGGCCCGGAGATCGCCAAAGTGGTGATCGCTCCGGACCAGGTGGTGGTGAACGAACTCGGCCGCGAGGAGCTGAAGCCCATCCTCCGGCTGGCCACGGAAGGTGACCTGCGGAAGGCCGACCAGCTTCGACAACAGGCGGAGGAACTGCTCCCCGAGGCGCGCCGCCTCGGTGAGGAGACGAGGTTTCCCGCCCACATCGATGCCGCCGAGTACACCCTCGACGGGCGCAGACTGACCTTTTCGTTCACGAGCGAAGACCGGATTGACTACCGGGACTTCCTGAAGCGCGCGAGTGACCGCTTCAAGGCGCGCGTGGACATGCGCCAGATGGGCGCTCGCGACCGCGCGAAGCTGGCCGGCGGGTACGGTATTTGCGGCCGCGAGCTCTGCTGCTCGAGCTGGCTGACCACGTTCCCGAGCATCTCCATCCGGATGGCGAAAGAGCAAGAATTGCCGCTCAACCCGCAGAAGATCAGCGGCCTCTGCGGGCGGCTGCTGTGCTGTCTGAGCTATGAGGAAGAGGGCTACAAGGAGATGCGAAAGTCGCTGCCGAAGATAGGGCAGCGCTGCAGCACACCGACGGGCGAAGGCAAGGTCATCGCCATCAACATCCTGCGCCGGTCGATCACGCTCTGGGCGGACGGTCATCGGATCGACGTGCCAGACCGCGACCTGGGCACGGTGGTGCGGTGGGACGCGAGCAGCAAGAGCGGCGACCCGCCGCCCAGCATCAGCCGGGCAGACGCCATCGCGCAGGGGCTCATCGAAGAGACGGAAGAGGACGTGCTGGCCGCCGCGCGGCTCGCGCAGGCGCCGGACTGGCTGGACGAACGGCCGATCCTCGATGGGCCAGGCCGCGGGCGGTTGCCCGGTGGCGGGCCCCGGCGGAACGTACCGGCGCGGCCTCCGCGAGGCGAACAACAACAGGCTGAGCGCCCGCAAGGCCGGCAGGATCGTGGGCCGCAGGGCGGTCGTCGCCAGGGCGGCGAAAGCCCCACGCAGCAGCCGCGCGAGCCGCGCCCGCGGCGGGAACGCGGGCCGCAGGGGCAGCAGCAACAGGGGCCCAGGAGCGCGCCGCAGAACCTCGGCGAAGGACGGGTCTTCCGGCGCGGCGGCGACCAGCCCGCAGACGGTCAACCCCGGCCGCAACGCGAACCGCGACCTCCGCGCGAGCAGCGCCCCCAACGGGAACCAAGGCCGGCTAGCGAGCAGCGTTCCCAAGGCCAACAACCACAGCCGCAGCCGGACGGAGAGGGCGGCGGCCAGCGTTCTTCCCGGCGGCGCCGCCGGGGACGTGGTGGTGGTGGGGGTGGCGCGACGCCTTCCGCCGAGTAACCACGCGCGAGCTGTTACCTCAGTGTGATGCCCCCATCGACCGCGATGGCCTGGCCGGTGATGTTCCAGCCGGCCGGGCTGCTCAGGAACGCGGCGAGGTGGCCGATGTCCTCCGGGGTCTGTTCGCGGCGGAGCGGCACGCCGTTCTTCACCACCTCGAGGAAGATGTCGCGCGGGTCTCGGTCGGCGTATTGCGGGACGGTCATCTTCATGCCGGTCGCGAGGCCTTGCCAGGCGCGCGTCCAGAGGAAGCCCGGGCAGATGGCGTTCACGCGGATGTTTGCGGGCGCGTATTCGAGGGCGGAGCTCTTCGACAGGGAGATGACGCCCGCCTTCGCCGCCGCGTAGGCGGGAAGCGTCGGTGAAGCGCTCTGTCCGGCGATGCTGGCGATGTTCACGATGGAGCCGCCGCCGCGCGCCTTCAGGTATGGCACGGCGACCTTGGTGCCGAGGAACGTGCTGCGCAGGTTCTGAGCGAGCTGTTCGTCCCACATGTCGGAGGGCATGCCTTCGACCCGCGCGCCGCCGGACGCCGGGGTGACCGCCGGGTCGAGCGGCATGCGGCCCGCGCCGGCGTTGTTCACCATGATGTCGAGCCCCCCGAAGGCATCGACGATCTGCTTCACGGCCGCCTGGAGCGGCTCTTCGAGGATGACGTCGCAGCCGAGGCCCATGCCCGGGACGGCCAGCCCGGCCGCCGTTTGCGAAGCCGTTTCGCCGTCCAGGTCGAGGATGCCGACCTTCGCGCCCTGGTCCGCCATGACCTTCGCGATGCCCGCGCCAATGCCGCGCGCGCCGCCGGTGACAATCGCCACCATCCCATCAAGCTGTCCCATGTACGTCCCTCCTGAGGATTGTTGAACCACGGAGGCACAGAGGTCACGGAGGTTCTTCCAAGGTCACGGAGGTGTCGCTGATGAGGCCGACCTCAGTGAGCTCAAAACAAACTCTGCGTCCTCCGTGTCTTTGTGGTTAATTCGTTCTCATGCGTCGGCGTTGGTTATTCTCCGATGAAGTTGGGTTCGCGTTTTTCCATGAAGGCGCGGACGGCTTCGCGGCTGTCGGCGCTCATGCCGCTGATGCGCATGTGCAGGGCTTCCTGGTCCAGGACGTCCTGCAGGGTGCCCGTTTCGCCGAGGTTGAGATTGCGCTTCATGCGCCCGTAGCTGGCCGTC
This sequence comes from Dehalococcoidia bacterium, assembly GCA_046328215.1. Lineage (GTDB taxonomy): Bacteria > Chloroflexota > Dehalococcoidia > Tepidiformales > Tepidiformaceae > Amarobacter. Next base: position 75,028 of record JAXLXA010000007.1, on the reverse strand, counting down.
GGCCCGGCGGCGATTCTCGCGCAGAACGCCAGTCCCTCCGTTAGCAGGTCGTCGTGGGGGACGACTTTGTTGGCGATGCCGAGTTCGAGCGCCTTCGCGGCATCGATGATCTCGGCGGTGAGGTACAACTCGCGCGCCTTCCCGACGCCGATGATGCGCGGCAGGAAGTACGAACCGCCGAAGTCACCGCTCAGGCCGACGTTGCGGAAGGCGGTACCGAAGCGGGCGCGGTCGCTGCAGATGCGGATGTCGCAGGCCAACGCCAGGCTGAAGCCCGCGCCCACCGCCACGCCGTTCACCAGCGCGATCGTTGGTTTCGGCATCGTGTGGAGCTTGAGCGAGGTGATGTCTTGCGAGTGGCGGAGGTCCGCGGTGTGCCGGTCCATGCTGGCGATGAGCTTCGCGACGGGGTCGGCCTCCGCACTCGAGGTTGCAGTCGACTGGCCGTCGTTGCGGGCCTGCATGCCGCGCACGTCGCCGCCGGCGCAGAAGCCGCGGCCGGCGCCGGTGAGGACGACGGCGCGCACCGCCCTGTCGTGTTCGGCTTCGTCCAGGAACTGGCCGAGCAACGGGATAACGCGCCCGCCAAGCGAGTTCAGGCTGTCGGGCCGGTTCAGCGTGATCAAGCCAATGCCGTCGGCACGTTTTTCGAACAGGACATCGTCATCGGGCATGGGCAGGCTCCGCGCGGAGGGTGGCGGGAATGCTACGCGGTGGGGGAAGGGAAGGCGAAGGAAAGGCGAGTTGAAAGTGCAAAGGACTGAGGACTGAGTGGGGGTGCACGGCAATTGCACCGCGAGCCCATCGTTGAACCGCGACCCATCGGGAGCGGATCGTGACGAGGCGAGACAGTCAGGCGTGAGCGAGCGAGTTCGTAGGCCCGGATGGTCGGTGGCTACCGCGCGGCTATATCACTAAGCCGTGATCCGCTCCCTGCCGGTCGCGGTTCCATCTGCCAGTGCCCGAAACCGCGCTCGCCCCGCCTGAACCGCGACCCATCGGGAGCGGATCGTGAACAAGCGACTCAGCTACGCGTCAGCCACCACCGGAAAGTGCAAAGTGCAAAGGACTGAGGACTGAGTGGGCGGAGCGAAATGCACCGGGCGGCATGCGCGCATAGCGCGGGACGTGCCGGCAGGTTCAGACGTTGAGCCGCCTGAAGTGCTCATTGGCACTCACGGTGTCCCCGGCTGCGACTGCTGCGCGTGATTCCGCGAGCTGGGCCTCTTCCTCGGGAGTCAAGGGATCGTAGTCGACCGGGTCCTCTCTCAGCTGGACCAGCACTTCTTCGGCTTCTTCCTCGGACATCGTCTCGACAAGTTCCAGCAGCGCTTGTTTCGCGGTCATGGCCGAATTGTAGCAGGCGGTCGGCCCGCTTCTCACGCCTCACCTTCTTCCTCTCGTCTATACTCACGCGCCATGGAAGTGCGCCCGCTGCCCGAACCGCTGGTCCGTTACGCCGAGGAGGAAATCGCCCGTCTGCAGGTTCCGGGAGCGGCCGTTGGCGTGCTGCACGACGGGGTGATCTACGCAGCCGGGGTGGGCGTCACGAACGTCGAGCACCCGCTGCCCGTGACCGCGGAGACTCTGTTCCAGATTGGGTCGACCTCGAAGACGTTCACCGCGACGGCCTTGATGGCGCTGGTGGAGGCGGGGAAGGTCGACCTGGATGCGACGGTTCGGACGTACCTGCCGTGGTTCGCGCTCCAGTCCGAAGAAGACGCGGCGAAGCTGACGGTCCGCGACCTCGTGACGCACCACGCCGGCTACGTCGGTGACTACTTCAAGGACACCGGCCGCGGCGATGACGCGATCGGGACGATCGTTCGCAAGATGGCGAACTCCCCGCAGTTGGCGCCAGCGGGGTACACGTTCAGCTACAGCAACGCGGCGTTCTACGTGCTCGGCCACATCGTCGAGACGATCCACGGGCGGCCGTTCGAACACGTCATCCGCGAGACCATCTTCGAGCCGCTGGGCATGGACCTTTCGTTCTACTTCCCGGAGGAGACCATCACCCACCGGGTTGCGGCCGGGCACATCGTCACCACAGAGGGCCCGAAGGTGGCCCGGCCCTGGAACACCCCGCGCAGCATCGCCCCGGGCGGCGGGGTGACCTCGAACGTCCTCGACCAGCTGCACTACGCGGCGCTGCACATCGGGCAGGCGCGCGAGAGCGGAGTGCTCAGCCGGGCGTCGATCACCGCGATGCAGCAGGCGCAGCGGCCCGCGGGCAGCATGTGCGAGTCCATCGGCATTTCGTGGATGCTCGACTGGGCGGGCGAAGGAGTATCGCTGGTGAAGCACGGCGGCGCGACGAACGGCCACCTCTCGTCGTTCGAACTTGTGCCGTCGAAGGGCTTCGCGGTAACCGTGCTCACGAACTCGGACACCGGCCGCGAAACGCGCCAGACCATCGCCGACCGTTGCCAGGAGCACTTCCTGGGGTTCGGCAAGCCGGAGCCCGTGGCGATGGCACCGCAGCCAGGGCTTCGGGAGTACGAAGGGACGTACCAGTCGGTCCTCGCGCGGTTGGAGGTGAGCGCCGCGAACGGGCAACTGCTCGTCACGGATGCGACACCGGAACGCGGGTTCGCGGAGCGCCGCCACCGGACGATCCCGTTGCCGCCCGCCGAGCTGGTGTTCACCGCGCCGGACGCGACGGCCGTGCTGAGCGGACCACGAAAGGGAGAGCGCGCGGAGTTCCTGCGCGGCGACGACGGCAGCATCGAGTGGATGCGCTGGGATGGCCGCATCGCGCGGCGCATCGAGGGTTGACCCGGCTCGAGGTCGCCGCCTGCCTGACACTCGCGATGATCGGCGTCTACTCGACGTCGTTCGGGCCGGCCATGCAGTCCATCGCGGACGATTTTGGGGTCTCGCTGGACCACGCGGGCGTGCTGCTGACGCTGCTGTTCCTCGGTTCGATCGGGGCCTCGGCGGCGTTCGCCGGATGGCTGCACGCGTTCGAACCGAAACGCTTTGCCGCGGCCGGGAGCCTGTTGGGAGCGGTTGGCGCGGCGGGGATCGCGTTCGCGCCGTCGTGGGCCTGGCTGTTTCCCAGTGTTGTGGTCACCGGCGTCGGGGGTGGGCTGATGGACGCCGGCGCGCACACCATCGTTACCCGTGTGAGCGCCGACGTAACGCGGGGGATCAACCGGCTAAACGTGTTCTTCGCGGTCGGCGCGGTCATTGGGCCGCTCTGGGCAGGGTCCGTGCTGGAGGTGGATGCTGGCGCGCGGCCGATGGTCTACTCGGGCATCGCCGTCGTCATGCTCGCAGCGGGCGGATTCACCGCGCTCAGCCCGGTGGTGGAAGCCCACCCGGAAGTGCCCCACGGGTCGTCGTTGCGGCTTTCGCGGGTAGCGCTGGTGATGGGTCTCGTGCTCTTCCTCTACGTGGGCGCGGAGTTCGGCCTCGGGTCGTGGGTGGCGAGCTATACGGCCAGGGAGTTCGACGCCGGGACCTTCGCCGGAGGCGTGATCACGGCCGGTTACTGGGGAGCGCTGATGGTGGGGCGGCTCGTTTCGGGCTGGCTGTTCGGGCGGGGCGCGGCGGCGCATCGCGTGCTTTTCGGGAGCATTGCCTGCGGCATGGTGGCGAGCGCGACGATTGCGGCGGCGAACGAGTCGTTCGCGCTGGCGGTGGCGGCTGCGTTCGCGACTGGGCTGGCGTTTGGGCCAATCTGGCCGGCGGCGATGGCGGTGGCGGCGGGGAGCAGGGGGACGAATGTGCCGGCGGCGATGGTGACGATCGGCAACTCCGGCGGGTTCATCTTCCCGTGGCTCCAGGGCCGAATCCTGGTGGAGGCAGGCGCGACGACCGGGATCGCGATGAGCGCGGCCCTCTGCGCGCTGATGCTGGCCATCGCCGCGACGCAGATGAAAGAGGGTGAGAAGGAAAGAGGGTGAGACGTGAGAAGGAAAGCCGCGCCCAGCCCAACCGAAGCGCGCACGGCAGTAAGGGGGGCCCGACCCACACGAATGCCCCCCGCCCGGCCGAAGAACGAGAGAATCCGAACCGCGCACGGCAGTAAGCGGGTGGCCGAACCCACACTAATTGCCCCCCGCTCGGCCGCTGAACGAACGAATCCGAACCGCGCACGGCAGTAAGCGGGTGGCCGGACTCACACGAATGCCTCCCGCCTGGCCGCAAAACGAAAGCATCCGAACCGCGCACGGCAGTAAGCGGGTGGCCGCTCAATCCCCAATCCGAAATCCAAAATCAGAAGATGACCATGTTGTCGCGGTGGATGACTTCGTCGCCGTAGGCGTAGCCGAGGGTTTCGCTGATCTTGTCGCTGTGCATGCCACGGATCCTGGCCAGTTCTTCGCTGGCGTAGTTGGTGGTGCCGGCGGCGACGCGATTGCCGAGGCCGTCGCGGATTTCGACGGCGTCACCGCGCTGGAAGGCCCCGTGGACTGAGGCGATGCCGGCGGGCAGCAGGCTTCGCCCTTGTCCGCGCAAGGCGGAGACAGCGCCCGGGTCGACGACGATGTGGCCTTCCCGGGAGATATGGGCGAGGATCCAGCGCTTTCGGCTTTCGATACGGTCGCCGGGCGCGGGGAAGTAGGTGCCGCGCTGTTCGCCGTTGGCGACGGCCAGGAGCGTGCCGGCCTCGCGCCCGTTGGTGATGACGACATCGACGCCGGCCTGGGTGGCGATCTGCGCGGCGCGAAGCTTCGTGGCCATGCCGCCGGTGCCGGTGTGGGCGCCGCCACCAAGTGACTCGATGGTCGAGTCGATACGTTCGACGCGGTCGAGCAGGCGGGCATCCGGATTTTGGCGGGGGTCGCCTTCGTACAACCCGGCTACGTCCGTGAGCATCACCAGCAGGTCAGCGTCGATCAGGTTCGCCACATAGGCGGAGAGGCTGTCGTTTTCGCCGATCCGGGTGGCGAGCACCTGGTCCAGGGCCACCGCGTCGTTTTCGTTCACGATGGGGACGGCGCCTGCTTCGATCAGGTCGCGCAGGGTGTTTCGAGCGTTCAGGTATCCGAGCCGGTCGGTGAGGTCGCGCCGGGTGAGGAGCACTTGCGCGACGACGGTGTCGTGCCAGTCGAACAACTCATCCCAGCTCTGCATGAGGTGGCTCTGCCCAACGGAGGCGACGGCCTGGCGGCTCGGCGACCGCCCGGGCGAGAGGCGGCCGCGCAGGCGGTGGCGCCCGGCGGCCTGCGCGCCACTCGAGACCACGACCACTTCGCAGCCGTTCGCGCGCAAACGCACAACCTGGCCCACAAGCTGAGCCATGGCTTCGAGGTCCAGCCGGTCGCTGCCTGCGGTGAGCAGGCTGGTGCCGAACTTCGCGACGATGCGGCGATAACGCATGCCGTAAGTAGATAGGAGAACGGGCGAAGGTGGAAGGATTATGATGCCCGCCCATGCAACGCGAGCCGCCTTTCCGCCAGCCGCTGCTCTTCCAGCCGTACGAACGCCAGACGCCGTTTGCGTTTTCCCGCGTGGTCGATGAGGTACGGGCGGTGTGGTTCCCGGAACTGGACGTTGAGGTGGAAGCGAGGATCGATGCCGTTGGGCCGCTCGCCAGCGTGTGGTTCCACCGCATGGGCTGGGACCGCCACGTGATCATTTTCCACCCGGTGCTGAACCGCCCCGATGTCCCGGAAGAGGTGGTGCGCTTTGTTGCGAAGCACGAGATGGCCCACATCGCCGTGCCCCGGGCCGGCCACCCGCCGGAGTTCTCGGCGAAGGAGTGGGAGGTCGGACGGGAGCGGTATGCGGTGTGGGCGTGGATCGACCGGAACCTTGAACGGGGCATCGCGCGAAATGCGCATGGCATGTGGCTGAGAAGGGATTGGCAGCAGCGCCTGGCCGGGAGGTTCGGGCCGTACACGCCGCACCTGCCGTTCGACGACCGACCGTTCCGCGTGTTGTGCCCGGATGGTGGCGCGCAGTTGCGGTTCGAGACGACGTGGTCCGCCGCGCCGCTGCCGTTCGTGGTGGGGTGAGCGAGGGGGGTGGGGGCTGGCGCGTGGCAGGCGCGCCGGCCGCGTCACGTCCGATCCATCTGTACCCGCCCAGCCATGGGCGGGTGGGTGTGCCGGTCTCGAACGCCCATGGCTGCACGCGCCAGCCGTCCGCATCCAGCTATCGACTGCTCAGGCGAGTCCACCGCGTACCCGCCCATGGCTGGGCGGGTACGGACGGCAGCGCTCGAAGGGCTGGCGGATGCGCCCTCCTCCAGACTCACCCGCTCACCATCAGACGCGGAACGAAGATCCGCGCGCTCGCTCCCGACGTGCGATCCATCTGTACCCGCCCAGCCATGGGCGGGTGGGATGCTCGTATGCTGACGCGTGGCAGGCGTGTGGGTCTGGCCACCCGCTTACTGCCGTGCGCGGTTCGGATGGTGGGGTCTCACCTCTCACGTCTCACCTTCCCTCTCGCGCTTCGTGCGCCTACTCTCATTTCTCGTGCAGCTCTGGCTCGACATCGAAGGCAGGCCGGGGCGTTTCGAGCTTCCCGGTGGAGGGTCCGCCCTGGTCGCGTTCATGTCGTTTGCCGTCTCGCGAGGGTTCGGCGCCACGCACCCACTGATTGCCCTGGCTGACCGCCTGCACGACGAGCATCGCGTGCGGCTGGGAGCGCTGACGACGTTTTACGAAGCGGAGCCGGAAGACTCGGAAGACCGCGAGAAGCTCGAGATGGCCTGGCAGAGCCCCGTCGCGTTGCGCGAGGACCTGGACGGCATCGCGCGGGCGTTCGCGACTGACCCGCTGTGCGAGACGTTCGCGCGGCGCGGGAACGCGGAATCGTTGCCGGCAGAGGCGGCCGCGCTCCGTTCGCTGCTGGAAGGTTTTGCGGACGGCGCGCGGGTGCGCCTGGTGTACGCCCTGTGATGCGGCGGCGCCGGGCGGCGATCACCGCCCGCGAGACCTGGATCACGGGCGCCTCGTCGTATGCGGCCAGGGCGATCAATTCGCAGGCGGCGATGGGGCTGATCACGCCGCGCGTGCAACGGATCATCGATCTGCTCGACCTGTGCCCGGGACGACGGTACCTCGATGTCGGCTGCGGGACGGCGGCGTTTGCCGACGCCATCGCGCGGAAGGCGGGCCTCACGGAGCCGCCGGTGACGCTGGACATCGCGAGCGGCCTTGGGCCGGTGGAGGTTGTCGGATGGCCGGAGAAGCTGCCGTTCCGCGACAACTCGTTCGATTGCATCACCTCGCTCTACTTCATGCGCCGGTTCGATGACGACGTTTGCCGGGCGTTCGCGGACGAGATTGGCCGCGTGCTGGCGCCGGGTGGTTCTGCGCTGATCCTGGAGGTCGCGCCGGTGCGCAGCTCGCTCCTCAACAGGTTGCACGAGCGGGTCCTGGGCCTGGGCTGCGCGGAGGTGGACCTGAGGGGATGGGGCCGGCTGGCGGCGCTGTTCACGGAAGCCGGCTTCGATGGCATCGACCTCGTGAACGTGGGCCCGTTCCTTGTGCCGCCGGCGCCGCGGGTGGGAGTGCTGTTGCGGAAGGGGCTTGAGGACGGGGATGGCGGGACTGACTAGCCCAGTAGCGGCGTGCCCTCCATGTACCCCGGTTCCAGCAGCTTCGCCGTGGGTGCGACGCGAGCGAGTTCCGTGCGGATCGGCCCGACATCGGTGCCGCCGTCCGGGGTTACGGGCGGCATCCAGTTGTCGTGGTGGTTGAGGATGATCACGCTGGGCTGCAGCAGCGCGGCTTCGATGCCGACGAACTGGGCGAGCGAGCCCTGGATCGGTTCGCCATCGATGTTGCCGCGGCCGGCGGCAGCGAGGAGAGCGACATCCGGCTTCGGCGAGAGCTCCTTGAGCACGCCCGTCCAGCAGCCGGATGTGTCCTGCCAGAAGATGGAGCCCTGGGGCGTCTCGATGAGGTAGGCGAGCGCGCCGCCGGTCACGCCGCTGCCGACAGCCCCGGCGAGGTGGGCGCGAAGTTCGGCGGCGGGACCATCTTCGGTCTGGGCGCGGCGGCCGATGGTGGCGCCGAGGCCGCGTTGCGCGGCCATCGCCGCGCGCTCGTCTTCGCAGAGGCCGAGGTCGCCGGTGACAGCTTCCGTGGCGGCGAGCGCGCCGGTGGTCCACGTGCAGGAGTGGAGCGAAGGCAGCACGCGGACGGTGACGCCCGGTGCCAGGCGGTGGCGTTCGCCGCCCTGGGAGGCGATGAGCTGGCCATTCGCGACGCCCTGCTCGCGCATCACACGGCAACTCTCGTGCGAACCGATGACCTTCGCGCCGGTGTTCTTCGCGATGACTTCGGCGCCGGCGATGTGGTCGAAGTGCGCGTGCCCAACGAGCACGAAATCGGCTTTTGTGACCCCGGCGGCTTTCAGACCAACGGGAGGCGCGCTGGGCACACGGTCCATGTAGGCGTCGAGGAAGACGACCGTGTCTCCGAGTGTGAGCCGGAACGTCGCGCAGCCGAGCCAATCAAGCCGGATATCCATGGGTGCACCTCCGCGGGCGGATGGTACCGGAAACGCGCGGGGAGATTCACGCATGCGGCGGGCGGGCTATCCTCTATCCTTCACCGGCGACAGGAGGCCGCAGCGATGGAGTTCACGTTCCCCGCGGAGACCGAGCAGTGGCGCAGTGAGCTGCGCGCGTTCCTCAAGGAGGAGATCCCTCCCGGGTTCGAAGGGGACGACGACTTCTTCGACAACGAAGAGCAGATGGCCTTCGCGCGGCAGTTCACGAAAAAGCTCGGTGCGAAGCGGTGGTTCGCGCCCGCCTGGCCGGAGAAGTACGGCGGCGGCGGCAAGACGCAGATCGAGCAGATGATCCTGAACGAAGAGCTGGCCTATCACCGCGCGCCTTCAGGCGGCCGCCTGTTCACGATCGGCATCACCGGGCCGACGATGCTCGTGCACGGGAGCGAAGAGCAGAAGGGGCGCTACCTCCCCGGCATGGCGGCCGGCGAGACCTGGTACTGCCAGGGCTTCAGCGAGCCCGGCTCCGGCTCCGACCTGGCGAGCATGGAAACGAAGGCCGTCCGCGACGGCGACGACTACGTGGTCAACGGCCAGAAGATCTGGACCTCGAACGGCCACGTGGCCGACCGCATGATCCTGCTCGCGCGGACGAACCCGGACGTGCCCAAGCACAAGGGCATTTCGGCGTTCGTAGTGGACATGAAGACGCCCGGCATCTCGGTCCAGGGCATCCCCAACATCGCCTACCGGCACGACTTCAACCAGGTATTCTTTGAAGACGTCCGGGTGCCCGCGAAGGACCTGATGGGCGGGCTGGACAACGGCTGGTACGTGGCGACCACGACGCTCGACTTCGAACGGTCGAACATCGCCGCTATTTCCGGCGCACGGCGGACGATCCACGACCTCATCCGCTGGGCGAAGACGAAGCACCCTGGCGGGCGGCCGTGGGACAAGGATTCAGTGCGGAACAAGCTCGCGGACCTCGCGGTCGAGGTGGAAGTCGGGCGGCTGGTGGCCTACCGCACGGCCTGGCTGCAGGCGAAAGGCGAAATCCCGAACTACGAGGCTTCGATCGGGAAGGTCTGGATGGCCCTGCTCGGGATCAAGGTGGGGAACACTGGTGTGAACCTGATGGGCGCGTACGGGCAGCTCCAGCCCGGGAGCAAGTGGGCGCAGCTCTACGGGCGCGTGCTGACGGCCTACCTTCTCGCCGTTTCCGGGCCGATTGGCGGCGGGACGAGCGAGATCCAAAAGAACATCATCGCGCAACGGGGTGTCGGGCTGCCGCGGGGCTAAGGGCATCCGAACCGCGCACGGCAGTAAGCGGGTGGCCGAACCCGGCGATGATGCCTGGCTGCCGCACTGACTGGCACAGCGGGCTGCCGACCAGTTCGTGCTGCGTCACGGCTTGCGCGCGGCCTGGATGTGGGCGCTGCACCCGCTTGCTGCCGCGCGCGGTTCGGATGGCGCAGCCCCCCTTTCCCGCGGCTTGCCTAACTTTCCTTTCATGAATGGGGGCCTCTGGATACACTCCGGTAACAGTTCGAACCCCCTGGAGACCTCATGGCACGACGGCTTCTGCTGGCCGTTTGCGTCCTCGCACTTACGCCTGCCTTCTTCGCCTGTGGCGATGACGACGGCGGCTCCGGCACTACCAACACAGCCGGCGCCAAGGGTTCGACGCAGACCCCGGCCCCGGTCTCCACGGCTTCGCCCAAGCTCGATGGCCCCGTGAGCCAGTACTCCGTGAGCATCGACGACCTCGGCATCAACTGGATCACGGACGTGAAGGGCACGCAGTCTATCGATGCCGCGGCGTATTCGCGCCAGAGCCACGTGTTCAGCACGCCGGATGACGGCCTGAAGCAACTGAAGGAGTGGGGCTACCAGGGCGGCTATCAGACCGGATATTCGCCCGAAGGCCGCGACCAGACGGTCCTGAACGGCGGCTACTATGTCTGGATCGAAAGTCACCTCTTCAAGGACGAAGCGGGCGCGCAGAAGGCGTTCGACTACTTCAACAACGTCGCCAAGCAGGACCCCGCGCAACCGGTTTCGATCCAGCCGGTGGGAAACACGTCCGCTGCCTACCTGACCATCGCCGGCGTGATCACCGGGTCCACGGTGAAGGCGGCATTCCACCAGGTGATTACACGCCGGGGGAACCTGGTCACGATTGTGCTGACCAAGGGCGCGGAGAGCTTCATGAAGTCAGACGCGGCCTGGGAAGTGGCGTACATGGCTGACGAGAAGGCCCTCGGCACGCGGAAGACCACGGTGCCAACGCCCACGAGCGACTACAAAACGCCAACGCCGACGCCAAAGCCGTGATCCGACGCAATCAACCGATCATCATCCTCGTGGCGGGCGTGGTGCTGCTGGCAGCCGCCGTCGGCGTCGCGTTTTTCCTCGCGCGCGGGGACGACGGCCCGGACGCGGCCACGGATGGCGCTACCCTGCAGGGCGAGAAGCCATCCAAGAGCACCAGCGGGACACTCGGCGGCGACGAACTCGTCGCGCCACAGCCCGCTTCGAAGTACAGCATCCTGCTGGGCGAACTGCCGGAGAAGTACGAGGTCAACGAGTCCGAAACGTTCACCCAGAATATCTCGACCTACTCGAGCTCGTACTGGTTCAACTCGGAGGAGGAAGGCAGCAAGCTGGCGAGCCAGTGGCGGATCATCGACGGCTTCAAAGCGGTCTTCCAGCCCAAGGGACTGTCTGCCGACGTGGCCCAGGGCGAGGCCTACGTGACCGTCGAGACGTACATGTTCCAGAGCGTTGACGGGGCGAAGCTTGCCTGGGCGTACTACGACAACCGTCTCAAGAGCGTGACCAACAGCGAGGCAATGAAGACGAAAGGCCTCGCGAACAACTCAAGCGCGTACCGGATCGTGCAGGGGACGGTAGGGCCGTCCGAGGTGGTGGGGGTGTATCACCGCTACAGCTTCCGGCGGGGGAACACCATCGTCAGCGTCCAGACCTGGGGCGGGCAACCGTTCATGAGTATCGACGTAGCGCGGGAGCTTGCGGTTATGATTGACAACAAACTCCTGGGCGTGCGCCCCGCCACGGAGCCCACACCGATCCCGACGCCGAGTTTTCCCGGCCTCGGAAACTGATGAGCGATTGATCGCTGGGAGGTAGCGTGCGCGCACGATGGCTGGCCCTTGCCGTCCTGATTGTGACGGTGGGCATTGGAGCGGCAGCCGGGGCACGCCCCGGTCGCGCTGTAGCGGAAGCACCTGACGAGTACGTCGTTGTCCAGTACGACACGGGCCGGTCGATCGAAGACCTCGGGCCGGACGGCTTGCCGCCGACGCTGGCCGAACGTGGCTACCGCCAGGTCCGCGTGCCGAAGGGGCGCTCCGCGGAGTCGTACGCGGCGGAATTACGGGCGCAGCCGGGCGTCCTCTACGCCGCGGACGAAGGGAAGGTTTACGCGGCCGCGGTCCCGAATGATTCGTTTTACCAGACCTCGCAGGCGGCGTACCTGTCCGGGATCAACGCGCCGGCCGCGTGGGACCTGAGCACAGGCTCGAACCAGGTGATCGTCGCGGTGCTCGACACCGGGGTAGACGCCACACACCCGGAGTTCGCGGGCAGGCTGTGGGAAAACCCGGTCGATAACCAGACCGACGGGATCGACCGGGACGGGAACGGCTGCACGAACGACCGCTACGGCTGCCGGTTTGTGAACCTCACCTCCGCGAACCAGGCGGTCTGCGGGTATTCGGAGAGCACGGCCACGGGCGCGGTCCGCGACGACCACGGGACTTCGCCAACGAACATCGGGTCACACGGCACGATGGTGTCGGGGATCATCGGCGCGGCGGGGAACAACGGCACGGGCGTGACCGGCGTGGCCTGGAACGTGCGGCTGATGACGGTGAAGGTGCTCGATTGTGGGTCCGGGCCCGGCGGCGCACCGACCGGCTCGCCGTTCAACGTGGCCCAGGGGATCGACTACGCGGTGAGGATGGGGGCGCGTGTCATCAATCTCAGCCTCGCGACGCCCGCAGGCTCGCTGAGCGGAGACATCCCCTATCTGCGGGAAGTCCTGCAGACGGCCCAGAACGCCGGAGTGATTGTCGTCGCCGCAGCCGGGAACCACATCCCCGGCAGCAGCGAAGTGGGCACGGGGTATCCGGCGGCGTACACGCAGTACGCGAACCTCCTCGCGGTGGGCGCGGCCGACAACCTGAACGGGAATGTCTGGGCTTCGTACAGCAACTACGGCCCGGCGATCGATTTCGCCGCCCCGGCGAGCAAGCTGGCCACCACGGCACGCTCGGACATCGGCCTTGCGAACCCGTACGCGACGGACGATAGCGGCGGGACGAGCTTCGCCGCGCCGTTGGTCTCGGGGATGTTCGCGCTGATGATCTCGCGGAATTCGAAACTGAACGCGGGGGACTACATCCAGATCGCGAGAGACACCGCGTCAGCCGCGCCGGCGGCGGCGCATGGCCAGAACTGGGCAGGTTCGGGGATCATCAACATCGGCGCGGCGGTGGCGCGCGTGCCCATGACCGTAACGGGCTCGCCGCTCAGGGACTTCCGCGACGTGCCGGCCGGGACGGCGATCGAGGCGTACGTGGACGCGACGCTCTGCGGCCAGGCGAACGCGGATGCGTTCGGGCGCCTGAGCCGGTATACGTTGAAGGTGAAGACGAACGCGGAACTGCCGGGCTGCGGCCAGCCAGGCAAGACCGTGCAGGTCTACATCGGTGGTGCGCCCGCAGTGCCGGTGCTGCCGTGGGGCGGCCAGAACGAGGACCTCGGCCTTCTGAACAAAGACCTCAGCACCGTCTCGCCGCCGCCCGGCGCGGTGGTCGTGCAGGCGCTGAACGGAAGCTGGGCGAACATCGCGCACCTGGAGAATTCGGGCCAACTCCCCGGCGCTGCTTCGAGCCTGCCGATGCCCTGGAACGCGATTTACCGTTGGGACCCGCTCAAGCGGCTGCTCGACCGGCCGGGCGCCTACCAGCGGTTCTACCGCAATGCGCCGGCCTATACGAGCGATATCGCGACGATCAATCAGTACGACGCGTACTGGGTGGATGGGCCGCCGACGAACGTTGCGAGCATCAATCCGAACCCCGCGCCGGGCCGGACGATTCAGCTTCACGCCGGGTGGAACAACTTCACGTACACCGGGACCGCGCGGTCGGTGACTGACGCGTTAAGCACGATTTCGGGGAAGTACCAGCAGGTGTTGCAGTACGACAACGCCACCAACAGTTGGCTTTCGTACCTGCCGGGGCAGCCGCGGTATTTGAACGATTTCGGCGGGCTGTTCACGTTGAAGGTGTACTGGGTGCTGGTGAGCGAGGACCTGACGCTGACGATGAACTGAGCGGCGAGGGATCTCGGGAGCCACGCCAATCCGAGGCGCGCACGCAGTAAGCGCTGCGATGCCGGTCGCACCACCGGCGTCACGCGCCAGCCTTCGACGACCTGGCCACTGCCGGGCCAAAAGCACCACCAGGGCTACGAAGGGCAGGCTGTCGCGTTTCCGTCCGTGCGGGCCAACATCCCACCGCTCCTTACCAGTCGCGGCTCAGATGGCGCGGGCTTCTAGGCGGGCGAGCTTGCCGGTTCGATCACGGCCGACATGCTGCCCTTGGATTCGGGCATGGCCGGGTCCGCACCGAAGGCGTGGACGGCGTCTTGCTTCAGGCGGACTTCGTCCAGGCCGGCCGTCATGAGGATTGCCTGGCCGTCTTTGTCGACGACGCAGGCGATGGCAAAGCCCTTTTCCGGGGCGTAGCCAAAGATGCTGCCGAGCATGGCGATGACGTACTGGTAGGTGTGTTCGTTGTCATCGAGCAGGATGAGGTGGTAGGGCGGCTCGACCTGGGAGCCGGTGTCCTCGAGGACGCGCGTCGTCGGAGCCGGCATGGTCATGGGGTTCCCAGTGTATCGGCGGATGGCCGGGACGAGAAGGTACCGTGCTGGTTCACACCCCGTAGCGACGAACTAGGGGATTTGCCGAGTGCCGTGTGAAGCTCGCCAGCCTACTATGGCGGGCCAATGGGATTGGATGAGGGGATGGGCGTGAGCGCTGAGCCAGCGGCCGTTGTCACGCCGGCCGCCACTGCGTTGGCGGAGTTGCAGGAGCGGTACGAACGTCTCCAGCGGGACCACGCGCAGTTGCGCGAGCACCTCCCCGAAGCGTTCGTGGAGGTCAGCCTTCCGGAGATCAAGGTCACGTACATGAGCCAGGTTGCGCTGGCGCTCCTGGGGTACAGCCGGGACGACGTGGCGGCGGGCATCGAAGGGTATGCCTTGCTGGATGACCGCAGCCTGGTCAACGTGCTGGATGTGGCGTCCCGGCATTTGGCGGCGAGCGTGTGGGCCGGAGAGCCGTACGAGCGGGAGCCGGGCCAACGCATCTTCGAGCTAACGCTGGTCCGCAAGGACGGCAGCTGCTTCCCGGCCGACGCGCAAGGCTCGTACATCCTGGGTGACGGCAACATGCCCGTAGGCGTCCGTGTCATTTTCCGGGACACAACGCAGCGCGTGGCCGCGGAACAGGAGCGCGCCCGGCTGGCCGCGCTCGTCGAATCGTCCGATGACGCGATCATCAGCCAGGACCTCGACGGCGCGGTGCTCAGCTGGAACCGCGGCGCCGAACGCATGTATGGCTACTCGGCGGAGGAGATGCTCGGCAAGGGGATGGAGATCCTGGAAACGCCGGAGAAGCGCGGGGAGATGGCAGAAGTGCTGGAGTCCCAGTCGGCGGGTGAGCGGCGCCAGATCGAGACGAAGCGGCGCACTCGCGATGGCCAGGTGATTGACGTTTCGGTCTCAGTCTTCCCGGTCCGCGACGCGCGGGGAGACGTGGTGGCGGTTGGCGGGATAGGGCGGGACATCGGCGAGCGGATTCGCTGGGCGGAGGCGGTGAAGCAATCCAACGACCTGCTGGCGGCGCTCGGCGCGGCCCAGACGCAGTTCATCCGCGAGGGGGACTCAAGGGCGGTGTTCGAAGGGCTGCTGGGGGACCTTCTCCGCGCATCGGGCAGCGAATTCGGGTTCATCGGCGCGGTGGACCACGACAGCCAGGGGGAGCCCGTGCTCCGGCTGCTGGCGGCGACCGACATCTCGTGGAACGCCGAAACGCGGGCATTCTTCTCGGCGAACCGGGAACAGGGCATCCAGTTCACCAACATGGCGACGCTCTTCGGACACGTTGTCACGACGGGCCAGCCGGTCATTGCCGGCGAAACGGGCAACGACCCGCGCAGCGGGGGGCTTCCGCCGGGCCACCCGGCGATGCAGACGTTCATGGGCCTGCCGATCTTCGTTGGCGAACGGCTGGTGGGAATGGTCGCGGTGGCGAACCGGCCGGCCGGCTACGACAGCGCGCTCGCAGCGTTCCTGGCGCCGCTGCTCAGCACCTGCGGCACGATCATGGAAGCAATGAACATCGAGCGGGCGCGGAAGGCCGCCGAACAGCGGCTGGACCTGGCCATGCGCGGCGCCGAACTCGCCCTGTGGGAATGGGACGTGCGCTCAGGGGTCATGTCGGCCGAGTTCCCGGAGTCTCCGTCGGGGTTCGGGTCTCCGCACAAGGACGGCGCGCTCAGCTCGTTCCTGGAACGCGTGCACCCGGACGATCGTCACTTCCTGGTCGCGGCGTTCACCCGCCACGCGACGGGCGAAGCGCCGGTCGTCGAATGCGAGCACCGGGTGACCAACGCGCGCGGCGAATACCGCTGGATCTTGACGCGCGGCACGATCGTGGAACGCGATTCGGCGGGACGGCCGATCCGCGGGGCAGGCACGTTCCTGGACATCACCGAGCGAAAGCTGGCCGAAGAAGAGCGGATGCGGCTGGAGCAACAGGTGCGCCAGAGCCAGAAACTGGAGAGCCTCGGGGTTTTCGCCGGCGGCATCGCGCACGACTTCAATAACTTGCTCACGGCGGTGATTGGCAACCTCTATCTGCTCGAGCGCGGCGTGAACGGGCCGCAGTTGGAGCTGGTGCAGGAAGCGAGGCACGCGGCGGACCGAGGCGCCGAGCTGGTGAAACGGCTGCTGACGTTCGCGCGGCCCGAGGTTTCGAGCGACGAAACCGTCCGCCTGGAAGGCCTGTTGCACGACACGGCCGCGCTCGCCCGGAGCGCGCTCACGCCCCAGGTGCGGCTGGTGGTGCGGCGCACGCAGGGCGACCCGGAGATCAGGGGCTCGTGGACTTCGCTGCAGCAGGTCCTGGTGAACCTGATGGTCAACGCGCGCGATGCCATGCCGGAGGGCGGCACGCTGACGATGGCCCGCCGCCTGGTGAACGTGGGCCCCCGCCACCGCTGGGCGCCACCGGACCTGCCGCGCGGGCGTTACCACCTGGTCACGGTGCGCGACACCGGGAGCGGCATCACGCCGGATGTTGTGGAGCGAATCTTCGACCCGTTTTTCACGACCAAAGAGGTCGGACGTGGGTCGGGCCTTGGGCTTTCGACGGCGCTCGGGATTGCGCGCGCGCATGGCGGTTGGCTCGCGGTGGATACCGCGCCGGGCCGGGGTTCGACTTTCCGGCTGTTGCTTCCGGTACTGGAAACCGCGGACGAGGACCCTGCCATCTGAGCCGCGACTGGTAAGGAGCGGTGGGACGTGGGCCCGCACGGAGCGGTGCGCGGGAGCCTTCCCCTTCGCTCGAACCATGGTGGCAGTTCGGCCAACCGCGTCGCTGTCGCTCCGGCCTAGTTCTCGGGAATCAGGACGCGGAAGGTGCTGCCCTGGCCTTCGCTGCTTTCGGCCGCCAGCCAGCCGCCATGCGCGCGGACGATGCTGAACGAGGTAGAGAGCCCGAGCCCGGTGCCCTTGCCCACGCCCTTCGTCGTGAAGAATGGGTCAAAGATGCGCTGAAGCAAGTCACGCGACATGCCGGCGCCGGTGTCAGTGACCACGAGTTCGCGGTATGCGCCGGCGGTGATGCCCCGCTGCGCCCAGAGTGGTTCCGAATGGATCTGGCGCCTGGCGTGGCTGATGGTGATGGAGCCGCCTTCGGGCATCGCGTCGCGGGCGTTGAGGAGCAGGTTGACCAGCACCTGCTGGAGCGAGCCGAACTCTCCGGCCACCATCGCGCCCGGCTCGCCGGGGAGGACATCTACGGCGACGCGCGGGCCGAGGGTGCGCTGGACGAGTGCGACCGTCTCGTTGACCAGCGTCGCTATGGAGACGGGCTGGCGCGCGTGCACGCCGGGACGGCTGAAGCCGAGGAGGCGCTTGACCAGGTCCGCGCCTCGCTCGCCGGCGATGCGGGAATCAGCGGTGTAGGCGCGGAGCGGGCTGTCCTGCGGGAGTTCGCTTTCGAGCAGGAAGAGGTTGCCGAGGATGGTGGTCAACAGGTTGTTGAAGTCATGCGCGATGCCGCCGGCAAGGACGCCGAGGCTTTCTAGCTTCTGGGCCTGGAGGAGCGCCGCTTCCGCGCGGCGCCTGTCAGTGACGTCCCGGGCCGAGCCGATGATGCGGTAGCAGCGGCCTTCGGAATCGAACAGGGGCGTGAGGTGGGTAACGACTTCGACCCGCATGCCATCGCGTCCGACAACGTTCTCGTACTCGATCGGTTCGCCCGCGGCTTCCGCTTCGCGGTAGCGCGCTTCAGCGGCGGCGGCCGAGGCGGGGGCGAGCACGGCGTCGAGGGTGCTCCCGATCACGTCCTCCAGGTTCACGCCGAGAAGTTCGCGCGTGCGCGGGTTGGCGAGCCTGATGCGGTAACGGTCGTCGTCGCCGCGGTCCATGACCCAGACGGCGTCGGACGTGCCTTCGACGACGGCGCGGTAGTTGGCTTCGGACTCAGCCAGCGCTTGCTCCTGGGCGCGGCGGCGGCTGAGGTCGCGGCTCCAGCAAATCAGCTGGTCGCATCGCCCGGAAGAGTCGCGGACGGGCGTGATCGTGGTGACGAAGTAGGCTTTGGCACCGTTCCAGACGAGCGTGCTTTCGAACTCGAGTGGGCTCTCGGACTCGGACGCGAGCCGGTAGCGCTCGGCTGAGGCGGCCGCGTCTTCAGCCGAGATGATGCCGGCTGCGATGAGCTCCGGAAACGATTTGCCGACGACCTGGCCGGCGGCGGCGAGGGCCGACTGGCGCAGGTAGGAGCTGTTGACGAAGCTGATGCGCCATTCCAGGTCTGGTCCGCGTTCCATCACCCACATCGCCTCGCGGACGCTTTCGACGACGCCGCGGTAGGTCTCCGCGATACGGCGACGTTCGGTGACATCGCGGGCGACGAGTTGGACGGCGGGCTCGCCTTCCCAGACGGTGGTGCTGGCGATGGTCTCGATCCAGATGACGGCGCCGTCGCAACGGCGGACTTCCATCTCGGCGAGGGTGAGTGTTTCGCCCGCGCGGACGGCTCGCATGCGCTCGACGGCGATGGCCTGGTGCTGGGGGAGGACGAATTCGAGGATGTGGTGGCCGGCGAGGTCATCGATGGTGGTGGCGGCCATCATTCTGCATCCGGCCGCGTTGACGTATGCCATGATCCCGCCGCGGTGGATGCAGATGAAGTCGGGCGAGAGCTCGACCAGGTTGCGGAAGCGGAGCTCGCTTTCGCGCAGCGCCGCGTCAGCCGTGACGCGGTCAGTGATGTCGGTAACCGTGCCAACGAACCCGCTCGGCTCGCCGGCGTCATCAAACGCGGCTACGGCCTGGGAGAGGACCCAGCGGATGGCGCCATCTGGCCGCAGGAGCCGGAATTCGATGTGGAATTCCGTGCCCGCGGCCATGTGGAGGGCTTGCTCGCGGGCGACTCTTTCACGGTCGCCGGGGTGGATGGCGCCGATCCAGCCGGCGCCTAGCGACTCTTCCTCGCTGAGGCCGGAGAGCTCGCACCAGCGGGTGTTGACGCCGCTGCAGAGGCCCTGGAGGTCGCCCCAGAAGATCCCCACCGGGAAGTAGCGCGAGTCAATGGCGCGCTCGATGTCGACACTTGTGTGGCGATTGCTGCTCATGCTTCGCGAACGCCGCTGGCGGTCCCCCTGAGGAAGGATAGCCGCCACGGTGACATCCCGCGCTCAGGGAACTCCCAACAAATGGGCGCTCGGGTCTACCAGCCGGCGGCGATCGGGGTGGCCTCGGCGCGGCCCTGGGCGAGCCCGGCCTCGGCGGCGCCGGCGCGGCGGGTGAAGTCCATCAGGTTCAGCCCGAACGCGGCCTGCGAGGCCGCATCGGGCGCGAGCACGTGGACTGTGCTGCCGGAGGAGCGCAGGACGTCGAGTTCGGCCTCGAACCGCTGGCGCGAGCGTTCGGCCATGGGGCCTTCGGCGGCGATGGTGACGGCGACGACGATGACGGTGTCATAGCCCTTCGCCAGGTCCGCGTTGGTGCCGGAGCGCATGCCGCCGTCGATGTAGCGGCGACCGTTGATGGTGATCGGCGGGTAGACGCCGGGCACGCTGCAGCTCGAGGCGATTGCCCGGCTGAGGGGCACGCCGGAGTCGTTGTCCCAGGGCTGGAACGCGCCGGTGAGCGCATCGACGGCGGTGCACAGATAGCGCTTCGAAGGCCAGCTCTCGGCGCTGGCGAGCATGCGCCCGAAGGTGGCGATGAACGCTTCTTCGCTCATGGTGTTGGCGGCGAGGGCGAAGGCGCCGATCTCCTTGCGCACTTCCTCGGGCGAGACATCGTCGCGCTGAGCCTTCTGCATGAGTTCCATGAGCCCCGTGAGGTTCGGTGGAGCGCCGCCTTCGCCGGTGTTCGCGCGGGTGGGCCCGGGGCGAGTGTTCGTCGCGTCCGCGGCGATGGCGGCGTACATCTGCTGGGGGCTGCGGCCCATGGCGAGTTGCGCGCCGACCGCCGAGCCGGCGGACGTGCCCATGATGAAGTCGGCCTCGGCGACGTTGACGCCGCCTTCGGCGAGGCCAGCGGCCAACCCGGTTTCCCAGGCGATCCCAACGGGGCCGCCGCCGCCGAGGACGAGTGCGCGAGTGGGCATGGCTGTACTCCGAATGCGTGGATGTGGCGGCGAGTCTACGCGGCAAAGCGAAAGGCGTCCCAACAGGGACGCCTTTCCGATCGGCCGCGGGAGGGTTGCGGCTGCTATTCGAGGGCGAAGAGGGCTTCCTGCTTGCAGCCCAGGCGGCCGAGGAGCCCCAGCCGCGCCCGGTTGAGGGCAGTGTCCGGGACGCCGGGGCTCGCGACCGTGGTCTGTTCCATGAGGTTCACCGCGATCCGGCCACAGAGATTGCCCCGAACGCTGAAGACGGTGACATCAGCCGGGATGGTGGGGAAGCCGGGGATGGCCGCCTTGATCTCGCCGAATTCCGGCGCGGTCTGCAGGTCAGCTGCCTTCTTCGGGTCGAAGGTGGCGCCGAGGCGGCTGGCGGTGGAGTTCACGGTCAGGTTCAGGCCGCCGCGGACGAACCCATCGTTCTCGACGACCCAGCCGGCTACCGAACTCCGGGCGTTGTCCGTCGCGGTTCCGCGGTAGAGGCCGGCACGGTTGTCAGCGGTTGCTGCGTCGAGCGTGAAGGAGAGCGAAGAGCCGCCGGAGGTGCTGCCGGTCGCCTTCGAGCCATCGAGCTTCGCCGTCAGCTTGCTGCCGTCGCTGGCGGTGAGGCTGACCTCATTGCCGTTCGCCGTGCCCGTGAACCACGTCCAGGTCTGGTTGCCGTCGCAGGCGTAGCCAACGGCCGTTGAGTCGGAGAAGACGGTGAGCCCGACCGACGCTTTGTTGTCCTTGTCGTGGCCGACGAAGACCTTGCTGCCGGCCGCGGCCGATTGGTCCGGGTGTGGCACCTTCGCGAGCAGGGCCGCTGAGTCGCTGGCGGTGGAGGCGGACGACGACGTTGTCCCCTTGTCGTCGTCATCATCGCCGCCACAGGCGACAGTGAGGGCCGCCAGCGCCATGGTGGCGAGAGCGGCGAGGAGGATGGAGCGCTTCAACATTGGTTCCCTCGGGATCGGTCTGGTGGTGATCCCGGGGAGCAGAATGGGCCGAGCGACCCGCTTTCAACTTCACAGTGGATTGCCATCTTCAGCCGGGCCGGTAAAGGTGGGCCGCTCACAAGTTCTTGTGAGCGCGCCGGGTCAGTCTCGGCGGATCCCGTTGGCCAGCGCCCAGGCCGTGGCCTCCGCGCGATTCGAAGCGCCGATCTTTCCGTAGATGTTCGAGACGTGCCGGATGACGGTGTTCAGGCTGAGGACGAGGCCATCGGCGATCCGCTGGTTGCTCCAGCCGGCGGCGAGGAGCCCGAGGACTTCGGCTTCGCGCGCGCTCAGGCCGCCGGGCGCCGCTGTCGCCGAGGTTGGCGGCGCGTGGCGTTGGAGCAGGCCGTTCAGCCGGACGAGCCCGTGCTTCGTGGCCAGTTCACAGGCTTCGCCGTGCGCGGCCCGCGCGGCCGCCGGATCCGAGTCCATCAGCGCCCGGCTGAGGCCGGCCAGGGCGTGTGCGCGCATGGCGGGCGCGCCCCAACGGTCTGCCAGCGCCAGGGCATCCCGGAAGTGGCCGGCACTGGCATCCAGCCGGCCTTCGGTGAGCGCGAGCAGGCCAAGCGACTGCGAGACCGGCGCCGCCACGACGACGCCGTTGCCCGCCTGGACCATGCGCGACGCAAACGGCGACAGCAGGCGGTAGAGGGCAGGCGCGTTGGCGGCGTCGCCGAGCTCGGCGCAGGTTTCCGAGAGTACGTACATCGAGAGCAGCCAGTAGTTGTCGTCGAGCAGGGCTGCGCAGTCGTTGGCGATCATCTGTTCGTAGAGCGGCCGTGCTTCCTCGTGACGCCCCGCCTCGGCGCGCAGCAGTGCGAGCACTTCCCGCCAGGCGGGGAGATGGGCTGAGGCGGTCTCCATCATCGCGAGCATTGGTTCCAGCTCAGCGCCGCGGCCCTGTTCGCGCCGGATATGGAGCAGCATCGGGGCGAAAAACAGCATGGTGTCGGGAGAGCCACTCGCCTGGCCGAGGCCGAGCGCGGCCTGCGCCCGGCGCTCCGCCGATTCGTAGTCCCCTGACGCCGCCGCGGCCATCGCTTGGAACAGTTCCGCGTACCAGAGGTGGGTTGGCTGCCGGAGCTTCCCGGCGAGCGCGGCATGGGCGTCGATCTCGTGCCGGACGGCGGGCCAATCACCCGCTTCGATGAGGTCACAGACCAGCCACCGCCGGCCCAGGACGGCGAACTCCGGGTCCGGCAGCGCGGCCAGTTCGCGGGAAAGGGCGATGCGCTCCTCCAGCCGGTTGGAGGAGGTGATGACGCAACGGGCCGCGTCAAGCGTGAAGCCGAGGGTCCACGCGTCACCGCTGGTGCGCGCGATGCGGAGCGCGCGGCTGGCGAGGATCGGCGCTTCGGCACGCTGGTCCCCGAAGCCGATCGCGACGGCCAGAGAGGACATGACCATGGCGCGCAGGGGCGTCTCCAATGGCTCCAGCGCCGCCTGCGCCTCTCTCAGGAGCGCGATGGTTGCCGGCTCGGCGAAGCCAAAGCCCGTCCTGGAGTATCCGAACGCCGCCCGGCCGAGGAGCATCGGACCCTGCGGGCCGTCGTCACGGAGCAAACGCCGGGCGATGGCCGCCGCCTGTTCGAAGGCGGCCCGTGCGTCGTCTCGCTTCGCCATGCGGCGGAGCGATTCGCCGTGGCCGATGTGGAGCTCGGCGACCTCCGCCGGCTCTCCGGGCCAGGTGCTGCGCAGGGTGAGCGCCTGGGCGTAGGTGGCGGCGGCCGATTCGTAAGCGTACCCGCGGAGCGAGCGTTCGCCGAGTTGGAGCGCGTAGGCCACCGCCCGGTCACCGCCGCCGAGGGCTGCCCCGAAGGTGAAGTGGCGGACCAGGTCCGGGAGGTTGCCGTCTACCTCGTAGCGGGTCATCGCTTCCAGCGCCTCAGCGGCGCGGAAGTGGAGGCGTTGCTTCTTCCCGGCGAGCATCTCGCCGTAGAGCGTTTCGCGGAGAAGGGCGTGGACGAAGCGGTATCGCCCGGGCGCGCCCGGGACCGGCTGGATCACGCGCGCCTCTTCGGCGGCATCGAGGAGTTCCAGCAACGGCTCCTGGGAAACGCCCGCGACGGACGTGAGCAACGTCGTGGGGAACTCGCGGCCGAGGACGGCGGCGGCCTCCAGCAGTCCCCGCAGGGCCGGGTCCAGGCTCGAAAGCCGGATTGAGGTGGGGCCAAGCGGGCCGTCACGCCAGGGAAGAGCCTCGATCGCTGCGACGGTGAGGGCGCCGCCGGCCGTGCGCACCGTCTCGCCGATGACGAACGGGTTGCCTTCGGTGTAGGTGTGCAGGGTGCGGACCGCATCGTCCGGCGCGGGCGCCCCGCCGCGGAGATGCGTGGCGAAGTCCGCCGTTTCCGGGAGGGAGAGCCCGCGCAGTTTCAGCTCCAGGACTCGCGGGGCACGCCGCAAGCGGACCAGCGACTCGCCGACGATAGCGGGGGCTTCCGGTTCGGCGTCCCGGTAGGTCGCGACCAGGAAGACGGGGCTGGAGCGCAGGCAACCCTGGTTGGCGATGAACTCCGCGAGACCGAGCGAACCCGCATCTGCCCAGTGGAGGTCATCAAGCACGATGACGAGCGGCTTGTCCTGCGCGCGGCGGCGCAGCAAATCATCGAGTGCCTGGGCCAGCCGGAACCGCTCATCGCTCCCGCCAAAGCGCGGGCCGCCGTCTTTCGCCGAACCGGCGGCATCGATGAGCGTGGCTAGGGCGGGCGGCAGCTCTGCGACGGACCCTCCGGCGAGCTCCCGCGCGACCTGGATCCACGGCCAGAACGGCGGCGCGCCGTCGCCTTCGTAACACCGGCCCCAGGGGACGGCTGCCGGTTGGACGGTCGCGAGAAACTCCTCGACGAGGCGAGTCTTCCCGATCCCGCCTTCGCCCGAAATCAGTGCGAGGCAGCCCTGCCCGGCCGAGAGTCTATCCCACTCGGAGGAAAGCGCGGCGAGAGGTTCTCCGCGGCCGAACAACGGGGTCGACTGCGCCGGATCCCTCGCCACAGGCGAGAGTCTACGCGCGGCGACTGGCCGATAGAAGGAAAGATCCGAAAGCCGAAAGCGGCATCGCGTCGAACAAGCGGTTCACGTCTCACCCCTCTTCCATCTCACGTCCCGTTTCTGGTAGAACCGGCCGATGCACGACCTCGACCCTTCCCGCATCGACCTCTCGCTCGATTCCCGCGCGATAACGTTTGAGAACCCGACCGGGGCGCGTGGCGCGGGCGGTTCGTCGCATGGCGGCCGCAAGGGGGCGCCCTCGCGCGTGTTGCAGCCGGGCGAGACGGTGCAACTCGCGGACATCGAAGGGCCGGGGACCGTGCGCCACATCTGGATGACGTTCCCGCCGGCCCGGCCGGAAGTCATGCGCGCGCTCTGGTTCGAGGTGTACTACGACGGCGCGAGCGAGCCCTCGATCTCCGTGCCATGCCTGGACTTCTTCGGGTTGCCTTGCGGGCGGCCGGTGGCCTACCACTCCGCGATGGCCTCGGCGCAGGAGGGGCGCGGCTTCAACGCCTACTTTCCGATGCCGTTCAAGAAGCGGTTTCGGATGGTGATCACGAACAGCTCCCACCGCGCGCTCCCCTTCTACTACCAGGTGGACTACACGCTGGAGAACGCGCTGCCAGCGGACGCTGGATACCTGCACGTCAGCTTCCGCCGAGAAAACCCGACCGTGATGTACCGGGACTTCGTCATCGCCGATGAGTTCCGCGGGCCGGGACGCTTCCTCGGCTGCGCGGTGGGCATCCGCACGATCGACCCGGCGCGCTGGTATGGCGAGGGCGAAGTCAAAGTGTTCCTGGATGGCGACGGAGACCTCCCGACCATCTGCGGCACCGGGCTTGAGGACTACGTCGGCAGCGCGTGGGGCATGGGCGCCCACCTCGCGCATTACGCGGGGTCACCGCTGGAGGCGCGGCCGCAGGACCGGACGGACGGCGTGCCGGACTTCATCGGTTTCTACCGCTGGCACATCCCGGACCCCATCGTCTTCCGCGAGAGCCTGAAGGTGACCATCCAGCAGATCGGCTTCAATTCGTTCCGCGAGGGGCAAGAAGCGGAGTTCGAAGCGTACGACCGCTCGAACCCCGCCGCCGGAAGCGGCTGGACGAAGAACGCCGCGCCGGGGCTGCTCGCGAGCGGCATCGCCGAGCGCGTTGACGACTACTGCGCCGCGGCCTTCGTGTACTGCAGCGAACCGCAGCCGGTGCCGCGCCTCGACATCGCGGCGGCGATCGCGGACATCGGTCGGATGCCGTACGAGGAGCCGAACCGGATCGCGGCCTTCGGGGGCTGAGGGGCGCGCGGCGAACGGCGAACTTCGAAGGACGCCAGGCGGGAGTTGGTTCAGGCTGGCGCATGGCCGTCCGTGCCGTTCGACCACCCGCTTACTGCCGTGCGCGGTTCGGACGGCCGATACACACAGTAGGATCGCCGATCCCCAAGATTGGCCTGGAGGCGCACGATGAGCGACCCGGAGCGGACTGACCGGGACCTCAGCAGCGAACCCATTCGGTTCAACGAGACAGAGGAGCGGCTCCAGGGTTATGCGCTCGGCTGCTTCGAAGGCTGCGGACTTCTGGCCGGGGGAAGCATCCTCCTGGTCCTGATAGTCCTCGCAATTCTGTTCGCCTGACCGGTTTTCGGTTCGGCGGCGGGCGGTAGGATGCCGAACCCAGTGACTGCTTCCGCGCCCACCGCCCCGAGCATCCGCTCACTTGGTCTCTCTGTGTACGTCCCGACGTTCCTGTTCGCTGTTGGGCAGGGCGCGGTGATACCGATCGTGGCGCTGGCTGCGCGCGATCAAGGGGCGTCCGTTGCCTTCGCGGGGTTCATCGTTGCGCTGCGCGGCATCGGCATCCTCTCGTTCGATGTGCCCGCCGGCTGGCTGGTCAGCCGGTTCGGCGAGCAGCGCGCGATGGTGATGGGCACCGCGCTGGTCATCGTCGCGCTCATCGGCTCGGCGTTCAGCCCGGGCATCTACGCTTTCGCGGGGTTCACCTTCCTGATGGGCTGTGGCTGGGCGGTCTGGCTGTTGGCGCGGCTCAGTTACGTGACCGACGTGATGCCCGCGAACCTGCGCGGGCGGGCGCTCTCCACTCTGGGCGGCGTCAACCGCGTCGGCAACTTCTTCGGGCCGTTCATCGGTGCGGGCGTGGGCGCGCTGGTCGGCATCGACGGGGCGTACTACGTGCACCTGACCACGGCGCTGCTCGCCTGCGGCCTGCTCATCGTGCTGATCCGGGGCGAAGCGGCCGCGCCAGTTCTCGAACACGAGCACGTGCAGTTCACGAAGGTCGTCCGCGAGCACGCGCGCACGTTCCTGACGGCCGGTGTCGGGGTGACGGCCATCGGCGCGTTGCGGGCTACCCGCCAGGGCGTGCTTCCCCTCTGGGGCGACCACGTTGGGCTCGATGAGAGCACGATCAGCCTGATTTTCGGTATCTCCATGGGCATGGAGATGCTGCTCTTCTATCCCGCCGGCAGCGTGATGGACAAGTGGGGGCGAAAGGCGGTGGCGCTGCCCTGCATCGGCATCATGGCCGTGGGCATGCTCCTGCTGCCGCTTTCCACCGGGTTCGTTTCCATGGTGCTCGTGGGGTTGCTCATCGGGTTTGGGAACGGGCTCGGCAGCGGCATCGTCATGACCCTGGGCGCCGACTTCTCGCCGATTTCCGGGCGAGCGCAGTTCCTCGGGGCCTGGCGCGTCTGCGGTGACCTCGGCACGGCGGGCGGGCCGCTCATCGTCGCCGGGGTGACAGGACTGGCCACGCTCGCGGCGGCGTCGATCACGATGGGGGGAATCGGGCTGGCGGGGGCCGCGCTCATGTTCTTCCTGATGCCCGAGACGCTGCACCGCGCGCCGCCCGACGCGGTGGCGCTGGGAGAAGCGGAGGCCGCGGAAGTCTAACCGGGGACCCTGACTGACATGCCGCCGCGCCGCTGCAGCGGCCAGTCTTGCGCTTCACTCCTCCCTTGCCCATTGCTCGTTGCTCGCCGCTCATCCCTCCTCGCGCACCCGCGCCCACTCCGCTTCCACGTCGTCGGCGCCGAGGCGGGCGGCCGCCGAGCGCCGGGAGCTGATGCCGGCTTCGACGAGCGAGCGCTCGTCGGCGACCTGGCGGGAACGGTCGATAGGGAGGATTGGGCCCCACTGCATGACGGGCCGCAGGCCTTCGCTGTCGAGCCCGCCGAAATGCGCCAGGAGCTGGAGCGCCATGGTTGCGCGGCGTTCGTAGACGGCTGTGCGGATGCGCTGCTTTCGAAGCACTTTGCGGGCGATCGGGTCGAGTTCCGTGTTCAGGGCGATGCCGGAGAGGCCCTGCGGGTTGTGGCCGAAGGCGGTCCGCGGGGATTCGCCGAGGTCATGCATCGCGCGGTAGACGAGGTCGATGTAGTCGTTGTGGAGGGCCACTCCGCCGCCTTTGAGCAGGTCCAGCAGGTAGGCCTTGGCGTTCTCCGGCACTTCCCAGACCGCGCCCGGCTCGACGGCGATGTCCTGCGAGCCGGTCACGCCTTCGAGGACGGCGATGGGATTGCCGGAGAGCTCCAGGATCTGGCTGAGCTGGCTGAACGCGCGGTTCAGTTCCCGGTTGGACTCGACCAGGGGTGGGATGTCGCTCGCGCCCCAGTGCTGCTTCGGTTCGCGCACGTTGGGGAAGAGGACGAAGGGGATAAAGCCGTACGGGTTCGGCTCAGAAATGGTGAGCGTTGTGCCGTGCCAGAGTTCGAACAACTCAGCCGTCCAGTACTCGGTGACCGTCTCGTCCGCGCTCGAAACCGGCCGGTTCGAATCACGCAGCCGGTACTGGCTGGCGATGGCGGTCACGCGTGAGGGGTCGCCCGGCTCGCGCCAGGCGAAGATGCCCTGCACGTCCGGCGCGGTGATGCGCACGCCCGCGGCTTCCGCGTCCCAGGTCACCTTGTAACAGGCATCGCCGAGGACCGCGCAGTCAAGCTCGGTCTCGTAATCGAGCTGCGCGAGGCCATTGGCGGATTCCATGACGCGGAGCGCGCGTTCGGCGGCGCGGGCACGGGCGCGGCCCTCGGCCGATTCGCCGCCCTCCACCTGGACCGACGAGCCGTTCAGAAGGTAGCTGGTCACCTTGTCGACGAAGGCTTTGGCGTAGTTGAAGGTGAGCCGGCGCTCGCCGCGGCGGGCACGGCCGGGCCACTGGCGGCCTTCATAGAACGCGAGGTTCTCGCGGTAGCGGGCGCGGCGCTCGTGGTCGAGGTCGTTCAGCAGGAGCGGCAGCGGCGTTTCGGGGATGGCGAAAGCAGGAGGCATAGGGCACCTCTGGGTGGTGGGTGGTTCCACCGTCCGAGCGGGCCGCATCTGCTCCAACCGGCGTTCGTCACAGTGGCTCTTCGCGCCACGCTCACTCCGGGAGTGCCGGAGCCGGAGGGTTGCGCTGGACATCAGATAGCCCCGACCGTCAGGGAGGCCGCATGGGAACCCCTGCGGTCTGCGCGAGGGTGCGAGGCCATTCTGCCTCCCTTACGGTCGGGGCTGTTTTGGGGGTGGCCTGGAACGTTCAGTGGCGCTTGGCCAACCGCTCCCTGCCAGTCGCGGATCGTGCGCAGAGACACACATAGCCCCGACCGTAAGGGAGGCCGCACCCGCCCCGCTGCGACGGCGCCATCCCCGCGAAACACTTTCTCCCCTACGGTCGGGGCTGTGTGTTATCGGGGTTGGGGAGCGGCTGTAAGAAATCCCGAACTGACCGGTCTAAGGGGTGGCAAACCTCCCCCCTGCCCATGCGGGCCCGGCCGCACAAGTCCCCAACGCAGCCGGGCCCGCACCCCCAAATCGCAGCGTAACGACCGTGCCCGCGCTCAGGAGACGATGCCGAACGCGGCGGCCCGCTGGAGTGCGGCGGCACGCATCTCGGGTTCGATTTCGATAGGCCCGCCGAGCGCCATCGATGTCATCGCGGCGCGGGCGGCCTCCTCCACGACTCCGCCAATCATTACCGCCTGCTCGGGGTTCCTGTGGAAGACGAGCACGCCGTGGTTGGCGAGAAGGACTGCGCAGCCACGAGAATCGAGGGCGGCGCGGATGTTCGCGACGGCCTGGGCGGAACCGCGCGGGCCGTAGGCCGCGACGGGGACTCCGTCCGCGAGACCGAACATGGCCAGGGCTTCGATCCAGCAGTCGATCCTGCGGCGTGCGACGGCAAAGGCGGTGGCGCACGGCGAGTGGGTGTGGATGACGCAACCGGCTTCCGGTCGGTCCGCGTAGATGGCCGTGTGCATGTCGATGACGGCCCGTTGAATCGGCGGGACGTCGCCTTCGAGAATCTCTCCGTCCAGGCGGATGCGGGCCACCATGTCGGTCGTCAGGCCGGTGAGCGAAGGCGCGGTGGAAAACAGCATCTCCGCCGCGCCCGGGGCGCGGACGCTGATGTTGCCATGTCCGTTCGACGATATCGCGCCGCTGGCGACCACGGCGGCGGCGGTTTGCGCGACCTGTGCGCGCAGGCTGCTGATCTCTCCCGAATCCATGAAGCGTCCCCCTCGTTTCGGCTGGCGCTACGCGCCGGCTGGCGGCCGAAGATACAGGTTCGAGGGGCGAGGCGCTCTTCGCGGGCGGACCTGCCCAACCGCCCTTGCCAGTCGCGGCTCGTGCGCAGAGACACACATAGCCCCGACCTTCAGGGAGGCCGCACGGGAGCCGCTGTGGTCTGCGCGAGGGCGCGAGGCCATTCTGCCTCCCTTACGGTCGGGGCTACTTTGGGGGTGGCCTGGGGCGTTCGGTGGCGCTTGGCCAACCGCTCCTTGCCAGTCGCGGCTCGTGCGCAGAGACACACATAGCCCCGACCGTCAGGGAGGCCGCATGGGAGCCCCTGTGGTCTGCGCGAGGGTGCGAGGCCATTCTGCCTCCCTTACGGTCGGGGCTACTTTGGGGGTGGCACTGGGCGTTCGGTGGCGCTTGGCCAACCGCTCCTTGCCAGTCGCAGCTCGTGCGCAGAGACACACATAGCCCCGACCGTCAGGGAGGCCGCACGGGAACCCCGTGGTCTGCGCGAGGTGCGAGGCCATTCTGCCTCCCTTACGGTCGGGGCTACTTTGGGGGGTGGCCTGGAACGTTCAGTGGCGTTTGGCCAACCGCTCCTTGCCAGAGGCGGCTCGTGCGCAGAAACACACATAGCCCCGACCGTCAGGGAGGCCGCACGGGACCCCCAGTGGTCTGCGCGGGGGTGCGAGGCCATTCTGCCTCCCTCACGGTCGGGGCTACTTTTCGTTGACCGGTCCGGGGCGCCGGGACGTGGGCATCCTTATAATCCCGGCACTTCACGCACCCGGAGAGGCGCCATGGCGTTCACCAGCGGACAGTTCCCCGGCTTCGAAACAGCCATCCACGAGCCCGGCATCGCGGTGTTCACGTTCAACCAGCCCGAGCGGATGAACGGCCTGACCCAGGCGATCAAACGCGAGCTGATCGAGCAGCTCACGCAGGCCCAGATGGACGACGCGGTTCGCGTGGTGGTGTTCACCGGGCAGGGCCGCGCCTTCTGCGCCGGCGACGACATCACCGGGCGGCCGCTCCCAGCGGCGCCGCACCTGATGCCCGAAATCTTCCCCGGGCACCGGGAAGCCATCGGCACCTACGAAGGCCTGCGCGTCCACAGCCAGACGGTGAACTCGGCTATCCGCAACCTGGACAAGCTCTCGATCGCCGCGCTGAACGGCATCGCAATCCAGACCGGGCTGTCGCTGGCGCTCGCATGCGACTTCCGCATCGCCTCGAGCGACGCGCGGCTCGGCAGCGCGACGCTGCGCTTCGGCCTGCTGCCGGACGAAGGCGGCCAGTACCTCCTTGTCCAGCTCATGGGCGTGGCGAAGACGATGGACTTCCTGATGCGGAAGAAGATCGTCCCGGCAGGCGAGGCACTGGACCTGGGCCTCGTGCACGAAGTCGTTGAGCCGGGCCAGTTGATGGAGCGGACGATCGCCCTCGCCGCGGAACTGGCGAACGGCCCACAGGTGGCGATGCGGCTGTTGAAGCGCACGATCTACAACGCGGCCGAACTAAGCTGGGCCCACGCCCTCGATGACATCGCCGCGAAGACCGCGATCAGCGACCACCATCCGGACGCGCGAGAGGGGGTTGCGGCGTTCCGGGAGCGGCGGGAGCCGAAGTTCAACGCCTGGTTGGGGTGAGAAACGATATCCACCCTCTGGACTCGGGCCTCGGGCCCCCTCTAACGGCGGTCATACAAGTTGTCGAATCTTTCTTCGATGACTGAAGCAGACCGCGCCCTTTCCCCGTTTCTTTCATCTTCGGACGCGGTGTGCGCTAATTCGCGCATGGGCGATGCGCCGGAGCCCCCTCGGCGACTCGAATGGCCTGACCAACCGCAGCCCCTGGGTGACGAACCAGAGGATGTGCTGGACCCTGCCGGGAACTGGCTCCCGGACCAGGGTGAGCCCGCCATCCAGCCGGACGACCCGGCGACGTTCGACTCCTTGCTGTTCCGCCATGAAGCGCGCTGGGCGCCGCAACATGGCGCGCTGGGCCGCTCGGAGTCGGCGCTGCCTGGCGCGTTCCTGTTCCCGGAGCCGGCGCTGCCGTTCCCGGAAGCCGACGAGGCCGCCGGGACACCCGAGGACGAAGCAGTCGAACCCATTTCGCACCGGCACAGCTTCGTACGTGAACTTGTGGAAACCGGGCTGCTGGCGATCCTCGTGTTCCTCGCCGTGCGAGCGAGCGTGCAGCACTACCGCGTCGAAGGGCACTCGATGGACCCGACGCTGGCCAACGGCGAATTCCTGCTGGTGAACTCGCTGGTGTATTCGGAAGTCAACCTGGACAAGGTGGCGCAGTGGGTGCCGTTCTGGGACCCGGGCGAACCGGACGTGCGGCACGTCTTCCACGGCCCCCAGCGGGGAGACATCGTGATCCTTCATCCCCGCCAAACCAACGGCCGGGACCTGGTGAAGCGCGTCATCGGCGTACCAGGCGACGTCATCGAGATACGCGAGGGCAAGGTCCTGATCGACGGCCGGGAGCTCATCGAGCCGTACACGAACGGCCCGTGGCGGGGAAGCATGCCGGCGGTGCGCATCCCGGAAGACAAGTACTTCGTAATGGGCGACAACCGGAACGACAGCCTGGACAGCCGCAGCTTCGGGCTGGTGGATGAGAACGACATCGTGGGCAAGGCGCTGGGCAGCTGGTGGCCGAAGGACAAATGGGGCCTGGCGCCGAACGAAGAGCCGACGTTCGCGAAATAGCGCGCCCGACTGGCCGCACCGCGGGCCTGATGGCGATCTGACGACACCTCGCTCCAGAAACTCTCCGGGCGTGGCGTTGCGGCGCCTGTGGCGTGCGCGGTTCAATCGGTGCGGCGCGGAGCCTGGCAACGACGCGTGTTCCTCCGCAGAGGCACGTGATCACTGGGAACTTAAGAAATTCAAGGAGAGACTTGATTTTCTTAAGTTCAGTGTTATTCTCTCCAAATCGAGGAGGGACAACCCATGACCACTACCACCGGATCCCCACTCTCCATGCTCGTCCAATCGGGCCTCGAAGCGGTCGGCGCATGCCCGGCCGGGCCAACGTTCCGGCGCGCGCCCGACACGCCGTCGGAGTCGGTCGAACAGATCGCCGCGGGTTTGCTCGTCGCCATGGGGCTGGGCGAAATCGCACGTGACCTGGACCTGCACGCGGTCGCCCTGCTTGGCGCCGCCTGCGTGGCCGGCCTCCAGGCCATCGGCGAAATGGAGCCAGGCATCCATCAGCTCGATTCGGCCCTCTTCGCCTTCGAAAACCTGCTGCGGCGCACGGCGCCCGGGAACGCGAGGTAACGCCATGGTCCTCAACCTCGGAGCACCGCCGGTCCTCGAAATCCGTGACCTGGTGAAGCGCTACCGCAACGGCACGCTCGCGAACGACCACATCTCCCTGGCCCTTCGCCCGGGCGAAATCTACGGCCTGCTGGGCCCCAACGGCGCCGGCAAGACCACGCTGGTCCGCCAGGTGCTTGGCGTGCTCAAGCCGACAGCGGGTTCCATCAGCCTTGACGGCCAGGACGTTGTTTCAAAGCCCGGCCTTGCGCGCCGATCGATCGGGTTTCTGCCGCAGGGGCAGTTTGACCTGCTCTCGCTGCGGGTGGGCGAACTGATCGAGTACTCGGCGCGGCTTCGCGGCATGAGCCCGCAGGCGGCGAGAGTCCGTCGCGACGAGCTTGTCGGCCAACTCGACCTTGGCCCGTTCGTGAACACCTCCATGCACGCGGCTTCGGGAGGGGTGCGGCGGATGACCGGCTTCGCGGCCGGCATTGCCGCGCCCGCACGCCTCCTCGTGCTCGATGAGCCGACGAACGACATCGACCCTATCCGCCGGCAGTTGCTCTGGAACGCTATCGGTGAGCTCGGCGAAAAGGGCGCGACTGTCCTGCTCGTCACGCACAACCTGGCCGAAGCGGAACGGTTCATCGACCGGCTCGCCATCATCGACGGCGGACGCATCGTGCGCGAAGGGACTCCGGGAGCACTGCGCTCACTGGTGACCGACAAGCTGAGGCTGGAGCTGGTGCTCACCGGGGCGGTGACCGCGCACCCGGCGCTGACGGCCGAGAGCGGCGAGCCCGGCCGCTACCTGTTCGACCAGCGGGATTTGCCCGCGGTCAGCAATTGGCTCAGCGCCGTCCGTGAAGCGGGATTCCTCTCCGACTTCCGCATTGGCCCGCCGACGCTCGACGACATTTATGCCGCCGTCATGACGCCGGCTCGAGAACTGGAGGCCGTCTCGTGACCGCGATTCGCCAGTACCGGGACCTTGTTTCCGTCCAGCTCCGTTCGATGCGAGACGACGTGCTGATGATTTCGGTCATCCAGATCGCCCTCGCGGTCGGGCTCGTGCTTGGTATGGGCTACCTCATTCCAGACATCTCCGAGGCGTCAGCGCTCTTCCTGGTCACCGGCGCCGCGACCCAGTCGTTCGTCACGATGGGCCTCGTGATGCTGCCGCAAATGCTTTCGCAGTCGAAGGCAGAAGGCCGCATCGAGTACTTCCTGACCATGCCGATCAGCCGCGAGGCCTACCTGCTCTCGCTGATCACGGTGGTAGCCATCACCTCGCTGCCTGGCGTCGCGTTCACCCTCGCGTTCGGCGCCTGGCACTACGGTCTGACGCTCAGCCTTGAGCCGGCGTTCTTCCTGGTGATGGTGTTGAGCGTGCTATCCCTTGCCGGGGTGGGCGTTGCCATGGCGATGTTCACTTCGCACCCGCAGGTGGTGAACGCCATCACCCAGCTGATCATCTTCTACGTGCTGTTCTTCTCGCCGGTGTTGCTGCCGGCCTCGCAACTGCCCTCGTTGCTGGACCACACGGCGAAGTTCGCGCCGCCCACCTACGCAGCCGACGGCGTGCGGGCAACGCTGACCGACCTCCCGGAGACATCCCTTGGGAAAGATCTTGCCGTCATGGGTGGATTCACCGTCGCCTCTATCGCGCTCAGCGCGTTCGCCATTCGCAGGCGCGGGTAAACCGGTCATCGGACCGCGCACCCCTCTCGTTGCGGCGCCGGGGTACCCCCAATACCCCGGCACACCGCTTCTCCTCCGAACGTGGCCATTCATACGTTCCGGGCGCGCTCGCGCGCTCCCGCTTTCTTCGCCCTGAACACCGCTGACCGTGCATAAAGCACTGACGCCGTACCCTCATGGCTGTGACCACCGACCAGCCACAAGAGACTGACGTGACCGAACGAGACCGCGCGCCGGACTCCTGGCCGGTCACCTGCTATCGTCACCCCGGGCGCGAGGCCGGCATCCGCTGCCAGCGCTGTGGCCGCGCCATCTGCCCCGACTGCATGGTCCCCGCGCCGGTTGGTTTCCAGTGCCCCGAGTGCGTCCAGACAGCCGCGAAGCAGGCCCGCGCGGTGCTCCCGTTCAGTCTCGCCCGGCCGTACCTCACCTACACCCTGATCGCAGCGAATGCCGCTGTCGCCCTCGCGGGGCTCACGCAGCCCGGCTGGGCACAGGGAGACCTCGGGACAATCGGTACGGAGGGCGCGCTGCTCGGAGGCGGGCGCATTCTGCGCGACGGCGTGCCCGTCCTCGCCGGCGTCTCGCAGGGGGAGTGGTATCGCATCTTCACGGGCGCGTTCATCCACGCCGGGCCCATCCACATCTTCTTCAACATGCTGCTACTCTGGCAGACCGGATCGCTGCTCGAACCCGCGCTCGGCCGGGTGCGGTTCGGGTTGCTCTACCTGGTGTCGCTTCTCGGCGGCGCGTTCGGCGCGCTGCTCCTCGCGCCTGACACGCTCACCGTCGGCGCTTCCGGGGCGGTGTTCGGCCTGATGGGCGCGCTGTTCGTCGCCGAACGCAAGGGCGTCTTCGGTGGCTACAGGTCGTCGGTCGGGTTCCTGATCGTGATCAACCTCGCCCTCAGCGTCGCCATCCCCGGGATCTCGCTCGGCGGCCACGTAGGCGGCCTCGTCGCGGGTGCGGCGGCGGGCTGGATCTTCCACGAATTCGATCAGCGCCACCTCGCCCGGATCTTCCCGATCAGCCTGGTCGCGGCGCTCAGTTGGATGCTCTTCGCGGGCAGCCTCTGGGCCGCCAGCCTCTGGCGCAACCCGCTGTTCTAGGGCGAGAGGCGGCGGCTTACCGCAGCCGGGCGAGCACCGGCCGGCGCCCGAAGCCCATCGCGCTGGCTTTGGCAGGCGGGATGGGCGCGGCGGGCTCGAAGCGGTCGAAGCGTTCGAACAGGGTGCGCAGGGCGATGCGGGCTTCCAGGCGGGCGAGGTTCGCGCCGAGGCAGAAG
The DNA here is from genome assembly GCA_046328215.1 of Dehalococcoidia bacterium. Lineage (GTDB taxonomy): Bacteria > Chloroflexota > Dehalococcoidia > Tepidiformales > Tepidiformaceae > Amarobacter. The sequence goes on along the minus strand of JAXLXA010000007.1, from coordinate 38,895 downwards.
TGGAGGCCCCAGCCAAAGCCCAGGTGGGGGTTCGGGTCACGCGTGAGGTCGATCTCGCCGGGACTCGCGAACACGGCCGGGTCGTGGTTCGCGGAGACGATGCCGAGGAAGATGTTCTGTCCGGCCTGCAACGTTTGGCCGCCGCGTTCGTGCGTCTTCGCCACTTTGCGTGGCATGCTCCGGGCGGGGCCGCAGACGCGCAGGAACTCCTCGACCGCAGACGCCGTCGACTCCGGGTGGGCGCGCAGCCAGGCCACGAGGTCCGGCCGTTCGAGCAGGATGCAGAGCGTGTTGGCGAGCAGCGTCGTCGTTGTTTCGTGGCCGCCGAAGAGCAGAAGCGTGCAGGCGCCGACGAGCTCCATCTCGCTGAGCTGACCGATATCGGAGTGGACGATGGCCGAGAGGACGCTGCCGGTGGGCTCCCGCCGTTCGCGATCGATCAGGCGGCCGAAGAACGTCACGAACTCCGCGACGGCCCGGTTGACCGGCTCCTCGGCGATCTTGCCGGGTTCCATGGCGAAGACGAGCCGGCCGATGTCATCCGACCAGCCCTGGAAGCGTTCGCGGTCCTCCGGTTCGGCGCCGAGGATCGCGGCGATGACGAGCGCGGGCACCGGGTGGGCAAACGCGGAGTTGAGGTCGACCACGTCGCCGTCGAAACGGTCGATCGCGGCGTCGACGATGCCCTGGACCTGCGCCCCCAGCGCGGACACGGCGCGCGGGGTGAAGGCGCCCTTGACGGGCTCACGCAGGCGGGTGTGGGCGGGCGGGTCGCGGAAGTTCATCCAGCCGGCGAGCAGCTCAACCGCCCGGGCAAAGGCTTCGCTGCGGCCGCGGGCGGCGCGGGCGAAGGCGCCGGTGCGCTCCGCGGAGAGCAGCTCGCTGTCGCGGAAGCCGGCTTCGACCTCGGCGTGAGAGAGCGCTATCCAGGCGCGCTGGGCGTCGCTCCACTGCACGGCCCCGGCTTCGAGCGCGCGGCCGAAGTACTCAGCGGGGCGGTTGATGGCATCGTCACAGGCGAGGTCGACGGTCACGCGCGCAGCCTACACCAGGGGCGCGGCGGTGTTCGCTCAGGCGCCATCGCCGCTGGCCGCGGCGTTCCCGCCGGCGCCCGGTGCGCGCGCGCCCAGTTCACGGTCAAGGAACAGCAGGCCGGTGCGGTCTTCACCCACCATGCGCAGCCGGTCGAGGATTGTCGAGACAGTGGCTTCTTCCTCCACCTGCTCGTTCACGAACCACTGCAAGAGCGGAAGGCTGGCGAAGTCCTGCTCGTCCATGGCCTGCTTGTAGAGCGCGTGGATGGCGCGGGTGACGCGCTGTTCGTGCGAGAGGGCGGTTTCGAACGTGCCGACAACGGTCTCCGGTGTCGACTGCGGCGCCGCGAGCGTCTTCAACTCCAGCTTTCCGGCACGGTCCAGCACGAACTGGATGAACTTCATGGCGTGCAGATGTTCTTCGCCGGACTGCTGCCGCATCCAGCGGGCCATGCCGGGCAGGCTCCGCAACTCGAAGTCGGCGCCCATCTGGAGATAGGCGAAGGACGATTCGAACTCGAGCTGAATCTGGTCGTTGTAGGCCTTCGTGAGTCCTGAAGACAGCTGCATGGGGGAACTCCAACCGGTGAAGAGTTGGTCACATGGTAGCGGCCTGAAGGGCAAACGTCAGAGGCGGTTTATCCGGCGTTCGCGGGGGAGTGGCGGCGGCGCAACGAAGCGCTCTCGCGGTGAAGGTGGCTGAGGATTTCGCGGTAGGAGGTGAAGAGGCCCGTCGAGTGGTAACTCACGCCCTGTTCCGCGCAGAAGGCCTCCACGATCGGCTGGGCCTTGCGCAGGTTGCAGCGGGGCATCGTTGGGAACAGGTGATGCTCGATCTGATAGTTCAGGCCGCCGTACCAGAAGTCCGTGAGCGGATGGCCGCTGACGTTGCGCGAGGTGATCACCTGCTCGCGGAAGAAGTCCATGCGCTTGCCATCGGCCGTGAGCGGCATGCCCTTGTGGTTCGAAGCGAAGACCGAGCTGTTGTACAGCCCGAAGCTCAGTTGATGAATGATGGCGAACGGGACCGCCCACGGCAGCCCGATGAAGTAGAGCAGGACGCCATAGGCGGCGATGTGCGCGGCGAACAGCCCGGCTTGCAGCCAGCGGCGCTCGGCTTTGGGGCTGAACAGGTGCCCGATGCTGATGAACCGCATGTTCAGCGCCTGGAACGGCAGCAGGAAGAGCAGGAGAAACGCCTGGATCGCGATCACCGGCCGGAGCCAGCGGCTCCGCGTCGCGATCTGCTCCTCGGAGAACACGATCATCGGGAACTGGATATCCGGGTCTTTATCGATGTGGTTGGGCGTGGCGTGGTGCTGGTTGTGCTTGTCGTTCCACCAGGTGTGGCTGACGAACAGGAACAGGTTGCCGAAGGCCGCCCGGGCGATGCGGTTGGTGCGGCGGCCGCGATACCCCTGGCGGTGCCCAACGTCGTGCGCGAGCAGCGCGATCTGCGTGAACGAAAAGCCCATGAACGTGGCGTCCAACATCAGCAGCCACGGGTTCGAGACCGTGACCGCGACGGTGACGGCGATCGCCAGCGTGCCGAGGGCAACGATGGTCTTGATCCAGTAATAGCCTGGTTTCGCTTCAAGCAGGCCGGCGTCTTTGATGCGCCGTTTGAGCACTGCGTAATCGACCGCGGGTGCGGGCCGCGCCGAAATGGGCCGCACTGGGGTGAGCAAAGCCAACGTGGAAGGTCCTCTCAGCTCAAGAGGTTGGGCCTTCTCAAGCAGCCTGCGTCTGCCGGCCGCGCTCAACGTATCACGCGTGACGCAATGGGCATGTAAGGAGAATTCCCAGATTTGTTCGGAGTTGTGAGACGCGAGACGCGAGACGCGAGACGCGAGAGATGTTTGGCTGGGCGTGTTGCTACGATATTGCGATGGCCGGGTATTCGGGCACGCCGCTCCCCCAGAAGCTCGGGATCAAGCCAGGCTCGCGCCTCGCGCTGGTGCAACCGCCGGAAGGCTTCGAGGCCATGCTCGGCCCGTTGCCGGGCGGGGTGGTCATCGTCCCCGCGGACGAAGAGGGCATTGACGTTGCCGTGTCGTTCGTGCGCGACAGCGTGGGCGTGGAGGAGGCGTTCGCCGCGCTCAAGCCGCGCCTCGCCTGGACGGGCGGGCTCTGGATTGGCTGGCCGAAGAAGCAGCCCGGCCAGCCCGCCACGCTGAACGAAAACACGGTGCGCGACATCGGTCTCGCCGCCGGGCTGGTCGACAACAAGGTTTGCGCCATCGACGAGCGGTGGAGCGGCCTCCGCTTCGTCTGGCGTTTGGAAGACCGACCGAAACCAGCGAAAGCGGTTCGCGCGCGATGACCGCCCGCGTCGTCCTCAGTCTCGGCGGGAACTCGCGCGCCTCCGACGACTGCTACATCGCCGCGCTCGGTTTGCCGGGACTGGACCTCGAAGTATGCCCCGTGTACCCGGCGACTGGCCTCGCGGAACTGCGCGAACTGCTCGGCGGCGCCTCCGGGTTGGTGCTCTCCGGCGGGGCCGATGTCGACCCGGCGCGTTACGGCGAACGCCCGGCAGGGGCCGAGATGCAGCACGTGAACCCGGCTCGCGACGCCGTCGAACTGGCGGCGCTGGACGAAGCGGAGACGCGTGAACTGCCGGTCCTGGCGATTTGCCGCGGCGTCCAGGTGCTGAACGTGCACCGTGGTGGCGCGCTCCTGCAGGACATCGGCCAATCGCACCGTGACGGGCGCAAGCAGGAAGAGAAGTGGCGAGCGTTCCATCCTGTCGAGATCGCGGCTGGCTCAGTGGCAGCGCAAGTGCTCGGCACATCCCGCCTGGAAACGAATTCGCGCCATCACCAGGCGCTGGACCCGGGCCGGCTGGGCGACGGGCTCGTCGTCACTGGCCGTTGCCCCGGCGACGGGGTAATCGAAGCCGTGGAGCTGCCGGGCCAGCGTTTCCTGGTCGGGGTGCAGTGGCACCCGGAGAACATGGCCCTCGCGCCCGCGGACTCTCCCGAGCGGGCCCAGGCAAGGCGCCTCTTCGCGGCGTTCGCGGAAGCGGCCCGCGCGCGAGGTCCGCGGCCGTAGCTTCGCCTGGCTATGCGCGTGTCGCGAGTTCGCGTTCGAGGTTCAGGGGCGCGGTGATGGCCCTCCGGTCGAACTCGCCCCACTGCTCACGGGGCACCATCCACATCACTTCGAACTCGTTCCCGTCGGGGTCCACCGCATAGAGCGACTTGGTGGCGCCGTGGTCGCTCTGGCCGGTCAACGCGCCGAGATTCGCGAGTGTTTCGCGGGCGGTGGCCAGGTCCTGCAGGGTGGGAACCTCCCAGGCGAGGTGGTAGAGCCCGGTCGCCCCGCGCGGCGCCTGGGGGGCGCCATCTCCGACCTCGAAGAGGCCGAGATCGTGGTGGTTCTCGCCGCCCGCCGCGCGCAGGAACGCCATCCGCCCGCCGCCTTCCCGCCCGATGACCTCGAAGCCGAACACCGCCTGGTAAAACGCCACGGAGCGCTCGGCATTGCGGACGAAAAGGACAGCGTGGTTGAGGCGGGAAAGGGTGACGGGAGGCATGGGCATTCCTTACTTTGTGTAAGTACACCGTAGTTTCATAAGACGGCGCAGTCAACAGGCACTGCGCCGGCCCGCCACCGCTCCTTACCAGTCGCGGCTCAGTTGCGGCGCGCACTTGCTAGCCCGGAGCGGCAGCGACGTGGGTGGCCGGACTGCCACGAGCCGCGACAGACATGGGGCGGTTGGCCTTGGACCACCACGAGGGCCAGACCGGGAGGACGCTTTCGCGCGTCAGTTCGTGCAGGTGGACGCCCCACCGCGCCTTACCAGTCGCGGCTCAGATACTGCGCGCGCTTGCTAAGCCCGGAGCGACGGTGACGTGGTTGGCCGGACTGCCACGAGCCGCGACAGACATGGAGCGGTTGGCTGGACCAGCACGAGGGCCGAACCGAAAGGACGCTTTCGCGCGTCAGTTCGCGGAGGTCAACGTCCTCGGTGGCGGCGCCGGGAGTTAGCGGCCGGCGGGGCGGGGAGCCCGGTTGTGGCGGCGGGAACCGCCTTCCGCGGGGCTCACTTCCCGGGGCCGGAACGGGCGCCGCGGCCCGCGCGATGCGCCCGGACGCGGGACAGGGCCGCGGACGTTGCGGAAGGTCGCCTTCGGTTCCGGCTCCACCGGCGCGGCCGGCGGTTCGAACGCCGCCAGGTCCCGCAGCCGGTCATCGCCGGGCTTCATCGGCACGATCGAGAGGTTGATGCCGGCTTCTTTCTGGAACGCTCGCACGTCACGCGCCTCGTCGGGTGAGACGAGTGTGACCACCAGGCCTTCGGAGCCGGCGCGCGCGGTGCGCCCGGAGCGGTGCAGGTAGGTCTTCGCGTCCTCGGGGATGTCGAAGTGAAGCACGGTATCGATGCCGTCGACGTGGATGCCGCGCGCGGCGACGTTCGTAGCCACGAGTACAGGCGCGCGGCCGCCGGCGAAGGCTGCCAGCGTGCGTTCGCGCTTGTTCTGGTTCAGCCCGCCGTGAATCGGGGCGGCCGGCACACCCATGTGGCTCAACTGTTGCGCCAGCCGGTCGGCGCCGTGCTTGGTCCGGACGAAGACGATCGAGCGCTTCGCGGCGGTACAGATCTCAGAGGCGACGCGGATCTTGTCCGCGCGCTCGACGCCGATGAACCGCTGGTCCAGCGTCTCCACCGAGGTGCTCTCGGAGGGCACTTCGTGCGTCACCGGGTCGTGCTGGTAGCGCTTCACGAGCTCGCCGATCGAGCCGTCGAGCGTGGCGCTGAAAAGCAGCGTCTGGTGGCCGTTTTCGATGCGGTCCAGGATTTCGCGCACCTGGGGCAGGAAGCCCATGTCCGCCATCTGGTCCGCTTCGTCGAGCACCACCATCGAGACGTCGGCGACGGACATTTCCTTGCGCTCGAGCAGGTCGTTGAGGCGGCCCGGCGTCGCGATAACGATGTCGACGCCGGCGTGAAGGGCGCGGATCTGGTTGACCATCGATGCGCCACCGTAGATGGCGGTCAGCCAGAGGTCCCGCGCGGCGGCGAACGGCGTGAGCTCATCGGCCACCTGGTTTGCGAGTTCGCGCGTGGGGACGAGGATGAGCGCGTGCGGGCGGCGCTTGCGCGCGGTGGTGGTCAACTGGATGACCGGCAGGCCAAAGGCGAGCGTCTTGCCAGACCCGGTCTTCGCCTTGCCGCAGACATCGCGGCCGGCGAGCGCATCGGCAATCGTCATCGCCTGGATCGGGAACGGAGCGGTGATGCCGAGCTCATCGAGGGTATCGACGATCTCCGGTACGAGGCCCAGATCGGCGAATGACGGCGTTTCCGCGAGGGGTGCTTCGGGCTGCGGCGCGGCGGTATCGCCGGCCGGCTGGGGACGGTTCATAAGGTTCAGAGACAAAAGGTTGGGACTACTCCACAAGTGATGTGAGCGGTTGGGTGTGGCCTGATCTCGGGTTGACGCTCACTCACGACGAACAAACGAACGAAAGAAACGAGTAGGGCACGGGTGCACCGGTTCTGGTGCGAGGCTCGAAGACAGCGTAGCACGGATTTCGTTATGGCGTCTGGAGGCCGCGCAGACTGCGCTGCCGTGCCTCGCCGTTTACGCGTTCGCGACTGACTTGAGCACGCGCAGCGCCCGGATGGTGACGAACTTGCCCGGCGCGCCCTGCGTCTCGAAGTCGGTCCAGAGCTTGCCGTGATAGGAGTTCCGGTTGAGCCAGCGCCCGGTCCTTTCGCGCTGGGCGAGGAGCCAGGCCACGGCTGGTGCGAGCCGGGGATCGCCGCCGGCGCCGGCCTCGCAAACCGCCTCCATCACCTGCAGCACGTCGGCCGTGTAGCCGAGCGGGAACGCGAGTTTGAACCAGGTCCCACTGGGCTTCGTGGTCCCGGGCGTCATCGGGTACAGCGCTGTCGCCGGGTCAACGCTGAGCAAGAACTCGACGCCCCGCCGGAGCGCTTCGGCGTGTGCGGGCGTGCGCAACTCGCGCGGGACGCGGGCGAGGGCGATGACGGCCTTGGTCCCACCCCAGCCGCAGGGTTGCTTGCCGTTGACGGCGCAGGAAAACGTTGGGCCGGAGTAACCGCTCTGGTAGTAGGCGTGGCCTTCCGCCGCGGTCTCCGAGTCCACCAGGAACCGGACCGCGTCTGCGACGCGGGGGTCGTTCGCGCACCCGAGGTTCAGCATGGCGGCGAGGAGGTTCCCGTGCAGGCATGGCGCCGTGCCCGAAGGCGGTGGCCGCCGCGGCGCCGCGGTGTAGCTGAAGCCCCCGTTGACCGCTTGCGTGTGGTCCAGCACGTACTCGCACGCGGCCCGCACACGCGGATCTGTGCCGTCCGCGCCGAGCTGGTCCAGGAAGATGACCTGCCAGACGGTGCCGGTGTACTTCGGGCTGTAGCCGCCGCCGGGCTTTACCCAGTACCCCTCCGGCGTCTGGGCGGCGAGGATGGAGCGGATGGGCTCGGCAGCCATGGCGGCCGTCCGCGCGGGCGCCAGCTCGGCCTCCGGCGCCCCCACGATGTCTCGCAGCGCGAGGTGGCGAGCAACGGGGTCGGTGGGATCCAGGAGCCAGTCGAGGATCTCCGGCGTGCAGGCAGCCCTCGCGTTTGCGAGCAGTTCGGCATCCATTCGCGCAGAGTTTACGACGCTGCCGCAAGCCGAAGCCTTCCAGCCCGGCCGGCGTTGTAGACTCCGGCAATGCCAATGGAACTGCCCCTCCGCGGCCATCGCTGGCCCGTCCTCCGCGAAGAAATGTCGGCCATGCGCGCTAACGACCTGGACTGGAAACACGGCCGCCACGGCGCCTACGTCTGGTATGCGAACGACGAACTGGAGGACGTCCTCCGGGAGGCGTTCGGCATGTTCCTCGTCGAGAACGGCCTCGGGATGCGCGCCTTCCCGAGCATCGCGCGCATGGAGAACGAGGTGCTCTCCATGGTCCGCGGCCTCCTGGGCGGCGACGACGAGACTGCGGGCATCTTCACGAGCGGCGGCACGGAGAGCATCTTCCTCGCGATGTTCGCGCTGCGAGAGTGGGCCAAGGAAGCAAAGCGCGGCGTTTCGCGGCCGCAAATCGTGGCGCCGCACTCTGCCCACCCGGCGCTGAACAAGGCGGCGTTCATGCTCGGGCTGGATGTGAAGCGCGTGCCCGTTGGGGCGGACTTCCGCGCCGACCCGGCTGCAATCGAGGCGGCCATCGGCCCGAATACGGTCGGCCTCTACGCCTCGGCGCCGAGCTACTCGCTGGGCATGGTCGACCCCATCCTGGAGCTTGGCGCCATCGCGGGGAAGCACCAGCTCTGGCTGCACGTCGATGCCTGCGTCGGTGGCATCCTCGCGCCGTTCGTCCGCGAAGGCGGATACGACGTGCCGGTTTTCGACTTCTCGGCGGCCGGCGTGACGTCGATTTCAGCTGACCTGCACAAGTCCGGCTTCGCCGCGAAACCGGCTTCGACGGTGAGCTTTCGCACCCGCGCCCACCGCGATTTCGCCCGCTACACCTTCGACGACTGGCCGAGCGGCACGTACACGTCGCTCACGTTCACCGGGACGCGGCCTGGCGGGGCCATCGCGGCGTCGTGGGCGGCGCTCAACTTCCTCGGCCGCGAAGGCTACCGCGAGATCGCCGCGGCCAGTATGCGCGCGAAGGAGAAGACCATCGCCGGCCTGACCGCGATTGAGGGCGTGCGGGTCCATGGCGCGCCGCCGCTCTACGCGTTTTCCTGGGCCGCGAACGGTGCCGACATGGGCGCGGTGGCGGGTGCGATGGGCAAGCGCGGCTGGATGTGCGGCCAGACCACCAGCCCGGCCGGCATCCATGTCATGGCTACGCCAGTGCATGAAGCCGCGGCCGATGCCTATGCCGCCGCGGCTGCTGAGGCGATTGCCGAAGCAAGGGTGATCGGCGCGCCGGCGGAACGAGCAAACTACGCTTGAGTGATCAAAACAACCCGCGGGCGGCGTACTGATCAGTGCCGCTCCGCGCCCGACGCTGTCTTTCCGTGGAAGGACCCCTCCAGGGCCTCGGGCGCGGGCGGCCGATCATGACGTTCTGGCAACCGGGCGGGGAATCGTCAATTTTTTGCTTGACGAGCGCAAATGGGCCTGCCTAGCATCCGCGCCGCCGCAGAAGGAGGCGTTTCGCTCGTGAACAAAGGAATCATCAAGGAATTCAAGGACTTCCTGCTCCAGGGAGACATCATCGCTCTCGCGGTAGCGTTCATCATGGCGACCGCGTTCAAGCCCGTCGTCGACAACTTCACGAATGGCGTCGTGATGAACTTCATCGCCGCTATCGTCGGCGAGCCCAATTTCGACAGCATTGGTATCGACGTCGGCGACAGCCGCCTGCTTATCGGCAGCGTGCTGACAGCCCTGGCGAACCTCGTCCTCGTGGGTGCCGCCGTATTCTTCTTCATCGTGAAGCCGGTGAACATGATCAAGGATCGCCAGAAGAGCGGCGCCGAGCCGCCACCCCCGGATCCAGAAGATGTCGCTCTCCTGCGCGAAATCCGCGACTTGCTTCGCGCTCGCCAGTAGCCCGTACGAATCAATCCAAACCGAAAGCCCGGCCGTCGACGGCCGGGCTTTCGTGCTTGTGTCCATGCCTTTCGCTCGTTTCTTGACAAACCGAATAGACTTCGGTCGCCGTGAAACTGCCGTCCCTCGCAGCAACGAGCCTGTTGTTGTTTGGCGTCCTGATGTTCAGCACGTCCATGTGGCATGGCGCCAGAGGCGCCGCGCCCGTCCTCATCAAGCGGGGGATCGTCCCGGGACTGGCTGGCGATAGCGCGCCCGGGTCACCGCCGTCGCCATCGCCCGCCCCAACCAACACCGCGAGCGGGCCCACGCCGACTCCCCCACCGTACGGCTCTCCGCTGCTGGCCGTCAGAATCGATATGGTCGCGAACGAACTGGCCTACTCCGTGGCCGGCGCAGTCGTGCCGGTCACGATCAAAGCCCTGATCGAAGGCCCCGTGCCTTCCGGGCCGGTGTTGTCCTATCTCTCCGGGGCCATCGTTGAGGCTCACCCCGGCGACCTGTGCAGATGGAACCCAGAATTCGCGCATACCGCGCTCAACATGACCGCCTCGAAGCGAACGAGCCTGCTTCCTCCGAAGCAGGAGATCGCGATTTCGTTCGATGGCCCGGCGTGGCACTTCAACGTGGCGTGTCCCGGCAAGGAGATCCGCGTGCCTGCGTTTGGCGACGAATCACTGCCGGGTTGGCTCGGCTTGATTTCCGGTGGAGGCTCTCCGAACGGCGTGCCCGTGGAGGTACCCGGTTTTGATGGGCCCCCGGACTGCTTGCACAACCGGGGTGTGGTCCGTGGCATGAACGCCTGGGGCGCGTTCACAATCGTCGTGGACATCTACACGCCGCCCTGTACCGTGCCCCCGCCGTGAACCGCGGCGACGGCGCCCCAGAGTTCTGGTCAAAACTTCTGACCAGAACTAAACTGGGACCATGAAACGCGTCCCCATCGCCGAGTTCAAGGCAAACTGCTCCCGCTACGTTGAAGAAGCGAGCCAGGAAGACATCGTCATCACGAAGCACGGCAAGGCCGTGGCCCGACTGGTGGCTGAAGTGTCACGCAAGACGCCTTGGGATTACATAGGCGTACTTAAGGGTCGCGTCTATGTCGACCCGGATGACGACCTCCTCTCGACGAATGAGCGGTGGGATGCTAACTCTTGATACAAACGTGCTGCTGGCAGCCGTTGAATCTGCACTACGTTCTGACGAAGCGCGGGTGCTTGAGGCGGATCAGGCGTGGATCGTTCCGGACATTGTCCTCTGGGAGATCGCGAAGCTCTACAGGCGAGGGCGTATCCGTATCGGCATCGATCATTCCGACCTTCAGGCGATGCTCGGCACTGTCCAAATCGTTCCCATCACACTCGATATCGCCCGCGCGTCTCAGCGCCTGGACTTCGAAGCCGACCCCGCCGACGAAATCATCGCCGCCACGAGCCTCGTCCACCGCGCCCCGCTGGTGACGAGAGACGCCCGGATGCTCGGCTCGCGGTTGGTCCCTTTGGCCATCCAGTAGTGCCCGCAATGCCGCCCGATTTTCGGGACTTGTGCTAGGCTTGGCCCTCAACCTTTACGTGAGGGTGAGATCACGCTTTCCTGGTTCCGAAGCACTTTCTACGCGCTCGATAACGGCCGCTACCGCATCCTCTGGTTCGGCACGCTGTTCTCGTTCCTCGGCATGCAGATGCAGGTGGTGGCGCGTGGTTACCTTGCCTATGACCTGACCGGAAAGAACAGCGCGCTCGGCGCCGTGATGATCGCCTTCGGCATTCCCCAGCTTGTGCTCGGCCTCTGGGGCGGTGTCCTTGCCGACCGGCTGCCCAAGCGGAACCTCCTCCTCGTCTGCCAGATGATCATCGCGCTCAACTCCGCCTGGGTGGCGACGATGATCGAACTCGATCGCATCGAATTCTGGATGCTCGTCGTTGCCGGGTTCGTCCAGGGCGCGGGGTTCGCCTTCGTTGGGCCCGCGCGGCAGGCCTTCATCGGGGACCTCGTCGATCGCTCGGCTATCGGCAACGCCGTGGTCCTTCAGCAATTGAGCATGAACAGCACGCGCGTGGTTGGACCGTCGCTGGCCGGCGCCTTCATCGCTATCAGCTTCATCGGCATCGGCGGCGTGTACTACATGACCACGCTCGGCTTCTTCCTCGCCACCTTCACGATGCTTCGCCTGCCGCCAGGCCACCCGAAGCCGCGCGACAAGAAGGTCTCCCCGCTGGCCGACATGGCCGATGGCGTGCGCTACGTGAAGCAGCGCCCGTCGATCACGCTCCTCGTCATGACGTCATTCGCCGTGATCATGGTCGGGTTCCCGTACCAGTCCTTCCTGCCCTCCGTCGCGAAGGACGTGTATGGCGCCGGTTCGGGCGGACTCGGGGCGCTGCAATCGTTCGGGGCCGTCGGGGCAGTGGTCGCCACGTTGCTGGTCGCTTCCTATGCCCAGAGCAAGCGCGCCTGGGCAGCGCAACCGCTGCTCGCCATCGCCTTCGGCGGCTCACTCGTCGGGTTGGGGCTGGCGCCGAACATCTGGTTCGGGCTCGTCGCGATGGTCGCGGTTGGCGGGCTCGCGGGCGGGTTCCAGGGCGTGAACAACGCCCTCACCATGTCCAGCACGGAGTCCGACTACCAGGGACGGGTCCAATCCATCTCGATGCTCAGCTGGAGCCTGTTCGGCCTTTTCGCCTGGCCCATTGGCATCCTCGCCGACCGGATCGGCATCCAGGAGACGCTCATCCTGATGGGAGGCGTGGTGATGGCCAGCGTGGCCATCCTCCAGGTCTTCGGGCGCACGGAAGCGGTGAGTGCTGACCGCCGCGAACGCGCGAACGCCCTGGATCGGCCACCCGCCGACGTTGCCGGAGCGCCGGCCGGCGGGCGCTAAACCAGGGGCCGGAGCTTCGCGGCCATCGCCTCCGCGATACGCCGGTGCCCCTCCGCGTTGAAGTGCAGGTCATCCGCTGCGAAACCGCGGATCGGGACATCCGCGGGGAAGATGTCCTCCGGATCAAGCCAACTGAAGCGGTGGCTCTCCGCAGCCCGTCGCATGCGGGCGCAAAAGCGGCCACGAACCGCGAGGACCTTCGGCGGTAGCGCGTCTCTTGTGATGCCCGGATACATCATCGCCAGCACCCATGTGTCCTCGAATCGCGCCAGGATGCGGAACACGTCCTCGTAGTGTTTCGCCAGTTCCTCAGCGGTGACCTGGGGCGCAGTGCCAACGAGCCTCCGCAGGATGCCGCGGCCTGCCCGGTTCGCGCCCGCTGGCTCGGCCCCCCGCTTGCGGGTCGCGTGGTCGAAACGGTTTTCCCAGTGCTTGTACCAGCGCGCGGCCCGCGCCCCCAGCAGACGCCGCACCCGATACTCAACGAATTCGGACGTGAACCCCCACGCGCCGACGGGGAGGATGACGACGTCCGGCCCGTACTGCTCCAGCCGGCGCTGCACGTAGGCGGCTGCGTTGGCCGGGGCCGCCGTGAACCGGACAGCTTCCAGCGTCACCTCAGGCAGGCCCGCGGCCGAAACGCGATCGACCAGCATCGCGGGCCAGGCTACCCCGCCTGTCATCGCCCCTTCGCTGTCGCTGTCGCCGAAGACCAGGATCAACACACCCGGACTATAGGCCGGTGCGGGACTGCATTGCTCATTGCTCATTGCTCATTGCTTAATCCACCGATGCGCATCGGCCTGATTTCCGACACCCACATTCCCGAAGCTCGCGCCGAGCTCTGGCCCCAGGTGTTCGACGCCTTCCGCGGCGTTGACGCCATCCTCCACGCGGGCGACATCCACGACCTCGTCGTCATCGACCAGTTACACGACATCGCGCCGACCTGGGCCGCGCGCGGCAACGGCGAAGAAGGCTCGGGCGGCCGGCCCATCCAACCGGACCACCATCGCCTGCGCGAGGCGTGGGTGCTGGACATGGAGGGCATGAAAGTGGGCCTCGTCCACGACGTGCCGATCCCCGAGTACCCGCCGCACCTCACGCTCGAACGGGCGATGCTGCGCTATTTCGGGACGACGGAGTTGGACGTCCTCATCTACGGCGACACCCACGTCGAAGCCATCGACACGGTGAACGGCGTGCTCTGCGTGAACCCCGGCTCCCCGACGTACCCCCGCAACCTGGACACGCAGCTCGGGACAATCGGCTTCCTGGAACTCAACGAGGGCAAGGCCGAGGCGAGCATCTGGCAGCTCACGGAAGAGGGCATCGAGCCGTTCAACTGGAACAAGTGGCGAAGGCCTTGGTAGCGAAGGGGCGAACGCGATGCGCATCCTGATCCTCGGGGGCACAAACTTCCTCGGCCGGCACACTGCCGCGGCTGCGCTTCAGCGCGGGCACGAAGTCACGCTCTTCCACCGCGGGCAGACGAATCCCGGCCTCTTCCCGGATGCGGAGGAGATCCTCGGCGACCGCGAACACGACCTCGCCCCGCTGGCTGGCCGCGAGTGGGATGCGGTCATCGACGTGCCCGGGTACCTGCCGCGGATCGTGCGGGCTTCGGCCCTGGCGCTGGCCGGGCACACGAAGCACTACACGTTCATCTCCACCATCTCGGTCTATGACAGCATGCCAACTCCGGGCATGGACGAACGCGCCCCGGTTGGTGAGCTGCCCGAGCCGTCCGAAGACGTGCAGAAGTACGAGGGGCAGCTCAAGGCGCTCTGCGAGGACGAGGTGCGCGGAGCGTTTCCCGGCGCGGCGCTGGTGATCCGGCCGGGGCTCATTGTGGGGCCGTTCGACCCCACAGACCGCTTCAGCTACTGGCCCATCCGCATCGCCGGAGGCGGCGAAGTGCTCGCGCCCGGCCACCCGGACCGCCAGGTGCAGGTCATCGACGCGCGCGACCTCGCCGCGTGGACGGTCGACTGTGCCGAGCGCAGCGTAACCGGCACGTACAACGCCACCGGCCCGGCCCGGCGGACCTCGATGCGGGAGATGCTCGAAGCCTGCCGCGAAGGGGCCGGCAGCGATGCCACGTTCACCTGGGTCGACGAGGCGTTCCTCCAGGCGGAGGGCGTCGGGCCGTGGGTGGAGTTGCCGCTCTGGCTGCCAGAGAGCAACGAGGGTACGCGCGGCATGCTCGCCGTCTCCATCGACCGCGCGCTCGCGGCCGGTCTGACGTTCCGGCCGCTGGCGGAAACCGCGCGGGACACGGTCGCCTGGCACCGGGCGAGCGGGTTGCCGGAGTTGAAGGCGGGCCTTGGGAGGGCGCGGGAGCGGGAGTTGCTGTCGAAATGGCGGGGGCGGTGAGTGGCGCGTCAGGATCAGGGCGAATGCACGACTGACAGCGTCGCTGGAGCGTCCTCGTTGGCACACGGCGGCGGGTCGCCAGCTTCGAGGACGTAGATCGCTGAACCCGGCAAGACGACTTGAGCCATCAACGGACCCGCCACGCAGACGTTCGAACTCACGACTGCCATGACCACCGACGGCGCCGGGCCAAGTTCCAGACGGGGGCTCAGTGACCGTGAACCGTCGACTGACGCGGTGCCGTTTCCGCTCGCCAGGTCGAACGTCATCGCTTCTTCGAAGCGACACTCCGTTGCTGACGCCGCCCGAAGTTCGAACCTCATCCCGTTCGCCAAAGGGGTTGCAGTCGACGACCAATGGATACTCTCCACGGCACACCTGGGCGGCATCGACGCATTGACGTTGCTGGTCATCCTCCAAACGACCGCCCCACCGAGAATGGCGATGCCCACTCCCGCGGCCGACAAGCCCAGGGCCGCCTTGATGACTGGTCCTGTGTTCATGGCTCGAAGCCATGACGGCAGGTGCTTCACTGCGCTGCTCTCCTTCCTCCACCAGGCCGCTGCTTCCTCGCGCGATTCCACTCCGAGCTTCGCCAGGATTTCGCGGACGTGGAACTTCGCTCCGTCGAGCGTGATGCCAAGGCGCTCCGCGATCTCGCCGTTGGTCTTGCCTCGAGCGATGAGGTCGAGGACTTCGCGCTGGCGGGGTGTCAGTTTGTCCCGCGTGGCCGTCTGGTAATGCCGTGCTCGCTCCATGGCTGGAGCTTCGCACGCCGGGGGAAGGAATTCACTACCCCATGAGCGAAATAACGAAGTGAGTTTCCTGGCACGAGCCGCGACAGACATGGAGCGGTTGGCCGGAACCACCCCCGAAGCCAGGAGTGGAGGCTGTGGCGCTTCCGTCCGTGCGGGCGAACATCCCACCGCTCCTTACCAGTCGCGGCTCAGATGGTGCGCGTGTTTGCTAGCCCGGAGCGACAGCGACGCGGTTGGCCGGAAGTGCGGGCAGGGTTCGAGTTAACGGAGGCTGTCGCGTTTCGGTCCGTGCGGGCGAACATCCCACCGCTCCTTACCAGTCGCGGCTCAGATGGCGCGTGGTCGGCGGGACCCGCCCCCAACGCCCGTCTTTCCTTCTCACGTCTCACCCTCTTTCCCCTCCCCTACACCCCCAGTGCGGCCTTGCCTGCCATCAACGTCACCATGTCGTCCTGGGGCATGTGGATGCGCGCGCAGAGGACATCGCGGTGGTGGCGTTCGAGCGGGTTCGAACGGAACAGACCGGGGTTGCCCACGAGGCTGAGCGCGATGTCGACCGCTTTGATGGCGTTGCCCGTGGCGATCATCTTCGTCATGGAGGACCCCGCCGCCGATTTCGCGGCGTAGTTGTTCGCGTCGAGTTCCGCGGCTAGGCCGAACACCAGCCGTTCGTTCGCGTACAGCAGGGTCTCGACTTCGCCGACAGCCGACTGCATGCGCGGCAGTGTCGCGAGCGAGGCCCCGAGGTTCGTCGGTTTGCGCTCGTGCAGGTAGTTCTCGAGCCAGTTCGCGGCTGAGCGCGCGATGCCGTGGTAAAGCGCTGCCAGCACCAGGTTGTTCCAGGCGCCGGCGCCCGGGTCCTGGGTGGCCCACTCCTTCACGGTGCGCACGTCCAGAGCGAAATGCGCCGGGATTTCGGCGTCGCGAAGGATGAGGTCGTGGCTGCCGGTGGCACGCATGCCCATGTGGTCCCAGGTTTCGACGATCTCCACGCCGGGCGTTTCGCGGGGGACGCAGAACCAACCGACCGACGGGTCGTCGCCGGCGGTCTTCGCCCAGCACACGAAGTAGCGCAGCATTGGGCTGCCGGTGGCGTAGAGCTTGTGACCGTTCAGCTTCCATCCGTGCGCCGTCGGGGTCGCGGTCATCCCGGGCAGGCCGCCGCGCGTCGGCGTGCCGAGTTCGGGCTCAACCCGCATGACGTTGACCAGGGCGATGCCGGCGAGGGCTTCCCGGCACATGATTTCGTGGGCTTCGGCGTTCCAGGCGCCGGTGGTGGCGGGCACGCCGTTGTAGATCAGGTGCATGGCGTAGACGAGCGCAGTGCTCGGTTCGCCCTGGGCGATGAGCGAGACCGCGCGGCAGGCCGCTTCGAGCCGCATGCCCGGCCCGCCGTGTTTCGCATCGACGGTGAGGTTGAGGATCCCGGCGTCGCGCAGGATTTCGAAATTCCGGGATGGGAAGGCCGCCGTGCGGTCGTACTCGGCGGCGGTGAGGGCAATTTCGTCGCGCACGCGCGCGGCGATGTCGAGGGCCGCGGCCATATCGAGCGAAGGAGGGCCAATGGCCACGAGTCACTCCCGGGCGGAAAGTCTGGCTACGTTAGGCGGTGCGGCGGCGAGATGAAAGTGGGCGAAGGACGAGCAGGAAAGAAGGCGAGACGTGAGAAGGAAAGAAGCCGGGCCGGCTCCGTGCGCGAATCGGCGGCCCACCGCACCATGGAGCGGTGCAAGAGACTCCTCCCCCCGCCCCTTCGGAAGTGCCCGCCGACCCTGCGAAACCCGTGGCCGCCGCGAAAGTCCAGCCGGCGTGGACGTATTTTCTGTCCCCCGCGGCGCTGATCCTCGGCTCGATCATCATTTCGGCCACCATCTGGTGGACCCAGCGCGATGACGGCAACACGGCGGCCGCGAACGAAGTCCCGGTCGTCGGCGCGGTCTCGACCGTCGTCACCACGCCGCCGGCATCAAGCGCGAACCTGGGCCTGAAGGACACGCTGTACGCGTACGCCAAGCAGCTCGGGCTGAACGAAATGCAGTTCGACTCCTGCGTGAGCAATCAGCAAACGCTCTCGATCATCAACGCCGGCCTGCAATCCGGGAGCGGGCTCGGTGTCACGGGCACCCCGACGTTCTTCATCAACAACAAGAAGCTCGTTGGCGCCCAGCCAGTGGCGATCCTTGACGAGATCATCAAGGCCGAACTCAAGGGCAGCCCGACCACGCTCGATGGCTACTCGGCAGCGGTGAAGCAGCTTGCGGCGACGAACCCGCCGGGCTTCTCGATCGTCGCCTCGAAGCCGGACATCACCGGCGCGCCAATTGAAGGCAACGCCAACGCCAAGGTCATCGTGGCCGAGTTCAGCGACTTCCAGTGCCCCTTCTGCAAACAGTGGACGGACAGCTCGCTGCGCACCCTGCGCGCCGAACTCGGCGACGACGTTGCGCTGGCGTTCCTCCACTTCCCCATCGTCCAGATCCACCCGAACGCCGGGAACGCCGCGGTCGTTTCGGTTTGCGCGCAGCAGCAAGGCAAGTTCTGGCAGATGCACGACCTGCTGTTTGCGAAGCAGAGCGAGTGGTCGGGCCTGAAGTAGGGCACTCAGCCGCTGTTCGGCGAAACTCGGCGGTTGGAAGACGTCCTGGCGCGCCGCTCCCCTTGGTGGGGGGTCGAGCATCGCAGCGCTTACTGCGTGCGCGCCTCGGATTTGGTAGCCGACTCATCGTTGCGGTTGGCGCCCGTGGTGGGTCGGGCATCGCAGCGCTTACTGCGTGCGCGCCTCGGATTTTCGCCGCCGACTCATCGTTGCCGTTGGCGCCCGTGGTCGGTCGGGCATCAGCGCTTACTGCGTGCGCGCCTCGGATTTGGTAGCCGACTCACCGTTGCAGTTGGCGGCGGTGGTGGGTCGACATCGCGGCGCTTACTGCGTGCGCGCCTCGGATTTTCGCCGCCGACTCACCCGTTGCGGCTGGCGGCGGTGGTAGATTGTCGCAGCGCTTGCGGGTGCGCGCCTCGGTTTTCGCCGCGGACTGCGGTTGGGTTGGCGCTGGTGGTGGGTCCGGTGTCGCAGCGCTTACTGTGTGCGCGCACTCGGATTTGGTGGCCGACTCATCGTTGCGGCTGGCGGCGGTGGTGGTGGGAGCATCGCAGCGCTTACTGCGTGCGCGCCTCGGATTTGGCCGCCGTTCCCGGCTGGGGCCACACAGGGTGGCCGGATTACTCCGCGGTTGGCCATAGCGGCCCGCCTGCTTTCCTTCTCACGCCTCACCTTCTTTCTCCTCCTCAGGGCGTACAATGGCCAGCGTGGATGGATTTACCGTTAGCGAAGTCAGCGGGCTTCGTTCCCCCGTGATCGTCATGGCGTTCACCGGTTGGAGCGACACCGGCACCGTCACGACGGACGTTGTCGATCACCTCGTCGATGCGTTCGATGGCGAGCAGTTCCTCACCGTCGACCCCGAGGATTACTACGTCTTCACCGAAACCCGCCCCCACGTCCGTATCGACGAGGAGGGCATTCGCAAGCTCGATTGGCCGGAGAACGAGGCCTACGCCGTGCGCCTGCCGGATTCGCCGAACGACCTCATCGTCGTCCGCGGCGTGGAGCCCAACCTCCGCTGGCGGACATTCTCCGAGCGGCTTTCGGAGGCGCTCTACAGGTTCGAGCCGTCACTGGTTTGCACGCTCGTAGCCCGCCCGGCGCAGACGCCCCACACGCGGCCGATCCCGGTGACGGGCTCTTCGGCGGACCCGAAGCTCGCGGCGAAGTTCGGCCTCGGCCGTTCGTTGTACCAGGGTCCCACCGGGATCCTCGGCGTTATCCATGACTCGCTGCGAAGGCGCGGTAGTGGGCTCATCTCGCTGGCAGCGGGCGTGCCCCACTACCTGAACGTCGAAGAGAATCCGGCGGCCACAATCGCGCTGCTGCGGGCCCTCGAGCCGGTCATCGGCGTGAAACCGCCGCTCGGTGAGCTGGAAGAGGAGCTGGAACGGTTCGCCTCACGCGTGGAAGAAGCCTCGCGCGGCGATGAGCAGATCGGCAACTATGTCCGTTCCCTCGAAGAGCACTACGGCGACGGTTCGAACGAGCCGCAGCCGGGAGACAGCGAAGGCGCGGAACTGCCTTCCGCGGACGACATCCTCCGCGACGTCGAGGATTTCCTGCGCGGGGGCAACGGTCAGTAAGGTCCTGGAGGGGAACCATGGGCATTCAAACTCTCGTCTGGAAGCTGGGCTCGCCGTACGACGCCTACGTATCGCACGTTTCGCGTCTGAACACCGCCATCGAGCGCCTGCAACTCATGAGCGACCGCGCGCTCCGGTACGAAGCCGGCCTGCAGAGCTCGGTCCGGCTGGTGCCCGGAGGCAGCGCGCCCGAAGAGCGCGTGCAGCGCTTCCGCGAACGGCTGGGAGAGGCCGCGGCCAGGATGACCGATGGCGAGTTCGAGGAGTTCGTTGCCCACCTGGGCGGCGGCGCGAGCGCGAATGTCGAAGCGAACCGCGCCAACGTGGTCTCACGCATGAGCACCGCCACCCGAGGCCTCGAGGAGTACTTCGCCATCGCGGGTCAGGAGCTGGGGATCCTCGAGTCGCGCGGCTACAACCCGGGCCGCGGCGACGTGGCGCGACAGCTGCGCGAGAACAAGCTGCCCACCCACAGCATCGCGGACTACCGCCGCATCCTCCATGACCTTGGCACGAAGGTGGGGGCCACAACCGGCAAATGAGCCGCCCCGGCGACAACTCCCGGCTGGTGTATTCCACCGATGGCGGGCGGACGCCGCACAACCGCCTCGTGCCATCGAAACCTTCGCCCGCGCCCGCCGCGAACGTCCCAAACGACGGCATCGTCCGCATCCAGCGAGACAAGAAGGGCCGCGGCGGTAAGACCGCGACCACGATCACCGGCCTCCCCGGCACGGACGCCGACCTCGACGCGTTGCTCAAATCGTTGAAGCAGCTCTGCGGCACGGGCGGCAGCCGCGAAGCCCGCACCCTCGTCCTCCAGGGTGATCAGCGCGAACGGTTGCTGGAGCGGTTACTGGCGCTCGGCCACAAAGCGAAATTGGCGGGGGGTTAGCGGGCGCCCGCCCCTACAGCGCCTCTTCGCACTCCCGCTGCACGATCTCTTCGAACGTTTCCCGGCGGCTGATGAGCGTGGCTTTGCCGTTTTCCCAGTACACCTGGGCGGCGCGGCCCAGCGAGACGTAATTCGACGACATCGCCGCGCCGTACGCGCCCGCGTCGTGGAGGACGACCAGGTCGCCGTACTCGGGGCGGGGGAGGTCGCGCGGTTCCAGGAGTTCGTGTTCGTCGCGGGTGAACACGTCGCCGCTTTCGCACAACGGCCCCGCGACGACGAACGGCTCGCGGTCGCGGCCGGCGCCTTTGCCCACGATGGAGATGTGGTGGTATGAGCCGTACATCGCCGGCCGGATCAGATCGTTGAACCCGGCGTCAGTCATGATGAACTGGTGGCCGGGGCCCTTCTGGTTCGTGCGAGTCGCCTTCACGTCTTTCACCCGCCCGACGAGTAGCGCCATCCCGGCGACCGGGTAGCGGCCGGGCTCGATCTCGACGCGCACCTGGCGTCCCGCTGACTCCGAGAGCGCGCGCTGAGCCTCAACAAGGATGACCTGGTAGTTGGGCAGGTCGTATTCGCGCGCGCCCGGCCGGTAGGCGTGGGGAATCCCGCCGCCGAGGTTCACGCCATCGGCTTCGGGATAGCT
The DNA here is from genome assembly GCA_046328215.1 of Dehalococcoidia bacterium. GTDB lineage: Bacteria > Chloroflexota > Dehalococcoidia > Tepidiformales > Tepidiformaceae > Amarobacter. The sequence continues at coordinate 17,589 of JAXLXA010000007.1, read as the reverse complement.
CGCCAGCAGCTCTTCGAACACTTCCGCGAGGTGCTTCATGTTGCGGTCGAACTCTTCGATCTGCGGGCCGGTGCCGACGTGCGCGTGCAGCGCGACGACGGTCATCCCGGCATCCTTCGCCAGGTTGCCTGCTGCCGCGTGGTCTTCGTACCAGATGCCGTGCTTCGAAGACGGCCCGCCGGTGTCGCAGGCCTGGACGTGGCCGTGCCCGAACCCGGGGTTGATGCGCAACGCGATCGGCCCGCGGTAGCCGGCCTCCGCGAGTTCGCGAATCATGCCCGGCGAGCCGATATTCGGCAGCACGCCGGTCTCAACCACGGCCGAAAGCGCGTTGTCACGGAAGACGTCCGCTGTGTACATCACCACCGGCGGCTCATGGCCCATGGCGAACCCGGCCCGCTTGGCCCGCAGGATCTCGTTCCCTGAGACAGCGTCGATCCACATGCCGTGGTCATGCGCGACTTCGAGCACCTTGCGGGCGGAGTTCGCCTTAACCGCGAAGCGGCACTGCAACCCGCGCGGCTGCGTGAGCGAAGCAAGCTCGGCGAACTTCCGCCGCAGGATGGCGCCGTCGTAGAAGAAGAACGGAGTGCCGACTTTCCCGGCGATCTCCATGAGCGGGTACTGCGTCAGGTCCATCCCGGAAGGGTAGACGGTCTCACCACGGAGGCACAGAGCACAGGGCGGATCGCACAACCAACCCTCAGAGGCGAGGGCGGAAGACCTCGCTCCGCCACGCGGCAGCGATCACAGTACTCCCACCACCACCCCCTCAGAGGCGAGGGCGGAAGACCTCGCTCCGCCACGCGGCAGCGATCACAGCACCCCAACCACCACCCCTCAGAGGCGAGGGCGGAAGACCTCGCTCCGCCGCGCGCCAGCGATCACCGTGCCCCAACCACCAAACCTCAGAGCCGAGGGCGGAAGACCTCGCTCCGCCGCGCGGCAGCGATCACCGTGCCGGAAGCAGACCGTCTCACCACGGACGCACAGAGGACCCGGACTCCGAGATCCAGCCGTGCGGGAGGCGCCACGCCGGGCGATGGCGAACTTCTGAGTTCGGCTGAGCGTCACGCTCCCCCAAAGCATTATCGGTGGGATGGGCCGCGCAGCCTCCCTGACGGTCGGATCTACGTCGGACGGTAGGTCAGCGTACGGTGATGGCGGCGTTCGAGATGACCGCCGTGCCGCGCTCCTTCGACTTCGCATCGACGAGGATGGTGTTCCCGTCCCGCCAGTAGGAGGTGACCATCGTCTCGCCGGGGAAGAACACGCCGGCGAACCGCGCCTGGTAACGCGCAACCTTCGCCGTGTCACCCCCAAGGGCGTTGTCGACAACGGCCTTGCAGACGATGCCGAACGAGCAGAGGCCGTGGAGGATGGGCACATCGAAGCCGCCCATCTTCGCGAACGCCGGGTCGGCGTGGAGCGGGTTCTTGTCACCGCTGAGGCGGTAGAGCAGTGCCTGCTGGGGGATGGTCGGCGACTCCACGACCTTGTCCGGGGCACGGTCCGGGGCAGCGTTCCCGGCTGCCGGGCCGCTGTCGCCGCCGAAGCCGCCTTCGCCGCGGAGGAAGAGCGAGAACCGGTTGACGAACAGCGGGTCGGATTCGCCCTTGATGTTGGTGGCGGTCTCGATGACGACCAGGGCGGCCTTCCCCTTGTCGTAGATACCGGCGATCGTGCCGTTGGTCTCGACTTCGGCCTCTACCGGGATGGGCTTGCGGATTTCGAGGTCCTGCTCGCCGTGCAGCAGCATCATGGGGTTGAAGGAGAGGCCGGGCACAGCGCCAAGCCCGCCCATGGAAGCGAACGCGGGGATGACACCGAAGCTCGGGAGCACCTTGAGGTTCTGTTCGTACGTATACGTCAGCTCGTTCGCGTCAGTCTGAGGGACGCCCGCGCCAACGCCGAGGTGGTAGAGGATGACCTTATCGCGGTCCCACTTCGCGGACCCGCCGGAGATCTTGGCGCCGAGCGCCTTGGAAGGATCGATGGGCACGAGCACACCCCGGGTTGGATTTGTTTCGCATGCAGTCCGAATGAGGTTCGGATGTCGTGGGCGATAGGGTACGGGATGGAGCGACCAACCGGGTAGTCGCGGAGCTCCGTCCCCGCTGGGCCCGTGTCGAGGCAAAAGGCAACAGTGGGCCACCGGCCGTAGTCGCGGAGCTCCGTCTCCGCTGGGCCCGGAGGGCCGGCTGACTGTTCACGCACAGTAAACTGCCGACCCATGCACTTTCCCAAACGCATACGCCTCCCGCGGGAGGTCTACTCCGATCCGTCCAACGCGTTTCACCTGACCATCGCCGCACATCCGGAGATACGCAGTTTCAGGGCCCAGACCGGGGACGCGATCTGGGAGTCGGTGCTTGAACAACGCGTCTCGCCCCGGATCGATCTCCTCGCGGCGTGCCTCATGCCAGACCATCTTCACCTCGTGGCCAAACCCGGCGAGGTGGACCTGATCACCTGGATGCAGCATTGGAAGTCGTGGTCCACGCGCTTAGCGTGGGCCACCGGACATCGCGGCCCGCTCTGGCAGCCCAGCGCGTGGGACCGAGCTTTGCGGCGGGATGAGGATCTCGCCACGGTTTGTCGGTACGTCTACGAGAATCCCGAGTCGGGCGGACTGCTTGAGCCCGGCCAAACCTGGCCCTGGCGCTGGGGCTACTGGCTGGACCAGAACCGCTAACCGGCCCTCCGGGCCCAGCGGAGACGGAGCTCCGCGACTACGCCGTCTGATGCGCGAACCATCTGGTTATCGCTCCACGCTAACCGGCCCTCCGGGCCCAGCGGAGACGGAGCTCCGCGACTACAGCCGGTGCCCGCGGCGACCACTTTGCCTTTCGCCTTGGCATGGCACCGGCCCTCCGGGCCCAGCGGAGACGGAGCTCCGCGACTACGCCCCCTAGCTGGTCATGCCCTGCAAGCCCACCAGCGCGCGGCCGTGCTCGATTTCGCCCATGTGGCGCAGGCCGTGCTGGTAGACGAAGCATTCCAGCACTTCAAGCCGCCGCAACGGCGCGCCGGGGCCGATCACGATCGCGCAGAAGATGTTCTGCATGTTCGGTGGCAACTGGGGCATCAGCACTTCGGCCAGCCGCTCCGCCGTGATGCTTTCCAGCGCCTTCGAAGTCCGTTCCACCACCTGCGACTGGTACGTACGCCAGGCGTCGAGGTCAGTAAAGCGCAGGTGCTGCATCTCTTCGACCGTCTCTTCGCGCCCGAACGCATCGACTGTGACGCCAACTTTGGGGCCCCAGCCAGCCGTCTCCCAGAGCGTGTTTTCGGCCATGAAGACGCGGCTGATCGACTGGTCCTGGGCGCGGATGTAGTGGCTGAAGCTGAACGCCATCGGCAGCACGCCTTCGCGTTCGTGGTGGTTCACCTGCTCCAGCGTCAGGTCGCTGACGGCCCGCTCCCAGAGGATGTTCATCGCGCGGATGCGGTTGCGCAGGCTGTTCACGAACATCTCGTCGTGGCTCATGACCCATTCCTCTTTTCGACGGCGATGCGCTGCGTGTCACGCGCGATCTGGATTGGCCCGGGGTAGATATCGCTCATGCCGGCCGAGAACTGCGCCTCCATCTCGGGGTTGTTCGGCAGGTTCGGCAAGAGGTGGCTCAGCACCAGTTTGCCGACGCCGGCGTCGCGCGCGAGTTTCGCCACTTCCGGCGTGTGAATGTGATAGCTCGGCACGTCGTCGAACAGTGAAGCGGTGATCGGCCGGACCGCCCGCACCTGCTCGGTGAACAGGGCGAACATCGCGGGGTTCAAGGCATCGCTTACCAGGAGGTCCGCCCCCTGGGCCGCGGCCAACAACGAGTCGCACATGCTCGTGTCGCCCGAGAGCACCGCGCTGCGGCCGTCGAAGCGGAAGCGGTAACCCAGCGCGGGCACCACCGGGAAGTGATCGACCTCGAAGCTTTCGAGCGAGAAACCGCCCTCCTGGTTAGCGAAGGAGCGCGCGTCCGGCGTCGCCGGGATTTCCGTGACATCGACCTTGATGCCGTCCGGGTGAAGCTTGCCCGGGTGGTGGGCGGTGCGGAAGCGGATGTCGTCTTCCAGGGCCATGAGGAAGCCGTCCATCATCTTCTTCGTGCCCGTGGGTCCGTAGACCTTCAGCGGCTTCGTGGCGCCCGAAGTCCACCGCAGGTTGAGGAAATCCGGGACATCCGTGATGTGGTCGGTGTGCATGTGCGTGAAGACGGCCGTATCGATGGTCGCGGGGACGATCCCGGCGGGCAGCAACCGCCGCGCCGCGCCGTACCCGCAGTCCACGAGCACGCGCGCATCGCCCGCAACGACGACGTGGCCGCACCCGCAGCGGTCCGGGCTCGGGATGGGGCTCCCGGTCCCGAGAAAGACGATATCGAAGGCAGGCGGCATGGCAATCCCGTGCCGCGAAGCGGCGGCGGTGCCGGATTCTACACGTGCCGCGTCTTCAGGCAGTGAACGGCGTTCGGGTTCACATACGAACCGCCAAGGACGCGAAGGACGCCAGGGGCTTCAAGGGATGATGTTCCGAGAGCTCCTGGTCAGCGTTCAGCCAGCCCCCCGGCGCGCAAAGCGGCAACACGTGTCGCCGGTTGCGCTACGCTCCGTGCCGGAGGCGGCCGTGCCCAGAGCAAAACGAGACATTCGTCTGCCCGCGCCCTACCTGCGCCGAGTCTGGCTGGACCCGGAGCGCGTTCCAGCGGGGAAGGCCCGCTATCCATTCAACCTCCCGCTCCTGCGCGGAGGTTTCGACCTGGCTTTCGACTCCCCCATCACCGTCATCGTCGGCGAGAACGGGACGGGAAAGTCGACGTTGCTCGAAGCCATCGCCGCGTTTGCCGGTTACGACGAGGCGGGCGGCGGCAAAGGGTACATGCCCGTCGACCACTCGCAGGCCGTGGAGACCATGGGCGGCACCCTCGCCCGGGCACTTCGGGCGAGTTGGCTGCCGAAGATCACGCGCGGCTGGTTCTTTCGCGCGGAGAGCTTTTTTTCGGTAGCCCGCTACCTGGATGTAACCGCCCGGGAAGTGGGGGCGTGCCCTCCAGACTTCCTCTCCCACTCTCACGGCGAAGGCTTCCTGCGGTTCTTCGAGGAGCGTTGCCGGAGCCAGGGCATCTTCATCTTTGACGAGCCGGAATCCGCACTCTCACCGACCCGCCAAATCGAGTTCCTGAAGGTCCTCCGCGGCATGGACGAATCTCGCGTGTCCCAGGTCATCATGGCCACGCATTCCCCAATGCTCATGGCGTACCCCGGCGCGCGGCTCCTGAGACTGAGCAACTCCGGCTTCGAAACCGTAAACCTCTCCGAGACCGACCACTTCCGGTTGATGCGCGAATTCGCGGCCGATCCCGACGGTTTCGTGGCCCGGGCCCTGGAGAGCCCGAGCCCGTATGAGAGCGATGGCTGGAGCTAACGCGGGAACCGCCAGGACGCCAAGGAAATGAGGATGACGAAGCAGAACGCCGAGACGCAGAGTTCGCAGAGCTGGATTGCCTGAGTCTCCGCGTCCTCCGCGCCCCTGCGTTCTTTTCTACTCCGTCTCCACTCCCAGCCGGTTGACCGCGCTGCAGACGGCCTTGAGCGAGGCCGCGACGATGCTTTCGTCCATGCCGACGCCCCAGGTGGTCTCCTCGCTGTTGCGTGCTTCCACGTAGGCGACGGCGGTGGCGCTGGCGCCCGCGCTGACCGCGTGTTCCACGTAGTCCAGCACTTCGACGATGACGCCGAGCTCGCTGTGGAGCGCGTTCACGAACGCCGCTATGGGGCCGTTGCCCGTCCCCGCGACCACGCGCTCCTTCCCGTCGTAGCGCACGGTGGCGACGATGCGCGTCTTGCCTTCGTGGCTGCTGAAATCGTGGGAGATGAGCTCAATCGCCGGGTTCTCCGGGATGTACTCGTCCTTGAACGCGGACCAGATCTCCTCCGGGCTGACGACGGTGCCGGTATCCTCGGTCACCTTCTGGACAGCCTTCGAGAACTCGATCTGGAGGCGGCGAGGGAGGTCCAGGCCGTGTTCGGCCTTCATAAGGTAGGCCACGCCGCCCTTGCCGCTCTGGCTGTTCACGCGGATCACGGCTTCGTACGTGCGGCCCACGTGCTTCGGGTCGATCGGCAGGTATGGCACTTCCCAGAGCGAGTACTCCTCGCCCAGCGCTTCGAAGCCCTTCTTGATGGCATCCTGGTGGGAGCCCGAGAACGACGTGTAGACCAGGTCACCGGCGTAGGGGTGCCGCGCGCCAACGGGCAGGCGGTTGCAGTACTCCGCCACCCGCCGCAATGCATCGATGTCCGAGATGTCCAGTTCCGGGTCGACGCCCTGGCTGAACAGGTTGAGCGCCAGGTTGATGACGTCCACGTTCCCGGTGCGCTCGCCGTTGCCGAAGAGCGTGCCCTCCACGCGGTCCGCGCCGGCCATCACGCCGAATTCGGCCGCCGCCACGCCGGTGCCGCGGTCGTTGTGGGGGTGGAGCGAAAGGCAGACCGAATCGCGGTTCGGCAGGTTGTGGAGGAACCACTCGATGGTGTCGGCGTAGATGTTCGGCGTGTACATTTCGACGGTCGCCGGCAGGTTCATGATCAGCTTCCGGTCCGGCGTCGGCTGGATGACTTCGGAGACGGCGTTGCAGATCTCCAGCGCGTATTCGACTTCGGTGCCGGTGTAGCTCTCGGGCGAGTACTCGTAGCGCACGTCGGTGCCGCGCAGGTAACTCGTTTCGAGCTGTTTGCAGAACTTCGCGGCCTCCACTGCGATGGCCGTGATGCCCGGCTTGTCCTGCTTGAACACCACTCGCCGCTGCAGGATCGAGGTGGAGTTGTAGAAGTGGACGATCGCCTTTTTCGCGCCCACCAGGCACTCATAGGTGCGCTCGATCAGTTCCGGCCGGCACTGGACCAGCACCTGGATAGTCACGTCGTCCGGCACGCGGTCTTCTTCGATCAGCTGGCGGATGAAGTCGAAGTCCGGCTGTGACGCCGCCGGGAAGCCGACTTCGATCTCCTTGAAGCCCATGACGCAGAGCGCTTCGAACATGTGCAGCTTGCGGACGGGGTCCATCGGGTCGATGAGCGCCTGGTTGCCATCGCGAAGGTCCACGGAGCACCAGAGGGGCGCCTTCGTGATCTCGCGGTCCGGCCACTGCCGTTCCGGGATGCGGAGGGGCAGCGGCCGGAAGCCCTTGTACTTGTGGAAGGGCATCGTCTTCGCGGTGATGGCGGTTGGTGGCATCGCTAGTGAACTCCCGTGGATGTGAATCTCTGGTCATCGCCCGCCAACAAAAAACCCCCTGGCGGTTTGCGCAGGAGGCGTCGGCGAGCAGCAACAATGGCCCTCGCCGTCAGGTAAGAAGAAGGAGACCGAAAGCCAGATTCAGAGACATTGCCATGACTATATCGGCAGCGGTGGCCGGTGTGTCAAGGGCGAGATGAAAGAAGGTGAGACGTGAGACGGAAAGAGCCCTGCTTAACGCGCCGCCTCGGCGAGGCCGGCGAACCAGCCTGGTGCGCGGCAACCCGCCGGTACCGCGAGCTGCTCGGGGTGCAGGCCGGCGCGACCGAGAATCCAGGCGAGCGCCGAATCGGAGGTCCACATCTCGGGGTGGCCGGGGCGGCGGCGGCCCCAGGTGTAGGCCGGGACTGCGTGGCTCGCCTCGATCAGCTTCCGCACGGTTTCGGCGTCTTCGGTCATACGAACGGGCGGTTCGACGGCCCACTGCTCGTCCGGGAGGGACGCGTTCGGCAGGAGGCAGACCTGGTAGCGAAAGAGCCGCAGCCTCCCCGCGAAACCTGCACCCACCGGCCCGGTCACTTCGTCCCGGTGATTTGGCCCCGCGGGCGCGGGCATGAGCTCCACGGTGAACGGTTCGCCGTCCAGCACGCAGACGAGCCCGCCATGCACGAGCCGTTGCCGCGGCCGCCGCGAAACGAACGCGGTCACCGACTCGTACAGCACCAGCGATGCCTTCTGGAAGCGCGTCCCGGCGCCCACGGGAATCCAATAGAGGTCGGCGCTCGAAGGCGAGGAATCCATCGCTGCTATTCTCGCGAACGCCAGCCACTTTTGCCTTTTCACTTTCCACTTTCCACTTCCCCGCCGTCAGGCGGGGACGTACATGCGTCGCGGGCGAACGCGGTTCTTCCGCCCATAGGTGTGCAACAACTGACGGAACGCGGTCAGCCGCGCCCGAGAAAGTGCCGCGTACCGCTCGCTCGCGGCCGGCTGCACCGTCACTTCGTTCGCCGTTCCCGCTGAAAGCTCCAGCGCGGCGTAGGCCGCCGCACCGGTTACCAGGATCTCCGCGAGGTGGTCTGAGAGCGTCGAACCGTCGTCATCGAGCTGGTGCGAGGCCGTGTAGAAAACCCGTGCGTCTTCGCCGTCCGGAGCTACCGACGTGTGCAGGGTGAGCGTCTGCGCCCAACTGGCGAAGCCCGGGTAGCACGGCGGGAACCGGCCAATCGGGAACTCCACCATCTCCACGTCGATCAGGCCATCGAGCCCGGAAACGTCGAGGTCGCGGCTCCCGGCTGTCGTCGCCAGGTCTTCCGAGAGCTCGCGCGGCATGGCCAGGCTCAGGTCCGAAAGCGCGTGCGCGATGTGCCGGTCCAATTGCTCGTCCGGCCAGACAGCCGTGGTCGTGTCGGATAGGTCACTGCGGACCCGTTCGCGGATGCCGGTCAGGGTAGTCATGGGTCGAACCCTACGGCGCACGCGGGCCACTGCGAATGGCCACCTGTCATCCCGCTGGAACACCCTGCGGGCGCTGCGCGTCCTCAAGTGGTGGGACCGCTAAACCAAACACATCGCGCGCGGGCACGGACAGCCCGGCCCCGTTACCATGTCGCCCGAATCCACAGCGCGGCCGCGGGCCGTGCCCATCCTCTTCAACCCGGAAGGAAAGCCACAGTGACTGAAGCCTGGATTATCGAAGGTGTCCGTTCGCCTCGCGGCGGCGGCAAGCAGGGCGTCGGCAAGATGACGCACATCCATCCCCAGCGCATCCTCGCGCAGGTCCTCAACTCCCTCCAGGAACGGGCCGGGTTCGACCCCGCGGACGTCGAGGACGTAGTCATGGGCTGCGGCAGCGGCGCGGGCGACCACTCGATGGACATCGCCCGCATGGCTACGCTGGACGCCGGCTGGCCGGTGCGCGTGCCCGGCGTGACGCTGCACCGCTTCTGCGGCTCGGCCCAGCAAGCCGTGAACATGGCGGCCATGGGCGTCATGTCTGGCCAGCAGGACCTGATCGTGGCCGGCGGCGTCGAATCGATGTCGCGCCCGGCGCCGATGAGCGTTGACGGATTTACGGCGAACAACGCCCACCTCTACGCCCAGTACCCGCTCGTTCCCCAGGGCATCTCCGCGGACCTGATCGCCACCATCGAGGGTTTCAGCCGCGAAGACTGCGACCGCCTCGGCGTCGAAAGCCAGCGCCGCGCGGCCGTCGCCATCGACGCCGGGCACTTCAAGCGCAGCGTGGTGCCGATTTACAACGACGACGGCACGCTCGCCCTCGACCACGACGAATACCCGCGCCCGGGCACGACGATGGAGAGCCTGGCGGGCCTGAACCCGTCCTTCGCCAAGATGGGCGTGATGACCCCCCCGAACGACACCCGCACGTTCGACGAGATCTGCAAGGCCGTCTACCCGCAGGTCAAGGAAGTGAACCACGTGCACCACGCGGGCAACTCCTCCGGCGTGGTCGATGGCGCGAGCGCGCTCTTGCTCGCTTCGCCGGAGTACGCGAAGTCGCATGGCCTGAAGCCGCGCGGCCGCATCGTAATGACCGCCACCGCGGGCAGCGAGCCGGTCATCATGCTCACCGCGCCCGCCCCGGCCACGCAAATGGTGCTGAAGAAGGCCGGCATGACCAAGGAGAACATCGACCTCTTCGAGATCAATGAAGCCTTCGCCTCCGTGGTCCTCAAGTGGCAGCGCGAGATGGACCTCGGCAACGAGACGCTGAACGTGAACGGCGGCGCGATCGCCCTCGGCCACCCGATCGGCGCGACCGGCGGCATGCTGATCCAGACCGCCCTCGACGAGCTCGAGCGCCGCAACAAGTCGACCGCGCTGATCGCGATGTGCACCGGCGGTGGCATGGGCACGGCCACGATCATCGAACGGCTCTAACGAGCGGCGGATCACGAATTGCGAATTGCGAAGGGGCTCCCGTGAGGGAGCCCCTTCTTCGCGCCCACCATTGAACCCCGACCCATCGGGAGCGGATCGTGACCCTGCGAGACGGCTCCGGTAAGCGAGTCGTTTCCGCGCGGGCGGGATAAGCCGTGACGCGCGATGGGTGGGGGCTGCCGCGTGGCTGGGTCGCTTCGCCGTGATCCGCTTGCTGCCGCGCGCGGTTCCATTTCGCTGGGGCAGTGCATGAACCGCGACCATCGGGAGCGGATCGTGACCCGGCGAGACGGCTCCAGTGAGCGAGTCGTTTCCGCACGGGCGGGATAGGCCGTGACGCGCCATGGGGTGGGGGCTGCCGCGTGGGGGGTCGCTTCGCCGCGATCCGCTTGCTGCCGCGCGCGGTTCCATTTCGGCGGAGCGCGTGCTGAATTGAACCGCGACCCCTCGGGAGCGGATCGCGGCTACGGCGACACGGCTCCGGTGAGCGAGTCGTTTCCGCACGGGCGGGATAGGCCGTGACGCGCCATGGGGTGGGAGCTGCCGCGCGGCGGGTTCGCTTCGCCGCGATCCGCTTGCTGCCGCGCGGTTCCATTTCGGCGGAGCGCGTGCTGAATGAACCGCGCCCCATCGGGAGCGGATCGTGACCCGGCGAGACAGCTCCGGTGGGCGAGTCGTTTCCGCACGGGCGGAAAGGCCGTGACGCGCCATGGGGTGGGGGCTGCCGCGTGGCTGGGTCGCTTCCCCGCGATCCGCTTGCTGCCGCGCGCGGTTCCATTTCGGTGGAGCGCGTGCTGAATGAACCGCGACCCCTCGGGAGCGGATCGTGACCCGGCTAGACGGCTCCGGTAAGCGAGTCGTTTCCGCAGGGCGGGATAGGCCGTGACGCGCGATGCGGTGGGGGCTGCCGCGTGGCTGGGTCGCTTCGCCGCGATCCGCTTGCTGCCGCGCGCGGTTCCATTTCGGCGGAGCGCGTGCTGAATGAACCGCGACCCATCGGGAAGCGGATCGTGACCCGGCGAGACGGCTCCGGTAAGCGAGTCGTTTCCGCAGGGCGGGATAGGCCGTGACGCGCGATGCGGTGGGGGCTGCCGCGTGGCTGGGTCGCTTCGCCGCGATCCGCTTGCTGCCGCGCGCGGTTCCATTTCGGCGGACTCTCCGCCATCCCGCCATCCCGCGCCCGCCGCCGGGACCCCGCCTGTGGTTGAATTGATCCATGGCCTTCCTCACCAACGTATTCCGGAGCCGCGGCGGGCAGCACCTCCGGACAAACGTCATCCAGCCAGCGGGCGCGTTCATTACCACTGAAGCCGGGGGCGGAGTGATCCTGCTGGCCGCGGCGCTGCTGGCCCTGGTTTGGGCCAATTCGCCATGGGATGGAAGCTACTTCGACCTCATCCACGCTCACCTCAGCGCGGACTTCGGGCCGGTGAGCATCGACGATTCGTTTGGCCACCTGGTGAACGACGGCCTGATGACGGTGTTCTTCTTCGTCGTGGGCCTCGAAATCAAGCGGGAACTGCTAACGGGCGAGCTGTCGTCCCCGCGCAAAGCAGCGTTGCCGGTGGCGGCCGCGCTGGGCGGGATGATTGTGCCCGCGCTGCTCTTCGCAGCCTGGAACGCCGGCGGCGAAGGCGCGCACGGCTGGGGCATCCCCATGGCGACCGACATCGCCTTCGCCCTCGGCGTGCTCGCCCTGCTGGGCCGGCGGGCCCCGTTCTCACTCAAGGTCTTCCTGCTCGCGCTCGCGATTGTCGATGACCTTGGGGCGATACTCGTCATCGCCACGTTCTACACCAGCAGCATCTCTTTCGAAGCACTGGCGTGGGCAGCAGTGCTGCTGGTTGTCATCGTAGCGGTGGCGCGCGCGGGGGTGCGAAGCACGAATGTGTACGTGCTCCTTGGCGCGGTGTTCTGGCTGGCGTTCTACAAGAGCGGCATCCACGCCACGCTGGCCGGCGTCATTCTCGCCATGCTGACCCCCTGGCAGCCCCGCTACGAGAAGGATGTGCTCAAGGCCGGCACGCTGGACCTCATAGGCAGATACCGCCAGGCCAGCGACCGCGGAGACACCGGCGAGGCCCGGCGGGTCATCGCGGAATTCGAGTCGCTAAGCCGCGGCGCGGAGTCCCCACTGGACCGCCTGGAGCGGACGCTTCACCCGTGGGTGAGCTATGGGATTGTGCCGCTGTTCGCGCTGGTGAATGCCGGCGTCGCCCTTTCGGGCGGGCTGTTCTCGGATGCGGCCGCCAGTGAGATCAGCCAGGGTATCGCCATCGGCCTGGTCATCGGCAAGCCGGTGGGGATCGTCCTCGCGTGCTTCATCACCGTGCGCCTGGGCCTCGCCGATCTTCCGTCGAACGTGAACTTCGGCCACCTCGCAGGGCTCGGGCTGGTGGCCGGGATCGGGTTCACGGTCTCGCTCTTCGTCACAAACCTCGCCTTCGAAAGCGCCGCGCTGGTCGACCAGGCCAGGCTCGGCGTGCTCGCGGCCTCAGCCTTCGCCGGCGTCGTGGGCTTCGCGTACCTGTGGTTCGCGCCCGGCGAGCCCGCCGCGGCCGAAGCCGCCGAGCCGCTCCTCGCAGCGGCGAAGTAGTTCCGCCCCAGCGGTGCCAACCGGCCCTTCGGGTTCGCCCGGCCGCTCGCGACCATCGGGGCAACTCACCTGGAGGAATCCGTTTGGCCCTCACCCTTGTCGAGGCTTCCAAGCTCAGCAATGACTCCCTGCTTTCCGGCGTGATCGAGACGATCGCGCTGGAGAGCCCCATCCTGCAGCGGCTCCCGTTCGTCGAAATCGTCGGCAACGGGCTGACCTACAACCGCGAAAACGCCGCCCCCTCGGCCGACTTCTATGACGTCGGCGACGACTGGGACGAGAGCACCCCGACCTTCACCCAGGCGACGGCGACGCTCAAGATCCTCGGCGGCGACGCGGACGTCGACAACTTCCTCAAGTCCACGCGTTCGAACATCCAGGACCTGGAAGCGGCCGTCGTCCAGCTCAAGGCGAAGGCTGTCCAGGCGCTCTTCGACGACACCTTCGTGAACGGCGACGACAGCGTCGACACCAAGAGCTTCGACGGCATCGACGTGCTCTGCGCCGGCGGCCAGACCGTGAGCATGGGCACGAACGGCGCCGCGCTCACTCTGGCGAAGCTCGACGAGATGATCGACAGGGTGCGCGGTGGCAAGCCGGAGATCCTGCTCATGAGCCGCCGCACCCGCCGCTCCCTGAACGAACTGGCCCGGGCCAGCGGCGGCTTCCTCGAAGCGGACCGCGACCAGTTCGGCCAGATGGTCCAGTACTACGACGGCGTGCCCATCGGCATCTGTGACTACATCAGCGACGCGCAAACGGTGGGCACGAGCAACGACTGCAGCACGATCTTCGCGATGCAGTTCGGCGAGGGCGGCCTGAGCGGGCTGACCGCGCCCGGCGGCCTGACCGTCGAACGCGTCGGCAGCCTGGAGACGAAAGACGCCAGCCGCATCCGCGTGAAGTGGTACGCGGGCCTGGCGCTGTTCAACAGCGTGAAGCTGGCCAAGCTCACGGGCGTGAAAGCGGCCTAACAGAGCCGCGTCCGGGAGGACGCGGAGCAGAGAAAAGAAGGTGAGACGTGAGAAGGAAAGCGTCTCCACCCGGGCGGCCCGCAATGGGCCGCCCCTTCTTTCGTTCTCACCTCTCACCGTCTTTCCTCTTTCGCTCTGAAACCGGCACAATCGGCGGCGTTCCCCAGGAGGCTTCGCTATGTCCCGGTTGTTCGATATCTCCGGCAAAGTCGCGCTCGTCACGGGCGGGTCGCGTGGTATTGGGTTGATGATCGCCCGCGGGTTCGTGGAGGCCGGCGCGAAAACGTACATCTCTTCGCGTAAGGCCGGCGTTTGCGACGCGGTGGCGGCCGAACTTTCAAAAGATGGCGAGTGCATTTCGATCCCGGCTGACCTGGGCAGCGAAGCGGGCTGCCGCTACCTGGCCGAGGAATTCGCGAAGCGCGAACCGAAACTCCACATCCTCGTGAACAACGCCGGCGCCACCTGGGGCGCGCCCATCGCCGAATTCCCGGATGACGCGTTCGACAAGGTGATGAACCTGAACGTGAAGGGCATCTTCCACCTCACCCGCTTCCTCCTGCCGCAGCTTGAAGCTGCCGCGACGCAGGAAGACCCGGCCCGCGTCATCAATATCGGCTCGGTCGACGGCATCCAGGCGCCGGCGATGGAAACCTACGCCTACTCGTCCAGCAAGGCGGCCGTCCACCAGCTCACGCGGCACCTGGCGCACAACCTTTCGAACCGGAACATCGTCGTCAACGCGATCGCGCCCGGGCCGTTCGAGAGCAAGATGATGCACGAGACCATCGAGCGTTTCGGTGCCGGCATGATCGCGACGAACCCCCGCCACCGTCTCGGTGAGCCGGACGACATGGCGGGCACGGCGATCTTCCTCTCCTCGAAGGCCAGCGCGTACATCACGGGCGTGGTCATCCCGGTGGACGGCGGGATCACGACCCGCCACGGTTAGAGTCAGAAGGAAAGAGGGCCGGCAGCGTCGCCCTCTGGCGAACCGCCCCGGCGCGCTGCCGTAAGAACCGAGAACGCAGAGACGCGGAGACGCGGAGACGCGGAGACGCGGAGACGCCTTCGTCAAGAATCTCCGCGCCTCTGCGTCTCCGCGTTCGTCCCTTGTCTGTTCCTCGCGCAAGCGCGTCTCCAACTTCCGGATGATTCGCCGCACGCGCCGCATCGCGCACAATCGAAGGCGTGATCGTCGCCGACCTCAGCTCCGTCAGCCGCGTCCACGGGGGCCGCACGATCTTTCGCGGCCTTTCGTGGTCCCTCCAGGATGGCGAGAAGATCGGCCTGGTCGGGCCCAGCGGCTGGGGAAAATCCACGTTGCTGCGCGTGCTCGCGGGCGTCGATGCGCCGGACGCAGGCGCTTTCACCCTCCGCCGCGGAGCCCGCGTTGCCTACCTCGATCAGGAGTTCTCCGGACAGCCCGGGCGCTCGGCGTTCGAAGAGCTGTTGAGCGCGAGCGGCGACCTCGCCGCCATCGAGCACGCCCTGACCGAAGCCGAACAACGCATGGCCGACCCTGCTACCCTCGAAGACCCGGACGCCTTCGACCGCGTGCTGCACGAACACGCCGACCTGCTGGAGCGGTTCGAAAAAGCCGGCGGCGGCGCCGTCCGCAACCGCGCCGAGGCGCTGCTTCGTTCGCTTGGGTTCGATGAAGACGCCTGGTCCCGGCCAATGGAGCTGCTCTCCGGCGGCCAGCGAAAGCTCATCGGCATTGCCCGCTGCATCCTGGCCGAGCCGGACCTGCTGCTCCTCGACGAGCCGGACAACCACCTCGACCTCGACCGCAAAGCGATGCTCGAAAGGGTCATCCGCCAGTTCCCCGGCTGCGTCGTCGTCGTTTCGCATGACCGCTACCTCCTGGACGAGGTGGCGACGGTCATCTGCGAACTGGACTACTCGCGCGAGGCCGGCATCGTCCTCCGCCGCTGGGAGGGCAACTACACCAGCTACGTGACGCAGAAAGAGCTCGCGCTGCTCAAGCAGCAGCAGGACTTCGTGGCCCAGCAGAAGGAGATCCAGCGGCTGGAGGCGGCCGTCGCGCGCTTCAAGCTGTGGGCCTCCATCGTCATCGATGAGCGGCACATCAAGCAGGCCCGCAACAAGCAGCGCCAGATCGACGCGATGGACAAGGTTGAACGGCCGGTGCTCGAACGCCGCAAGATGCACCTGGACTTCCGCGCCGGGACACGCGGCGGGACGAAGACGCTCGAACTGCGCGGCCTCGCCAAGGCGTTCGGCGAGAAGGTCATCCTGCGCGGCGCGGACGAGACGATCCTCAATGGCGAGCGCATCGGCATCGTCGGGCCGAATGGCGCCGGCAAGTCGGTGCTGCTCAAGCTCATCCTCGGCCAGGTTGTCGCGGACGGCGGCGAAGCGTGGATGGGGCCGAGCGTGAAGACCGGCTACTACTCGCAGGAACACGAAACGCTCGACTTCCGCCAAACGCCGGTGGAGGCGCTTCGGGAAGTGAAGCCGATGTACGAAGGCGAAGCCGTCGCCCAGCTGCAGCGCTTCCTGCTGCCCTACGACGCGTGCTCGCAACCGATCGCGAAGCTCTCCGGCGGCGAGAAGTCGCGTGTCCAGCTCGCCCGGCTGATGCAGCTCAACGCCAACTGCCTGCTGCTCGACGAGCCGACCAACAACCTCGACATCCCGGCCTCCGAAGTGCTCGAAGAGTCGCTCGAGAAGTTCCCGGGCACGGTCATCGTCGTCTCGCACGACCGCTACCTGCTCGATCGCCTGGTCGACCGCGTAATCGAGGTCCGCGACGGCCAGATACGCAGCTTCGAAGGTGGCTACAGCTACTACCTGGAGCGCATCAACGCCCCCGCCCTCGAAGCCGTGCCCTCAGAGACCCAGGCGGGCCAGCGCGCGAAAGCCACGTTCGAAAAGCGCCGTCGGTAGCGGATGGCCATCTGAGCCACCCACCATCTCTGCCGCGCGCCATCTGAGCCGCGACTGGTAAGGAGTGGTGGGATGTTCGCCGGCACGATCCGAAACGCGACAGCATCCGTTAGCGCGAACCCTGCCCGCACTTCCGGCCAACCGCGTCGCTGTCGCTCCGAGCTAGCAGATCCGGGCTAGCCAACACGCGCGCCATCTGAGCCGCGACTGGTAAGGAGCGGTGGGATGCCGGCCCCGCACAGGCGGAAACGCGACAGCCTCCGTTAACTCGAACCCTGCACGCACTTCCGGCCAACCGCGTCGCTGTCGCTCCGGGCTAGCCAACACGCGCACCATCTGAGCCGCGACTGGTAAGGAGCGGTGGGATGCCGGCCCTGCACGAACCGAAACGCGACAGCCTCCGGCCAACTCGATTCCACGCTCGCTAACGCCTTAACCCCTACCCGCTATACTCTCCTCTCGCCAGGTGGTGGGGACCATTGGCAGGTCAGCATGCTGGACATCCTCTCGCGCTCCATGGCGCGCATCTTCGCGAGCGGCAACAGAATCGGTCCTCTCGGTACGCAGTTCCCGCTCTTCGCCGCCGCTCCGGCCGCCATCGGTGATGGCGGGACGAACTTCGACCCCGTGTTCCTCACCTGCGGACTGGCCGTCCTGAGCGCCGGGCTGGTGGTCATGCATGCGGCGAACACCCTCCCGCGCCAGGCTGTTGCCCGCGCCGCCACAGGCCGTGAAACGCGACGGCTCTACACCGCCGAAGAAGCGCTGCTCGAACGCGACCGCATGCGCGGCGAAACGTCCGTGCTCGTGGACGCCCTCGCCGAAGCGGCCGCCACGTTCTACGCCATCGCCGGCCAGCTCCCGGCCGAAGCCTCGGAGCGCGCAGTCCAGCGTGCGGATGACCTGCGCGAGCTGGTGTGGCTGAACCGGGCTGGGTGAGGGGAGTCGTGAGTCGTTAGCGGTCAGTCGTT
>JAXLXA010000006.1:0-177459 GCA_046328215.1 Dehalococcoidia bacterium | reverse complement strand
CCAACTTTCCCCGTGGCTGACGCGTGGCCTGGTCGCCTGGTCACGATCCGCTCCCGATGGGTCGCGGTTCAATGAGGGGGCGCGATGTGGCGCGGGGCCAACTCAGTCCTCAGTCCTTTGCACTTGCAACTTTCCCCGTGGCTGACGCGTGGCCCGGTCGCCTGGTCACGATCCGCTCCCGATGGGTCGCGGTTCAACGAGGGGTCGCGGGCGGGGTGCCCACTCAGTCCTCAGTCCTTTGCACTTTCAACTCGCCGCCCTCAGTCCTTTGCACTTTCAACTCGCCCGTCCTCAGTCCTTTGCACTTTCACCCTGGATTGACATGCTCCGCTCCCGGCGGGTGTACGGTGGATTCAGGAGGTGCTGCCATGACGACCATGGCCGACGCGCCCGAAAGGGTGCAGGAACGGCTCGACGAGTTGCTGGAGCAGTTAGGAAGCGAGGAGGGCACCGTCCGGCACAATGCCAGGGTGGCCCTCGTCACCGCCGGATACGTCGCGACACCCGGGCTGGTGGCGAAGCTCGAACACGGCAACGGCCATGCCCGCTGGGAAGCGGCGAAAGCGCTCACTATCGTCCGGGACGAGCGCGCGATGCACGGGCTCGTCAGTGCCCTGACCGACGAGATACCGGGTGTGCGCTGGCTCGCCGCGGAGGCGCTGGCGACGATCGGGCGCGGAGTGCTGGAGCCGCTCTTGCAGGGCATGCTGGAGCACTCACACTCACCCTGGTTCAGGGAGGGCGCACACCACGTGCTGACGACCGTTGGCAGGGGTGACCTGCGCGAACTGGTGCGCCCGGTGCTGCGCGCCCTGGAAGCGGTCGAGCCCGAAATCGGGGTGCTTGTCCCTTCGCATGAGTTGCTCAAGGCGTTGCGCAGCGCGGGGGCCCAGCCTCCCGCCTGACGCGCGCACAAACGACTGCCCGAACGCTCACGGGGCCCACATTCCCCGCCCGGCCTCGCGCGCGGCCGCCTGGGCTGTCGTGAACTGCTCAACGTACTTCACATCGGGCGGGAAAGTGTCGACGGTGGCCAGGCCGGCGAGCACGAGGGTTTCGTTGACCATCGTGCCGTCCGGTAGCCAGGCGTAGCGCAGCAGCCGGCTGTAGCGGTCGCGCTCGGAGATGTCCTTCTCCAGGCAGACGCGTCTCCCGGCGAGCAGCCGCGCATTCTCGTTCGAGGCTTCCGGGCCGAAGGGCTGGACGGGAATGCCGGGGGCGACCGTCTCCGGCGCATCGACGCCGATGTAGCGGACGGGCTGATTCGCGGGGCCATCATCGAAATCCACCCGGATCGTGTCGCCGTCCGTGACGCTGCGGACACGCGCCCAGTCACAGACGACGCCCGGCGGGCTGTCCGGCGGCTTCGGTGCCACGGTGGCCGGCGATGCGGTTGCCGAAGGGCCGGGAGTCCCGGCGGAACCCGCGCAGGAGACCAGGAGCGCTGCCACCGCAAGAGAAAGCACCCGCCTCACGCCCGCGAACATACCACTCGGCGCGACAACGCTTGCCGCGAAAAAGGGAACCCCCGCGCATTGGCAGATGCGCGGGGGTTCGAGAGGAGGCGTAAGTTGAGGGCTCAGGCTTCGGGCGTGAACCGCACCGGGAGGTGCTTGAGGCCATTGATGAAGTTCGAGCGAAGCCGTTCTCCGGGGCCATCGAGTTCGATGTCCGGGAAGCGGCGGAAGAGCTCTTCGAACATGACCTTCAGCTCCTTGCGGGCGAAACCCGCGCCGAGGCAGAAGTGCTCGCCGATGCCGAACGCCAGGTGCTCGTTCGGCGTGCGTGTGATGTCGAAGGTGTACGGGTCCTGGAAAATGTCCTCGTCCCGGTTGGCCGAGAGATACCACATGAGCACGCGGTCGCCCGCCTTGATTTGCTGGCCACCGATTTCGGTGTCCTCGACGACGTAGCGGGACATGTGATGGAGCGGCGAAATCCAGCGGCAGATCTCTTCGACCGCGGGCTCGATCAGGCTCATGTCGGCGAGCAGCTTCGCCTTCTGGTCCGGGTGCTCGCAGAGCGCCTTCAGGCCGCCGGAGATGGCGTTCCGGGTGGTCTCATTGCCGGCGAGGATCAAGAGGAAGCAGAACGCGAGGAGGTCCTGCTGGGTGAGCTTTTCGCCATCGACTTCCGCTTCGAGGAGGATGGAGATGAGGTCACCCTCGCGGGGGTTCTTCCGGCGGTCCTCAAGGACTTCCGCGAAGTACTGGATCATCTTCATGCGGCCCAGCATCGCGGTCTGACGCGCGGCCTCAGGGGAACCACGTTCCTCTTCCGAGACTGACGTCTGGTATTCAGGGTCACTGGAGCCGAGCACGCTGTTCGTCAGTTCGAACATCATCGGCCAGTCCTTCTTCTCGAGGCCGGCCATGCCGCAGATGACGGCGAGCGGCAGTTGCGCCGCCACGTCGGTCACGAAGTCGCAGGAGCCTTTCTTCGCCACGTCGTCGAGAATCTCGTTGGTGAGTTGGCGAATCTGCCCTTCCATCGCGTTGACGGCGCGCGGCGTGAAGCCCTTGTTCACCAGGCGGCGCATTTTGACGTGACGCGGCGGATCCATGGTGATGATCGAGACGTTGCCCTGCTGGTTCGCGGCCTGCACCTGGGGCGCGGTCGCCGGGTCCCCGAGGAGCTTCTCAATGAACTCCGGGCGCAGCCCGGGGCCGGCAATTCCGCGGCTGGAGACGAAGATCTCCGGGTGGCGCGAAACCTGCAGGATGTCGTTGTACTTCGTGATCGACCAGAACCCGTTGGTGCGCTCGTCGCCTTCGTTCCAGTGGACGGGCGATTCGCGGCGGAGCGCACGAAGAAGTTCGTGTGCCTCCTCTCGCTCGAACACCCCCAGGTTGTTCAGGTTGATGTCTTTGATCGTTGCGGCAGCGGTCAAAACCAGGTTCTCCGTATTCTGTGTCTTTGGAAGAATCGCTACGATACCGTAGCGTAGCGGAGGCTGTCGAGAGGGATGGTAATGGTAAACTCCCCGGCCGTGGCGCCCGAAGAAACCGCCGTTGACCCTCGCGTCGCGCGCTCGCGAGCGGCCGTGTTGCAGGCGGCGGCGGAGTTGCTGATCGAGCAGGGTTCCGCGGGCGTGACGATCGAAGGCGTGGCCGAGCGTTCGCGCGTCGCCAAGACCACCATCTACCGCCACTGGAAGAGCCGGTCGCGGCTGGTGTTCGATGCCTTCGAGAGCCTGCTCCAGCCTGTCTCCGCCCAGCCCTACGCTCCGAACCTTCGCGACCAGTTGCGAGGCATCCTGGGCCAGCTCAGCCGCGGCCTGACGCAATCAGACTGGGCGCCGGCGGTCTCTACGTTGATCGAGGCGGGGGACCGCGACCCGGAACTCCGGCAGCTCGTCCACGACTTCCTCGTCGCGCGGATGGAATATGGCCGCGAGGCGCTTCGCGATGCCATGCGCCGGGGCGAGTTGCGCCCGGACCTGGACGTGGACGTTGCCATTGGCGTCCTCGTCGGACCGATTTTCTACCGCAGGCTGGTCAGCCGGGAGCCGTTGAGCGATGCCGTGGTGGCCGAGGTGGTGGACCAATTCCTGCGCGGCGGCGCAGCCGAATAGCGGACGGCCCGGATAGCGGTTGCGCGAGCGGTGCTCGCGAGGCGTTTGTGTCGAACTCGCGACGCCTGACTCACAGCCCCCGTCCCTGTAGCATTCGCCGCCGTATGGGACGCGAATCACGGCCGCCCATGGGCTACCAGGTCCTTATCGGCCTCGACATTTACGAGCGCGGCGACGGTTTCAGCAGGTCTCGAATCGAGATCGGGCCGGACCACATGAACCCGCACGGCGTCGTGCATGGCGGCGTGCTCTACGCGATGGCGGACACGGGCATGGGGGCCGCCCTCTACTCGAAGCTTCGCGACGACGAGTCATGCGCGACCATCGAAGTGAAGATGGTCTACATGGCCACGGTGCGCGAAGGCACTGTCGAGTGCGAGACCCGGCTCGTGAACAAGGGCCGCCGTGTGGCGGTACTCGAGTCGGACGTGAAGCTCGGCGAGCGCCTGGTTGCCAGGGCCCTGGGCACCTTCGCCATCTTCGAAGCCTGACTCAGTCCAGGTACGGCCCCAGGAAGCGCACCATCTCCGCGAGGAACTCTTCCGGGTGTTCCGCCCAATAGTTGGGTTCCGGCGCGACGATCAGTTCGCAGTTCGGGATCGTCTCGGAAAGCAGTTGGGCAGCCCGCACGGGATGGAGCCCGTCGCCTTCGTGCGCGACGACGATGGTCGGCGCGGTGATGCGCCGGTAGTCATCCGGGTGGTGGAAGGGCGACTGGACCAGCCCCTTGATGGCGTACATCAGCGTCAGTGGGTTCTGTGACCGCAGCCAGTTTGCTCGCTCCTCCGCGGCCTCTGGCGTTGCCGCGAAGCCGGGCAGGCCCTTCGCGAACTCGATGGTCTTCTCGATCCCGGAGGCCTGGATGGCCATGGAGAGCATGTCAAGGAAGGCGATGGCGTTCTTCTCGTCCGCCCGCTGGAACTCGGGGCCGCCGAGCGGAGGCGGCATGAGCAAGGCGAGCGCCTTGACGCGCTCCGGTTGCTCGACGGCTACCCAGAGCGCCGTGGCGGCGCCCATGCTCGCCCCGCCGAGGACCGCCGCCTCTTCGCCTGCGTGTTCGACCAACGCTGACATGTCCCGCCCGAGGGTCTCCCAGGTGTACTGCGCGTGGTCCTCCGGCCCGGCGGATTGGCCGTGACCGCGGGCGTCGTAGGTGAGCAGCCGCACCCGGCTGTGGACATCGCCGAGGTCCAGCCCGGCCGGCAGGACCTGCTCGATGTTGCCCATCAGGCCGTGCGCGAACACGACCAGCGGCCCTTCGCCGGCCATCCGGTAGCGCAGGCGATGGGTGTTGATCTCGGCGAATTGGTCCACTGCGGACCAGTGTAGAGGACGCTGACCGCAGGACTTTGTAACGTTGAATGCCATGACAGAACCTTCAAAGCGGTCGCCGCAGGCGATCAACGACGACTGGGTGCGGCAGGTGAACGTCCGCCCCACGGACTACGACAACTTCCGCGGCGACGTGGACCAGGAAGAGGGCCGCCTCTTCGGCGGGCTCGTGCTCGCGCAGTCGCTGGTGGCGGCGGGCCGGACGGCGAGTTTCGGCAACATCCATTCGATGCACGCCTACTTCCTGCGGGCGGGGCAGGCCAAAGAACCGATCGACTATAGCGTCGAGCGCATCCGCGAGGGCCGCAACTTCCTCACGCGCCGGGTCACGGCGCACCAGGGCGGCCACACGATCTTCGAGGCCTCGGTGAGCTTCGTGGCCAGTGAGGATGGCATTTCGCACCAGGAACCGATGCCCCAGGTCCCGGAGCCGGAACAGTGCGACGAGTGGTGGAAGAGCATCGCGATGCCGCGCATGGCTATCGCGGACAACCCCATGGCGCAACGCATGAACCGCCGCTGGAACAACCCGATCGACCTTCGCGCCGCCACGCAGCCAACGCGCGAGGACGACGGCAGCGGCAGCCTGCCGAAGCGCATCGTCTGGGGGAAGATGGCCGGGACGCTGCCGGAGGATCCGATCCTCCACGCGGCCGCGATGGTCTACCTGAGCGATAGCGGGCTCATCGCGACCGTGGCGCACCACTACGGCATCTGGATGCCCGGCGGGGCCTCGGCCAGCCTGGACCACACCATGTGGTTCCACCGCCCGCCGCGCTTCGACGATTGGATCCTCTACGCAAGCGAGAGCCCCGCCGCGCATTCGGCGCGGGGCCTCATCCACGCGGGGATGTACAACCGCCAGGGCGAACGTATCGCCAGCGTGGCCCAGGAAGGCCTCTTCCGGAAGCCTTCCTGAGTTCGTTCACAGCTCTCCCATGAGCCGCGACCGGGCAGGGTGCAGGCAAGTCCAGACCACACCGATGCCGCGCGCAGCCTCCACGCCCTGGGCCCAACCGCCGGCCAAGTCCCACTTCTTCCGGAAGCCTTCCTGAGTTCGTTTACAGCTCTCCCATGAGCCGCGACCGGGCAGGGAGCGGGCAAGTCCAGACCACACCGATGCCGAGCGCAGCCTCCACGCCCTGGGCCCAACCGCCGGCCAAATCCCACGCTGAACGTGTCCAGCCGGCAACAAACGTTCGCCGCCCAACGCCAGCCCCGCCCTTCTCCCAGGCCCGGGGGGAGGGACGGGGGTGAGCGCGATTGGACGTGGTTACTGCACCGGGAAGGGCAACTCGAAGTTCTTGTCGTCAACGCTCGTGGAGATGTCCGTGGCGGTGAGCTTTGTGATCCCGCCGATCTCCATGTAGGTCATGATGCTGTCCTTCTCATCGAGGCAGAACGTGGTCACGCTGCCGTCGGTCTTGCTCTTCGTCTCGAAGCAGCGGGAGGACTTGCCGGCGATGGTGCGCTTCTGCAGCTCCTTGATTTCCGAGTTGCTGCGGGCTTCCTTGACGGCCTTCTGGACGTCGAACCCCTTGGTCAGTTGGTCGTCCACGCCTGAGGACTTCGTGCAGGAGCCGCCAACGCCGAAGTCCGTGCAGGTGTAGGTGTCTTTGCCGTCCGTGATGATGGCCAGGGAACCTTTGAAAGCGCCGCCGGAGAAGGTGACCCTGGTGGCCAGCTTCGGCGGCTTGCTGGCCATGACGGCCGTCCCTTTCTGGGTGGAGCCGGCCGACGTGATCTCCATGTCGTAGCTCGCCTGGTAGGTCTTCTTGATGCCGTCTCCCGCGAGCCGCTCGAAGACCGAGCCCGCGTCTTCGGTGGTGGCGCTGGCCGCGGGCTTCGTTGCGTCGGAGCCCTTCGTGGGGTCGGCTGACGCCTTCGTCGCGTCCGAGGCTCCAGTTGGTTGTGTCGCCTGGTCCTTCGCGCCGTTGTCTCCGGAATCGTCGTCGTCATCGCCGCCGCAGGCGCCGAAGATCAGGGCGCCCGCGAGCGTGAGCATGAAGAAATGCCGCAGTTTCAAAGCTGTGTCCTCCGTGGCGCGACCCGCGCCCTTCTTCGATAGTCGGGCGCGGCCCGGGTTTTCCTTATCGACAATCTGTTCACCCGGCCAGAACGACTGGAGAAGTGGGCCGCTAGAATCCCGGACATGACTGAGACATCCGACCTCATTGCCGCCGGGATGGCGCGGCAGATCCAGGCGTTCCACGCCGCCCGGGCCGCGGGAATGCCCCGCCTGGGCTGGAAAATCGGCCTCAACGACCCGGCCGCCCAGCAGCGGCTCGGCCTTCCCTCGCCGGTCGTCGGCTGGCTGGACGGAAGGCGCCTGGTGCGCGAGGGCGAGCCGTATGCGCCACCGGCCGGTGCGAAGCCGCGCATCGAAGCAGAAACAGCCATCCTCGTGGCGGCCGACGTGCCTGGCGGCGCCTCGCTCGATGCCGCCCGGGCGGCCATCGCCGCCATCGCACCCGCGATCGAATTCGTGGACGCGACGAAACCCCTTTCCCCGGTGGACGAACTGCTCGCGAACGACATCCTTCATGAGGCGGTGCTGCTCGGCGCAAGCCAGCCTCCAGCACTCGCGAGCGGGCTCGTCGAAGCAGGTTTCCCGAGCGCGACGAAGAACGGGGAAGCTGCCGGCACCCCCCGGCCGGGCCGCTATCCCGAGGACCTGGGGGAGGTCGTCGCGCTGGTCGCAAACACGCTCGCGCGCCAGGGCGAGTCGTTGCGGGCGGGAGACTGGATCATCGGCGGCTCGTACATCGACCCGTTCGACGTGGCGCCAGGGGATTCGGTGCGGGTGGATTTCGGGCCGCTCGGGGTGATGGCCTTCAACGTGGCCTGAGCGGTTTGGCAACCCGGCCCCGGCTGTGGCCTAATGCCCGGCACACTCCGGAGGCTGCCGCCATGACCACCACCGCACCGCGTTCGCTCGCCGACACCGCCGCCAACCGTGCCGTCCAGTCGCTAATCGAGAAGCAGGTCGCCGACGGCCGCCAGGTCGGCGTGCAGGTTGCGGCCTACCAGGACGGCAAACCAGTCGTCGATGCGTGGGCTGGCCAGATGGGGCCGAACGATCCGCGGCCGGTCCAGCCGGACTCACTCTTTCTCAGCTTCTCCGTCACGAAGGGTGTCACGGCGCTGGCCATTCACATCCTCGCGGACCGGGGCATCATCGATTACGACACCCCTGCCGCGCAGTACTGGCCGGCCTTTGGCCAGCACGGCAAGGACCGGATCACGGTCGCGCAGGTGCTGAGCCACCAGGCCGGGCTGCACGCCATGCCGGCGGGCGCGTTCAAGACCGAGTACATCACGGACTGGGACGCGGGGATCAAACGCATGGAAGACGGCATCCCGGCATATGAGCCCGGGACCGCAACGGGCTATCACGCGGTCACGCACGGCTGGCTGGCAGGCGGGATGGTCCAGGGCGCGAGCGGCCGCCACATCAAGGACGTCATCGCCACCTGGATTGCCGGGCCGCTGGACGTGAGTGACAGCATGTTCGTTGGCATCCCGGGCGGCCTCGACGAGCGGCTGACGACGCTGGAGGTCCACCCGGCGGGCGAAGGGCTTGGCCTGCCCGCTGACAGCGACTTCCATAAGGCCATGCCCCTCGACATGTGGGACAGCTTCAACACCATGCCCATCCGCCAGGCCTGCCTGCCCTCCGGCAACGGGCACTTCACGGCCCGCGCGCTGGCAAAGATGTATTCCGCCCTCGCCACCGACGGCACGGTCGATGGCGTGCGACTGGTGAGCAAAGAGCGCATCCCGTATATGCAGCGGCTGATGACGGATCAGGTCGACCTCGTCCTCGGCACGCCGGTGAAGAAGGGCATCGGCTTCTTCTTCGGCGGTGAGACGAATGGCGTGGCCGGGCCGATGGGGCGGCGCGTAAGCGCCTTCGGCCATCCGGGCGCCGGTGGGGCCACCGCCTTCTGCGACCCCGAAGTTGGCCTGAGCATCGCCGTCACCATCAACAAGATGGCGTTCGCGCTCCCGGGTGAAGGGACCACCGAGGAGATCTGCAACACCATCCGCCGTGAACTCAAAGCGGAATAGCCCACCATCACCTACATCCCCGAGACCCGACCGTGAGGGAGGGTGGGTTCATTCCAACCCGTTTATCGGGCCATGGGCTGCGTCATCACTCCGCCGCATATGGAGGCGATCCCCGTGGATTTCGGAGACACCCTCCCTCACGGTAGGGTCTCGGGGATCCGCGGGTGGTGGTTGGCCTGAGGTGGCGGGCGTTCGCGCTCCCGGGTGAGGGACCACCGAGGAGATCTGCAACGCCATCCGCCGTGAACTCAAAGCGGAGTAGCCCACCACCACCTACATCCCCGAGACCCGACCGTGAGGGAGGGTGCGGTTCGTCCTAACCCGATTGTCGGGCAATGGACTGCGTCATCACTCTCGCCACATATGGAGGCGATGCCCGCGGAATTCGGAGGCACCTCCCTCACGGTAGGGTCTCGGGGATCCGCGGGTGCTGGTTGGCCCCGGTGGCTGCTTCGCTCCCGGGTGAAGGGATACCGAGGAGATCTGCAACACCATCCGCAAGGAACTCAACGTGGAGTAGCCCCCCACCTACATCCCCGAGACCGACCGTGAGGGAGGGTGCGGTTCGGCACAAACAGTTTTCGGGCCATGGACTGCCATCACTCCGCCATATGGAGGCGATGCCCGCGGTTTACAGGCACTCCTCACGGTCGGGTTCCGGGATCCGCGGGTGGTGGT
Organism: Dehalococcoidia bacterium; assembly: GCA_046328215.1. GTDB lineage: Bacteria > Chloroflexota > Dehalococcoidia > Tepidiformales > Tepidiformaceae > Amarobacter. The sequence continues at coordinate 167,804 of JAXLXA010000006.1, read as the reverse complement.
TCGCCGAGGTGATGGCGTTCGTGCTCCGGTGAAGGGACCACCGAGGGATCTGCAACACCATCCGCAAGGAACTCAAGCGGAATAGCCCACCATCACCTATATCCCGGAGCCCTGACCGTGAGGGTGGGTTCGTCCCAACCCGATTGTCGGGCAATGGACTACGTCATCACTCTCCGCACATATGGAGGCGATGCCGCGGAATTGGAGGCACCCTCCCTCACGGTCGGGTCTCGGGGATCCGCGGGTGGTGGTTGGCCTGAGATGGCTAGCGTTCGCGCTCCCGGGTGAGGGACTACCGAGGAGATCGGCAACACCATCCGCAAGGAACTGAACGTGGAGTACCCCACCATCACCTCCCCGAGACCCGACCGTGAGGGAGGGTGCGCCCGTGCGACTACACGTACCGATCCTATTCGCCCGACTCGGCTACTCCGCCGGTCCCGTTCTGACGACGCCGTTTGCGAGCAGGTGCCCGACTTCGTCCGCGCTGAAACCGGCCTCCGTGAGGATGTCGAGGCTGTGGCCTCCGGGCTTGTCCGCCCCGGTGGTGGCGCCGCCCGGGGTGCGCGAATGCTTCACGGGCGTGTTCGAAACCCGGAGGCTCCCGCCGGTCCACGTCGGGAGGTCAACCAGCATGTTGCGCGCCGCCACCTGCGGGTCGGCGGCAACCTGGTCAACGCGGTTGACCGGCCCGAGGAGCGCGATGCCGTGGAGGAGTTCGTACCACTCGGCAAACGTCTTCTTGCGGAACGCCTCGAAGAGGATCGGTTCGAGGGCGGGGTAGTTCCTCGTACGCACCGGGTTCGTGGTGAAGCGCTCGTCGGTCGCGAGTTCGTCACAGCCGATGGTGGCGCAGAAAAGCTCCCAGTCGTGGTCCTTCACGTTGGCGAGCACCATCCAGCCGTCCTTCACCGGGAACGCCTGGTGGGGCGTGCTCAACGGGTGGCCGAAACCGACCGGGCCCTGGACTTCGCCCGTGGCGCCGAAGCGGACCATGGCGTTCTCCATCAGGGCGACCTGCGCGTCCAGCATCGCCACGTCCACATGCTGGCCAACGCCCGACGTTTGGCGTTCGACCAGCGCCGAAAGCACGCCGATGGCGGTGAACATGCCACCGGCCATGTCGCCGATGGAGTAGCCGGCGCGGGCCGGAGGGGAGCCCTCGTGTCCGGTCATGCTCATGACCCCGCCCATCCCCTGGACGATGGCATCGACGGCGCCACGCTCCCGGTAGGGACCGGTGTGGCCGAACCCGGAGGTGGAGGCGTAGATGAGGCGAGGGTTCACCGCCGAGAGCGCCTCGTAGCCGAAGCCGAGCTTCTCCATCGTCCCCGGCGAAAAGTTCTCGGTGAGCACGTCCACCTTCCGGACGAGCGCCTGGACGATGTCGGTGGCTTCGGGCGCTTTGAGGTCCAGCATGAGGCTCTTCTTACCGCGGTTCACGGAGAAGAAGTAGGTGCTCACGTCATGGACGTACGGCCCCGCCCCGCGACGGTGCTCCGTCTGCCCGATGGTCTCGATCTTCCAGACTTCCGCGCCGAGGTCGGCGAGGATCATGGTCCCGTAGGGGCCGGCCAGCGCCCAGGTGAAATCGAGGACGCGGATGCCGTCGAGCGGGCCGGGCACCGCGCGCCTACCGGCCAGTCACGCGGCGGGTGGCGTCGCGGAAGCGGGAGACCTGCTCGTCGCTGCCGCGAAGGCGCCGGTTGGCATCGTCTTCCATCTTCCGGGCATCGTCGGAGAGCGTGGCGGCGTCGATCACCTGTTTCGCCGCGCGGACCGCGCCCGCGGAGTGGCCGGCGATGGTCTGTGCCATGTCCCAGGCGGCCGGCAGGAGGCCGGGCTGCGGGTAGACCTCGCTCACGAGGCCGTAGCGGTGCGCTTCCTCCGCCGTGAATTTGCGGGCGGTGAAGATGAGTTCCTTCGCCCGTTCGGCGCCAACCAGGCGAGGCAGGGTTGCCGCCGCGACAACGAGGCCGTACTCCGAGCCCGGCAAACGGAAGCTAGCGTTGTCCGAGGCGAGGCGGATGTCACAGCCGATGGCGAGCCGCGCGCCACCGCCGAAACAGTAGCCGTTGATGGCGGCGATGACCGGCATCGGCGCCTTCGCGAGCACGCCGAACAGGCCGCCGGCGCCAGAACTGCGCTGCGACTGCTCTTCGACGCCGGACATCTCGAGCATGTCGCCACCGGCGCAGAAGGCCTTCTCGCCCGTGCCCGTGAGGATGAGGCAGCCGACATCCGCGTCGGCGGACGCGCGCGCGATGGCGTCGGAGAGCTGGTCGCTCAGGGCCTGGCTGAGAGCGTGGTGACGCCCGGGGCGGTTGAGGGAAAGGAGCACGACGTTGTCGCGGCGCTCCTCAAGGACGAGTTGGGGTTCTTCGGTCATGGTGTGGCGGCAGTCTACCGGTTTCGGGGAAGGAGGTGCGGCCGCCTTACCACCTGCGACGCATCAACCTAGATCCGACCGTCAGGGAGGCACACGGGTTCCCGCACACGCGAGGCCCAAACGCCGCCTGCCTGGCGAACCCCCGGGAGCTCTTGGGCATTAGGGACCAATCGGCTGCGCACCTCCCTGACGGTCGGATCTAGGATGATCAGACGACGGAGGGACGAGATGAACGAACCTGTGCCACTCAGCCCGGACGTTCGCCGCCAGATCGAGGCGCTCCTCCCGTTCCTGCCGATGCTGGAATCGCGCCACGCGGGCGAGTGGCGAGGCGGAGAGCGCCAGCCAGACGGCTCCATTACGATGCCCTACTTCGAATACGGCGACGGGATGCTCGCGTTCATCCGCGCCTGTGGCGAAAACGGCTGGATCGAGGTCTTCGAGTGGCCCGCCTGGGCCGAGGAAGCACGGCGGCTCCACGACGACCCCGCCACCCTCAACTCCGCGGACGTCCCAACCATCAGGAAGCTGCTCACACTGCACATCCGCAACGACCGTTTCAACGAGGGACACCTGGCGGCGATGGTCGAAGACGGGCACCTCGCGGCGGTGGTACGACGGCTCGAACAGCTGAGAGCTGCGAGCCAATAGCCACATGCGGGGGCGTCCCGTACTACAATCGCGCCGGAAGTCGCCCCGGAGGCAGGAACCATGACAACGACCGAAGCACCCACCGAGTTCATCGAAGCCACCCTGGACCTGCCGATCCGGTACATCGACCGCTCGCGGGCGTACTACCTCACCCTGGGCTACAACAACCCGTACCGCTGGGCGCGCAACGAGGACGTCCCCTTCGCGCCGATGTTGAAGCCGGCGAGCGAGGCCCGCATCGCCCTCGTGTCCACCGCGGCCCCCTACCAGCCAGACAAAGGCGACCAGGGCCCATGGTCCGCCTACAACGCGGACGCCAAGTTTACGCGCGTCTATTCGATGCCGATCGAGCCTCCCCCGGACGTACGCATTTCGCACGTGGGGTACGACCGCAAGCACACGTCGGCCGAGGACATCAACACCTACTTCCCGCTGGAGCGGATGAAGGAAGCCGCGGCCGCCGGGCGAATTGGACACCTCACCGAGCGGTTCTACGCGGTGCCCACGCTGCGCAGCCAGCGGCTGACGATCGAGCGCGACGCGCCTGAGATTGTGGAGCTCTGCCGTCAGGACCGTATCGACGCCGCGATACTCGTCGCTACCTGACCGGTCTGCCATCAGACCGTGAGTCTGACAGCCCGCCACCTCGAAGCCGCCGGCATCCCCACGGTCGTCCTTGGCTGCGCGAAAGACATCGTCGAATCGGTGGGTGTGGCGCGCTTCGTCTTCAGCGATTTCCCGCTGGGAAACTCCTGCGGCAAGCCGTCCGACGTGGCGATGCAGCGAACGATACTGTCGATGGCGCTGGACGCGCTGGATTCGGCGCGGGCGCCGCGGACCACCGTGCAGACGCCGTTCCGCTGGGCCGAGGACGCGGCCTGGAAGCGCGACTTCTACCGCCTGGACATGACGCCGGAGCAGATTGCGAAGGCCCGCTCGGAGATGGACAGCCAGAAGGCGGTGCTGGCCGGCAAGCTCGCGACTGACTGACGGCCGATTCGCATTCGCGTGCGTCTGACAGCGAACGGGGAAAAGCGCCCGGCCGCGGGTTCAGGCCCACTGCCAGCGGCGCCGTCCCTCCACCTGGATGAGCGTGCCCATCCCCGGTGCGGGGAAGTGCCCACCGAGCACGAGCAGCCCCTCGGCTTCCACGCGGTCGGCGAGGGCCTTGCGGCTGGCTTTGGCCATCGCAACGTCGGCATCGAACGGCGGATTGAGTTCGGGGTCTTCGAACTCGCCCGGGTGGTGGGCGGCATCGCCGGTGATCACGGCGCCGCGGCCATCGGCGCGGATGAGGATGGCCGCATGGCCGGGAGTGTGGCCGGGCGTCGCCAGCATCGAGACTCCGGGCGCCGGCTCGAAGCCGTCGGCAACGGCCCGGAGCTGGCCGCGCTCCTCGATGGTGCGGACGCAGCGGGCGATATCCCTGCTGCGGGTGGCGCCCCAGAACGCCCATTCCTCTTTCGAAACGATGTACTCCGCGTTGGGAAACATCGGCACGACTTCGCCGTCGCGGTCGATGACGTTCCAGCCGATGTGGTCGGCGTGAAGGTGAGTGAACACGACTGCGTCGATCGACTCCGGCGTGACGCCGCCCTCAGCCAGCCGCGCCGGCAGCAGGCCGACTTCGCCACGGAAAGCGTTGCCGAGTGACCCCAGCGTTGGGCCGATGCCGGTGTCGACAAGGACCGTCTTCCCACCAGAGCGGATGAGGAAACTGGTCAGCGGCAGGGTGAGTGTCTCGCCGTCCGCGCAGCCACCGAGTTCCCGGAACATGGCGCCGTCTGCGCCGGGCAGCATCTGGAGGAGGGGGCAGCTCAGGTCGCCGTCTGAGTAGCGGTCAATCGTGATGTCGCCGAGGCTGAGACGTTGCATGGGGCGGGAGTGTAAGCCCAGTGGGGCAGGAGTGGATGGCTCCACGGCCGGGCCGCACCCTCATCTGTAGGTGCCCAGCCATGGGCGGGTGCGATGTCCACGCCACTACAGCGCAGGAGCCGTTGGCGAGGTGCACCTTCATCTGTACAGGCTGTACCCGCCCAGCCATGGGCGGGTGCGATGTCCCCGGGACCACCATCGCGTTGGCGCCCCGCCCGCGACGCCCCAGACCGCCCCGCACTTTCGCCTTTTGCTGTTTGCCCTTTAACTCTCTCAATGACCGAACAGCGCATCCCCTTCGTCAAAGTCCAGCTCGATGAGGACGACATCGCGGCCGTGGAGGGGGTGCTGCGCAGCGGCTGGCTGACCACCGCCAGCCAGGTGAAAGCGCTCGAACAGGAGCTGGCCGAGTACACCGGCGCGAAGTTCGTGAACGCCGTGAACTCGGCGACGGCGGCGATGCACCTCTGCCTCGCCGCCTGGGACCTCGGCCCCGGCGACGAAGTGATCACGACGCCCTACACCTTCACGGCGACCGCGAACGTGGTCCTCCACTGCGGCGCCACGCCGGTGCTGGTTGACGTGCTCGATGGGACGGCGAACATCGATCCCGCGGCCGTCGAGCGCGCCATCACGCCGCAGACGAAGGTCATCCTGCCGGTGCACATCGCCGGCGAGCCGTGCGAGATGGACGCACTGATGGCGATGGCTCGCCCGCGCGGGATCAAGGTCCTCGAAGACGCCGCCCATGCGATCGGCACGATGTACCGCGGCAAGCAGGTGGGCAGCGTGAGCGACGCGGCCGCGTTCAGCTTCTATGCGAACAAGACGATGACCACGGGCGAGGGCGGCGCGCTCGCGACGGACGACGAAGCGCTCAGCGCCCGCGTCCGCCGTCTGACGTTGCACGGCATGTCGCGCGACGCCTACAACCGGTACGGCGCGGGTGGCAGTTGGCGCTACGACATCGAGGAGTTCGGCTTCAAGGACAACCTGACCGACATCGCCGCCGCGATGGGGCGCAGCCAGTTGACCAAGCTGGAAGGCTTCATCGAACAACGCACGCGGGTTGCGCAGCGGTATTTCGTCAACCTTCGCGATGAAGAACACATCATCCTGCCCTCGTTCAACGAAGAGAACCGCCAGCCCTGGCACCTCTTCATGATCCGGATCAAGAACGAGTCGGCGCCCGTCCAGCGGGACGACGTCATCCGGGAGCTGGCGGAACGCGGGATTGGCACGTCGGTGCACTTCATCCCGCTCCACTATCACAGCGCGTACCAGAAGCTTGGCCGCTGGGCGAAGGGCGATTTCCCGGTGGCGGAGAGGTTCTTCGAGGGCGAAGTCAGCCTGCCGATGTACCCGGCGATGACGAACGCGGAAGTCGACGAAGTCTGCGAAGCGCTCCGCGAGATTCTTCATCCGCGCTGAGCGGCCCGCCCTTATACTGCTGCCGCCGCGCACAGACCGCGCGGTGGGAGTACGGGCAGTGTTTCTTCGGCCACGCACATTCGTTTTCGGCGCGGTTATTGCCGCGGCGCCGCTCTTCAGCGCAGCCTGCGGGGGCGGCGGTGGCCTCGAGAAAGTCGATGCGGACGACTGGGTAGCGGATGTCTGCGACGCCGCACTCGACTTCGAGGACGACTTCCTCGATGCGGCGGACGGCCTGGATGTCCTCGAAGACGGCGATCCGGGCGAAATCAAGGACGCCGTGGATGAGTTCGTCACCGATGGAAACAAGGCCATCGATGCGTTCGTGAAGGACGTGGAGAAGGTTGGCCAGCCGGACATCGACGGTGGTGACAAGGTCATCAAAGCGGTGCGGTCCCATGCGAAAGAGCGGAAAGACATCCTCTCCGGCATGAAGAAGGACGTGAACAAGCTCGACGACGATGACGACGAGGACTTCCGCGACGGCGTCTTCGACATCCTCGACAACCTGGATGACCCTGACTTCCGCGATAAGCTCGAGGACATTGACGAGAACGATGTTGACGACCTGATCGACAGCATCGACGAGGATTCGGCCTGCGCCAGCGTGCTCTTCAACTAACCACGGCCGCGGGGCCGCTGCTGGTTGCTCTGGCCGTGTTGAGCCTGCTCGCCGCGAGCTGTGGCGGAGGCGGCAAGAAAGCCGACCCCAACGACTGGGTGGCCGACGTATGCAAGGCCGCCGGCCAACTGCGTGAAGCCCGCGCGAGCGCGCTCCTCCAGTTCTTCGAAGTCGATGCGGACGACGGCGCGGCGATGCTCGAAGGTTTCGAGCGCTACACGAAGAAGTACGGACAGGCGCTCGATGAGTTCGAAGAGACCGCCGGCGCGGCCGGGCAGCCCAACGTCAAGGACGGCGGCAGGGTGAGCGATTCCCTTGACGCCTGGATCGCCGCCGAACGCAAAGCGAACGACGGCGCCCGGGCGAAGACCACGAAGCTCGACCGCGCGAGCAGCGGCCTCGCGGGGGAGGTCGGCGACATCTTCGCGGCCATCCAATTCGCGGACCTGCGCGCGCTCCTCCGGGAGAGCCGGGCGGAAGGCGCGCAGCAGATCGTCGACCTCATCGAGAAGGACTCCGCCTGCGCATTTGAGTTGTTCGCCGAAGAAGAGTAGGGGTGTGCCGCCGCGCGGTAGGTGAACCGCCGCACTGTCGCGCTAGCGATTGACCACACAGAATTGGCCCCATCTCCCTGGGGTGCCCTTCTTTGCACGTGAAGTTCCTGGCCCGTACCGCCCTCCTCGCGGCTCTCCCTCTCACGACTCTGCTCGCTTCCTGCGGCGGAGGCAGCGACAAGAAAGTCCCCGCGGACGACTGGGTCGCCGACCTCTGCGACGCGGCGGTCTCGTTCCAGAAGGCCAGCGACAAGGCCGGCGAAGGCTTCCTCGAAGTCGACTTCGGCGACACGAAGAAGGCCAAGGCAGCGTTCAAAGACAGCGTGGAAAAGCAGCAGGAAGCCCAGAAGGACTTCCGCGCCGATTTCGACAAGATAGGCCAGCCAGACATTCAAGACGGCGACAAGGTTGTCGACGCCTTCAAGGATCAGTTCGAGGAGAACGACAAGGCAACCGACGACGTTGCCAAAGCGGTCGCGAAAATCGACAACGACGACGACTTCATGGAGGAGTTCCTCAAGGTCGCCGACGACTTCGACACGCCGGACTTCCGCGCGAAGCTCGAAGACCTGGCCGACGACAGCGACGACGTGGCCGACCTGATCGACTCCATCGACGAGGATTCGGAGTGCTCGAGCGTCATCTTTGACCAGGCCGGCTCCGACGACACGTCGAGCGCGAATCCGACGGCCACGCCGAAGGCTTCGAAGACAGCGACGACGAGCAAGACGGCCGTCCCCACCGCCGCCGCCGCGAAGACCACCAACGAGAAATGGGTCGCCGGCGTCTGCACCTCGCTCGGCGGCTGGATCCAGGACCTGGAAAACGCCAACACGAAGCTGGACTCCACCCTCAACACGGCGAAGGACGCGCCGGCCCTCAAGCAGGCCCTCGTTGATTTCATGAAGACCGGCCAGACCGAGACGAAGAACCTGCAGAAGGAAATCGCCGCCCTTAAAGCGCCTGACGTGAAAGACGGCGCGGCGATCCAGAAGACCTTCAACGACGCGATGACCCAGCTCGTCAGCGTGTTCGATGGCCTGGTCTCTGACGCGCAAAAGGTGGGGACCGGGTCGCTCACGCAGACGACGACTGACGTGGAGCGGATTGCGGGCGGGATCACGGACGCCTTCGACGATGTCGCGACGACGTTCGACAAGCTCGACAATTACAACGCGGGCGAGTTGGACACGCTCTTTGACCAGCGCCCGGAGTGCCAGGGAATCAAGTAACCGGCTCGCCAGCGGTGGCGCGGATGGCTAGACTCCGCGCCACACGGAGGAGGGCTCAGATGACCCAGCCGGCACTCGAAACCGACGCTGAACTGCTGCGCATGGCCCAGGGGCTCCGCGATGCGCTTGGAGCGCCCGCGCCCGTCGCCCTCTCCCGCCGCATCGTCGCGGGGTTCCGTGGCAAGGCGAAGATGTACTACTACCCGCCGAAAGACGGTGGGCGCTTCCAGACGCCGCTGTTGCTCTTTCCCTACCTCGGCATCAGCCGCCCGTACATCTTCGACCTTCGGCCCGAGGAGTCGTTCGCCGAGTTCCTGCACAACGAGGGCGTGCCCTTCTACCTCGTGGACTGGGGCATCTTCGGCCCCGAAGACCGTGACATGGGCATGGACGATGTCATCGCCGATATGGTGCCGTCGTTCGTGCGCCAGGCCGTGCGGCACTCGGGAGCCGAGGGCGTCACGATGTTCGGCTATTGCATGGGCGTGCCGATGACCAGTTCGGCGCTCGCCTCGCAACCTGACCTCCCGGTGAAGAACTACCTCAGCATGGTCGGGCCGATCGATTTCTCCGTCGGCGACTTCCCGATGATGACCACCGAAGACCGCTTCGACGTCGACGCCATCGTCGAGACGTTCGACATGATGCCGGCCGAATTCGTCCGATCGGGGTTCAAGATGCTGAACCCGCTGGGTGACCTGTCCCAGGCGCAGTCGCTCCTGCAGAACGTCTCCAACCCGCAGTGGCTGGTGGGCTACAAGGCAATGAACCGCTGGGCGAGCGAATGGCTGCCGCTGCCGAAACAGTTCTTCCGGCAGTGGGTGCGCCACTTCTACCAGGGCAACGAACTCGTCCAGGGCAAGTTCCGTGTGCTGGGTGAAGCCGTGAACCTGCGCGACATCACGGTGCCGGTGCTCTGTGTCGGCGCGAGCAAGGACGATATCGTCCCGCCCGGCAGCGCGCAGGCGTTGGTGGAAGCCGTTGGCAGCGCCGACAAGAAGTTCATCGAACTCGAAGGCGGCCATATCTCGGTGATTGCCGGGCGGCGCGCGAAGCAGGTGGTCTGGCCGGCGCTATTGGAATGGCTCCAGGAGCACGACTAAGTAGCGCGGCGCCCAAAAAATAGCCCCGACCGTCAGGGAGGCCGCACCACCACCTCGCGCCGATCCCCGGCCGCTCGTACCCTGCCTCCCTGGCACTCTGCCTCCCTCACGGTCGGGGCTAATTGATTTCGTCGCTGAGGTCTTCGTTCGGCCCCGCGCTGGAACCGAGGTCAACCCCCTGCCCTTCAACCACGTATTCAACGGCCCGGGCGACATCGGCGGGCGTGAACAGGTACCGCGTGCTCCCGTGCCTCGTCCACACCTTGTTGCGCCCATCGATCAGCCCGGCTTCGCGCAGCCGCCGCGTTGACCACGCTTTCAACCCGTTCATGACCCTCTCGGCTGGACTGCTGGAAACCACAACAACATGGACGTGATTCGTCCGCACATTCAGCGCCAGGAGCGGCCACTGGCAGTAGTCGCACACACTCGTGATGGCGTCGGCGATGCAGCTTCGTTCCGTGCCGCCGAACATCATCGGCGTCTCCGCCATACGGTTTCGCGCGAGCTTCTCTCGCCATCGATCTTCAGGGCGCGTCACCGTTATGCCGGGAAACTTCAGCCGCTCGCTGGAGCCGCGCTGATCGCCGGGCACCCACGTGCCATAGCCCGTGAAAGTAATGAAGTACGTGCCCGGTTCGGCATCCACCGTTTCGGCCCGGCCCTACTTCTTCTTTTTGCCTTTCGCCTTCACGGTCTTCTCTGGTTCCACCGCGCTCGCGCTCAACAGCGCGCTTAATGCGTCGTCGATGCGGTCGAGGCGCAGGAGGATGGTGTGCACCTGGTCCTGCAGCCGCTGGAATTCCACCAGCGGCACCGCGCCCACAGCCTCGACGATCGGGCCGTAGGCTTCCCGGGCGGCCTTCGCCATGGCGGCCCGCGCGGCCACGTAGTTCTTCTCGACTTCGCCCGAGAACGCCTGGCCCTCCGGCGTCGAAGCCGTTGCCTCGTAGACCTGTCCCCACTGCTTGAGGAACTGGTCGCTCATGCTCTTCCACTGGCTCATCAGGTCAGCGATGCCGGATTGCGTCATGGCGCGGAGTATACCGAAGGTGGTTGATCTCCGCCGGGCCATGTGTAGATTCCGCGGCACACCACCGCGGGAGGCCGGCACGATGCCGTACGCACAGGTCAACGATATTTCGATGTTCTACACGGACGAGGGCGACGGACCACCGGTCCTGATGGTGCACGGCTGGAGCTGCGACGGGTCCGACTGGTCCTGGCAGACGCCCGCGCTCAAGGCGGCCGGGTACCGCTGCATCGTCCCGGACCTGCGCGGCCATGGCCGGACGACCGTGACCGAAGACGGGTACACGCCGAAGAACTACTCCCACGACCTCGCGGAACTGCTCCGCCAACTGGGCACAGGCCCGGTGGTAGCGATCGGGCACTCCATGGGTGGGGCTACGGTGGTGGCGCTGGCGGTCGAACATCCTGAGTGCGTGCGCGCAGTCGTGCCCGTGGACTCCGCCTACGGGTTCACGCCCGAAGTGCCCGAGGCGATACGCGGAATGGTCGCGGCGTTTCGCGGGCCGGGTGGCCATGAAGCCGCCCTGCAGTTCGCCGGCGCGGCGTTCTATGGCGAAGCGACGCCCGCGCACCTTCCTGCGCTCCACGCGCGGCGGATTGCGGCGTTCGACCAGGAGGTGATGTGGAAGGCGATGGCGGGCCTGGCCCTCGCCGACGACGAATTCGGCACGAAGCCGAAGTCCGAAGCGTACCTTTCCCGGGTGCAGGCGCCGGCCCTGGCCTTCCGCGCGGGCAACCAGGACCCAGCGGCGACCGCCGCCTGGGAGCGCGCGCAGTTCAAGCACCCGGCCTCTCGCGCGGTAGGCTGGGAAGGCACGGGCCACTGGCTGCACCAGGAGCGCCCGGCTGAATTCAACTCACTCCTGCTTTCGTGGCTGGCCGGGCTGGGCTGAGCGGGCCTGGGCCGCGTCAGGGAATGATCGTGCGGCCGCGGACCATGTCACGGAGGGTGTTGCTGAGCGCGTCGTAGGCCACGATGAGCCGCTCGTCGATGTCCGTGCCGCTCGTGTAGACGGCGAGGGAGATCTGGCCGGCCGGTTCGTATTCCATCACGCCGGAGCGGCCGTAGTGGCCCCAGCGCTCGCCATAGATGCGTCCGCCGTCCTTCCAGCAGGGGCAGAACGGGTAGGTCCCGAGCCCGGCGTACTGGAACTCGGGGCCGAGGAAGTTGGTCATCTGGTCCCGCGTGCTCTCGGAGACGACATCCGTGGAGTCGTAGAGCTTCAGCCCCCAGGCGGCGATGTCGCGGACGGTGGAATAGAGGCCGGCGGAGGACCAGAGAAGGCCGTGGTATTCGAACGCGGCCTTGCCCGGACCAGTGCTCGATGAGGAGCGCAGGACGCCGGAACTCGAACGGAGGGCGGCGTTGCTCTGCGGGTGCGTCGAATCGCTCGCCGGGCTGATCTCCTCGTCCATCGCGGTGCCGCTGAGCCCCAGCGGGTCCAGCAGCCGTTCGTGCAGGGCCACGGTGTAGGACACGCCGGTTACCTTTTCGACCACCAGGCCGAGCATGTAGTAGCCGGGGCTCGAGTAGAGGAAGCCAGTGCCCGGTTCGAAGGCCAGCCCCGTCCGTGTCGCGGCGATCAGGGCGTCGGCCGGCCCGATGCCGTCCGTCGCCATGAGGCCGGAGCGGTGCTGGATGAGCTCCCGGACGGTGTAGTCGCTGTCGTGAGCTATGCCGGGGACGTAGCGCGAGACCGGCGCATCCAGGTCGACTTTGCCTTCCTCCACCAGCTGGAGGATGAGCGCGACCGTGAAGGTCTTGGTGACGCTGGCGGTCGGATAGACATAATCCGCGGGAAGCTGTTGGCCAGTGCCGGCGTCGTTCCCGGAAACCCCTTCCCAGTTGGAACCGTTGCCCATGGCGATTGCAACCGCCGTGCCGGCGAGCCCGTTCTCCGTGCGCCAGCGATCGAGCGCGGCCTGCAGGTCCGCCGTGGTGACCGTGGCAGGCTCGTTCGGCGCGGGCAAGACGTCGGGCGAGGGTGCCTGTTCCGAAACGACGGCGCTGGCCGCGCGGAGCGCGATGCCCACGCCGGACGGCGGCACGGCTCGCTGTTCGGCGCGGAGCTCGGCGACGGGCCGGAGCTCGGTGACGAGGAACCCGGCAAGGACGGTCACGACACCCACGCCCGCGACGGCGGGTACAGCGAACCGTCCGAGTCCGCGCCCGGGCGTTCCCGACCGCACCGGCCCGGCGCGCGGCACGATGTGCAGTTCGCGCCGCGCGGCGAAGTCCTCGATCCAGCCGAACGCGAGCATGCAGGCGAACGTCACCGCGAGCACGATGGGGAACGCGCTGATGTCGCGCAGCCAATCCGGGCGGGGCTCGGCCCAGAGCAGTTCGTACATCACGAAAAGCCCGGCCGCGTGCCAGAGGTAGATGGTGAACACGCGGTCGTTCACCCAGGCGACGAAGCGGGCCGGCGCGGGCCGCGTCGCCAGGTCCCGAAGGGGCACTTCGAAGGTGAGCGCGAGGCCGAGCCAGGCCAGTCCGACGAGGAGGTGGGCCGGGTAGGAGGCGTTCACCACCATGCCGGGGACGTCCTGCGTCGTCACCCAGGCCGCTGCTGCCGCCGCGAACACGAGCGTCCCGGCCGCGCGGACCCGGGTGGAAATTCGACCGATCAGCCCGGCGTTATAGGCGAAGCCAAGAAGCCAGAAGATGGAGAAGACGGCCAGGTCTTCGAACTGCCACGGCACCGGATGCCCCGCGCGGGCGCGCAGTTCGAAGAACACCGCGAAGCCCAGCGGGATGCCGATGACCGCGATCGAGATCCGGCGGAAGAGCCAGAGCAGGATCGGGCTGAGGAGGATCAGCCAGGTCAGGCAACGCATGTACCAGAGCACCGCCCAGAAGGTCACGCCCCAGTCCGAGCCCTGCGGGTCCCAGGCCGGGAAGATCCACCAGGGGAGCTGTTCCCAGCGCATTGGGCGGCCCAGTTCCACCTTGAGCGCGGAGTGGAGCGCCATGCCCGGCACCACCACGAGCGCGAACGCCCAGAGCGGGATGAGCAGCCGCCGGAAGCGCGCGACGAGCACGTGGTACGCCGAGGCGCGCTCGAGCGAGTGGGCCATCAGCGATCCGGCCACGAAGAACATCGCCGGCATCGATGCGACGAGGTAGGAGAGCCACGCGAACCCGTACGTATGCCAGGCGAGCACGCGGATGATCGCAACCGTCCGGATCAGGTCCAGGAACTGGTTGTGTGGCTTGCCCGGCGGGTGCGCGGCGGGGCCTTCCATCTCCGTTCGAGAGTAAAGTCCGGCCGGCCTACGGAATCAGGGTCGAACGTGCCGGGCCATAAGCCCGAAGGGCCCACGTCCATCCCTTACCACGGCGGTACACTCGCTGGTGGATCATCAGCGAATCGAGGTGATGGCCCTATCGTTACGCGTCTCGGCCTGATCCTGGCGATTGGGGGATGGCTGCTGCTTGCCCTGAGCTGTTCCGGCCCGGCACCGGCCGGGCTTGGCAGCGGCGCGGCGGTCACGTTGCTCCCGTCGCAGCAATCCTCGGATGCCGTGAATGCGCCTGAGTTGCTGGGCTTCAGCCTGCAGCCTGAGTGGCACGCGGCGTCCCAGCAGCGGCTCCGCGGCGGCAGCGGCGGGACGTGCGGCAGCGCGTATCCCTCCGGAATGGCGGCGGGCAAGACCGCCCTGCGCACGCTCACGTCGGGTTCGTTGAAGCGCACCTACCGGGTACACATCCCGGCCCAGGCGAAAAACGACCGCAGGCTCCCGCTTGTCCTGAACTTCCACGGGCGAAGCGGCACCGGCATCGACCAGGAGATCACGTCCGGCCTGCTCCCGCTCAGCGACCGCGAGGGGTTCATCCTCGTCTCGCCCGACGGCACCGGCACGCCCATGGGCTGGTCCGCCGGCGCGACGGCGCCGAACAGCATCGACGATGTGCGCTTCGTCTCTGACCTGCTCGATACGCTGCAGCGGGAGCTTTGCGTCGACACCGCGCGGGTCTACGCCACCGGCTTCTCCAACGGTGCGTTCATGACCTCGCGGCTTGCCTGCGCGATGCCCGATCGCATCGCGGCGGTGGTGGCCGTTGGCGGTGTGGACTTCCCCGGCGCCACCTGTAACTCCACGATCCCCGTCCTCGCGATTCACGGCACCGCCGACGACGTGGTGCCGATCGACGGCGGGATCGTGCGCGAATGGCAGTACCAGGGTGCGAACGTCTCGATCGAGGAATGGGCGGCGAACAACGGCTGCCGCGCCGTCAGTGCGGAGCTGACCGTTGCCACCGGTGTCACAGCGCAGTCCTGGGCCGATTGTTCCGCGCCCACGGCGATGATCCGGATCACCGGCGCAGGCCACATGTGGCCGGGTGCGCCGGGTTACGCCGCGGGCTCGCCGGGCACGAATATCTCGGGTGCGGACATCGTCTGGCGGTTCTTATCACAGGGGACTGTGGCCGTCCGTCCGGGTTCCTGAGCGGCCTTCAACCGTCCTGGTCAAGCGGCAGCGTGAACGAGAACGTCGCGCCCGCGCCGGGCTCGTTGCGAGCGGAGATGGCGCCGCCGTGCGCTTCCACCAGCCGCTTCGCGATGGCCAGGCCGAGGCCGCTGCCCGTTGAGTCGGGGGCTTTGCGGTAGCGTTCGAAGACGTGCGGCAACTGGTCCGGCGGGATTCCCGGGCCAGTGTCCGCCACCGAGATGGTCACGACCGCCGGGCCTTGCTGAAGCGTGAGGGTGATCCGGCCGCCCGCCGGCGTGTGCCGGAGCGCGTTCGCCAGCAAGTTCTCGAGGACCTGGCGAAGTCGCGCGGGGTCGATGGCCGTGATCACGGATTCGCCCTCCACCGCCACGGTCTGGGAATGCAGCGCGGCCCGCGCGCCCGAGGCTGCCGCGACGTCTCGGAGCAGCGAGCGCAAGTCCGTGGGCTCCCGGTGAAGCACGAGGACGCCGGCCTCGGCCGACGAGAGCGTGCTCAAGTCGTCGATTAGCCGGGCGATGACGTTCACCTCTTCGAGGACGCCGCTGAGGCGGGCGCGGTCGGCTGCGTAAAGGCCGTCGAGCATCCCTTCGACATTCCCGCGGATTACCGCGAGCGGGTTGCGGACCTCGTGGGCGACATCGGCGACGAGCGCGCGCCGCTGTTCTTCGGCGCCCTGGAGGCGAGCCGCCGTCAGGTTGAACGATTCGGCGAGGGAACGCATCGGTGGCGGGCCGTTCGCGTCCACCCGCGCCGAGTAATCACCCGTGGCAAGCTGGTCCAGCCCTGCCGCCACGTTGTCCATCGGCCCGGTGAAGCGGCGTGCCGCGCGCGTTGCCCCGAATGCGAGGAAGGCGAGCAGCAGCACGAAAAAGAAGCCACCGAACGGCCAGGGCCGGTCGCCGCGTTGCCAACCGCCGTCGTGATGTGAAAACAGGATGGCCGAGAGCGCCCCGAACAGCGCGACGACGACCATCAATGCCAGCAGCCCGAACAGGATGCGCCGCCCGTAGCGGTGACGCTCAAAGCGGCGTCCCCTCGGCGGCCACGCCTCCCCCTCCGGCCACCAGGGCGGCTTCGTCCGTGGCGGCGAACTCATGCGTGGGCCTCCGGCGGTTCCGCGAACCGGTAGCCGAGGCCGTAGACGGTCTGGATGTACCTGGGGTGGGCCGGGTCCGGCTCGATCTTCTTGCGGATGTTCTTGATGTGAGAGTCGATGGCTCGTTCGTAAGACTCGAAGGCGATGCCGTGCAGCAGGTCCAGGAGTTGCCCACGGGTGAACACCCGGCCCGGCTGGCGCGCGAGCTGGGCCAGGAGTTGCATCTCCGACGCGGTCAGGTCGACGGGCTTACCGGCCACGACCACGCGCAACCGGGAGACATCGACCTCGATGTCTCCCGCGTGGACGACTTCGGCAGGGGCCGCCGCCAGTTCGGCGCGGCGGAGCACCGCACGGACGCGGGCCACGAGCTCCCGCGGGCTGAATGGCTTCACCACGTAGTCGTCCGTGCCCATTTCCAGGCCGGCCACGCGGTCTGACTCTTCGCCGCGGGCGGTGAGGATGACCACGGGGACGTTCGAGCTGCGGCGCAACTCGCGGATGACGTCCAGCCCGTCGCGCTTCGGCAGGCCGAGGTCCAGGACGACGAGGTCCGGCCCCTGCCGGGCCTCGCGCAGCGCCGCCTCGCCGTCGCCCACCACCGTGACGGTGAACCCGGCGGCCGTGAGGTAATCCCGCACCAGGGCGCTGATCTTCGGTTCGTCTTCGGCAACGAGGATGCGTGGCATTTCGGCGACTCCAGGGGAACATCGTAGCCCTCACCGGCGGGGCTGGCCGTAGTTGCGGGGCTTGTCCCCGCTCGGCGCTATGCGCCCAACGGCTGTCCTCGCGGCGTGGTGAGGGCTGCGGTAACGCTATCCCGCGGCCTGTTGCTGGGTTCGCGGTACGCGTACGGAGCGCGCGTTTCAGGCGGCCGGGGTGGCCGGTGGCGGGGGTGGCGCGGCGTCGCCGCGGTGGGCGTCGCGGTGCCAGTCTTCGAAGTGACGGTGTGGGCCGCCCCAGCCGCCGTGGCGCCCGCGCGAAACCAGAGCGACCGTCAGCAGCACGCCGCCGAACACCAGCAGCGGGATCCCGGGGAAGAACGGCCGGCCGTGCCAGTGGTCGTCGCGGACGACAACGACGGAGCCGCCGTTGCTGTTGGCCGGCGTGCCGTCCTGGTTCACGAGCCGGTACTCGATGGTGCGGTCGTGATCGCCGCCGTAGTGCCAGGCGGCGGCGCTCCCAACGCCGATGATGGCCCCCACGGCGAGCAGGACGATTGCGATTCTGAGCAGCATGGCTGCCTCCTCCGATGAATGTCCCGGTCATGGTCGGAGGGAAATGTGGAGGGACTATGTGCGGAGGACGGAGGGATTGCGGTCAGTCGCGGGCGTAGCCGCCGTCCCGCAGGCGGCGCCAGACTTCGCCGCTCGCGGCGTAGCGCTCGATGAGGTACGGGTAGACCGCCGGCACGTTGAACAACTGTTCCATGCAAAGTTGCGAGAGATAGCGGTCGAGCAGCGTTGGGTGCTCGTCGGGGTCCACCATGTCCAGGATGAGGCCTTCTTCGTAGCCGCCGGCGGCAGCTGGCATGCCCGGCACGGTGGTCGACGTGACCAGCCCTTTCGCTTCCAGCGACTCGATCGCCCCGCGGAGCCGCGCCCGAAACTCGGGGATGACGTGCATGTTGTCCGGGCCGAGGTAGGACTCTCGGTCTTCGGTCTCTTGCAGGGCGGCCACAACCGCGCACACGTGGTCCACCCGGAAGGCGTCGCTGCCCGCGGACTTCGAAGGCGGCAGCCCGACGGAAAGCACGCCGAGCACGGTCGTTTCGAGCAGGTCGAGGTCTTCGGGCTGGTAAGAGCTCACGAAGGACAGGGTAGCAGCGAAGTTGAAAGTGCAAAGGACTGAGGACTGAGTGGCGCCACGCCGCATCGAACCATGTATCGGGGCCAGGCGACAACGCAACGCGGCAGCCCCACCGCCGCCACCATCCGAACCGCGCACGGCAGTAAGCGGGTGGCCCGCACACCACCTACGCCACGCGGCAGCCCCCACCGCCGCCACCATCCGAACCGCGCACGGCAGTAAGCGGGTGGCCCGCACACCACCCCCGCCACGCGGCAGCCCCCACCGCCGCCACCATCCGAACCGCGCACGGCGTACGCCGGTGGCCCGCATACCACCTACGCCACGCGGCAGCGAACCGCGACCCATCGGGAGCGGATCGTGACCAGGCGACAACGCCACGCGGCAGCCCCCACCGCCGCCACCATCCGAGGCGCGCACGCAGTAAGCGCTGGGATGTTTGTCTTGAGTTGAAAGTGCAAAGGACTGAGGACTGAGCAGGCACCACGCCGCAACAAACCGTCACCCATCGTTGAACCGCGACCCATCGGGAGCGGATCGTGACCAGGCGACCACGTCACGCGGCAGCCCCCACCGCCGCCACCATCCGAACCGCGCACGGCAGTAAGCGCTGGGATGTTTGTCTTGAGTTGAAAGTGCAAAGGACTGAGGACTGAGTGGGCACGCCACGCTGCATCGAACCGCGACCCATCCTTGAACCGCGACCCATCGGGAGCGGATCGTGGCCAGGCGACCACGTCACGCGACAGCCCTCACCGCCGCCACCATCCGAACTGCGCACGGCAGTAAGCGGGTGGCCCCACACCACCCCCGCCACGCGGCAGCGAACCGCGACCCATCGGGAGCGGATCGTGACCAGGCGACCCCGTCACGCGGCAGCCCCCACCGCCGCCACCATCCGAGGCGCGCACGCAGTAAGCGCTGGATGTTTGTCTTGAGTTGAAAGTGCAAAGGACTGAGGACTGAGTGGGCACGCCACGCTGCATCGAACCGCGACCCATCCTTGAACCGCGACCCATCGGGAGCGGATCGTGACCAGGCGACCCCGTCACACGGCAGCCCCCACCGCCGCCACCATCCGAACCGCGCACGGCAGTAAGCGGGTGGCCCGCACACCACCGACGCCACGCGCAGCCTTGGCGAATTTGAAAGTGCAAGCGACCGTGGACGGAGTGATTCGCGCCCGCCGCGACTCCGGCTTGTCTACAATCCGTCACTCAGACCTCAGACCTCAAACCTCTCAACTCAGGAGGCCAGCCATGGCCGATGTCAGGCACCACCAGGTCACCGCCAACGGGATCAATATGCACGTCGCAGAGGCGGGCGAGGGCTTCCCGGTCGTCTTCATCCACGGCTTCCCGGAGTTGTGGTACTCGTGGCGCCACCAGGTCCAGGCCCTGAGTGAAGCTGGCTTCCGGGCCATCGCTCCAGACATGCGCGGCTACGGCGGTACCGACGCCCCGAAGGACCCGCACCAGTACACGATGAAGATCCTCACCGCCGACATGGCCGGGCTCCTTGATGCGCTCGGCATCGAGAAAGCTGTGTTCGTGGGTCACGATTGGGGCGGCGCTGTGCTCTGGCAGATGGGCCTGCGCTATCCCGAGCGGGTGGAACGGCTCGTTGGCCTGAACACGCCGTTTGGCGGCGCCGGCGGGGGACGCGTGACCGAGAACCTTCGCGACTTCCACGGGCTCACGGATGAGACGTTTTACATGCGCTACTTCCTGAAACCGGGGGTTGCCGAGGCCGAACTCGAAGCGGACGTGCGCACGACGTTCAAGAAGATCTTCCTGCCCTACACGCGCGCCGAGGACTTCACGACGTTCATGAAGGTCGGCGGCGACGGGAGCGGCGTGATCGCGAAGATCGAGCACACGGACACGTTCCTGACCGACGAGGAGCTTGACGTGTACACCTCAACCTTCGAGCGGACGGGCTTCACGGGCGGCCTGAATTGGTACCGCGGCGCCGATTTCAACGCCGATGAGGTGGGCGGACCGACGGCGAACACGCTCGCCATCACGTCGATGATGGTGACAGCGGGGAAGGACACCATCCTCAAGCCCGCGATGGCCGCGGCGATGCCGATGCTGATTCCCGGTGTCCGCATGGAGCACATCGAGGATTGTTCGCATTGGACGCAGCAGGAGCGTCCGGCGGAAGTGAACGCGCTGTTGCTGGACTTTCTGAAGGACCTGTCGCCGAAAGGTTGAGGGTTGGGCGGCTCTTTGGGTGTCGTGGTGAGATGGGCGTCCCAGCGCTTACTGCGTGCGCGCCTCGGATTTGTGCGGGTGTGGCCAGGGAGTGCGGCAGTTGGAGGCGGCTCTTTGGGTGTAGTGGTGAGACGGGCGTCCCAGCGCTTACTGCGTGCGCGCCTCGGATTTGTGTGGAGCGGGCCAGGGAGTGCGGCAGTTGGGGCGGCTCTTTGGGTGTAGTGGTGAGACAGACATCGCAGCGCTTACTGCGTGCGCGCCTCGGATTTGCGCCGTGCCAGTGAGGCGGCAGTTGGAGCCGGCTCTTAGGGTGTCGTGGTGAGACGGACATCCCAGCGCTTACTGCGTGCGCGCCTCGGATTTGCTTGGGTTTAGAGCGCGCGGCGGAAGAAGCGGCGCCGGCGGACGATGCGGCGGTTGCGGAACCGTGGGAATGGGAAGATGCGGAACATGGTGACCCTCGCGTGTGTGCTGCCCTCACTATGGCCTGAGGCGCCCGAAAAGTGACGACGGCGAGTTCCGGTACCGAATGCCGCCGATCAGGCGGGGAGTAATGCCCGCAGCCGTTCGTCCAGTTCCTTCAGCGGGCGGCCCTTGCCAAACCGCTCGAGCACGGACCGCCGCCCGGACTGGTTCACTTTCAACTCGCCGGCGCGGTGCTTCGCGATGAGGCTGGTCAGCGCGCCGGCTACGGCTGCGAACCCTTCGGCTTTGATGCAGCCCGGCATGGCGAACGTCCAGATGACGTAGCGCCCGCGCGAGAGGGCTTCGGCGGCGATGAACGACTGGCCGTCGTGGCTGGTGAGCCGCACGACTACCGTCGTCTCCCGGTAGAGCGCATCCATGTCGTCCACCCAGTCGCGGCAGGTCAGGTTCGAGGGCAACGGCTGCGGGAGCGTGTCGGCGGGCGACGGGATGAGCGTGAACGGCACGTCCGGAAACGCGGCCGGCAGCTGGAGTAGCGTGTCACCGTCGAAAACTTCGCGGTCGAACGGGTCAACCGGGTAGTAGAGCAACACCCGGAACTCCTCGGGCAACGGCGGAGCGGGTGGGACGTGGATGGGGATGGGCAACGAAACGTATTCGGAAATGACGCCAATGGTGCGCAGCTCTTCCACGAGCCAGGGCGCGTCACACCAGTGCACAGGCCGCTCCGCGACGCGCAGGGAGACGTTGTGCTTCCGGTGCTCGTCGACCGCGATCTGGACATCGGTGCCCACCCAGTGGATGACTGTCGTCTTTTTGCGCAGCCGGAGGAGGCGATCCTGCGGTGACTTGCGGTCGATCCGGCTACCGATCAGGTAGACGATGTCGGCTCGGGCGGCCGCGGCGGCTACTTTCGCCCAACCGGAGGCGCTCCGGCCGGGGTGCGGCAGGAATTCGGCCTGCCAGCCGAGCTCGCCGAGGTCTTTCGCGAGCAGCTTGCCGAAGTACGGCAGCCCCAGGATGAGGATGCGTCCCCGTCGCTCGCCGTCAGGCGAAGGGTTCACCTGGTGGCCGCCTCGCCGGCAATGCGCGCGCGCGGCGCCAGGAGGGTCGCGCCGGGCGCCACGTCGCGGTCGACCAGGGCATGCGCGCCGATGGTCGCCTGCGCACCGACGGTTACGCCGTGCAGGACGGTGGCGCCCAGCCCGAGGTACGCCCCCGCGCCGATGCGGACCGGCGCCTGCTGGCGCGGATGCCGCTCCTTGAGCGGCCCGGGACCGACATCGATGTGCGTGATCAGGCTGCAGCGCATCGAGAGGGTCGCTTCGGTTTCGATGGTGACGGAGTCTGCCAGGTCGATCAGCACGTCCGTCCCGAGGTGGGCGCGGTCGCCGATCGTGAGGTTCCGGAAGTCTCCGTCGGCGTTGACGATGTGGATGGGGCCGTGGATGGAAACGTCCTTGCCGACGTGCGCGCCAAACTCGCGGAGGATCTCCACGTGGGCGTTTGGGGTGCTGCGCAATTCCATGGCGATACCCTCGATCCCGTCGCGCAAATAGCGGGCGCGACGGCGCGAACGGCCGAACACGCCGAGGGATCGGCGCACCGGGCGCGCGGCCGGCGCGATGGCGCTTCGGAACCGGGATAATGCCGCCAGGTGGTCATCCTCCGTTGGCGTGGCTGTAAACTGTCAGTAAACAGTTGGAGAGGCCGCATGGCAACTCCCTGTCCGCGCCTTGCCTGCATAAGAAGGCACTCCTACGCTGCAATCAATTGGGGCAGCTTCGCCCCTTGAGTGAGGCACTATGAAGCGAGCGTTGCTCTTTGGGTTTGGCGCTGCCGCGCTGCTTTCGGCGGCTGCCCCCGCCCTTGTCTCCGCGCAGAACTTCCCCCCACCCCCGCCGACCACCTTCTACGGCAAGGTGCCCTCCGGCATCGGCCCCGGCGATACCGTCATCGCGATCGTGACTGACGGCACCGCCTCGCAGGTCTGTGGCGACGGCACCACCCAGAACGATGCAAGCGGTGTCGTCTACGTCGTGGACGTGGTGGCGAACGCCCAGATTGCGGGCTGCGGCCAGTCTGGCCGCAACGTGCAGTTCTACTTCGTTGGCGCGAAGCGCCTGGCCACGGACACGGCGTCGTGGAGCGGGCCCGGCCCGGCGAACAAGGACCTCACCGGCCTCGGCGCTCAACTGACGGCCAAGAACCGCACACCGCAGGTCGCTAAGGACGGCACGAACTAGGTTTCGACGCGTGAACGTCATTCGAAGCGAGCACAACTGGCCGCACCGAAGCCTTCCCTGGCTGATGGCGGCGGGAGTGCTCGCTTCGTTGTTCCTGGCGCTGACGGCGATCCGTGCCCGCGCCGCCGATCCACCCCAACCCGACTTCTTCTGGCCCTACGGCAAGGTGCAACTGGATGGAGCCAACATCTTCCCCACCAGCCAGCGCGTCATCGGGATCGTGAACGGGAAGTCCTGCGGCGATGCCTCGACGCTGGTTGCCCAGGCCGGCGCGGGCGTGCCCGCGGGGGACGTGGGCAAGACGGTCTACGTCGTGGATATCCTTGCCGGCGGGACGAATTCCGGGCAGCGGCCCGGCTGCGGCCACCCCGGCGACGTGGTTTCGCTGTACTTCCCGCAGATGCACCGGTTCGCACTGCAGGAAGCGGCATTTGCGCCGGGGAGCCTGCGGCTTGATGTCGACCTGGGCGGCGAACTCCCGTTCCGGTTGCAGGGGCCGATGCTGGCGAACGACGGGACGAACTAGCCAGCCCGGCCAATCACGAATTTACGGCCAGAGCAGGGCCACTAGCTTTTCCAGGGCCTCGCCGGCGCGTGGGCCGGGCGCTCGAAGAAAGAGCGTGGTGTCCAGGTCAACAACCCGGCCCTGCTTCACCGCCGGTACCTCCGCCCAGGCTTTGCTGGCCTTGATCTGTTCGGCGAGCCCACCCTGACCGGACGGCAGCAGCAGCACCGCGTCGGGATTGAGCGCCGCCGCGGCGTTTACATCGATCACGCCGAACCCGGGGATTGGCCCCCCATCGGCGACGCTACCGAGCACGTTCGTGGCGCCGAGCAGCAAGAGCAAGCTTCCGATGTAGGTGCCGGCGCCGCCCCCGAACACGTCGCGGCCACCGCCGGTGAGCACCAGCACCCTCGGCGAGCCGCCTTTCGAGCGCGCCCGGGAGACGGCTTCGCTGGCGCGCGCTTCCAGGCCGGTGCGGGCCGCGGTGGCCGCCTCTTGCTTGCCCGTCGCCTCACCGAGCGCCGTCAAGGTTGCGAGGACTTCGCTGTACGAGGCCGCTTTGAAGACATAAACAGGCTTGCTGAAACGGTCGAAGTCGTGCGTCCGGCCGGACTGGTAGGCGGCGTCCGCGAGGACCAGGTCCGGATCCGCCGCTGCCACCGCGTTGAAGTCGGGTGAAATCGCCGAACCGGCTGCGCGGGCGTCCGGATAGGCGTCAGCCGCGGTGTCCGTGGTCCGGGCCACCACGGCGAGGCCAAGGGCTGTGGCGAAGTCAGCCGCGGCCGGGCTCAGCGCGGCCACGGTCCTCACCTCCGTCGGCATGGCAACCGTCCGCCCCGCCTGGTCAGTGACCGTGCGCGAATCGCCAGTTTGGGTGGTAGTGACCGCCGTCGCTGTCGGAGATGGCCGTTCGGGGACTTTCTCCGGCTCCTTGCCACACGCGCCAAGCAACGACCCCGCGAGGAGAACCGCCGCGATCGCGGAACCGCGGGTCACGCCCGTGCCGCGAGGCGGGCTTCCACGCCGATTGACTGCAGGTACCGCCCGGCCGCGCCCTGGCGGCCTCGCGGCGCACGCAACAGCTCGGTGATGTCGCCCGGGGTGTCGAGGTCCAGGCGCAACTCGCGGTTGGGGTTCACGCTGACGTGCATCCCCGCCTGGCGAGCGGCCGCGGCATGCCTCGCGAACGAGGCGGGCCCATACGCGAGCGGGAACTTGCCCGGGGGTTGCAGCAACATCGCGTTCGTCCCGCCGTCCCGGCTCTCAACCGCGGTAATCGCGTTGGGCCGGCCCATCGCGAGAAGCGACTCGATCGCTTCGGTCGTGGCCAGCGGGAGGTCTGCATGGAGGATGAGCAGGCTTTCACGCGCGACGCCCTCCGCGAGGAGCGTGGCCATCGCGGCTTCGAGCTGGGGGTTCAGCCCGTCCAGGTCCGGAGACTCGACGAGTACGCGGCCCTTGCCCCGAACGGCCTCGGCCACCCTGCGGTCCGCAGTGAGGACGATGCTCCGCGGCCCGGCGGCGTGGAGGACGGTCTCCAACGTGATGAGCGAGAGGGTCGTCCGCTCGTCCGGCGAGAGGAGCCCGGCCAGCCGTCCCTTGGCCCGCTCCAGGCGGTTCACCGGGATGAGGACGGGCACGCTCACGAGCCTTCACCGAGGAACGCGAGAATGTCCCGCGCAACGTCCGCCTTCCGCTCCATGCTCGTCATCATCGTGTCGGTGACGAAGCAGCGCAGGCCCAGCCCCTCCACCTCCGGCTTCAGCGCTCGGTCCTGCTCGTCGATGACGAACACGTCGATGAGTCCGTCGTAGATCTTCGCGACGCCGAGCGCGGAGACTTCGTAGCCCATCGTCGTCATCATTTTCGCCGCCGGGCCTTTCACCACCTGCCCGGCGATGATGGGGCTGACCGCGACTCGGGTTGCATTCGTGGTTTGGAGGGCCTCGCGCACGCCGGCGACGGCGAGGATCGGCCCAACGCTGACAAACGGGTTGCTGGGCGCGAGGAAGACCACCCGGGCGTCCCGCAAGCTTTCGATCACGCCGGGCGCCGGGCGGGCGGCTTCGAGACCGTCGAAGCGGATCGACCTCACGTCGACCTCCGTGCGCAGCCGGACCATGTACTCCTGGAAAGCGAGCTCGCCCTCCGGCCCGGTGATCATCGTGCGGACCGGCTCATTCGACATCGGCAGGACGGCGCAGGTCAGGCCCCACGCCTTCGCCAACCCGGCCACGATGTCGTGCATCGAGGCGCCTTCGTGGATCAGCCGCGTCCGGTGAATCGCCATGGCAAGGTCTTTGTCGCCGAGGTTGAACCAGCGCTCGTAGCCGAACCGCTGGAGTTGATCGACCACCGCGAACGAATCGCCGGTGAGGCCCCATCCCGTCTCCGGGTTCACGGCGCCGGCGAGGGCGTAAAGGACGATGTCGGTGTCAGGAGAAACGTGCAGGCCGAACATCTCCACGTCGTCGCCCGTGTTCGAGATGACCGTCACCTCCGCGGCGTCGACCACCTGGCAGAGCCCCTGCAGGAACCGCGAAGCGCCGACACCGCCGGCGAGCACTGTGTACATGCGCGGGATCGTAACCGGTGAGAACGAAAGAGGTGAGACGTGAGAACGAAAGAGGTGAGAGGTGAGAACGAAAGAGAGCGTGGGAGCTACGGTGTTGCGGGGACAGGTGGTTCGGAGATCGCCGCGTGGGGCACGCCGAGGGTTTTCGGGACTGCCTCGGTGGCGCGTTCTTCGACTGGTTCGACCACGGGGTTCACGCCGCGCGTGCCCGCGCCCAACTCAACCGCCACCAGGATCGCGAAGATCAGGTAGAGGAACGGCTCTTCCAGCAGGCGTCCCTCGGACTGTGACTGGAACAGGATCTCGATGAGCGCGGCGGCGCACCAGCCCGCGAGCAGGCGGGAATAGCGGTCGTCGTAGAGCCGGTACGCGGTGCGGCAGGCGACGATGACGCGGATGGCAAAGAGCGTCAGCATCCCGACGCCGACGATGCCAAGCTCCGCCAGGATGCTGATGAACGAGGTGTGCGAGAGCGTGGTCTTCGCCCACCAGGGCAGCGTCCAGAGGTAACTGACGAGCAGGGTGTGCTGGTAATTGCCCGACCCGACGCCAACGAGCGGGTTGTCTTTCCACATCTCCCAGCCGCCCTTGATCAGGAACTCACGCTGGCCGATGAGCTGGATGCCGGAGGTGAGCGATTTCACGCGCTCGGCGTTGGCGCCGCCCTGCATGAACAGGAGCACGAGCAGGAACGCCAGGCTACCGAAGGCGATGGCCGTCAACCGGGCCTTGGTGTAGCGCCGGATGGGCGACATGAGCACCACGAGGAACGAGGCGAGCAGCATGCCCAGCCAGCCCGAGCGCGAAGCGGTGGTGACGATGCCGATGGCGCAGACCGCCATCATCGGGGCGGCGATGTACACGGTCAGTCGGCGCGGCCCGGTCACCATGATCAACCCGGCACTGAGTGCTATCGAAATCGCCAGGAACCGGGCGAGGTTGTTCGGGTCCGCGAAGAACGCGTTCGAACGGTAGCTGTAGTCGTCCGACTGGATGAGGATGGCGCGCCACTGGAACACGCCGAGCACGCGCTGGGCAATCGCCACAACCGAGAGCACCGAGGCGGCGATGAGGAAGGCCGCCACGATCCGCTCCAGGTCCTTGCGGTCTTCGATCAGCGATGGCGCGGCGAACACAAAAGCCACGTACATGGGCATGATCAGGACGCCGTTGCTCGGCCGCATCGTGTCGGACCAGGCCACACCGAGGAAGACCACCCCGGTCAGCACGACGAGCGGGAGCATGATTTCGGAGTCGGGGAACAGCTTGCGCGGGTTGTGGCGAGCGCGGATGAGCGCGACCACGATCGTCGCGAGCATAGCGGCCTTCCCGGGATTCAGGAGGGTCCGGATCATGCCGCCCGCACCGCCTTCGCCGAGCGTGCTCAGCATTTGCGTTGAGGCGTATTCGAACGGCAAACCGAGGACGACGCAGGGGATAAGGAGCTTGGGTTCGCGCAGGATAACCACGGCCGCGAGCAGGAGGATCTGGAGGAAGATGATGATTTCGTACTCAATCACGAGGCGGCCTCGTGACGGCTTTCACAATCATTGATCCACACTCGCCACGCCCATACCATACGGCCCGATGCCGCCCGGAACCAGTGGACTGGAACGCGATCTGAACCTGGTCCGGCGCCGGGCGTGGCTGTTTATCCCCTTCGCCATCCTCGGGATCCTGGCTGCCCTTTTTGTCGGCCGCGCCACGGGCGATTCCAACGCCGTTGCCAGCCTCACGCTCGATACCACGGTGCATGACCTCGTCATCGGCGGTGACCGCGGCCTGCGTATTTTCGAAGCCCAGCAGATGACCAACGACCCGCGCTTTCGCCAGAAGGTGAAGGACGCGATCGGCGACCCGAACTTCGATTTCGGCCGGTACGCCATCAGCCTGAGCCCCATCAGCGTGGCGGACGGCATCTCCCGCGGCATCCTGACCGTTTCCATCACTGACCCGGACAAGGTGAACGCGGAGAAGTACCGCCAGGCCTTCGTGGATGTCTTCTACTCGGAATACACCAGCCCCGAAGGCCTCTTCCGTCTCCGCTTCATCGAGAACAAGGAGAACGTGGCGGAACTCAACCAGGCGGCGTACCTGGCGGCCTACCAGAAGCTGAAGGCGGCGGCCCCGGCCAACGTCAACGTGGATGCGTTCATCGAGACGCGCGGCAACACGCCGCCATCCCAGGCAACACTCGAGGAGCAGGCCAAGCTCCAGCAGCAGATCGCCGAAATCGACGGCGCGCTCGTGGGCGCTGGTTCGGCGAGTCCCGCCGCGCTCGCCGCTGTCGCGTCCTCGATTCTCGGGCAGCCGGTGGCGGCGGCCGATGCCCAGGCGGCGCTCACGTTGAAGAAAGCGGCCCTCGTCGCGGCCCTCGCGTCATCCTCGAAGACCGGGCTCACCGTCGCCGAAGCTCAGCTCGACCCGGCGGTCCTGAGACTGCTCGACAACGCCCGCGGACTGCGCCAGGTCAAGGACGAATCGTACGTGCGCCTGGCGAACGCCCAGGTAGCCGTGAACAGCGCCCTGAGCTACATCGATACGTCCTACAGCTTCAGCGGCGGGCTCGCCGGCTCGCCCATCGGGCGGATCGCCGTGGGCCTCGTGGTCGCCATCGTGTTCGGCCTCATCGCCATTTACACTGTTGAGTGGCTGAGCCCGGTGCGTTCCTCGAACACCTCGGCCTGACGCCCACCACCATGCGCATCGCAGAGATCAACGACATCGCCTCCGTCGCCTCGGAAATCGGCGCGGGGCTGCGCGCGCGCGGGCACGAAGTCACGCTCTATCACCCTCGCCTGGTGGGCGCGAACCTGCACCCGCAGATCAAGCCGGTCACCGCTCCGATCCGCGCGCTCGATTGGCTGGACCTCATCCGGCGTATCCGCGCCGGTGACTATGACCTGGTCCACATCCACTACGCCTACCTCGGCAACGTCGGGGCACTCGGCGGCTTTCCATACATCCTCCACTGCCACGGGACGGACTTGCGCGGGGGCACCGCGGTGACCCGCCCGCTCATCCGCAATGCCCTTCGCGGAGCGCGACACGTGTTCTACTCGACGCCGGACCTGGAGCAGTACGTCTCCGATGTGCGGGACGACGGCGAGTTCCTGCCCAACCCCATCGACACCACGCAGTTCCGGCCCCTGACGGAGGCCAAAGACCGCCCCGGAGTCCTGATTTGCTGCGGCCTGACCGAAGTCAAAGGAGCCGGGCGGCTGCTCAAGGCCTGTCGGCAACTCGCCCAGGACAGGCCGGATATCCGCATCACGGCGATTGGCGGAGGGAGTTACACCGCCGACTTCCAGGCGCTGCCCAATGTCACGGTCGTCGCCCACCAGCCGCGCTGGAAGCTGCCCGGGCTGATCAACCAGCACGGCATCGTGCTGGGGCAGGTGCGTCTGGGCAGCGCGGGCATGGCCGAATTGGAAGCGATGGCCTGCGCCCGCCCGGTGGTCACCTGGTTCAATGAGCTCCATGCCTACGCCGAGCCGCCGCCGTACCTCACGGCCGTGGACAGCGTCGAGATTGCTGCTGCCGTCGCCGCGCTGCATGACGCGCCGGAAACGCGTGCCGCGCTCGGCGAGAAGGGTCGCGCATGGGTCGAACGGCACCACGGCCTTGAGCGCGTGGTCTGCCGGGTGGAGGAAGTTGCCACCGCCATCGTCGAAGGGTCGGCCATCCCCCAGGCGCCGGCGGCCTGATGCGTTTCGTCCAGGTCAACGACATCGCCTCTGTCGCGAGCGAGCTCGCCGTGGCCCTGCGCAAACGCGGCCATGAGGTAGACCTGCTGTATCCGCGGCTGTACGGCGCGGGGCTGCCCCCGGTCTGGAAGCTCGCCGTCATCCCCGCCCGCTTCGCCGATTGGATGCGGCTCGCCTGGCGCCTCCGCCGCGGAGAGTACGACGCGGTCCACATCCATTACGCCTACCTGGGCATCGTCGGCCTGTTGGCCCGAGTCCCCTACGTCCTCCACTGCCACGGCGACGACGTGCGGGATGTCTCGCGGCGCGTGTGGGCGCCCGTCATCCGGATCGCCATCAAGCGTGCCCGCCATGTCTATTACTCGACGCCGGACCTGAAGGGACCGCTGATGGCGATCCGCCCGGACGCCGAGTTCCTGCCGAACCCCATCGACGTCGAGCGGTTCCGCCCGCAACCGC
This sequence comes from Dehalococcoidia bacterium, assembly GCA_046328215.1. GTDB lineage: Bacteria > Chloroflexota > Dehalococcoidia > Tepidiformales > Tepidiformaceae > Amarobacter. Next base: position 137,421 of record JAXLXA010000006.1, on the reverse strand, counting down.
TGCCGCCGGACGCTGACGATGTGCTCGTGGCCTGCGCGCTTGCCGAGAACAAGGGCGTCGAGAACATCCTCGAGGCCTGCCGCCAGCTCGAAATCGAACGCCCGGGCGCGCGCATCACCGCTGTGGCCGGAGGTTCGGGCACGGCGGCGGCCGACATGCTCCCGAACGTCCTCCTCTTGATGCACCAGCCGCGCGAGAAGCTGCCGCTGTTGATGGCCCGGCACCGCGTCATCGTCGGCCAGGTCTACCAGGGGGCGGTGGGAATGGTGGAGCTTGAAGCGATGGCCTGCGGCAGGCCCGTCGTCGCCTGCTTCACCTACAACGACGCCTACGCCGAGCCGCCGCCGTTCGTCGTCGCGCATACGGGCGTGGAGATCGCCGGGGCCATCACGCAGTTGCTGGACAACGCGGGAGAGCGCGAGCGGATTGGCGTGGATGGCCGCGCCTGGGTGGAACGGAACCACAACGCATCGCAAATGGCCGAGCGCATCGAGCGGCTCGCGCTGGATTCTTCGCGTTGACCGCACAGCCTTCACTGGTAGGGTGAACCGATGACCACGAACGCCGCGCCGGGCCGCCTCGGCGACACCTCGCTCGAACTGCCGGCTCGCCCGCTTGTCTCGATTGTCATCCCCTGCCTGAACGAAGAGAACTACATCGTCGCCCTGCTTGATTCGCTCGCCGCCCAGGATTACGGCGCCGATGGCATCGAGGTGATCGTTTCGGACGGCGGCAGCACGGACCAGACGCGGCAACTCGTGCGCGACTACCGCTCGCCCTTCGCCCGGCTCGAACTGGTGAACAATCCCCGGAAGATCACCGTCGCGGGCTTGAACGAAGGGATGGCCGCCTCTCGTGGCGACTGCTGGATCATCATCGGCGCGCACAGCAAGGTGCGCTCGGACTTCGTCCGCGAGTCGGTTTCGGCGCTGCAGCGCACCGGTGCGGCCTGCGTGGGCGGTCCAATCGAGACGATTGGCGAAGGGACCATGGGCCTCGCGATCGCGGCGGCGATGTCCTCGCCGTTTGGCGTGGGCAACGCGAAATTCCGCTACGCCGAGCAAGAGGGCGAGGTGGATACCGTCCCCTTCGGCTGCTACCACCGCAAGGTCTGGGAACTCGTCGGCCAGTTCGACGAAACGGTCGATGGCGCGGACGAGGACAGCTACAACCAGCGGCTCATCGATGCCGGCGGAAAGATCTGGCTTACGCCGGCCATCCGCAGCAGCTACTTCCCGCGCCGCACATTCAAGGCCCTGGCGAAACAGTACTGGGAGTACGGCGCGGCCAAGGGCACGCTCTTCCAGCGCGGCCGGCCGCTGCAGCCCCGCCACTTCGCGCCCACGGCGATGGTGTTCGGCGGCCCCAGCCTCTGGCTGCTGGGCCGGTTCTCGAAAAAAGCTCGGGTGCTCCTCAAGCTGCTCGCTGTCGCCTACGCCGGTGGGGGCATGGTCATGGCCAGCCGCGCGGCGGCGAAGAACGGCGCCAACCCACTGCTCACCTTCGCCGCGATGACCACCATGCACGCCGCCTACGGCGCGGGCTTCGCCGCCGGCTGGTGGCGAGAACGCCAAACCGCCACCGCCGGCTAACGGCGAACGGCCAACGGCCAACACCCCAAACCGCTGTGTAAGATTTCTCCGCCCGGCCTGTCTAACCGTCGAAGCCTGTGGCTCGACGGACTCGCAGGCCTGCTCGGGGTTTCCCGATTCGGTACCGCCACGGCGGTAGAGGGGTTGCATGGACCAGCTTCCAGATTCGAGGCTGATCGAGCTCGCACAGGGCGGGGATCAGCACGCCTTCGCCGAGCTGTACTCCCGCTACTTTGACCCGGTGTACGACTTTGTCGCGCGCATGACGCGCAACCGCGACGAAGCGGCTGACATCGCCCAGGACACGTTCCTCAAGGCGATGAACGCGCTGGGCGGGCTCCAGAAGGGCGCCAGCTTCAAGAGCTGGATCTTCACCATCGCCCGCAACACCGCCCTTAACCGGATCGAGAAGAGCAACCGCACGCGGCCACTCGCCTTTGAGGGCGAGGACGGAGAAGAAGTCAGTTTCGACGTCGTCGATACAGACCGCTTCTCAGACCCGGAGGAGGCGGCGCAGGCAAGCGCCGCCGCTTCGCTGGTCTGGCAGGCCGCCGCCGGATTGGACCCCAAGCAACTCTCACTGCTGGACCTGCACCTGCGCCAGGGGCTGGACAGCGGTGAGATCGCGGACGTCCTCGGTGTCACGAAGAACAACGGATACGTGATGCTGAACCGTCTGAAGAAGGCCGTCGAAGAATCGATCGGAGCCTTCATCATGTTCAGAGACGGGCGTCAATACTGCGGGGACCTCGATGCGGTCCTGCGCAAGAACGACATCGACGGGATGTCGCCTGAGGTCCGGAAGCTGGTTGAACGGCACGTGGCGCAGTGCCTCAACTGCGAGGAACGCAAGAAGAAGCTGGCTCCGCTTGCTGCGTTCGCCGCCCTTGGCGCGATTGGCGCCCCGATGGGCGCGAAGGCCCACATCCTCGAAGGACTGATGCAGCAGTGGCCCGGCCCGGCAACCGCGGGCGCCGGGGCCGGGGGCGGCGGGGGCGGAGGCGCAGGTGGCGGCGCGGCCGGTGGCGCCGGAGGGCTCGGCGGCGGCTTGTTCGGCGCGTCCGGGCGGTTCCTCAAGGCGGGTGCGGTCCTCGGCGCTTCGCTCGTCCTGCTGCTGCTCGCGTTGCTCGTGCCGGCCAGTCCCCTTGCCCTCACGGGTGATGGCGGGATCGGCAAAGCGACGAAGGACGAAACGCCGGCGCCTCCAACCGCGCTCAACGTGATCGGCGGGCAGCCAACGAACACACCTACCCCCGTGGCCGGCGGTTCCGCGACCGGCACTGCTACCAGTACCGCCACGACGACCGAAACGGCCACCGCCACGGCCACTCCAGCCTCGGGCACACCGGCTGCCACGGCCACCAACACCAGCACCCCCGTGCCCACTCCTGGCCCCGGCACGCCGACTTTCACGCCGTCGGCGACGCCAACCCGGACGAACACGCCCACCCCGACGCGCCAGCCAACGAACACGCCCACCCCAACCCCGACATTGACACCCACGACGGCCCCGTGCGCGCCGAGCCTCTACGCGAGCACCACGCTCATCAACGTCGCCCCCGGCGGGAACAGCTCATTCATCATCTTCAACCCGGCGAGCTGCCCGGCCACCTGGTCCGCGGCGACGGACGGAACGGAGTGGCTGACCATCAGCCCGGGCGGCGGCACGTTGCCTCCGTCCGGCACGGCAACCGTCGGCGTGACCGTGAACTCCGCGCTCGTGCCCACGGGAGAAGGCACGTACTCGGCCACGATCACCGTGACCGGCCCGAACAACAGCTTCATGGTCACCGTCCGGACCACCCGCGGCGGAGACGCGCCGGACATCATTCGCTGGACTGCCAACTGCCCCGTCTCGAACTCGGCGACCAGCATCTGGACGGTCTACGCCACGGACGACGTGGCCGTCGCCTCGGTGTCCGTCAGTTGGACGAGCAGCAACGGCGCTCCCATGAACGTCTCGCTGAGCGAAGGAAGCGGGAGCAGTTGGACCGGCACAGGGGGAAACACCCACGGCGGGAGCAACTTCCGGATCACCGCGACCGACTTCGCGGGGCACACCACGACGCAGTCCATCACGCCCCCCGCCAGCTGCCAGTGAAGGCGGCGCCGCGGCGGGCCGAGCTGGACGGTCGCCGATCTTTCCTGACAACGCTTCGACCGTACGGTAGACTGCGCCGCACTGCCGTGAGCTTCCAGGGAGGTAGCCCCCTAATGCCTGATTTCCCTTCTGTTGAGTGGTTCAAAACCGCCGCTGACCTGCTGAACAAGTCCGATAGCTTCAAGCGCCTCGGAACCTGTGACTCCGAAATGGGCGTCCAGGTTGGTAACCGCATCTTCGAGATCGATTTCGAAGCGTTCGAAGTGACGACGATCAAGGAGATCGACGCCGCCCGCGCCGACGAACTCGACTTCGTCCTCGTCCAGTCTGCCGACGCCTGGAAGGCGATGCTCGACGACATCAAGGCGAACGGCCGCGCGACGCACGACTACACCCTCAATTCCCTCGACCTCCGCAGCGACGTCGAGTTCGCGCGCGGCAAGGACTACCACCGCCGGGACGCGTTCTACCGTTTCAACCAGACGTTCCAGGAGTACTTCGACAACGCGGCGCAGATCCCGACCACCTTCCCTGCCGGCGTTGCGTAAAACCTCGCACGCGCCTGTGGCCGGCCGCGCGTGGAGACCGCCAAGGACGCCAAGAATCTAAGGATGATGGGGAAGGACTTCCTCAGTCCTGATCCCTTGGCGCTCTTGGCGTTCAACCCGCTGACCCGAGTGCCGAACCCGTGCCCCGCTATACTTTCCCGCATGCCGCAAGAAACGGTCGTGCTCGAACTCGCCGGGCGTGAGGTCACGATTACCAACCCGAACAAGGTGTTCTTCCCGAAGGCGGGCTACACCAAGCTCGACATCGTGAACTACTTCGTCGCCGTGGCCGAGGGCGCGCTCGTCGGTGTGCGCAACCGGCCGATGGTCCTGAAGCGTTTCGTCAACGGCGCCGAAGAAGAGCCGTTTTTCCAGAAGCGCGCGCCCGCGAACCTGCCGCCCGGCATCGAGACCGCCCATGTGAAGTTCCCCAGCGGCCGCTCGGCGGACCTCTGCGTGGTCGACGACGTCGCCGATTTGATCTGGGTGATCAACCTGGGCTGCCTGGACCTGAACCCCTGGCACGTCCGCGCCAACGACGTCGACCACCCGGACGAGTGGCGGATCGACCTGGACCCCACGCCGGAAGCCAACTTCCACCACGTCCGCGAACTTGCCATGCACTGCAAGGACGTGCTGGAAGAGCTGGGCTACCGCGGTTACCCGAAGACCTCCGGCAGCCGCGGAATCCACATCAACGTCCGCATCGAACCGAAATGGACGTTCACGGAGGTCCGGCGCTGCGCGCTCGCCTTCGGACGTGAGGTGGAACGCCGCGTGCCGGTGCTCGCGACGACCGCGTGGTGGAAGGAAGAGCGCCACGGCGTCTTCATCGACTACAACCAGAACGCGCGCGACCGCACTGTTGCCTCGGCGTATTCGGTGCGGCCAACGCCAAATGCGCAGGTCAGTTGCCCGCTGGAATGGGAAGAAGTGGCCACGGCCGAACTCGCGGACTACACGATCGAGACCGTCCCCAAACGCTTCGCCGAACGCGGGGATCCCGGCGCGGGTATCGACGACAAGGTCCATTCGCTCGAACCGTTGCTGGAGCTGATCAAGAAGCACGAGGCGGAGGGCCTCGGCGATGCGCCCTATCCGCCGCACTACCCGAAGGCGGAGGGCGAACCGATGCGCGTACAGCCCAGCCGCGCCCGCGTCCGCCGTTCCGGCAGCGACGGGGCGCAGGGGAGCCGCTGGCGCAGGCCGCGCAAGGGCGAGGCGGAGTGAGATTCCCGGAGCTAGACTAACCTTGTGAGTTCGGAAGTGATCTACAAAGTTGTGCTCCATACCTCTGATGAGGGTGTCGCTGTCCAATGCCCTGCCCTGCCCGGGTGCTGGTCGCAGGGAAAGGACGAAGCCGAGGCGTTGGAGAACATCGAGGACGCCATCCGCGAGTACATTGCGGCGCTCGAAGCACGGACCCCCGGGGCGAGCCTGAACCGGCTCGCTTGAGTCCACCGCGCGCAGGGCCGAACCTTAGACTACACTCCCCCCTGGTAAAGGGCCGCCCACATGGCAGATTCACAGCCCCGCTGGCTCGTCACCGGCGGTACCGGCTTTCTCGGTTCGCATATCGCCCGCCGCCTCATCGCCGACGGCATCCATCCGGTGCTCTTCGACATCGCGCCGCTCCCCCCGGATGACGACGACATCAAGGACCAGGTCACCGTCATCGACGGCGATGTGCAGGACCGCGAGGCCATCCGCGCGGCGCTCGAAGGCGTCTCGCACGTGATCCACACCGCCGCCGCGCTGCCCATCCAGGTCTCGAAGAACAAGATCTACGCCGCCAACGTCCGCGGCACCCGATACGTCCTGCACGAGTCCATGAAGGCCGGCGTGAAGCGCGTGGTTTTCATCTCCAGCACAGCCGTCTACGGCGTCCCGAAGGTCCACCCCATCGACGAAGAGTCGCCGATGATCCCGCTCGGGCATTACGGCGCTTCCAAGGTCGAAGCCGAGAAGATCTGCCACCAGTACCAGGCGCGCGGGCTGGACGTGAACATCATCCGGCCGAAGACGTTCCTCGGCACGGGCCGCCTGGGCGTGTTCGAAATCCTCTTCGAGTGGATAGCTGAAGGCCGCCGCATCCCGCTGCTCGGCAACGGCAAGAACCACTACCAGCTCCTCGAAGTCACCGACCTCGTCGACGGCATCGTCAAAGCCGCGACCGTCGAGGGTGTGACCAACGAGACGATGAACATCGGAGCCGACCGCTACCAGACGCTGAACGAAGATATGCAGGCGCTGTTCGACCACGCGGATTCGGGGTCGAAGCTCTGGCACCTGCCGGCGCGGCCGGGCGAGTGGTCGCTGCGGGCGCTCGAACTCGCGCATCTCTCGCCGCTCGCCGCCTGGCACTACGGCACCATGTGGCGCGATTCGTATGTCGAAGTCGACAAGGCGAAGCGGCTCCTCGGCTGGCAGCCGCGGTATTCGAACGCCGAAGCCCTCATCCGCGCGTGGGACTGGTACACGGAGAACAAGGGCCGCTACGACACCGGCGTGACGCATCGCGTCGCCTGGCAAAAGGGCGCGCTCGCCATCGTGCGCCGGATCGCGTAGGGCGATCGACTGCGGCGCACGGGCGCCCACCCCCTCGCAGCCCCATCTGTACCCGCCCAGCCATGGGCGGGCGCGATGGTTGCGTAGGGCGATCGACTGCGGCGCCGGGGCGCCCACTCCTCGCGCCGCCACATCTGTACCCGCCCAGCCATGGGCGAGCACGGTTGCGTAAGGGCGATCGATTGCCGCGGCGAGGGCGCCCCCACCCTCGCGCCGCCACATCTGTACCCGCCCAGCCATGGGCGAGGCCGCCGATCTGCGTAGGGCGATCGATTGCCGCGCCAGGGCGCCCACTCCTCGATGCCGCCCATCTGTACCCGCCCAGCCAATGGGCGGGCACTGATGGTGCGTAGGGCGATCGATTGCCGCGCGCCGGGGCGCCCACTCCTCGTGCCGCCACATCTGTACCCGCCCAGCCATGGGCGGGCGCGATGGTTGCGTAGGGCGATCGATTGCCGCGGCGGGGCGCCCCACCCCCTCGCGCCGCCACATCTGTACCCGCCCAGCCATGGGCGGGCGCGATACTTGCGTAGGGCGATCGATTGCCGCGCCAGGGCGCCCACTCCTCGTGCCGCCACATCTGTACCCGCCCAGCCAATGGGCGGGCGCGATGGTTGCGTAGGGCGATCGATTGCCGCGCCGGGGCGCCCACTCCTCGTGCCGCCACATCTGTACCCGCCCAGCCATGGGCGGGCGCGATGTTCACTTGCCACCGCCGCTCGTGCAGGAGCGCACCCAGCCGCGTCGCTGCCGCTCCGGGCTGGCTTTAGACTCCGCTCACGAACTTCGAGGAGTGAACCATGGAACTCGGCGTACAGGGCAAGGTCGCGATCGTCACGGGCGGCAGCGACGGCATCGGCAAAGCGACCGCGCGAATTCTCGCGGCTGAAGGCGCGAAGGTGGCAATCTGCGCCCGGACGGCGGAGGCGCTCGAATCCGCTGCCGCGGAAGTACGCGCCGCCACGGGCGGGACGATCCTCGCCGTACCCGCTGACGTGACGAAACCGGAAGACCTCGACCGGCTTCTGGCGAGGGTCCAGGCCGAACTTGGGCCGCCAACGCTGCTCGCCAACAACGCCGGCACTTCCGCCGCCGGTGCATTCCCCACGGTGACCGACGAACGCTGGGCGTACGACCTCGACCTGAAGCTGATGGCCGCGGTGCGCCTCTCGCGCCTGGTCGTGCCGCTCATGAAAGAAGCGGGCGGCGGATCGATCGTGAACGTCACCGCCATCCAGGGAAAGCACCCGGCCGCGAACTCCATGCCGACGAGCGTCAGCCGCGCGGCAGGCATCGCGCTCACCAAAGGCATGTCCAAAGACCTCGCGGTGGACAACATCCGGGTCAACGCGGTCTGCATCGGGCTCATCAAGAGCGGCCAGATCGGGCGCGCAGCCACTGCCCGCGGGGGTGGCTCAGCGGAAGCCGGTTACGCGGCCATGGGCGCGAACGTGCCCCTCGGGCGCGTCGGCGAAGCAGAAGAAGCTGGCCGCGTCATCGCCTTCCTGCTCTCGGACGCGGCCAGCTACGTCACCGGCGTCGCGGTGAACATCGACGGCGGCATGTCTTCGGCGACGTAGAATCGCCGGGTGGAACTCGGGCTCCAGATTTCGAACTTCACCTGGAAGGGGCGCGGCCCGAAGCTGGGTGAGACGCTCGCCGACATCGCCCGGACCGCCGAGGACGTTGGCTTCTCGTCGCTCTGGGTGATGGACCACCTCTTCCAGATCCCGCCGATTGGTTCGGCGCGGATGGAGATGCTCGAGCCGTACACGGCACTCGCCTTTATCGCCGCGCAGACGAAGACCGCAACCGTGGGCACCATGGTCACAGGCGTGACCTACCGGAACCCCGGCTACCTCTGCAAACAGGTGAGCACGCTGGACGTGCTCTCCGGCGGGAGGGCGGTGCTCGGGCTGGGCGCGGCCTGGTTCGACCGCGAACACAGGGCGTACGGCATCCCGTTCCCGCCGCTGAAGGAGCGGTTCGAGCGCCTCGAAGAAACCATCCTGGTGTTGAAGCAGCTCTGGTCCCGCGAGGACGGGCGCTTCGAGGGGAGGCATTACACGTTCAAGGAAACCTTGAACTCACCCCAACCCCTGCAGAAGCCCCACCCGCCGTTGCTCATCGGCGGCCGAGGCGAGAAGAAGACAATCAAACTCGCGGCGAAGTACGCCAATGCCTACAACATCCACACCGATGACCCGGAGGTCGCGAGTCACAAGTTCGCGGTCCTTCGCGCGCATTGTGAGGCAGCCGGGCGGGACTACAACGAAATCAAGCGGACCGTGCTGATGGCGATGGACCCGGGCGAGGCGGGCGAACGTTCCGGCGAGCTGGTCGAGCAGCTCGGGCGGATGGCCGAAGCCGGCGCCCAGGCAGCCTACGGCTACCTCCCGCATGTCGACCGCCTGGAGCCGCTGGAAGTTGCCGGCAGGGATGTCCTGCCGCGGGCGAGGGCGCTCTGATGGCCCACCTCGAACGCGTCGCACTGATCGTGTCCGACTATGACGAGGCGATCGCGTTCTTCGTCGAGAAGCTTGGGTTCGAACTAGAAGAGGACTCTCCGTCGTTGACGAACGACGGGCGGCCGAAGCGGTGGGTGGTCGTGCGCCCGCTTGGCGGTCAGACGGGCATCCTGCTCGCCCAGGCCGACGGGGAACGCCAGTCAGCAGCAATCGGCGACCAGTTCGCCGGCCGGGTGGGCATGTTCTTGCGCGTGGACGACTTCGAAGCAGCGTACGCCCGCATGCGTTCGGCGGGTGTGGAATTCGTCACCGAGCCGCGCGCCGAGCCCTACGGCCGCGTTGCCGTCTTCCGCGATGTCTCCGGGAACCGCTGGGACCTTCTCGGGCCTGCCTGAGTTTCCGTAGCCGCCCGGTCAGTTGGTGATCGCGGTGATCTTGCAGTCCGAGTACTCCTCCGCGTAGGTCACCGCCGCGGAGTCCCGTGCGCCGAATTCGAAGGTCACCTTGCCGGTGCCGGCGCTGGAACCGCTGCCAACCGGTAGCTGCAGGGTCAACTTCGGCAGGGCCATCGTGAAGAAACCGAACTGACGGGCTCCGGGCAGCGTCTGGTCGATCTGGAACAGCTCACCGGCGCTGATCAGGTCGTCGCCCCCACTCTCGGTGAATTCGTACTCGAGCGTGACGATCTGGCCCGGAGCGGGATCGCTGCCCGCGCACGTGTTCGACAGGACCTTCATGCGGAATGTCCAGGTGCCGGCATTGATGGCGGAAAGCCCTGGCGGCGTCGGCGTCTGGACCGCCGTCTTCACGGCGGTGGGGCTTGAGGGGACGGTGGGGCTGCCGGGAGGGACCTTCGCGCCCGGGCGCGGCTTGCGGGGCAGTTCTCCGGAGTGCAGGGTCTTCGCGTAATCGGCCGCGTCCTTCGCGTATCGCGCCGCATCACGGTCCAGGTCGGCGCTCGTGTTGCGATGGATGGCGTACGCCAGCGCCTCTCCCGTGCCGGACAGGCACACCCAGAGCTGCCCGTCGTCCGACCGGGCGCAGGTCGAGCCATCGGATTCGACTTTGACCGCGCTCACCGCGTCGATCGCCTTGTCCCGGTACTCCGTCGCGTCGTTCTTGTTCGCGAAGGTCATCAGGTAGAGCGTCCAACCGGTGCCCGTGTACCAGCTCACCTGGTTGGCCCGGTCGAATTGCGCCATCAAGTCGTCGTCGGCGTCGGCAACGATTGTTGGGTCCTGAAACGATGCGCCGTCGGGCGCGTTCGGCGGCTGGGTGCTCGCCATCAATGCCGCGAGCAGCTTGAGCGGCGCCTTGTCCAGCTTGTGGGCATCCTTGGCCAGCTTCTCGACGTAGCCGGCGAGCGCCTTTGTCAGAGCGAGCCCGGCCGCCTCGGCATCGTCCTCGTCGACATCCGGGTCGTCGTCAAGGTAGGTGAACGTCTCGATGAAGGCCGGTCCCGTCCTCGCGAGGCAGGCGGCTTCCAGGACCTCATCGTCCCAGGCACACCGGGCCGCCGCCTTGTCCTTGGGCGCCTTCATGCCGAAGTCCTCGTAGAAGTCGTTCTGTGTGTCCAGGGAAGCCTGCGCGTCCTCCTCCGTCCGGAACACGTAGATGTAGGCGTCGCTGAGGAGACCCTTCGCGGTGAACGTCACGTAGTAGGCGGCGATCTCCCCTTCGTCCTCGTTTCCATCGACGAAGACCAGGTCATCGTCGATCTTCGTGCCCTTCGGAAGCTCCTCCTCCGGGCTCTGATCGAGGATCAGTCCGGCCAGCGCGATCGGGTCGGCCGGACCTGACGAGCCGCCGCACGCAGCCGCTACGAAGCCGGTGCTCAGCACGACGAGAGCAAGCAGCGTCAAACGCATACCGCTATCCCCCAACAACGGTGGCGGCACGATACAAACTCCCGGCCCGCCCTGCAACGAACTTTCCCGGCTCACGTAGACTCGCCTCTTCGCACGCTGGAACCACCCAGTTGGAGGACACCATGACCACTCCGAACATCCCCAACCTGCCCGGCATGGGCAACGCCCCCACGCTCCAGGCACAACTCTCGACGGTGACAGGCCGCGTGTTGCTCTACTGCGACCGCGCGGTTGAAGGGCTGACCGTCGACCAGTTCTGCGACACGCGGGGCGGCATCACGAACAGCATCGGCTGGGACGTGTGGCACGTCGTCCGCACGATCGACAACATCGTCCACTTCGTTTTCGAACGGCAGCAGCCAGTCTGGCTGCAACAGTCGTTCCATGAGCGCTGGGGGCTGCCGAAGGTGGACCAGGGCACCGGCCAGGACCCCGACGACGCTTACAGCATGCGTTTCCCGGAGTCCGCGGAGTTCAAGCAGTACACGAAGGCGGTCCACGAAGCCGTTGTCCCGCGCATCGCCGCCATGAGTGACGCGTATCTCGCGGAAACTCAGACCATCAGGCCGTGGGGGCCGATCCCGCGCATGGAAGCGATCCTCCATGGGCTGATTGGCCACGGGAACGGCCACCTCGGCCGCGCGAGTTACGCCCGCACGTTGTTCGGGCTCGAAGGGCTCCCGTACTAGCGAACCTTGCGAGCTCCGGCGCGTGCACAGGGCATTGCCGCGGCCACACGGCGAGCTGGAACTGGCGCTCGCGCTCATCCGCGGATAGCCTCGGCCCATGCGCCGTTTCTCCCGCTTGCTTTCCGCGTTCCTCGCCGTGGCGCTGGTCGCCATCGCCGTTTCCTGCGGCGGCGACGATGACTCCGCCGCCGGTAAGTCCTTCCCGAAAGCTGACGTGGTCATCACATCGGGAAAACAGTACTCGGCGACGATCAAGACCACGAAGGGCGACATCGTCGTCGACCTCTACGCGGACCAGGCCCCGAAGACCGTCAACAGCTTCGTGTTCCTGGCGAAGAAGGGCTACTTCGACGGCCTTACCTTTCACCGCGTGGTCAAGGGGTTCGTCATCCAGACTGGCGACCCGACTGGCTCGGGCAGCGGCGGGCCGGGCTACAGCACGAAGGACGAACCCAATCAACTGACGAATGAACGCGGCACGCTGGCGATGGCGAAGGTTTCCGGGGCCAACGAGTTCGGGAGCCAGTTCTTCATCAACCTGACCAACAACATCGACCTGGACTACAACAACCCCACGCCCAACAAGTTCTATCCCTTCGGCAAGGTCACCAGCGGCATGGACGTAGTCGATGCGATCGCGAACGTGCCGGTCAACGGCAGCGGCAAGCCGAACACCCCGGTCAGCATCCTCAGCGTCACAATCAGCGAAAAATAGGCGAGCAGCCGCTCCTGCCCCCCCCCCCGCCCCCGCCCCCCCGAGACCCGACCGTCTGGGTGGGTGCGCCGCCCAGCCGACACGCGCGCCCGGTGATTCTACGGCGAATCCAGCACCGGCTGGCCGTCTTATACCTCCGAACGCCCACCCGAGCCCCGACCGTCAGGAAGGGTGCGCCGCCCAGCCACCACACGCCGAACCCCGACTACGGCGATTCCAGCACCGGCTGGCCATCTTCTACCTCCGAACGCCTCCCCGAGACCCGACCGTCAGGGAGGGTGCGCCGCCCAGCCCACCACACGCGCCGAACCCCACCTCCGGCGATTCCAGCACCGGCTGGCCGTCTTATACCTCCGAACGCCACCCGAGACCCGACCGTCAGGGAGGGTGCGCAGTCGATTGGTCCCCAATGCCCGAGAGTCCCCCGGAGGTTGGCCAGGCGGGCGGCGTTTGGGCCTCGGGTGTGGGTTAAGCCGTGTGCCTCCCTGACGGTCGGATCTACGTTGATGCCTTGCAGGTGGTAATGCGGCGGGTGAAGGAAATCCGAGACCCGACCGTCAGGGAGGGTGCGCCGCCCAGCCACCAGACGCCGAGCCCCGCCTACGGCGATTCCAGCACCGGATGGCCATCGCACGTGGCCCCGAGCAAGGTTTGCTCGACTCTGGCCACGACCGGCGCGGGCAGCGGAGCGTAGAGCAGCTCCCGCGCGAGGTCCGTTGCGCCCGCGTCGTGGTAGGCCCACCAGAGGAGGTGGTAGAGCACGCGCGCCTTGGCGCACTCCGTTGGCTTGCCTGGCACGAGCAGGTAGGTGAACGAAGAGATCGGGTAGGCTCCCGCGCCGTTCGCCCCGGTGAGGGAGACGCGATAGTCAGCCGGGATCTCGACGCCGGCCGCCGCCGCGGTGGCGCTGTCGATCGATGGAGAAACGAATTCGCCGGAGCCGTTCTTCACTTCGGCGGCCGGCAAGCCAAGCGTTTTCAGGTAGTTCAGTTCGATGTAACCGATGGCCCCCGGCGTTTGCTTGATCAGCGTGGCCACACCTTCGTTCCCGAGCCCGCCCAGGCCGACCGGCCAGTTCGGGGCCTTGCTTCGCCCCAGCGAGGCCTTCCACGCCGCGTTGGACTTGTTCAACCAGTCCGTGAAGACGTACGTCGTGCCGGACGAATCCGAACGGTGCACGACGCTGACGTCCAGGGCCGGCAGCGCGACGCCGGGGTTCAGGGCGGCGATCGCCGGGTCATCCCAGCGCTTGATGGTGCCAAGGAAGACCTGCGCGACAACGTCCGCGTCGAGCTTGAGGGTCTGTTCCACGCCCGCCAGGTTGTAGCCAATCGCGACCGCGCCGAGCACGGTCGGAAGGTGCTGGGTGTCCGGGGCGTCCTTCAGGTCGGCGTCGGACATCGGCGCGTCGGTCGCGCCGAAGTCCAGGACGCCCTCCTTGAACTGGCTGATCCCGGCTCCCGAGCCGATGGACTGGTAGTTCACACGGACACCGGGCGCGATCTGGTGGTATTCCACGAACCAGCCCTGGTAGAGGACCGACGGAAACGTCGCTCCGGCGCCGAGAAAGTCGCCTTTGTCCTCGCGTCCGCTATCCACGGTGAGCGGCCCGGTGGCGGTGGAGGAGTAGTCCGGCGAACAGGCTGCGAACGCCAGACCCAGCCCGGCCGCGAAAGCCACCAATAGCGAGCCGAGCGGCCTGTTCATCAACCGTTAATGGTAGCCCCGGCCCGCACTGGAGTCGCGGGGCTGAGCTCCCGCGTCATCACCGCAGGGCCCCGGCGAACGGGAGTCTTACAGCTTCGCCAACGCCGGGATGACCTTCGTGCCCATCACTTCCATCACCCGCGGGTCATGGGCGCCGACGAGGGAGCCGAGCGCGGCCTGCACGCCAATACCAGCGAAGCCCGCGAGCCGTTCGATCTCCTGCTCCGCCTTTTCACCGTTCGCGCCGGGGTCGAAGCGCGTGACGATGGTGCGCTCGACGGATTTCGGGTCACGGCCTTCCTTCACGCAGTGTTCGTCGAGGATGCCGAGGAGCCGCTCCGTGCTTTCCAGGTCCATGCCGCGCACGTTGCAGGCGTCGGCGTAACGGGCGACCAGCCGGAGCGTCTTTTTCTCGCCACTCCCGGCGAGCAGGATCGGCGGCCGCGGCTTCTGCACCGGCTTCGGCGAACAGATCGTCTCGGCGAGCTGGAAGTGCTTACCTTCGAACGGGCCGTCGTTGTCGCTCCACATCTGCTCGCAGATCTTGATGGTCTCTTCGAGCATTTCGAAGCGCGTCTTGAGCGGCGGGAAGGGGATGCCGAGGCCGTGGTGTTCGCGTTCGAACCAGGCGGCGCCGATGCCCAGCCATGCCCGCCCACCGGAGAGCACATCGAGCCCGGTGATCTGCTTCGCGAGGAAGCCCGGGTGGCGGTAGGTGATGCCGGTCGCGAGCACGCCCAGCTTCACGCGGCTCGTCTTCGCCGCGATGTAGCCGAGCACGCCGTACGCCTCGAACATCTCGTTCTCGACCGGCCCGACGCCCGGGATCTGGAAGTAGTGGTCCATGACCGACAGGCGGTCGAAGCCGGCCTGGTCGGCGCCGGCGGCAATCTCGCCGATGGTTGCGCCAAGCTGTTCGACGGGCACGCCGTAGGTGAAGTTCGAAACGTGTAGACCCAGCTTCATGGTGGGAAAGCCTCCAATGTGTGGGCGAAGTCTAGCCGTGCGCACCGGGGCGTCCGCAACCGCCCGTTTGTGGGGTTCCAATTGGCACATGATGGAGTCGCGGGGCTCGGCCCCCGCTTACTCACCACCGAAGTCCCGAGCTGGGTTCGTGTTCGCGTTCGTACCCCGGATCAGCAATGTCGCCGGCCGTCCCGGGCCCAGCGGGTACCGCGCCCCCGCGACTCCAGTACCCGGTCGATGCGGCCGTCCGGTAGTATCACTCCACTTCCAAACCCCATCCAGGAGCCACAGCCACATGGAATTCCGAGACTCCCCCGCCCAGGCCGAGTTCCGCACGCAGGTCCGCGACTTCATCAACCAGGCCTGCCCGCCCGAGCTGCGCGGCACGAACATGATGGACGGCGTCACCGACGACCTTCGCGCCGCCTACAACGGCTGGCGCAAGGCGCTCGGCGGGAAGGGCTGGATCGCCGCCGGCTGGCCGAAAGAGTACGGCGGGGCGGGCCTCACGCCGCTGGAGCAGTTCGTCTTCAACCAGGAACTCGCGGAAGCCGGCGCGCCCTCGGTGGGCGGCCTCGGCGTCATGATGCTCGGCCCGACGCTGATCGTGCATGGCAACGAGGAGCAGAAGAAGCAGCACCTCTCCGGCATCCTTTCCGGCGAAGTGAACTGGTGCCAGGGCTACAGCGAACCCGGCTCAGGCTCGGACCTCGCGAGCCTGCAGACCCGCGCGGTCAAGGACGGCGACGACTGGGTGATCAACGGCCAGAAGATCTGGACAAGCGGCGCGCACCAGGCCGACTGGTGCTTCCTCCTCGCCCGCAGTGACCCGGAAGCGCCGAAGCATCGCGGCATCACCTACTTCCTCATCGATATGAAGACGCCGGGCATCACCGTGCGGCCGCTGATCAACCTCGAAGGCAGCCACGGCTTCAACGAAGTCTTCTTCGAAGACGTGCGCGTCCCGGCGACGAACGTGGTCGGCGAAGTGAACCGCGGCTGGTACATCGGCACTACCACGCTGGACTTCGAACGCTCCTCCATCGGCGCGAGCGTGAACCAGCGCCAGACCATCGAGAAGAACGTCTCGTGGATGCGCGAGAACCGCGCCAGCATCCGCGGCGGCGCGTACGAGAGCGTGCGCACGGCCTGGGCCGGCCGCGCCGTGGAGACGCAGGTCCTGACGATGCTCTCCTACCGCATCATCTCGATGCAGGCGGCTGGCCAGGTCCCGAACTCAGAAGCCTCGATCGCCAAGCTGTTCAACAGCGAGCTGAGCCAGCGCATCGCCTCGACCTCGATGGCGATGCTCGGCATGGCGGGCCAGCTCCGCACCGCGGACGCTCCTTTCGCCGGCGAAATCCCCGCGGACTACCTCTTCAACGTTGCCATGACCATCGCCGGCGGCACGAGCGAAATCCAGCGAGGGATTATTGCAACGCGTGGGCTGGGGCTGCCGCGGGGGTAGGGAGAGCAGAATCCCTACCCGGGGGCGAGGGCGCTGCTCTCCCCTTCTCCCAGGCATGGGAGAAGGGGCCGGGGGATGAGGGACATCGCCGGCGGCACCAGCGAAATCCAGCGGGGCATCATCGCAACGCGTGGGCTGGGGCTGCCGCGGGGGTAGGTGGACGCCGGGGGTGAAGCGCGTTTCCCAATCCACGCCCCATCCCCTACGCTGTAACCACCACCCCGCGAGGACTCCCTTGGTAGACTGACACCGGCGAAACGCAAGCACGAACCTCCCGGCGCCTCTCGCTGCGCGCCGTTTCGTGTGCCGGTGCCGTTCTATCTCCTTCCAAGGAAGGACTCCCGCTCCCCCACCGCCTGCGTTCTCGTCCCCAAACCGATCCGCCTCGAGCGGGAGCATGTCCCGTGGAGAACCCGGCATGTTGTCCGTTGCTTCCCTTGGCCGCGAACTCGGCGGCCGCAGCGTCCTCAAGGACGTCAGTTTCAACCTCGAACGTGGCGAACTGCTCGGCGTGGTCGGCCCGAACGGCGCAGGCAAGACCACGCTCCTGCGCGTACTCGCCGGCCTTGACCGACCCGACGCCGGGCGGGTGGCGCTCGCCCCCGGCGCTACTGTCGGCTACCTCGCGCAGGGCTTCGCCGGGCGCGAAAACGAGACCGCCGCGAGCGCATTCCCGCGCGCCTTCGCCGCCGAAGATGCCGGCCGCGAGCTCGAACGGCTGGCCCACGCCATCGCCGAAGAGCCGGACGCAACGAAAGCTGACGAGCTGTCGGCGGAGTACGACGCGCTCCTCCAGCGGCTCTCCGCGAGCGCGGAGTTCGACCTCGGCGCCGCGCGCGAGGCACTATCGCTGACGCACATCGGCCCGGACGCGCGCCTCGGCAGGCTCTCCGGCGGCGAACTGACCCGGCTCGGACTGCTCGACCTCGTGGCGGCCGCGCCCGACCTGTTGCTGCTCGACGAGCCGACGAACAACCTCGATGTCGCCGGGCTGGCCTGGCTGGAGAACGCCCTGCGGACGTTCCGTGGCGCGGTCGTCGCTGTTTCGCACGACCGCGTGTTCCTGGACTCTTGCGCGAAGCAGATCCTCGAACTGCGGCCGCGCGCCGGCGGCGCGGAGGTGTTCGCCGGCAACTACTCCGCGCTTATCGCGGAGAAAGAGCGCCGGTATGCCGAAGCCCAGACCGCCTACGAACGCCAGCAGCGCGAAGAGGCCCAGCTCAAGCAGGCTATCCACAAGATCGAGACCAAAGCGAAAGGTATCGAGAACCGCACAATCGACTTCGCCAAGCGCAAGAAGGCCCTGAAGATCGCCCGCCGCGCGGTCACCCTGAAGGCGCGCCTCGAACGCGAGCTGAGCTCGAACGAGCACCTGGACCGTCCGGAGAACAAGCCGCGCGCCTTTTACGGCGGGCTCGAGTTCGCTACTTCCACCGGTGGAGCAACGCGGCTCGTCTCGGTCACCAACGCGGCGCTCGACATCGGCGGGCGGCGGCTGTTCGAGGGTCTGGACTTCGCCGTGAACAAGGGCGAATGCGTGGTCATCACCGGCCCCAACGGCCGCGGCAAGACGACGCTGCTGCGCGCCCTCCTCGGGCAACATCCTGTGGCCGAAGGTGAAGTCTCGCTCAGTCCGTCAGCGTCGGTTGGCTACCTGGCGCAGCAGGATGACCCGGCGGTGGTCGCCGCGGACGCGCGCCTCACGCCGGTGGACCTGCTGCGCCGCACCGCGCCCATGACCGAAGCCGAGGCGAGCAACTTCCTCCATCGCTTCCTCCTCGGGCACGACCAGGTGCGCACACCTGTGGCGAGCCTGAGCTACGGCGAACGCCGCCGCCTCAGCCTCGCCCTCATCGTCCGTGGCGGCGCGAACCTCCTCATCCTCGACGAGCCAACGAACCACCTGGACCTGGACAGCCGCGAAGCGTTCGAAACCGCGCTCGAAGGCTACGACGGCGCCATCCTCGCGGTCAGCCATGACCGCCGTTTCACGGAACGATTCGCAGATGTGGTAGTGGAACTGTGAGCAGCGCACTGCCCCCAAACCAATCAGAGGCGAGGGCGGAAGACCTCGCTCTGCCAGGCGCAGCGCACACTCGTTCGCTCAGGCCGGAATTCCAAGAAACACACACGGTGCACCATGCCGAAGACGCATTCCCAAGAACGCCTGCAAAGCACGGCACTGCCCCCAAACCAATCAGAGGCGAGGGGCGGAAGACCTCGCTCCGCCACGCGCAGTGCGCACCCGTTCCCCCAGGCTCGAATTCTAAGAACACCCATGGGGCACCACGCCGAGCATGCATGCCCATGAACACCTGCAAAGCAGGGCACTGCCCCCAAACCAATCAGAGGCGAGGGCGGAAGACCTCGCTCTGCCAGGAGCAGCGCACGCCCCTTCGCCCAGGCCCGACCCCTAAGAAACACACATGGGGCACCACGAGGAGGATGCATGCCCAGTCATCCGGCCGTGGACAGCAGCCCCTCAGCGCTTGGCGCCATCAATCCACAATCCGAAATCGCCAATCCACAATCAGCGCTCCCTACCCCAAAAACTCCACGATCTCCTTCGTCCAGGCTTCCGTGTTCTCCACCGGGAGCATGTGGCCCGCGCCGGGGACGACCGCCAGCTGCGACTTCGCGATCTTGCTCTGGAAGGCCGGCCCATACGCAGGCGGGGTCAGCTTGTCCTGGTCGCCCCAGAGGAGGAGCGTCGGCGCCTTGATGCGGTGGAGGCGCTTCTTCAGCCCCTTGTCGGGGATCGGCCAGATGAACTTGCCGGTCGCCGAGAAGTTCGCGAGCTGGAAGTAGTAGTTCTCCGCCATCTCGTCTTCGTTCGCCGGCGCTTTGAACAGGGTCGGGATGACCGGGTTCGAAAGGTCCCCGAAGAGCACGCCCGGCAGTTCGTTCGGCATCAGCGTGAAGATGTCCGTCACCGGCGATTCGTCCATCCAGAGGCCGACGGGGCAGGTCGCGACCACCTTCTTCACCATGTCCGGCCGGGCCGCCGCCAGCTCCAGCGCGAACATGCCGCCGATGCTGTGCCCGGCAAGGAAGAACGACTCCAGGCCCATCGCGTCCGCGAAGTCCTGGTAGTACGAAACCATGTCGTGGATGTCGTCGATCTGGTCGAGGCCTTTGGTGTCGTCCCAGCCGGGGTGTGTCGGCAGGATGACGTCGTAGTGCTTCGCCAGCGCTTCGATCTCTGGGCCAACGCCGTTGCGGATACCGCCGGCGGCATGCAGGTAGAGCAGCGGCGCGCCGCTCCCCAGCCGGTAGACCGGCGGCTCGAACTGCCCGCCGTTTATTGAGACAACCTTCGCTTCCACAGCCATCGAACTCATCCCCCGAGTTTCTGTGCGCGCGATGCTACGCGGATTGAGTTGAAAGGCAAAAGTGAAAAGGCAAAAGTAGCGGCCTGCGCCGCTTCGTTTACCACGCCGCCCCAGTTCTCACTTTTGCCTTCGGTCCTCGGTTCCCACGGGGCCGGCTCCCTGTTTGAGTGGAAAGACGAAGGTGGGCACGCAGACAGGTCAACATCCCGGCGAATGCCGGGCACTTTTCACTTTTGCCTTTTGCCTTTCAACTTTGTCCCCTACGTTCCCGCTGGCCCCACGAACGAAATCGGCTGCCCCAGCGAGCTCAACCCCAGCGCGTGCATCAGTTCGTCCGTCTTCCAGGCCATCACGTTGCCGCCGACCATGTCGCGGTAGATGCGTTCGAGGGCGCGGCCCTTCACGTAGGCGTGGGCGCCGCAGGTGCGCATCGCGCCTGCCGAGACTTCCTCGCTCATGCGGCGAAGGTGGTACACGGTCCGCACCAGGTGACGGGTGAACGCCTGCGGGCTTTCGAACGGCGTCTCCAGCCGATCCACGCACTCGTAGAGGACGATGCGGCCGGTCTCCAGCCAGTGCTCCATGTTGCCAATCGCGAACTGTGCCCACGGCTGGTCCGAGCGATACCCCGGCGAACCGGCCGTGTTCGGGCCGGCCAGGTACCCGTACCGCTGCTTCGTGTAGTCCAGCGTGAAGTCGAACGCGGCCTGAGCGAGGCCGAGCCAGATGGCCAGGATGCCGAGCGCCCCGCGCGCCCGCAACTGCGTCTGCACATCCACTACCTGCGCCTGGGCCTGGAGCACCATCCGCATCATCGCAGCCGGGATGACGAGGCCGTCAGCCTTCGCGATGCGCGCGTTTTCGATAACGATGTCGTGGCTGGCGGTGCCGCGGAGACCCATCGCGTCCCAGTTGTGCAGGTTGTTGATGCCCGGCGTCGAAAGCTCCGGCACGGTCAGCGCAATGTCCGCCTCGTTGCCTTCGCCGCGGTCCACCGTCCCGCCGATGAGCGCGTATTTGGCGCCTTCGCTCATGGAGGCGAAGCCGGCGCGGCCGTTGATCACCAGGAACTCGCCGTCCTCGTGGATCTTGAACCCGGCCTGCCGGTTGTCCAGTCCGCCGGTGGGCACCGAACCCGGGCCGCAGATCATCGCGCCGTTCTGGCCCATGTCGTTCAGGACGGCATCGCGGCGGGGGAACGGCGGCATGCTCTCGAGGAACCCGGCGACAATCGCGTGCATGTTCAGGGCAACAGCGGTCGAACCGTCGCCGTAGGCGATCTCTTCCATGATCCGCATCTGCCCGCGGACGCTGATACCGAGCCCGCCGATGTCCTTCTTGAGGGCCATCGCAGGGACCTTAAGCGCGAGCAGTTCATCGACGTTCTGGCGCGGGAACTTCCCCTCACGGTCGATCTCGGCCGAACGCTCGGCGAACTTCCCGCGTGAAAGGTCGCGGACCTGCGCGATCAGGTCGGTTTCCCACTGCTCCATGGCTCACTCCGATGGCTTTGTCAGCCGCGAGCGAAGGGTAAGGCATTCGGCACCGAGTGGCATTCGGCCCGGACCACTTGCTAGCCCGGAGCGGCAGCCACGCGGTTGGCCGGGCTTACACGCGCGCCGAGCGGATCGCCCGAACCCGTGCCACCGCTGGCCGCCGTTGCGAAGAAGCTCAGGCGTCATCCACCCTCCCACCCGAAGGAGCACGTCATGAACAGCGAAAAGGTCCCCGAAAGCCGCGGCGTCACCGCCCAACTCCTCGCCACCATCGACCTCGTCCGGAGATTGAAG
Organism: Dehalococcoidia bacterium; assembly: GCA_046328215.1. Lineage (GTDB taxonomy): Bacteria > Chloroflexota > Dehalococcoidia > Tepidiformales > Tepidiformaceae > Amarobacter. The sequence goes on along the minus strand of JAXLXA010000006.1, from coordinate 115,609 downwards.
GGATGGCCGGCTGCCAGCTCCGCATGCGCATGTTCACCTTCGAACCCGGCGCTGTCTTCGGGCCGTTGCACGACCACAAGGGCCGCCCGGGGACGGTCTACATTCTCCAGGGGACGATCACCGACCACCGTGGCGGCGTAGCCACGGAGTACGGCCCGGGCCTCGGCTGGCCAGAAGACCGCAACACCCTGCACTGGCTGGAAAACCGCGGGACGGAGCCGGCGGCGGAGATCTCGGTGGATATCGTCCTCGCGTGACAGCGCGATATGCCCTTGCCTCGCCCCCGTACCCTGTCTCCATGCCCACCGGCCAGGAACGACTCGTCGAGCACTTCCGCCAGATGCGCGCAGACCTGCTCGCCGCCATCGACGGGCTGACCGACGCGCAGCTTTCGGAGAAGACGCTGGACGGCTGGTCGGTGAAGGACCACCTGGCCCACATCGCGCTCTACGACGAGCTGCGCGTGGCCGAGGTGCGGCGCATCTCCGCCGGGTGGGAAACGGCCTGGCACATGCCCGGCAAGGATCACATCTACAGCGAGCTGGGCTACGAACTTCGCGCCAACTTCAGCCCGGCCCAGGCGCTCTGGGAGATTGCGAACGTCCATGAGCAGTTGCTCGCCGCCATCGCGGAGGGGACCGGCTACATCCTCGATCCGTCCCGGTTCAGCGAAGCGGCGATGCCCAGCACCCACGAAGCGCAGCACACGGGCTGGATTCGCCGTTGGCGGACCGAACGCGGGTACTGAGCCGCACGGCGCGACTCTCGCGGCCAGCGAGCATCCCCGGTAAACGTTCGGTGATTTCGCCGCAGTGGTGGAATGGCGCCGGGGGTCCGGCGACAGTTCCGAATCGCGTTCGGATGTGCGATACTCCGAGCTGATATCCCCGGAAGGAACAACACACACATGGCACTCGAAGGAACCTGGAACCTCACGATGAACTCGCCGATGGGCCCGCGCCCGGTCAAGGCCGAGTTCACCACCACCGGTAACGCCATCGGCGGCAACTTCATCGGCGACGCCGGCAGCACCGCCGTCAGCGGCACACTTGACGGCGACGCCGCCAATTTCTCCTCCACCATCCAGGGCCCCATGGGTCAGCTGGAACTGAAGTTCAGCGGCACCGTCGCCGGCAACTCGATCTCGGGCAACGTCCAGTTCGGCGCCTTCGGCAGCGGCACGTTCACCGGCGAAAAGGCCTAAATCCGGACGCTCCAGCCAAATGCCAGGAGGCCGCCGAAAGGCGGCCTCTTCGTGTCCCTCGGACTGGGCCGAATTGCCGGGACGCCTCGCGCCCGCTCGGGGAACGACCCCTCGATCCGCGACTATGAGCGACACCTGTGCGCAGCCCGCAAGGTTAGAACGGCGCGGACTCCTTCTCCCAGTCCTCGTCCAGCCAGTCGATGCCGGTTTCACCGAGCTGGTTCGCCTCGGAGCAGCGGTCCCGCCAGTCGCAGAAGGTACAGGCGGGGCCTGGGGTTGCCGGCCACTCTTCGGTGCCCTCGATCGTCCGCACAAATCGCATGATGTAGTCGACGGTGCGGACGGCGTCGTCGCGCGTGAGTTCGCGCACGCGCTGTTCGCCGCTCCGCAGGTTCCAGCCGAGCGCGCGGACCGAGGCTTCTTTGGGCAGGCGCATCATTGTCCGCAGCACGAGGTGGGCGATGTCGAGCTGCCAGTCCACCCTGTCGTCCAGGTCGAACTTGCCCGTCTTCCAGTCGATCAGTTGCCAGCGGTCCGCGGAGAGACGGTCGGCGCGGTCCACCTTCGAACGGACATTGATCCCGCGCGACTTCGCGGGCACCCAGGTGTCGAGTTCGGCGAAACGCGCCTCGCTCTCGATCGACTCGTGCGCCTTTACGCCGTTCGCGTAGATCTCGCGGGCGAGGACGTAGTGCTCGGTCTCCGGCCCGGCGATGGCGTGGGAGGGCATGCGCAGGTAGAGGTCGAGTTCGTGTTCGCCGTCACGCGGGTCGCCGGTTTCGCAGAGCTTCTGCATCGCCCGGTGCACCCCGTTCCCCACGAGCGACGCCGGGCTCTCGCGTGACGGCGGCCAGTCCTCGCCGCTGATGTAGGAGAACCAGTACTGCTTCCTGCAGCGCCGAAACGACTCCATCTTGCTGAAGGTGATGCGGAACAGGAACGGTTCAGGCTGCATGTGCGGGCATGGTAGGCGCGGGCGGGCGCATCTCCAAGGGCACGGACACGCAACGCCTGGGAACGCCCCGCCCCGCTGGAGTCGCGGTGCCCCGTCACCGCTGACGTCAGCCTCCGTGGTGTTGGGCGGAGCGACTGAGCAACGCAAGCGAAGCGCGGGTGCGGCGCCCAGAGTGCTCAGTTGAGCCGCGCGCGAGCCGCTGCCGCCACCCGCCCGTCTTCGTCCAATTCGTCGTCCGCCATTTCCCCAAGCCGCTCACGCGCGCCCGGGACATCCAACGAGACGTGCTTCGCCGCCACCTCACGCACCCCGGACTCGCAATCCCAGAGCCCGGTGAATGCGCGGGTGGTGGCGAAGGTGGGATCAGTGGCGGCGAGGGCCTCTGCGATGAAGTGTCGCCCGAAGCTGTAGGTGAACGCATCAAACTTCCGCGCGAGCCCAGGAAACTCGGAACCCGGGAAACGGGCTGCTACGATTTCCGCGATTGTCGTCACCAGAAAGCGGTCGCTCGGGTCAATGGCAGACACCCGCTTGAGTTTCCGCTCCAACCAGGGTCGGTCATTGGGCGCTGCGTGCTGTTCAAGGATCTCCCATGCGAGATGGCGGCGCCGGAAGTTCGAAGAGGAGCGCCATCTCGCAGCCAGCGGTATCAAGACTCCAGCGGGCGCCTTGAGGATTGCTCGATTGGCTATGCTCGTCGCGTAGGGCGGGTGCTGATCCCGGAGCGCCATATCGATAGCGAGGTCCCAGTGCGCCCAGTTGCCGCTTTCGAACTGGGCCGAGATTGCGATTGCGCGGGTCATCGCTGAGGGAGACGAGGTCGCCTCGTCGATGAGGTCGAGGTCAGCGCGTGAACGGCGGCGAGACAGCTCCGCGATGGCCCGTGTGACGCCCCCACCGGAGTGCTGGAGAAGTGCCGTCGTCGATCCTTTCAGTGGAACGCCAGGCGCTCCGCTGTGCTCTTTCCGATGGAGCCTGGGTTCCTTTCGCGCCAGTACGGCAAATCGCGGTTCATACTTCGCCCAGGTCACGAACGGTTCGTGCGACCACCTTCCTTGTTCGCGATCGAGTTCTGATCGCCCGGCAAGCTCCGGAGTCAGTTCCACCCAGCCAGGCGTGATGGCTGCCTCGGCCAATCGCCAGCACACGGAGTGCCAGTGCGGCCCCCAAAGGACGTAGTCGCGGAGCAGCCGATCCGCTTGGTGGCCGCCACGCCGGGCGATCTCGATCAACACCGAGACTGTCAGGTACGTGTCCTCATCCTCATCTGCGCCAGCATCGATCAGTTCCTCGAGTACCGGCGCGAGGGGGAGCTCCACCTGCAGCGCCAGCTCGGCGTAATAGGTGTCGCGATTGTCGAGTTGACGGTCCAGGCGTGGGTCTGCCCGGATGCAATCCATCAGCAGCGGGTGCACGACGTCCCTCGGCGCCTCCAGCGCCTCCAGGAACCCCGTGCCGAGCCCGCGCTGCAGCTTCCCGGCGAGCGTCCGCGGCGGTGCGTAACTGAATCGCGGGACTTCCCGCTCTCTCGGCATGCGTCCCAGTTTAGCGGCCCCGCCATCTTTCAGCGCGGCTCGTTCGCCACCGCCCATCACGACTGCCACGCGACCCTCAACGTTCGGCGCCCTCCAGCCGCAAACTCGGTTCATGGCAGCCGTGCTCCCTTCTTTCATCGCCCCCCTCCAGCTTCGAGCTGACCTGCGCGCGCTCATTACTCATGTGGCGCGCAGTGGTCGGCAAGTGGTAACGGAACAGGTAGTCAACTGGTTCCCATGTGGTGCGGAAGTGGTCACACACTCCAGCTTCGCATTGACCTGTTCCCACCACTTGAAGTGGTCAGAAAAAAGAAGCGCGCGCTCATTGCTCATTGCTCTCCCCCCGTTGCTCAATACGCCCATGCCAGCGCCGCTCTCCGGGATAACCGTCATCGAAGCCGCGAACTACGTCGCCGCGCCCGCGGCCGGCGCACTGCTCGCGGACCTCGGCGCGAACGTCATCAAGGTCGAACCACCCGGCGGCGAAGTGATGCGCGGCGTGGTGCCCACCGGCGGGCCAGGCAACCTGCCGTTCAACTTCCTCTTCGAAGTGGAAAACCGGGGCAAGAAGTCGGTCACGATCGCCATGGATGCCCCCGGCGGCCCGCAGCTCCTCCTGCGCCTGCTCGCGGACGCGGACGTCTTCCTGACGAATTTCATGGCGCCGCGGCTGGAGAAGTTCGGCCTGACGCCGGAAGCCGCGCTCGCCGCGAACCCGCGGCTCGTCTACGTCAGCGTCACCGGCTACGGCATCAGCGGGCCGGACGCGGCGCGGCCGGGGTTCGATTTCTCGGCGTTCTGGACGCGCTCCGGCATCATGAGCCTTGTCGGTCACCCGGATTCGCCGCCGGTGCTCAGCCGAATCGCCCAGGGTGACCACACCACGGGGATCAACGCGGTGGCCGCGACGCTCGCCGCCCTTCGCCTCCGGGACCTCACCGGCGAGGGCCAGGTGGTCGAGGTCAGCCTCCAACAGACGGGCGCCTACACCATCGCCACTGACCTTTCGCGCGCGCTCCTGGACGGCGCGCAGCCGAAGGTGATGGACCGCACCGCGCCCGACAACCCACTGTTCAACACCTACCCCACGCGCAACGGCCAGTGGCTGCTGCTCGTCCACATGACTCCCGACCCGTACTGGCCGAAGCTCTGCGCCGCGCTGGGCCTGGACGCCCTGGCGGACGACGCCTCGTGCGCGACGATGGCCGGGCGGCGGGCGCAGGGCCGGGAGCTTGCGGCCGTCATCGAACGCGCCTTCCTGCAGGACGACCTGGCGAACTGGGCGGCGAAACTGGACGCGCACGGCCTGATCTGGGCGCCACGCACCGAGCTGCCGGAAGTTATCGCGGACCCTGCCCTGCGTGAGCGCGGCACGTTTCAGCCGCTGGAAACGCCGAACGGTACGTTCGAAACGGTCGGCACGCCGTTCGTCATCCGCGGAGCGGACGTGCGCGTGCGCGGCATGGCCTCGGAACCCGGCGCGGATACAGCGGCAACGCTTTCCGCGGCGGGCTTGAGCGAAGAGGAAGTGGCCGAGCTGGCGGCGAAGGGCGTGTTCGGGTGAGGCCTAAACGCGGTGGAAGCTGTTCGCGAAGGAGTCGGGCGTGTGCTCCCGCATCAAAGCGACGAGCACCTCTGCGAGCGCCTCGGGAGAACGCGGCGGAATCCGCCGGATCGTCACGACGCCGCTGTGACCGAGTCCCTGGGCTGACCAGTCGCGGTGGATCCTGGCGAAGTCGACGGAGTTGCCGGTGACCAGCACGGCCCCGAGTTCAACGGCTCGGCGCAATTGCATCTCATCGTCGGCGCCAACCGGGACTTCTCGAGTGCCCCACGAGACCGTGAACCCGGCCCTGCCCAGCGCAGCCGCCAGGCGTTCGTTGCACGAGTCCGCATCCAGGTAGATTCGCTCGGCCAACGAAGCTACAAGTTCTCCGGGAATCGTCCGTTTGCCTTGTAGAACGCAAACAGTTCGTCGAACAGCCGTTCATCGGCTTCGAGCTCCGCGTCCATGCGCTCCTTGTTCGCCAGGTAATAAGCGATGGCCGCGTGGACGCCAGGCAAGGTGAGCAGTGTCCCGTAGTTGTGGACCATTTCTTCCGGGGTCAGCCCTTCGTTGTAGAGCACGGAAACCTGGCGCACGGAGACTCCTGAGCCGGTCACGCAGAGCCGTCCGCCCGTGGGGCTGGGCAGCACGTAGAGCAGAGTGCCGACATCGACAACAGCGGGCGCGGTCATGGGTTGAGGATAGCAGATTGGATTCGCCCGGCCGCGCGCAACAGAAATGGAACCGCGACCGGCCGGGAGCGGATCACGGCGGGAGCGACCAGGCCACGCGTCAGCCGTCCCCACTTTCGTCTTTCGAGCGCACGAAACGGAAATGGAACCGCGACCGGCAGGGAGCGGATCACCGCGGGAGCGACCAGGCCACGCGTCAGCCGTTCCCACTTTCGCGCTTCGCCTTTCCACCTGGCCCGCCGAACGCCCGCAACAGAAATGGAACCGCGACCGGCAGGGAGCGGATCGCGGCGGGAGCGACCAGGTCACGCCTCAGCTATTCCCACTCTTCCCCGCCAGCGACACAAACCCGCACACCCGGTTTCCAGACTGGACAATCCGCGGTATATTCATGAATGCCGCGCTGCCGGGAGCTGTGTCCGCTCCACACTCCCGCCGCGGCTTTTTTGTTGCCCTCGGCTCCCTCCGCCCTGCTCAGCCCCATGAACGTCCACTCCGGAGCGTGCCAGGCCGTACACCCCGCGACGCGAAGTCGTCTCGATTTTTCCGCAAGCACCCCCTCTCGTTATGCAGAGCGCCTGCCGATACTGACATCGGGATACCAGCGAACATGATGCCAAGAACCGCCGCCGTGGCCGAGCGCAGGCGCGTCCTCCGCGTCCTCATCATCGATCCCGATGTTGAGGACGTTCGCCGCGTCCGCGAATGCCTGCAGTCCGGCGGGGATTTCGTCACCCACGCCGCGCGAACAGTCGACGAAGGCCTGACCATGCTCACCGACGGCATGTTCGATGTCGCGCTGGTGGACTCCGCCACTTGGAGCGAGGCCGGCAGCGACCTCACCCGCCACCTCCGCGAACACCGCAACGACGTGGCCGTCGTGCTCCTCACGAGCGGCGATAACGAGCGGGAAGCGCTCCCGGCGCTGAAGCTCGGCGCACACGATTTCATCAGCAAGGTCCACCTCGAGGACGGCCAGCAACTAATGCTCCGCATCGAGGGCGCGTTCGAAGAGAACCGCAGCCTGCGCCGCCGCGACACCATGGTGCGCTGGCTCGAACGCGAAGCCCGCACCGACCACCTCACCGGCCTGTACAACCGGCACGCGTTTGACGAGCGCCTCCGCGAAGCCTGCGACAACGCGCGCGCGGACCGCCGCCCCGTGACCCTCGTGCTGGTCGACATCTGCGGCACCCGCATCGTCAACGAAGTGCATGGCCACGATGTTGGCGACGACATGATCCGGCGCACGGCCCTGGGCCTCACGCGCTGCATCCGCGGGAACGACACCGCTGCCCGGATTGGTGGGGACGACTTCGGGATCATCGTCCCGGATGCTGACCTGGCGCTCGGGCGGCTCATCGCCCGGCGCATCGCGCACGAAATCGAGCGCCTCAACACCAGCGACTGGGACGACCTGGTCCCGGTGACGGTGACCTTCGGGGTGGCAACGGGCATCGCCTGCGAGCCTGGCGAGCTGTTCGCTGCCGCCGACCAGCAACTCAGCGATTACAAGACGCATCGGCCCGCGATCTCGGTGTTCCGCTTGCACGACGAGACGACCGGCCCCTTTGTGGCCTGAGGGACCCCATGCTCGGCAAATCTAAGAAACGCGACCAGTCAGGCTCCACGAATGCTCCCTGCCCTGACGGCGAAATCGACGCCGAGACCGGGCTGTCGAACGCCGCCGGGTTCGAAGAAGTCCTTTCGAGACAGATCGCTCGCGACCTCCGTTACGGCTCGAACAGCGCACTCGCGCTGTTCGAAATCGCCGTGGCCGAACGGCAGGTGGAAGGACCGCTGCCCTCGCCGGCGCCGTACGTTGCGAACGTGCTGCGCAAAGCCGTGCGCGGCGCGGACGTCGTCGCCCGGGTCTCGCCCACGCTGTTCGCCGTCCTGTTGATCGAGGCGACCGCCGAGGGCGCCGCGCAATTCACCGAACGCGTCCGCACGCGCATCGGCTCGTCTCCCTATGCCCGGAGAAGCGATGGGGCCTCGCTCTACGTTCGTGCCTGGGCCGGCGTGGCCCCGTGGACGCCCGCATACGAGACGGTGGAACAATACGCGCAGGCCTCGGAACGGTCGTTGCTCGCGACCTACAAGGGCTATGAAGCCGCCCAGGACTGGTTCCGCGGCGAAGGCCTGAACAAGCCATTCATCGCATAGCTCACTTTCCTCTTTCCTCTTTCCTCTTTCCTCTTTCCTCTTTCCTCTCCCTCCGTCACCTTTCGCGGTACTCGCGCCATTCGTAGAGTGAACCCGCTGTGCGCGATACCGAGGTCCAGACCGATGGCCCCCCGGCTCCCGGCTCCCAGTACGCAGAATCCCTTGCGCGCCGCGCCGTCGCGCGTGATGCCGGAGCGTGGGAAGAACTGTTTGACCTGCACTACCGGAGCGTCTTCGCCTTTGTCCGTTACCGCGTCCGCTCGGCCGAAGAAGCCGAAGACCTCGCCTCCCAGGCGTTCGAAGTGGCGTACGCCAACGCGGGCCGGTTCAACTACCAGGGCGTACCCATCGAAGGCTGGCTCATCGGCATCGCCCGCAACCTCTGCCGCGACCACATCAAGAAGCTCGGCCGCCGCGGCATTGATTCTGAATTCGACGATTCCATCGAGCTCTCAGAACCTGACAGCGCCGACGCAATCGGCCTGCGCCGCGACCTGCTCGAAGCCATGCAAACCCTCACCGGCGACCAGAAGGAAGTCCTCCGGTTGCGCTTCTTGCTCGACAAATCGGTGGCGGAGACGGCGGCCATGATGGAACGCTCGGAAGATGCGGTGAAGAACCTGCAGCGCCGGGCGCTGGCCGCCATGCAGCGCGCCCTGGGCGGCGAAACCTACGCCGTCGGCGGAGGTGGCGGATGACCCCCGACCGCATCGATGATCTGCTCCAGCGCGCGCTCGAAACGGGCGCCATCCCGGCCGACGCCACGGCCGAGGAGCGGGCAGAACTTGGGCCGATGCTCGCCGCGTCCTCGGCGCTCAAACTGAACGCGGCCCGGGTTTCGGCCGAAGCCAACGCGGCCGTGCCGACTGCTCGCGCCCGCTTCCAGCGCCATCTGGAACAACAGCGCCGGTCAACGGCTCCCCCCGCTCGGACCGCGGTCGCCCGTGGCGGGCAGTCGAGCGGTGGTTTCCTTGGCGGTTTCTTCGGCAGCCGCGTGTTCGCAATGAGCTGGGCCGTTGCGACGATCGCGGTCATCGCGGTCCTCGCCCTGGTCATCCTCCAGCCGTTCAGTTCTGTCGAAACGGCGTCGGCGTTGACCGTCGATGACTACGTGCAGCTCGAAGGCGTGGTCTCCGCGAACGACGGCGGTACGCTCACCCTCCAGTCACCGGTCGTCGGTGATGTCGAAATCGCCGTGAACGACCAGACCGCGCTCAGCGACGAAAACGGAGAACGCGCACTCGCTACGTTGAAAGCGGGTGACCCGGTCCTCGTCAGCGGCATCGTCACGGCGAAGCGGTCCATCGCCGCCTCGAACGTCGCGGTCGCCACGAACCAGTCCACCCCGGCTGACGGTGTCGACGGATCCGTCACCCAGCTCAAGAAGTTCCGCGAAGGGCTCACCGGCTCGGTGCGCGTGCTCTCGTTCTCGCCCGATGGCAGCCGGGCGCGGGTGCTTCTCGTGACCGCCCGCGAGCGTTTGCTGGTGGATGTCGACGCGCGCTCGATGGACAGGTTCCTCGCCGCGAATCCTCGTCCGCTCGGCGCGATAGTCCGCATCCTCGATGCCCCTGACCTGCCGAAGGGCATCTTCCGCATCGAATCAGCTGCCCCGTCCGCCGCCACACCGGCGCCGGCTGCGAACGGTCCGCAGTTCCAGAACGTGCGCGGCGTCGTGGTCAGCCGGACCGCGAACGTGCTGACGGTGCGCACGGAGCGCGGCGCCGTACCCGTGGTCGTCCGCCGGACCACCACCATTCGGTTCAGCGATTCCGGCCTGACCCTGCAGGACGTGCTCACCGGAGAAGGCGTCGTCGGCCACGAGATCTCCGTCTCGGGCAACCAGGAGAACGCGAACAGCCGCCGCATCACGGCCACACTGATCGTGGTGCTCGGCAAGCCGCAATAGCAGCCCCCGCCCGGCGTCCACTCCCCCTGGCACCTGGCACCTGGCACCTGGCACCTGGCACCTGGCACCTCAAATCTCCGCAAATCGCCACAGGTCCCACAGGTTCCGCGCCATCTCGGCCGGGTCTTCATCGAGCCCCGCTCCTCGCCGTTGGAAGAACTCGACGACGTTGCGGATGTCCCGTTCGAGGAGCTTCCTCGCCGCCGGGCTCTCGCGCGGGTCCACCGCCTGCGGGAAGTCGATGATCCGCAGTCGCCCGGCGTTATAAAGGATGTTGAACGCGGAAAGGTCGCCGTGCACCACGTTCGCGCGCAACAGCAGTTCGATGTTTTCGAGTACGCGGTCGAACAGCGGCTGGGCGTCTTCCGGGTCCAGGTCCGCATGCTGAAGCTGCGGCGCCGGCCCGGCCGCATCGCCCACGTACTCCATGAGGATCGCAGCGTCGGTGCAGGCGTACGGCGCGGGGACATCGGCGCCCGCGTAGTTCAGCGCGCTGAGCAGGTCGAACTCCCGCCCGACCCAAGCCGAAAGCCGCGCCTCTTGGCCGAAACCGGTGCGCCTGGCGACGGCCCGCTGTACCTGGCCGGGGCCGAAGTGGCGCCCTGCCTCGTAGCCCGCCGCCGAATGGAAGCTGCGGTGGCCGCTGCTGTGATAGACCTTCGCCGCTGCGAACGTCGCGCCGAGTGACCGGTGAGCCTTGCAGCGGTAGACGGTCGCTTCCTTCCCGCTGCGGATAACGTTGAGGACTTCGGTGATGAGCGCTTCGTCGAGGAACTCTTCGATCGAGCGCATGTCAGCCGCGTCCGATTCGCGGCTGGCGAAACGGCCGGCCGTTTCTGGTTCGGACAATGGGTGGCCTCCTGCGCCAGACAAGAAAAAGGCCGCCTCATCGGCGGCGCGCAGGAGGTTCAGGGACCCGTGATTAGCGCGGCAAAGCCGGAAGGCGCGTTGATGCGGTGGAAACAGTGGTTGCAGTCATCGGTCGCGCACCCTCCGTGGTTGTTGGCGCCACTATCGGCCGGATGGCGCCCGGCCGTCAATCGCGCGGCACCCGCAATCGGCCCGAAGGTGCCACCCTACTGGCCCGTTCGGCCTTGCCGTGGGCTCGAAGGTTGGAGTCAGATCACGGAAGAACGTTAAGGTTCACGGAACCGCGGTGAATTGGCTTGACTGCGGTGTAAAGTTAGGTGAACCTAACTTCCGACACCAGTCAGGACAGCAACCGTGGGATTCTCCTTCCTAGTCTGCCTCCGCGAAGGCGTTGAGATGGCCCTGATCGTCGCCATCCTCCTCGGCTATCTGCGCACCATCGGCCAGAAGCAGCACTTCAAGTCCATCTGGGCCGGTGTCGGCGTGGCTGCCGCGGTCTGCATCGCGATCGGCGTCGCGCTCGAAATCGCATCGCGCGAGATGGACAAGCGCATCGTCGAGGCCTTCGAAGGCTTCGCCATGATCTTCGCCGTCATCGTCCTCACGGGGATGGCGCTCTGGATGAAGAAGCAGGCCCGGTCCATCAGCTCCGGCCTGCGCGCGCAGGTTGATGACGCGCTGGGGAAGGGCTCCGTCACCGCACTCGTCCTTCTCGCCGCCACCTCAGTCGGCCGCGAAGGACTCGAAACGGTGTTGTTCTTGTTCGCCGGCTCCACCACCAGCAGCGGCACGACCTACATCCTCGGCGGCGTCCTGGGATTCGCCGTCGCCACGGCTATCGGCGCCGCCATCTACGCCGGCACCAACCGCTTCCCGATGAAGATGTTCTTCCAGGTCTCCGGCATCGTGATCATCTTCATCGCGGCCGGAATGCTCGCCACGTCCGTAGTCAAGCTCTACGAAGCGGCCATCATCTCTGACCTCGGCAGCCGCCCGTGGGACACCGAGTCCTATATCTCGATTACCTCCAACCTCGGGAAGTTCCTCAACACACTGGTCGGATACGACTCCGCGCCGTCCACGCTCCAGATTGGCCTCTACTGGTCGTACCTGGTGCTGGCGCTGTCGGCCTTCCTCTTCCTGCCGCTCGGTAAGAAGCCCACGCCGAAGCCGGCGGCCGCCACGCCTGAACCAACCACTCTCGCCACCGAAAGGTAGCCTCCATGCCTCGCATCGCACTCTTCCTCGGCGCCGCCGTCGCGGCTTCAGCACTGTTCGCGGCCTGCGGCAGCGATGACTCCGGCGATCGCCGCCTCATCCAGATCACCCAGACCGACGACGCATGCTCGCCCGCTGCGATCGACCTTACGGCCGGCGAAAAGGTCAAGTTCGAAGTCAAGAACGACGGCAAGAAGGACCAGGAAGTCGAAGGCATCGATGGCACGAAGCTCGAAGAGTTGCTCATCCCCTCGGGCAAGACGCGCTCCATCAACTACACCGCCCCGAAAGAGGCAGGCGAGCAGAAGGTGAAGTGCTACGCCCCCGGCGGTTCGAGCACGATCCTCATCCTCAACGTGAAGTAACTCGCCCCAACCCTGTGCCGTCCGCGCCCGCTAGAATTCGCGCCATGAGTGACGAACCCGGGCTCTTCCAGACGATTTACACCACGCGGGCGCTGCGGCGGTTCAAGCCGGACCCCGTTCCGGACGCCGTCCTCTTCCAGTGCTTCGATGCCGCGATCCGCGCGTCTTCGGGCCAGAATGCCCAGGACTGGCGCTGGATCATCATTCGCGACCAGGCGATCAAGGACCAGTTGCGCGAGTGGGCGGTCGAAGGCTGGGGGCGCTACTCCGCCCGCTACGGCAGCGATGAGGACATCCAGCAACTGCCGCGCAACCAGCGCCTCTCCCTCCTCAGCGTCCGGGACCTCGCTCTCAACCTGGATAAGGTCCCGGTGATCGTCGGCGTGCTTGGCATGAAAGGCCGCCACTCGACGCCGGGCGGCAGCACTTTCCCGGCCGTCCAGAACTTCCAGCTCGCCGCCCGCGCGATGGGCCTCGGCAGCTCCATCTTCAATCTGCCCATGCGCGAGCAGCTGTACGAGATGCTCGGCATCCCGGATTCCAACCAGCTCTACTGCCTGCTCCCTATCGGCTATCCCACGGACCGCCAGGGCCCACTGAATCGCAAGCCGCCCAAAGTCGTCGTCTACAACGAAAAGTTCGGCGAGCCCTGGCAATTCGCGAGCGAACAGCCAGACGAAGGCTGGGGAGACCGCTGGCTGAAGTAGGCCACCCCCACTTTCGCCTTTCGCCTTTTACCTTTTGCCTCGCCGGTCCGTCCGGAACGTAATGCCGGCAGGTTCTCACTGGTATCATCTCCCCCATGCCTACCGCTCCCTCCAACGGAATCTCGCTCTTCTACGAAACCTTCGGAAACGCCTCGCATCCCGCGCTCCTGCTCGTCATGGGCCTTGGCGCGCAGATGACCCTCTGGGACGACGAGTTTTGCCAGGCGCTCGCCGCAAAGGGCTTCCACGTCATCCGCTTCGACAACCGCGATGTCGGGCTCTCCTCGAAGATCGAGTCCGGCCCGGAGCCGGAGCTCGGCAAAGCGTTCGCGGGTGACTTCTCGTCCGCGAGCTACACGCTCTGGGATATGGCCGAAGATGCTGTTGGCCTGCTCGACGCGCTCGGCCTCGCGAAGGCGCACATCGTCGGCGCCTCCATGGGCGGCATGATCGTCCAGGCCATGGCGATCAAGCACGCGGACCGCGTCCTCAGCGTGACTTCCATCATGTCGACCACTGGCAACCCGGCGGTTGGCCAGGCCACGCCCGAGGCGATGGGCGCGCTCATGGCGCCGCCTCCGAACTCCCGCGAGGAAGCGATCGATGCCGGCGTCGAATCGTGGAAGACCATCGGCGGTACGTTTCCCATGGACGAAGCGAAGGTCCGCGCTCGGCAGGCCGCTGCGTATGACCGCTGCTTCTACCCCGTGGGCATCGCGCGCCAGTTGCTCGCCATCATGGCCACCGGCGACCGTACCGAAGCGCTGAAGCAGGTCAAGCTGCCCACGCTGGTCATCCACGGCGAAGTGGACCCGCTGGTGCAGCCGAGCGGCGGCAAAGCGACCGCGGAGGCCATCCCCGGCGCCGAACTGCTGATCATCCCGCGCATGGGCCACGACATCCCGCCCGAGGCGCAACCGCAAATCGTCGACGCCATCGTTGCGAACACGCGCAAAGCCTCCTGAGCGCACCTTCGATTCCGCGCGAAGTGCCGGTTGGCAGGCGTGTCGCCGTGTACGGCCCGTCGGGATCCGGGAAGTCGACGCTGGCGCGCCAGCTGGCGGCCAAACTCGGGCTGCCGGTGCTCGAGCTCGACGCCGTGTTTCACGCCCACCCGGACTGGGTTGACCTGACGCGCGAAGAGTTTCGCGAGCAGGTCACCGCCTATCTGGCGGCCCACCCAGGCGGCTGGGTCATCGAAGGCAACTACAGCCACGTCCGCGACCTCATCCTTCCCATGGCTGAGACGGCAATCTGGCTGGACCTGCCGTTCCCGACGGTCTACCGCCGGCTGGCCTGGCGCACCATCTCCCGTTCGATCACGGGCGGCGAACTGTGGAACGGCAACAGGGAATCCATGCGCCAGACGTTCCTCACGGGCGACTCGATGCTCGTCTGGGGGATCAAGTCGTGGCGGCCACACCGGCGGTCGCTCATCGAATCGCTGTACACCGACCCGCCGGCCGCGCGGGTGTATCACCTTCGCACGCCCGGCCAGGTCCGCTACCTGCTGGCCAACGCTCAGGCGGGCGCCGCGGCGCGCTGACCCGGCTTCGGGATGAACAGCAACATCGCCGAAGCCGCGATGTTCAGCCCCGCGACGATCAGGAAAGCGCCGTTGTAGTTGCCCACGTGGTCGAAGTAGAGCGAGACGAGCAGTGGTGAGCCTGCGCCGAGGACGAGCGCGAACGGCAATCCGGCGCTGCGCACCGCGCCCAGGAAGCGCCGCCCGAAGTACGACGCCCAGATCACTTCCTGCAGCGGGATCATGCCGCCCCAGCCAAACCCGAGGAGCACGAACCCGAAATACACCGCCCAGTCCGCCGTCGCGTTCACCGAAGCTGTGATGACGATCATCGAGATGCCGGTGATCACCGCACCGGCCGAGGCCAGCTTCTTCGGGTCCCAGTGGTCCATCGCGTAGCCCCAGAGCGGCTTCGATGCCAGCGCCGGGATCGACGAGAGCACGATCATCCACGAGGCTGTGTTCCGCGAGTACCCGGCGTCGGTCATGAACGGGATGGTCTGGAGGAGCATCACGCCGATGGTCACGCCGAACAGCCCGAAGCCAATGACGAGCATGTAGAAGGTGGCCGTGCGCACCGCCTGCTTTCGCGTCATCGACATCGCGAATTCGGCGCGCGCGCGGTCGCCCATGCCGCTTGCCATCTGGGCGTTTGTACGGCCGTCGGGGTTCAGGCCGTAGTCCTCCGGCGCGCGCCGCATCATCAACGCGGTGGGCACCATGAGCACGGCGGCGAAGACGGCCATCATCCGCCAGCCGGTGCGCCAGCCCCAGTCGTCGATGATGTGCGTCATCACCGGCGGAAGCACCACGCCCGCCATCGAAACGCCCATGGACGCGAGGCTGACGGCCTGGCCGCGCTTCTCCACGAACCACTTCGACAGCGTCACGTTCACGACCAGATTGCCGATGAGCGCTGCCCCGATCGTGAGGATTACGCCGTTCAGCACGATCCATTGCCAGAGCTCCTGGACAAAGCTCAGGGCATAGAGCGACACCGAGAGGACGGCGATGCCGATGAGCATGAGCCGGCGTCCCCCGTGCCGGTCCACGTGCCCACCGATAAAGAAGCCGGTGAAAGCCATTACGAACTGGGCGACGGTGCGCCCGAGCGTGAATTCCGAGCGCGTCCAGCCCAGGTCCGAGGTCATCGGCTTGAAGAACGCGCCGATGATGTAGTTCTGGCTGCCGATGGAGACGAACTGCGCCACCATGGCCGCGCCGATCAGGTAGTAGCCGTAAAAGATGCCTGTCCCGGACTGTTCCGCTGCGGCGGCGGGCGTACCGGCTACTTCACGGGCCATGAATCGTTATCCCGTATCGAAGGATGGGCGGAGTGTACCCAACTGGAGCGCGAAAGAGAAAAGGCAGGCGCTCAGTATGGCGCCTGGAGCGCCTCCAGGATTGGCCTCAGCTCGGCCGCGCTGGCGCCTGAACTGACCCGTCCGGCTGTTTCGTCCAGCGGGACGCGCCCACCGGTGCGCCGCACGAAGTCGGCCACCGAAAGCGACAGCGAAACCGGTGTGCCTTCTCCGCTGGCCAGTTGCCAGTCGCCGCCACCGTCTCCGCTGAGATGGAGGGAGACGTTGGCGGAGGGCCGGGCCTTCCGCAAGAAGCGGGCGGTGTCTTCAACCACGAGCGCGAGCATGAGCGCGTTGTGATCGCCGGCCAGGTCAAACGGGCGGCCGGTCGCATCGGCGATGTCGAGCCGGTGGATCCACATGTCGCGCGAGAAGATCCGCTGCAGGAGCTCGCGCAACGGCATCATGCCGGCCGGCGGCACCGGCAGGCGCACCTGGGACGAAATCGGATTCAGCCGGGTGCGGGCCGCGATCGCGTCCGCAGTCCCGTCGCGGATCTCCCGGATCAGTTCCGCGGGCGTGCGGTCGCGGCGTAGATCGACCTGTTTCTGGTTCATGCCGTCCAGCGTGGACATGCCGCGCTTGCGGTAAGCGCGGAGTGCGATCGGGTTGGCCTGGGCAAGGACGCCGAGGAGTCCGTGGCCGCTCTGGACGTGGCCCGCCTGGTGGGCAGCCACGCCGTGCACATCCCAGAGCGTGCACGGCGTTGGCCGTGACCAATCCGCCTCACCGAGGCTCTCGAGCATCGAGACGAACGTCGCCAGCTCAGCGCGGGCGAGTTCCGCGTAGTCCCCCGCGCTCAGGCGGCGCCGCGCGTTGGGGTCCGGTGGCTTGGCTGCGGCAGTGCTCATTGCGGCGGGGCCCTTCGAGCCATTGAGGCTGCTACGCCTCGACGATCAGCTTCTCCAGCCCGCGGAAGCCCGGCACCGTCTTCCAGACGAGCTCCTGCTGGGGCATGCGCAGGTTCGGGAAGCGTTCCAGCAGCGTCTTCACGCCGATCTGCGCTTCGAGCCGGGCCAGTGGCGCGCCGAGGCAGTACCGCCGGCCGCCGCCGAACGCCAGGTGGTCGATGTCCTCGCGCGTGATGTCGAACTTGTGCGGGTCCTTGTGCAGGCGCGGGTCGTAGTTCGCGCCGCCGAGCGCCACCGTCACCGATTGGCCGGCGTGCATCGGGCAGCCGGCGATCTCGCGGTCGTCCACGGTGATGCGACCGGAGAACGTCACTGGCCCTTCATAGCGGAGCATCTCTTCGACCGCGTTCTCCAGCAGCGAGGGGTCGTCGCGGAGTTTCTGCACCTGGTCAGGGTTGCTGAGCAGGTTTTTCATGCCGTTGCCGAGGAGGTCGGTCGTGGTCACATTCCCGGCGCCCAGGAGCAGCGAAATCATCGTGACGACTTCGTTGTCGTTGAAGAAGCTGCCCTCGTCCTCGGCCTGGATGAGCGCGGTGATGAGGTCGTCCTTCGGGTTCGCGCGGCGCTCGGCCACGGCGGCTTCGAGGTACGCCCGCAACTGTCCAAATGCGATCTCGGCCTTCTTCTTCTGCTCGTCCGTAGCGAACGGGTCGAAGCCGGCGGCGACTCCATCATCGGTCCAGCGCTTGAAGTTGGCCTGGTCCTTCGGGTCGACGCCGAGCATCTCGGCGATCACGATCGTCGGGTACGGCTGGCAGAAGGCAGCCATCAGGTCGAAGGACGGCTGTCCCTCCACCTTGTCGAGCAGTTCGTTGGCGATCTCGCCGATGCGGACGCGCATCTTTTCGATCGATCGAGGCGTGAACGCCTTCGTAACGAGCGAGCGCAGCCGGGTATGGTCCGGCGGATCGAGGAAGAGCATGGAGGGCTGGGAGTCCTCGTCCGCCTGCGATGCCCGCTGCCGGAACATGCTGTTGAATGTGCGCTCGGCTGCTTTGCGGGGGTCCACGGCCAGGTCCCGGTCGTTCAGGATGGCCTGGACATCTTCGAAGCGGGCGACGATATACCGGCCGAGGAAATCGTCGCGCACAACGCGGGCCTCCTCGCGTACTTCGTCCAGCAGGGTGAACGGGTCGTTCTGGTACTCCGGGTTCCTCGGAGACAGTTTCATGCCCAGCGGCATGGCTTGCTGGTCAGTCACGGCAACACCTCTTTGGTAACCTGAAATCAGGGTGAACGCAGTATAGAAAACCCGAACATGGTTCGGAAGGAGTCTAGGCCCGGCGTCGCGCCAAGCTTAACGTGATAACGAGCGGCCGGATCACATAGCCGTCGAATTCCGCATCAATGAACGCCGCCAGGTCGGCCAGGAAGGCCTGCCGCTGGGCAGGCGCCATCTGCGCCGTGTTCGAATACGACCGCACCAGGTCCAGGTACTGGGCCGTCGTGTAGCGCTGGTCCCAGTCGTAGCGAAACAGCTCCGGCTCTTCCAGGCTCGGGTTGGCGCGAAGCTCCTCGAACTCCAGCGGAACGACATCGCGGCCAGGGGTAGGCGGCAGGCTCGCCGGTTCGTTTGGGAAGTGCTTGCGGTAGATCGGATGCGATGCCGCGAAGTAGCCGCGGTCCACGTCCGACTCGACCTGGTTGGTCCCGACGATGGCGAGATAGCCGCCGGGTTTCACCACGGACGGCGCCTTGCCGGCGCGCGCCACGGGGTCAACCCAGTGGAACGAGGTCGCGGCCACCAGCCCGTCAAACTGCTCGCCGACGAAGTCCGCCGCTTCGAACGAGGTGTTGCGCACCTCCAGAGTGGCGCTGCCGAACTTGCCGCGTAGGTAGTTCGCGAGGTTCGCGCCCGGTTCGCAGGCGACGACTCGCGCGCCGCAGGCAAGCAGCGCCGCCGTCGCCTTGCCGGTGCCCGGCCCGATTTCGACCAGGCGCGGCTCCGCGGGCAGCCGCCCGAAGAACTCGTCCCATAGTGGTTCCGGATACGACGGCCGGGCGCGGTCATAGGTCTCCGGTGACTCGTCGAACCAGCTCGTCATGGCAACACCTCCCACGTCCACCGGCTGGCCATCGAGACCGGCCTGCCGGGAGCGGCCACCGCCGCGCCCGATGCCACATGCGCGAGATTGAACGCGTCCGGCGCACACGTTTGCGGTTCGATGCAGAACGCTTCTGGTGGCGTGTAGACCTGCACATGCGGAAACGCGCAGTCCATCGCGATGGTTAAGCGGAGCTGTGGCCACTCGAGGGTGACCTGCGGTTCCGCCAGGCCGCTGTAGCAGTCGTCGAGCCGCCGCCCCGCGAGCGGCGTTCCGTCCAGGGCGAAGAGGCCTTCCGGCGCCACGACCTCGCCGGTGGGTAGCTGGCCGTCGAACACGTAACGCCGGCCGGCCGGGACCGAGATGCGGACCGCTTCACCGTCGTCGCCCGCGGCCAGGGCGCGACGGAACCAGGGATGCCAGCCGCAGCCCGCGGGAAAGGCCTCCCGCGCGGCCCGCACCTCCGTCTTCATCGTCAGGAAGTTCGGGCCCAGCTCGATGCGCTGCCAAACCCGCGCGGGCCACGGCCAGCGTTCGCCCAGGTCACACGCCATCTCAACCACCCGCCCCACCCGCGCGACCACCTCCCACGGCCTGTCGCACACCAGTCCGTGCAGCGCGTGCTCCCGCCCATTCGCGACACGGAAGTCCTGCCCGGCCCAGCCGAACGCGCCGTCGCGGATGCGGTTGGGCCAGGGCGCCATGGGGTAACAGCCGCCTTCGAGCGGCGCCGGCCCGTACAGCGCGGGGTCGGCGGGTGACCGGAGCAGCGGCGTTTCGGCGCCATTGATGGTGACGGACAACTGGTGCAGCCGCCCGCCGTACGCGGGTTCGATGACTGCCAGTGCCCCCGCCGCCGAAAGTTCGATCGTCAAGGGCAGATCGTGGCCTGCCGCGCGCTGCCACGCCAGCCGGGTTGCTACACTCAGGGTGATGCCGCGCGTCCTCCTCTTCGACATCGATCTGACCATGGTGAAGACCCAGGGCGCCGGGCGGGCGGCCATGGAACTCGCTTTCGCGCGTGAGTTCGGCATTGAAAAGGCGACCGAAGGCATCCTCTTCGACGGCCGAACCGACCGGGGCATCTTCTTCGAAACCCTCGAACGGCACGGCCGCGGCGGAGAGGCGCTCATCCCCAACTACGCGCGCTTCGCTGAGGCGTACCTCGAACTGCTCCCCGGCTGGATCGTCCAGAAGGGCGGCGGTGTGGTCCTCCCCGGCGTCCATGACCTGCTGGCAGCCCTCGAAACCCGGGACGAGGCGGTTCTCGGCCTGGCCACGGGGAACATGCGCCGCGGCGCCGCGCACAAGTTGGGCCATTTCGGGCTCTGGGAGCGGTTCGCGGGCGGCGGCTTCGGCGATGACCACACCGTCCGCGCCGACCTTGTGCGTGCGGGGATCGAAGAACTCGCGGGCCTCTTCAGCTTCGATCCCGATTTGGCGAACGTCGTCGTCCTCGGCGATACGCCGCTGGACGTGGAAGCGGCGCACGCCGCCGGCGCGAGGGCCCTCGGCGTCGCTACCGGGCGGTTCAGCGTCGAGGAGTTGAAGGCCTCCGGCGCCGAATTCGCGGTGCAAGACCTCTCGGATACGCGGGCGGTGCTGGAGATGCTGCTGGGTTAGCCCACGTTCAGGTTCATCGTGCCCACGTCTCGCACAACCAGCGGTTCGCCGGGTGACCCGTACGACCACGAGTACACCAGCTTGCCCGGCGAGGGAGACTCGAGCCGGATAGCCATGGGGAAGGTGGATTCGCCGTCGCGAGCAGGGAAATAGCCCGGCTCTGCTTCGTGCAGTACGGAGGCCCGATCTGCGTGGCTGTGGGCGACCGTCATCACGATGCCGCCGGGTGTGCGGGCGAGGACCGAGTGTTCCTGGTGCACGCGGCCGTCTTCGCGCGACAGCACCTCGTAGTCCAGGGTCACACCCGCGCCGCCAGGCAACGCGGCAACCACGACGCGGGCGACGGAACCGGATGGGTGGCTGGCCGTGGGGTCCACCTGGCTCCCGGTGTACAGGCCGGGATTGGCCAACAGTTGGTCGACGATATCGCTCACTTTGTCCCTCCTGACTCCATTAGATCACGCCCAGTGCAGTCAGCGACTCAACCTCTTCCGCGGTCATGCCAAGAAGGGCGCAATAGACCTCGTCGTTGTGCTCGCCGATGGTTGGCGCTGGGTTGTAAACGCGCCCGGGGGCGTGCGAGAGGCGAGGATACGGCGCCGGTGTGACCACGGTCCCGACATGTGGATCCTCAATCGTCACAAGGTCTTCGCGGGCCGCGAAGTGCGGGTCGGCGAAGATGTCCGCGATGCTGTTCACGCCGCCGTACGGCACGCGGAACTGGTCCAGGACGGCGTACAGCGCCGCTCGATCCTGCACCTTCACCCATTGGCGGATCATCTCGTGCAGCTCGGCCTCGTTTGCCAGCCGCGATTCGTGGTCACAGAACTTCGGGTCTTTCGGTAGGTCCGGCAGGCCCATCGCGTCGCAGAGCCGCTGAAAGATCTGCGGGTTGAGCGCGAGGATCAGCACCCAGTGCCCGTCCCGCGTCAGGAACTGCTCCCCGGGGATCGACCACGCCCGGACGTTGCCGCGCCGCTCCCGGATGATGCCCTCGCGGCTGTACTCCGCCGCCATCGGTCCGGAGTACCTGAAAATCGACTCATAAAGCGAAAGGTCCACCACCTGCGGTTCGTCACAACCGGCGTGGTCACGATGGAACACCGCCGCCAGGATGGCCAGCGCGCCGAACGTCCCGCTGACGTAGTCCCCGAGCATATAGCCCGGGTGCACCGGCGGCTGGTCGGCTTCGCCGGTCACGTAAATCAGCCCGCCGATTGCCTGGCCGATGCGGTCGTACGATGTGCGGTCGCGGTACGGCCCCGTCTGCCCGAAGCCGGAGATACGCACGTAGATGAGCCTTGGGTTCGCCTGGTTCAGGTCGTCCGGGCCCATTCCCCAACGCTCCACCGTCCCCGGCGAGAAGTTCTCGACGATTGCATCCGCGGACGCCACGAGCTTCTTCATGACCGGGATGGCTTCCGGACGGTGGAGGTCAAGCGTCACCGAGCGCTTATTGCGCTGTTCGCCCGCCCGGCCGGAATTCGTGTGCGCAGCCACGTTGGCTTTGAGTGAGGGCTGTTCCACGCGGATGACATCGGCGCCCATATCCGCCAGTAGCGAGCTAACGAAAGGCCCCGCGAGCACCTGCCCGGCATCGATGATGCGGAGCCCCTCGAGGAGACGGTCATGGGATTGCGGCATACGAGCGACCTCCCGCCGATTCGAATTCGGAAGATAGCACACGTCTTCCAGCGCTCGAAGCAGGAATGTCCCTCAGGAACCAGCCAGGCCAAGACTGTGCGCGACTACGAGGACAACGAGGCCGGCGAACCCAGCGAGGATGGTAATCAAGAGCTCTTGCCGGATCTGGTTGAAGCGTTCGAAGAACGAGTTCGCTGGCTTGTAATGACGATCCCAAAGAATCCACGGCACAGCGAACAACGCTGTGGCCACGATTCAGAGCAGCAGGACAGACACGTGTCACCCCACGCCCGGGTTCACCGGCGCGCCGGCGATAACCTCCGCCCGCTCCAGTTCCGCGATTTCCGCGTCGCTCAGGCCAATGCCCGCGAGGATCTCGTGGTTGTGTTCGCCGAAGAGCGGGGCGTGGCGCCTGGGCGTTGGCTGCGCTTCCTTGAACTGCCAGGCGCTCCGCGGCTGCTTCCACGCCGCCATCTTCGGGTGCGGCAACTCCACCCAGAATCCGCGTCCGTCCAGGTGCGGGTCGGAGTGGATATCCACCGAGTTCAGTACCCGCCCGGCCGGGACTCCGGCTTTCGCCAGCTTCTCCATCGCCACTTGCGGGTCCATGCCAGCCAGCGCCCCGGAGATGCGCCGGTCGATTTCGTCCAGCCGGGCGTCTTTCGGCACGTCCGTCAGCTCTTCCTTCAGGTCCAGCGCCGCCGCCACGCTCCGCCACTCGCCGAGGGTGCGCAGCGTGATTGCCAGCCACTGCTCTTCGCCCGCGCAGCGGTAGACGCCCTGCGCGAAGTAGCGCGCGTCGCGATTGCCGCGCTGCACGGGCGCCTCGCCCCGCAGAGAAGCGGCCACGAACGCCTCGCCGATGAACGTCGACAGCACCTCGCGCTGGCCGAGGTCGATGAAGGCGCCTTCGCCGGTCTTTCGCCGCCGGATGAGCGCGAGCGAAACCGCGGAGGCCGCGGCCATCCCGGCCACCGGGTCGCCGTAGGAGAGGCCGGTCTTCATTGGCACGCCGTCATCGCCGTAGCCGGTGAGCGAGGCGAGACCGCTCATCTGCTCGATGATTGGCCCGAATCCGACCTGTTCGCGCTCGGGGCCGGTCTTCCCGTAGCCGGCCATGCTCACGAGGATGATGTCGGGTTTCGCCGCCTTCAGGACTTCGTAGCCAAGACCCAGGTTGTCGAGTACGTCCGCGCGGTAGTTCTCGATGACCACGTCGCATTTCGCAACGAGCTTGAGCAACGTCGCCCTGCCCATCTCCTGCGCGAGGTCCAGCGTCAGCGACTTCTTGTCGCGGTTATAGTCATTGAAGTAGAAGGACGAGTTCCACGGGTCTTCGACGCCGGGCTGGGGGATGAGCGTGCGGATGTTGTCCCACGCGCGCGGCGATTCGATCTTGATGACTTCGGCGCCCATCTCGCCGAGGATGCGCGTGGCGAAAGGCCCCGCCCACATCATCGTCAGGTCGGCGACGCGCACGCCTTCGAGTGGCAGCTTCTTCATGACAGGTGCTCCAGCCACTCGCTCATGACGTCGCCCGTGTCCGCACCGGCGCCATGTAACTCGCCCGGGACCCAGGGAAGGCCGAGGAAGGGCCGCCCGGGGACCATCGCCATGCCGTCCGGTGTCTCGATGGCATCGAAGAAGTGGCGCTCGGCCAGGCTCGCGTTGCCGAGCAGGTCGTTCGGCGTCATCACGGCGCCGAAGGGCACCTTGTACCGCGCGCCCAGGTCCAGGATCTCCTGCTTCGTGTGCTCGGCGAACCAGCCGTAGCACTTCGCCTGCAGCTCGTCGTCGTGCTGGGGCCGCTGGAGCGGGTCGCGGAAGCGTTCGTCCGCAAGCTCGGGGTCATCCAACACCCTGAAGAACGCCGGGATCTGGCGTTCGAGTGCGCAAACGCCCGCGAAGCCGTCGGCGCAGGGGTAAATGCCCCATGAAGCGCGAACGTGGTTGCCGGCGCGGAGGCTGGGGACACCGCTGACGGCGCCGCCCGGCCCGTACAGTTCGAGCATCCCGGCCTGGCACTCCTGGAGCGAGATGTCCACCCAGTCGCCCTCCCCGTGGATGAGCGAGCCGAGGTAGGCCGTCACCGCCGCCCCGAACCCGTTGATGCCGCCCAGGTACTGCGCCTGGCTGCCGCCGGTCACCAGCGGTTCGCGCTGGGGCATGCCCGTGAGCGACATAATTCCACCCATCGCAAAGGACGTGATGTTCGTTGCCGGGTTCGCCGCGTACGGGCCGTCCTGCCCGCATGGCGTGATCGAAACGACGACGATCGACGGCTTCTGGCGGCGGAGCTGCGCGGGGTTCACCCGGCGGAGGAACGACCCGAGCTGGTCACCCTCGATCACGATGTCGGCGGCCAGCGCGAGCGATTCAACGGCGAACGACGCGCTGACGCGGCGCTTGCCCGCGAGCAGGTAGACCTGCTCGTCCGCCGTCAGCGTTTCGCTGTCGGGATCGACGCGGACGACGTCGGCGCCGAAGCCCGCGAGCCACTTCGCGGCGAAGGCAACGGGAAGACTGCCCCCGAGTTCGAGGACGCGCACTCCGGAGAGGACTGGTTCACTCATGGGGCGCGATTCTACGCGCCCCGGCGCGCGTCGCTCGAACGCGTGTTGCGCGGTTGGAGGATGGAGCGAGCCGGCGCTCATCCACCGTTTGTTCCTAATGGAGTCGATTCAGCACACTCGCTTGATGTCGCGATTCGAAGTTCCGGCGCTCGTCCGGCGGCGCGCCCTGGCCATGGGTGACGTTGGGGCGGCCTGGCTCGAAGGGCTCGATGAGACCGTGGCTCGCGTGGCGGCGGAGTGGGACCTCCAGGCCGGCAGGGTCCTGGACGGCGGTAGTGGCGCCCTTGTTGCCGAGGCGACCCTGCCCGGAGGCATCGAGGCCGTCCTCAAGATCGCGGTCCCGGACCCTGACCTCAGCACCGTCGAGGCCGATGTGCTCCGCGCAGCGGACGGGCGTGGCTACGCCCGGCTCTATCACCACAACCGCGCGGAACGCGCGATGGTGCTCGAACGGCTTGGCCGGCCGCTGTGGCAGGAGCGCTGGCCGCAGGACCGCCAGCTCCCCGTCTACTGCGCCGCCATCCAGGAAGCCTGGAAGGTCCCGTTTGACCCCCGGGGCCTCGTCGACGGGACAGGCAAAGCCGCCTGGCTCGAAGAATTCATCCCGCGCACGTGGGAAGCTCTCGGACATCCGTGTAGCGAACGGACCGTCGCTCGCGCACTGGAGTTCGCGGCCCCCCGCCGCCGCGCCTTCGACCCGGCTCGCGCGGTCATCTGCCACGGCGACGCTCACCCCGGGAACCTCCTCGCACCAATCCAGCCGGGCGGCAGCTACAAGTTCATCGACCCTGAAGTCGGCTTCATCGAGCCCGAATACGACCTCGGCTGCTGGCTCCGTGGTTGGCGGCCGGGAAGCGAGGATGCCGGCGACCCCGGCCGGCTGGCGCGCGGCGTGGCCGGCATCCTCGCCGCGCTGACCGGCACGGATGAGCAGGCGATCTGGGAGTGGGGCTTCGTCGAGCGCGTGTCCTCGGGCCTGTTGCTGATGCAGTTGGGGCACGAAGAGGGCGAGGCATACCTCTCCATCGCGGACCAGATCGCTGACGCGTGAGGCCGCGCGTCGCGTTGCTGGCGCCCCGGCGTTGACCTGCTCAGCTCAGTCGCACATCTCCCAATGGCGTGCGAGGGACGTCGTCCTTGTCGTTCACCATGTGGTGGGCAAGCGGCGCCAGGCGTTCGAACACCACCGACTGCGCGTCCGCGGGCACCCCGCACTCGGTCCAGGCCTCGCGCATATAACGCAGCCAGCGGCCTGCGTGCAGGTCGCCGATGACGAACGGGAAGTGGCGCATGCGCAGACGCGGGTGGCCGTACAGCTCGGTGTACTTCGCCGGCCCGCCAAGCCACTGGACGAGGAACAGCCGCAGCTTCACCTTGCCGGGCTCCAGGTCCTCCGGGTAGAGCGAACGCATGGCTTCGTCGGCTTCGATGCGGCGGTAGAAGGCCTCGACGATCGCTGCAACGCCTTCGGCGCCGCCGGCCGCTTCGAGGATGCTGGTTGCGGGTTGGGTCACACGAACTCTTCCAGGCCGGCAGTGCCTGCATCCACGATAGCGGAGGGGATGGGCTCACCGAAGAGCACCGATTGCTCGCGAACCCAGCGGTTTCCTTCGCCGGTGAACAGGATGACGGTGTTCGAGGATCCGTCGACAAGCCAGGCTTCACGGACGCCCGCGGTTTCGTAGGCCCGGAGCTTCTTGTTTCGATCGAACCTGCGCGTACCGGGCGAAAGGACTTCGACGACGACGTCGGGTGCGCCCATCACCCATCGGTCCACGATGTGCAGCCGCTCCGGAGTGATGTAACCAACGTCTGGCTGGAGGATCGAACCCGTGGGCAAGTGGCAGTCCATCGGCGAGACGAACGCGAGACCACCCTCGCGCCTCGCGACGTGGTCGAACGCGAATCCGAGAACCATCACCAATTGCTGGTGCCTCATCACTGGGGTGGGGGACATATATAACCGCCCGTCGATCAGGTTGGAAGGCTGCGTCGTCTCAGCCATGGCAAGGTACTCGGCGACGGTCACGCCTTCACGGACGAGGACGGGCTCGTCTTCATAGTCTGGCGGTGCGAGTTGAGGCTGCGCGGCCATTCAGATCTCCTCGCACCATGCTACCAAACCGGTTCTCATCCCGCGGCGACGGCCACCCGCTCACGCTTCGCGACCTCGGCCCGGAGCATCGGGATCATCTCCCTGCCGTACTCCGACGCGTCTTCGAGCGGCTCGAACCCGCGGATCAGGATCGTCGTCACGCCGGCGTCGTAGTAGTCGAGCAGCGAGTCCACCACCTGCTCGGGCGTCCCGACGAGCGCGGTGGTGTTGCCGTAGGCGCCCACTGCCGCGGCGATCGCCGTCCAGAGCCGCTTGTCGTGCACTTCCCCGCGATCCGCGAGCGAGAGCAGCCGCTGCGAGCCCACGGCCTGCGGCTTGTAGTTGGCCGGCACGGCCGCGCCGGCCGCCTTGCGCAGGCTGAGGATGCGCTCAAGGTAGCCGTGGGCTTTCTCCCACGCTTTCTCTTCGGTCGCGGCGATGATCGGCCGGAACGAGACGCTGAAAGCGGGCTTGCGGCCGTATTTGGCTGCCGCCGTGTGCACGTCGGCGATCTCCTCGCGCACGGCGCCAACCGGCTCGCCCCACATCATGTACACGTCCGCATGCTTGGCCCCCACTTCGCGCGCCGGGCCGGAGAGCCCGCCGAAGTACACCGGGATGTGCGGCTGCTGCACCGGCTTCACCTCGGACGAGGCCTTGCGCACCTTGTAGAACTGCCCTTCGTAATCGAACGGGTCATCGCTGGTCCACTCCAGCTTCATCACGTCCAGGTATTCGTCGGTGCGGCGGTAGCGGTCGTCGTGGCCGAGCCAGTCGCCATCGCGCTGCTGCTCGGCGTCATTCCCGCCCGTGATGAAGTGCAGCGAGACGCGACCGTTGGAGAACTGGTCCAGCGTTGCGGCCTTGCGCGCGGCAAGTGTCGGCGCGACGAAGCCCGGCCGGTGCGCGATCAGGAACTTCAGCCGCGTGGTGAACGACGAGATATAGCTCGCCACCGAGAACCCGTCCGGGCCGCTCGAACCGTAGCCGATGAGCACCTTGTCGAACCCGGCCTCCTCGTGCGCCAGGGAGAACCGCTTGAGGAACTCGGCGTCGATGTGGCCCCCCACCAGGCTCGCCTGTGGGCCGTCCAGTTCCGACGCCGAGCGCGTCCCCACCATGCCAATCAGTTCGATGCCCATGCCGCAGCCTCCCGCCGGTAAAGTTGAGTAAGTCGCTAGACATTATGCATGAAGGACGGGCAGCCGTGGGCGCTACTTCGCCCAGGCGAGGAAATTCGCGTCGGCCCAGCCGCTGGCGCCGTCGGCGGTTGTCAGGTGCAACCAGACGGTCAGTCCCTCCATGTAACCCGCCACCTGGTCCTTCGGCTGCCCTTCGGCTTTGGGGTCGGGCTTGGGGTCATCGGCCAGGAAAAACGATGCCGTGCTTCCATCGGCCATGCAGCGGACCACCGGCGCGCCGGCTTCCGGCCGCTCGCGCAGGTTGAGACAGTCGCCTCCGGCCTTGACCACCGCCCTGGGTGGGACGCTCGAACCGCCGGCCCGGGCTTCGAACGGAAGCACCTGGTCCTGCCAGCCGCGCCCCTTGCCCGGCGTTGCCAGTTGCACCGCCAGCTCGCCGGGCTTCGTCGTCCAGTCCGCGAACCACGGGTCGATGGCGTAGTTCGGCGCGATCGTCTGGTTGCGCGCAGTGTTGATGATGGTGCCGCGGCTCGTGCCCAGCAGTCCCGCGATGGTTGGAGAGGGCAGCAGGTTGAGCGCGTGAATGGGGTCGTCGAACGTGGCCAGCACCTGCCCGGAGGGCGACACGAGCTTGTAGCCCGCCTTCACTTCAACCACCAGGCCATCGCTCGCGCTCGTCCAGGCCGCGTCGCCGAAGCGCGACCCTACGGTGCCGGCGCCCAGGTACTGTGAGAGCACGAGGTTCGGCTGGCGGTCAAGGACGGTGACAGCGCCAACCACGGGGTAACCGCCCATGCCAACGGCCTTGATCCGGCCGATGGTCCAGTTCGTGGCGACGTAGCGGCCGTTCGGCGAAACCGCGCCTTCGGGAAGCCCGCCCGGCGTCTCAACACCGTCCCACGTGAACCAGCGGCGTGTTGCCGCGCCATTCTGCGTCAGGGCGAAGCCGAGCGCGCCGGGCAGGGCCTCGATTGACGCCGTAGTGCGTTCGAGGCCGGTCACCAGCTTTGCGACGGCGCCTGAGGCCAGGTCGATCACGTAGACAGAGTCGCCGGCTTGCAGGGCGCCCTTGCGCCCGTCGGGGGAAGTGATCCCGACGCCGGAGGATTCGCCGTTCACCGCGAGCGCCTTGATCGATCCGTCAGCCGCGTTGGCGAGCCAGTATCTATGCGGCTCGCCCGCCGGTTGCTGGGCGGCCACGAACAGGGCGCCGTGGCCCATCCCGGCCATCACGCCGAGGCCGTAGCTCAGCTGCCAGGCCTTCCCGCTCACCCTGTCGACTACGACATTCGGGGTGCCCTCTTTCGCTTCGTTGAAGACGAGAAGCGCGCCGTCCGGCGTGGTCTGCATGAGGTAGTACGCGTTCGCGCCGTCCGGCCAGGACCAGGTTTCCAGCGAACCGTCGGCCGCGCTCAGGAAACCGATGCCGTCCTTCACGGTCACCGCTTCGGCCGCGGCGAAAACGCGCTTCTCCAGCGGCGAAGCGACGCTGGTCAGGCTCGGCGGCGGAGTGGACGTTGGAGTCGGGGTGGCGGCAGTGGTGGCGGTGGGAAGAGGCGAAAGCGGCTCGTCAGAGCCGCCACCGAAGATGCTGCGGAGCACCACTGTACCCGCAAGCGTGGCCGTAACCACGCTTGCCAGGGCAAGTGGCCGCCGGAGGCGAATCGCCATCGCTGTGTCCGCGCATCTCCTGCCGATAGGAACGCACGAAGCGCGAAGAAAGTTCCCGTCTCGCGAACAATTTTCAGCGAGAGTTTACAAATCCTCGGGCCCCGGATGTCGGGCGGCGGATGTGGGGTCTCGAGCCTCGGGCAGAGTGCGCTATGCTCGCCCCCGGAACCGCATCACCCATACGCCGGCCGGCGATCGCCATGCCCACAATCGAAACTCTGAACGCTCCCCCTGCCTTGCCGCGCTGGTTCGGACCGAGAGCCAGCCCGGACGACCCGGCCGTCTCGGCCTTGATAGATCGCGTGGCGGGCGGGGCCGGATGGGCAGACGCCGGCGGCGAGTTCAACCTCAACCTGCGGATAGACGTTGAGCCGCCCGTCATCCTC
Source organism: Dehalococcoidia bacterium (assembly GCA_046328215.1). Lineage (GTDB taxonomy): Bacteria > Chloroflexota > Dehalococcoidia > Tepidiformales > Tepidiformaceae > Amarobacter. The sequence goes on along the minus strand of JAXLXA010000006.1, from coordinate 85,466 downwards.
CGGGTTCACAGGCCGTGGGCTCGCCGCGGCCGGATCGTGGGGCTGCGGCGCTTACGGGAGCGACTGCAGCAGACGCAAGTCCGCGTTGCCCGCCCAATTCGCATCTCTGGCCGCGACCTTCTGAGGGTCGCCGATCGTTGGGCTGAGCTTGAGGAGTTCGTCGACCACGTCCAGCCACAGCCGGACGAGCGCTCCTGCGTCCGCCTGTTCGAAGAGCTCGGACGGCTTCACACGGCGCTCAAGGCAGCCTGGGAGCCCGGTCCGCCCGAACCCCTCGACGACCACCGGACGCTCGGGCAGGTGCGCTACTCGATCGGCTTCACGCGCCGCAGGCTCGGGCCTGGCAGCGAGCCGGTCGCGCGCCGGATGCGCCAGCTGACCGGCGAACTCTCCAGGCTGCGGGAGCAGGTCGAACTGCCATGCGCCCCGATTCATGGGGACTACAAACTCGGCAACGTGGGAGAGCTGCCGGACGGCTCGTGGGCCACGTTCGACCTGGATTTCGCGAGGGTCAGGGAGCGGCTCTACGACGTCGCGGCCAGCCTGCACCACGCCTCCGTGGGTGGCGACGAGCTCGAGCCGCGGCGGCTGCTCGACGCCTACGAACGCACGGCGCCAGAACCCCTTACTCGCGACGAGCATCGCTGGCTGCCCGGGGCCCTGGCACTCATCCCACTGCACTGGGCGGCCACCGCGGGGCTCGTGGGTGGCGACATTAGTGAGGCCGAGCGCGCGATGACCGCCGCCGAGACCTGGTGGTCGCGCCGGGCTGAACTCTCGTCGTAGTCCCGCGGCCGCGCTTGGGCCTCGGGCCTCGGGCCTCGGGCCTCGTACCTACCCCAGGACCTCGAACAGCTTGTGGCTCTTCAGGAACGGGTTGTCCTTGTAGCTGGCGTAGCTCTCGCCACGGTGGCCCGCGGTGAAGTTGTCCGATGTGATCCAGGCTTCGAACGACTTCTCGTCGGTGAAGCGGGTGAGCACGACGTACTCGCCGCGGTCCGGCAGCGCCAGCAGCTCCGTCGAGATGAACCCCGGGAAGGTATCGACTGCGCCGACGCGGCTCTTCCATGACTTCTCGAAGCCCTCGCGGGCCTCCGCGGGCAGAGAGATTGGGAAATAGGAAATAACGGCCATGGGCCAGCCCCCGATTCACAGTAGTGGTTAGTTCAGGATAGCGAAGCTGACGTAACGCTCACTCCCTGCGAACCCCGTCCAAAAGAAGCCGAGAAGAAAGAGGGCACGTTCCCGTGCCCTCTCTTCTTTGCGATCGTTCGCGCCGGCGAGCCTTACCCGACGCTCACCACTTCGCCCTCGACGACTTCGCCCTCGGTGCCGCTCGACGCGGGCCGCGCCGCACCGGGCTCGCTCGCGAACGTGAAGCTGTCGCCGGCGAAGTCCACGGTGACCTTCGCGCCTTCGTCGAACTCCCCCGCGAGGACGCGCTTGGCCAGTTCGTTCTCGATGCGGCGCTGCACCGTGCGGCGCAGCGGCCGCGCGCCGAACGCGGGATCGTAACCCTCGCGAACGAGCTCGTCTTTCGCTGCCTGGGTCAGGTCGAAGTCGATCTTCCGCTCGCTCAGCCGTTCCCGGACTTCCGCGACGAGGATGTCGATGATCTTCAGGAGTTCCGCCTTCGTCAGCGGCTCGAAGATCACGATTTCGTCGATGCGGTTGAGGAACTCGGGCCGGAAGAAGTCTCGCAGCGCCCTTTCGATCGAGGCCTGGACATCGTGGACGATGGTGCCGTCGGCGCGCTGGGTGAAGCCGAAGGTGGCCTTCTCCTGCGCCCCGGTGCCGAGGTTGCTGGTCATGATGATGACCGTGTTCCGGAAGTCCACCGTCCGGCCCTGGCCATCGGTCAGGCGCCCGTCGTCCAGCACCTGGAGCAGCGTGTTGAACACGTCCGGGTGCGCCTTCTCGATTTCGTCGAAGAGGATGACCCGGTACGGCCGCCGCCGCACCGCTTCGGTCAGGCTGCCGCCCTCGTCGTAGCCCACATAGCCCGGAGGCGCGCCGATCAGGCGGCTCACCGTGTGCCGCTCCTGGTACTCCGACATGTCGATGCGCACCATCGCGTCTTCGTCGTCGAAAAGGTACTCCGCGAGCGTCTTGGCGAGCTCCGTCTTACCGACGCCGGTCGGCCCGAGGAAGATGAAGGAACCGATCGGCCGGGTCGGGTCTTTCAGGCCCGCTCGCGCCCGCCGGATCGCGTCCGAAACGGCGACGATCGCGCGGTCCTGGCCGATGACGCGCTCATGGAGGTAGTCCTCCATCTTCAGGAGCTTGTCCTGCTCCGTCTCTTCCAGCCGCGAAACCGGGATGCCCGTCATCTGCCCGACCAGCCGCGCGATGTCCTCGGCGGTGATGACGTTGTCGACCTCCGGGTGCTCCTTCGCCCACTCAGCCTTGCGCTGCGTGTACTCGTCCTGGAGCGCGATGATCTCTTGCTTGATCCGGGCTGCCCGCTCGTAGTCTTCCTTCTGGATTGCGGCTTCTGTTTCGTCTGCCAGCGCTTCCAAGCGGACCTGCAGGTCACGGATGTTGTCCGGCAGCGATTGCGCGTCGATGACGTGCTTGCTCGCGGCCTCATCGATCAGGTCGATAGCCTTGTCCGGCAGGTGCCGTTCGGTGACGTAGCGGCTGGAGAGCCGCGCCGCCGCGTCGATAGCAGCGTCCGTGATCTCCACCTTGTGGTGGGCTTCGTAACGGGGCTTCAGGCCCTTGAGGATCGCGATCGTGTCCTCAACGGTCGGTTCTTCGACGTACACCGGGGCGAACCGCCGCTCCAGCGCCGGGTCCTTCTCGATGTGCTTGCGGTACTCGTCGAGCGTGGTTGCGCCGATGGCGTGCAGTTCGCCGCGGGCCAGCGCCGGCTTCATCAGGTTCGAGGCGTCGATCGCGCCCTCAGCGCCGCCGGCGCCCATGACCGTGTGCAGCTCGTCGATGAAGAGGATGATCTCCCCCTCGGACTGCTTCACTTCGTCCATCACGGCCTTGAGGCGCTCTTCGAACTCGCCGCGGAACTTCGAACCGGCGACCAGCGCACCCATGTCGAGCGCGAGCAGCTTCTTGTCCTGCAGGTTCTCCGGCACGTCGCCGGCCACGATCTTCTGGGCCAACCCCTCGACGATCGCCGTCTTGCCCACGCCCGCTTCGCCGATGATGACCGGGTTGTTCTTCGTGCGCCGGTTGAGGATCTGCATCACCCGGCGCACTTCCACGTCGCGCCCGATGACCGGGTCCAGCTTGCCGTTCTTGGCGAGTTCCGTGAGGTCGGTCGAGTACTTCTCGAGCGATTGGTAGCGGCTTTCCTGCGTCTGGCTGGTGACACGCTGCTTCCCGCGAATGTCCTGGAGGGCGCGGTAGATGCTCTCCTTGTTCACACCGAATTCGGCCAGCAACCGCGTGGAACCGCTCTCCTCGTTGTCCGCAATCGCGATCAGCAGGTGCTCAACGCCGACGTATTCGTCCTTCAGCCGCTCGGCCTCGGAGTTCGCGACTTCGAGCATCCGCACCACTTCCGGCGTGGTGTAAATCTGGACCACGTCGTAGGCCAGCGTCGGCAGGTCGTTGACCTGCGCGCCCACGCGCTGCCGAAGCCGCGCCATGTCAACGTTCAGCTTCTGGAGCACCTGCTCGGCCAGCCCGCCGTTCAGCGTCACCAGCGCCGCCAGCACATGCGCCACCCCCCACTGGGAATTGCGCTTCTGCCGGACGATTTCCTGCGAGTTGGCCAGCACTTGCTGGGCCTGCTCGGTGAATCGGTCTTGTCTCATCATGTGGGTGAATCTCCTTCTGTAGGCGAAAGGCAAAAGCCGAAAGGCAAAAGTCCTACTTCGCTCGGTCGGCATCTCGTTGTTTGGTGACGACGGCCCGGAGGCCGCCGACGATTCGGGAGACCTCATCGGTCTGGGTGTAAAGCCGCGAAAACGTGGCCTCGTCGATCAGCTCGTCATCGAAGGCGGCGTAGAGAAGCGAGCGGACTTCCCCGCACGAAGCCTTGGACGTTGCGAGGAATCTTGCGAACTCGGCTCTCGTCCCTCGCTCGAAGCCTTCAGCGATGTTCGACATCACAGAAGTGCTGGCTCGCTGAATCTGGTTGCGCGTGTCGAACTCATGGGCGAATGCCGTCGTTCGCGTAGCCGCCCGGATCGAACGTCGCAGTTCCCGGGCTTTCTGCCAGGCAACCAAATCCTCGAAACGTTCCACCTTCGCCATGCGCTCGCCCCACTTTTGCCTTTCGCCTAGACGCCCCGATACGGGGCCGGTAGCCGCGTCGATCGAATCCGATCCAACTCCGCCCTCGTCGCCGCCAGCTCCTCCTGGAGCAGCCGGATCTGGGCGTTCATGCGCATCATGATCTCCGCGCCTGCGAGGTTGACCCCGAAGTCGTCGATCCAGCGCTGGATCTGGCGGATCCGCTCGATGTCGCTGTTCGAGTACATCCGGATGTTGCCACCCGTCCGTTTTGGTTCGACGAGTCCGGCCCGCTCGTAATAGCGCAGGGTCTGCTGGTGCATCCCGACGAGCCGGGCAGCGATCGAGATGACGTAGATCGGCTGGTCGTCGTCATCGACGGCGTCGTCAGCGTTGCCGCGATTCCTGGCCATGCGTCACCTCCCTTCGTGCGTGGTTGGCGCCGGCTGGGCAGCGCGCATCGCTTCGAAGTGCGCTTTCTCTTCCGGCGTGAGTTTGGCGGGCAGTTGTACTCGCGCTTTGACGTAGAGGTCGCCGCGTTGGCTGCCCGAGCCCAGGACCGGCATGCCCTTGCCGCCGAGGCGGAACTGCCGGCCGTTCTGCGTCAGATCGGGGATGCGGAGTGCCACCCGGCCGTCGATTGTGGAGACGGTGACCTCGCCGCCGAGCACCGCATCGAGCAGTGGCACATCCACGTCGGCGTGGAGGTCGTCGCCTTTTCGTTCGAACCGGTGATGCGGAAGCACCGTCACCACCAGGTAGAGGTCGCCCGCGGAGCCCTTGCCCGCGCCGGGACGGCCTTCGCCGGCGACGCGAACGCGCGAACCGGTTTTGACGCCGGCGGGGATGCGCACCTCGATGCGGCGCGGGCGCGTCACTGTGCCCATCCCTTCGCACATGTGGCAGATGGCGCCGGCCACTTCGCCGGAGCCGCCGCAGGTGATGCACGCCTCGGGCGATTGCAGGTTCACCTGGCGGCTCGTGCCGTGGTACGCCTCTTCGAGTGTTACCTCGATGGGCGTTTCGATGTCCTGGCCGCGGCGGTTGCCGCCCATCCCCCCGGTCCCGCGAGGGCCGCTGCGCTCCCGGCGGAAGAAAGTATCGAAGATGCTCCCGAAGTCGCCGAAGCCTTCCGCGCCCTGGGCCGCGCGGAATCCGCTGCCACCACGCCGCTGCGACTCCTCGATCTGGTCGGCCATCTCCCAGCGGTCACCGTACTTGTCGTACTTCTTGCGCTTGTCGGCGTCAGAAAGGACCTCAAACGCGGCGTTCACCTCTTTGAACCGGGCCTCCGCGGCCTTGTCATTGGGGTTCACGTCCGGGTGGTGCTTGCGCGCGAGCTTCCGGTAGGCCGAACGGATGTCTTTCTCCGTTGCCTCCCGCGAAACCCCAAGCGCCTCGTAAAAGTCCTTCGCCATGTTGTCCCATCGTACGTGATTGCCAAGCCGTTTACAAATACCTCGGTGAATAAACTTGATAAAGATTTAGTCAGAGTACTTGCCAAGCCAAGCCGCCGGTGCCACCATGGTCCTGCACACCAAACCAACTGCCTTCTTGGAGGAAACAACCATGGCAACCGCTCTTACCCGTTGGGACCCGTCCGGGGAATTCGCCGCGATGCGAAACCTCATGGATCGGTTCTTCGACCAGCCCCTTAACCGCCTGCCGTTCCGCGGCGGCGAGGATCTCGCAACCGTCGCCAACCTCAGCCTGGACGTTGTTGAGAACGGCGACACCTACGTCATCAAGGCCGCCGTCCCCGGCGTCGACCCGAAGGATGTCGAAATCTCCGTCGATGAAGACGTCCTGACCATCAAGGGCGAATTCAGCAAGCAGGAAGAGACGAAGGACGACAACTACATCCGGCGCGAAATCCGCACCGGCAGCTTCCAGCGTCAGCTCCGCCTGCCTCCGACCGTGGAGCCGGAGAAGGCCCAGGCGAGCTTCGAGCACGGCATGCTGACGCTTTCGATCCCGAAGAAGCCCGAGGCCCGCGCCCGCTCCATCAAGATCACTCCGCAGGGCGTCATCGAAGGCGAAAAGAGCGAAGCGCCTTCCCAGAACTGATACCAGCAAGGCCGGCGATTTCTCTCCCGCCGGTTGCCGCGAAGCCCCTCGCAAGAGGGGCTTCTTGCTGTCTCCGGGGTTTGTGGCTGCGGGCCGGATAGGGCGGCGCGGGTCGCTCTTGTCGCTCGTCCTGGCTCGGCGTCGCAGCGCTTACTGCGTACGCGCCTCGGATTTGTGCGCGGGTGTGTGATGGTGCAAACGCAAAGGAGCCGCGGGGAACCGCGGCTCCTTCTCGTTGTTCCGGGCGGTGTTGCCTATCCGGCCACGCCCACGTCCTGGTGGGTGGTCTCGAAAAGCAACTGCATCAGGCGGTTGTGATGCCGCGCAATCGCCATCTCCAGGAGGATGGCGCGCTCGCCAAGTTCGATCATCCGCCAGATGTCCACGGTGACGGCTTCGGCCGCGGCACCCACCAGCTCGTCAATGGCGTCCGCCAGCTCATCGTGTTGCTTGCGCTGGGAGTCCACGTGCGGCCGGAGCCGGGGCTCCTGTTCTTCCGCCAGGTTCAACGGCGAATCCTTCAGGTTCGCCAGCCAGATGTGGCGCCGCAAGGCCGAACGGGAGTCCACGACTAGCGCCGAGAACGACTCCTGCCACGAATGCGGCTTCGAAGCGTGGAACGGCAGCCTGGCTGCCTGCCGGAGCTTCTCGCGCGCGTCGGCAATCGGATCGCGGAACGTGATGGGCGAACCATCGGGGCGGACCGGCGTATAGGTGCCGGAATACACGGTCATGACGTCCTCCTTACGACCGCTAGGCGCGCGACAACCGCGCGCGATGGAAGGGGAGGGGGTCCAGGAACACCCTCCGAAAGCCTGCGAGGTGAGCTGACGGGTTCGGCGTCGGAAGTCGCCTATGCGCTGTGTTGGCGCAATTCACCCCTGAAGTGGGTCCCCCGCCTCCGCCCCTGCACGGGGCTCGGTTCGGCTAGGTACACAGTAACCGCCAGCAGCCGACGGCCGCGCAATCGCAATCCTGTGAACGCATTGCAAAACCATCGCAATTTGTCTGGATCCGGCGTTAACCTCAGGGGCCAGCCGTGGCACTCACGGCGAGTGCCAGTTCGCCTACCAGCCGGCCCGCCTCCGCCAGCCGCTTCTTCTCGATCCGCGCGAACGTGTCATCTCTGCCGATCGGAGCGCCGGGGCGACTCAGCTCGATCGTCGAAATGCCTGCCGCCCGGAAGCTGTCGCCATCGGTCGATGCGGGCGGGGCCGCCCCGCCGTCAGCGAGGTCGATGTCCAGCGTCGTCGCGGCGGCCCGCGCGCGATCCTTCAGGGTCAGCTCGCCGTACATCGTCAACGTCTTGCCGGCGCCCAGTTTCGCAATTGAGATGACGGCGCCCGGCCGCCCGCTCTGGGTGAGTGCGCTGAGAAAGCGATCGACCCCCTGGCCGCCGGAGAAGCGCGCATCCAGCGCGACGAAGCAGAGTTCGGGTACCGGGAACCGCGCATCGAACTGCCGCGCGAGTTCGAGCATAACCGCCACGCCGCTCGCGTTGTCGTTCGCTCCGGGTGATCCCGGCGCGGAATCGAAATTCGCCACCACGATGTAGGTGCAGGCATGCGCCGACCGGGATCGCGCTGTGATGTTCGTCCCTGACGCCGTCTTCGCCGCCGGCACGGAAATCGTGGCCTGGCCGCCGGCCGCGAGCGCCGCATCCACTTCGGCCTGGGCCGAGCCAGCCGCTGTCACCACCGGAAACCTGGCGGCCTGGCCGAGGTTCGCCGTCACGCTGCCCGCGTCGGAATTGACGATGATTAGCCCCCCGGCGCCCGATGCCCACGCGATGTCGTACTTCTCCTGGAAGCTCGCGCCCCCGCGCTGCGCGACCGCGATCCTGCCGCTGAGGCCGTCCCGGACGATCGCGCCGGGCAACGCCGCGAGCGGCGCGGTCACATCCCCGGTCGTGCTTCCGCCCGCCGTGATGGCCTCGATCTGCTTGTCGTTCAGCGTAACCGTTGCCGGCCGGTTCGGGTCGGTTTCGAACGTGAAGTTGGTCTGCAGGACGCCGAACCGCGCGGCCGAGAATTCGGCGGCGATGTACTCCGCCGCTGCCGTGTTGTTCCCGGCCTCGCGTGGGCTCTCGGTCAACTTCTGGATGTCCCGCAGTGCCCGGTCCGCATCGAAGGCGGCACTCCCCTGCGAAGACGAACCGCCCCCGCACGCCGCCGCGACCACGCCCGCCAACACCACGAAGCCGACCGCAAAACGCACCTGCCGATTGTGCGGCACGGCGGCTCTTGAAGGGACTCATCGGAAAGGCGCGATTGCGCGCCGCCCTGCGCTTACAATCGCCGCATGTCTGACCTTCGCGTGTTGATTTCGGGATCCGGGCGGATGGGCCGCCAGGTTGCTGCCTCCGTGCTTGCCGAGCCCGGCCTGACTCCCGTGGGTTATGTTGACGGCCTCGCGGAACCGGGCGCCCTCGAGGGGCTCCCTCTTTGCAGCGATGCCGCCCGCGCCTGCGCCGAACTCAAGCCTGACCTCGTCATCGATTTCACCAACGCCGCCTGGACGCCCACGCTGGCCCAGGCCTGCCTGGCCGCGCGCGTCCGCATGGTCATCGGCACCACCGGCCTCGGCGACGACTTCATGAAGTGGCTCGAATCCGAAGCCGCGAACACGAAGACCGGCGTCGTCCTCGCGGCAAACTTCGCCATCGGCGCGGTCCTCATGATGCACTTCGCAAAACAGGCGGCACCGTTCTTCGAATACGCCGAGATCATCGAGCTGCACCACGAGATGAAGGTTGATTCTCCGAGCGGCACGGCGAAGACCACCGCGGAGCTCATGCGCGCCGCCCGCGAGCGCGACTTCAAGCACTCCGACTCCGAGAAAGAACCCCTGCCCGGCGCGCGCGGCGCGGCTTTCGGTGGCGTCTCGCTCCACTCGGTGCGCCTGCCCGGCCTCGTCGCGCACCAGGAAGTCATCCTTGGCGGCCTCGGCCAGACCCTCACCATCCGCCACGACACCACCGGCCGCGACAGCTTCATGCCCGGCGTAATGATGTCGGCCCGCGAGGTGATGAAGCTGGACCACCTCGTCGTTGGCCTGGATGCACTCTTCGGGTTGAAGTAGGCGACGTGGCCATCCGCGCGGTCCTCTTCGACCTCGATGGCACACTCTGGACAACGCTGCCGCCGCGCGAGGACTGGGCGCCCGTCACCGCGAAACAAGCCGCCGCACTCACGCCGCACTTCTCACGGCTGAACTTCTCCGCCGATCCCACGGACTTCGTCACCCGGTTCTTCGCCGAACTCAACGCGGCGCTGAGCCCGCCCACCCCCGACTTCAGCGAGCCGTCCTGGTACCCGGTGCTCGATCGCGTGCTCGCCGGACTGGGTCACGCCTGCGAACGCGACGACGCGTCGGCAATCTTTGATGTCCTCAACAGCGTGCCCTTCCGGGAACTGGGCATCGCGGCTTATGCGGACGCGCCAGCAACGTTGACCGCCCTCCGCGAGCAAGGCCTGCTCATCGGCGCCGTGACGAACAACCCGAAGCCGCCGCACTTGCTCGCCGGCCTGGCAGAGGGACTGGGCCTCCCGGACGTGTTCGATGTCATCGTCTCCTCATGGGAGCTCGGTTGGCGGAAACCCCACCGCGTGCCTTTCGAAACCGCGCTGCGAACGCTGGGCGTCGAACCACACGAAACGGTGCACGTCGGTGATTCGCTCCAAAACGACATCGCACCCGCGCTCGAACTCGGGATGACGGCGATCTACCGTGACAACGGCTGGCCAACGCCGGATACCTCTCCACGCCCGCACCACGTCATCAAAGAGCTGAGCGAGCTGCCGGACATCCTAAGCGTCCGCCCAACCTAACCGCGTCCGCTAGGAAGCGGCTGCACAGCCCGACCCACCACCACCCCCAAAACCCCCGAACCCGCCGCACTCCCCGCCCTCACCATTGAACCGCGACCAACGGGAGCGGGTCATATGCCAGCGAGACAGCCCCCGCGATAGCCATTCCGGCCTGCGATGACCACCCCCAAAACCCCCGAACCCGCCGCACTCACGGCCCCACCATTGAACCGCGACCAACGGGAGCGGATCGCATGCCAGCGAGACATCCCCGCGATAGCCATCCCATCCCCCAAGACCATAAGCCCAACCGCCGCGCCCACCCTCCCTAGCCGCGCCCGCAAGGAAGCGGCTACACGGCCGAACCCACCACCGCGGCCAAAACCCCGCCAGCGGTTGGCCCTGCCCAACCCACAACGCCGCTCCGCGCAGCCTGCTGCTCCTAATCCAAATCCGCGCCCTGCCCCTCGACCACGTACGTCCCGGCCGCAATCACATCCGCCTCCGACCACAGGTACCGCGTGCTCCCATGCCTTGTCCAAACTCGCTCGCCCCGGTCCACCAACCCGCCCGCGACAAGCGCACGCGTCGCCCACGCCTTCAAACTCGTCATCACCTCCTCCGGCTTCTGGTCGGCCGACACCACGAGGTGGACGTGGTTCGTCCGCACGTTGACCGCCGAAATCCTCCAATCGCGCAGCGCGCAAGTTCGCTCAATCGCGTCGCGAACCGCCGCCCGTTTCGCCGGCGAATCGAGGAGGAACACCTTGTCGCCGAGTTGAAAGCGCCGGTAGCGGTTCAGTCCCTCATCGGGAGGGAGTTCGCGCTCGCCGATGGCAGTGCGCGTGTGATCCTTCGAACCACGTTCGTCGCCGTGCAGCCATGTGCCGGATGTGGTCCAGGTGAGGAAGTAGGCGAGTGGGTCAGGCATGGTGCTTCAGGCGTCGGCCTCGGGAGGGGTTCAACCGTGTAGCCGCTTCCTTGCGGGCGCGGCTGGGTTGCCTCGTCCCCTTAGTTCACCCGCCGCTCGACACCCTTCCAGTACGCCTCGCGAATGAGGAACTTCTGCAGCTTGCCTGTCACCGTGCGCGGCAGCGTCTCTACGAAGTCCACGGACGTTGGGCAGCGGAAGTGCGCCAGGTGTTCCCGGCTAAACGCGATGATCTCTTCCTCGGTCGCGGTCTGACCCTCGCGCAGGACGATCAGCGCCTTCGGCGTCTCGCCCCACTTCTCGCTCGGCACGCCGATCACCGCGCACTCAAGCACCGCCGGGTGGAGGTAAAGCGCCGCTTCGACTTCCGGCGAGGAGATGTTCTCGCCGCCGGAGATGATCACGTCCTTCTTGCGGTCGACGATGTTCACGTTGCCGAACTCGTCCCAGACGCCGAGGTCGCCGCTGTGGAAGTAGCCGCCGTAGATCGCTTTCGCCGTCTCTTCCGGCTGCTCCCAGTAGCCCTTGAGGACCACGTTCGAACGCGCGCAAACCTCGCCGACGGTCGTGTTGTCCATTGGCACCGGGTTGCCGTCGTCGTCCAGCACCTGGATGTCGACGCCGATGGCTTCGACGCCCGCGCGCGAACGGCGCTGGTAGTCCGAACCGTCCGGGTTCTGGTAGTCGCAGCCCGAGACGGTGAGGATGGGGGCCGTCTCGGTGAGCCCGTAAATCTCGATGAACTCCCAGCCGATTTCCTTCTCCAGCCGTTCGATGAAGGCGGCGGGAGGCGGCGCGCCCGCGACCACGAAGCGCGGCCGCGTGGTGACGGTGTACTTCGCCTTGTCCGGGAAGTTCAGCACCGTGCTGAGCACCGCCGGCGCCATGCAGGCGAACGTGATCTTCTCGTCCTGGATGAGCTGATAGATGTCGGCGCCGATCACCGCGCGCAGCACCACATGCGTTGCGCCCATCGCGGTCAGCGCGAACGGGCCACCCCAGCCGTTGGCATGGAACATCGGCAGCGTCCAGAGCTCCCGGTCCTCGTGCGAAACGCGCAGGTGCGCGATGAAGTTATAGGCGTTGATGTACACGTTCCGGTGCGTGAGCATCACGCCCTTCGGCCGCGCCGTGGTGCCCGAGGTGTAGTTGATCGAGGTCGTGTCGTTCTCGTCCTGCTCGACGAACGGCGTTGCCATCTTCGGCTGCGAACCGACGAGCGTGTCCCAGTCTGTCCAGCCCGCGGGCGTTTCCGCCGGCACGCGCGGGTCGGCGGCAATCCAGTGCTCAACCGACTTGAGGTTCGGCCGGATTTCGTCGATGACCTTCGTGTACTCGTAGTCCACGAGCACGGCCTTCACGCCGGCGTGGTTGATGATGTACTCGTGGTCGCTGGCGACCAGGCGGTAGTTCAGCGGGACGAGGATGGCGCCGATCTGCGTGACGCCGTAGTAGCTCTCCATGAAATAGTGGCTGTTCGGGCTGAGGATGCAGACCCGGTCGCCCTTCTTGATCCCGAGCGCGAGGAGCGCGTGGCCGAGCTGGTTGCAGCGCTCCTGGTATTCGCGGTAGGTGAAGCGCTTCGGGCCATCGACGATCGCTTCCTTGTTCGGGTAGATCTTGGCCGAGCGGCGCAGGAAATCGTTGACGAGCAGGGGTACTTCCACGGGTGGCCTCCGGGTGCTTCTGAAGTGCGAAGGGGATTCTAGCAAAAGCCGCTGTGGGGTTCAGGTGCAGGCGTGGGCGCTTACCGTCCCCGCCCCGCCGCGAACCGCGTGACCTCCTGGCACAACGCCTCAACGCCCCGACGCGCGACCGTGATCAGCGGCAGGTCGCGCGGGCGCTGCTCGGTGTACGCCTGCGAAACCCGGTGCGGCAGTTGCGTCGAAGCCCAGACCACCACCAACTGCGCCCACTCGAGGTCCGGCAGCGCTGTCTTGCTCGATGGGCTCGTTTCGAGACCGTCGACCATGCGGAGTTCGATGCCGGAGCCGGCCAGCGCGCCGCGAAGCGCGGTGTGCGCCGCCTTCGAGCCCCCGAGCAGCAGGATGCGGCGGAGCCCGGCGCTCGCGCAGGCCTCCAACATCCGTTTCACTGCCCGCTTCGTGTTCGAACCGCCACAGACAACGCACCGGTCGCGCGTGGTGGTCACCATGGGCAGCGTTGGCGAACCAATAGCCGCGCGGCAGGCCGCGTCCGCGCAGACCGGCGTCACCCCCGCCCACAGGGCCTCGCGAGCCGCGCCAAGCTTGTGGTTGGCCATCCGCTGCTTGCCCGCGCGCGTCAGCCCGGCGGCCGCCAGCACGACCATCGCCTCAACGCGGCTCGCCCGGTCGACGATCCCCTCGGACGCGAGCCATTCGTCGATGTCAGTGTCAGCGGCCACGGGATGAGGCTAACAGGGTTCGGTACTTCAACAAGAGGCATCTGGCGCTGACGACGCAACGGCCCGCGCCTACGCCCGCCGCCCCAGCGCGCACAGCTTCATCAGCAGGATGTCGATGCCCACTTCTTCGTCCACTTCGCCCATCTTGTTGGTCCGGTCCGCCTCCACGATATACCCATAGGCCCGCTTCACCAGTGCCGGTGTCAGCCGCCGGGAAGCCTCGAAATCCTTCTTCAGCGGATAGTTGTTCGGACGCTTCAGTTCCTCGGCAATCGCCTCCTGCCGCATCCCCGCCGAAACCAGCTCCGTCACCGGCGCAAGCGAGCGGTACCGCGCGGTGATCAGCCCCAACAACCCCTGCAACGCCTCACCGGACTCCTTCAGCGTCCTCAAGGCGTACAGCGCGCGGGCCAGGTTGCCTTCGATGATGGCGTCGGTCAGGTCCCAGGACTTCGCCTCGCGGTCACCGTGCGAAACGCGGTTCACGTCGGCGACGGTGATTTCGCCGCGCCAGTCCCGGCTGTAGAGCGCCAGTTTGTCCAGTTCGTTGGCGATGCTGAGCGTGTCGCCCTGGAGCAGGTTCGCGAGAAGGATGACCGGGTCAGTCTCCGCCGGGCGTTCCTCGTGACTCTCGAACTCCCCGCCGCCGCGCTTGAAGCGGATGCCGCGAAGGTTCGCCTCTTCGGCGATGTAGCGAAGGAGGTTGTCTTTCTCCAGTGCCGGGTGCTCTTCCACGCTCACGCCCGGCAGCTTCGAAAGCGCCGCCACGAATGGATTGCTCTTCGAAACGGTTCGCGGGCGCCCCTCGGCCAGGAATGGCTGCCCGAAGAACACGAGCGTGGTCGTGTCCGGGATTCCCTTCCCCAGTTCGGCGATCGTGTCTTCCCATGGCCCAAGCGCCCGCCCGCCGCGCGCCGCCATCCGCGACTCGTAGCGCTCGAGCAGGTGTTCCACGATGACCAGCCGGCGCGGCGCCAGGAACGGCGGCGACATCACCGGCCCAAGCACATCGGCTGGCTTGGCGTCACGCCCGTCGACTGCGGTCAGGTTCGTCACGAGCATCCCTGAGCCGCCGTCGGCTTCGTCCTTCAACTCCTGCATGCGGCGGCGCATGGCAAGTTCGTTCGCGCCGAAGAGGACGATAATCACCGCGCTAGCCTACCGGCGGCGCCACTCGAATTCATCTCGATCAGCCCACTTCACGGTCAAAAGCTTCTCGAATCGTCCCGTAACACTCGCACGCGTGGGATTCGAGCTCGCTCCGCCGTACCAGGTAGATGCGCCCGCGACCCCGCCTGATCGCGCCGCTCGCCACGAAACGCTGCATTGCGCCCGTCACGCTCGCCCGGCGCACGCCGAGGGCATCGGCGAGCGCGTCATGCGTGACCGGCAACATCTCCCGGTCCAGCCGGTCATGCCAGTTCAGGATCGCCCGCGCCAGCCGTTGTTCGACCGAATGCAACCGGTTGCAGGCCGTGGACTGCGCCGCGCTGATGAACAGGAGCTCGGCGTACCGCGCCAGCAGGATCGCCAGCCGGCCGTTCGCCATCTCCCGACGGAACGTCTCAGCGTCGAGCTCGATCGCCTCGCCGCTGACCTGCACGAGCGTCTGCGTCGACGCGATCTTCGCCCCGAGGAACACCGGCAGCCCGGCCAGTCCTTCCCGCCCGATGCTCGCCACTTCCGTGGATTGCCCGGTGTTCAACACGGTCAGCAGCGAAATCACGCCGGAAAGTGGGAAGTAGATCCGCTCGATTGCCTGCCCCGATTCCTGGAGCACTTCCCCCGGCTGGATGGTTCGTCGCCGCCCCAGGGCCACCAGCCGGGCGCGCTCATCCGCCTGCAGCAGCCGGAGCACCCGGTTCGCCGTGGGCGGCAGTTCGCTGGCAACGCGCGTTCGCGGCATGTCTTCAGCATACGGGAGGCGTGCGAATTGCTCCCACGCGGGATCGGCGATGAGGGTGGCCGGGCAACCGGCCGCCCTCGTCAGGAGACCCCTTCCTGCTCGGACCTACGCGGCCCGCTCCTCCACGAACCGCGCGATGGGTCGCACGTTCTGGTTCCCGGCGAACAAGTTCTCTGGGTCATAGGTGCTCTTCACCCATGCCAGGCGGGCATAGGTGTCCGCCGGGTAGGCTTCGGCGACGCGCGCCCGCCCCTCGTCGGCGAGGAAGTTCACGTACACGCCGTCTCGCTGGCTCTTCACCGCCGCCCACAGCTCTTCGGTCCAGGCCTGGTGGTTCGCCCGGTTGACCCTGTCGTCCTCCGGGTCGGCCCAGAGGCCGAGGGCCGCAAAGAAGAAGTTCTTGTCGCGGTGGGCGAAGGCCGTCTCTTCCACCGGCACCCGGCTGAACGCGCCACCCAGCGGCCGGAGCTGGGCCATGCTCATTGGCGACGTCGCGCGCTTCATCAGGTCGAGCACGCGCTCCAGCGCCTCATCCGTAATGCCGTGCGAGAACATGCTGCGGATGTGCGAGAAGTGCGGGTGCGTCGCCGGCTCGGTGAAGTCGTAGATCACCGGGTACGGCATCGGCCCCACGAGGTCCGCAATCGGGCCCGCGATGTCCCGCAGCGGCTGCATCACGCGGGCGCCTTCCTCCATGTCGCCGGTGTAGACCGCGAGGATCACGATCACCGTTTCGCCCACGCGGTCCTCGGGGATGAACGGCGCCGGCGGGGCGGTCATGATGTTCGTGATCGTCGTCAGTTCGTCCTGCGCGTTGGTCGCGTAGTCGATGTACTTGCGGAGGTTCTCCACGGTGGCGGGGAGCACGAGCGCGCCGCCGTACACCTGGCCGACCGGCGCCAACTGGAATTCGAATTCCGTGACGACGCCGAAGTTCCCACCGCCGCCGCGCAGTGCCCAGAAGAGCTCCGTGTGCTGCTCCTTCGAAGCCCGCACCACGTCGCCGTCGGCCGTCACCATTTCCACGGACAACAGGTTGTCGATGGTCAGGCCGTACTTGCGGGCCATGAAGCCGATGCCCCCGCCGAGCGTCAGCCCGCCGATGCCCACCGACGCCGCGTCGCCAGTCGTCAGGGCGAGACCGTAGGCGTGGGCCGGGGCCGCCAGCTCGCCCGAGGTCACCGCCGGCTGAACGCGAGCCGTCCGGCGTTCCGGGTCGATCGTTACCTTCTTGAACTGCGAGAGGTCGATCAGCAGTGCGTCGTCGAGCACGCTCCAGCCCGGGACGCTGTGCCCGCCGCTCTTCACGGCAAGGTCCAGGCCCCGCATGCGGGCGAACTTGATCGCCTCGGCCACGTCGCTGGTGGTCTGCGGCCGCACTACGATGGCCGGCTTGCGGTCGTTGTTGAGGTTCGGCGTGCGCCGCGCTTCGTCGTACGTTTCGTCACCCGGGAGGATGACCTCGCCGGTCAGGCGCTGGCGAAGCGCTTCGGTGTCCGCCGTCGAAACGGCCTTGAGGAAGTTGCTGATGTTGTTGCTGTTCACGGGTTGTGCTCCCTGTTGATTTCTGCATCAAACATGCACAGCCGGAAGCGCCCCGCGTTCCTAAATGCTCGCTATGCATTCCTAAGCGATTCCTAAAGGAATCCGATAAGATTGCTACTCCGTGAACCGCCCCACACATCTGCACCCTTGCCGCGGGGTTCAGTAGCTGGCGATGTACGAACTCGACGAGCTGGCCGCCGCATTCCTCCAACTCCCCGGGCTCGCCGCACAGGTCGGTTCCGCGGGCCCCGACGGACGTCCCCAGATCGCGGCCGCCTGGGGGCCACGCTACAACGCGGGCGGCACGATGACCGTCTACCTCGATACCGCGCGCGCCGGTCAAACGCTGGCCAACCTCGCCATGAACCGGAACATCGCGCTCATCCTTGCTGACCCGATTTCGTACAAATCCGTACAGCTCAAAGGCGAGTGGCTCTCGGCGGCCCCACCTTCCGAAGCCGAGCGCGAGTGGGTGCAGCGCCACCGCGAAGCCTTCGCCAGCAACCTCGCCCTCGTCGGTGACAAGCCGGACGCGATCCGCAACCTCTGGATGGATGACGTGACCCGCGTCGACTTCGCCGTCCACGCGGCGTTCGACCAGACGCCCGGGCCGCAGGCGGGCCAGCCGCTGTGAGCACCAGCGCCCTCTCCGTCCCGCTGGAGGATATCCCGAGCTGCTTCGAGGGCATCATCCCGTCCTCCATCTGCACCGTCTCGGCCGGCGGCGTCCCGAACGTCACCTACATCTCCGTGGTCACCCGCGTGGACGAAGGGCACGTCGCGCTCAGCCGCCAGTTCTTCAAGAAGACCGAAGAGAACGCCGCCATCAACCCTCGGGCCCAGGTCCAGGTCCTCGAACCGGCAACTGGCCGCGCCTTCCAGCTCGACCTCGAGTTCGAACGGACCGACACCGATGGGCCGATGTTCGAACGGATGCGCACGAAGCTCGACGCCGTGGCGGCCCATGAGGGCATGGAGCAGGTCTTCAAGCTGAAGGGCGTGGACATCTGCCGCGTCTTTTCCTGCGAGATGGTGGCGTGCGATTTCCCCCAGGGCGCCACCCGCCGCGATGTCGCCATCGAACGCGTCGAAGCAGCCATCCAGCGCATTACGGCCGCGGAAGACCTGGACGACGTGATCCAGACAGCCCTCGAATCCTGCATCGACCTGCTGGGCTACTCCCACGCGTTCGTGATGCTCGTCGATGAATCCGGCGAGCAGCTCTACACCGTGGCCAGCTCCGGGTTCGCCGCATCTGGCGCCGGTTCCGAAGTACGCATCGGCGAGGGCGTCATCGGGCTTGCGGCCGAACGGCGCCAAACCGTGCGGCTGACCAACCTCGGCCGTGACCTTAACTACTCCACGGCCTCCCGCGGCGCCCGGCCCGGCGCGCCCACCGCGGAGCGCGTCATCCCGCTCCCCACCATCGCTTCGATGCAGAGCCAGATGGTCATCCCGATGCTGGCGGCGCGGAAGCTGGTCGGCGTGATTTGCCTCCAGAGCCACGAAGCCGGCGCGTTCCAGGCCGCGGATGAATGCGTCGTCGGCATCATGGCAAACCAGGTCGCGCTCGCGATGATGATCCTCGGCCAGGGCGAACGTCCGCCCACGCCGCGCGTCCCGGCCCCCGCGCCGCCACCCGCCCCCGGCAGCGTCGTCCAGGTGAAGTACTACAGCGACGACAACACCGTCTTCATCGACAACGAGTACCTCATCAAGGGCGTGGCCGGCGGCATCTTCTGGCGGCTGCTCAAGGCCTTCCAGGACGAACACCGCAGCGAGTTCAGCAACAAGGAATTCCGCCTGGACCAGACGCTGGACCTGCCCGACATCAAGGACAACCTGGAAGCCCGCCTCATCCTCCTGCGCAAGCGCCTGGATGAACGCGGTGGCGCCATCCGCATCGAAAAGGTCTCCCGCGGGCGGTTCCGCCTGGCCG
Source organism: Dehalococcoidia bacterium (assembly GCA_046328215.1). GTDB lineage: Bacteria > Chloroflexota > Dehalococcoidia > Tepidiformales > Tepidiformaceae > Amarobacter. Next base: position 66,686 of record JAXLXA010000006.1, on the reverse strand, counting down.
TCGAAAAGCCGCTGAACCTGGTGACCGTGAACGCCCCAGGGCCGATGTAGGGCCCTCGAAACGAGCTCGCAACCGTCCGCGCCTTGATGATCCGTGAGGGGCAAACGTATCGTTCGCAGCGGAGTTGATGCCCGTGGACCATGCCCGCGTTTCTCGTCCCGATGCCTTGCGCGAGTCCGGCTCGCGGTCGTTCGCTGTCAGGCGCGAAGCCGCCGCCGAGGAAGAATGGCTCACGCGTTCGCGGCGTGGCACGGCGGGCGCCGGACGGCTGGCCGCTACCCAGGCCCGCGCGCTCCAGGGGACTGCCGGGAACGGCGCCGTCAACCGGCTGCTCGCCCAGCGCAAGATCGCCCAGACCACGGTGGACCCGGTGTCGCAGCTCCTCGGCATCAAGGGTACGGTCCAGGCCGTCGAAGTCCCGAAGGACAAGAAGGTCACCGCCGGCACGCCGTTCTCCGCCTACCCGAAAGACAACGTGCTCAACCTTGGCGCGCTCGACAGCGTCACGATGCTCGAATTGCAGTACCCCGGCCTCGATGACCCGGAGATGAAAGCCATGCCGGCGGACGACATCGTCGACATGATGGGCGGTGGCGCCTACAACCCGACGAAGGACCTGGTGGTCCTTGGGCAGGGGTACAGCCAGGCGGCGCTCGTCCACGAGATGGGGCACAAGGCCCAGAACGAGAGCGGGATGAACACCGCAACCGCCGCCATCTCCGTGCTGGAGTACCACAACTTCGTGTACAGCGAGAACATCAACTGGGCGAACAAGAAGTCGGATGCGAAGCCGCGCCTGGGATACGCGAACCCCGTGCCCAAGCCGCCCAGCCCGGCCAAGTCCTGGGACGACCTGAAGAAAGCGGCGGAAGCGCGCTTCCACCACGACAAGCCGGAGACGAGCAACATGCTCGAATCGCTGGAAGTCACGCTGGAATCCGGCCGGTACCAGGAAGACGGCGACAAAAAGGGCAAGTACGGCGACCAGATCAAGGCGAACCTGATTTCGGAGTACTTCAAGGAGTTCCCGAAGTAGGGAGGCGAGGCCCGAGTGGCGCGGGAGAGGGGGAGGCCCCGTAGTCGCGGAGCTCCGCCTCCGCTGGGCCCGGGAGGGCCGGTGGGATGCTCCGAGTGCCGAGTGCCGAGTGCCGAGTGCCGGGTGCAGAGTGTGAGGGCTAGCGCGGGGCCGGGGCGGTGGGTTTGGCCACCCGCTTACTGCCGTGCGCGGTTCGGATGGTGCGCGGGTTTAGTAGCCGAAGTCGCGGGCGGAGCGGAAGGAGGGGCGGGGGCCGAAGCGGTCGTTGGCTTTGAGGATTTCTTCGCGCTTGGAGCCGACGTCCTGGATGGCGTTGATGCGGTCGGTGATTTCACGCCATTCCATGCGGTGGGCGATGGTGTCGGTGGCGTCAGTGAGGGCGCGGGTGGCGTGTTCGAAGGATTCGAGGGTTTCCTCGGAGGGCATCATTTCGCGGGCGTTGCTGACGAGGTGTCCGATGAGTTTGACGGTTTGGGAGGCCTGTCTTGGGGTGAGGGCGCCGAGGAGTTGAAGGCGGAGGACCTGGGCGATGAGGGCCTGGATGCCGCCACGGTCCATGACCTGGAAGTCGAGTTTGCGGGCTTCGCCGATGAGGAGGCGTTTGGGGGCACGGCCGCCTTTGGCGCGCATTTCGCTGACGGCTTCGGTGAGGTCCGGGTCATGGAAGACGCAGTAGCCGCTGGAGGTGGCCCATGCGCGGCAGGGTTTACCTGTTTGCTTGTTTTGCGCTTCGCATTTTTTTGACCTCTTCAAGTGGTGGGAGGTGGTGGAATCAGATTCGGAGGGTGTGACCTCTTGCTGACCAGTTGGCACCTGTTGGACTACCTCTTCGATTACCACTTCGGGCACCTGTTGGTGACCAGTTGGCACCTGTTGGGAGTGGTACTCGGTACCTGTTGGCCCGTACGCGTCCTCCCGGACGCGGCTCTGATGTGACTCCGCCGGGTGGGTGCTCCAGGGATCTGCGTCCTCCCGGACGCGGCTCTGAAGTGGAGGTGCGGGATGGGTGTCGAGGTGGTGGTGGTTGGGGGCGACGCCGGGTGGGAGGATGCCGGCGGCGGCTTCGATGAGGCCGTCGAAGGTGTCTTCGTCGAGGTCATCGGGGTCGACGGTGTCGAGGAGTTCCTGGGCGCGGGCGGCGAGGTTGTGGAAGTTGAGGGTTCCCATGATAGGAGGGTGGGGTGGGGAGTGGTGGAGGTGGAAGGGGGAGATGGCGCGGGGGAGAGAGTTGAAAGTGGAAAGGCACTGAGGGGTGACCCGCATTACTGCGGGTCCTCTGATTCGGAAGGCGCGAGCGGGGGGGTCGGGGTGAGGGCAGTACGACCGAGAATCTACTTCCTTTTGCGTCGCGCCCGCCCTGGCCTCATCAAGCGCTCGGCGGAAGCGAGCGCCGCGACATCGAGCAGCACAAGCGGAGAGACCGTCCCCGGGCCGAGTGCTCCAGAAACTGCTGCTCCGACGTTTAGAGCGATTGCGCTGCAGAAGATTCCCGCCGCGGCCAATACGGCTACGACTTCTTTGGTTCTTTCCATTAATCGTCCACGATTCGAGGTCGGGGCAAACGTGGTGTCATTGAACCACCCGGGGATGCCTTTGCGGCAAATGGAGTCGCCAACTGGTCAAGCTTTACGGGACGTGTATCGTTATGACACTTCGGGAATCTCTGGCACTGGGAGCGGGGCTCGCTTAGAATCCGGCGATGGCAGCGGACATCCCCACAAACCTTCTGTACTTTGGCGACAACCTGACCTGGCTGCGGGAGCACGGGAAGTTCCCGGACGAGTCAGTGGACCTGGTGTACCTGGACCCGCCGTTCAACTCGAACCGCAACTACAACGTGCTCTTCAAGGAGAGCGATGTGCGGGAGAGCGAAGCGCAGATCCACGCGTTTGAGGACACCTGGAGCTGGGACCGCGAGGGGCGGGTCCAAGACACATTCGACGAGTTCTGGATGCAGGGGCCGGAGAAGCCGAAGCAGATGCTGAAGAGCCTCATCCTGGCGCTGGGGCACAACGATGTGACAGCGTACCTGACGATGATGGCGCCGCGGCTGGTGGAGTTGCACCGGGTGTTGAAGCCGACGGGGAGTTTATACCTGCACTGCGACCCGACGGCGAGCCATTATTTGAAGATCATTCTTGACTCGATTTTCGGCGCTGGACAATTCGTCAACGAAGTCGTCTGGAAGCGCAGTTCAGCTCATAGCGACGCCGGACAGGGCTCCAAGCATTTCGGGCGAAACCACGATCTACTGCTCGTGTATGCGCGATCGAAGGATCGCCAGACCTGGAACCCCGTGTTTACCACCTTGGATGACGCCTACGTTCAGTCGCACTACACGAATGTTGACGAGTCTGGACGCCGTTACCGGTGGGATAACATCACCGGCCCCGGCGGTGCATCCAAGGGCAACCCAATTTACGAGGTACTCGGGGTCCGGCGCTACTGGCGGTTTAGCGAGGCTCGGATGGCAGAAATGGTCCGAGACGGAATCGTGGCTATTCCACCCAAAGGCAAGGTGCCGGCGATGCGCAGGTACTTGGACGAGAATCCGGGTAGGCCGTTGGACGATGTGTGGTCCGACATTCCACCGATCAATTCACAGTCGAAGGATCGCCTCGGTTACCCGACTCAGAAGCCCGTCGCGTTGCTTGAGCGAGTTATCTCGGCATCGTCGAAGCCCGGCGACATAGTGCTCGACCCGTTCTGCGGCTGCGGTACCGCGGTGCATGCGGCGCAGAAGCTTGGCCGACGGTGGATCGGGATCGATATCACGCCGCTCGCCACCAACCTCATCAAGACGCGGCTGGAGGATGCGTTTCCCGGGCTGAAGGTACCGATCGAGGGGTGGCCAGTGGACATGGCCGGTGCCGTGGCACTGGCAGCGCAGGAGGACAAGTACCACTTCCAGGACTGGGCAGTCATCCAGGCCGGAGCGCGGCCCGCGGGCGGGGAACGGAAGAAGGGCGCGGACAAGGGTGTGGACGGGGTGATCCCGTTCATGGATGGCCGGACGCCGAAGCGCGGGATTGTGTCGGTGAAGGCCGGGAATACTGGCCCGACGGCGGTGCGGGACCTGGGCGGCGTTGTGGCGGCAGACCCGGATGCGGCGTTCGGGGTGTTCATCTGCCTGAACGTGCCGACGAAGCCGATGACGGAGGCTGCGCTGGAGCAGGGGATGTGGGTGTCGGATTACGACAGCCGCACCTATCCGCGGGTGCAGATCCTCTGCGCGCAGGATTTGATCGACGGAAAGCGGCCGAAGATGCCGGCGAGCGGGACGGGGTTGTACGCGAAGCCGGAGCGGGAGCGTGGCCAAGAGGGGACGCAGGGGCGGCTGGCTTAAGCTAGGGATGGCAAGAGGCATCTGCATCTATTGCGGCATTGAAGACGAAATGACGGTCGATCACATACCTCCGAAGTGTCTGTTCCCTGGGCACGTTCAGGATTTGTTGAGAGTGCCGAGCTGCTCGGAGTGCAACAACGGCGCTTCTCAGGACGACGAGTACTTCCGCTTGATGCTGACCGTGAACGAGAGTGCTCAGGGAAGCGTAACTCTTGAGGCGGCACGGGATGCTGTCTTACGTTCGATGGGCCGAGAGGCGGCCGCTGGATTACGAACGCAGTTTTTCGATAGCCTGATGGATGTCGAACTCAAGACACCGGATTGGTTTCGGAGTGAGAATCAGACCCAGAGCTTTATGAAGGCGGGAAACGAATAGCGGTGCCTTGAAACGAGCAGCGTTGGGATGTGGGCCAGCGGAGACGGGGCCTTTCCCGGAAGGACGACTTCACCGCTTGGGGCGAGCCAACTGGGTGCGATCCCTCACCCCCCTTCTTAGGAAGGACGTCGCGGGGGAGGGATAGTCGTAGGCCAGGGATCCGGTGATGCTGACGGACGGCGTGGTGAGTCGACCGCGCTGCCGCTCCCTTGCAGTCGCGGCTCGGATGGCGGGCGTACCGAGGGCCAGCGGGGACTGAGCCCCGCGAACCCAGTGGGTCGCTGCACTTTGGGTAGGGATTCTGTTCGAGTCGGGCGTTTTGGCTCCATCGCGGTGTTGGGCATCGCAGCGCTTACTGCGTGCGCGCCTCGGATTGGGTGGAGCGGATGGGCGTGGTGGGCGCGGGGGTGTGCGGTTTCGAGCGCGGGAGCACGGGTGTTCGCGAGCGGGTGTGGTGGTGACCGTGGCCAGAGAAGCGTTGTGCCGCGCCGGGCCGCACTGCCTCCCTTACGGTCGGGGCTGTTTTGATGAGGCGGCTAATGGTCGGCATCCCACCGGCCCTGCCGGGCCCAGCGGAGGCGGAGCCCCGCGACTACGGGCCTCCCCGCGTCCCGCGCCCCCCGGGTACCGGGTACCTGGTACCCAGTACTCGGCGCTCGGAACTCGGCACTCGATTCGCCTCCGCCTGTAAGGTTTTCCCGCGCCGCCGGTCTTTCTCCCAACACCCGCATGGGAGAGAGACAAATGAACCGGATCAAGCTTTTCGCACTCGGCGCCGCGATGGCGCTTCCCGCCGCCGGCGTGATGTTCGCCTCGGCCGCGCCGAACAACCTCATCGCTAACGGCACCTTCGATAACGACGTCGCCGGCTGGGACAACTTCGGCGGCAACCCGACGCTGTACAAGCATTCGATGCAAATCACGAACAGCTATGCGGGCGCCGGCGGCTCGTACTACAGCGGCTGGTACTGCGTGAAGGTGAAGGCCGGCACGGAGTACGTCACCGAAGCCGACTACTGGGTGCCAGAGAGCGCGCCGGAGAACTCCGGGGCGAGCCTGCAACTGCACTACTACGCTTCGAACGATTGCTCCGGTGGCAACATGACCTCCGGCGGCGAGTATCGCGAAGGCGGCAAGCTGCCCGCGCAGCGCGGCGACTGGGAGCACTTCAAGTTCAAGGAGGTGGCCCCGGACGGCGCGAAGTCGGTGCGGGTGCGCGCGTCGGCTATCAAGGAACCGCAGGGCGGCGGGTCGATCCCGGGGGCGCACGTCGTGTACTTCGACAACGTCAGCTTCGTCGAGCAACTGAAGCTGGCGTTGCCAACCGCGGTCGCGACGCCGAAGGGGCCGGACATCCTGGTGGCGAACCCGGACCCGACGCAGCCGCCCAAGGGCCCGGACGACGTGGTTTCGAACCCTGAGCCGACGCAGCCGCCGGTGAACCCGGACGACCTGGACGCGGAGCCCGACCCGACGCAACCGCCTTCGCAGCCGGGCGACGTGACCTCGAACCCGGAGCCTTCCGCCACGCCGGCCGCGCCGAACACCGGTGATTCGAACCCGAACGGCGGTAGCCACGTGGACGTCATCCCGCAGGGCCAGAATTCGCAGCAGAGCAACACCGGCAACAGCGCCGGCAGCGACATCCACCCTGCAGCCCAGGACGAAGCCGGCAGCGTTGGCCTCGGGCTCGGGCTGCTGTTCATCGGCGCCGGCGGGGTGTGCGCGGCACTGGGGCTGGGGCTCGCGGCCGTGGCGAAGCGGCGGGGCAAGCAGGCCGCCGAGTAGTTCACCCTCGCGGCGAACGAAAGGGCCACCGGAAACGGTGGCCCTTTCGGGTTTGGCCTGGCTGGGCAGCCGGGACGGTTACGGGAAGCGGTTGAACCAGAGCAGGCTGATGGCGCCGGCGGCGAGCACCGCGAGGGCGCCGAAGGCGGCGAACCCAACGGTCGCCTCGGAGGTGGTTTCGTCGTATCCGATCTTGGAACCGAGGTCGTTGTAGATGGACTGGAGGTCGTCGGAGGACGGGGCGGAGAAGAACTTGCCCTCGGTCATTTCGGCGATCTGCTTGAGGGTTTCTTCGTCCGGGGGGACGTTGACGCGGCGCTGGCGGCCCTGGTTATCGGTGACGATAGCCACCCCATCCTGGGTGCCGAGGGCGATGGTGAAGATGGGGATGCCCTCGTTCTTCGCCTGGTCGGCGGCGTCGAGCGGGTCGGTCTGACCGAGCGTATTCGCACCGTCGGAGAGGAGGACCATGATGACCGGAGGGTTCTCCGGCTTCTCGCCGGTGGTGGTGGCGGTCGCGGTGGGAGTGGGCGTCGGGACGGCCTGGCCCTTCGCGTCGACGGTTGAGAGCTTCGAAGCGGCGATACCTTCGACGATGCCGTCGCCCATGGCGGTGCCGCCGACGGGGGTGAGCGAGTCGATGGCCGCGTTCATGAGGTCGCGGTCCGTGGTGGGGGCGACGACGGTGCGGACGCCAGCCGAGAAGCTGACGAGCGAGAGGCGGAAGCCCTTCGGGAGCTTGTCGACGAGGGTGTGGGCGGCCGTCTTGGCCGCGTCCATGCGCGTCGGCTGGATGTCGGTCGCGGTCATCGAACCGGAAACGTCGGTGACGAGGACGACGGTTGCTTCTTGTTTCGGCGTCTTGTGGACGAACTCGGGGCGGGCGAGCGCGATGAGCAGCGAGGTGAGCGCGAGCAGGCCGAGCACCGCGGGCACATGGCGCCGCCAGTTCGGCGTCTTATCGACGACGTTGGCGAGCAGGTCCAGGTTGGTGAAGCGGGCGGCGTACTTCGGGCGGCGGCGCTGGGCCCAGAGGTACGCGCCGACGGCCAGGGGAACGAGCCAGAGACTGAGCAAGGCGAGGGGCCACGCAAAGCTCATCGCCGGCCTCCTTTCGAATTGAGGAAGGCGGCGAAGGTGCGAAGCCAGTCGCCTTTGGTGGAGAGGACAACGTGCTGGGCGCCGGCGCGCGCGAGCAGCTTCGCCACTTCAGCGCGCTCGGTGTCCGCCGCCGCGGCGAAGCGGTCGCGAAGTCTCTTCGAGTGCGTGTCGACGCGCAACTGGCGCCCGGTTTCGGGGTCGACGAGCCAGAGCTCTCCGACATCCGGGAGCTCCTGTTCGCGGGGGTCGCGGATCTCGGCGGCGACGACCGCGTGGCGGCCGCAAAGCTCGACGAGCGCGTCCGGCCAGTCTCGCGGTCCGCGGAAGTCGGAGACGATGACGACGAGGCGAGAGCGGCGCGCCAGGCGGTTGAGCGAATGGATGGCCTCGCCGAGGGAGGTAGGGCCGGCGCCCTCGCGGGTGGGCTCGTCGCGGAGGACGGTTAGCAGGCCGAGCATGCCTTTGCGTCCCTGGCCAGGCGGGATCATCCGGGAGTGTTCGCCGCCGAAGCCGAGGATGCCGAGGGCGTTGCCGTGCCGCGTGGCCACCTGGCCCACAGCCACGGCCACGCCTTCGGCGACGTCGTACTTGCGGCGGTCGGCGGTGCCGAAGCCCATCGACGGCGAAGTATCGAGCATGAGCCAGGTGGTGAGGACGCGGTCCGCCACCTGGACGCGGACGTGGGGGACGGTGGTCCGGGCGGTGACGTTCCAGTCGATCTGGCGGACGTCGTCGCCGGGCTGGTATTCGCGCACCTGGGCGAGTTCGGTGCCCAGCCCGAGCGCGCTAGAACGGTAGTCGCCGGAGAGCAGGCCGTTCATCCGGCGCCCGATGGTGATGTCGAGCGCGCGGAGCACGGCGTCGGGCATCGGGCCGGGGCCCGGCTTGTCGGGCGTCCTCACAATGTGGAGGTTGGCGGCACTCACGCGCTCAACTCCTGGGCGAGCTCGATCCGCGGCTGAGCCACGGCCTTGAGGACGCCGTCCAGGATGTCGTCCGGCGTCACGTTGTCGGCCAGGGCCTGGTAGGTGAGCACGAGCCGGTGCCGGAGCACGTCCTTGGCGAGGTCATGGATGTCGCCCGGCAGGACGTAGCGGCGCCCGCGAAGCAGCGCGAGGGCGCGCCCGGCATGGACCAGGTTGATGCTGCCGCGCGGGCTCGAACCGAAGGCGATGTGCGCCTCGTGCTCGGAGAGCCCGTACTTGCCCGGCTTCCGCGTCGCGTCCACCAGGGTGATTGCGTACTGGGCGACCGCGCGGTCCACGAAGAGGTCCGCGGCAATCCGTTGGTACTGCTCCAGCTGGTCGATCGTCAGGATGCGCTGGACTTCGGCCTGGGGCTGGAGAGAGCGCTGCACGACGAGGAGTTCCTCGCCGAGACCCGGGTAGTCGACCAGCACCTTCATCATGAAGCGGTCGACCTGGGCTTCGGGCAGCGGGTACGTGCCTTCCGACTCGATGGGGTTCTGGGTGGCCATGACGAGGAACGGCCGCGGCACCTTGAAGGTTTCGAGGCCGATGGTGACCTGGCGCTCCTGCATGACTTCCAGCAGCGCGCTTTGCACCTTCGCCGGCGCGCGGTTGATTTCGTCGGCGAGGAGGAGGTTGCAGAAGACCGGGCCGCGCTCGGTGTCGAACGTGCCGTGGTCAGGGCGGTAGATGCGCGTGCCGACGAGGTCCGCGGGCACGAGGTCCGGGGTGAACTGGACGCGCTGGAAGGTGCCGCCGAGTACCTCGGCGATCGTCTTCACGGTCAGGGTTTTGGCCAGGCCGGGGACGCCTTCGATAAGGAGGTGGCCACTGGAAAGCAGCGCGACCAGCACGCGCTCCAGCATCGCCTCCTGCCCGACGATGACGCGCTTGATTTCGAACATCGCCGCTTCGAGGGTCGCGCGGGCTTCGGCGACATCCTGGCCGGCGGGGGTGTGATTCTCTTCCAAAGGGGGCCTCTTTCGTGGAAGTAAGGAATTGGGCGCGCTCAACGTGCCTTTTGCGTCCCCAAGCGAAGGTAAATTATGAGAAGCGCTTTACAAATTCGCCTCATTCGTCCCCCGCAAACGGGGTACGGCCGTTCAAGCCGGCAAAGTCCTGGCGTCAGTCGCCGGGCTGTCGTGACTCGGTTGCATTGTGCAACTCACGACGATAGAGTCGCGGCCAATCCGTCCCGAGGTGGTTTGCATGTCGTCTCCCGAGTCCGCGGTCCTGTTCGAAGTCGCCAATGGGGTGGCATCAATCACCCTGAACCGGCCAGAACAGATGAATTCGATCAACGGCGAGCTTTCAGCGGGGTTGATGGACGCGCTCAAGCAGGTGAGGAGCCGCGATGACATTCGCTGCGCGGTGATCACCGGGAACGGCCGGGCGTTTTGCGCGGGTGCGGACCTGCGCAGCCGTGACGGTGGGCCGGCGGCATCGAGCGGGGTGGCCGGGCTGTTCCGGACGGACGATGCGGTCGGGTTCCACGAATTCGACGCGAAGAAGCCGATCATCGGCGCGGTGAACGGCTACTGCCTCGGTGGTGGGTTCGAAATCGCGCTGAGCTGCGACCTCCTGATCGCGTCAGAAGCGGCGCAGTTCGGGCTGCCGGAGATCACGCTGGGGTTCTTCCCGCTGGCCGGCGCGCCGGTGCGGCTGCCGCGTTCGATTTCGCGCGTGATGGCGAACGACATGCTGTTCACCGGCGAGCGGATCGACGCGAAGACGGCGCTCTCGTTCGGCATCGTAAGCCGCGTGGTGCCCGCCGACGACTTGCTTTCGACTGCTCGCGGGATGGCGGAGAAGATCGCCGGCTACGCGCCTCTGGCGGTGCGGGCGATGCACGAACTGGTCCGGCGCCAGGGCGACATGCCAACGGGCGAAGCGATGCGGCTCGCGGGCGCGCTGCGCTGGGCGGTAGGCCAGACGGACGATGCAAAGGAAGGGCCGCGGGCCTTCGCCGAGAAGCGCCAACCGGTGTTCAAGGGGCAGTAGGCGCGTCGTGCCAGAGGTGGCGCTGGTACCAGTGGACGTCGTGCCAGGCGCCAAGCTTGTAGCCCATGTGGGCGTAACGGCCGGCTTCGACGAACCCGAGGGATCGGTGTAGCGCGAGGCTCGGCTCCTGGCAGCCCACAATCCCGGCCATCACGACGTGGAGTTCCATAGCGCGGGCCTCGTGGAGGATGGCCGAGAGCAGCGCTTTGCCGGCGCCCAGCCCTCGCCAGCCGTCGGCGATGTAGATCGATTCGTCGGCGGTCGTTTGGTAGGCGCGCTTTGGGCTCCATGCCGAAAGGCAGCACCACCCGGCCACTTCGCCGCCAGCATCGGCGACGAGTACCGGGTAGCCGGCAGCGCGGCGGGCTGCGAACCAGTCGCGGCGCCAGGCTTCGGTCATCGGTTCGAGGTCGAAAGTGGCCGGGGAGGTCGCGACGTAGAAGTTGTAGATCGCGTTGATCGCGGGCAGGTCGGCCTCCGTGGCGGCGCGCACGGTGAACCGCGGTGGAGACGCGGCGGCCGAGGCGGCATCGGAGGTCACGCAGGAGTAGTACCGCGTCGAGGTTTCGGGCGTGTTACGCGTCAGCCGCCGCGGGCGGAGAGGTAGTCCATGGTCCGCCGGTACTGGTCTTCAGCGATGTGCCCCGCGGCCATGAGGTAGTTCGCGATCTGCTCGAGCGTGAGGATGCTGATCAGGTTGATCCCCGCGTTCTTGAGCGCCTGCTTGCCGCCTTCCTGGCGGTCGATGATGGCGACCGCGTCACGGACGACGAGGCCGGCATCGCTGAGCGTGGCAGCGGTCTGAAGGATGCTGCCGCCGCCGGTGATGAGGTCGTCGATGATCAGGCAGCTCTGGCCGCGGACGTAGATGCCCTCGATCACGTTGGCTTTGTCCGTCGCGGGCGGGTGTATGTAGATCATGGGGGTGTTGACGCTGAGCGAGAACGCCGTCGCTACGTGCAGACCGCCGAACGGGACGCCGGCCACGAGCGTGAAGGGCTGGACGTGCGGGTTACGCATCGACATCAAGGCTTCGAGCTCTTCCTTGATGATCCTGGCGCAGCGGGCGAGGGCCTTCGGGTTGCTGATCAGACGGCGCAGGTTCACGTAGATCGGGGAGTGGACGGCGGTGCGGCCGAGGGTGAAATCACCGAAGCCGATGGCATCGAGTTTCCAGAGTTCTTCAGCAAGCCAGAGGTTGCCGGCGGGTTTGGTGGACTTGCTCAAGTGGTACTCCGGAAAAGTTCCGACTCAGACGCCGAACGAGGGCGTGGATCGTATCTCCCTTTCTCTGGTGTCGGACGTTATGTGTCAAGTTTTGGGGGCGGGGAGGGCGCCGCGAAGTGGTACGATGGGGTTCATGACTACCTCCGCGACGTTCGTAGACATCAGCACCCTGATTGACCAGCGCCCAGGCTACTGCGATGGCAGGCCGTTCATCGCCGGTACGGGCGTTTCTGTCGACCGGATTGCCGTCCTCACCACGGTGGACGGCCTCAACGCCGAAGAAATCGCCTACGAGATGTCGCTCTCGGCTGAGCAGGTGCATGCGGGCCTCGCGTTCTACTACGCGAACCGGGAAGCGATCGAAGCCGATCTCGATGAGCGCGACAGGCTGTTCGATGAAGCAGCGCGAGCGCACCGCTCCGCTTGAGCCTGACCTTCTACTTCGACGACAACATGGGTTCGCGGGCCGTCGTTGCGGCCCTCGTGACCGCGGGGATCAACGTTGTCACCGCCGATTCGTCCGGTAATCGAAGCAAGCCAGACGCCGAGCACCTGGCGTTCGCCGCCGAGCGAGGTCTCACGCTGGTCAGCGCCGATCGGGGCGACTTCAGTGTGCTTCACTGGCAATGGATGAGCTCCGGTAAGTCCCATTCAGGCATCGTGATCGCTCGCGATCGCATGCCCGTTGGTGCGATCTTCCGTGCCCTTGCCGCCCTGAATGCTGAACAGGGTGGCGCAGGCCTGGTGAATCAGTTGGTCTATCTCAGCCGGATGGAGCCCTCCGGGGGTTGAACTGCTTTCGGCCTGGCGCCCTCAGTTCCGCTGCTGACGGCTCCGCAGGTTGATGGCGGCAACGCCCGCTGCGACCGCCATGAGGCCGAACAGCGCGACTTCGGTGACTCGCAGCCTGGGCGACGACTCCTCTTCGTAGCCGCCGCCTTTCAGCCCGGCCGCGCGTTCGAAGTGGTTCATGGAGCCGGGGAAGAAGAAATCGTCGATGGTGTAGGCGGTGGGGAACGCGAACGGCCCGCCGATGAGCGTGCTCCATGCCCACTGCTCGCGATGGCGCACTTCGTGGCTGGAGAGCTTCAATCCCCCATCGATGTCGTAGACATCCAGCTCCCGGGCCATCAACACGTTGCCGACGAAGATCGCGCGGCGCGGCAGCGGCCAATGCGCGAACCGCGCCAGGTAGAACTCCTGGACCGGGAAATAGCAGAGGTTCGCCCCTGAGACGTCCGCGTAGGCGATCAGGAGCCCGGAGACCGGCCACGTCATTACGGTCTCGAACGGGGTGACGTCGACGGCGACCTGGCGCCCCTGTTCCCAGGCGTAGTTCTGGATCTCCGGAGGCGGCTCGCAGGCTGTGACGCCGCGGGCGTCCTCGAACACCCTCGCGGCGCTGCCCGCCAGCAACGCGGCGAACAACACCCAGACGACTCCATCGCAGGCGTGGACGGCCCAACCACTCCATCGCTTTCGCCGGATGAGGCAGGCGACGGCGAGCCCGAGGATGCCGAACGAGGCGAAGAGGGCGACGGCATGCACGCCCGGCCGAATGATCCGTCCAGCCCGGCGCCACGCACTCCGAATCCTGCTCACCGGCGACAGTCTGCGCCAACCGCGGGGCAGGCAACATCGGCCGGGGGCTACCGCGGAGGGCTTGCCCGGGCTGGCGGTCGTTTGGTGTAGACTCCGCGCGCCGCTTCACCCCATTCAGGAGGGACAGTTTCCGTGAAGGCTGCCATTTTCCACGGGCCTCATCAGCCCCTGACGATCGAACAGATTGATATCGACAAGCCGAAGGGCCACGAGGTGCTGGTGCGCACCATGGCCACCGGCGTTTGCCACAGCGACCTCCACTTCGTGGACGGGCTTTATCCGCTGCCCGCGCCCGCGGTGCTCGGGCACGAGCCGGCGGGCATCGTCGAAGCCGTTGGCGACCAGGTGAGCTACGTAAAGCCGGGCGACCACGTCATTTGCTGTCTGTCGGTGTTCTGCGGACAGTGCGAGATGTGCATCAGCGGCCGGCCGAACCTCTGCCGCGCGCCGGAGCTGCGCCGCGCCCCGAACGAAACGCCGCGCCTGAGCTGGAACGGCAGTCCGGTGGGCCAGTTCGCGAACCTGGGTTCGTACGCCGAACAGATGCTGCTGCACGAACACGCGGTGGTGAAGGTGCGCGAGGACGTCGATTTCGCCAGCCTCGCGCTCATCGGGTGCGGCGTGACCACCGGCGTGGGCGCCGTCCTGAACACGGCCCGGATCGAGCCCGGCTCGTCGGTCGCAGTGTTCGGCTGCGGCGGCGTCGGCCTGAGCGCAATCCAGGGCGCACGCATCGGCGGAGCGCGCATGATCATCGCCGTCGACACCGTTGAATCGAAGCTCGCGAAGGCGCGCGAGCTCGGCGCGACCCACGTGGTCGATGCCTCCTCGCACGACCCCGTGCAGGCCATTCGTGACCTCACCGGTGGTGGTGGCGTGGAATACGCCTTCGAAGCCATCGGCAACAAGCGCGCGGCCGAGCAGTCGTACGAGTGCCTCGACCGCGGCGGCACGGCAACCATCATCGGGATGATCCCGGTGGGCCAGAAGATCGAGCTGGACGGGCCGTCGTTCCTCGGCGAGAAGCGCATCCAGGGTTCGAGCATGGGCTCGAACCGGTTCCGCAAGGACATGCCGCGCTACATCGACTTCTACCTCCAGGGCCGCCTGAAGCTGGACGAGATGATCAGCCGCACCGGCACGCTCGAGGACGTGAACGAGGCGTTCCGCGCGATGAAGGCGGGCGAAGTGGCCCGCACGGTCCTCAAGTTCTACTAACCCTCACCGCTCGGGCTCGTGCGGTCGCGGAGCTGGCTTGATGTGCGCTGCGCGTGGCATCGAGCATGGAGCGCTGGCGTCTGTACCCGCCCAGCCATGGGCGGGTACACAGAGGATTCGCCTGCGCGCGCGAAAGCTGCGGTGCCGATCGCCGGCGCGGCGCGGACCGCTGGGCCCGTGCAGATGGGTCGGGCCGTGAACCGCGTCGCTCGCTGCCGCGTGGCGGAGCGAGGTCTTCCGCCCTCGCCTCTGAACGTGCCGCGGCGTCGTGACAGGTGGGTCGGACGGTCTGCGCAGGGGACTACCCGCGCGCCCAGACATGGGCGGGGACACAGAGAGGATTCGCCTGCGCGCGCGAAAGCTGCGATGCCGATCGCCGGCGCGGCGCGGACCGCTGGGCCCGTGCAGATGGGCCGGACCGTGAACCGCGTCGCTCGCTGCCGCATGGCAGAGCGAGGTCTTCCACCCTCGCCTCTGAACGTGCCGCGGCGTCGTGACAGGTGGGTCGGGCGGTCTGCGCAGGGGACACGCGTCTCCCGCGTTGCGCGGCGACCACTCGGCAAGCATTCTTCAACCGGATGGTGAACCATGAACCGCATCGAGATCGAGTCGAAGTTGAATACAGACCGCGCGTGGCTGCTGGACAAGCTCGCGTCGATGAGCGCGGAGGAGTTGTCGGCGCCGCGGACGCGAAGCGAGCACGACGCTTCGAAGACGTGGTCGTACGCGGACCATTTCATCCATACGACGCTGATTGAGCGGAACTGGAACGAGATGTTCCGGCGGCATCTCGCGGGCGGGCAGGGGATGAACATCGGACGGAACAGGGACGGTTCGTCGCAGCCGCGCGAAGAGGTGATGGCGGGCATTCACAAGTGGACGGAGACCTGGGCTGACGAACACCGGGGCAAGCCGCTTGATGAGCTGGTGCGCGTGGGCGCGGAAACGCGGGCGGAAACGCTGAAGCTGCTTTCGGAGCTGACGCAGGAGCAGTTGGACTCGAAGATCCCGGGCGCGCCGTGGGCCGACGCGACGGTCGGTGGGATCATGGCCGCGAACGCCGACCATGGGCGGATGCATTTCACGTACGCGAAGGAAGGGACGCTGACGTAGGTCTGAGGTTTGAGGTTTGAGGTTTGAGGGCGCATGGCGCCGGGAGGGCACGGAGGCCCGCGACTACTTGCTGGGGACGGGGAGCGGGTTGCCGCTGGGCGTTGGCTGTTGGACTTCGGTTGAGATGCGGCGGCTGATCAGGAGCGTCATGAGGGCGGCGGCGCCCGCGAGGATGAAGACGCCGCCGAGGGCCGGGCCGTGCCAGCCGCCGGCTTCGCCGGCCGCGACGATGCCGCCGGCCACGCCCACGCCAACCGCGGCGGAGAGGGTTTCGGCGAGCTTCATGCCGGAGGCGGTTTCGCCTTCGCGGCCCGGTGCCGTTCCGGCCATCATTTCGAGCGAGAAGGTGGGGTAGGCGATGCCGATGCCGAACCCGGCGATGGCCCAGGTGAGGGCGACGGCCGGGCCCGGGACGGCTTCGCTCAGGCCGATGGACGTTGCGGCGATGCCGGCGGCAACGAAAACCCCGCCGAACGAGGCGCGGGCCGCGCGAGAGGTCGTGGTGGCGAAGCGTTCCTGGAGCCATGAGCCGGCCGTCCAGCTGAGCGTGGCGCTGGTGACGGCGAGTCCGCCGACGAAGGTTGAGTAGCCGCGGTAGGTGGTCACCAGGTAAGGGATGAACGCGTCCGCGCTGAAGAAGGCCATGTTGAGGAAGCCGTTGCCGGCGATCGCGGCGGGGACGCCTCGGCGGGCGCTGAGGGCGCCCTCCGGGAGGAGTCGCTTCAGCGCCGGGAAGCCCAGCACAACGCCGGCAACGACGAGCGGCGCGCCGAAGAGGACGCTCCCGGTGGCGACGCCGCCAAGCGCGACTCCGCCGCAGAGGGCCAGGCGGATAGCCTGCGGGAGCCGCGTGGGCTGGGGGTCCGGGTCCTTCGGCGGACCGAGGCGGCGAAGCTGCGGCAGGGTGAGCGCGGCAGTGAGGCCGAGCAGCGGGACGATCATGAGGAACGTCGCGCGCCAGCTGATCCATTCGGCGATGGCGCCACCGACTGCCGGGCCGACGAAACCGGGGACGACCCATGCCGAGGCGAGCAGGGCGAGCATCCGCGGGCGCAAGGATTCCGGGTAGCCGCGCCCGATGACGACGTAGACGACGGCGGGAAGCGCGCCGCCACCGAGACCCTGGATGATCCGTCCGAAGACGAGCACGTACATCGACGGGGCGAGACCGGCAATCATCAGGCCGATGGCGAACAGCACCATGCCCATGCCGAGGGGGCGGGCGGGGCCGACGCGGTCGGCCTGTTCGCCCGCGTAAGCGATGCCGACGACGGTTGCGAGCATGAAGCCACTGAACACCCAGCCGTACAGTTCGAGGTGGCCGAGGTCTTCTTCGGCCTTCGGCATGACGGTGCTGACGGCGAGCGCTTCGAAGGCGACGATGGTCACGGCCATCAGCAGCCCGGCGGTCAGTCCCGCCCGATGACCGCTGAAGACGCCCCCATCGTTGCTCTCCATCCGGCCATTCTGCCCGCTCCCGCGCTGGTCTGCCGCCTGGTGGGCCGTGGACGCTTCCAGATCGTGGTGGACCTGGGTGTTTGGTGGGCTTGGCCAGTCCCGTCCGATTGTTCACAAAACTGTAGCCCGAGCGGGCTGGTAATCGCGGCAGATAGAACTATCCTATGGATCCATCGGTGCGATGGGATGGGAGGAATGAGGATGCGCATCGAAGTCATCGAGTACGAGCTGCAGTGCGAAGTCCATGGCGCGCACCGGCTCCTGGTCCCGGTCGAGTTGCCGCGCCCACGCGTTTGCGCGCACTGCTTCCTCCCGGCGGAACGGCGAGAACTGCGCCGGTTCGTGCTGGACGGCCCGCTGCCGGCCGCGCTGGGCAACGAGGCATGGGTGGGGTAGAGGCCGTGCTTCGCGCCGGATAGCAGCGCGAATGCCGCACGGGTGGTAGTGTCCCGCGCGGAGGGCAGTTCATGTCGACAGCTGAGGTTTACCTGTACGGGCACCTGCTTGGTGTCTTCTTCTTGCTCGGAGCGGCGGGGCTGAGCACCGGCGCGGGGATTGCCCTGGCGCGAGCGACACACGCGCGGACGGTTGTGACGCTGACCTCGATGATCCGCTATTCGGAACTCATCGGGACGTCGTTGGGGACGGTGCTGGTGCTGGTTTTCGGGTTCGCCCTGGTCAGCGAACGGGACTATTCGATGGGCGACGCGTGGATTTCGGCGGCGTTCACGCTGGTCATCGTAGTGCTGGCGATCGACCACGGGTACTTGCTTCGGCAGAACAAGAAGGCGCACGAGATGGCGGAGGCGCTGGGCGACCGGCCGGTGAGCGAGGAGCTGCGGGCGCACGTGAACAACCCGATGACGACGGCGGCCGGGGTGGTGTTGGATATTTCGTTCCTGGTGTTTTTGTGGTTGATGATCGTGAAGCCGGGGGCGTAGGGGTGTAGGTCCGCGGGTGGGTGTGGGGTGCGCAGCGACCTATCTGTACCCGCCGAGCTATGGGCGGGTGGGATGTCCCTATGCGGGTGCGGCTCGGATGGGTGCGGGTGATGGCTGACGCGTGGCGGTGGTGGTTGGTGACGAGCGCGGCCGCTTCCTTGCGGGCGCGGCTATGGAGACGAGCGAGTCGCTGGCGTTTGGCGGTGGTGGTGGGTTGAGCCACCCGCTTACTGCCGTGCGCGGTTCCGATGGGTTCGCGTGATGGCTGACGCGCACCAACGGCGGTGTCCGCCGATACTGGGTAGCGCAGCTCTTGTGCGCGCAGGCAGGTTCACTGCGTACCCGCCCATGGCTGGGCGGGTACGAAGGCCGCGCTCGAAGGGCGCGTGTGATGGCTGACGCGTGGCGGTGGTGGTGGGTGATGAGCGCGTGAGTGGAAAGTCGGGCGGTTTGCGCCGCTCTACGCGGCCGCAGCGCGTCTGGCTCGTCCGCTCTCCATCCATCTGTACCCGCCCAGCCATGGGCGGGTGGGATGTCCCTATGCGGACGCGGTAGTCGAGAGCCATGATGAACCGCACCAGCAGACCGCTCCGCGCCGCGGCGCATCGCAGCTCTCCGTGCGCGCAGGCAGGTCCACTGCGTACCCGCCCATGGCTGGGCGGGTACAGACGGCAGCGCTCGAAGGGCGCGTGTGATGGCTGACGCGTGGCGGGGCGGTGGGTTGGGCCACCCGCTTACTGCCGTGCGCGGCTCGGATGGGGGCGTGTGATGGCTGACGCGTGGCGGTGGTCCGCTCCACGGCGGCGATCGGCACGCGTGCGACCTATCTGTACCCGCCCAGCTGGGCGGGGTGGGATGACCCTATGCGGACGCGGTAGTCGAGAGCCATGACGAACCGCGCCAACGGACCGCTCCGCGCCGGCGAGCGGCATGAGCAGCTATCGTCCGCGCAGGCAGGTCCACTGCGTACCCGCCCATGGCTGGGCGGGTACAGACGGCAGCGCTCGAAGGGCGCGTGTGATGTACGCGTGGCGGTAGCGGTGGGTGATGAGCGCAGCGCGTCTGGCTCGTCCGCTCTCCATCCATCTGTACCCGCCCAGCCATGGGCGGGTGGGATGTCCCTATGCGGACGCGGTAGTCGAGAGCCATGACGAGCCGCGCCAACGGACCGCTCCGCGCCGGCGGCGGCAGCGCAGCTCTCGTGCGCGCAGGCAGGTCCACTGCGTACCCGCCCATGGCTGGGCGGGTACAGACGGCAGCGCTCGAAGGGCGCGTGTGATGTACGCGTGGCGGTAGTGGTGGGTGATGAGCGCAGCGCGTCCGGCTCGTCCGCTCTCCATCCATCTGTACCCGCCCAGCTATGGGCGGGTGGGGTGTCCCTATGCGGGTGCGGCTCGGATGGGGCGTGTGATGGCTGGCGTTTGGCGGTGGTGGTGGGTTGGGCCACCCGCTTACTGCCGTGCGCGGTTCGGATGGGGTGTGTGATGCGGTGCTGTTAAGGGGTGGTGAAACTCAGGGTTCTCTCAGGTTCTCCAAATTTCCGGCTCATGGACAGGGACGACGATGACATCAGTCCGGTCCAGAACCCCCTCAACCTCCAACAACGGCCGGACGGGAGACAGCACGTCAACATGAAGAACAGCAAACTGATCTCGCTCGGCGCCGGCGTAGCGGCCGTCGCATCCATCGCCGGGGGCACGCTCTTCGCTCTCAGCAGTAACAGCGGTTCGTCCTCGGCCCTGGGCTTGAGCGACAGCGAACTCCAGACGATCGCCACGAATGTTGCCGCGACGCCCTCGGAAGAGCGCGACGCCTACATCGCCAAGCTGGCCGCCAACCTGGGCGTGGATGTCCAGAAGCTCAAGGACGCCATCGACAAGACGAACATCGAAGTCATCGACGAGAAGGTCGCCGATGGGTCAATGACGCAGGAGCGGGCTGACGCGATGAAGGAACGGATCGCGAACGGCGAGACCTTCTTCGGTGTCGGCGGCGGACGCGGCCCCGGCGGCGACCATGGCGGGCGCGGCTTCGGCGGCCCGGGCATGGGCGTGGACCAGGCTTCGCTGGCAACCTTCCTCGGCATCGACGCGGCCACCCTCCGCACCGACCTGCAGACCAAGTCGCTGGCGACTATCGCGAGCGAGCATGGCAAGAGCCGCGACCAGCTCAAGACGTTCCTCACCGACAGTGTAAAGGCGTCGCTCGCGCAGGCCGTGACCGACGGCAAGATGACCCAGGCGCAGGCTGACGAGCGCCTGAGCCAGTTCAGCACCAACCTCGACAGCGAAATCGACGAAGTGCATGCCCAGGGCGAGCACGGCCCGCGTGGCTCGATGACTCCTCCGAGCGGCACCGCGCCGTCCGGCAGCCAGGCGCCGACGAACTAACCCTCCTCCGTTCGCCGCGTCAATGCAAAGGGGGCGCCCACTCAAGGGCGCCCCCTTTGCCATGCCCGCGATTGGTGTTGAGTGGCAGGCCCGCCCGGTTGAGCGAGAACAAACCGTTGACAAATCAGAACATCTGTTCTAATTTGTCACCATCCAGAACAGGAATATCGCGATGCGCTACCTTGTCCTCAGCTTCCCCCGCCTGTCCGTCCAGTTGGCTCGCAAGGCCGAGACCGCGCTGGCGGGTCGGGCCTTCGCGCTCGTCCGCGGCGAAGGCGACGGCGCACTGCTGAGCTGCGTTTCCGTCGAGGCAACAGCGGACGGCGTCGAAGCCGGGATGACCAGCCTCCAGGCTCGCCAGCGTTGCCCGGGGATCGACCTCGCCGTCGAACGGACCGAACGCTCGCTCGCCCTGTTGGACTCTGTGGTGGACATGATCCGCGCCCGCGCGACACCAAATGTCGCGATTGTGTCGCGAAACGGAATTGCCCTGGAGCTTTGTGGCCTTGAGCGCCAGTTCGTCGATGAAGTCACCGCGGCCACAGCACTGCTGGGGCTCGTGCGGTCGCGGACGGGGCTCGACGTGCGCTGCGGGGTGGCATCGAGCATCGAGGAGGCTTCGTGCGCTGCGCGGACGGCGCGCCGCTTCCCCGTGGTTTGCGCGGAGCGCGATGCGGCGCCGCAAGCACTGACACGCTTCGAACCGGTCAGTGCGTGGTTCCGGTGGGAAGCGCCGGCGTCGGCGGCGGTAGCGGGCGAACGGCTTGGGCGGCTCGCGGCCTCGCTGGACACGGCGGCGCAGGAGTACGGCCAGAGTTACCGCGAGGTGCTGGTCGAGTTGGAGTGCGGGCCTTACCGGCGGGCGTTTTCGCTGCGGCCGGAGGCGCCGATCCACACGGGCGGCGAAGCACTCGCACTGATCCGGGGACGAATCGCGAGCGGCGAATTCGAGGGAGTCACCGTTCTGCGCATGACGCTTTCACGGCCCGGGCCGGATGTACGGGTTCAGCCCTGGCGGGCGCCGGTTGCGACGATCCACCAGCTTTCCGGGCCTGCCGTCGCGGTCCAGCGGCGGCTGCTGCGGGCGAGCTAATCCAGACCGGCCACGATTTCCGCCACCCGCCGCCCCACCAGTTGATGGAGCGCCGGGGTCTTGTGCACGTCGTCCACGAAGAGCGCGTCGCGCCTTGGCCCGGGGGCGGGGAGCACGTTTTCGGCGTCGAAGTGGACGAAGTGACGGCGGCGGCACTCATCGCGGATAGCGTTGCGGAACCACTCGACCTCGCCGGCGAGCTTCGGGCGGCGCTTCGCCGCGGACGAGGGGAGCGGCGGGGCGGCGACGACGACGATGCGAGCGTCCTCGAGTCTCGCGAGCCGCGCAAAAGCCTGCACGTAGCTCTCCGCGACGACCCGGGCGTTGGTGTCGGCGGCCTGGCCGATCACCTTGCGGGCGGCGCGGTGTACCGCCGAGTTCAGGTTTCGTCGCAGGCCGGGTGGCTTTCGATAGCGGGTCTTGCGGTCGAACTGGCGGACGCTTCCCTTGAACCAGTCGCCGATGCGGTCACCGAGCACTTTGCGGACACGGTTGTCGGCTGAGTAGACGGTGAACGCCACCTTGGTCGCGCTCACCACCACGGCGTCGAAGGGGCGCTGGTCCAGCACCTTCTCGAGGTATTCGGCGCTGTTCACGGCCCACGGATAGAAGCGGACGTGCACGGTCTCCGGCGAGTCGCCGGTGATTTCGGCGATTTCGACCGGGATGCGATGGCCCCAGGCCTGCGAAGGATCGGCCAGGGCCATGCCGATGCTGTCGCTTTCACCGAGGATGAGGAGGCGCATGGGTGTTCAGTCTAGTCCTCGGAGCGGGGAACCGGCGCGGCGTGTGCGGGCCTGCCCTCAAACTCAGGGGCCGTCGTTCGCGGGCTCATCGAACACGTGGGCACTGACGCTCTCGATGGGCGGGAGGTTCTGGGTGACGAGCGACCAGGATTCGCCGCTGTCGGCGCTGGCGTAGAGCTGCCCGGTGTTCGTGCCGAAGTAGACGCCCGCGGGTTCGAGCGAATCGGTGCAAAGCGCCTGGCGATAGACGCCCATGAAGGCGTTCTCCTCGGGGAGGCCGTCGGAGAGCGGCTGCCAGCTGGCGCCGGCATCGCGCGTGCGCCAGACGGCGAGTTTCCCACCGGGTGGGCAGCGAAATTCGCCGCCCACGAGAGGCGCCACGTAGGCCGTGTCCGGGTCTCGTGGGTGGACGGTCAGGGCGAGGCCGAATTCCGACGGCAGCCCCGCCGTGATGTCGATCCAGCTGTCGCCGCCGTTGTCGCTGCGGTAGGTGCCGAGATGGGACTGGGCGTAGAGGCGGTCGTTCGCGCCCGCGGCGTGTTCGACATGGTGGACGCACTGGCCGGATTCGGGATAAAGCGGGATGTTTGGGTCGAAGATGGCCGATTCGCTGCGGATGCCCTGGGCGGCGGGATTCCAGCTCTTTCCGCCGTCCTCGCTGCGGAAGACGCCGGCAGAGGAGATGGCGACCCACATCCGCTGGCTGTTTGCCGGGTCAATGACGATCGAATGGAGGGCGAGCCCGCCAGCGCCGGGCTCCCAGGTGGGCCGGGTAGGGTGGTTGCTGAGGGCCTGGTTCTCGGCCCAGGTGAGGCCGCCGTCGGAGGATTCGAAGAGTGCCGCGGGCGCGACCCCGGCGAACAGCTGGCCCGGGTTCGCGCCGGGCTGGAGCGCCCAGACCCGTTCGATGACGGTGGCGGACTGGGCGAACCACGGCAGAGGCTCTTCGCCTTCGGGCGCCGGCCCGGGGTCGCCGGAGAAGCGCGGGCTCTTCTCCGCGTCTTTCCAGTCGGTTTCACCGGAGCGGCGATAGCGCACGACCGGGCCGAACCAGGGGTCGTTGGCGGTGGCGTAGGTCGTGCCGGTCCGCGGATCGAACGTGGCGTGGTTGACTTCGATACCGGCGACGAACGGACCCTCGAGCGACCAGGTATCGCGGCTTTCCGGGGCGGTGAGGGAGAAGACGCCCTTTCGCGTGCCGACGAGAAGTTGGACCGAAGTCATGGCGGACCTCCTGGGAGAGCGGTGCGAGGAATTCTGCCAGTGGCGTCAAGCGGGCCGGGCGTATGCGGCGCGCCAGGGGTGTGGATGTTTCGAAACCGTTTTGCCGGGGGGTAAGAAGTAGCCGCAAGTAGCCTGGGCAGATTCGGCGGCCGGGGCTACCACGCGGCTACTACGGGCTTCAGGGTTGGCTGGCATTGGGCCAGGCCTCGCTGATGCTCGGTGTGCTGAAGCACGCCGGCGCAAGTGATCGCACGGGGGCATACGGCAGCCATGCTCCTGAACCTACACTGCCGCCGGCTCAACCGGGAACAGCCGCATGTCACCAGTGGCGTGGGGGAGACCTGGTGCGGAAGTGGGCTTCGAACACCCTAGAATGCGCCGCATGGAACTGTACGAGGTCATGCGCACCGCGTTTTCGGCGCGGGAATTCAAGGACGAACCGGTCAGCGACGAGGTGCTCAGCCGCATCTTCGAGAACGCGCGTTACGCGCCGAGCGGCGGCAACCGGCAGGGCGGCCACGTGGTGGTGGTCCGCGAACAGGCAACGAAGGACGTCATCGGCGAGCTGACGAAGACCGCGGCGCGCCGGTACACCGCCCAGCAGATGGCCGGGGAGAGCCCCTGGAACACCTGGACGCCGACGAAGGTCAGCGACGAAACAATTGCGGCGACACCAGTGCCGCCGATGTTGAGCGAGCCGGTGCGCCGGGCGCCGGTGGTCATCGTGGTGTGCGTGGACCTGCGGGTGGTGGCTTCGGTGGACCAGTTGTTGCCGCGGGTGGGCATGGCGAGCGGCGCTTCGATCTACCCGCTGGCCTGGAACATCCTGCTGGCCGCCAGAAACGAAGGGCTCGGGGGCACGCTGACGACGATGCCGATCGCCGAGGAAGGGAAGCTGCAGGAGCTGCTCGGCCTGCCGCCCTACATGGCTGTGGCGACGGTGATGCCGCTTGGCTGGCCGGTGAAGCAACTGACCAGGCTGAAGCGGAGGCCGGTGCGGGAGTTCATACACCGGGAGCGTTTCGACGGGGAGGCGTGGTAGATCCTCACCCGATTGGGGATTGGTGACTTCGGATTGTGGATTGGCGGTGGGAACGGCCCGCTCGCTGCTCGGTCGCGGCTCGTGGGGAACCAGTGGCGCGTATAGTCGGCAGCGGGGCGGGCGAGAGAGGGGTAATCTCATGGCAGCCGTTGATTTCATGAAGCAGACGCTGGACTTCGTCCACCGCGGGTTCCGGGGGGCGCCGGAGGGTTTGACCACGGAGCAGGTGCACTTCGTGCCGGAGGGACAGTCGCATTCGATTGCCTGGTGCATGTGGCATGCGGCGCGCATCGAGGACCTGTTTTTCCAACAGATCTTCCAGGGAAAGCAGAGCGAGTGGGATGCGGGCGGTTGGGCCGGGAAGACGGGCCTGCCGGAGAAGGGGTTCGGCACCGGGCAGTCGACGGAGGACGCCGCGAATGTGCACTTCGCCGACCTTGCGGCCTTCAAGGCGTACCAGGCGAAGGTGGCGGAGCTGTCAGTTGCGTTCCTGGATTCGATTGACGACGCGGGCCTGGGGCGCGAAGTGAAGCTGGGCGAAAAGACCGAGACGATTGGTGAGTCGATCAACCTGCACCTGGTGATTCACCTGAACGGGCACCGGGGCGAGGTGAACCTGCTGCGCGGGATGCAGGGGTTCGACCCGGTGTTGTTGAACCAGGGCGGGTAGGGGTTCCCGGCCGGGCGCGCGCTGCGTGGCTGAGTTGCTCAGGCCGCGATCCGCTTCCTTCCGGTCGCGGTTCCAGCTTGGAGCGGGGTCAGACGCCGGCGATGGGGCGGTCGTGGGGGGCGTCGGCGCGCGCGCCGCGGAAGTCGCGGAAGGGGGCCGTCGCGCCATTCGAGGGCGGCCTTCAGGCCCTGTTCGCGGCTCGATGTTCCACCCTGTGCGCCGGGCGGTGCTCGACATGGCTTCGACGTCGGTGCCGACATGAGTGCCCCCGCGGATGCCCATCGCTTCGTACGGCGGTTCACGGCGCGCTTGGAGTACATGAGCATGTCGTTTATCGATGCTGGCCCGCGCGGCGGGCGAATCGTCTCGGTGAACTGTCCGGCCTGGCGGGCGGGCGGTGGCCCAGCCCATGGCGGCCATGTCTTTGCCGGAGAAGGAATCGCCGACGTAGGCGAATTCGCGCGCGCCTTGGTCAGCGGGTGCCGTGGCGTGCCCACATGATGTCCATGGTGCCCAGTTGCGGACAGCGCGGGTCTTCGGCGTGGTACCTGATCTTGGCGTCCTCCGCGACGATGCGGAAGTCGCAGAACGTCGCGAGCTCGGTGCCGCCGGCGAGGCAGTAGCTCCCCCGATCTGCGCGACCACCGGCTTCGCAAGTTCCCAGATAGTCCAGTTCGCGACATGGCGCGACCAGTCGTAGTGGGCCGGGTGCGTGGTGCCGGTGTCGGGCAGGCCGAGCGAGGGATGGACGAAGGTGGAACCTTCGGCGGCGGCGCGTGAGGGTGAGAGGTCGTATCCGGCGCCGAAGGCGCGGCCATTCGCGCGGAGGACGATGACGTGCCGATTTCACGGTTCGCCTCGGCCTCTTTCATGGCGTGAAAAAGCTCGCCGCGGAGGTCGTTCGAGAGGGCGTTCAGCTTTTCCGGCCGGTTCAGGGTGATGAACGCCAGGCGGTCACTGGTTTCAAAAGGATGTATTGGTAGTCCATTGGGGCCTCCGGTGGCTGAAAGAGGAGACGTGAGAGGTGAGGAGCATACGCGCCGTTCGCGCTGCGCCGCCGGCGTTCAGCTGTTGCCGCCGCGACCACCGGTGCGGATGGGGATAACAGCATCTATGAGTGAACGAGCGTTCAATTTGGGCTAGCGCCGCGGCTCAGACGTGCCGTACTCTATCGACCGAGCGGTAAGTCCCTATAGCTCACCATGCCGAGGCTCCATTTCCCATGACCACAGAGACTGCCCCGTTGACTCTCGCCGATATCGATCTTGGCGACGAGTTGTTGTTCGAATCCGGCCGCGCCCACGAGGCGTTCAAGATCCTGCGCCGGGAAGCCCCGATCAGCTGGAAACCGGAGAACGAGTTCAGCCGGGGCTGGTGGAACCTGGTGAAGTACGCCGACGTGCTCCAGGTTTCTCGCAACCCGCAGATCTTCTCGTCCGAGAAGGGCATTGTTTCGTTCTTCCCGGTGAACGAAGACGAAACGACCGCCGCGGCCGCCGGCAACGGCAAGATGCTCATCACCATGGACCCGCCGCGTCACGTGAAGATGCGCCGCCTGGTGAACAAGGCGTTCACCCCGCGCGCCGTGGCCCTCTGGGAGCCGAAGGTCCGCGAGACCACCAACATCCTCCTCGACAGCATCGCGAAGAAGGGCGAGAGCGACTTCGTCATCGACATCGCCTGCAACATCCCGCTCGCGGTCATCTGCCGGATGCTGGGCGTGCCGGAAGAGGACTGGGCGCTGATGTTCCAACTGACCAATAAGGTGCTTGGCCCCGGGGATCCCGAGTACCAGACCGACGTGCCGGAAGAGCAGCGCGGGACGCAGGAAGCGGCCCAGCTCACCGGCAACCTCGGGACGATGCAGATGTTCGGCTACTACGCGCAGGCTCTGCAGAACCGCCGGATTTCGCCCAGCGACGACATGATCAGCATCCTCTGCGACTCCGAAATCGAGGGCGAAAAGCTGACCGACGAGGACATCCTCTGGTTCTGCTTCCTGCTCATCCTCGCCGGCAACGAAACCACCCGGAACGGGATGTCCGGCGGCGTGCTCACGCTCTGCGAGCACCCGGACCAGAAGGCAAAACTGCTCAACGACATGACGCTGCTCCCTGGCGCGATCGAGGAGATCCTGCGCTGGGTTTCGCCGGTCATGCACATGGCCCGCAACACGCTCGAAGACACGCAGGTCGGCAACCAGCTGATCAAGGCCGGCGAGCGCGTGGTCATGTGGTACCCGTCGGTAAACCGCGACGAGGACGTGTTCCCGAACTCGGGTCTGTTCGACATCACGCGGACTCCGAACGACCACCTGGCGTTCGGCATCGGCGAGCACTTCTGCCTTGGCGCGGGTTTCGCCAAGCTCGAACTGCGGGTGCTCTACGAGGAGATGTTCCGGCGGTTCCCGGACATCGAACTCGCCGGCCCGGTGCAGCGTCTCCGCTCGAACTTCATCGGCGGGATCAAGCACCTGCCGATCCGCTTCACGCCGGAGAATTAGGGCGAGGCGATACCGACACGATCGAAAGCGGGGCCGTCAGGCCCCGTCTTCGTCGTCCCAGGGGTTGATGACTTCCACGCCCCAGTCGTCGACATCGCGAACGTTTCGCGAGACCACGGCCAGGTTGTTCGTCAGAGCGGTGACGGCGAGGAGCGAGTCGAGCACGGAGCGAGGCCTGCCCTGCCGCTCGAAGAGCCCATACCGGTTGCCCCACTCCAACATCTCATCTATCCCAAGGCCGATGAACCTGCCAGAGAACCTCGGGATGATGTAGCTGTCGATCCAGGTTTGCAGCCGGGTCTGCTGATCGCCTGGGCGCAAGCGAGACGCGTCCCGCTGGAGTTCGCCGAGCGTAATGACGCTAACGGCGATGTCATTTTCGTCCACCGACAACAACCACCGCATGACGCCGGGATTGGGGCGAGTTTTGAGGAGTTCGCTAAGAAGATTCGTGTCGGCGAGGTACTTCAATCATCGTCCTCTTCAAGTTCGTCCAATTCGAAAAGGAACGACGGATCGCGGTTCGGCACGTCCCACAAGTGCGGCACTACAAAATCGATTCCCGCCGCCGGCGATCGCTGAAAAAACTCCCAGAGATTCTCACTGAATTCGCGTCGCACGGGACCGCGAGGCGCGCGTGCCAGCACCACCGCGTCCTCCCCCCTCACGGTGATGGTCTGCGGGCCCTCTTCACGTGCCCGGCGGATGACTTCGCTCAGCTTGTTCTTGGCTTCCTGGAGCTGCCAGGTCGATTTACGCGCGATCACCGGGCCGTGCCTCCTGTCTAGACTGTCCAGACTGTCTAGACAGCATACGCCGTTACCGGCGGTTTGCTATCCTCGATCCATGGACGGCGGCAAGATTCAGCACTGGCGGAACGAAATCGACCGGGTGGACGATGATCTCCTTCGGCTCTTCAACGAGCGTGCGCACTACGCGATCGAAATCGGCCTGGAGAAGCGGCGCCTGGGCCTTCCGATCGAAGTGCCCGAGCGCGAAGCAGCCATCATCAGGCGCATGATCGCCGAGAACCATGGGCCGCTGGACGCCGATTCGGTCGGCCATCTCTTTGACTCGGTCATCGCCGAATGCCGGACCGCCGAAGAGGCGATGCTCTCGGGCTGAACCGGCTGCGCGGCAGGCCACTCGGCTCACCGGCTATCCTTGGCTCGTGGCCCACATTCCCAGGCTGTATTTCCCCGGGACGCTGACTTCAGGCCCGCTCGCGCTCGACGCGGAGGTCGCGAAACGGCTCGTTGGCGTCATGCGCGTGGGGCTGGGCGAGGAGTTCCTGCTGTTTTCCGGTGACGGCCGCGAGTGGCGCGCGCGGGTGACCAGCGTCGGGCGGCCCGGCATGACCGCCACCGTCGAGGACATCGCGCGCCAGGCTTCGCCGCCGCCGGTCGTCCTCGAAACCTGGATTAGCGTGATCCGTGCGAACCGCTTCGAGACCGCACTGGAAAAGTGCGTCGAAGCCGGTGCGGACATCATCCGGCTGATCGTGGGCGAGTACTCGCAGCGCGGCGACGAAGCCTCCGCCAACCGCGTCGAACGCTGGCAGCGCATCGTCGTCGAGGCCGCCGAACAGAGTGGCCGGCTCTTTCTCCCGGTGATCGAACCTCCTGAGAGGCTACCGCGCTTGCTCGACTCGTACCGGGGCGCGCTGGTGGTGGCGGATGGCGGCGGACGGTCAGCCCTCGATATCGCGCCGCTTCTCCCGCAGACCGGCCGGCTGGCGCTGGCCGTCGGGCCGGAGGGTGGCTTCAGCCCGGAGGAAGCGGCGCTGCTGAAACGGCATGGCGCGCTGTCCGTCACCCTCGGGCCGTACATCCTGCGCACGGAGACCGCCGCGATCGCCGGAACGGCTGCGTTGCGAGCGCTTACCATGCCCGCCGCGGACGGGTGATATCCTGCTGCCGTGTTCCAGGCAGTGAAAGGTCTCGTCCTTACCTTCGCGGCGTTCGCCGTTGCGTTCGCGCTCCACATTGTGGGCGGGGCGACCGACCAGGGCTGGCTGTTCGCCATTGCCGTGGTCCTGATTTACGCGATTGCCATGGGCTTCCCCGCCATCGCGCTCTGGGTTTCGGGGCTCACGTACCGGGGGTCCGAGCCCGCGAAGTTCACCTACACCGCCGGCGTGATCATCGGCACCGGCCTGACGCTCGGCGCGCTCTGGGCCACCAACGATCGTTCGTTCGCGGCGTGGCACTTCCCGGCATCGATCGTCCTGGTGGCGATCGTGAGCGCTGTGGTGCTGTTGATCCGCTCCCGGGTGGAGCAGTCGCAGGCGGCCGGCGCTACTTCCTGAGGCGTGGGTCCCAGATGTCGCGGAGCGAATCGCCGAGGAGATTGGCTCCAAGCACCACCAGGCTGATCGCGATTCCCGGGAAGATCACGACGTGCCAGTAGCCGTGTTGAGCGAGCGACAGGTTCCCGCCGCTCATATCACGGCCCCAGGATGCCTGAGCAGGGCCAAGGCCGAGGAACGCCAGCGCTGATTCCGCGAGGATCGCGCCGCCAAGCGCGCCGCTCATGATTACGACGACCAGCGGGAGGACGTTCGGGATGATGTGGCGCATGAAGATGCGCCACTCGGAGCAGCCGACGGCGCGGGCCGCCTCAACGTAGGTCTTGTTGCGTTCGATGATGGTCTGGCCGCGGAGCACGCGGTTGCCGCCGAACAGTGCCCCGATGGCTATCGAGATCACGATTGTCTTCAACGTCGGGCCGAAGGCCGTGCGGAGCATCAGGAAGAGGACGAGACTCGGGAACGCGGCGAACGCCTCGCCGGAGCGTTGCACAAGGTAGTCCATCCAGCGGCCGAAGTAGCCGCCGAGAATCCCCAGGAACGATCCCATGCCCGCGCCGAGGAATACCGCCCAGAACGAGATGACGAACGAGACATGGGCGCCCGCCATCACCCGGCTGAAGACGTCCTGGCCGTTCTGGTTCAACCCGAAGGGGTGTGCCGCGGACGGACCGTCCAGGGGCGTGCCTACGCTCAGTTCGTCCGCGGGGTAGGGGGCCAGCGCGCTGCCGAACAGGCCCAGCACCACGAAGAGGATGAGGATGACCAGCCCGAACACGCCCGCCGGGTGCTGCACGGCCAGGCGGCCCATCCGGCGCGGCCAGCTCGGGCGGTAGGGCACGTAGGCCCAATCGATGGGGTTGCTGCTCGTGGCGGTTTGCGTGGCCATCAGCTGTACTTCACCCGCGGGTCGATTAGCGCGTACGAGAGGTCGATCAGGAGGTTCATCGAGACCACCACGATGGCGGTGTAGAACACGAGGAACTGCACCACCGGGAAGTCCGACGTTATCGCCGAGACCAGGAAGAATTGCCCGAGGCCGTTGATGCTGAAGATCTGCTCCAGGATCAGGGAGCCGAAGAACAGCGCCGTGATGTGGCCGCCAATCAGCGTGATGATCGGGATGAGCGCGTTGCGCAGGCCGTGGCTCAGCACCACGCTCCGGCCGGCCAGCCCCTTCGCCCGCGCGGTGCGCATGTAGTCCTGGCGGAAGACTTCGAGCAGGGTCGAACGCGTGAGCCGCATCATCAGCGCGGCGCCGCCCACGCCCAGCAGGAGCGTCGGTGGGACGTAGAGGCGCAGGTTCGTCCAGGGGTCCTTGAATATCGAGACGTGGCCACCGACGGGTGGCGAATAGTTCCACCACAACGACGGCAACACGATCAGCAGGATGAGCAGGAAGAACTCGGGGATCGACTGCCCGAAGACGGCGAAGATGCGGAAGACGTAGTCGACGATCGAGTTCTGCTTTACCGCCGTGATGACGCCGAAAGTGACGCCGAAGACGGTGCTGAACGTCACCGAGAGCAGGAGGATTTCCAGGTTGACGGGCCAGCGGCGCTGGATCTCCGGCCAGACCGGCTGGTTGCTGCGGAAGGTGTGGCCGAGGTCTCCCTGGGCGAGGTTGCCCAGCCAGATAGCGAACTGCTCCAGCACCGGCTTGTCGATGCCAAGGTCATGACGGATGGCCTGCTCCTGCTCCACCGTCGTGTTCTGGTTCACGTACAGGGTCGTGGGGTCGTTCGCGAACGGCAGACGGAGCGTGAAGAAAGTGATGACCGAGACGACCACCACGATGACCGGCATGTAGGCAAGCCGCCGCAACGCGTATTGGCGCATCCCGCCGCTCAGCCCTTATCGATGTAGGTCTTGCCGCTGAAGAGCCCGTAGCTCCCGCGTCCAACCACCCGGCCTTTCACGTACGCCCAGTTCGCCGTGTTCGAAATGGCGATGAACGTGGGGATGTAAGGGGCTGCCTTGGTGTACGCCTTCTTCTGGAGGTCCTGCACCGCGGCTCGGCGTTCCTTGTCGTCCAGGATCGTCTTCTGCTTGGTGACGAGCGCGTCGAGCTCGTCGTCGGCGAAGGCGGCCCAGTTTGGCCGGCCACCGATCTGCTTGGCATACGCGCCGATGTACGAGCTCGGGTCGTCGTACTCCAGGGTTGGGTAGGTAATGAAGCCGTCGTACTGGGAGCCGTAGAGCGATTGCGCCAGCCACTTGCCGAAGTCTTCGCCGACGAGCTTGATCTTGATGCCCAGGTTCTTGTTGAGCTGGGACTGCACGATCTGGGCGAACTGCTGGTAGCGGTCGCCGGGCACGATGTACTTGAGCTCGTACTCCTTGTTCAGGTCGAACGTGGTGGCCCCGAGCAACTGCTTGGCCTGGGCGACGTCCTGCTTCGCGTAAGTGCTGTCGACTTCGGCCGAGGTAATGGCTTCGCCGAAGGCCGGCGGGACCGGCCCGCTCACCTTGCCCTCGCCGAAGTTCATCAGGGTGATCATCTCCTTGCGGTCGAGCGCCAGGTAGATCGCCTGGCGGACGCGCGCGTCGGCGAAGGGGCCGTCGGCGCGCGTTTGCACGAGCCAGACCGCCCGCGAGTCAACGGTGTCGACGACGATCTTGTCCCCGTGCTTCTTCAGGAGGTCTTCGCGCTCGAGCTTGTTGTTCAGCGCCACGGCGTCGATTTCCTGCGCGCTGAAGGCGGCGAGGGCGGCGGCCTGTTCCTGGATCAGCTTGTAGTCGATGCCGGCGAGGTAGGGCTCGCCGCTGATGCGCCACTTGTCGAAGCGCTTCAGCTTGAAGTTCGCGCCGTTCTCATGGCTGACGAACTGGTAGCGCCCGCTGCCCACGATCTCCTTGTCCATGAAGGAAGGGTCCTTGGCGATCTCCTCAGGCAGGATCGAGCTCGCGATAGGGCTGCCGCCATTGGTGGAACTGAACGACCAGGCGTCGACCGCCTTGAGGACGAAGTTCACGGTCTTGTCGTCCGGCGTCTCGATGTGGTCGAAGACCTGCGTCCACCAGGAGCTGTTGGAGATCTTGGTCTGCTTGGCGGCGCTCTCCAGGCTCGCCTTCACGTCCGAGGCTTTCACGGCGCGGCCGTTGGCGGGCGCCTTGTCATGGAAGACGGAGTTCTGCAGCTTCACTGTGAAGTGCATCGCGTCCTGTTGCTCGATGCTGGCGGCGAGGAAGTTCTCGCGGACGCCGGTGTCGAGCGGCGTGTACCAGAGGTGGTCGAAGAGCGTGAAGCCCCAGAGCAGGCCGCTATCGAGGCCCGAATAGGGGTTGATCGAGGCGAAAATGGCGTTCTGGCGGGACTTGAGGGTGCCATCTTTCTTGACCACTTCGCCGGCCGTCGTCGGCGTCGGCGCGGTGGCGGTACCGGGCAGGACGCCCGCAGTGGTGGGGGTTGCCTTGCCCCCGCCCGAGTCATCGTCGTCGTCGCCGCAGCCGGCGAGAGCCCAGGTCGTGGCTCCAAGTGCTGCCGTGCCGGCTCCCCCAAGCAGACGGCGGCGGCGCAGGCGCCGATTCCAGTAATTGTCTCGATCCATGACTCTTGCTTCCCCTCCGTTGCCGGCTCCGGCCCGTTGGTGCCGGGTTTTACGCTTCGCTGTCTCGTGCGGTCAATAGCACGTATCGAGCTCGCTAATGGCTTTCTAGGTTCAGTACGCATACACGGCGGGCGCCGGGTTTGATACTGTCCTGAAATTTCGTGAAGAAAACGTCCCTGGGCGAAGCCCCGGCGCGTGGAGCCACACCACGGCCGGGCGCTTTGCCCCATCGCCCAGGTTCGCATTCCACGGCGGCTCGCCCCCTGGCAGAAGCTGCGAACGTGGATCGGCGACGACGGTTTGCGGCCGTACACTCCTGCTTATACAGACGTGTTTAGCCAGCGGCGCTGAATCTAGCTGTGACATGCTACGCTTGTCAAGAATTTCGACAGGAGGCCGGCTGGCTGCGATGACCGATGAGGTTGGCCTGCGCGGTTACCGGGTCCAGGACCCGGCGCGAACCCTCGCCCGGCGGCGCGAGATCATGCTCGCGATGGCTGACGTGATCATCGAAAAGGGCTATGCCTCCGCGACGCTCGAAGACGTCGCCGCCCGGATGGGCACCAGCCGCGCCGTGATCTACTACCAGTTCCGTTCGAAGGAAGACCTCTACGCGGAGATCGTGGTCGAAGCGGTGGCCCGCGCCGCGGAGCGGCTCGAAGCGATCATGGGGCGAGGCGAGCCGCCGGAGCGCACGCTCTACGCCGCGCTCAGGGACCTCATCAGCGTCGGCATGGAACCGCTCAACCGCAGCACCCTGGTGACCGGGCGTCCGCGCAACCTCGCGCCTGACGCGCGTGCCCGGATCAAGCAGGTGGACCGCCAGTACGAACGGCTTCTCACCGAGGTCATCCGGAGCGGCATCGAATCGGGTGTGTTCACAGACCGTGACCCGCGCTTCCTGCGCTACACGCTCATGTTCGCGGTCAACGGCAACTTCATCTGGCGCCGCCCGGACGGGCCGCTCAAGACGGACTACATCCTTGCCGAACTGCCGCACATGCTCATGAACTCCGTGCTCGCCCATCCCTGCGATTACCACGGGCACGGCGAAGAAGGCGCGCGCGCCCGGCTGGAGTAGCCCGGCGGGAGTGCCTTCGAACGGCGAAATCCGCGTCGTTCGCCATCGTGTGGGCCGGAGAAGCTAGTCCCGGCTGAACGCTCCCAGCACCCGCGCGAATTCATTCGGGCACTCCACGGACGGGATGTGCCCGACATCGCGGAAGACGTGCAGGCGCGCGTCAGGAATTGCCTCGACTCCCGCCAGCCCGACCCGCAAAGGGATGAGCTCGTCCTGTTCGCCCCACACCAGGAGCGTCGGCACGGCTATCGTCGTGGCTGCCTCAAGGCTCAGTTCGCCTTTCCGCAATCCGCTCTCCTTGGAGATGCGCGCCTTCAGTGGCTCGTTGTCGAAGACTTCCTGGGTCTCGAACCATGCCGCGACTTCGTCTTTCACGGCCTGGTGGACGAAGCCTTCAGCGTTCGCGCGCACGCCGGACATCTCGCCGATCGGCCCGCCGACGATCACCAGCTTCGCCGGCACGGGCAGGCCGAGACTCGCGGCCCGCACGGCGTAACTGCCCACAAGCCAACCGCCGAACGATTCGCCCACCAGGACAACGTCTTCGAGGTCCAGTGCCGAAATGAAGTTCCCGAGCGCTGTCACCAGGGCGTCTGTCGTGTACGGCACGTCGGGTTGCGCTGAAGGCGCGAAACCGAGCACCTGCGGGGCGACGACGCGAAAGTCCCCGGCGAGCGCGTCGAACACTCTGCCCCATTCGAACGGCGCGTTGCCGGAGAACCCATGGACCAGCACCAGGGGCCGCCCGCCGCCCTTCTCCCAGTACCGGATACGGTGCCCGTCGACATCGATGTCGCGCCGTTCGGGCAGAATCCAGTCCGGCCGGGCGGCGTCCATCCGTGGCGTCTCGTAAACCACCTTCGGGCTTTGGCGTTCGGCTGATTGCGCGAGCTTCATGCGCGAAGGATAGCGGCCGCGCGTTTCGGACCACCACCGCAAGCGTCCCGCCGGTAGTCGCCTGCGCCGCTGTTTGTTAGATTGGCGACCGTCCTTCCATGCAACGGACACATCTCATTTGACTGCGGGGTGACGCATGCCCAGGCGTCTGGCGGTTTCAGTCGGCTTCGGTGGAAGCCCAGAACAGAACAAGGAAATCATCAACCGGATCAAAGTCGCCGAGGAAGTTGGCGTCGAGGCCTGCTTCACCGCCGAGACGTGGGGGCGGGACCAGTTCTCGCTGCTCACGCAGATCGCGATGCAGACGAGCAAGATCAAGCTCGGCACCGGCATCGCGCCGGTCTTCGGCCGCTCGCCGGGCGTGCTGGCGATGACGGCGGCGACGCTCGATGAGCTCTCCGGCGGACGGGTCGTGCTCGGCCTCGGCACCTCTGGCGACCGCGTCATCGAGCACTGGCACGGCGAGAAATTCTCGAAGCCGATCCAGCGCACCAAAGAATATATCGAGATCATCAACATGATGGTCTCCGGCGAAAAAGTGTTCTACGACGGCCAGATCTTCAAGCTGCAGCGCGGCTTCAAGCTCCTCTTCGAGCCGCCTCGCAAGCACATCCCGATCTTCGTCGCCTCGATTTCACCGAAGAGCATGCAGTCCCTCGGCGCGGTAGCCGACGGCTGGATGCCGATCTACTGGCCGAAGTCCAAGTTCATCGACGGGAAGAAGACCATTGCCGAAGCCTCGAAGGCTGCCGGCCGGCCCGAGGACGCCGTCGAGTGCGTCGCTTCGCTCACCGTGGTCATCAACCCCGACGAGCAGAAGGCGAAGATGCAGGCCGCCGGCCCGATCTCCTGGTACGTCACCAACATGGGCGACTTCTACCACGAGATGCTGACGCGCAACGGCTTCGGCGAAGAAGTGGCCGCCATGCGGAAGGTGGGCGAGACGCACAAGCCGCCGCCATTCGGCACCAACCCGGAGCTGATGGCCGCCATGGGTGACCGCATGCTCGAAGAGACGGCCATCTGGGGCGACCTGGAAACCGTGGCCGCGGGCATCGAGGAGCGCCGCCAGCTCGGCGTGGACCTGCCCAGCATCAGCATGCCCCAGGGCCCGCTGGACCAGGTGGAACGCATCCTCGGGACGCTGGTTTCGTAAGAGCGGATCCTGTGCGAAATAAGAAACGCCCCCGGCTCGCGTCGGGGGCGTTTTGCGTTTACCCCGTCCAGCGGCGGCCGTTGGCCAGGGTGATCTTCTGGCTCACGGTGTCTCCAAAGCGCCAGACGGTGGCCTTGCCGGCTCCCATGACCACCGCGATGGAACCGAGCGGCCCGCCGCCGTCTTCGGTGTCGCAGGTGTAGAAGATGCCGAGCTCCGAATCGGGCTTGTGCACCATTCCGGGCGTGGAAGCCGTCGCTTGCAGCGCCTCGCGGATGAGCTCCTGGGCGACGTTGTGGGGGAAGCCGAACCCGCTTGGGCTGGCGTTCGAGACCAGCGTGAGCGCGGGCGAAATGCGTTCCACGAGCTCCAGGTTCACGCCGTGCTTCGAGGCGTGGTGCGAGACCTTGAGCACCTTCGCGCTCAGCAGGTCCGTGCCCGTCGCGGCGCGGATGGCCCTGTTCGCGTCGGAGCTGTTCGGCCCGAGCTGCGGGAAGTCGGTCAGTACGTGCGCCCAGGACAGTGTCTGCGCGTCCGCCCCGAGGATCAGCGACATGGTCGCTTTCTTATCGACCAGGTTCCGGCCGGCATCGCGTTTCACGGCCCGCGCCGCGGGGAATTCGATGCGCAGCGAGAGCGACGAATCGTTGACCTCCGTGCCGTAGGTGTCGAACTTGTTGCGGAGGCCGACGGACGGCGAGAGCACGGTGACCAGTGCCGAGCCGAACCAGCGTTTATACCCCGCCGTGGGCTGCGCATAGATGATGTGGGGGTTGGCCTCGATCGCCGCCATCATTTCCAGGTAGTCCTGGGTGGTGTGGTAATAGCCGGGGTCCCAGAACTCGCCGATGCGCGGTTTCAGCTTCGTCAGCAGCTCGTTCATCCCGCCGATATGGTCGCTGTGGGGATGCGTCGCGACGACGAGCGCGACCGAGCCGTCGGGCTCGCCGCCGGCCCCGGGGGAAGCCGCGCCGATCAGCCCCGCCTGCTGCAGGCTGTCGACAAGCGCGGGGACCTTCTTCGTCGTGCAGACATCGACGATGAGGATGCGCCGCCGGCCCTGGGGGTCGACGGGCAGGAGCAACAGTTGGCTGTCTCCGTCACCCACGTTGCAGAGGAAGTAGACCAGCTGGTTGGGGTTGAGCGAGGCAACGAAGTCCTCGACGGCGTGCTTTCCGGCGGCGATTGGGGCGGGGGCGCTCATGCGCGGGCCTGCCCCTGGCCGCCGGCCGCATTTAGCACTGCCTGCTGGCGGATGTCGAATGCCCCCGGCTCTGCCGCGACTTCCACGGCCGGCGGGGCGGCGACCATCTGCTGGACGTACTCCTCGTCCACCGTGGCCGCGCCGGCGCCGTAGTACGCCGCTTTCGCGACGTCGCGGCCGGCGGCGCTGATGTCCCAGAGTTCGCCTTCTTGAAGGTTCGCGGCGCCGGCCCCACGCACCAGGAAGACATCGCCGACGCGCAGGAGCCGGTCCGGCGCCGTCTGCGCGTGTGCCGCGCGCTGCTCGTCAGCGCGCGCCTGCAGCGCCGCGCGGGAGAGGTGCACGGTCAGTGGGAATCCGCGGCCCTTCGGGAAGGCCAACCGCCCCCAGGCGTCAACTCTCGGCCAGCGGGAAACCCGCAACGCGGCCACGTCCACGGCAAGGTCGTCGACCGCGGCGTAGAGGTCGCTTTCGGCGGTCTCCATCACCGTTGCGGTTTCGACGCCGTCGCGAATGATCGCGACTTCGGGTTGCCAGAGCCGGGCCTTCGGTTTGAACGAAGCGGCGCTGGCGGGAGCGCGTTCCGCGATCTTCATGTGGGCCTCCTTAGTTTGTTGCGAGCAGCCGCGAAAGGGCGATGAGTGCCACGGCGACGACGGCCGCGCCGAGGGCTACCATCAGGCCGCCTGCCGGGAGCACGGCGGCGCTGCCTCCCGCCTTCGTCCAGCTCACCAGTTGGCCGAGGAACGAAAGCACCTGGCCGAGGATGAGCGCCGCCGCCAGCGTCACCAGCACGCCGGTCAGCCAGGCGCGTTGGCCGTCGATGCCCATCCCGAAGATGCTGTGAGGCATCACGCGGTCGACCAGGTCCAGTTTGAGCCACTGGTGGCCGAGCGGGATGGCGAAGACGAGCGCGGTCGCGACGATCGCGATGGCGGCGTACATGGGCAACTGGCGCTTCAGTGCGGTCACGCGGTTGCGGCGCATGGCATTCGGGTCCACCGCTGCGCGGATGGCGGCGTCCAGGGAGCTCGAAAGCGTGGCCGGGAGCGCGGACTCTTGCGGCGTCAGCTCGCGGGCGGCGCGCCCGGAGTCCGCGATGAGCGCGACGACCCGGCTCAGCACCTCCGTGCGGTTCTTCCAGTAGCCGCTGTGGTCGGAGCCCGGGAAGTCGTCGTTCACCACTCGCAGGCAGACATAGGGCGGGCGCCTGTCCGAAGCGCCGTCCAGGAACTCGTCGTCGCGCAGCAGGCTGGACACAAGGTCCGGCGGTGGCGGGCCCTGGGGGACGGGGTCGTAGCGCGCGTAGACGTTCACCCAGTTCACGAACTCCACCAGCGAGCGGCGCCAGAAGGCGTGCTCGCGAGGGTCCTTCGTCCGTCGCATGCGGAAGGCGAGGTTCAGCCCGCTGCCGGCCGTGATCCAGCCGACCCGTTTCGGGCGGGAAACGCCCGCGGGCAGTTCCGGGTCCAGCATCCACTCCTTCACCTGGCTCGCGAGAGAGTCGAAGGACACAACGCAGCCGCCGGAGTGCGCCACCACCGTGACCGTTTCGTAGCCGGTGAAGCCCTCGATGGAGCGCTTTGAGCGGGCGAGGCCGTCCTTGTTCAGCATCCACCAGAGCGCCTGGGCCACCTCGTTGGAAGCGGCCGCGAGCGCGAACCGCCGGGTGGTCATGGCCTGCTGGTCGCCGATGGTGGTGACGATCAGCCCCGCCAGCTTCCGCTGGACGGCGACCACAGGGCCGGGCGCGACCAGGCTCAGCGGCAGCAGCAGGAACAGGTAGAGCGGCACAAGCAGCGTGAGCAGCACGGCCGCACCGGCGACATAAATCAAACAGATGAACAGCCAGACCAGCGCATCGAGGATGGCCTTGCCGGGGAGCGTCTGCGGGGCAACCCAGAGCCCCTGACGGGTATCCGGCGGCAGGCGCAGCTTCCCCTGGGCGTCCCGCTCCACCGGCCGGCCCATGAGGTCGTCACGCGAGAGCGACATCTGCTGGTAGTTGTGGCCGAGGCGGGCCACCGCGCGCACGAAGATGGACCGCCAGGTGGCCCACATTATCGTGAGCCCGGCGATCACCGCCCAGAACAACACCGTCCGCGAGGCACTCGGCCGGAAGTTCTTTGCCCACCAGGCCTCGCGGATGTGCCACTCCTCGTCCCGCGTATCCCCGTGGATGTTCAGCGTGGCCCAGGCCGAAGCGTCAGCTTCGTTGCGGACCGTGATGCTCACGTTCTCCGAGCCGCACCCGTCCGCGACGAAGCTCGCGAGGGGCTCCACGAACGACCCGATGTAATCGCCGCGGCCCTGCTCGCCCACGCCGTGGACGATGACCACGCCCCGTCGCACCACCGGGCGGACCCCCGGCGCAACCTCCCCAACACTTCCCATTTGCGGTCCCTCCTGTCATGGGAGCCGGACGCGAACCAGACGGCGCGGACGATACGCGCGCGTCCGGCCGCCTGACTATGGCGCAGGCCACAGTCAGCCTGTGACGAGCATCCAATCGACATCCCGGCGGCAGGGGCGGACAATCCGGCGATGCCAACGAACATCGAGGTCTGCGACCAGCTGTTCTCCGCCATCGCGCGCGGCGACATCGAGGCGGTCCGCGGCCTGTACGCCCCAAACGCCGTCATCTGGCACAACAACGACATGGTCGAGCAGACACGGGAGGAGAACCTGCGCACGCTGGGCTGGGTGACTCGCAACATCACGGACCTCCGCTACGAGGAGATGCGCAGGTACGACACCGGCGCCGGCTTCGTCCAGCAGCACGTGCTTCGCGGCATCGCCCCGAACGGTTCGCCGCTCGAGGTGCCGGCCTGCGTCGTCTGCCAGGTCAAAGACGGCCAGATCACCCGCCTTGACGAGTACCTCGACTCCGGCCAGACGGCCGTGTTGCGTTCATGACCAGCGCGGGGGCGCGGCTTCGGGCACTGATGGCGAAGGGCTGCGTGACCGCGCCGTTCGTCTTCGACGGCGTGCAGGCCAAACTCGCCGAGGCCGCGGGCTTCGACGCGGTCTACATGACCGGCTTCGGCACGGCGGCGTCGTACGGGCTGCCGGACCTCGGGTTGATTGGCCTCGGTGAAATGGCGGCGAACGCTGGCCGAATCGCGGCGGCCGTTGCCGTACCGGTCATCGCCGATGCCGACACCGGCTACGGCAACGAATCGAACATCGCCCGCACGATCGGCCTCTACCAGCGGGCGGGCGTGGCCGCGCTCCACATCGAGGACCAGGACTGGCCGAAGCGCTGCGGCTTCCTCGAAGGCAAGCGCGTCATCGCCGTCGACGAAATGGTCATGAAGGTCCGCGCCGCGGTGGAAGCACGCACGGACCCGGACCTCGTCGTTATCGCCCGCACGGATGCGCTGCAGCCGAACGGTTGGGACGACGCGGTGGCGCGCGCGAAGCGTTACCGCGAGGCCGGCGCGGACATGGTCTTCATGGACGGGCTGAAGACGCGTGAGCTGGTGGAGCGCGCCGCCCGCGACCTCGAGGGCATCCCGCAGCTGCTGAACTCCTGGCTGGTCACGCCAGCGGAAGCGGCGGCCATGGGCTTCGCCGTCTACATCCACCTTGGCGTGATGCTGCGCCACTTCAGCGACTTCCGCCGCGCGCTGGAAGAGCTGCGCGACACCGGCGCCGTCGCCGTGCCGAAGGAGGACCTCTCCGTCGAACCAATCACGCGCACCCTCGGCGGCCCGGGCTGACCGGCGCGGGGAGCGCGACACTCAGTCCCGGTGACACATCCTCAGCCGTTAGCCGTTAGCCGTTAGCCGTTAGCCGTTAGCCGTTAGCCGTTAGCCGTCACACCTCACACGTTCGGACGCCGCCATGACGGCGCACGCTCTCGCCCATTCCGCACTCCTACCGCCTAGCCCGCCGTTCTGTTACGTTCCGTAACCCCGCATGTCGAAGGAGTGAGGCTCCGGGCAGGCCGCGCAGGCGGCCCACTCAGTCCTCAGTCTTTTGCACTTTCCTCTCCGAATCGCGGGTACCCTTTAGGACTGAGACATGGGTGAACTGGGGAGCCTTCTGACCCGGGCGCGCGAAGCCCGCGGGCTGACGCTCGAAGACGCAGAACGCGACACACGCATCTCCCGCCGGTACCTCCAGGCGCTCGAAGCAGAGCAGTTCGAGGTGATACCGGCGCCGGTGTACGCGCGCGGATTCCTGCGGAGCTATTCCCAGTACCTCGGGCTGGACCC
Organism: Dehalococcoidia bacterium; assembly: GCA_046328215.1. Taxonomy (GTDB): domain Bacteria; phylum Chloroflexota; class Dehalococcoidia; order Tepidiformales; family Tepidiformaceae; genus Amarobacter. The sequence goes on along the minus strand of JAXLXA010000006.1, from coordinate 24,426 downwards.
GGCGGAAGCGCTCGCGATGTTCCCTCGTGAAGAAGACCCGGAGTACCAGCGGGTCGCCGAAGCCACCACGCCGCCTCCGCGCGCGAGCAGGGAAGCCCCGGTCAGCCCGCAGTCGCCGGCGCGGCCGAGCTGGCGGAGCGCGCCACAGCCGGTACGCGAACCGATGCCGGAGAAGCCGGCGGGCCGCCAGCCCCCACCGAAGCCGCAGCCGGCGCCACGCGCGTTCCCGCGTCCGGTGGCCCGCGCCGAAGAACAGCGCGATCCCGGCTGGGAGCCGGTGATCGGCGTGGACATCGGCGTCCCGAATCCCGCCCGCAAGCTCAAGACGGACCCCGCCGCCCAGACCCGGTCGGCCGTGGTTGCCATTGTGGCGGTGGGGGTGATCCTGGGCACCGTCCTGCTTGCGCTGCTCATTTCGAACCTCGGCGGCGGCGGCAACACGCCCCCCGGGACCGATGTGGACAACACCGGCGCGACGGGGACAGCCACGACGGCGGCTTCGTCCGCGCCCTCCGGTGTCCAGGTCACGCCCGGCCAGGTGCCTACGCTGGTGGGTCTGCCGGAAGCGACGGCGAAGCAGGCCATCGCCGAGGCCGGCTACAAGGTGAGCGAGGTGCGCGCGAAGGCCGCAGGCTTCGACAAGGGCATGGTCGCCGACCAGTCGCCCGCGGCTGGCAGTGCACTCCCCGCGGGCGGCACGGTGAACATCGTCATAAGCGAAGGGCAGTAGTGGCAGTCCCGAAGACCTATCACCTGGTGACGCTCGGTTGCCCGAAGAACGACGTTGACAGCGAGCACCTGGAGCGGCTGCTCACCGGGGGCGAACTGCTGCCCGTCATCCAGCCCGGCGAGGCCGACGCCATCATCGTCAACACCTGCGGGTTCATTGAGCAGAGCCAGGAACAGTCGATGGAAGCGGTGGAGCAACTGGCCGCGGCCAAGCGCGACGGGCAGCTCCTCATCGTCGCCGGCTGCATGACCCAGCTCTACGGGCGCCAGGTGAAGGAAGAACACCCGGGTGTCGACCACATCTTCGGCGTTGGGCAGTGGCAGGATGTCGCGCGGCTCCTGAGCGTCGACGTCGACGCCATCCACGACATCCCCGAGAGCAACGTGAAAGTCTCCGGGCCGTCCGCCTACCTCAAGATTTCCGACGGCTGCGACGCTCCCTGCACGTTCTGTGTCATCCCCAAGATCAAGGGCGGGCTGCGTTCTGCGCCCGCCGGCTGGCTGGTGAAAGAAGCGCAGCGCCTGGTGGAAGCGGGCGCGAAGGAACTCGTCCTCGTCGGCCAGGACACCACGGCCTGGGGCGAGGACATGGGGATGGCCGTTGGGACGGGCCTGCCCGGCCTGATCGAGATGCTTTCGGAAGCTGTCCCGGACACGTGGCTGCGCCTGATGTACGCCTACCCCAGCCGCGTCTCGCCGAAGCTCATCGAGACGATGGCCAGCCTGCCCAACGTGGTCCAGTACCTGGACGTGCCGTTGCAGCACGGCAGCGAGAGCGTGCTCCGGCGGATGAAGCGGCCGAGCAACATCGAGAAAGTGCACGCTTTCGTCCGCGAACTCCGCGCCGCCATGCCGGACATCGTCCTGCGCACCTCATTCATCGCCGGCTTCCCCGGCGAAACGGATGCGGAGTTCCAGGAGCTCCTCGATTTCGCGAAAGCGATCCGTTTCGACCACGCGGGGTGTTTCACCTACTCGCTGCAGCAGTGGACCGGCGCGTTCGACATGACGGACCAGGTGGTCGATGAGGTCAAGCATGAGCGCCGTGACCGGTTCATGCGCCAGCAGCGCAAGATCGCGGCGAAACAGGCGAAGCGCTTCGTCGGACGGAACCTGGACCTCCTCGTGGAGGGCGTGGGCGAGGACGAAGACGGCGACCCGGTGGTGGCCGGCCGCACCTACCGTGAGGCGCCGGAAGTGGATGGTCTGGTCTTCGCCCGTGGGACCGCCCAACCCGGCACGAAAGCGCGCGTCCACATCGAGGCCGCGGAAGATTACGACCTGTTTGGGAGAATTTTGTAGGGACCCTTCCGGCACGGGTTAGTGGCCGCTAAGCTACGCCGCGATGCCGCGCCGTTCCTACGCGCCCGCAAAACGGCGGGCTCCAGGTCACACTCCCGTTGCCGCCGCCCCCCAGAAGAGCGCCCAGCGCCAGCCGCAGACGGCGGTCACGGCCGCGCCGGACCCTGCGAGCCTGGTGGGCCTGCAGCGCCTGGCCGGCAACCGCGCCGTACAGGCCGCGGTGACCGCAAGCAACACGGCTGCCACGCCGAAACAGGCCCGCCGCCCGCTGCCCATCCAGCGCCTCTGGAGCCGCCAGGAATTCAAGCTCAAGACTGACGCGGGCCTGCTCTCCGGCCGCGGCAAGACGATGAAGCAGATCGACACGCTGCTCGGCGAGTTCGACGAGATCAAGAAGACCGGCGGCCAGTTGCAGCCAGGCTCCAAGCAGGACCGCGCGATCAACATCCTCAACGAGATCGTTGAAGACATCGACCTCTGGTTTAAGACCCACGAAGGCGACAAGTCGCGCAGCACCAAGCGCATCCCCGGCCTGATGAAGCTCCAGACCGACGCGAAGAAGGAGATCATCGAGCTCACCGGCATCCGCGAGAAGGGCCGCGAGTTCCTGGGTGAGAAGCAAGAGCCGATCACCCGCACGGAGAACCAGTTCAAGAGCCAGATGGAGGGCAACTTCTCCTCCATCCTTGCGAAACTCGGCCCGATCTTCTCCGCGGCGGCGCCGGCCAGCGGCGACACGGGCGAAATCGAAATCGCCGTCAAGGTCCCCGTCGATCCATCGGGCGTCGGCTACATCGGCTTCCGGATCAAGGCCTCCGTGGAGCGCCTGAAGAAGAAAGCGATGAAGATGCGCTTCGAGCTCGCCGTGGTCGGCGGGGCGAAGATCGGGAACGTCGCCGAGATCGGCGGCGAGCTGGGCATGTACCTCGAAGCGCAGGGCGGCTCGCCGGAGAAGGCGCTGGAGCTCATCTCCTACGGCGTGTACCGCCGCTTCCGGGAGTCCCGCGCCGTCCCCAACGAAGTGGCGAACTTCATCTGGGGTGGGTCGGCCACCGCCGTCGGCTGGAACCGGTCCGAAAGGTGGGCCGCCAAGGTCGAGAAAGAGAACTTCAAGGAGAAATCGACGTTCACGCCCGGCGACTCCGATGAGGCGGGGGCGTACGTGGAGACGGGCGGGTTCGCCGGGGTCAAGGCGAAGGGCGGCGTCGGCGGGGTAGTCGACCTCGAAGGCGGCGGCCAGTTCTCCACCGGCCAGAAGTACGACCACGACTCGGTGAAGGGCCTCAAGTCGAAATACGGCGGCGCCCTGGGCACGCCCGACAAGGCGCCCTCGGTGCGCGGTGTCACGCATCAGATCGGCGAAAGCGTCCATCATCTCGAGTTCGGCTTCAGCGCGACGGGCGGGCCGTTCGCGGGCGCGCTCAAAGTCGGCATCGACTGGTCCACCCAGCAGCGGAACAAGGGCGCGGCCAAGCTCCAGGTTGTGAAGGTCGGCCTCGAAGCGTCGGCCTCGATCCCGATGAACGAGCTGGTCGCGGGCGGGATTGGCGGCTACGCGGCAGCCATCGGATCGAGCGTCGCGAAGGGCATCCGGGCTGCCGCACTCGGCGCCTCCACGGACAAGAACACCGCCAGCCAGAATGTCGGCGAAGTCATCGGCGGCTGCGAAAACGGGGCGACGGCCATCGTCCAGATCGGCCAGGTGCCGAAGGACGCGTTCGTACCCAAGTTCGAAAGTGGCCAGCCGCCTCCAGGGTTCGCCGCCCCGGTCGACCTGAAGCTCTCCATTCAGGGCATGTACGACTTCTTCGAGAAGAAGTGGGTGTTCGAATTCAAGCTCGAATACATCAAGAATATCAACGTCAACGCTGGCGTCTTCGAAATGAAGATGAAGCAGGGCCAGCGACTGATCCGCGTGGTGTACGACGGCGGCGAGTGGTCCGTCGACTGAGCCCGCGGACGGAGGCCACGTGACCACGACCACCAGCCACTTCGCGCTCGACGCACCGATGGCGCTCGCGCCGCCCACCGGCGACCCGCTCCCGGTCCACGCCGTGGACCTCGCCCTCGAACGGGAAGATGGCGTGCTGGTGGAGGTCCGCTTCACCTTCACGATTTCCGCCGAGGCGTACGCCCGCGTCATCAAGGATTCGCTCTTTCACCTGGCCGAGGAGTCTCGCGGGCCGCTCGCCGGCAAGTTCACCGCCGACGGCGACGTCCAGGTCGAGGCCCGGCTGGACCGGCCGCACATCCCCGGTGTGGCCCTGCTCGGCGAGGACATCCTCCAGACCGGGCCCGCGTTCGGCGCCCTGGCCGCGGGCTCCCCGCTCCTCGAAACTGAAAGCTGGTACGCGCTCTCGGTCACCCGGGAAGTCCTGCGTGATGCGGAAGGCGGCAGCCTCCGCGAGGGCTACAGCACGCTCCACGCTTCGCCCGAACGGGACCTGCGCCTGCCCATGCTCGCCATCGCCGAAGCGGCCTTCGAAGAGCGCGGCATCGAATGGCAGGAGACCACCGACGACGAAGTGATCCGCGCCGATGTCGTTGGGGAGAACGGCTTCTGGGCCGTCTTCGCCGTCGCCCGCGAACGGGAGGGCCGCTGCACCATCTACGCGCAGGCGCCCTGGAACACGCCGGAAGAACGCCGCGGAGAGATGGCCGAATGCATCACCCGCGTGAACTTCGGCCTGCCGCTGGGGAACTTCGAAATGGACTACTCCGATGGCGAGGTCCGCTTCAAAACAAGCCTGGGTGTCGCCGACGAGCGCCTGACCACGGCGCTGTTCGAAGGCCTTTTCGAACCGAACATGGCCACAATGGATCACTACCTGCCCGCCCTCGAATCGGTCCGTGATGGCCGGGCCTCAGCAGTTGACGCCGTCCGCGCCGTAGAGGAAGGCTCCTGAACCAGTCCCGTGGTTCGAGTCGGCGCTCCGTAGCACAATCGAAACACTTGAGCAGTATCTTCGACGCTACGGGCGATGGCCCACGCCCCACGGAAGAGGTTGTGATGAGCGAATCTGCCGACTACGTCGTCTCCGCCTGCCGCGAGAACGACGTGAAGTTTATCCGGCTCTGGTTCACCGACATCGTCGGCGCGCTGAAAAGCTTCGCTATCACCGTCGAGGAGCTTGAGAAGGCGCTCGATGAGGGCATGGGCTTCGACGGGTCGAGCATCGAGGGCTTCGCCCGCATCGACGAGTCGGACATGATCGCGCTTCCCGACCCGGCCACCTTCCAGTTGGTGCCCTGGCGGCCGCGCGAATCCGGCGTTGCCCGCATGTTCTGCGACATCTACCACCCCGGCGGCGAGCCATTCGAAGGGGACCCACGCTACGTGCTCAAGCGCCAGCTCAAGCGCGCGGCGGACCTGGGCTACACCTTCTACGTCAGCCCGGAGCTCGAGTACTTCTACTTCAGGAACGCCGGCGGGACGGAACCGCTTGACCGCGGCGGTTACTTCGACCAGATTTCGGACGCCGGCAGCGACCTCCGCCGCGAGACCGTGCTCACGCTTGAAGCGATGGGCATCGAAGTCGAGTACAGCCACCACGAAGTGGCCCCCAGCCAGCACGAGATCACGCTGCGGTACACCGACGCGCTGACGATGGCCGACGCGGCGATGACCTACCGCCTGGTGGTCAAGGAGATCGCGCTTGCGAACGGCGTCTACGCCACCTTCATGCCCAAGCCGGTCGCGGACCAGAACGGCTCGGGCATGCACGTCCACCAGTCCCTGTTCAAGGGCGAACGGAACGCGTTCTTCGATATCGAGGACCCGTACCACCTGAGCGCGGTCGCGCGCGGCTACATTGCCGGGCTGCTCCACCATGCGCGGCCAATCACGCTGGTCACGAACCAATGGGTGAACAGTTACAAGCGGCTGCTGCCGGGCTTCGAAGCCCCGGTGTACATGAGCTGGGCGCGCCGCAATCGGAGCGACCTGATCCGCATCCCGGAGTACAAGCCGGGCAAGGAAACCCATACGCGCATCGAGTACCGCTCACCGGACCCGGCCTGCAACCCATACCTGGCGTTCGCGGTCATGCTCGCGGCCGGCCTGGACGGCATCGAAAACGAACGGCAACTGCCGCCGCCGGTGGAAGAGAACGTCTTCGAACTCGCCCAGGCGGAGCGCGAACAGCGAGGCATCAAGACGCTCCCGGGCAGCCTCATGGAAGCCATCGAAGTCGCCGAAGCGTCGCCGTTCCTCCGCTCCGCCCTCGGGGACCACGTCCACGAATCGCTGATCAAGAACAAGAAGATCGAGTGGGAGCGCTACCGCCGCCACATCTCCGACTTCGAACTCAGCGAATACCTGCCGATCCTCTAAGCCGATTCACGATTTGCGATTCACGATTTGCGATTTGCGATTCACGACCGAGTCGCTATTTCGCTTCGACGCGGGGCTTGCTTCGCCGGCATTCGATAGATCCCTCGGGCCTCGGGCCTAACGCCTCTGGCCCAAGGTGATACCATGCCGCCATGCCCCTCTATGAATTCATGTGCCCCAAATGCGGCAGCCGGGACGAAGTCTTCAGCCGCACGATGATGGCCGAAGTCGTCCCGCCGGCATGCAAGAAGGCCGGCAACGAACCAGGCCACGAAATGCGCCGGATCGTCAGCAAGTTCGTCCGCCACAAGACGATCGGCGACCAACTCGAAGAGGCCGAAGCAAAATACGGCGCCGAAGTCGAAGCTGCGATGGGCGCTGCCCCGGACGTGGGCAAGTACGCGCGCCGCTACGAAGCCCTCGCCAAAGACCTCCCGCCGGAATAATCGCACCCGAAACTGCATCCGAACCGCGCACGGCAGTAAGCGGGTGGCCGAACCCACCACCCCCGCCACGCGTCAGCCGTAGCAACTCCGCGGCCGGGTGGCTGACGCGTGGCGGTGGTGGTGGTTGGAGAGCGCAGCGCTTACTGCGTGCGCGCCTCGGATTTCGCGGTTACCCCAACCCCTGCAAGTAGTGCTCCGCGGAGATCGCCGCTGTCGCCCCATCCCCGGCCGCGCTGATCAACTGCCGGGCCGCCTTCGTCCGAACGTCCCCGGCCACGAACAGCCCGGGCACCTTCGTCTTCATCTCCAGGTCCACCATGGCGTGCCCGCCGGCATCCAGCTCCACCATGCCCTTCAGCAGGTGGCTGTTCGGCGTCTGCCCGATGAAGATGAACACCGCCGCGGCGTTTCGCACCGTTACTTCGCCGGTCTTCAGGTTCTTCAGCACGGCCTGCCGCACCGCGCCGCCGTCGCCTTCGATGCGTTCGACGACGGTATCCCAGATGTACCTGATCTTCGGCTCTGCCGCCGCCCGGTCCTGGAGGATGCCGCTTGCCCGCAGCGTGTCCCGCCGGTGCACGATCGTCACCGACTTTGCGTAGCGCGTGGTGAACAGCCCCTCGTCCAACGCGGCGTCGCCACCGCCAACGACGATCACGTCCTGGCCGGCGAAGAACGCCGCGTCGCAGGTCGCGCAGTAACTCACGCCCTTCCCGACGAATTCCGCCTCGCCGGGCACCCCGAGCTTGTTGTAGTCAGCCCCGGCGGTGACGATGACCGCCCGCGCGCGGAAGGTCGCGGACTCGGTGGCCAACTCGAACGTCCCGTCGTCCCGCCGCGCCAGTCGTTCAACCCGCGCGTACTCCACGCGCGCGCCGAACTTCTCGGCCTGCTTGAGGATGTTCTGGGCCAGGTCGAACCCGTTGATGCCCTCCGGGAAGCCGGGGAAGTTCTCGACGACATCGGTCGTGGCGATCTGGCCGCCGGTGACGTTGCCTTCGAACACGATGGTCGAACGCATACCCCGGGCGGCGTAAACGGCGGCGGTCAGGCCCGAGCCTCCGCCACCGATGATGGCGATATCGAACATGTTGTCGGTCACGTGAAGGCGCTCCAATCAGAACAAAAGGCCGGGAGCGAACCCCCGGCCTTCGTGACGTGAACTGCGGCGCTGACTCAGGCGAGGGCTTCGTCGATGCGCTTCTTGAGGTCGCTCTTCGGGCGGAACCCGACAACGGTCCCCTTCAGCTCGCCGCCCTTGAAGATGAGGAGCGAAGGGATGCTGCGGATGCCGTGCTTGCTCGGCACGGTCGGGTTCTCGTCGGTGTTCATCTTGAAGAAGCTGACCTTGTCCTTGTACTCCTCGGACAGCTCCTGGACGATCGGGGCGACCATCCGGCAGGGGCCGCACCAGGGGGCCCAGAAGTCCACCAGGACGGGCAGGTCAGACTTCAGGACATCGGCATCCCAGGTCGCATCGGTGGTTTCGCGGACGTCGGACATGTGGGGTTGTTCCTTTCGTGGCCCTCGGACCGGGGACCAATGAGCTGTAGCCATACGATACCCCCATGGGGTATGCTTGTCAACGGTAGGAGCACCTTCATGACACCCGAAGAAACCAAGAAGCTGCTGGACCGCCTGGCCCGCGTTGAAGGCCAGATCCGTGGCCTGCGCAATATGCTCGAAGACGGCCGTTGCTGCGAGGACGTGTTGACACAACTTCTCGCAGCCCGCTCCGGCCTCGAAAGCGCGAGCGTGCTCGTGCTCGAAAAGCACCTGAATGACTGCGTCCTCAGCGACGCGATGATCGACAACGGGACAGTGGACAAGGTGCGCGAGACGCTGAGGCTCTGGAGCCGCCACACCTCCCACATCGGCTAAGGGCATGGAACCGCAACCATGAACCGCGACCCATCGGGAGCGGATCGTGGCGGAGCGAGTAGGTGACGCATCAGCCACCCAGGACGCACCGCTCAACCCGCCCCATGAACCGCGACCCATCGGGAGCGGATCGTGTCCCAACGAATAGGTGACGCGTCAGCCTCTGCCGAGCCCATCGAGGTTCAGCCTCGCTACCGCTTGACAGGGTCGCTTAGCCGCGATCCGCTCCCGATGGGTCGCGGTTCAAAGCGCCGCGAACATGGAACCGCGACCGGCAGGGAGCGGATCGTGTCCCAGCGAGGAAGTGACGCGGCAGCCTGCGCCCGAGCCCGCGCGAGGTTGAGGCCCGCTACCGCGCATCATGGTCGCTTAGCTACGATCCGCTCCCTACCGGTCGCGGTTCAGCCGCTTGCATGCTGGAGGTCCAGCCTCGCTACCGCGTGACATGGTCGCTTAGCCACGATCCGCTCCCTGCCGGTCGCGGTTCAGCCGCTTGCATGCTGGAGGTTGAGGCTCGCTACCGCGTGACATGGTCGCTTAGCCACGATCCGCTCCCGAGGGGTCGCGGTTCAAAGCGCGGTTGGAACCGCCCCTCAGCCTGATGTATGCGTTCGGGCCTGTCGAAATTAGCTGCATGGCGAATGAAATCCCCGTCGAGCGGTTCGCCGCATCGTTCCAGCAATTCATGGAGCACATCAGTGCCCTCGCGCCAACCGAGGAGGAACCCGTCCCAAGAGCGGGCGACCGAATCACGGCGTTTCTCGGCGCAGCGCCGTCGGAACTGTCCATCGCGAAGTGCTCATTTCGGATGCGAGACCTGCCGACGGTCCAGCGGTCGGTTGAGGCGCTGCTGGAGAAGCCGGGATGGAGCGCCCAACTCCTCGGCTACACGGTTGAGCACGACATGGGCTTTGGGATGTCAACAATCCTTGCGCCGCGTCCCTATGACCCGGTCCGAATCGGCGCTCCCGTCTACCAGACCGTCGAAGTCCCCGCCGGCCGCATTTCCTGTCTTGAACAGGGGCTCTACCTGATGAATTCGCCTGCCGGGCCTATCGCGCTGCTCCAACACGTTGACCGCGGGTATCGAGAAGCGCGTGTTCGCGTGGAGGCCGCCGCCCCGAGCGCCGAGGCAGCCCAACTTGTGCTCGACCGCGTTCAGCAACTGGCGAAGGAACAGGATGTCCTCAAAGGCAGCGTCATTTCGCTTGGCGCGGACGGGGCCGAGGACGTCTCGTTCCACCCCAGGATGCCCGTCCATCGCGAGGACGTCATTCTCCCCGAGACCGTGCTCGACTCGATCGAGCGCCCCACGATCACCTTTTCAGAGCACGCGGGCGCACTCCTGCAAGCGGGACGCCACCTCAAGCGCGGCCTCCTTTTCCATGGGCCCCCGGGCACCGGCAAGTCGTTGGCCGTGCGTTACCTGATGAGCGCGCTGCCGGAGCGCACTGTCATCGTCCTCAGCGGGCGGGTGCTCGGGCTCATCAAGCTTTCGTGTGAGCTGGCAAGGGAGCTTGCGCCCTCGATTGTTGTACTCGAAGACGTCGACCTGGTAGCCGAAGACCGCACCCGCGAACCGCAGTGCGGGCCGCTTCTGTTCGAACTGATGAACGAGATGGATGGGCTCCCGGGCGATGCAGACATCATCTTCCTGCTCACGACGAATCGTCCGGAGGCGCTCGAGCCGGCGCTGGCCTCCCGGCCCGGCCGCATCGACCAGGCGATTGAGTTCCCGCTGCCGGATGCGGAATGCCGGCGGCGGCTGTTCGAGCTCTACGGCCGGGGCATCGAGGTGCGGTCTGCCGATCTTGAGGAGATGGTCAGCCGGACCGAGGGCGCGAGCCCTGCGTTTATCAAGGAAGTGCTGCGGCGCACTGCGCTCAACGCGGCCATCCGCGGCCGATCGGGCGACGTCCCAGCGGTTTCCATTGCGGATTTCCGGGCGGCAATGGAAGAGATTCTCGTCGTTGGCGGGGAGCTTTCAGCGCGATTGCTGGGCGCGGCCAGCCGGTCGACCTCGTGAACGCGCAAGGCAGATAAGGCCCGCGAGCCGCGCAAGCCCTGGAGCCGCCAGCGACGCGAAACCACCGCTCCAGCCGCAACCATGAACCGCGACCCATCGGGAGCGGATCGTGGCGGAGCGAGGAAGTGACGCGTTAGCCTCTGCCGAGCGTGTGAGAGGTTGAGGCTCGCTGCCGCGCATCATGGTCGCTTAGCCACGATCCGCTCCCGAAGGGTCGCGGTTCAGTTGCCTGCATGCTGGAGGTCCGGACTCGCTACCGCGTGACATGGTGGCTTAGCCACGATCCGCTCCCTGCCGGTCGCGGTTCAGCCGCCTGGATGCTGGAGGTCCGGGCTGGTTGCCGCGTGACATGGTCGCTTAGCCACGATCCGCTCCCGATGGGTCGCGGTTCAGCCGCCTGCATGCTGGAGGTCCGGGCTGGCTGCCGCGCATCATGGTCGCTTAGCCACGATCCGCTCCCGAGGGGTCGCGGTTCAGCCGCCTGCATGCTGGAGGTCCGGGCTCGCTACCGCGTGACGTGGTCGCTTAGCCACGATCCGCTCCCGATGGGTCGCGGTTCAGCCGCCTGCATGCTGGAGGTCCGGGCTGGCTACCGCGTGACAGGGTCGCTCAGCCACGATCCGCTCCCGAGGGGTCGCGGTTCAGCCGCCTGCATGCTGGAGGTCCGGGCTCGCTACCGCGTGACGTGGTCGCTTAGCCACGATCCGCTCCCGAGGGGTCGCGGTTCAGCCGCCTGCATGCTGGAGGTCCGGACTCGCTACCGCGCATCAGGGTCGCTTAGCCACGATCCGCTCCCGAAGGGTCGCGGTTCAGCTGCCTGCATGCTGGGAGTCCGGACTCGCTACCGCGTGACGTGGTCGCTTAGCCACGATCCGCTCCCGATGGGTCGCGGTTCAGGACTGCGTTACCCCACGATGTGCCGGGCGCGCCGCGCCGCCGCCGTATCCACGACCTTCCCACCGTGCCTGGCCACCCAGAGGCCGTCGATGCGCGCCTGTTCGAACTTCTCGAGCGCTTGCTGCGCCTGGAGCCGGATGGCGTCGTGCGGGGTGAAGGCGGCGTTGGCCGAGGGCACCATCCGCGGGTCAGGCAGAATCGCGCCGGCGAAGCCGTACTGCGAGAGGTACACCAGTTCGAGACCGTCGCAGACGACCAGCGGCTGCCCGCCGAGGGCGCGCGAAACCGCGACAACCTGGCCGCGCGCGTAGGCGAGCCGGTCGCCCTTCTGTTCGTCGCGCGCGCCGATGTCATGGGCATAGTTGCGCGAGTGGAAGACGAGCCCGCCGACACGTGGCGCCGCGCCCGCGATGTCCGCGCAGCGGAGGAGGCCGCGAGCCGTATCAACCATCGGGAACACATGCGTGTCGCCCGGTTCGATGCCGCCCTTGAGCTCGAACTCGCGCAGGAGCACGGCGAGGTCGCGCACGTCCTGTGGTTCGGTGGCGTGCGGGATGAGCACGCCCTTCACGTTCGGCGAGAGCACGGCTTCGATGTCTTCGCGCGTCAGCCGTGTGCGCGGATGGTTCACCGTGACGAGCGCGGCCTTGCCCGCTTTCGCGGCCTGGGCGATGCCTTCGACCGCGGCCGCGCGAAGTTCCGCTACCGGGAAGTCGTCGTCGGCGAGCGTGAAAAGGAGAGCGTCGGCCTGGCTGGCGAGGGCGTCTTCGAGCCCCGGCCCGGAAGCCGGAATGGAAACAATGCTTCGGAGCGGCATTTACACCCTTCCGCCGATGTATCCACCAACAACGATGGGCGGCGGCTGCAGTGTCGCAAGGTTCAGGTCCTGCTTCAACGCCATCATGCACTGCAGGTGGTCCAGCGCGTGCCGGTACATCAGTTCGGCAATCCACTGGCAGGTGACCGGGCCCCAGCGGGACTCGTTGTGGAGCTTTACCCAGGTCAGGTCATTCAGGTCCCGGAAGATGGCCAGCTCTTCTTCGCGGATGCGCTGGAGGTCGTTATACATGCCTTCCAGCGACTCCATCGGCCGGTAGCGCTGGTCGTGCCACTCTTTCCGGCTGTAATCGAGCGGGTCCAGCATCTCCGGCACGGTCGCCCAGCGCAGGAGCGGCAGGTAGACCTGCTGCTCCATGTCCCGCAGGTGCGAGAGGTGCTCGTGCATGGACCACTCGTAGTCGGCGGGCTTGTAGGCGGCCTGCTCGATGGCGGTGCCGCGGATCATCCAGCCCACGTCTTCGGTGACGGCGCGCAAACGGGCAGTCAGCTCCGCCCGGTAGTTCGCTGTAGCGCTCAAGCGAAAGCCTCCGTATGCCACCGAGCGCACTATAGCGCGTATCGATCACCGAAGCTAGCAATTCTTTTTCGTGGCTCACCGTGCCCGCCGGCTCCGAACGGAAATGTCAAGAGGGACAGCTCAGGCCGTTGCTCGCGCGGGCCGGTAGCGCAGGGCGATTGCACCTGACCGGAACTCGTGACGGTCCACGAGCTCGAGCTGGATGCGCTCCCGCAGACCGGCGAGCAGCGTCGGCCCGTGTCCGGCAAGGATCGGCTGCACAAGGAACATGTACTCGTCGATCAGTCCAAGGTCCGCCAGCGCCCGCGGGAGCGTCACGCCGCCCACGAACAATCCCTCGCCCGGTTCCTGCTTGAGCCGCTCAACCGCCTGCGCCAGGTCGCCTCGCACCAGCTCGGCATTCCAATCGACCGCGCCCAGCGTGCTCGACACGACATGCTTCTTCGCCTGGTCCATGGCTTCGGCGAAGGGGAGGTCCCACTCTCCCATCCAGTCGGGCCATGTGCCCGTGGCCGGCCGCCGCCACGCCGACTCCATCATCTCGTAGGTCACGCGGCCGAAGAGGAGGGCGTCGGCTCGTTGTAGTTCCGCGGTCCAGTAGCGCATCGACTCTTCGTCGGGCGGGAGCCCTGCCTCGTGGTCGCAGCAACCGTCGAGCGTGACATTGATCGCGTAGCGAAGTGGTCGCATTTCGTTGCTCTCCCCCTGGTGCGCGCCGCACTTCACGCCTCAATCTACTGTAGTCGCCAGTTCTCACCGGCGCCTGATCCGCCGCACTTCTCATGCTTGACCTTGCAGTTACTACAAGGTGTACCGTCAGGCACATGAACGTTTCCGAACTCGCGCGCTGCGCGGGCCTCTCGCCTTCCGGCGTCCGCTGGTACGAACGCGAAGGCATCCTCCCGCGCGCCCCCCGCCGGGGGAACGGGTACCGTGAATACAGCGACCGCGACGTGTCGCTGCTGCGGCTGATCACCACGCTGCGCCGCCTGGGTATGCCGGCCGCGGACGCCGGCGCCATGGCCCGCCGCTGCCTCGACGGAGGCGACCCTGAAGACACGGCCCGGCTCCTCCGCCTCCAGGAAGCCTCTGTGGCGGAGCGGCGCCGCGAACTCGCGGGCATCGAAGCTGAGTTGCGCGACCTGCGGGCCACGCTCGCGAGCACCAGCGCCCACAGGCCGGCCACCGGGCCGGTGCGTGTCCTGTTCCTCTGCAACGGGAATTCCGGGCGCAGCCAGATGGGCGAAGCACTCCTGGGCCAGCTTGGCGGCCCAGACTTCGAACCCGCCTCGGCCGGCGCGAACCCCCGGCCCGTGAGCCCCTTCGCCATCGAGGCCCTGGCCGAGCACGGCATCGACTGGCGCGATGCCCGCTCCAAGCCGATGGCCGAGCTGCCACCGCGGCAGTTCGACTACGTCGTGAACCTCTCGGAGTCGATGCGGGAGGCCTGCGCGACGCTTCCGGGGCGGCACAGCACGCTGCACTGGGACTTGCCGGACCCGGGCGCCACGGAGGGACCCGATGACCTTCGCCTTGAGAGCTACCGCCGCGTCCGTGACGAGATAGCAGCCCGCCTTCGCCCATTCATCGAGCTCGCCCTGCGGACCTCGAAGGCGTCCGCTCAACCAACACCCCCAGGGAGATAAACAGATGGAAGAAGTCGTCCAGGTCCGATACATGATCAGCGACGTCCAGGCCGCCGTGGACTTCTACACGAAGCACCTCGGATTCACGGTGCAGATGAACGCGGTGCCGGCGTTTGCCTCGGTGAAGCGCGGGGCACTGTTACTGCTGTTGGCCGGACCGCTGAGCTCAGCCGGACGGCCCATGCCTGATGGGCGCGTGCCCGGCCCGGGCGGCTGGAACCGCATCCACCTCATCTTCGACGACATCGAAGCGGAGGTGGAACGGCTGCGGGCCGAGGGCTGCGCGTTCCGGAACGACATCCTCCGCGGTCCCGGCGGCGCCCAGATCCTGCTGGAAGACCCCTCCGGCAACGTGGTTGAGCTGTTCCAGCCGGCTGCCCGCTAAGGACGCCCACAGACCGCGCCACCACGATGAACCGCGACCCATCGGGAGCGGATCGTGTCCCTGAGAGACAGCCACGGGGCAGCGATCACGCCACGGCGGCAGACTCGCTCGCTACCGCGTGCCAGAGTCGCTACGCCGTGATCCGCTTGCTGCCGCGCGCGGTTCCATCTTGCGAGAGCGCCACGCGAGGGCGCTTGCCAGCGACGCTTCAGCTACCGCGTGACTTCCTCGCTGTGAAACGATCCGCTCCCGATGGGTCGCGGTTCAATGGGTCGCGGTTCAATGGGTCGCGGTTCAAAATGGGGTCGCGGTTCCATTCGCCGCGCCAGCGCCGGCAGGCTCGCTCGCTACCGCGTGACTTGCTCGCTCCGCCGCGATCCGCTCCCGATGGGTCGCGGTTCATGCCGGATGGGTCGTGGTCAAAATGGGTCGCGGGTCCATTCGCTGCGGCAGGGCCGGCAGCCTCGCTCGCTACCGCGGGACTTGCTCGCTCCGCCGCGATCCGCTCCCGATGGGTCGCGGTTCAATGGGTCGCGGTTCCATTCGCCGCGCCAGGGCCGGGAGACTCGCTCGCTACCGCGTGACTGTGTCGCTGTGCCGCGATCCGCTCCCGATGGGTCGCGGTTCAATGGGTCGGTTCAATGGGTCGCGGTTCCATTCGCCGCGCCAGGGCCGGGAGCTTTGCTCGCTACCGCGTGACTTGCTCGCTCGGCCACGATCCGCTCCCGATGGGTCGCGGTTCTATGGGTCGCGGTTCGTGCTATTGCTTGAGGGCCCACTCGTAGGCGAGTGTTTTCAGGAGGTCCGTGGCGTGTTCCATGCACTTCGCCGCGTCCGGCTCAAGGCTGGTCAGCGTCGAAACATCGAGCATGGGGCGACCTTCCGCGCGGCCGGCGAAAAGCGCCACCGGCTTGCCCAACGCCTCCGCCAACTCCACCACCCTCCCGGTCACCTTCCCCTGCATGGACTGGCCATCGAAGCTCCCCTCGCCGGTGACCACCAAGTCGGCCGCCGCCATTCGCGAGCGCAGGTTCGTCGCCTCGGCGACCACGTCGAAACCGCTCGCGATCCGCGCGCCGAGGAACGCGACGAGCCCGGCCGCGAGCCCGCCGGCCGCGCCGCCGCCCGGCAGACTCGCAACCTCGAGCCCGAAGTGGCGGCGGAGCACCTGCGCGTAGCGGAAGTGCGCGGCCTCCAGCTGGTCGACTTGCTCTGGGCTGGCGCCCTTCTGCGGGCCATAGACGCGGGCCGCGCCGTTCACCCCGCAGAGTGGGTTGGTCACGTCCGTGGCCACCACGATGTCGATCCCGTCGAACTTGGCGGGCCGCTGCCATTCGATGTGTTCGAGTCCGCCGAGGGCGCCGCCGCCGGGCGGCAGCTCGCGCCCGGCCATGTCCAGGAACTTCGCCCCCAGCGCGCGGGCCATCCCTTCGCCGCCATCGCTGGTGACGCTGCCGCCGACACCGATGATGATGCGCGGCGGCTCCTGGTTCGCGGCGTCCAGCAGCAGTTCGCCCACGCCGAAGGTGTCCGCGCCCAGCGGGTCGTATTCGTGCGGCTTCACGTGGAGCATGCCGTTCGCCTGCGCCGCTTCGACCACGATTTCGCCGCTGGCGCGGAGGCGGATGTAGCGCGCGAGCACCTTCCGGCCGAGGGCGTCCCGGACCACGACCGCCATCGTGTCGGCCTTGACCGCGCGCCGCATGGCATCGAGCAGTCCCGGCCCGCCGTCCGAAAGCGGCAGGTTGTCGAACGTCCACTCCGGGTGCGCCGCCCGCAGCCCGGAGGCGATGGCGATGGCCGCTTCGTCGGCAGCCAGGCTACCTTTGAACTCCTGCGGGGCGACGAGGACGCGCATGCTCAGAACCCGTTCTGGTACACCGACCATGCGGCCAGGAGCACGATGGCGATCACGTAGCCCCAGCCCACGTTTCGGATGAAGCGCAGCCGTCCCTTCGCCCGCTCATCGCGGAAGAACACCGCCATGACGAGGGTGACGGCAAAGAAGAGGACAACCGCGAGGACGAGAAACGTCTTCACTCAATCCCTCGCGATTCCCCCTCGCCCGCAGCGCCGGGAGAGGAGGCCAGGAGCTGAGGGCTCACGCGTCGCCGGTGACGGTGCGCTTGGTGAAGCGCCACTGGCCGTCCGCGCCCCTGGAGAGCTCGTCGTTGTAGACGGCCGTGATCAGGATGCCGGCCGGCGGCTGCTCGCCGGGCGTCAGGCGGTAGAGCGCCAGGTAGCAGCAGCCGGTCGCCTTCGCGCCGTCGCCTTCGACGACGAGGTTGTTGGTCCAGTGCCGAGCCTTCATGCGTGTGGCAAAGCCGCTGCCGAAACCGGCCAGTTGCTCCGTCCCAGTGAAGGTGCCGCTACCCGAGTTAAACACGCCGTCCGGCGTGAAGGTGGCCGCCCAGTCGGCGCCTTTGCCGAAGTCGATTGCCTGGTTGTATTTCGCGTAGAGCTGCTGGATGGCGAGCTGGTCTTCCACTGAGAGGGGCATGGTTCACTCCTGTTTCCCCGGAAGCATCCGGGTTGCGTTGCGTGCCGTACCATATGGCAATCCGCCGACAAGGACACTACTGATGCGATTCCGCGTGCTCGCGCTGTGCCTGCTGAGCATTCCGATCTTCGTCGCCTGCGACGAGGGCCGCACCTACCCGACGAATAAGGGCGACGACGAGTACGACCTCGCCGCGATGGCCCTGCGCGAAACCGACATGCCGAAGGACTTCGTACAGCAGGAAATCGAGGAGCCCGCGTTCGACAACGAGCGCTGGGCGAACGAGGTCTTCGATACCGACGACCCCGAAGGGAAGCAGGCTCAACTGGACGCGCAGGGGCGGCTGACCAACCACGTCGCGGCTTTCACGCCGCCCGGCCTCGGCAAGGTCCTTTCGATCACCGCAGTCTCGACGCTCTACACCAACGAGAAGGCCGCCCAGGAGTCCATCGACCGCTTCGCGTGTGGCTTGCCGATCAACGAATCGACGCCGCTCACGCCGTTCGTGACGCCGAAGATCGCTGACCAGAGCACCGGCTTCTTCGTCTCCCAGGACAGCGGCAGCGGGCTCACCTTCATCGACACCACGATGTGCTTCCGCACCGGCCGCATCGTCCACGCGTTCCAGCAAACCAGCCTGCCCGGCGTCGAGGACATCGCAGCCGCTGTGCGCCTGGCGAACCGCTGGCTACAGCACGTCGACGACGCTTTCGATGGCAAGCCCGTGCCCACGCCGGCAGACGAAGCGCCGTAGCGAGCTGGAACCGCGCGCGGGAGCAAGCGGATCGCGGCTTAGCGACTGGGTTACGCGGCAGCGAGCGACGGGCGCGCGCAGGCTGAGTGGAAGCTACCGCTCGGCTGCCTCGCGAAGACACGATCCGCTCCCGGTGGTCGCGGTTCACGGCGGGTGGTTCAAGGCGGGTGAGAGCCTTACCGTTCGCCCACCTGCCGTACCACGTACAGCGTCCGGCCCTTCGCGCACAGCTTCCCCGCGTCGTCCTTGATTTCGACCTCGGTCACCGCAAGCGTTTTCCCCTTGCGCAGCATGGTCGCTTCGACGGTGATGCGTGGGCCCATGGCCGGGCGCATGTAGGTGATGTTGAGGTCCGCCGTGCCGCCGGGCTGCTCGTTCGCTTCCAGCGCGGGGATGGTGGCTTCGAGCATGGCGATGTCGACCAGCGCCGCGAGAATGCCGCCGTGCACGCTCCCACCGATGCCGCTCGGCACCATGGGAGTGCGAGACATGGCGAGCCGTGCATAGCCCGGCCGCGCTTCCTCCAGCGTCAGCCCAAGCTGGCTCCAGAGCGGTGAGGCGTTGAACCGGCGTTGTTGTTCTTCGAAAGTCTGGCCGCGAGGGCGTGGGTCCATGGCGGGGAGTTTACGGGAGCGGCCTGCGAACGGTCAGCGCCAATCCAGCGGTTTTGAGATCTGACTCCCGTCGGGGAGCAGGACATCATCGGGAAACTGAGACGCTGCCACCGCGCCCTCACGTATGGGCCGGAGGAACGACGCGGCTTTCTGAAGGTGCACGCTGGGCCGCCTTTGGGGGTTTAGCACTCCGACCGTCAGGCCCAGCTCACTACGGACTATCTCGATCGGTGGCACCAGGTCAGAGTCATTTGAGACCACCACCGCCGCCTCGAATCTCCCCAGGCATCCGTCTGCCACCAGGTAGCTCGCGAGAGCAACATCGGAGCCCTTCTCTTCCGTCTTGACCACGCGAACATACGCCGGCGCCCCTGGCCTCGGCTGGTGGACCGGCATCATGGGAGTCGTTTGCAGGAAGGTCCCGAGGTGCAGCGTGAGGTTCGGCAAGCTGGTTAACGCCGCGAAATACGCCTTCTGACGCAAGGCAAGGTTCGGGTCGGAGGGACGCGGACTGACGGCGGCACTGAAGTACCGGATGTGCTCAATGTCGTGGCGCGGCAGGAGTTTGCTCATGAGACGGGAGACATCGAGCCACTTCGACTTCGTCCCTTTGAGCCGCCCGTAATAGAGGTTGAAGCCATCGACGTAAACGTAGGTCTTCGTACGTGCCATTCGTTCGCCCAGCCCCAGCGGAGGAGAAAAAGCAGAGGCCGCCTTGCGGCGGCCTCGCACCCTATCGGCGAAACGATAGGGGGGATTACACGATCATCTTCGGCAAGCTCAGCTTGCCTGTCAAGATTCGCGCGACACAGCCAGCCCCCTAATTCAGCCGGAACGTGTCCTCGTCTTCATCGTCGTCCGCGTCACTATCGCTATAGACGCCGGCGGGGGAGCCGCGCCAGACCGTGACCACGAAGTCCTCGCGGTACGGGTCAGCGGTCATCACGAGCTGCTCGTCGGCGGCGTCGATCAGTTCCTGGATGCGCTCTTCGTTCGCGTCCGCGGTGGTGCAGAGCGTCCCGTAGACGTTCGCGCCCTGGTAGTGCAGGTCGAAGCGGCCGACGATGCCGCCGTCCTCGAGGACGGTGTAGGACTCGGAATAGGGTGTGCGGCACTCCCGTTCGAAGCTGATCACAGTGGCCTTACCTGCCCTCTCCCCATGATGGTCCATTTATAGCTGGTCAGTTCGCGAAGGCCCATCGGCCCGCGCGCGTGCATCTTCTGGGTCGAAATGCCGACTTCGGCGCCGAGCCCGAACTGCGCGCCATCGGTGAACTGCGTGCTGGCGTTCACGTACACCGCGGCCGAATCCACAGCGTCCAGGAACTCCATCGCGTTCGAGTAGTTGGCGGTGAGGATGGCATCGCTGTGGTGACTGCCGTACCGCTCGATGTGCTGCACCGCTTCGTCCATCGAATCGACAACGCGCACGCCGACGCGCAGCGCCAGGTGCTCCGTCGTCCATGTGCTCTCGCTCGCGGCCTCCACGGCCTGCGCGCCACAGCCGGCCAGCACTTCGCGCGCCCGCTCGTCGCCGATAAACGTGACCTTCGTGCCCCAGCGCTCGACAAGCTTGGGCAAAATGAACCCGGCCGCTTGCCGGTGGAGTAGTAGCGTATCGACGGCGTTGCAGATGCTGTAGCGGCGCGTCTTCGCGTTGTCGATGATATCCAGCGCCTGCTCCCAGTCGGGATTCGCATCCACGTAGATGTTGACCACGGCATCGCCGTGCGCCACCACCGGCATCGTGGCCTTGCGCCGCACGTAGTCGATGAGCTGCGCCCCGCCGCGGGGGACAACGAGGTCAACCAGGTCGTTCATCTCGAGCAGTTCGTCGACATGGGCGCGGTCCGGGTCGCTCACCACCTGGATGGCGTCGCTGGGGACGCTCGTCCCGGAGAGTGCCTTCTGCAGCAGTTCGCCGAGGGCGGCGTTGCTGTTTCGCGCTTCCTTGCCGCCGCGCAGGATGGCCGCGTTGCCGCTCTTCATCGCCAGCACGGCGATATCGACCGTCACGTTTGGCCGCGATTCGTAAATGCAGGCAACGACGCCGAGCGGCACCCGGCGGCGGCCGATCAGCAGGCCGTTCGGCAGCGTGCGGGAGTCGAACACCTCACCTACCGGGTCTTCGAGCTGCATCACCTTCCGCGTGTCGCCGGCGATGCCGCGCAGGCGGTCGGGCGTGAGCGTCAGGCGGTCGATGTAGTAGGCGTCGAGCCCGTTCGCGGCGGCGGCTTCGAGGTCCTTCGCGTTGGCCGCAAGGATCGGCTCCTGTTCGGTCTCCAGCAGGTCGGCGATGCGTGCCAATGCGCGGTTCTTCTCCGCCGTGGAGATGCGCGCGAGCGTCCGCGAGGCCGCGCGGGCCGCGGCCGCCGCTTCGCGAATGGGTGAAGCCGTCATCGTCATGCCAGACAGTGTATCGGATTAGTACCGAGTGCCGAGTGCCGAGTGCCGAGTGCCGAGTGCCGAGTGCCGAGTGCCGGGTGCCGGGTGCCGGGTGCCCAGACCTCAGACCTCAAACTTCAAACCTCAAACCTCCTATCATTCGCTCCGTGGATTTGAAGCGTTTCATCCAGGACTACACCGAGCAGGTTTACCACGCAGGGGACGCGGAGGCGGCCGAGCGGTTCATCGCCGAC
This sequence comes from Dehalococcoidia bacterium, assembly GCA_046328215.1. GTDB lineage: Bacteria > Chloroflexota > Dehalococcoidia > Tepidiformales > Tepidiformaceae > Amarobacter. The sequence continues at coordinate 2,917 of JAXLXA010000006.1, read as the reverse complement.
CCGTGCATCCGGCACGAGCACGGCCACCGCGTTGTCATGAGCCTCGCCGAGAACAAGGCGCGCATCGCGGGCTTCTTCGCCGGGTTTGGGAGCCCGCGCTTCACCTACATCGCCGAACTGGCGGACGGCGACCTGTATTCCGCCGCCTACCAGTGCGAGTTCACGAATGCGGCGGGCACGCGCGAGACCCTCAGTGGCATCGAAATTTTCAGGATCGAGGGCGGGAAGATCACCGAGACCTGGAACCCCGCCGCCGGGCAGGGCCCCTGGGGATGACCTACCGCCTCATCGCGCTCGACCTCGACGGCACACTGCTGAATTCGCAGGGCCAGGTCTCCGAACGCACGGCGGCGGCGCTCAAGGCCGCCCACGCCGCCGGGATCGTCGTCGCACCGGCCACCGCGCGCTGGTACCAGGCCGCCATCCGGCCGTTCCAGGCGCTGGGGCTCCAGGTCCCCGCGATAGCTTCCGCCGGCGCCGACGTGCGCGCGGCCGACAGCTCGGTGGTCGAACAGCGCATGCTCGACGGCGAGTTCGCGACCTTCCTCGCCGATCTCTGCGACCGCGCCGGCTGGACGGCAACGCTTTCGACGCCCGAACGCGCCTACCGCCGCGCCGACGAGCTGCCCGCGTGGGCGGCGAATGCGCCTGAGTGGCTCAAGCCCGTCACGTCGCTGCACGGCGAACACCTCGCCCTGGCCCTCTCGGTGCTCGCCGAAGCATCGACCCAGAGCGAGCACTGGCCGCACCTCGAAGCCTGGGCCGGCCGCGTGAGTCTCTACCCGGCCATCTCCTTCAACGGCGACGCCCTCCTCACCATCACCGCGCCGGGCGTCGACAAAGGGAGCGGGCTGCTCGCGCTCTGCCGCCATCTCGGCATCGACCCCTCGCATGCCGTCGCCATCGGCGACAGCGAAGTCGACATCCCCATGTTCAACGTCGCCGGACTTTCGGTGGCGATGGCCGACGGCACCGACGAGGCGAAAGCGGCGGCAATGCGCCTGACGGGGAGCGCGGACGAGGACGGTGTGGCGATGGTGATCGAAGGGTTGTTGTAGGGTTCGTCCACTTCGCGGTGAGCACAAACGAGGTTGTCCCCATGCAATTCGGCGTCCTGGACCTTGTCGATTGGCACCCGGGCACGATGACCCAGCAGGAGCGGTACCAGCAGGTCATTGACCTCGCCGTCGTCGCCGAAGACCTGGGCTTCGACACCTACTGGGTGGGCGAACACCACTTCTCGCACTACATCTCCCCCCACCCGGCCGTCCTCCTCGCGGCGATTGCCAGCCGCACGAGCCGCATCCGCATCGGCACCAGCGTTGTCCTCGCGGCACACCACGACCCGCTGCGGCTGGCCGAGGATTACGCGATGGTCGATGTGATTAGCGGCGGGCGGCTCGACCTCGTTGTCGGCCGCGGACTGTTCCTCCAGGGGTACCGCGGCTACCAAGTGGCGTTCGAGTCCGTCCGCGGCCGCCTCGAAGAGGCCCTCGCGGTGATGCGGCATGCGTGGCAGGAATCGCCTTTCTCCTTCACTGGCGCATCGCGCGTTTTCGACCGCATCGAGCTGCAGCCTCGCCCCGTCCAGCAGCCACACCCGCCGATCTGGATCGCAGGCGGCCGCTCACTCGACACCGTCGAATACGCGGCACGGGAAGGCCTGAACCTCGCGCTGCCGCAGCTCGCTGGGCCGTTCGCGCTCTTCAAGCCCGCCGCTGACCTCTACCGGCAGCGGCTCGCCGAATCCGGCCGCGGAGCAGGCGCAGGGCGTCTCTCGGTGGGGCAGCACGCGTGGGTCGCGCCAACCCACGCGGAAGCCGTCGAGGATTGGCAGCTCTCCTATCCCCGCTACATGAAAATGGTCGCGGACGAAATGCCGGCGGACCTCTACGCAGGCACAGAGCTCGAAGAGGTAGCGGCCCGCACCCGCAGCGCCGCGCGCGTCCCTGCCGAGCGCTTGTTCGAAGGGGCCAGTGGCTTCGGAGAGCCTGAACCCGTCGCCGAACGAATCTGCGCCACCTGGGATGCGCTGCAAATGGACCACTGCTGGGGCTGCTTCAACCTCGGCGGGCTCCCCACCAGCAAGCTCACCAGCGCGATGGATCTGTACGCGCGGGAAGTGGTACCGCGGGTCAAGAGGCACACCGGCGGGGGTTGATCCGAGAAGAGGAAAGAGGAGAGAGGAAAGTAGCCGCGGAGCTCTGCCTCCGCTGGGCCCGGGAGGGCCGGTGGCAGGTCAGGCGCCGGCCGCTCCCGTTGTCCAGGCGGGCGAAATCCGAGGCGCGCACGCAGTAAGCGCTGCGATGCCGAAGCCACACCCACCGCACCGCGTCAGCCACCGCGTAGTCGCGGAGCTCCGCCTCCGCTGGGTCCGGGGAGGGCCGGTGGCAGGCTACTGGCGGCGTGCGTCGACCTGCGGCGACGCATAGAGCGGTTGGCGTTGGTGGTGGCTGTCGCGTGGCAGCAGTGGTGCGTCCGGCCACCCGCTTACTGCCGTGCGCGGTTCGGATGGGGCGTTACGCCGTCACCACCGGCGGCTGGCGGGTGACGAGTCTCTTTTCTCTCTCCTCTTTCCCCTTTTCTCTTTCGTACTACCATCCCCGCCAGAACCACCGCGGGAGGTCCCGATGTCCGTCATCTCTACCAGCGAAATCCTGGCCGAGGAACCCGAGCACTACGACTGGGCGAAGCTCGTCGACGACTTGAACGGGCTGCTGCGGCTTCGCACCACACCCATCGGCATGAAAATGTTCGCGACGAAGGCGGAAATGGAGGCGGTGCCGCGCATCCGCCGCCCAACCGACGTCCACACGACCGACCAGGTGGTGGCCCAGGCTGCCAGGCTCGGTTGGACCGTCGGCATCACTGTCGACGACCTGGTCGGTGCGCAGTGCAGCGCTGTCATCGGCCTCAG
>JAXLXA010000005.1:0-216697 GCA_046328215.1 Dehalococcoidia bacterium | reverse complement strand
GGCTTCTGGCGGTGTGGTGGGTTGGAGGGCGGACCCTCCTTTACAGTCGGGGCACGGAGGCGCTGGGAGATGGGGAGGTGGAACGGCGAATACGGCGATACGCGCACATCACCTTTCCCCTAACGTTCGCTGCACGACGGCAAGCGCCGAGCGAGTCGGCGCTTTGGGGCGAATGGCGCAATCGAGGGCTCGATGGGCTGAAGTTCGGGAACTATCCTTCTCCGCCGAGCGCATCCGAGACAACGTCGTCCAGGACATCCCATCCACGCTCGGTCATCCGATCCGTCAGTTGCGACGAGGCAGTCATCATCAGGTCCTCCACCCACTCCCGCGAAACGCCTGCTTCTTCCCAGCTTGTCTCGTCGCCGTAATCTCTGCCCGGATCTTTGGCCCGGGCTACCGCATCGAGAACGTCGTCCACAGACCAGACCACCATTCCGAACCGTTCATCCGTCCTGGCCTTCACGCGTCCGAGGACAGCGCGAAGCGCGTTCGCCTCTGTTGGCTGTAACTGTTCGGCGAGCGCTGAAACTTCCTTCCAGTCTGTTTCATCGAAAGCGAGGTACAGAGTGTTCGGGCTCCACGTCGCGGATTCCCGACGCGGCTCAAACTGATCGAGCAGCGCCAGGCGGACGGCCTCCCAGTAATCGCCGCCGCCGCAGACGACGTCGGAGATGTCACGCAGGAGGCGATTTCCGACCAAGTTTGCCCAAGCGTCCGGCGAAATCGACTCAGGCCAGCCAGGATGTTCACCCCGAAGATCCTCGAATTGCGACTCCACGTCTTCTCTGGAGACTCGTACATCTGACAACGTGTCGAGCAAGTAACGCTCTATCCGCAAGGCCAAATCGAGACAATCTCGTTTGAGTTCCCGCGTTCCCGCCACGTCCGCAACGGCGACCGCTACAGCGTAGGCTGCGGAAAGCAGCCGCGCCGGCTCTGAGTAGCGATAGCCGGGATTCATACGCGCGTCGATTTCGCGCCAGTGGGTTTCAGCTGAAGGCGTCATGAGCATGCACAAACGCTAGCAGGACCGCAGCCGCTTGTCGGTCCCCAGAGGACCAAGATCTAAGTCGGCGATTATGACAATCGGCTGACGTGCCGCGCAGTCGGCGATCCGATACGATGCCGGACGTGCCCAATGATGCCCTTCCCGACTCGGAACGTTTAGCATTTGATGAGTACCTTCAGGAACTTGCGGAGACGTGGTACGACTCCGATCCGACAAAGTCGTTCCGGCACGCGGCGTTTCAGCAGATTGTGCCCGACCCTCTGGCCGATGCCCAAGTCATTGAACTCACGCGGATTGATCGCCCGGGAGGCGACCTCGAAATCGACGGCTGGCACTCTGATGAGGCGGGCGAGACCATCCTTCTTTTCCAGTCGTTGGGCGGCGAGGGTAAGGCACCCGAAGGCAAGGTGAGCAAGTTCTGGAACTCTCCCGACGAGTTGTTGAGGCCCGAGCGCGTTGCGGCTCTGAAGAACCCTGCACTGGACGAGCTCGCGTCGGAATTCCTTCGGCACATCGAGGATGGGTTCAATGTCCGAATGGTCTTCGCGAGCAGAGCTGGATACGCGCCAGCAGCCGAGGCATTCGCGGATCCGAAGCGGCGCGGCGACCGGACCTTCGAACTTCCGGATGGCCGTCGGATCACCACACAGTGCACTCTGGAGCTCCGAGACTACGAGTCGATCGCCCGCTCGTTCAATGAGGTCCGTGCTGGCTTTCGTTCCACGCGCTCCACCGTTGACCTCGACCTGGGACCCTGGGAATACGAGGTGGCGGCCCAAGGTGAAAGATCGCTCCGGGCGACAATGAAAGCGTCGGAAGTCATCCGCGTGTTCCGCATGGAAGGGATGGGTTTCCGGCTTTTCTCACTCAATCCGCGCGGGCCGCTAGCGAACGCAAAAGTGAATAGGAACATCGCAAACACGTTGGCCACGCCGATTGGGAGACGACGATTCCACTTACTAAACAACGGGCTTTGCGCGACATGCGATGACTTCACGCCCCTTAGCGATCACAAGGTGCGGGTGGAGAATCTCCAGATCGTGAATGGATGCCAGACCACCGTCACCTGAACGGATGCCCTGATGCCGACCTCGACGAAACTATGGTTGATTTCAAGCTGACCGTCGCAGATCGAACGCTCGCCGAGCAGATCGCATCCTCGTCGAACTCACAAACGGCGCTTAAGGCGAAAGACTACGCATCGTTTGATCGCCGGCAACGGATGTTGGCTCATGATTTCGAGCACGAACTTCAGCCGCCTTGGTATTACGAAATAAAGCAAGGCTACTGGAAGGTTGTTCTTTCCGACATCGAGAAGTCGAGATTCAAGACCGGGCGGCGTCAGCGCCACATCGAGGTTCAACCGCTCGCGCAAGCTAGCTTAGCTTTCACAGGACATCCTTCGAGGCTCTCGACAAAGTCAGGTTTGTTTTTGAAGGGATACGTAGTCCCGACGAACGCGACTCATATGACCGAGCGTTTCCCGACGGGGTTCGGGTTGAACAACTGTTGCTCGCCTGGTCAATGCTTGATTGGTTGAATCGCCAGGACGTCGAAATTCGATACTCGACCTACCACCTTCTCGACGTCATGGCTTCGCTCTTGAAGCGGCACTATGGGGTTCCGCGTTCAGACTTCTTGAGCCCGGCGACGTCCGCGGCTTGTCGACACGTTGGACGGCTGGATCAGTCCACTGCACCGGATCGCGCGGAATTCGGTAAAGACCGCGTTCCGCCGTGGACAAGCTATCAAGGCTCTCCTCGATGCGCGCGACTTCTTTCGCGGCGCGGAGTTCGCGGGAACGTCAGCGGAGCAACTGATCAGTGAAGCAGTCGAGGACGAACTGAGCATCGAGTCGGAACAGCGCGGCGATCCTCGCAACTTCCGTAGGGAACACGCATGACGCTATCCACGAGGTGGTGCCGCTTGGGAGTCGATTCGATTTGCACGTTGGGTTGGTTCAGCACGGGCGGGAGGTTTGCGTCCCGGAATCCGAAATGTGGGGAGTGTGTTTTGAGGGCGGAGGGGTTGTGTCCGGGGTGGGCGCTTCGGCCCCGCCCCTCCTACCGCTCCACCCGCGACTTCGGCTTCTGAACCGCGCACCATCCGAACCGCGCACGGCAGTAAGCGGGTGGCCGACCCCACCGCCCCCGCCCCGCGCTAGCCCTCACGGCACCCGGCACCCGGAGCATCCCACGGCCCTGCCTGGCCCAGCGGGGACGGAGCCCGCGGCTACGGGGTGACTGGCGCGGGGCGGTGCGGGTGGGTTGGGCATCGCAGCGCTTACTGCGTGCGCGCCTCGGATTTCGGCGCGCCGCCAGCAACATCCCGCCGGCCCGAGAATCCGTGGCCCGACCTTCAGGGAGGGTGGGACGCCAAAGCCACTACGCGTCGCCGCAGGTCACCAGGCGCCGCCAGCAACATCCCACCGGCCCTCCCGGGCCCAGCGGAGGCGGAGCTCCGCGACTACGGGGCCTCCCCGCCTCCCTCGCCCCCGGGTACCGGGTACCGGGTACCGGGTACCCGGCTCTCGGAGCATCCCACCGGCCCTGCCGGGCCCAGCGGAGGCGGAGCCCCGCGACTACGGGGCCTCCCCGCCTCCTGCGCCCCCCGGTACTGGGTACCTGGTACCGGGTACCTCGCCTCCGCCCTACCCCGCCACCAGCATCGCGTATTCCAGGGCGTCGCTGAGGGCGAGCCAGCTGGCTTCGATGATGTCGGTGCTGGAGCCGACGGTGGTCCAGTAACGGTTGCCGTCGGTGCTTTCGATGAGGACGCGGGTGCGGGCGCCGGTGGCGGCCTGGCTGTCGAGGATGCGGACTTTGTAGTCCACCAGTTTGACCTGCTCGATCTGCGGGAAGGCCTGGGCGAGGGCTTTGCGGACGGCGCCGTCGAGGGCGTTGACCGGGCCGTTGCCTTCGTTGGCGGTGTGGTGCAACTGGCCGTCGACGATGACTTTGACCATGGCCTCGGCGAGCATTTCGTTCTCGGATTCTTCGCGGCCACGGCGGCGGCGTTCGACGATGACGAAGTCTTCGAGCTCCCAGGGGGCGCGGTAGTTCGGGAGGGAGCGGCGGACGAGGAGCTCGAAGCTGGCTTCGGCGCCTTCGTACTGATAGCCCTGGCTCTCTTTCTCCTTGACGACATCCAGCAGGCGCTTGATTTCGGCCTGGGTGAGGGGGTAGTCGATGCCGAGCTCTTCGAGCTTCATGAGGAGGTTGCGCTGGCCCGAAAGTTCGCTGACGAGGACGCGCGACTGGTTGCCGACGACGGTGGGGTCGACGTGCTGGTAGGCGCGTTCGTCTTTCATGATGCCGGCGACGTGGTAGCCGGCCTTGTGGGCGAAGGCGGAGGCGCCAACGTAGGGCGCGCCGGCGTTGGGGACCATGTTCGCGAGTTCGGAGACGTAGTTCGAGACTTCGGTGAGGCGGGCGAGTTGTTCGTCTTCGACGACGTTGAGGCCGAGCTTGAGCTTGAGGTTGGCGAGGATGGTGAGGATGTCGGCGTTGCCGCAGCGTTCGCCGTAGCCGTTGACGCAGCCCTGGACCTGCCAGACGCCGGCTTCGACCGCGGCGAGGGAGTTGGCGACGGCGAGGCCGGCGTCGTTGTGGGTGTGGATGCCGAGGCGGGTGTCGCGCACGCGGTCCTGGACGGCGGCGATGGCGCGGAGCATGGCGCTGGTGGTCATGCCGCCGTTGGTGTCGCAGAGGACGAGGGCTTCGGCGCCGGCGCGGGCGGCGGTGGCCAGGCATTGGAGCGAGTAGTCGGGGTCGTCCATGAAGCCATCGAAGAAGTGTTCGGCGTCGAAGAAGACGGTCTTCCCGAGCTTCTTAAAGTAGGAGATGGTGTCGGCGATCATGGCGAGGTTTTCTTCGGCGCTGGTCTCGAGGATTTCGCGGACCTGGTACATGCTGGCCTTGCCGACGAGGGTGATGCCGGGGGTTTCGGCGGCGACCATGCTCTGGATGTTGGCGTCGGTTTCGCAGGTGATGTTGGGTTTGCGGGTGCCGCCGAAGGCACTGATTTTGGCGCTCTTGAGGGTGGTGGTCTTGAGGCGGCGGAAGTACTCGGCGTCCTTGGGGTTCGAACCGGGGAAGCCGCCTTCAACCCACTCGATGCCGAGTTCGTCGAGCTTCCTGGTGATGCGAATCTTGTCTTCGACGGAGAGGGAGATGCCCTCCATCTGGGAGCCGTCGCGGAGCGTGGTGTCGTAAAGCTGGACGCGGTCAGTGGGCATGGCGCGGGAACCTTCCTGAGAGAAAAGAGGAGCGAGGGAAAGAGAAAAGACGAGGGCGCGCTTAAATGGCAGCCCCGCGTGATTGACGCGGGGTTGTTTTCACCGGGGGCACAGGTTGGCTGCGCATTCGGGACAGTGTAACAGAGCCGCGTCCGGAAGGACGCGGGAACGACGGACGACGAACTTCGAAGGACGCTGGGAGACGCGTCCGGGGTTTCCGTTGGCGTCGTTGGGTGTTCGTCAAGAGTCGCTGGCAATGACGGTTGTCTTCGCCGGGCGTCGTTCGCTGTTCGTCGTCCGTCGTTCGTCGTTCGGTGCCGACGGCCCACGGCTGGCGGCTTACGACGGCCTCGTCCGGAAGGACGCGGGAACGACGGACGACGAACTTCGAAGGACGCTGGGAGATGCGTCCGGGGTTTCGCGTTGGCCTCCCTGGGTGTTGGTCAAGAGTTGCTGGCAATGACGGTTGTCGTCGCCGGGCGTCGTTCGCTGTTCGTCGTTCAGCGGTTGGGCGTTGCCGCCGAGGCCCAGAAGTCGCGGCGGAGGAGTTCGAGCGAGAGGCTGAGGGGGTTTTTGGGGTGGAGCCAGGCCATGTCGTCCGGTGGGCCGCCCTGGCTGCCGGTCATGCGGGCGCCAGCGGCATGGAGCGTGGCGGAGGCCTCGTGGACGTTCGGGACGGTGAAGCCGATGGAGTCGACGCCTTCGCCGCGGGTTTCGATGAGGCGCGCGATAGGGCTGTCGGGGCTGGAGGGGGCGATGATCTCCATCACGAGGCCGCCGAGCTGGACCATGGCCATTTCGCCGAACGAGATGGGGTGGCGCGTGTGGATGATGGTCGCGCCGAGGACGTCGGTGGCGTAGGCGACGGCAGCGTCGAGGTCGCGCACGCGGAAGTTGACTTTGGCGAAGGCGATGTCCATGCGAATCGGCTCCCAGGTGGTGTTCGCGGGATTGTACGCGGCCGTGGCGGGCAACTTGCGGTCGGACTCCGCGCCTGGTCGACGGTGTTCGGGGGCTCGTGCAGTTGCCCTCGCCCGGTGGGATCGGCAGACTCGATCCGCATGTCTGAAACCGCCCTGGTGATTGCCGCGCATCCCGACGACGGGGACTTCGGGTGCGCGGGCTACGTGGCGCAGCTCGCGGCGAAGGGCTGGGCGGTCGACTTCCTGGTGTGCACGAACGGGGCCAAGGGCACCGAGGACCGGGCGATGACGCGCGAGCGGCTCGTCTCGCTACGGCGCGAGGAGCAGCGCGAGGCCTGCCGGCGAATGGGCGCGCGGGACGTGTATTTCCTCGACCACGAGGACGGCGAACTGGTGTACAACCGCGCGTTGCTGGAGGAAGTGGTGCGCCACATCCGGCGGGTCCGCCCGCATACGGTCCTCACGCACGACCCGACGGACATCATCATCCGGGACAGCTTTATCAATCACCCGGACCATCGCGCGGTGGGGACGGCGGCGCTGGACGCGGTGTACCCAACGGCGCGAGACCACCTGAACTTCCCGGAACACCTGGAACAGGGCCTGGAGCCGCACAAGGTGCGGGAGGTCCTGCTCTGGAGCACGAACCATCCGAACTTCGACGTCGACATCACGCCGCAGGTGGATGCGAAGATTTTCGCGCTCTCGGCGCACGTGACGCAGTTCGGGAAGCAGGAAGATTTCGCGACGTTTTCCCGCGAGCGGTGGCAGTCGGAGGATGGGCGGTACCTGGAGCGGTTCCGGCGGATCGAGCTGGCGTTTTGAGGGACTGGGGCGCGCACGGAGCGGCACGCGGGAGCCTTCCGCTGGATTGGGCCTGGGCGGTGGGTTCGGCCAACCGCGTCGCTGTCGCTCCGGGCTGGCGGACGCGCGCTATTTGGGGCCGGGAGTGGTAGGGAACGTCGCCGTGGGAGTGGCATCGCAGCGCTTGCTTCGTGCGCGCCTCGGATCGGGAGGTTGGGGCGGGAGTGGTAGGGCGTGGTGGGTTCGGCCAACCGCGTCGCTGTCGCTCCGGGCTAGCGGACGCGCGCCAATTGGGCCGGAGCGGTGGGGCGTGGTGGAGCGTCGCCGTGGGAGTGACATCGCAGCGCTTACTGCGTGCGCGCCTCGGATCGGGAGCTATTTGGGCCGGGAGTGGCCGGGGGCGTGGTGGAGCGTCGCCGTGGGAGTGGCATCGCAGCGCTTACTGCGTGCGCGCCTCGGATGGGGAGCTATTTGGGCCGGGAGTGGCCGGGAGCGGTGGAGCGTCGCTGTGGGAGTGGCATCGCAGCGCTTACTGCGTGCGCGCCTCGGATGGGGAGCTGTTTGGGCCGGGAGTGGCGGGGAACGTCGCCGTGGGAGTGACATCGCAGCGCTTACTGCGTGCGCGCCTCGGATGGGGAGGTTGGGGTGGGAGTGGTAGGGCGTGGTGGGAGCTTCGCCGTGGGAGTGACATCGCAGCGCTTACTGCGTGCGCGCCTCGGATCGGGAGCTATTTGGGCCGGAGTGGCCGGGAGCTGTGGGAGCGTCGCCGTGGGAGTGACATCGCAGCGCTTACTGCGTGCGCGCCTCGGATCGGGAGCTATTTGGGCCGGAGTGGCCGGGAGCGGTGGGAGCGTCGCCGTGGGAGTGACATCGCAGCGCTTACTGCGTGCGCGCCTCGGATCGGGAGCTATTTGGGCCGGGAGTGGTAGGGCGCGCTGGGAGCGGCCAACCGCGTCGCTGTCGCTCCGGGCTAGCGGACGGGCGCTAATTGGGCCGGAGTGGCCGGGAGCGTCGCGGTGGGAGTGACATCGCAGCGCTTATTGCGTGCGCGCCTCGGATAGGGAGGTTGGGTGGGTGCGCGGTTAGGGTTCGATGGTTACGGTGCCGGCTTCGCCGTCGACGGTGATGGTGGCGCCTTCGGGGATGCGCTTTGTGGCTTCGCGGGTGCCGACGACGGCGGGGATGCCGTATTCGCGAGCTTCGATGGCGGCGTGCGAAATCATCCCACCGCCGTCAGTCACGATAGCCGAGACCACGGCGAAGTACGGCGTCCAGGGCGGGCTCGTCGACGGGCAGACGAGGATGTCGCCATCGGCCAGGTCTTCGGCTTCATCGAGGCCGAGGACGATGCGGGCGCGGCCACGGACGACGCCCTTGTTGGCGCCAATCCCGCTGATTACGGTCTCAGTGGCCGCGGGCAGCGCCACGGCGCCGAACATGCGCCGCAGCATCGGGCTCACCATGCCCACCATTTCGATGGGGATGGGCAGGCCGAGCGTCATCGGCGGCTTGAGGCGCATGTTCGATTGCCACTCGGCCTTCCGCCCGGTGACGAGGCCACGGAAGTCACGCGTACCGGTGGCCGCTTCGTCGAGTTCGGCCATGTGCAGGAAGAAGACGTCGTTCGCGCCATCCAGGACGCCCGCATCGACCAGTTTCTGGCCGAACGCGAGGAACGGGCGCCGGCCGCCGCCGAGCAGTTTGAGCTGCCAGCGCGCGCGGTGCTCGATGACGGGCACGTAATCGCGGCTCTGCGCGATTGCGGCTTCGAACTCCGGGAGGTCCTCCGCGGCGAGCTTCTGGCGGGTCTCCGCGATAACGGTGGCCGCCGAATCGCGCCGGTCGTGCGCGGGGCTGGCGAGGGTCGCCGCAACCTGCCGCATGAGCGGCACCGGGTCTTCGTTCCAGGCGGGGACGTGGATCTCTGACCAGAGGGCGAGCTCATCTTCGTGATCGTTGAGGAAAGCGCCGAGGGCGGACGCCCAGGGCTCAGCCGTCATGGTGGCGGCGGCCGCGAAATCGCCGTTGCGCAGGGCCGCTTCGACACCCGCGGACTGGCGCGCGGCGCCGGCCAGCGCCTGCACTTCGTCGCCCAGGGACCGCGTCTCCGAGCCGGAACCGTGGAGGATGGCGGCCGAGAGCAGGTCGGCTTCGGCGCCGAGCCTGCTCTGGAGGAACCTGTCGAGCCGGTCGGCATCGGGGCCAAGCTGCATGGCCGAGATGATGGTGTTCGCGAACACCTCGAAGGTGGAGGGCATGGCCTCACGGATGAAGGCGAGGATTCCGGCGGCGTCCATCGACTCGTAATCCGCGTGCCGGAAATGCGCGTAAGAGGCCATCGTCGCGGGGAGGAACACATCCTCCCAGTTGCGGAGCGCCTGGCCCGGCGGGAGAGGCTCGGGCTCCTGGGGTGGCTGCATGGTGCGCGGGGAACCGTAGAGGTAGCCGTTTACGGCAAGCTGGTCCATCCCGAGCGGGCTGAAATCCGCGGCAGCGACCTGGAGGTCGACGGCCAGCGGCGGGAGGGCGCGCGGGTTATGGATGAGGTCCATGAACCAGAGGCGACCCTCTTGTTCGGGGGGTAGGGTGAATGCGGCAGATTCCAACGTCGAACCCCGTTCGCGAATGCGGCATCGTCACACGTTTGTTAACAACTCACAAGGAAGTCCCAGCCTTGACGCGCCCCGGCAAAAGTTGGACAGTCCTTCCGACAATCGTTTCCGGAGAGGGCTCCGGGGCAAGCCGGTGTGAATCCGGCGCTGTGCCGCAACTGTAGAGGCCGCCAGGCCAAGCCAGAAAACCCGCCCTCGTCCGCTGCCGATGATCCTTCGCGCGAAAGGGGTCGGGGATGGTTCGTATTACCTGACGCCCGCCAACCAAGGCGGGTTTTGCTTTCCCGCCTCCGTGCCGTTTCGAACGTGCCCGCCATCGGGCCATGCGGATATTCGGAGGAATACTCTTGCCACGCGTGCTCATCCTCGCGCTCTGCGCGCTCACCGCGTTGCCGGTCCTGCTTGCCGGCGCCGCCATTCCCGAAACCAGCGCCCTGCTGAAGGGCGCGGACTACATTCGAACCCAACAACAGGCCGACGGTTCCTATTCGGGCACGCTCGAACAGACCATGGACGCCGTGTTCGCCATGCGCGCCGCGGGCTTTGACCCGGCGAAGGAAACGGCAGGGACCGTGGGGCCGGCGGACTTCTTGAAAGCGAAAGTCCCGACGGAGACACGCGTGCCGGTGCTGGCCAAGTCGGCGCTGGTGGCGAAGGCCCTGGGCCTGGACCCGAAGGCGGTCGGTGGCGTCGACCTCATCGCGAAGACCAACGCCGCCTACGATCCGGCCAGAGGGACGTACGCGGGCGACGACTTTAGCCAGTCCGTGATCATGCTCAGCCTCGCCTGCACCGGGAACACCGTGCCCGGCGCGGCGGCCGCCGCCCTGAAGGCGAACCAGCTCAGCGCAAGCGGCGGTTGGGGCTTCGGCGGATTCCCGGACCCCGATACGACGGCAATCGCGGTCCAGGCGTTGCTCGCCACGGGGACAGCGAAGACGGACGCCTCGCTGACGAAGGCCGTCGCGTACTTCCATGCGAACCAGGGCGACGACGGCGGGTGGGGCTTCGATCCGTCGGAGTCGAACGCTTCGTCGACGGCCTACGTGGTGCAGGCCCTGATCGCCCTGGGTGAGAACGCGGACGGGGCGGCCTGGCAGAAGAACGGCGTCTCTCCAGTCGCCTACCTGCTGACGCAGCAACAGGACGACGGTTCGTTCAAGGGGTTCGACCCGGCGTTCGCGACAAACCAGGCCGTGCCGGCGCTGGCGGGGCGAACCTTCTGCAACGCGCCGGAAACGCCGATCACGCGGACGCGTCCGGTTGCGACGGCAACGCCGACGGCAACGGCCACGCGCCCCGCGCCGGCCACCACCACGTCGGCGCCGGCCTCACCGACGGCCGCGCCGCGCCCGCCGGCCACAGGCAACGGAGCGGCGCCTTCGGCTGGCGGCAACGCGGCGACGCTGGTGGGCGGACTCGCCCTGTTGGCCGGTGCGCTGCTGCTGGTCTCAATCGAACGGCGCAGGCGCGGCTAGATGACACCCGCGGCATGGATCGCCTGGGTCCTGCTGGTCATGGTGGTGGCGCTCGCCACCACCAACCCGCTGTACCTGGGCATCGTGCTGCTCTCCGTGCTGCTGGTTGCCGCGTTCGCGCCGCGTTCGGGCGCCGGGGTGACCAGCTTCCGGGCGCTGGCGCTGTTTGGCGTGCTGATGTTCTTCATCTCGGTCGCGGTTGCCACGATCAATGGGAACTACGGTGACCACATCCTCTTTACCGTCCCGGGCCCGCACATCCCGCGCTGGCTGGGCGGGCTCCGGCTGGGCGGGCCGGTCAGCGCCGAGGGGCTCGTAGCGGCCGCCATCCGGGGCACGGCGATCCTCTGCGTACTGTTCGCCTTCGGCGTGTTCAACGGCGCGGTGAGCCCCTACCGCGTCCTGCGTTCGACGCCGGCGGCGCTGTTCCATGCGAGCCTGATCGTCACGGTGGGGCTGACGCTGCTGCCATCGAGCATCGAAGACCTGAGGCGAATCCGTGAGATGCGCGCGCTCCGGGGCGCGCGAGGCGGCCTTCGAGACCTGCCGGCGCTGGTTGTCCCGGCGGTTATCGGCGGCCTCGAACGCTCGATGCGCCTTGCCGAAGCGATGGAGGCGCGGGGTTACGCCTCGACCGCGCGCCCCCCGGCGAGCGCTCGGCTTGCCGCCGCCGCGGCGGCTCCGCTGCTCATCGCAGCGTCATGGACGTGGTTCTACAGCCCGGACTGGCGGTGGGCTGGCGGGCTACTCGGGGTCGCCGGGTTCGCGGCTATCGCCTGGTGGTTCTTTGCCGCCAGCCGCGCCCAACGGACGACGCGCTTCGCCAGCGAGCCCGTCCCGTACCCGCAGAAGGCCGCCGTGGCGGCATCGGCGTTCGGGATCGTGGCCGTCCTTGCGCTGCGGCTGCGCGGCGATGGAGAGCTGACCTACAACCCGTTCGCGGGGTTGCCGGCGCCGCAGATGCATCCCGCGGGGGCGGCGCTGGCGCTGCTTTGCGCATGGCCGGCGGTCGTCCTGCTGTTTGGTCCTGGCCGGGCAGAAGTCCCCGCACCGGAACGCGAACCGTCGTTCGCCGGGGAGCCCGCCCCATGACCCTCGCGACGCTCCGGGGCTTGTCCTACTGGTATCCCGGCTCCGCCACGGCCGCACTGGCCGAGGTCGACCTTGAGGTGGAGCGAGGCGACTTCGCGCTGCTTGCCGGGCATTCGGCCGGCGGGAAGTCGACGCTGCTGCGCGTGTTCAATGGGCTCGTGCCGCAGTTCCACGGCGGGCGCATGACGGGCTCGGCGCTGGTCTCGGGCCACGACCCCGCGCGCACCCCCGCGCGGCACATGGCAATGCTCGCGGGGATGGTCTTCCAGGAGCCGGAAGCCCAGGCCGTCGCGGAAACCGTCGAGGAGGAGGTCGCATTCGGGCTGGAGCACCAGGGAATCGCGCGCGCCGGTATGGCTGGCCGGATCAGCGGCGCGCTGGAGGCGATTGCCATCGAGCACCTGCGCTACCGGCGGCTGTCCACGCTGTCAGGTGGCGAACGGCAGCGCGTCGCGCTGGCATCGGTGCTGGCGCTCGAGCCGGAACTGCTGCTGCTCGATGAACCGGCTTCGCAACTGGACCCGGCCGGCGCCGAAGCGCTGATCGCCGCGCTGGAACGCACGCGGCGGCAGCGCGAAGTCTCGATCCTTGTCGCCGAGCACCGCCTGGAGCGGCTGCTTCCGGTTGTGAGCCGGGTGGTCGAGGTGAAAGCGGGGGCCGTGTCGGCCTACACACCGGAGAAAGCGGCGCTCGCGCTGGAGGCTGTGCCGGCTGCCACGGAGCTCGCTCGCCGGTTCGCGCAGGCGGCGGCGCTGAGCGTGGAAGCGGCGCGGGCCGTGCTGCCAGCACTCGCCAGCGTGCCGCGGCGTGCCGCTGCTCCGGGCGATGTCCTGCTCGAGACGGACCGCCTGACGGTCGCGTACGGAGAGAACGTGGCGCTGCGCAAGTTTTCGTTCGGCCTGCGCGAGGGCGAGGTCGTCGCGCTCATGGGCGCGAACGGCAGCGGCAAGAGCACGCTCTTCCGGGCGCTGACCGGGCTGAGCCGGGCGGCGAGCGGGAGCATGCGTTACCCGCGGGCGAACCTGGACGGGGCTTCGGGCACACGCGCCATCACGGCGCACGCGGGCCTCGTACCGCAGGACCCGGCCATTGCGCTCTACCACGAAACGGTGCGCCAGGAGCTGGAGGAGACGTTGCGTAACCGGTCCGGTCGGAAGCCAACGCCGGACGACGTGGCCGCCCACGCCGAATGCTGGGGCATTTCCCGCCTCGCGGATGCGAACCCGCGCGATATCTCCGTGGGCCAGCAGCAGCGGGTTGCGGTTGCGGCCATGCTCGCGCACGAGCCGAAGGTCTGGCTGCTCGACGAGCCGACCCGCGGCGCGGACGGCCCGGCGAAGGCGTGGCTCGCCGGACGGCTTCGGGAACATGCGGCGGGCGGGGGAGCGGCCATCGTCGCCACGCACGATGTCGAGTCGGCGGCGCAGTACGCCACGCGCGTGATCCGGTTGGATGCCGGGACCATGGCCTTCGACTTGCCGGCGCGACAGGCGTTCGCGGCTGGGGGCCCGACTCCGACGCAAACCGCCCGGCTTGTGCCCGGCGCGGTGACGGTTGACGAGGTGAGACGTGGTTAGTATTCGAGGGGCTGCCCTCACCCCCCGGCCCCCTCTCCCGACTCCTATCGTCGCGGGCGAGGGGGGGATCGCAGGCGTCGGGTCGTCCAGTGACTGCCGCTTTTCACGAATCCGTCCTGGCGCGGCGTTGCCGCGCTTCGTGGCGGTGGGAGTCGCATTCCTCTGCGCGCTGGGTTTCGTTTCGCTTGCGCGGGCGGACGGGGAGGTTGGGCTCGTGGTGCAGAACGGCGACCAGGTGACGACGTACTGCATCGCCTACAGCGGCGACGGTATCACCGGGCAGGACCTGCTGAAGAAGGCGGGCATCAGCATCGAGGCGTACGGTGGCGGCAGCGGGCTGGCGGTCTGCGCCCTGGGCCAGACCGGCTGCCTGGACTCCGGGTCGTTCGCATCATGCTTCTGCCAGTGCCAGGGCGGCGACTGCACGTACTGGGCGTTTTTCACGCGGCAATACGGCAAGAACTGGGTGTACTCCTCGTTGGCGTTCAACCTTCTGAAGGCGAAAGACGGCGACGTGCACGGCTGGAAGTGGGGCAGAGGCGGCCCGAACAGCGCCCCGGCGCCGCAGGACATTACGTTCAACCAGGTCTGCGGCCACGAGCCGAGGGGCGGCGTTGCGCCCACCGCCACGCCGGCGCCGGCGCTCACCAGTACGCAGCTTCCCTCGCCGGCGGCGCCCGCCACGGCGAGTGGCGCCCAGACCACGGCGGGGGGTTCGCCGCCGGCGCCGGACCAGCCCGCGGTTACGCAGGGTCCGGCGGGCGGCGTCCCGACGGTCACGGTGACCATAGCGCGGGCCACCGATGCCACTTCGAGCACCCCGGGCGTGCCCCAGGCCGGGCAGCCGGCCGGCGACGATGGAGGCGGCGGCGCGGGCGCGTATCTCGCGTTCGGGGCAATCGCCGTGGTGTTGCTCGGTGGGGCCGGCTTCGGGCTGGTCTGGAGGCGGCGCCATGGCGCTTAGCGCGCAGGCAGTGCCGAGGGCGCGGCATCTCGGGGCGCTGGCGGACCCGGGCCGGTGGCTGTTCGCCGGACTGAACGTGGTCGGGTTGGTGGCGTACCTGGCGCCGTTCTTCGCGCCGGCGCTGCGGGAGGATGGCTCGGAGACGTTCGCGCATCGCACGGACGCGCCGATCGTGTTCGCGGCGATGGCGGCGCTTTGCCTGGTGCTGGTGGTGGCGGACCTGACGGCGGGCGGGCTCAACAGCAAGTCGCTGGCGGCGCTGGGCGTGCTGGCGGCGCTCGCGGCGGTGCTTCGGACCATCACCCTGCCCGCGGGGGCGAACCTCTACTTCTTCCTGGTCATCCTCGGCGGATATGCCTTCGGCGCGCGCATGGGGTTCCTGCTGGGGGCGCTTTCGTTCTTCCTGAGCGCGGTCATCACGGGTGGGATTGGGCCGTGGTTGCCGTTCCAGATGTTCGCGGCGGCCTGGATGGGCATCACGGCCGGCTGCCTGAGCTGGTGGCTCGGCCGCCTGCGCATTCACGGCCGGGCGGAGGTCGCCGCGGTGGTGCTGCTCGGCATTGCCTGGGGCCTGTTGTTCGGGGCGATCACGAACCTCTGGTCATGGCCGTTCTTCGCTGCCGGGCCGGACATTTCGTACGAAGCCGGCCTGGGGCCGGCGGAGACGCTCCGGCGCTACTGGAACTACTACATCCTGACGAGTTTCGGGTGGGACTTGCTGCGGAGCGTGTGCAACGCGGTGGTGCTGGTGGTTGTCGGTGGGCCGTTGTTGCGGGCGCTGGTGCGTTTCCGACGGCGGTTCACGTTCGAGTTGGGGTAGAAGTGAACCGCCAAGACGCGAAGGCAGGGAGGGTTTTGGGGCATCCCGACGATGGGATGGCTGTCGCGGGTCGCAACGTGGGGGAGCGGCAGCGTAGCGCTTACTGCGTGCGCGCCTCGGATGTGGGGGGTGGCTGCGCGTAGGCTGATGCCAGCGATGACGGAGCATCGCGACTACGTGGAGGATGGGATGGCTGACGCGGGTCAGAACGTGTGGGAGCGGCAGCGTAGCGCTTACTTCGTGCGCGCCTCGGATGTGGGGCGTGGGCTGTGCGCGCGGGCTGATGCCAGCGATGGCGGAGCATCGCGACTACCTGGACGATGGGATGGCTGTCGCGGATCGCAACGTGTGGGAGCGGCAGCGTAGCGCTTACTTCGTGCGCGCCTCGGATGTGGGGGAGCGGCTGCGCGTGGGCTGACGCTTGCGGGGACGGAGCATCGCGACTACGTGGACGGACGGCGGGCTCTCAGGCGCTCGGCTGATACACTGGCAGTCCGCTCTCTTCGAGCGGTCTCAACCATCTCCAAGGACTTGAAATGACGACGCAGACGCCTGGCTCGACCCTACCCCCCGCCTACGAGCCGGCGAGCGTAGAGGGCCGCGTCTACCAGATGTGGGAAGAGGCGGGGCACTTCCAGCCGAAGGTCGACCCCGACCGAACGCCTTACACGATCGTCATGCCGCCCCCGAACGTGACCGGCGAACTGCACCTCGGCCATGGCCTGGAGGATGCGATTTCGGACGTGCTGGTGCGCTGGCACCGGATGCAGGGCGACCCCACGCTCTGGCTGCCGGGTGAGGACCACGCGGGCATCGCCACGCAGAACGTGATCGAGCGGGAGCTGGCCAAGGAAGGCCTGACCCGTCACGACCTCGGCCGCGAGGCGTTCGTCGAGCGGACCTGGATGTGGGTGCGCAAGTACCGGAGCCGCATTTCGGACCAGCACCGGAAGCTGGGCGCGAGCGCGGACTGGTCGCGCAACACGTTCACGCTGGACCCGGGCATCGTGAAGGCGGTCCGCACCACGTTTGTGAACCTCTACAAGCAGGGGCTGATCTACCGCGGCTTGCGCATGATCAACTGGTGCCCGCGCTGCGAGACGGCCCTGAGCGACCTCGAAGTCGACTACGAGGAGCAGGCCGCGAAGCTGTACTTCGCGCGCTACCCGCTCGTGGCCGAGGGCGGGATGCCGCTGCCGGACTTCGTGACAGTGGCGACGACGCGCCCGGAAACGATGGTGGGCGACACCGGCGTGGCGGTGAACCCGATGGACGAGCGGTACGAGGAGCGGATCGGCCGCTACCTCCTGTTGCCGATCATCGGGCGCGAAATCCCGATCGTCGCGGATGACGCGGTGAGGCCGGAGTTCGGCACCGGCGCGGTGAAGGTGACCCCCGGCCATGACCCGAACGACTGGGAGATCGGCCAGCGCCACGACCTTCCCGTGATCGTCGCTATCGACCTCAAGGGGAGGATGAACGATGAGGCCGGGCCATACGCGGGCATGACGGTGGACGAAGCGCGCGCCGCCATCCTGCGCGATCTCGAGGACGAGGGGTTCCTGGACCACACCGAGGATTACACCCACAGCGTGGGCGTGTGCAGCCGTTGCAAGACCGTGCTCCAGCCGCTGCCCAGCGAACAGTGGTGGCTGGCGGTGAACAAGGAGTACGAGCGCGGACACTCGATCGCGGGCGACGCGATCCGCGCCGTGACCGAAGGACGCATCGCGATCGTGCCGCAGCGGTTCGAAAAGGTGTACCTGAACTGGATGGAGAACATCCGCGACTGGTGCATCAGCCGGCAACTCTGGTGGGGCCACCAGATCCCGGTCTGGTACTGCGAAAACAAGCACGTGATTTGCCAGGTGAATGACCCGGAGAAATGCCCGGAATGTGGCGCGGCGGTCCGCCAGGACGAAGACGTGCTCGACACATGGTTCAGTTCCGGGCTGGCGCCGCACGCCGACCTCGGCTGGCCGGATGACACCGAAGACTTGCGCTACTTCTATCCCACTACCGACATGCAGATGGGCTACGACATCATGTTCTTCTGGTGCGCCCGGATGATCATGTTCGGGCTCTACAACATGCGGGAGCTTGGCGAAGAGCGGTCCATGCCGTTCCGCAACGTCCTTTTCCACGGCCTGATTCGTGATGCGAAGGGCGAGAAGATGACGAAGTCGCGCGGCAACGTGGTGGACCCGCTGGTCTCGGCGGCAACGTACGGCGCGGATGCGTTCCGCTTTGCCGTGCTCACCGGCGCCACGCTTGGCGCGGACCAGAAGTACAGCGACGACCGGCTGGCTTCGGCACGGAACTTCGCCAACAAGCTCTGGAACACCGCGCGCTTCGTGCTCATGAAGGTGGGCGACAGGCGGGTGAAGCGGCCGCACCCGCTCGACCGCGAGACGTTGGCGCTCGAAGACCGCTGGATCATGTCGCGGCTGGAGCAGCTCGAACTCGACGTTGATTCGTTGCTGCGGGCCTACCAGCTCGGCGAATGTGGCCGGCAGATCGAGGATTTCCTCCGCGGCGAGCTCTGCGACTGGTACATCGAGATGGTGAAGCCGCGCCTCACGGACGGCGACGAGCGGCCGCTCAAGGTGCTGGTGCACGTGTTGGACCACGGACTGCGGATGCTGCATCCGTTCATGCCGTTCGTCACGGAAGAGCTCTGGCAATCGCTTCGCGACCACATCGATGACGACCTGGCGAGCCAGTTGATCGTCGCCTGGTTCCCGAAGAGCGGGAACAACTGGAAGGACGCGGCCGCCGAGGCGGGCATCGAGCATGTCATCGAAGTGAACCGGACCATCCGGAACATCCGGGCTGAAAAGAAGCTGGAAGCAGGCGCGCGGCCGGCGGTCGTCCTGCGTGCGGGCGGCTATCGCGGCGCGCTCGAAGAGACGGCGGTGGCGACGAATTTCACCTCGCGCGTGGAACTCCAGTTAGTGGACGGCGGTGCTGCCGTGCCGGCCGGCGAGTGGGCCTTCGGGCGCGTCGCGGATACGGAGATCGCGGTGGCGTTGCCGGCGGTCGATGCCGCCGCGGAGCGGGCGCGCCTCGAGAAGGAACTCGGCGAAGCCGCGGCGCATGCAGAGCGGCTGGAGAAGCAGCTCGCGAACGAGACCTTCCGCTCAAAGGCGCCCGCGCATGTCATCCAGGGGATGGAGAACACGCTGGGCGAGACGCGGGACAAGATTGGCGGTCTGAGGGAGCGGCTGGGGAGCCTGTAAGCAAGAGGAAAGAGGGTGAGAGGTGAGAAGGAAAGAAGCGGCGGCTTACCGTTGTTGACGGTTTACGGTTCCCGATGGATGCGCTCGAAGAGGTCCCAGATGAGCTCGCTGGCGTTGATCTCGTGGGTGGTGGCGCCGACGCCGCCCGAGTCATCCGAGGCGCCGGGCCAGGTGTGGCCGCCGCCTTCGATCGTGTAGAAGACCACGGGCGCGCCCTCGCAGCCGAAATAGGCTTCGCGCCGGACCGCGTCGCTGACCTGCTCGACTTCCGGCGTTTCCGGGCAGCCGTTGTAACGCGCCCACTCGGCCACGGCTTCTGGAGCGGTTTCGTACGGGACGTTGTAGTCGTCCGTGCCGTGGAAGGTGATGACGGCGACCGGTGGCCCCTGGCAGCCCTGGTAGACGATGCCGGCGACCGGGGCGACCCCGGCGAACTGTTGCGGGAGCAGGCAGCCGACCTGGGCCGCCATCTGGCCGCCGTTGGAAATGCCGGTGGCGAACACGCGGCCGGCGTCGACGCAGAACTGTGACTCCACATAATCAACGATCTGGGAGACCGCACCGACGTCATCGATGCCGTCTTCGGCGTAGACCCCGAAGATGTCCCACTGCTGCGGGTAGCTGCCGCCTTCCGGCGAGACCAGGATGAACCCCCGCTCTTCCGAGAGGGTGATCAGCCCGCTGTACTCCTCCTGCTCGGTCGCCGTCCGGGCCTGGCCATGGAAGTTGAACATCGCGGGGACCAACTGCTGGCCGTCGTAGGTGGACGGCACGTGAATGCGGAAGCCGCGCGTGCCTTCTTCGCGCTCGATCGCATCGATGTAGTCGCCGGGCCCGCGGTCGTAACAGGCGAGGGTGCGCGGGGGGACGGCTTCCGGATCGACTTCGCCGACGGAGAGTTCAGGGATGTGCAACTGGCCGGCTACCGCTTGCGTGGGCGCTGACTGCGCCTGCCCGCCTCCGGAACAGGCGGCGAAGAGCAACCCGGCAGCGGCCAGCCCGATCCAGCGCATGCGTCGATTATGGACTTGCCGCGAGGAAAGGCGCGGCAACATGGCGAGCGGCTCTCGACTTCGTACTCGAATTCGGCGTAGAGTGCGTTCGAAGTTGAGCTTCCGGGACTGACCGTTCGAATCAGAACGGGTGGCGGTGCTCATCGGGAGGGGATATGACCGCGCCTGCAATCCAGGGCCCGGGCCGGCTCGAACGCCGCAAGGCTCGCACGCGAGCCGCCATCATCTCGTCGGCGAGCAAGCTGTTCCACGACCGCGGCTTCGAAGAGACCTCGATCCAGCACATCGCCGAGCTCGCGGACACCGGTGTCGGGACGCTCTACGGGTACTTCGAATCGAAGGACGACATCCTCCGGGAAGTGCTCCAGACCGAGCGGGACGAGGCGCTGGAGCAGTACTTCGCCTCGATCGACGAGCGCACGCCATACATGGAACGGGCGGTGATGGCGACTAATTCGCTGGCCATGTACCTGCGGAAGAACCGGCGCATCCTCGTCGCCGCCTTCCAGGTGGGCGCGCGTAACCGCCAGATCGACGAGATGCAGGCGACGTGGCTGCACGAGGGGTTCCGCGACATGATCGCGGCCGGCATCGCCGCCGGGGAGTTCCGGGCCCTGCCGCTCGACGCGACTGTCCGCATGCTCGTGGGGACGACGATGCTGGCGATGCTGGGCATCGGCAACTGGGCGGGCGAAGAGGACAAGCCGGGCACGCTGAGCGACCTGGAAACGCTGACACGCGGCGTGCTCGCGCGGTAAGGGCATGGCCAGCCATCGCGATCAGCCCGCGACGTAGGCCGCGAGGTGCTGGCCGGTTAGGGTTGCCTTCGTCGCCACGATCTCCGGCGGCGTGCCTTCGAACACGACCCGTCCACCATCGTGGCCGGCCCCGGGACCGAGGTCGATGATCCAGTCGGCGTGCGCCATGACGGCCTGGTGGTGCTCAATGACGATGACTGACTTGCCGGCCTCGACGAGCCTGTCGAGCAGTTGGAGGAGGTGTTCGACGTCCGCCAGGTGGAGGCCGGCGGTGGGTTCGTCGAGGACGTAGATGCCGCCCTTCTCGCCCATGTGGGTGGCGAGCTTGAGACGCTGACGTTCGCCGCCTGAGAGCGTGGTGAGTGGCTGGCCGAGGCGGAGGTACCCGAGGCCCACGTCAGCCATGCGCTGGAGGATGGCGTGCGCGGCCGGGGTCTTCGCATCGCCGGAGCCGAAGAACGCGGCGGCTTCGGCGACCGGCAAGTCGAGGACTTCCGCGATGTTCAGGCCGCCGAGCCGGTATTCGAGTACGCCGGCGTCGAAGCGCTTGCCGCCGCAGTCTTCGCAGACCGAGGAGACGCCGGCCATGATGCCGAGGTCCGTGTAAATGACGCCCGCGCCGTTGCAGGTGGGGCAGGCGCCTTCGGAGTTGGCGCTGAAGAGCGCGGGCTTGACGCCGTTGGCCTTCGCGAAGGCATTGCGGATCGGGTCGAGGGCGCCGGTGTAGGTGGCCGGGTTGCTGCGGCGGGAGCCACGGATCGGCGTCTGGTCGACCGTCACCACACCCTCGCGGTTGCTCACCGAGCCGTGGATCAACGAGCTCTTACCCGACCCCGCCACGCCGGTGACGACGGTCAGCACGCCGAGCGGGATGTCGACGTCCACGTCCTGGAGGTTGTGCGTGTTGGCCTTGCGGACTTCCAGTTTGCCCGATGGCGTGCGGACGGAGGGCTTGAGGGCGGCGCGGTACTTCAGGTGGCGCCCGGTGATGGTGTCGCTGTGCTTCAGGCCCTCGAAGGTGCCTTCGAACATGACTTCGCCGCCCGCGCTGCCAGCGCCCGGGCCCAGGTCCACAACGTGGTCGGCGATGGCGATCGTCTCGGGCTTGTGTTCGACGACGAGGACGGTGTTGCCCTTGTCCCGTAGCTGCAGGAGGAGGACGTTCATGCGCTGGATGTCGTGAGGGTGGAGGCCGATCGTCGGCTCGTCGAAGACGTAGGTGACGTCGGTGAGTGACGAGCCGAGGTGGCGGATCATCTTCGTGCGCTGTGCTTCGCCGCCGGAAAGGGTGCCCGAAGGGCGGTCCAGCGAGAGGTAACCGAGGCCAATCTCGACGAACGAATCGAGGCTGTGGCCAAGCGCATCGACGAGGGGCGCGACGGAAGGCTCGGTGACGTGTCGAACCCAGCCGGCGAGGTCACTGATCTGCATCGCGCAGACGTCGGCGATGTTCTTGCCGTCGATCTTCGAGGAGCGCGCTTCCGGGGCGAGGCGCGTACCTTCGCAGTCGGGGCAGGTGGTGAACGTGGCGGCGCGTTCGACGAACGCGCGGACGTGCGGCTGGAGGGAATCGATGTCCTTCGAGAGCATCGAGCGCTGGATGGTTGGGATGAGCCCGGCGTAGGTCAGGTTGACGCCATCGACCTTGATCTTCGTTGCTTCCTTGTAGAGCAGGTCATGCAGTTCGTTCTTGTTGAACTGCCTGATCGGCTTGTCGGGGTCGAAGAAGCCGCAGCCGCGGAAGATGCGGCCGTACCAGCCTTCCATGCTGTAGCCCGGGATCTTCAAGGCGCCTTCGTTGAGCGACTTGTCTTCGTCGTAGATCTGGGTGAGGTCGATGTCGTTGACCGCACCGCGGCCTTCGCAGCGGGGGCACATGCCGCCGAGGCGGTTGAAGCTGCGCGCGACCGTCTTCGTGCTCGCGCCTTTTTCGACGGTGATGCCGCCGGTGGCGCGCACCGACGGTACGTTGAACGAATAGGCGTTGGGTGGGCCGATGTGGGGGTCGCCGAGGCGGCTGAAGAGGATGCGAAGCATCGCGTTGGCGTCCGTGACCGTGCCGACGGTGGAGCGCGGATCGGCGCCGATTCGCTCCTGGTCCACGATGATGGCCGTGGTCAGCCCGTCAAGGACATCCACGTCCGGCCGGGACATCGTGGGCATGAAACCCTGGACGAACGCGCTGTAGGTCTCGTTGATCAGCCGCTGAGACTCGGCGGCGATGGTGCCGAAGACGAGCGAGCTCTTGCCAGAGCCGGAGACGCCGGTGAATGCCGTCAGGCGGCGCTTTGGCAGTTCGACGCTGATGTTCTTGAGGTTGTTTTCGCGCGCGCCGTGGACGCGGATGAGGTCGTGGCTGTCGGCGCCACGGGCGGTGGCGGCCGGGCCGGTGTCGTGCTTCGTGGTGGTGGTCATGGCGCCCCCGTGGGATGTGGGTGGTGTGTTCGCATGGCCGGCCGAGGGATTGCGGCGTTCCGGCGCGTCTCTTCTCAAGCAGGCTAACGGAACGCGGTCACGCCGGGCTACGCGCCTGGTCCATGCGGACGAGGTTGCCGGAGGGGTCGCGGAGGGCGCAATCGCGGACGCCCCAGGGCTGGTCAGTAGGCTCCTGGACGATTTCGGCGCCGGCGGCCTTAATCCTGGCGAATGCGGCGTCGAGGTCGTCAGCGTGGAAGTGCACGCCGTTGAGGGCGCCCTTCGCGAGGAGGCCGGCGACGACATCGCCGTCGGCGGGGCTGCCGTTTACGTAGTTGGTGAGGACGATTTCGACGCCGGGCTGGGAGGCGGCTCCGACCGTGACCCAGCGGTAGCCTTCGTTCGCGACGTCGTTGCGGAGCTCAAGGCCGAGCGTGTCGCGGTAAAACGCGAGGGCGAGGTCCGCATCGTGGACCTGGACGAGACAGCGGGCGAGCGTGATGTTCATGTGGCCCATGCTAGCCAGCGGCAACGGGCGCCGCTTCTTCGATCCTGCTCGGTCTGCGGCGCGGGCGAGTGAAGTCAAGGGCGACGCAGCCCGGGACGGCGGCGAGGCCGCTGTGGTCCCGGTTGCGATAGGCCGTCGGTGTTTCGCCGACGAGTTCCGTGAAGCGGGCGCTGAATGAGCCGAGCGAGGTGCAGCCGACTTCGAGACAGACATCGGTGACCGAGAGGTCCCCACGGCGAAGGAGCCACTTGGCGCGTTCGATCCGGCGCGTCATGAGGTAGGCGTGCGGTGTTTCGCCATAGGCCGCGCGAAACTCGCGGGAGAAGTGGGCTTCGGACATGAGGGCGGCGCGAGCGATGGCGGCGATGTTGAGGCGGCTCGCGTACTCGCGGTCCATGAGGTCCCGCGCACGGCGCAGGTGCGCGAGGTTGGCCAACTGCTCCGGCGTCATGCTCCCAATTTAGCGGCTGGAGGCAGGCCCGCCAACGCCGCGCACGCTGTGACGCCGACCCGCGGTGAAGCTGGTACGATCGCTGGACTCTCTTCGGAGCGCTGTGTTTTGCCCACCCCAACCGGCCCAAACCAGGACCGCATCAAGTCGGCGGTTGTCGAGTTGCTGACCGCCATTGGTGACGACCCCGCGCGCGAAGGACTGATCGAAACGCCCCGGCGGATCGCGGAGATGTACGGCGAAATCTTCGACGGGCTCTTCAACGACCCGAAGGAGCACCTCAAGGTCGTCTTCGCGGTCCAGCACGACGAACTGGTCATCCTTCGCAACATCCCCTTCTACTCGATGTGCGAACACCACTTCCTCCCGTTCCACGGCGAGGCGCACGTGGGCTACATCCCGGACGGGCGCGTTGTCGGCATTTCGAAGCTGGCGCGGGTGGTGGAAGGCTTCGCAAAGCGGCCGCAGATCCAGGAGCAGCTCACCAGCCAGATCGCCGAAGCGATCATGGAAGTGCTCAAGCCGGACGGCGTGGCGGTGGTGATCGAAGCGGAGCACCTGTGCATGACCATGCGCGGCGTGAAGAAACCCGGCAGCCGGATGGTGACCAGTGCCATGCGCGGGGACTTCAAGCAGTCGGCGGTGACGCGGGCCGAGTTCTTGAGCCTGGTCAACGGGAACCGTTAGCGGTCCCGGTGCGTCCACACCAAATCCGAGGCGCGCACGCAGTAAGCGCTGCGATGTTGGACAGCACGGGTCGCCTGCCCCTCACCTCGACCCCTCTCCCGACTCCTGCGTCGCGGGCGAGGGGGAGGTGGTTGATCCGGGTGGCGTCCACGCCCAAATCCGAGGCGCGCACGCAGTAAGCGCTGCGATGTTGGCCAGCACGGGTCGCCTGCCCTCACCCCCGGCCCCCCTCTCCCGATCCTTCGCGGGAAGGACGTCGCGGGCGAGGGGAGGTGATAGGGTCTCGGTGGCGTCCACACCAAATCCGGGGGCGCGCACGCAGTAAGCGCTGCGATGTTGGCCAGCACGGGTGGCCTGCCCTCACCCCGACCTCCTCTCCCGACTCCTGCGTCGCGGGCGAGGGGGAGGTGATTGATCTGGCTGGCGTCCACGCCCAAATCCGAGGCGCGCACGCCGTAAGCGCTGGGATGTCGAACAACATCGGCCGTCTGCCCTCACCCCCCGGCACCCTTCCATGAGAAGGCCGGTTGGGGTCAAGCCACGTAGATGTGTGGCGTTGGTTGGTGCCCTGCCGGTTCGCCTCGCTTCCATCCGCACTCGTTGAGGAGCATTCGTTGGCTTGCTCCGGTGCATGCTGAGGTCCGTTTTAGGGTCGGGTGCTGCAATCTCTCCCGCGGGATGCCTTCGCTCCCAAGGGGCCGCCGCAGTCACCCGGACGCGGCTTTGGGCTTGGTCGTCTGGGTCCGCGCTTTGGCCTGGTGCTTCTACGCAGCCATTGGCGCGCTGCTTTCCGAGCGGAGCGGTTCGTACACTTCCCCGCTGACCCAGAGGTGGTGCAGGAGGACGGCGAGTTTTCTGGCGACGGCGATGATAGCCCGCTTCTTCTGGTTCTTGCCTCCTCTCGCCGTCAGTCGCTCGCCGAATCGGCGCAGGTCGCAGTCAGTCCCGCGCATGACCCGGTGGGCGCATTCGACGAGGAGGGTGCGCAGGTAGCGGTCTCCCGCGTGGGTGATGCCGAGCTGGGGGTTTTGCTCACTCGATGCCTGTTGCCGTGGTGCGAGCCCAAGGTAGGCGCCTGCCTGGCGGCTTTTCTTGAACCGTCCTTTCTCTTCGAGGGTGAGGATGTAGGTCACCGCCGTCAGTGCTCCCACTCCATGGATCTGTCGCAAGACACCGCTCTCGGGGTACTCCTTTTCGGCCAGCCGGTTCACTTCTCCGTCGTACGTTTTGATGAGCAGGGTGTGCTGGCGCACCAGTTCGAGGAGGGGCCCGAGGCTTGCCTGGAGCCCCTCCGGGATGCGCTCCCAGATCCTCATTGCGAAGGCGTCCGCGTCGCACTGGGGGAGCCGTCCGCCATGTGCCTTCACGGTGCCGCGGATGTGGTTCACCAGGGCTGTCCTCGCCGCCACCACGTGCGCCCGGGCGAGGATGAGGGCCCGCCCCTCCTGGGCTCTCTGGCCGCGGTGCGTGATCGGCGCCAGTAACGCTGCATCTGCCCGCGCCAGCCGCGCCAGGGTCTCGGCATCTGTCCTGTCCGTTTTGCGCTGGGAGCGGGTGATCAGTGGGATCTGGCGCGGGTTCGCGACGATGACGTGATGCTTCATCTCCTTGAGGAGGACGCTGACCCAGGGCGAGTGTGTCCCTACTTCCAGGGCGACCACTGTCCGCTCCCTCTTTCCGAGCAGCTTCCTGAGCGCCGGCGCTGTCGTTGCCACCTTGCCTTCGGCTTCGACTACTCCATCCCGGTCGAGGACCACGTAGGTGCTCTCCTTGTCTCCGAGGTCGAGTCCCATCGTCCGCAGCTCCGTTGTATCGTTCTTCATGGCCGGTCTGTCTCCTTTTTGCAGCACCTTAGGTGACTGCGTGACAGCCGGCCTTCTCATCCCATCTCTCCCGCGACGCAGGAGTCGGGAGAGGGGGAGGTGATTGGTCTCAGAGGGCGGAATGGCGGCGCAACCCGGATGTCCCGGCGCGGCGGAGTGCTTCCGTGGCGGTGACGCCGAGGTGGGGCAGGACACCTGGCAGCACTTCGGCCAGGGGGGCGAGGACGAACGAGCGCTCGAGGATGGCGGTGTGGGGGATCGTGAGCTCTGGCGTGTCCACCCGCTCGCGGCCGTAGAAAAGGATGTCGAGGTCGATAGGGCGCGGTCCCCAGCGGCGTTCCGGGCGGCGGCCGAGGCGGTGTTCGATCTTCTTGAGCAGCTCCAGGAGCTTTGATGGCGAACGCCACGTTTCCGCGGTGACCACCGCGTTGAGGAATGCCGGCTGATCTGCCGGCACCGGCGCGGTCTCCCAGACGGAGGACTGTGCCGTCACGCCCACGTGTTCTTCTTCGAGGGCGGCGACCGCCGCGCGGAGGTTCCCGGCGCGGTCGCCGAGATTCGACCCCAGCGCGATGACGACAGGCACGCGCACATTGGAAAGCAATCCGCGATAGACGAACGCGTCGGAGACGCGTGCCACTTTCACCATCGCAGCGACGTCGTGGACGCGGACGATGTCGGCGCCGGAGGCGATGGAGAGCGCGACGCTGGCCGCGGTGCCTTCGAGCCGCTGGTCAACCGGTGCGCCGCCGAGGATGTGGCCGATGGTCGACTTCCGCGACGTGCCGAGCAGCAACGGGTAAGGAAAGCGCGCGGCCCAGAGGAAGATCAGGTCGCGCACCATCTGGAGGTTCTGTTCTGGCGTCCAGCCGAAACCGAAACCAGGGTCGAGGATGATGCGGTCGTCGGGGATGCCGTGCTCGGCTGCGATGCGCAGGGTTTCCTGGAAACCCGCGGTGATCGCCCCGATGACATCGTTCGTGGCCGGTCGCCCGCGCTGGTTGTGCATGCCGATGAGCACCGCGCCCGCGTCAGCGACAACGCCGGCCATCTCCGGGTCGTGGCGCAGCCCCCAGATGTCGTTGACGGCGCCGGCGCCGGCGGCGAGTGCCGCCCTCGCGACCGCTGCGTGGCAGGTATCGACCGAGAGAGGGAGGTTCGTTGTTGCCCGGACCGCTTCGATCACGGGGACGACGCGGCGGGTTTCCTCGGCCGGGTCGAGTCCTTCGGCGCCTGGCCGGGAGGACTCGCCTCCGATGTCCAGCCAGTCCGCGCCATCCGCCTCCATCTGGCGCGCCTGCGCCACGGCGGCATTGACGTCTCCGCCGAGGCCGTCGCCGCTGAAGGAGTCAGGCGTCGCGTTGATGATGCCCATCACGTAGGTGCGCGCGCCCCAGGCGAATTCGCGGCCGCGGACCGTGAGCGAGGCGCTGCGGTAGGCTTTCGCCATGAGGCGGGCCGGAAGGGCGAGTCCGTCCAGGGAGAGGCCGAGGTAGTCGGGTTGATACAACGCCGGCGCCTTACGGCACGATTTCGAAGGCGCGCTCGAACTTCTCGGCGCCGTCGATGTGCCAGACGCGCACTTCCGGGTTGTCCCGGTCCTTGACGCCGATCACGAAATGCACGAATGGCGGGCCGAAGAAGGGTCCCATCATGCGGATGTCCGTCGGGCTGGGGACGGCGGGGCTGCCGGTGTGCGAATGGTAGAACCCGGCGAGCTCCATGCCGGCGTCGTCGATGGCCATCTCGTGTTTGCGCGTTTCGAGGGGGTCAATGCTGAAGCGGTAGGGGCTAGCTTCCTTGTTCTTCGCGCGCCGGACCTCTGCGACGACGCCGTCCTTCGTCGCGAGCATGCCGCAGCACTCAATCGGAGCGTCTTCGAGCGCGTGCGCGACCATCGCGTCGATGTGGGCTTGCTTGAGGCGGATGGCGACGGTAGCGGGCTCTGCGGTCATCGATCCCATTGTAGGCGGGCGAGCGCGGCAAAACGAAAACCCCTCGCCGGAGGGCGAGGGGTTTGGTTGAGATGCGCGGCGAAGCGCCAGGTTAGCTGCAGGTCTCGCTGTTGCTGTCGAGCAATGTCACCGACTGGCTGGAGCTGCCGAGGCGCATGATCAGGACCACGCCGGAGAAGCCGGGGATGGTGGAGATGCCGCCGGCCGCCGGGTCATTGACGTAGGCGGGCGTCCGGGTGGTGTTGAAGAAGTGCTGCCACTGCTGGTTGGGGCCGTCCCAGATGTAGATGGCTTCCCAGTCGCCGGAGGGCAGGCACTTGGTGAAGCTGTCGGGGCCGACGCTGTTGTTTCGGATGGCGCCGACGTAGTGGATGTTGCAACCGGGGGAGCCGCCATTGCAGACACCGCCGACCTGGCTGGTGTGCTTGGCAACGGCAACGCCAAGCGTGGCGCCGAGCAACGTCGCAACGGCTGCGCCGGCAACGACAACCGCAAGGGCCTTTCGATGGATCCAGCTCATTCGTCCTCCCGCGCAGATAGTGCGGTTCAGTTTCCTACCGTAACAACCACGGCATGTACACGCACCACAAGAAACGCCGTGGCTGCGGGAGTGGTTGCCATCGCGCTGTAAAACGTTCGTAAAAAGGCGGCGGCCGCCGTCAAGAGCGCTGAACGGTTAGACTCGGAGGAATGCCTACCAACGTCTTCCTCGTCCGCCACGCCGAAACCTTCGGGAACATCGAAGGGCGGTTCTGCGGCCACTCCGAAACAGACTTGACCGAAAAGGGCGAAAGCCAGGCGCGCGCGCTCGGGTTGCGGCTGAAGGGCCAGCGCTTCGACGCGGCGTATTCGTCGGACCTCTCGCGGGCGCACCGCACGGCGCAGTTCGCCCTGGAGCACCACGCCGAACCGCTGCAGCCGGTACTGGACCCGGGCTTCCGGGAGATGCACTACGGCGAGTGGGAGTCGCTCATCGGCCGGGATATCGGCAAGGCGAACCCCGAGCTGCTGCGCGAATTCTTCCGCTGCAAGGTCCCGGCGCCTGGCGGCGAGTCCGTCGCGCAGGTGCGTGAGCGGACCGCGGAGGCGCTTCGCAGGACGGTTGCTTCGCATCCGGAGAGCACGATCCTGGTGGTTTCGCATGGCAATGCCATCATGGCGATGCTGGCCGAGATGCTCGGCGTGCCGCCAGAGAGCACCTGGTCGTTCGCGGTGGCGAATACGTCGATCACGCGGCTGACGTTCTCGAAGAGCGGGCGGATGATGCTGACGAGCTTCAACGACCACGCGCACCTGGAAGAGGACCCGGCGAGTTTGGCCGTCTATTCCTGACCCGCCCGGCCTGTCTTAGTACTCAGTTGAGGAAGTTGGCGGTTAGCGCGGCGGACCTGCCCTCACCCCCCGACCGCCTCTCCCGACTCCTATCGTCGCGGGAGGGGGAGTTCAGGTCGCGTGTTCGGGCCGGACGAAGGATCGCCGCCTTTCACGAGTTGGTCCTAGCGCGCAACCGGTTTTGGCGTTGGCGTCTTCGTTGGTGGGCGTAGGGTGGCGGTGGGCGTCGGCGTCCAGGTCGGCGTAGGGGTGATCGTGGGCGTGGGCGTGATGGTCGGCGTGTCGGTGGGAGTGGGCGTGTTCGTGGCGGTGGGGGGTGGGCCTGATGGCGTGGATGCCGCGGCTGCGCCGGTACCGCCGGAGCTCGGGAACCAGAGGGGGCCGTCGCTGAGCGGTGTGCCGGGAGGGATGTGGAATTCGAGGTAGTCCTCGGGGTTCACCGGGGTATCCAGCCAGCGGATTTCGAAGTGAAGGTGTTCGCCCGTGGAGAAGCCGGTGCTGCCGCTGATGCCGATGACGACGTCCGGGTTCACGGCGTCGCCGATCTTGGCGTTCATCTGGCTGAGATGGCCGTAGAGGGTGCTCCAGCCATCGCCGCAGTCAACGAAGATGTGGTTGCCGTAGGTGCCGTTGTAGCTCGCGTCCGAGACCGTGCCCGTGCAGGCCGCGTAGACGTTGGAGTGGCTCAGCCCTTCGAGGGCGAGGTCGATGCCGCCGTGGATGAGGCCCGGGCCGCGGTTCTTGGCGCCGTAACGGTCGGTCACCTTGCTCCACTGCTTGAGCGGCATGGAAAAGCGGCTGTTGGACGCGGAGGAGACGATGTCCGAGCCCGGCAGTTGTTCTTCGGCCGGTTCGGGGACGGCGCCCTCGCTGTTGGTCACGGGCGTCTGGCCCTGCGTGGCGGTGCTGCCTGGCGTGTTGCCCGCCGTGGTCGATTGTGCCTGGACGGCGGCTTCGGCGACCTTCTGGCGGCCGGCTGTGTCACTGGGCGAGCGAGCCGCGAGGACCGCCGCCACGCCGGCAAGCAGCGTCGCGCCAAGCAGGATCTTGACGGCATGCGTGCCCGGCAACCTCTTCCCCACAAGCCCTCGCATCTGTTCTCAAAATCGGCGGTTTGGAGCTAATCGGCCAGTCCGGGGAGGCCGGATTCTTACCGGGAGTTTCCCTGATGCCCTGTGCAGAGAGGCTCGCGCACGAATTAACGCGGCGCCCGGTTACACTGGGAGCCGTGCCTATCCTGGAGACGCGCGGGCTCGTCAAGCGGTACGGAAGTTCCGTCACCGCCTTGAACGGCCTGGACCTGAGCCTTGAGCCCGGCATCATCGGGCTGGTTGGCGCGAACGGCGCCGGCAAGAGCACCTTGATCAAGATCTTGCTCGGACTTCTGGATGCTACCGAGGGCTCGGCGTCGGTGCTGGGCTACGACGTGGTGCGCGAAGGCACCACGCTGCGCCAGTTCGTCGGCTACATGCCTGAGCACGATTGCCTGCCTGGCGACGTGAGCGCGACCGAGTTCGTCGCGCACATGGCCCAGATCAATGGGCTGCCGCGCTCAGCCGCCCGCGAACGGACGGCGGAGACGCTTCGCCACGTTGGGCTGTTCGAAGAGCGCTACCGCGAAATCCGCGGGTACTCGACGGGCATGAAGCAGCGCGTGAAGCTTGCCCAGGCGCTGGTGCACGACCCGCGCATCCTCTTCCTGGACGAACCGACGAACGGGCTGGACCCGGCCGGACGCGACGAAATGCTGGACCTGGTGCGGCGGACCGGCACGGAGTTCGGGATATCGATCATCATGGCTTCGCACCTGCTGGGTGAAATCGAGCGCGTCTGCGAACACCTGGTGGTTATCGACGGCGGCCACCTGATGCGCTCCGGCCCGATCGGGGAGTTCACGGCGAACACCGGGACGCTGGCCGTGGAGGTGGACGGCGACGCTTCGGCGCTGGAACGCGCGCTCGAGGCAGCGGGGCTCAACGCGGCGACGGAAGGGCGGCTGGTGCTCGTGGCCCTCGACGGCGACCGCGCTTACGACGTCATCCGAGACTCGTGCGATGACCTGGGGCTGGGGCTGGTGCGCATCGAGCGGCGCCGGCAGAACCTGGAGGACATTTTCCGCGAACAGGCGACCACGAAGGAGCCGGCCAGTGCAGCAGGCTGAATCCCGCGCCGGCAGCATCTATGACCTGGGCTACCGTGGTTACGACGGTGTGCGCCTTGGGCGCCGCCACGCGATTACGTCCCTGTACTTCTACACGCTGCGGAGCGCCTTTGGGCTGGGCCGGCGCACCGGCAGCAAGATCATGCCAATCGCGATCGCGATCATCGCGTTCATCCCGGCTGTCGGTCAGCTGGCGATCGCGGCGCTGGTCTCGGACGTGGAGGTGTACACGCCCTCGAACTACTTCGCGTACATCGAGGTGCCGGTGGCGCTGTTCTGCGCGGCCATCGCCCCGGAGATCTGCGGGCGCGACATGCGCCAGCGGACGCTCTCCCTCTACTTCGCGCGGGCCCTCCACCGCCGGGACTACATCCTGGCGAAGCTGGCCGCGTTCGCGACGGCGCTGACGGTGCTGACGCTGGCGCCGCAAGCGGTGCTGGTCATCGGCAACGGACTGGCGAGCAAGGACCTCTGGGGCTACGTGCAGGACAACTGGGCCGATGTGCCGCGGACCATTGCGTCCGGGCTGCTCATCGCGGGCACGGTGGCCTGCGTTTCGCTGGCAATCGCCACGCAAACGCCGCGGCGGGCATACGCGACGATCGCGGTGGTTGCCTGGTTCCTGGTCACCTGGCCGGTCTCGGGGATCCTGGTGCAGGGCGTCGGAGGCGCTGGCCGGTTCGCAGTTTTCCTCAGCCCGTTCGAGTTCATGCACGGATGCACGCTCTGGATCTTCAACGTATCGCCAGAGTCCGGGTCACCGATGGACACCGCTGACTTCCCGCAATGGATCTACCCGCTGGTGGTCCTTGGATATGGCGCGGCGGGCCTGGCCTGGGTTGTGCGGCGGTTCGACAGGGTGAGCGCGTGACGACGGTTGAAGCCCCGCCGGCGGTGGAATTCGACCACGTGTCCCGCTGGTACGGGAACATCGTGGCGGTCAACGACATCTCGTTTTCGCTGAATGCCGGGATAACCGGGCTCCTGGGCCCGAATGGCGCGGGCAAATCGACGATGCTGCACATGCTGGCCGGGTTCCTTCAGCCCTCTGCCGGCGTGGTGCGCGTGCTCGGCGAGCCATCCTGGGGAAACCCGGAGATGTACCGCCGCGTTGGCCTGGTGCCGGAACGCGAGAGCGTGTACCCGTTCCTGACGGGCTTCGAATTCGTGCTGGACAGCGCGCGGCTTCACCACCTCCCGGACCCGGAGGGGGCCTCGCTGAAGGCGATCCGCATGGTGGAGCTGGAAGACGCGATGAACCGCGCTTCCGGCGGGTACTCGAAGGGCATGAAGCAGCGGATCAAGATCGCGGCGGCGCTGGTGCACGAGCCACAGGTGCTGCTGCTCGATGAACCGTTCAACGGCGCGGACCCGCGCCAGCGCCTCCACCTCATGGGGCTGCTGCGCGAGATGGCCGCCGCCGGGAAGACGATCGTGTTTTCGTCGCACATCCTGGAAGAGGTGGAACGCCTGGCGGAGGACGTGCTGGTGATCGTCTCCGGCCGGTTGGCCGCCTCCGGTGACTTCCGGGAGATTCGGAAGCTGATGACAGACCGGCCGCACACCTTCACGGTGCGCGCGAGCGATAACCGCAGGCTGGCTGCGGACCTGGTCGCGGACCCATCGGTTTACGGGGTGGAGTTGCAGGATAAGGACCTCGAGGTGCGCACCTCAGAGTTCGCGGCGTTCACGAAAGCCGTTGCGGGCGTCGCGCGCCGTGCCGGCGTCACCATCTTCGAAATCCGGCCGACCGACGAGTCGCTCGAGAGCGTGTTCTCATACCTGGTGAAGCGATGATCGACCGGACGATCATGCGGCTTACGGTCCGGCAGCTTCTCGGGCAGAAGCGCACGCTGCTGATGCTGGGTTTCGCGCTGTTGCCGGTGCTCATAGCGCTGTTGTTCCGGCTGAACGGCGACCACAGCGAAAACGACCCCCAGGAGTGGACGGCCAAGGTGGCGCTCGCCAGCCTCGTGGTGGGGCTGACGTTGCCGTTCACCGCGCTCGTGTTCGGGACGGCGGCGCTCGGCCAGGAATTCGAGGACGGCACCGCCGTCTACCTGCTTTCGAAGCCAATCCCGCGGACAACGATCGTGCTTTCGAAACTGCTGGTGGCCTGGCTGGCGACGTGCGTGGTCGTGCTCATCGCGACCATCCCCACCGGCTTCCTCGCGCTTTCGGGCGAACCCGGGGACGGGATCGTGATCGCGTTCGCGGTAGCGGTTGTGGCCGGCGCGTTGATCTATTGCTCGGCGTTCCTCTGGCTGAGCATCGCCACCAGCCGCGCGCTGATTGCCGGGTTGCTGTACGTGTTCATCTGGGAAGGCGTGGTCGTGAACCTGTTCCGAGGGGTGCGCATCTTCTCCGTGCGGCAGTACACCCTCGGCATCGCGGGGCAGCTCTCGGATGTGCCGAAGCGGGTGTTCGACCCACGGCTGGAGGGCCCGCAGGCGATTATCCTGGGGGCGGTGGTGACGGTGCTCGCGGTGTACCTGGCGTTTCGGGCGCTGAAGCGCTGGGAAATCGGCGAGGCGAGCTGAGGTCTGCCCTCACCCCCGGCCCGCTCTCCCGACTCCTTCGCGGGAAGGACGTCGCGGGCGAGGGGGAGGTGATTGGTCCCACGCCAAATCCGAGGCGCGCACGCAGTAAGCGCTGGGATGTTGACCGGCCCTGGTCGACGCGCGGGAGCGTCCCTGCCCTCACCCCCCGACCCCCTCTCCCGACTCCTGCGTCGCGGGCGGGGTGGAACGTTCGGGGCTACGCTAGGCGGTTTTTGCGGGGTCCGGCCGTGCAGCCGCTTCCTTGCGGGCGCGGCTTGGATGGGCGGGTTGCTGGCGGCCCTCATCGGGTGTTTGCGCTGGCCAACCGTCGCATGCTTTCGCGCGTTCGTACGGGGCCGTCGCCGTGTTCCGCCGGGGTTGCCTACAATCCGCGCATGGCCGCCGAAAAACGACAAACCTGTTGGGGCCTCGCCGACGAGTTGATGGCGCAGTACCACGACCTGGAGTGGGGCGTGCCATGCCACAACGACCGGGAGCTGTTCGAACGGCTCATGCTTGAAGGTTTCCAGGCCGGCCTTTCATGGTCGACGATCCTGAACAAGCGGGAGAACTTCCGGGCGGCGTTCGATGACTGGGTGCCACTGCTGGTGGCGCGCTACACCGACGAGGACATCGAGCGGCTGCTTTCGGACCCCGGCATCGTGCGGAACCGCCTGAAAGTGGTGGGAGCGGTCCGGAACGCGCGTGCGTTCCTGAAGGTCCAGGAGGAGTTCGAGTCGTTCGACGCGTACATCTGGCAGTTCGCGCCGCGGGTGATGCCGGACGCGCCCGTGCCTGCGAGCTGGAAGGACATCCCGTCGCGCACGGAGGAATCCGACACCATGTCGCGCGCGCTGCAGAAGCGGGGTTTCACCTTCGTCGGGTCGACCATCTGCTATGCGTTCATGCAGAGCGTGGGCATGGTGAACGACCACCTTTCGGGGTGCCCGGCGCGGACGGCGGTGCCCTACCGGACGAACGAGGGGCGGCAGGCTTCGTTCTGAATGGGGCTTTCACATCGGCTCGTGTGTTGATTAGAATCCCGCGAGTTTTCCATCGCCACGGGCTGGCGAGCGGGGGTTCCGATGGCGGCACTGAGTTTCGGCGAATTTCTGCGGACGCTGCGCACAACGCGCGGCCTGACCCAGCGGCAACTGGCAGAGGCCAGCGGCCTCTCGACGGGCACGGTCGAATCCTACGAAGAAGGACGCCGGCTGCCTGACGCTCCGGTGATCGACCGGCTCGCCCCGGCGATGTCGTTGTCCGAGGCTGACCACGACCAACTGCGGCGCGCGGCGGGCCTGCGCGGCCTTCCGGACGAATTCGAAGCCGCGTTGCGGCGTGGCCGCGGGCCGGTCGACACCATCTGGGATGAGGTGCAGGCGACCGGCTGGGTGACGCTGGTGGTGAACGAACGCCGGGAGATCGTCGCCTGGAACCGGCTGGCAAACCGGACGAGCGAGATCGACCTGGGCTCGCTCACGCAGTTCCAACGCGGGCTCTTGCGGATGGCTTCGACGCCACACTACGACCGGCACCTGGTGAACTGGGACGAACTGATCGGGCGGCTGATTTCGATCTTCAAGGGCGAAGGGAGTGACCTTTCGGCCGGCCAGAGCAACCTCTGGGTGGCCGAGGTCCTGGAGTCAATCGGCCGGGAGAATCCAGAGTTCCTCCCCAGGATCTTCGACCTCTTTCTCTCCGCGGAGGCCTGGCAGGAGGGAATGCGGAACGTCCATCCCGTCCACTGGCGCCTTAGTGATAGACGCGCATTGCATTTCTGGGGTGTTTTCGCGGACTGGAGCAACTACGACGGCATGTGGGCGTTCGACTGGCATGCAGCGGACGCTGAATCGGCGGCCTGGGTTCAGGAACAGGTCGCCGAACCGGGCGGTGAATCTGCCCCGCCCGTGGAGATGCCGTTCGCGGAGAAGCTCAGACAGGAGCGAGCGATCGCTCACATGTCCGCCCGCACCCTCGCCGGCGAGAGTGGTCTCGGAGCATCGACGATTGCCGCGTATGAAGCAGGGCGCCGCCGCCCGTCGCGCGCAGCGGTCCTTTCCCTTTGCCGCGCGCTCAACATCGACGGGTACTCCGTGAACCGCTTCCTGAGGGAGTTCGCATACGACGAAGAGCCGAGCGATTGGGCACGCTGGCTCGCCGGGGACACGCCGATCAGCAACTATCGCAACCGCACGCAGATCTACGAGGCCGGAAGCGCGGTGATCAACGGATCGACCAACGACCTGGCCTGGCCGTCCGTGGTCCTCGACGCTGGCTGTCACGTGGTGCACGCCAATGCCGCGGCCGAGCGCCTGGCGCCGCTTCAGTCGATCACGCCGCTCGCGGGCAGGCCTGGCCCGCACCTGATGCAACTGATGGTGAGCGACCTCTTCCTGGAGTCGCTCCGCAACTGGGACGACGTTGCCGGGGTTATCCTGCCGGGCCGGCTGGAGCCAATGGTGCTCAATGCACCGCGCGAGGCATCCACGAACAACCTGCTGGATGTCGGGCGCCAGATGATGCGTTCCCACCCCGCGGGCCTTGAGCGCCTCGCCGCTGTCTGGCGCGACTCACCCGGCTTCACCAGCCTCCGGCGTCCCGGCGTCCGCTTTGATTGGACCACGCAGGCGGGCGAGGACCTGTCGTTCAACTGCGTGATCACCGGCATCAGCGCCGCCGACCCGTACAAGGCGCTGGACCTCTTCCCGGCAGACCCGGCGACGTTCGCGTGGCTGGGGCGGGGCTGACTCGTACGGGTGTAGCAAGTTTGGGGTTTCGTGGCAGGCGTGTTGTGCCGCAGAGTTCGAGCTCGATGGCGGAATCAGAGGCCTCTCGCGAGGAGAGCGTGAAGAAGCCCGGGCGTTTGCCCGGGCTTCTCTCTTACTCCCAGTTTGGTGTGCCGCCGACTGTGACCGGGCGGGCTTCGCCGGTGGTGGTGTCGAGCAGCCAACTGACCTGGAAGGCGGTCGTGTTGTCGACGCTTTCGCCGGTGGTGAAGGTGACCAGGTTCGGGGCGACGGTGCGGATGTCGCTGACGGTGAAGAAGGGGATGAGGCGCCGGTTGCCTCCGTCGATGCGGCTGATGGTGATGCCGTTTCCGCCCTTCTCGGCGAAGGATTCGTGCCAGATGACGGTGTTGGCGTCGAGCCAGGCGGTGAGGACGCCGACTGAGCCGCCGCAGCGCCCGCCGACCTGCACCTGTGTTGCCCGGGCCACCCTGGACATCGCGCCGGTCGCAAGGTCGACGATGATGATGTCGCCCTGGAAGGGGCTGGAGAGCAGCTTCGAGCCGTCTTTCGAGAGGACGAGTTGGCCCCAGGCAATTTCGGAGCCCTGCGGGCGCTTCGCGACGATTTCGCGGCTTCGGCCGTCAAGGAACACCTGCTTCAGCACGCCTTCGTCCACGACGTAGAGCGACTGACCGTCCGGCGCCCAGGTCATCGTCCACCAGCTATTCGGCTTGTCGGTGAGCTGGTGCACGACGCCTTCGATGGGGTCCAGCCAGCCGACCGTCCAGGTGCACTGCTGCGGGCAGTTGGCGTTCACGCGGACCAGCAAGCGGTTCGAGGGACTCCAGGAGTCAAGGTAGACCTGCGGGAACGAACGCTCGCTGCCGTCAGTCATGTTGCGGATGGTCAGGGTGGGGACGTAGCGCGTCTCGCCGCCGTAAGCGGTCCACTTGCCGTTCGGAGAGAGCGCCGGAGGGACGTCGCCAAGCCCAGGAAGCGCTGCTGGGATCGTGGGGAGTTGCACCACGGTGCCGTCTTTAGCGACCCGAGCGAGCTTTGTCGTCGCGCCGTCGCTGGAGCCGACGGTCACGGAGGAGAACGGCCCGAACCCGGTGACCGCGCCTGGCGCGGCCTGGACGAATTCCATCGCCACCCAGCCTTCGCCAAGGGCGTAGCGCCAGGTGTGGCCGTCAGCGTCTCTGGGCTCGCCGTAGAGCCAGAGGAGGAAGCCCTCGGGGACGCAGGTGCGCGGGTCAGACTT
Organism: Dehalococcoidia bacterium; assembly: GCA_046328215.1. GTDB lineage: Bacteria > Chloroflexota > Dehalococcoidia > Tepidiformales > Tepidiformaceae > Amarobacter. The sequence continues at coordinate 178,303 of JAXLXA010000005.1, read as the reverse complement.
GAAGGTTGTGCCCGGCACCGGGCGGACGTTGAGGCAGTCGCCGTCGCCGGTGTGGACGCGGTGCGGCTCGGCCTTGAGCGGCCCGAACGGGACGGCTGGGGGCGAATCGGCGACGGGTGGCTGGGTGGGCTGCGGGGCTTGCGTTGGCGTGGCGGAGGGCGCGGGTGTGGCGGTCGCGACGGGCGTGGGCTTCGGAGCGTCCTGGGCGCGGCCGCCGGTGGCGGCCAGGCCGAGCACCCCGAACAGGCCGGCGAGCGCGATGACGCCCGCGCCGATGATCACGAACCTGTTGCGAATCCGTGCGGCCATCCTCTGCCTCCAACGCGCTTCTCACGGATAAGACTCGTGAGGGCCGGTTGTCTTACATGACGCCGTGGGGTGGCGGAAAGTTCCGGCGGGCAGTGGGCGCGGCTGTTTGCCCCCGCCCCTTCTCCTGACGGCACGGCCCTTGCGTCCTCCCGGACGCAGCTCTGTTGCGACGCGCCCTCGAACGGGAACTGGAAGCCGGCCGCCACACCGTCGATTTCGAGCAGCCGCACCTTCAGAGCTGCATGAGGAAGGATGCAGCGCGAATCGCGGCAAGCACCGTATGGCGACTCCTGCGTCGCGGGCGAGGGGAGTTCAGCGTTCGCGCGTTCGGCTGGCGGACTTGGCCAGTTCTCAGGAGTCAGCGGGAAAACGGGATGGCCGCGCTGCGGCTAATCCGGGCCGTGGGCTCGCCCCGACATCTCCGTGGGTGTGATGCGCCAGGCGTACATGCCGAACTTCGCGAATCTCTCCTGGAGCAACGTCGCCGCCCACTGCGGGGAGTCGCTGAGGGTTTCGCGGAGCTGCATAGCGAACGGGCCGAACTCGGCCGGGTTCGGGACGTGCGCGAACGTGCCCTGGCCGGAGACGCTCGCCCACTCCCATGGGCCGGTGACAAAGGTGCTGTCGACCTGGAACGCGACGTTGGGGTTTGCTTCGGCGAGGCGGGTCTTGCGGCCGGGGGTGGTCAGGCCGCAGAGCGCGCCTTCGTACCATGTGTAGAAGACCGGCACGAGGAATTGTTCGCTCCCGGCGCTGAAGGCGATGCGGATCACGCGCTCTTTTTCGAGCACGAGGCATTCTCGTCGGGTGTCAGGGTCTTGAATCCCATGGGGCGCAACCGTACGGCTCTGTAGTGTGTACGCAACGTGCGCCCGCAATAATAAAGGAGCAGCGATGGCCGAGTTTGACCTTTTTTTGCGGTGGTGGGCGCGGGCGCGGTGGGCGCCGCGGCAGCCTATGCCGCGGCCCGGGCCGGGAATCGGGTGGTCCTCTTCGAGCAGTTCGAAGTTGGGCATGACCGCGGGAGCAGCCACGGTGAAAGCCGGATCATCCGGCACTCCTACACGAGCGCGGCGTATGCCTCGCTTGCGCCGGCGGCGTTCCAGGCGTGGCGAGACCTGGAACGTGCGTCTGGCCGGCGGCTCCTGACGATGACGGGCGGGGTGGACCTCGGCCACCGCGAGGACCCGGCAATGCTCGCCTGCCTCAACGCGCTGAACACGGCCGAAATCGGGTCGGTATTCCTCGAAGGGGCGGCAGCACGCGATGCGTACCCCCAGTTCGTCCTGCGCGAGCGGGAGGCAGTTCTCTGGCAAAGCGGCGCCGGGATCCTGGACGCCGGACGCTGCGTCCGGGCGCTTGTCGATGGGGCGGTCGAAGCCGGCGCCGGCCTTCGCGAGCGCTCCGTGGTCACCTCTGTGGCGCCTGGCGCGGAGATACGGATTCGTTTCGAGCAGGACGGGGAGGGGCGCGAGCTGACGGCTTCGTCGGCGGTCATCGCGGCCGGGCCATGGGCGGGACGGTTCTTCGCGGGTTTCGGGCTGACCAACGAACTGCGGGTGACGCATCAGCAGATGGTGTACTACCCGGTGGTGGACCGGGACCTCTGGCGCACGGGCCGCTGCCCGATCTACATCGCCCACGGGCGGGATGGCTTCTACGGCTTCCCCGAGTGCGAGCGTCCCGGGTTCATCAAGATCGCGGTTGAGACCGAGGTAGTGGTCGATGACCCTGACATCGCGCGCCGGGAACCGGACGCTGAGGCATTGGGACGCCTGAACGAGGTGGTTGCGACGCGGTTGCGCGGGATTCGCGCTGAACCCGCCGAGGTGGTGACCTGCCGCTACACGGAGACCGCCGGCCGCGACTTCATCGTGGACCGCCACCCAGAGCATCCGAACCTGGTGCTGGCCTCGGCGTGTTCCGGGCACGGGTTCAAGTTCTCAATCCTCACCGGTGACCTGGCGCAAGGGCTGGCGACCTCGGACGCGGCGCGCGAGGCGTTTCCGAACTGGCGGGAGCGGTTCGCCCTGGAGCAGGCGGGAGAACAGGCTGACAGGCTGGCGAGTGAGTGGCGGGAGTGACGATCCGCCGGACAGGGTGAAGGCCCGATTGCTAGCCATCGGGCCTTCGGGCCGAGTGGAGCGGACACTCGGCTAAGAGACTGGCGGGAGCCACGAGCGGAATGGCTTCCCGCGCCGTTGCGACAATAGGAAGGTGGATCGTATGACGTCAAGGGCTATGTCGAAATCTTTGCATTCATATTACGTTCCTTTAGCCTTCGCCTCATGAGTGAACGGGAAACCATTGAGGAAGTGGCCGGCTGGCTGCGGGAGGCGCGTTCGGTTGTCGTGCTCACCGGGGCGGGGATCAGCACCGAATCGGGCATCCCGGACTTTCGCGGGCCGCAGGGTGTTTGGACGAAAGACCCTGCGGCGGAACGGCGGGCGAACCTCCAGTACTACATGGCGAACCGGGACGCCCGTGTTTCCGCCTGGAAGAGCCGGGGGTCGAGCGCGCTTTCCGATGCGCAGCCAAACGCCGGTCACTTCGCGCTGGCCGAACTGGAACGCAAAGGGAAGCTGGACCTGCTGGTCACGCAGAACATCGACAGCCTGCACATCAAGGCGGGCAACTCGCTCGAACGGCTGATCGAGATCCACGGGACGGTGCGCGACTTCATGTGCATGGGTTGCGGCGAACGGGGTCCGATCGAGCGAGTGCTGGCGCGCGTGGAGGCCGGCGAGGAAGACCCACCATGCCGGACCTGTGGCGGGATCCTGAAGTCGGCGACGATTTCGTTCGGGCAGAACCTGGTGGCCGCCGATCTGCAACGCGCGGGCGAGGCGGCATCGAACTGCGACCTCTTCCTGGCGATCGGGACATCGCTCGGTGTGTATCCAGCGGCGTACCTGCCGCAGTACGCATTGCAGAACGGCGCCCGGCTGGTCATCGTGAACGCGCAGGAGACGCCGTTCGACCGGTACGCCGCGGCGATCCTTCGTGATGCGATCGGCGAAGTGTTGCCAGAAGTGGTGGCGCTGGTCTGAAGGCGTTCGCGTCGCACCTTGGGCGGCGCTGTGACTCAATAGGGCGGTGACGCAACGAGTTCGGCGGCGCATCGAACAGCCCAGCGAGGACACCGGGAAGCGGAACACCGTGCTCCTCTGGGGCGCGGTGCTCGGCGTGATCGTCGGGCTGATGGTGGGGGTGTACGCGTTGCCGCCCATCCTTCGCCACTACTACGGCGAAACGAAGGTCGCGGCTGACGAGTTCTACAGCGGCGATGGCAAGCTGATCCGGGTGGTGAACTTGGGACAGGCGTCCGAGCCGCTCGGGGAGGCAGCCGCGGGCAAGCGCCGCGAGGACTTTTTCGTCTCGATCACGGTCGTTTCGAAGGCCGAGTGGGCGCCGGCAGCGAGCGACTTCAGCCTCGAATTCGGGGACGTGAAAGATTGGATTCTGGCGACCGAGGCCACCGTTGATGGGCAGCGGCTTGCGACGATCTCGCCGGGCGTCGAAACCAACGTGTCGCTTCACTTCGTGGTGGAGCTGCCAGCGGAAACGTTCCCTGAGCTGAAAGCGGAAGCGCTGCACCTGTCGGACCCGCGCGTCCGTTTCGCGATTTCGGAATGACGTACGAGGGGCCGACGTTGCCGCACCTGCTCCGGCCGGGGCTTCGGCTGGTGTTCATCGGCTACAACCCGGCGATCTACTCAGCTGAGGCGGGGCACTACTACGCGCGCGCGGGCAACCAGTTCTGGCGCCAGTTGAGCGAGTCCGGCATTGCCGGGCGCGCGGTGGGGCCGGAAGATGATCGGCTGCTGCCTGCGGAAGCGGGGATCGGGTTCACGGACCTGTGCTGCCGGCCCACGGTGCGGGCGGAGCACCTGAGCCGCGACGAGATCATCGAAGGAGCACGGCGCCTGCACGCGGAACTGTTGGAATTCCAGCCGGAGGTCGCCTGTTTCAGCGGCCGGGGCATTTACCAGCACTTCGGCCGCTACGCGCTGGGGCTCAGCGCCAACGAATTGGCCAGAGCGGAATACGGCGAACAGCCGGAACGCATTGGTGCGACCGTGCCGTGGGTGGTGCCGAGTTCGAGTGGGCTTGCTTCGAAGTGGCACAGGGAGCGGATGGAGTGGTTGCACCGATTACGTGAGCGGCTGGAGGCGTAGGGGGCCGGGCCCATGCTTCTTCGTGGTTGTGGAGGCAGAGTCGCCTGCGGAGCCAACCGCTCCATGCCTGTCGCGGCTCGTGTTGCGCCTATTGGCCGCGAGCGAGGTAGGCGCGGACGAGGTGGAGGTCTTCGTAGCTGACGCTGTCGCCGAGTTGTTCCTTGAGCGGGCCGAGGCCCTCGATGCGCTTGCCGCCGGTGGTGCGGCGGACGAGTTCGATTGTTTGCGGCGCAACAAGGCCGTCGAGGTCCGGGATCGTCTCGTTGAGGATGAGCTGGGCGAGGTGGTTCGCGATGGTGGATGGCGAGAGCGCGCGGGCGCGGGCCATGGTGCGGAGTTCCCGTACGCCGTCCTGGTAGAGCGAGAGGGTTTCGCGCAGTGAGGGCGTGAGTTTCGCTCCGTTCCCGGCGCGCGTTTCCCGGGAGTACAGGGTCTTGCGTTCGGGGGCCGGTTGGGCAACTGCCTTCAGGATCGCGAGGAAGGGCTCGCCGTAGCGCTCGAACTTGACCTGGCCGACTCCGCTGACGCCGAGCATCTCCATCCGGTTCCGCGGGCGCTTGCGCGCCATGTCCCGCAGGGTGGCATCGCTGAAGACGACGAAGGGTGGCACGCCGTCGCGGTCGGCGAGGGCTTTGCGCGTCTCGCGGAGGGTGCGGAAGAGGCCGTCTTCGGCTTCGATCTGTTCTCCGGCGAGCATTGCCTGCCCGCCGAGGCAGGGGCCGCAGTTGCCACAGGCCGGCTCGTGCTCGGTGTCGCCGAAGTATTCGAGAATGCGCGCGCGCAGGCAGGTGCGCGAACGCGCGTAGTTCTCCATCGCGTCGAGCTTCTGGAAAGAGTGCTCGCGGTGGGCTTCGAGGCCGGCAGTGTCGATGTCGGCTTCGCCGTCGAGCCTGGTGGCGGCGACGGAATAGCCGCGCCGCGTGGCGAGGCCGGAATCCACCAGCGACTGGACGGCCGCATTGATGCCGGGCTCGTCGTCCTCTTGCATCAGTTCGCGAATGTGGATGCGGTTGCCTTCGTGCTTCACGAGGTCCCGGTAGACCTCCACCACGCGCGACGCTTGCGGGTGGGCCATTTCGATGAAGAACTCGCGCAGCGAGCGGTCGCGGGTGGAGTAGTAGAGCGTGCACGTTGCGGGGCCGCCGTCCCGCCCGGCGCGGCCCGCTTCCTGGTAGTAGGACTCGAGCGAGTCCGGCATGTCGTGGTGGATGACTGCGCGGACATCCGGCTTGTCGATGCCCATGCCGAACGCATTCGTAGCGACGATGACGCGGAGGGAGTCCCGCGCGAAGGCGTTCTGGATTCGCTTGCGGTCTTCGTCGGGCATGCCGGCGTGATAGCGAGCGCACTTCACGCCGGCGCGCTGGAGCGTGTCAGTGATCTCTTCGACGCGCTTGCGGGTGCCGCAGTAGACGATGGCTGACTCGTCCTTGAGCGCGCGCAGTTGTCCGGCGATGCCTTCGAACTTCTCCTTGAGGCTGGAGGTGCGGATGACTTCGAACTTCAGGTTCGGGCGGTCGAACCCGGCGACGTGGACGACAGGGTTTCGGAGCGCCAGCCGGGCGACGATGTCGTCGCGGACGCGGGGGTCGGCCGTCGCGGTGAGCGCGACGACGGGCGGGTTGCCGATGCGGGCGCGGACATCGCCAAGGTCGCGGTAGCTGGGGCGAAAGTCGTGGCCCCACTGCGAGATGCAGTGGGCTTCGTCGACGGCGAGGAGCGAGACGGAGAGACCGCGCAAGGCCGCCATGAAGCCGCTCGCGCCGAACCGTTCCGGGGCGACATAAAGCAGACGGAGGCGGCCATCCGCGGCGTCCGCGAGGACCTGGCGTTGCTCGTCCGGCGAAACGGTGGAGTTAATCGCCGCGGCGGGGACGCCCATCGCCTGGAGGGCATCGACCTGGTCCTTCATCAGTGCCAACAGCGGCGAAACGACCAGCGTGAGGCCCGCCTGGTCGAGCAGCGCGGGGACCTGGTAACACACGCTTTTGCCGCCGCCGGTGGGCATGACGGCGAGCGTGTCCCGCTTGGCCAGCACGGCTTCGATGACGTCGCCCTGGCCGGGGCGGAACTCGCCGTAACCGAACACGTCGCGGAGGACACGGGCTGCCTGCTGGAGCGGCGCGGAGAGCGGTTCGGCGACAGGAGGCGACGCAGGCACGGGCGGAGCTTAGAACATCTGTGCGGAAGATGGAAGCGCACTCGCGCGCGAAGATCGCGTCGTTCACAATCGCGGGGATGGGACGGCCCTTCCTGAAGTGGGCAGGCGGCAAGGCGAAGCTCGCGCCACGCATCCTCGACGGCGCGCCGGCCGGATTCGGGCGCTATGTGGAGCCGTTTTGCGGCGCGGCCGCGGTGTTCTTCGCGCTTGGCGAGCGCCCCTCGCCGGCGCTGTTGAATGACGCCAACCCGGACCTGGTGGAGACGTTCACGGTGCTGCGTGACGAGCCCGGCCAGCTGGTGGAACGGCTCCGGGTGATGTCGAAGACGTACATCGAGAGCGGGCCGGAAGCGCGGCGCGACGCCTTCTACGCAATCCGCGCTTCGAACCCCGCGACACCGGTGGAGCGCGCGGCGCGGTTCATTTTCCTGAACAAGACCTGCTACAACGGGCTCTTCCGGGTGAACGCGAGCGGTGGGTTCAACGTGCCCCACGGGCGATACAAGAACCCGCGGATCCTGGACGAGGAGCTGCTTCGGCAGTGCTCGCGGGCGCTTCAGCAGGCGGAATTGCGGTGCGCGGACTTTGCCGCGGTGTGTTCGGAAGCGCGCCCGGGCGACTTCGTCTACCTGGACCCGCCCTACCACCCACTGAGTGCGACGGCGAGCTTCACCGGGTACACGCGGGCCGATTTCGGGCGGGCTGACCAGGTCCGGCTGCGGGACACGTTCGAAGAGTTGACCGGGCGCGGGGTCGCCGCCGTGCTGTCGAACTCGGAGCACGAGTTCACGAAGCAGCTGTACGGCGGCATGGGGTACGGCGTGACGGTGGTTTCGATGTCGCGCGCGATCAACTCACGCGGGTCGGCGCGGGCGCCCATACCGGAACTCTTGATCGACAATTACGCGCGCGTTGGTCTTCGCCGCTCTGCCGAAGGCTGAGCGAGACCAGAATTGAGAGAGTGGCGCCGGCCACGCGCTCGACTCCGCCCGGGAGGATGCCGCCATGACCGCCATCACCGCACTGCTCGGGAGTGTCACGCCGCCCGGCCGGCTTTCGTCGGCGGTGAGTGACGCGCTGCAGCGGGCGGCCGCCGCCGGCCACGCGACGACGTTCCTCGACCTGGGCACGCTGACCGTTGGTTTCGCCGACGGGCGGCCGGTGGAGCAGCTCAGTGACGACACACCGAAGCTCGTGGAGTCGATTTCGAAGGCCGAAGCCGTGCTGCTGGCGACGCCGGTGTATCGCGGGACGTTGACGGGCGCGCTGAAGAACGCGCTTGACCTGCTGCCGGTTGAGGCGCTGCAGGGCAAGCCCGTGGGGATCGTGGCGATGGGCGCGACCCTGCACCACTACCTGGGCGCGGAGAGCCACCTGCGCGACATCCTCGCGTGGTTTGGGGCGATCGCGCTGCCGGCGGGGGTCTACCTCAGCTCAGCGGACTTCCAGGACGGCGCGCTGACCGAGGCCGCGGCAGGGACGCTCGATGAACTGATGGCCGCGCTGGTGAGCTTCGCGGCGGCGGGGCTGTCGCTGGGTCCGCCGCCGCTGGCGGGAGGCCGGAAGGGGTAGCTCAGACGCCCGGCGCGCCGGCGACCTCGCCTTCAGGCGAAACGGGTGCGGCTTCTTCTTCGTGGGTCATGCGGCCCTTCGCGGTGGCACGATAACCGGCGGCAGGCACGAGCTTCCCCACTTTGCCGAGGCCGTGCGGGGGCATGTTGTTGTAGATGGCCTCGTATTCGCCCGCGCGGACCTTGTAGGTTTCGTGCCAGATGCCGACATCGCCGTTCGAGCCGATTTTCTTGTTGAACTTCACCCAGTTCGGGAAGTGCGCGCTGTCCTTGCTGCGGGCGTAGGTTTCGAGGGCTTCGAATGACCGCCAGTACTGGATGATGGTCGCTCCGCGCGGGCCGAGAAACTGCCGGTAGCCGAGCAGGCCCATCTCGGGGTGCTGTTCGAGTTCGCGCAGCATCTTCGGCATGGACATGATGAACCAGAAGTTCTTGATCGCCTTCCACGGGTTGCCGAAGCGTGCCCCGATGAGAAAGACCACGAAGTCACCTTCGACTTCGGCCGCCATGCGCTGATTGATCGCCTTTGCCATCCTGACACCCCCAGAGGTTGCGGCGGATCCTACGATCGCGGGTCAACAGGTGTTCAGCCGGTCTGGCCGCGGTTCCATTTGAAGAAGGCGCGGGCCAGGACGAAGCTGACTACGAACCAGAGGAGAAGGACGGCGAACACGCGGTCGACCTGCCAGCCCCCACCGTAGTCGTCCTGGGCCACCCACTCCGGCAGGAAGACGTAGCGGTAGCCCTGGACCATCCACTTGAGCGGGAAGATGGACGCGACCGCCTTGAGGAACCCGGGGACCTGGCTGTACTGCAGGAACACGCCGGAAATGAACTGCAGCGTCAGGTAAGGCGGCTGGACAACGGCCGGGGCCGAGCTGCCAGTCCGGATGAGCCGTGTGTAGGCGATGCCAAGGAGTGAGCACGAGGCCACGCCAAGGAAGAAGACCGCGGCGAACACCAGCCACTTCATGGGCTCGGTGGGGAGCTTCACGCCGTAGGCGATGACGCCGATGCCGAGGATGAGGACGACTTCGAGCAGCGACGTGACGAGCGCGAGCCCGATCTTGCCCGCGAAGTAGGCGCTGCGCGGCAGCGGTGTACCGGAAAGCCTGCGCAAGAGGCCCTCGTGCTGTTCGAGCGAGACGGTCATGGCGAGGCTGGCGAAAGTTGCGCTGACGATGCCCGTCGCGATCATTCCGGGCACGAAGTACTGGGCGAATTCGACCTTCTCGGCGCCGGGCGGGCCGTCAATTTCGCCGCTGAAAATGGTGGAGAAGATTACGACGAAGAGCACCGGAAGGAGGAACGTGAAGAACACCTGCTCGGGCGTGCGGAAGAACTGGCGGAGCTCGATGCGGGTGCGTTCGAGCGCGAGGCGGACGAGGCGGTCCGGGGCGTTGGGCCGGAAGTTCCGGGCCGGCGAGTGAGTGGTCATGCCGGGGCCTCGGATTCTGCGACCATGCGCAGGTAGATATCCTCCAGGCTTGGGCGGCTGACGCTCAGTTGCGGGATCTCGGGCTCGCCGGACGTTGCGGCCCAGGAGGTGAGCGCGGCGACTACGCGGGTGGGTTCGAACGTCTCGATGGTCACGAGCTGGCCGGAGAGGGAAGCCGCCAGGCCCTCCGGAAGGGCTTTCCCGGCCAGGGCGCCTTCGGCGACGAAGGTCACGCGGGCGGTGGAACGCTGCCGGCCGCCGATTTCGCGGGGCGAGCCGACCTCCACGAGCTCGCCCTTGATGATCACTCCCACGCGCCCGGCGAGCTGTTCGGCCTCGTCCAGATAGTGCGTCGTGAGGAGCACGGTCTTGCCCAGCGCCGTGAAGTTGCGGACGACCTCCCAGATCTGGCGGCGGCCCTGGGGGTCCAGGCCGGTCGTGGGCTCATCGAGGAAGATGACGTCGGGGTTGCCGATTATGCCGAGGGCGAGGTCGACGCGCCGCTTCTGGCCCCCCGAGAGCGCTTTGCAGCGGACGTCCCGCTTTTCGCTGAGGCCGACCATGTCGACCACGCGCGCGGCGTCGAGGGGGTCCGGATAGAAGGTGGCGAAGTGGCGCACGACTTCCAGGGGAGTGAGCGCTTCGAAGAAGCCGGCCGACTGGAGGACGATGCCGACGCGCGCGCGCCAGGCTGCGTCACCGCGGACCGGGTCGACGCCGAGCACTTCGGCGTCGCCGCTGGTGCGCTCACGGAAGCCTTCGAGGATTTCGACGAAGGTGGTCTTGCCGGCGCCGTTCGGCCCGAGGAGGGCGAAGACCTCGCCTTCAGGGATATGGAGGTCGACGCCTTTGAGAGCTTCGAAGTCTCCGTAGCGCTTGCGGACGCCCTGGGCGTGGATGGCGGTGGTCATTGCGGACGCTCGCTCACAGCGCGCACAAGGTACCAGAACGCGGGAGGTGAAGCTCTCGCGGCTAATCGACCAGGGCGTCGATGACCAGGTCAACGATGGCGTCGGCTTTTTCGCGCATCTCGTCGTCGGTCGCGTCCTGGATTGGGTGTGGCACGAAAATGCGGCGCACGCCGGGGAAGCCGAGCGCTTCAGCCTGGACTTCGGCGGCATCGATGAATTCGGACGACGCGATGAAGACGGAGGGCTTGCCGTTGATTTCGAACCAGGTTGTGTCGTGCACACTGCACGTTGTGCAGGATCCTCAGTCAGCGAGCGCTTCGATGACGAAGCCGCACTCCTCGGCGATCTTCTGGCGCAGGTCCAGCGGCGCCGGTTTCGTGAACGTGGGCTTCGCGTAGTTACGGAACTCCACGTTGGGGAGCCGCTGGCGAAGCCGTTCCTCGAGCCGGGCGATGAGGATTTCGCCGCGCGGCTTGGAGATGTTTAGCAGTCCGACGACCCCGGTGATGCTCTCCGGGCGCGCGGTCAGGCTGCGGCGGACCGGGACTCGCTCGTCGGTAGGGTCGAGGATCGTTGTCATGGGGGCGATTGTAGGCATGCCGGGCGGGGTTGGGTAGAGGGCTTCAGCGCTATTCGGCGGCGCGGGGCGGTTCCAACGGTTCATCCAGCGCGGCGCGGGCGAGCATTTCGAGCGCCCGGTCTTCGAGCGGCGGGTTGTGGAGGGGCGCCCGGACATCGCGCCAGAAACGCTCGATGGGCCGCGACTTCTGGAGGCTGACGCCGCCGACGACCCGCATGGCGAGGTCGACTGCTTCGATGCAGGCGTTGAGGGTGTCGACTTTGGCCGCCGCCACGCGATTCAGTGGCGCCATGCCGGCGTGGTCGCCGGATTCCCAGGCGCGGCAGGCGTCAGTCATCATCGCGCGGCTGCGCTGGATGAGGAGGTCCATGCGGGCGATCCGTGTCCGCACGCCGGGATAGTCCTTGATGGTGCGGTTGGAGTTTGGTGTGCGCTCGCGAGCATAGGCGACGGCGTAGTCACGGGCCGCGCTGGCGACGCCGATGGTGACGGCGCAGAGGCCGAGCGCGAACCAGGCCATCCCCGCGCCGCCACGGGCGTCTCCGGCGGCCAGGTCGCGCGCATTCAGGAGCCGGTCCGCGGCGAGCGGAGTGTCTTCGAAGTCGGCATCGTGCGAACCCGTGGCGCGCATCCCGAGGCTGTCCCACGTCTCCTCGATCCGCAGGCCGGGGTCGCCCCGGATGACCATGAAGTTGCCCAGGCGCGGCGGTCCTTCGCCGTCGATCCGGGCGAGGACGATGAAGGAGTGGAGGACGGGCGCGAGCGTGGTGAAGGTCTTCCGGCCGTTGAGGAGCCAGCCGTTAGCGGTGCGGACGGCGGTAGTGTCCGGGAGCCCGCCACCGGCGGGTGAGCCGAGGCCCTCCTCGGTAGCCACGGTATTCACGAGCTCGCCGCGTTCCACCGCGCCGATGGCCATGCGTTCGAGCCATTCCGCGGGATAGGAGGGGGCTTCGCGCTCCTGGCCGAAGGTCTTGAGGTGCATCATGAAGGCAAGGGCGGTCGAGCCGTCGCCGTAGGCCAGGGCTTCGAGGACGCCGAGGTACTCCGCCAGGGCCGCTTCGCTGCCGCCGAACCGTTTCGGCACGGTGAGCCCGAAGAAGCCGTGCTCGCGAAGGTCCTGGAAGTTCTCGAAGGGGAACGAACCTTCGCGGTCGTGTTCGGGGGCGCGTTCGGCGAAGCGGGTTGCGAGTTCGCGGGCGCGCTGCGTCCAGTCCATAGCGAATTGTGGACGCGGGACGGCATGGAGTGCGAACGGCTCTGGTATCCTGAAGGCATGGACAGGATAAGCAGGGAGCACAACCGGCACCGCCGGCCAAAGCCTGGAAGCCCGGAAGCGATCAAAGAGGCGCAGCGGATCATCCGCCGATTCATTCCGGAGGGCGTCTCGCTCGCTGACGAATTGATCGCGGAGCGCCGGCTTGAGGCCGAGCGCGAATAGTCACGTTTTCGACTCGTCGGCAGCGTTAGCGATCCTGCTGGACGAGCCGCGCCGTGCGGAGTTCGACGATCACCTTGATTCGGCAGCGATCAGTGCCGTGAATCTCGCTGAGGTCGCGACCAAGCTTATTGACCGCGGGGTCACGCCCGTCGCGATGCAGGGCGCGCTTGGCCGGCTCGGATTCGACGTTGTCGCCCTGGACGGCGAATTGGCCATCCAGGCGGCGTTACTGAGAGACGCTACGCGCCGATTTGGCCTCTCCCTGGGCGACCGCGCGTGCCTGGCGCTGGCACGGCACCTCAAGTTACCCGTGGTCACCGCCGACCGGGCGTGGCAAGACCTCGACGTTGGCGTCGAGGTCTTGCTAATCCGGTAGCTTCGCGGGCGATGGTTACTGGCCGCCGGCCGTGCCTTCCGGCAAGGGGCCGCGTTCCGGCCCTTCGACGTTGATGTTGGGCAGCAGCCGGTCCAGCCACTTCGGCATCCACCAGTTGGCGTCTCGCAACAGCTCCATGGTTGAAGGCACCAGGAAGACGCGGACGATGGTGGCGTCGACGAAGATCGCCGTCGCCAGGCCGATGCCGAACTCCTTGATGATGCGGTCCGGCCCAAGGACGAAGGCCAAGAACACGGTGACCATGATCGCGGCCGCGGCCGTGATGACGCGGGCAGTGGCGGTCAGGCCGTTGGCGACGGCTGTTCCGGTGTCCCCGGTCTTCAGGTACTCCTCCCGGACGCGGCTGATCAAGAAGACTTCGTAGTCCATGGAGAGGCCGAAGAGGATGGCGAACATCATCATCGGCAGGAACACTTCGACCGGGCCCTTGTCGACGCCGATGATGCTGCCGCCCCAACCGAGCTGGAAGATGGCGACGACAACGCCGTACGCCGCGCCGATGGAGAGCAGGTTCATGATCGCCGCCTTGACGGCGATGACCACGGAGCGGAAGACGGCGGTGAGCAGGATGAAGCTCAGCCCGATGACGCCGACGAAGAGCAGCGGCATGCGCGTCTTAATCTGGTTGGCGGCGTCGACGTTGCCCGCGGTCGATCCAGTCAGGTAGTACTTCGCGCCGGTGTTCTCGAGCTGCGGCATGACGTCGCGGCGGAGGTGCTTCACGGTCGCGGTCGTTTCGTCGGCCTGCGGTTTGGTGTTGGGGAAGACCGTGAGGATCGCGGTGTCGCCGGCCTGGTTGAGGATCGGCGGATTGATTGCGGCCACGCCGGATGACTTGCCGATGAGTTCGACGGCGCGATCAAGGCTGTCCTTGCCGCCGTGGGAAACGTCGATGACCGTGAGGATGGGACCGTTGAAGCCGGGCCCGAAGCCCTTCGCGAGGAGGTCGTAGGAACGGCGGCTGTGGAGCTCTTCCTTGCCGTTGCCGGCATCCGTGAAACCGAGGTCCATCTGGAGGAGGGGGAGAGCCATCGCGATGAGCAGACCGGCCGAGCCAATCGCGAAGGGCAGCGGAGAACGCTGGATGCGGCGGCTCAGCCGGTACCACATGCTGCTTTCGTCCACGCCTTCGGTCTGGTGCAGGAAGGGCACCTTCCAGCTGTCGATGCGATGACCGACGAGTGAGAGCGCTGCGGGCGTGATGGTGAGCGCAACGAGCACCGCGATGAGGACAACGATGGCGCCCGCGGTGCCGAGCATGGCGACAAACGGCAGGCCCATAACGAACAGCCCGAGGAAGGCCAGCGCGACGACGATGCCGGCAAAGATCACCGACTTGCCCGCGGTGGTCACTGCCAACACGACCGAGTCTTCGACCGAGTTGCCCGTGTGGAGGCCTTCACGGAAGCGAGTGACGACGAGCAGCGAGTAGTCGATGCCGACGCCGATGCCAATCATGGCGGCGAACTGCGAGCTGAAGTCCGGGAAACCGAAGAAGTTGGCCAGGATGGCGAGCGAGGCGAACCCCGAAATCAGGCCGAAGAGTGCCGAGACGATTGGCAGGCCCATGGCGACGACCGAGCCGAAGGCGATGAGCAGGATGACGACGGCGGCCAGCATGCCGAGCGCTTCCGAACCGAATTCCGGTTGTTCATTGAACTGGATGGCGTCTCCGCCGGTTTCCACGCGGACGCCTGCCTGGCCGTTGTTGGCGTCAACGATGTCCATGATCTTGACGGCGGACGAGTGTTCGATGTCCTTCAGTTCGACATTGAAGCGGATGACCGCGCGCGCGATGGTGCCGTCCTGGGAGATGTAGCCCTGGTTCTCATAGGGGGATTCGACGGCGGCCACCTGGGGCGCGGCCTTGACCTGTTCGATGGTCTTTTCGACCTGTGCTTTCGCGGCCGGGTCGTTCACGCCGGCCGGGGATTCAAATACCAGGTCGGCGGTGCCGGAGGCCTGGGCCGGGAAGCGGTCGCGAAGCAGGTCAATAGCCTTCTGCGATTCAGAGCCCGGGAGTGAGAACTCGGTGGCGAACGTGCCGCCGTACATCACCATGGCAGCGACGAGGGCGGCGAGTGTGAGCACCCAGGCGCCCATCACGCGGCCGCGGCGGCGATGGGTCGTGCGAGCCCATCGCTCGAGCAGCGAGGGGGGTGGGGCAGCGTTTGAACGTCGGGCCATGGCAGACTCCTTCGGGGAAACAGGACGACGAGGGCTCAACGAGCGTAGGACGGCGGCGCCGGCCGGGCCTCATCCGTTTGGGTGGTTCTGGGTTGCGTCCGTGTTGCGGAATCGCGATTCCGTTTAACCATCTTGAAGCGGAATTCCGGTTCAGGTCAACCAGCCAATCCACCGATGTTTCAGGCATTGAGCGAATCTATTGGCCCAACGGTTTGGACCGTGGCACAGCGGCGTTCGAACGCCGTCGGATGCGACCCATCTGTACCCGCCCAGCCATGAGCGGGTGCGATGTTCGCGCCCAGACGGGCATTGAGCGAGATGGCAAGACGCAGGGGTCCGCCCCACGCCGGCGGTCGGCATCGCAGGTATCGTCCGCGCAGGCAGGTCCACCGCGTACCCGCCCATGGCTGGGCGGGTACAGAGGGCGGCATTCGGCTCAACCGCTCGCTATCAGACAAGGCACGAAGAATCCCGCGCCGACCGAGTCACATCCGACCGCCCAGCGATGGGCGGTGCGATGGTCATGCGCAGACGGGTGAGCGAGCGAGATGGCGAGACGTACCAGCGGTCCGCTCCACGCCGGCGATCGGCATCGCAGCTGTTGTCCGCGCAGGCAGGTCCACCGCGTACCCGCCCATCGCTGGGCGGGTACAGATGGGCAGCGTTCGGCGCAACCGCTCTCCATCAGACACGACACGAGGAATCCCGCGCCTACCGAGTCACATCCGACCGCCCAGCCATGGGCGGGTGCGATGTTCATGCGCAGACGGGCATCGAGAGCCATGAAGAGACGTACCAGCGGTCCGCTCCACGCTGGCGATCCGCGTCGCAGCTATCGTCCGCGCAGGCAGGTCCACCGCGTACCCGCCCATGGCTGGGCGGGTACAGATGGGTCGGACGTGACTCGGCCCGCACTAAACGGAATTCCGGTTCCGCGCCGCCCGTGCTACCCTGCCGCCGAGAGGGAAGGCAACGTGAGTGGACCCGAGCGCGCGGATGCGCGCGCGAACAGGCAGCGCATTATCCAGGCGGCCCTCGCGGTGCTGGCCGAGCGCGGGGCCGCGGCCGAAATCAAGGAGGTCGCGGAGCGCGCCGGCGTTGGCGTGGGCACGATCTACCGGAACTTCGCGACCAAGGACGACCTGCTGCGCGGCATCCTCGATGACGTGATCGAGCAGTACATCGCTATCCACGACCACGCGTTGGCTGCCGGGGACCCGGTCGAAGGTGTCAGGCTCTTCATCCGCGAGATGTACGAGGTCATCGAACGCTGGAGCCCGGCGGTGATGGCCATGCTCTCGGGAGCGTTCACGGAGGAGATCAAGCAGCGCTTCATGGCCTTCCTCCAGGACCGGCGGCTGGAAGAGCTGTTCCGGCGCGGCATCGAAACCGGGGTATTCCGCGCGGACCTCCCGGTGGGCCTTGCCCGCGGTCTGATGGTGAACATCTGCGACCCGATGGTGTACCTGGCGGTGGAGGGCGAGTTCACCCGGGAAGAGATGACGGCCGGCTTCACGGACCTGATCCTGCAGGCCGTGCTCGCACCTTCTGACGAAGGGTAAGTGGCTTAACCAGCGGCCAATCCGCCGTTGCTATAATCCGGCGAATCAATACGGGCGTAACGTGGCCCGCGTCACTGCGAGGCCGCGTTTTCGAACGTTTCGCGGGAGCCGCCCTTCGTGGAAGACCCAAAAATCGTCGCTGAACGGATCATCTCGAACGTCGAGACGGTCATCATCGGCAAGTCGCGCGAGTTGCGCCTTGCCGTCACCGCCCTGCTCTGCGGCGGCCACATGCTCATCTCGGACGTGCCGGGCGTTGGCAAAACTATGCTGGCGCGAGCGATCGCGGTCTCGACCGGCTGTTCGTTCAGCCGCATCCAGTTCACGCCGGACCTTCTGCCGAGCGACGTGACCGGCGTCTCGATCTTCAACCAGAAGACGGGCGATTTCGAGTTCCGGCCAGGCCCGGTGATCGCCCAGGTGGTGCTCGCCGACGAAATCAACCGCGCGACGCCGAAGACACAGTCGGCGTTGCTGGAGGCGATGGAGGAGCGGCAGACGACGGTTGACGGCGTGACGCACAAGCTCCCGCAGCCGTTCATGGTGCTCGCCACCCAGAACCCCGTGGAGTATGAAGGCACGTTTCCGCTGCCCGAGGCCCAGCTCGACCGTTTCATGCTTCGCATGAACCTTGGCTACCCCAGTCCGACGGATGAGGTGTTGGTCCTGGACCAACAGCAGACGGCCCACCCGATCGAGTCCTGCAAACAAGTGACGGACCCGAACGAAATCGTGCAGTTGCAGCGCGCGGTGCGGGAGATCTACGTGGATCCCCTTATCAAGCAGTACATCGTGCAGCTTGCGAACGCGACGCGAGAGCATGAAGCGGTCCACCTCGGGGCGAGCCCCCGCGGGTCGATCGCGCTGTTCCGCACCTCGCAAGCGAAGGCGCTCCTTGAGGGGCGCGACTTCGTCACGCCCGACGATGTGAAAGACCTGGCCGTGCCCACGCTGGCGCACCGGGTGATGGTCAGCCCCGGCGCCCGCGTGAAAGGCGTCACCGAAACGGACGTTGTCGTCCAGTGTCTCGCCCGCGTGCCGGTGCCCGGGGCGAGGGCGCGAGTCTAATCCGTGAAGCGAGCCGTCCGGTCACTGCTGAGCCCAGAGCGGCGCATCCTCACGCTTGTCGTGGCGATCCTGCTTGTCTCCATGTTCGTGGCGTTCGGCACGGGGTTCTGGCTGCTCTTCCGGCTCGTCTACATCATCGCCCTCGCCATCCCGCTGTGCTGGGCGCTGGTCTGGTGGAACACGCGTGACCTGGAGGCGGACGTGGACCGGCGGACGACGCGCGCGCAGGTGGGACAAGAGGCCCAGGAAGTCATCGAGGTGCGGAACCGCGCGGTGTTCCCGAAGGTCTGGCTGGAAGTCGAGGACCCGAGCGAGTTGCCCGGGCACAAGTCCCGCAGGATCGTGATCATCCCGCCGCGCCGCAGCCGGAACTGGGTGGTGACGACGCCGCTGCGACGCCGGGGGTTGTTCGACTGGGGGCCGCTGCGAATCACCGCGAGCGACCCGTTCGGGCTGTTCACGCGCCACCGCTACGTTGGCGGCGCCCAGCAGATCCTTGTCTACCCGCCGGTGGTGGACCTGCCGCACTTCCAGGCGCCGCCGGCCAACCTGCCCGGCGAGGGCCGCTTCCGCCGCCGCACCCACTACGTCACCCCGAATGCCTCCGGGGTGCGCGAATACGTGCCGGGCGACAGCTTCAACCGCATCCACTGGAAGACGACCGCCCGCCGGGGCGGCGAGCTCATGGTGAAGACGTTCGAGCTGGACCCGGCGAGCGACATCTGGGTTGTGCTGGACCTGGAGCGGCGGGTGAACGCCGGGCACGGCGAAGAGAGCACGGAAGAGTACGGCGTGCGCATCGCGGCGAGTGTCGCCCGCCACTACATCATCGAGAACCGGCCGGTGGGCATGATCACGTTCGGCCGGGACCTGGAAGTGGTGGAGCCGGAACGAGGCCAGCAGCAACTGACGCGCATCCTGGAGACGCTGGCGACCTCCTATGCCGTGGGCGACGCGCCGCTGGGCAACTTGCTCATGGAAGAGCAGCGCCGCTTCGGCCGGCACACCACGCTCGTGGTGGTGACGTCCGCTACGGACGACCACTGGTTGACCGCGATACAGTCACTGACGCAGCGCGGAGTGCGCGCGGCCGTGGTGCTGCTTGACCCGACGACGTTCGGAGACGACCGTTCGCCGCTGCTGCTCTACGGGCAGCTGACGGCGAGCGATATCCTGACCTATGTGGTGCGCCGCGGCGACGACCTGTCGCTCGCGCTGAGCCCAACCGGCGCCGGAGTGAACGCATGGCAAGCATAAACCCACCAATGCAACGGACGGCTTCCCGCCGTTTCAGCTCGGCCGCCCTGCGCGCGCCGCGGCTGGTGATGAGCTGGGAAGACTGGCTGACGTTCGCGGCGGCGGTGGTCACGTTCACCGCGGTGGGAGTCTCGCTCCAGCAGGCGCACTGGGTGGACGACATGCCGCCCTTCGTGCCGACCGCGGTGGCGGGGCTGCTCATCGGGATGATCGCGGCGCGCGTGAAGTACTACGCGGCAGCCATCCACCCGGTGGCGCTCGTATTGGGCGCGGTGGTGGTCGTGCTCGCGGCGCAGAGTTACGCCGACGGGGCGACGCTGAGCGAACGGCTGACGGACTTCCGGATTCGGATGGACGAGTGGTACCACGTCGTCCGCGCCGGCGATATCAGCAACGACAACCTTCCCTTCGTCGCGCTTGTCCACGCGCTGGCGTTCCTGGCGACGTACTTCGCGGCGTGGTGCCTCTTCCGCTGGCACAACGCCTGGCTCGCGGTCATCCCGAGCGGTGTCATCCTGCTGACAAACATCAGCTTCCTGGAGGGCAAGCCGAGCGAGACGTTCGTGGTCTTCCTCTTCGGCGCGATTGTGCTGATTGCGCGGCTGCACCTGCAGAAGAGCCAGGTGCAGTGGCGCAAGGACGGCGTGGACTACCCGGAGTTCATTAGCGTGAGCGCCATCCAGCTCACGGTGATGGCGACCATCGCGCTGATCCTGGCCGCCTGGTACATCCCGCTCGGCAACCAGGCGAAAGCTGTCGAAAACGTCTTCGACGTGTTCGCCAGGCCGGTAACGAACCAGTCGGACTCGTTCGTGCGGCTGTTCCACAACATCGACTCGCGGAAGGGTGCCCAGCTCCATTCGTTCGGCAACACGCTGCCAATCCAGGGCAACGTGAAGCTCGGGACGAAGCGGCTGTTCGAAATCAACAGCGCGCAGCCGGGCCTTATCCGGGCCACGAGCTATGACCACTACACCGGCGCGGGCTGGAAGGCGACTGGCCGCGATTCGACGCGCATCGACGCGGGCACGCTCGCGCCTGATGAGTCGACCGCGGAAAGCTACGAAGCGCGGGACGTGAGCGTGCTGCGCGTGAAGGTGCTTGATCCGGAGAGCACGCTGCTGACGCCCGGCACGCCGCTGGGGGCGAACATCGACACGACGATCGAGACGCCCGGCGGCTTCACCGGGGACATCGAAGAGATGCGCTCCCGGCGCGGCCAGAATACGGACGACACCTACAACACGATCGGTTCCGAGAGCCACGCCAACCTGCAACAACTGCTGACGGCGGGCACCGAATACCCCCAGTGGGTGACGGATAAGTACCTCCAACTGCCCGACAACCTGCCCGGCCGCGTGCGCGAAGAGACGGCCCGCATCGTCAACGAGAAGCACGTGAGCACGCCGTACGAGATTTCGAAAGCGGTGGAGGAGTACCTCCGGACGATGCCGTACGACCTGAACGTGCCGACCCCGCCACCGGGCCGTGACGCGACGGATTACCTGCTGTTCGACCTGAAGCGCGGCTACTTCGATTACCAGGCAACGGCGATGTGCGTGATGCTGCGGACCCAGGGCATCCCCTGCCGCGTGGCGGTTGGCTACGTGGTTGACCCGCAAAGCGGCGAAGAAACGCTCTACACCGTGCGCAAGGACAACGCCTACAGCTGGGTGGAGGTGTTCTTCCCGAAGTATGGCTGGCTGAACTTCAACCCCACGGCCGACCGTCCATCCGGCGGGGCGGGCGGGCTCGGCGCCAGCGACTTCGTGCCCACGGGCGACCAGGAACCGACCAACCTCGAGGGGCTGTTCGACGACACGCTGCCGGAAGATCCGCTGGCTGACCCGAACACGCCCCAGGGCGCGCTCGCCGAAGTGCCGGTCCAGAAGGATCCGTTCAACTGGCTGCCCGTGTACATCGCGCTCGGAGCGCTCGCGACGGTCGTGGTGGCCGGGCTGGCGGGGCGGACGGCGTGGAACTGGGGCCTCGGCGGGCTGGACGGCCGGGCGAGACTCTGGGCGAAGACGCAGCGCCTGGCGGGCTGGGCGAAGCTCGGCAGCCGCCAGCACGAGACGCCTCGGGAGTGGTCCCGGCGGATGGGCCGGGCAATCGACCAGGAAACCGCCGCTATCCAGCTTTCGGACGCGTACGAGGAGGCGCGCTACGGCCGGCCGGACCTCGTGCGCATCGACGATGCCGACGCCGAGTCTTCGTACCGGAGCTTGCGGTCGGCGCTGGTGGCGAAGCTGAGCCGGCGCAAGCAGCGGCGCAAGGCGTGACGTTACGCCGGCCTGCCAGCGGCGTTGACCAGCCATGAAGAATGAACCTGACCGGCTGGTTGCCGCCGTAACCGGGACGCCAATGGGTTGGGCGGGCGTGGCGCTGAGCGAGCGGGGGCTTCGCTACGCAACGTTGTTTCATCGTTGCGAAGAGGCCTGCCTCGGGGAGCTTCGCGCCTGTGGGGCGCGGCCCGGCAGCCATCCGCTGGCTGAACAAGCGCTGGACCTGTTGCGCGCGTATGCGGCCGGTGAACCCGCCGGCATCGAGTCGTTTCCGGTGGACCTGCCGGAATGCACGGACCTCCAGCGGAAGACGTGGCTGGCGCTGCGGGACATCCCGCGCGGGGAGACCCGCAGCTACGGGTGGCTGGCGCGCTACGTCGGTGAACCGCACGCGCCGCGGGCAATCGGCGCCGCGGTGGGCTCGAACCCGATCCCGCTCTGGCTGCCGTGTCACCGGGTGGTCGCTTCCGATGGTTCGCTGCACGGGTTCGGCGGAGGGCTGGCGATGAAGTCGGCGCTACTGGAGCTGGAGGGGGCGTTGCCTCGGCGGATGATGGCGTAGTGGGGTGGGGGCTGTCGCGTGGCGGCGGTGGTGGGTGGACAGCCCACCGCTCCCTGGCGGTCGCGGTACAGATGGGCGTGCGTTCGCTGCTACTGCGGCTCCGTGGGGTGTGAACAGCCCACCGCTCCCTGGCGGTCGCGGTACAGATGGGCGTGCGCTGCTACTGCGGCTCCGTGGGGTGTGGACGTCCCGCCGCTCCCTGGCGGTCACGGTACCGATGGGGGGCGTGGGGGCGGGCGCGTGGCGGCGGTGGTGGGTGGACGTCCCACCGCTCCTTACCAGTCGCGGCTCAGATGGGTGGCGGTGGTGTGGGGGTTGGCGGGCCAATGAGAAAGGGCTCCCGGAGGAGCCCTTTCGTGAACTGCGGAGCGGTGAAGATCAGGCGTCGCGCCAGGTCTTCATGATGTGGGTGTAGGGGAACCACGCCGTCGGGCGGTAGTTCGTGATGTCCTTGTCCCAGAAGTAGGTCCGGGTGTCGGTCGAGAAGTAAATCTCGTACTGCTCCTCGGCGACGAGCTCTTCGATCTGCTT
The DNA here is from genome assembly GCA_046328215.1 of Dehalococcoidia bacterium. Taxonomy (GTDB): domain Bacteria; phylum Chloroflexota; class Dehalococcoidia; order Tepidiformales; family Tepidiformaceae; genus Amarobacter. The sequence continues at coordinate 155,868 of JAXLXA010000005.1, read as the reverse complement.
CACGGTCTGCAGGCGCTCTTCCATCTTGAACTGGCTGCGCTGCTTGTCCAGGAGCGCTTCGAGCTTGTCGTCGCTGACGTACGAGAGGTTGATGCGGCCGCGCTTCGGCTTCATGGTGAAGCGCTCGGTGACGAAGTCCAGCCAGTAGGCAATGGCGCGCGGGCTGTGGCCCATGCCTTCGTAGTTGCCCTGGTAGGTGGTCGTGAGGTAGCTCGTCGTGTACGGCTGTGAGTTGTCGGTGATGTTGAGGCCGATGTCCTTCAGCTGTGACTGGGCGAGCGTGGCGGTGTCGATGTACTCCTGGCCGTAGGCCGCGATGTCGGCGTGGTTCCAGGTGGTGTCGATGGTCTTGCCTTCGCCGATGGCGGCGGCCATCAGCTTCTTGGCTTCGGCCACGTTGCGCTCCCAGTACTTCGCCTGCGGCAGGTCCTTCACCTGGCGGGCGAACGGGTAACCGACGAAATAGAGCTGATCCGGCACGCCTTCGCCCTTGGTGATGGCGTCGCGGATGGCCTTCCGGTCGATACCCATCGAGATCGCCTGGCGGACGCGCCGGTCGTTAAACGGCGGCTTGTCCGTGCGCAGGTAGATGTAGCCGCCGATGCCCTGGGTCTCTTCCTTCTGGGCATCCGGGCGCTGCTTGATCAACTGGTCGCGCGGTTCCGGCAGGAACAGCCAGCTGAGGTTCACCTGCTTCGACGCGAAGTCCGCCGTCCGCTTTGCCGTGTCAGCCACACCGTAGACCTTCACGTCGTCGAAGTACGGGTACGGCTTGTCGAAGTAGTCCGGGTTCTTCTTGAAGGACATCGAGACGTTCGCCTCGGTGCCGGTGTGGAGGAAGGGGCCGGTCCCGACCATCTTCGTGGTCGCGTCAGCGGATTCGGCGTGTTCCTTGGGCGAAATCCAGGCGCCGAGGTTGCCGCCGAGGTAGAACGAGGTGTCGGCGTAAGGCACTTTCGTCGTGATGTTGAAGGTGCTGGCGTCGGGCGTCTCCATCTTGTCGATGAAGCTGAGGCCGGTCTTGTGGACTGACTTGTCGTAGTTCAGGTAACGGTCGAAGGCGTAACGCACGTCCTCAGAGGTGAGGGCGCGACCGTTGTGGAACTTCACGTTCGGCTTCAGCTTGAACGAGTAGTGGAGGTCGTCCTGCTGCTCGGGGAGCTTCTGCGCGATGTCCGGCTCCATCGTATTGTCGGCGGGCGCAACTTCCGGGACGCCGGCCTTGAAGCGGAGGAGCTTGCTGTAGCTGAGGCCGTTGAGGTACGCCGTCTGGTAGGAGGTGACGGTGTATGGGTCCAGGGTGGCCGGGATGTTCGGCATCTGGAAGGCGAACGATCCACCGGGTTTGGGCTGCTTGGCGACGGTAGGCGAGGCGCCGACTGTGGGCAGCAGGCCCTGGTTGGTCCCGCCGTCGTCGTCGTCGTCATCGTCGCCGCAGCCGACGAGGGCGAATGCTCCAGCGCCGACACCCGCGAGTGCGGCGCCGCGGATGGTGGTGCGCCGGGAGATTTTGCGGCGCAACCAGTAGTTCGTGCGGTCTTCCATGAGTGAGATTCCCCCTGTGACAAGCGGCCTGAGCCGCAATGTTCCTGTGTTATTACGACGATTGACGGAGTCTCGGATCCAGGACATCGCGCAATGCGTCGCCGAAAAGGTTGAAGCTGAGCACCGCGATGCTAATCGCGAGGCCCGGCATGACGGCCGTCCACCAGGCGGCGACCCACCAGGAACGGGTGTCCTGGAGCATTCCGCCCCAGCTTGGGTGGGTGGAGTCCTGGATGCCGAGGCCGAGGAAGCTGAGCGCGGCTTCAGCGAGGATGGCGTTCCCGATCTGGATGCTGGCGATGATGATGATCGGCGCGAACACGTTCGGGAGGACGTGGCGGGCCATGATGCGGAGCGGGCGGTTACCGACGCATTCCGCCGCCTCGATGTACTGGAGGCTCCGGATGCTCAGGACGGACCCCCGCACGATCCGGGCCGTGGTCGGCGTGATGATGATGCCGATAGAGATACACACCAGGAGGAATGACCTGGTGCTGTAGCCGCTGTCGGTCTTGAAGATCGTCAGGAAGAAGATTGCCGCGACGAGGGGCGGGAACCCGAGCATCACGTCCAGGAGCCGGCCGACGACGAAATCGACCCAGCCGCCCATGTACCCGGCGAGGACACCGAGGAAGGTGCCCAGCACGGTCCCAACAGCCACTGCGCCGAAGCCGACGCCGAGGGAAATCCGGCTGCCCACGATGACACGGCTCAGTTGGTCCCGGAACAGGTTGTCCGTGCCGAGCGGGTACGTCCCGGAAGGCGGCCTCAGCCTCGGGAACTTGGAGGCGTCGACGGCGTGCGGCGCCAGTTGCGTGGCAAACACGGCGATCAGGATGAGGATGACGCAAATCAGCCCGGCGACGGCGCCAACCGGCTTGCGCTTCACCAGCCGCCACGCCCGCGCCCCGGGCCCCGGGCGGCGCCGTAGCCCCTGCGGCAAGATCGTTGTGGGTTCCGCGATGGTTGCCACTACGAGTACCTGATCCGCGGATCGATCCACGCGTAACTCAGGTCGACCACGAGGTTGATGGCGACGAGCACCGTCGCGAACAGCAGGACGAGGCCCTGGACCTGCGTGTAGTCCTTCGCGCGGACGGCGCTGAGGGTGAGGCCGCCGAGGCCGGGCAGGGTGAAGATGGATTCGAGGACGACGGTGCCGCCGAAGAGGACGCCGACCTGCAAACCGAAGAGGGTGACGACGGGAATGAGCGCGTTGCGGAGGGCGTGGCGGACGACGATTAGCCGGTCCTTCAGGCCCTTCGCGCGGGCTGTGCGGATGTAGTCCTGGCGGAGCACTTCGAGCATGGAAGAGCGCATCACGCGGGCGAGGCTCGCGCTGAGGGCGAGGCCAAGCGCGAAGGCCGGCAGATAGAGCTGTTCCAGGTTCTTGAGCGGGTCTTCCCAGATGTCGGTGTAGCCGATTGGCGGCGTGTAGTGCCACCACTTGGAGGGGAAGACGATGAGCAGCGTGCCGAGCCAGAAGGACGGGATGCTGAGCCAGCCGATGGTGAGGAAGCGCAAGCCATAGTCAGCCGCGCCGTCCTGGCGCATCGCGGAGATGACGCCGATCGGCACCGCCAGGACGACCGCGAAGGAGGTGGCCAGGATGGTCAGCTCGACGGTGAGCGGGATGCGGACGCGCATCTCCTCCCAGACGTCCTTCTTCGTGATTAGCGAGCGGCCGAAGTCCCCGGAGAGCACGTTGCCCATGTAGACGAAGTACTGGGTGACGACGGGTTTATCGATCCCGAGCTCTTTATTGATAGCGTCGCACTGCTGCTTGTCCACGTCCGAAGTCTGCAGAACGATGTTGCAGACGTTGCCGGGGATGGCCCGGACGGCCGTGAAGACAAGGACGCTGATGATGAACAGAACCAGGACCGAGGCGAGCGCTCGCTTGGCAACGTACTGGCCCATAACCCCTCTTCCGGTTCCCAGATGCAACACAGACCGGACGCCCGGCCAGGATTCGGCATTCTCGTTAGCGGCTCTGTCTATCGTCAAGCAACGTCGCATGAATAGTTAGCACGGTAGGAAATAGTTCCAAGAACGGCGTCTGCAGCGGTGGCGTTGGCCGTTGGCGAATCTGGCGGCACCCTGTTAGGCATGCAACTTGGCATCATCGGGCTTGCCCGCTCCGGCAAGACCACCGTCTTCAACGCCGTCACGCGGGGCAGCGCGCAGGTGGGCGCGTACAGCTCCTCCCACCAGCCGAATGTCGGCGTGGTGAACGTCCCGGATGCTCGCGTGGACCGGCTGGCGGAGCTCTACCATCCGAAGAAGACGACCTACGCGACCATCCAGTACGTCGACTTCCCTGCCGCCGGCGAGAGCTTCGGCAAAGGCGAAGGGCCGGCCGGCAAGTTCATCAACGACCTGGCACGGACGGATGCGCTGATCCACGTGGTGCGCGCGTTCGAGGACGATTCCGTGCCCCATCCGGAGGTCACCATCGACCCGGCCCGCGACATCGAGACGATGGACCTGGAGCTGTCGTTCGCCGACCTCGCGATCATCGAGCGCCGTCTCCAGCGCCTGGAAACCGAGATGCGGTCGGTGAAGGCGGGAGAGCGGGACCAGATGCAGCGGCTGAAGGACCTGCTCGCGCGGCTGAAAGCGGGCCTCGAAAACGAGACGCCGATCCGGGAGCAAACCATCTCGGAAGAGGACGCGCGGCTACTGGAGGGGACGCAGTTCCTGACGGCCAAGCCGTTCCTGCTGGTGGTGAACATCGGCGAGGGGCAACTGGCGGAGCGCGGCGCGATCGAGGCGGACTACCAGGGCAAGTACCGGCGGCCGGGGCGGGATGTCGCCGTCTTCTGCGGGAAGTTCGAAATGGACCTGAACGAGCTGAGCGAAGAGGACGCCGAGGAGTTCCGCAGTTCGGCGGGTGTCACGGAGAGTGGGATGGCCGGCGCCATCCGGATGAGTTACGGGCTGCTGGGGCTGATCAGCTTCCTCACCGCCGGGCCCGACGAATGCCGGGCGTGGACGGTGGAGGCGGGCAGTCCCGCGCCGGTGGCCGCGGGGAAGATCCACAGCGACCTGCAGCGCGGGTTCATCCGGGCGGAGGTCATCCGCTTCGAGGACCTGGTCGCCTGCGGCTCGGAAGCGGAAGCCAAGAAGCGCGGGTTGCTGCGGACTGAGGGCAAGGGGTACGTGGTGCAGGACGGGGACATCTTGAACATCCTGTTCAACGTGTAGGGCAGGAACCGGATAGCTGACGCGTGGCTGACCAGGTGTGTGAACCACCCGCTTACTGCCGTGCGCGGTTCGGATTCTGGCGCCTCATGGCCGCAGTGCGAGTTCGCTGGCGGCCGCCTCACGCGCCTGCTCCGGCAGCCGGTGCATGGGGATGCGCTCGCAGTTGGCCCAGCGTCCGAGCTGGTCGGCGAAGTGCGGGCTGCGGGGGTCGCCGGAGGCGCCGCCGGGGACGATGTACGAGGCGTCGTCCGGGTGGGCGAAGTCGATCACCTGGCGGTAGACCGAGACCGAGGCGAGCACGAAGTCGTTCTTGCCGCTGAGGCCGTAGGTGGCGTTCTTGAGCGTGTCGCCGTCGCCGCCGATGGGGACACGCGGTGGGTCCAGGTTCGCGTCCGGGAAGACGGCACTCAACGGATGTTTGCTCCCGGTGGCATGCCGGTCGCCCCAGCGCCACGTGGCCGGGTCAGCCTCGGCGAAGGCCGTGGCCTGTGCCCAACCGCGTTCGAGCGCTGCCGCGAGCACTTCGGGCCAGCTGCGTCCGGCCGGCGGTTCGATGCCGTCCTCGAGATGGGCGACGTACTCCGCGATCAGGCCTCCGGCGATGCGGCCGAGCCCCGGGTTCGGGTCAGTGGTCAGCCAGTCCCAGGTGGCTTCGCCGGCAACCGGCGCGAACAGTTCGCGCATGAGCGCGCGGCGGAAGAACGCGTAGAGCAGCGGCTCGGGCCGGCCGGGTTGGAGGTCGCCGTCGAACACCGCCAGCATCGTGCGGGCGCGTTCCGCATCGCCGGTGAACGGCCCGTGCTTCGCGAGGAACGCACACCACTTGCGGGCCGGGCGCGAGACCTGGTCGTCCTGGAACCCTGCGATCTCCACCGGAGAGAGCGTGTCGCCGTTGCCGAGCAACTCGACCAGCCGATCGGCGCGCGCTGGCGAGGCGAAGTAGGCGCTGATGTAAGGCTCGTCGCCGGGGATGACGCGCTGGTTCGCGGTGGAAACGAAGCCCTCGGGTGGGTTGATCGCGCGGGGCAACTGTTCGAACGGCACGGCGCCCATCCACTCGTGTTCGCCGGTCCAGCCGGGCACGGGGAGGCGGCGGGCCGCCTTTGACGCGCGGATGGGCAGTTCGCCCCGGACCATGAAACCGATGTTGCCGGCGTTATCGGCGGCCACGAGGTTGTTCACCGGGTCGACCCAACTGCGCTGGGTTTCGAACAGGTCGGGGACGGTTGTCGCGGAGAGCATCGGCCGCAGCGCATCGAACGGCCGGTTGTTGCCGGAGAGCGCGGTGTAGCGGAGCGCGATCGCCGTGCCGGAACGCGGGTCACCGTGGACGACGGGGCCGTGGCGGGTGGCCCACGTCTCAACGGTCTCGGGCGCCGCTCCGCGGACGTTGATGGTGTGACTGCGGCGTTCCGCCTCGCGCCATCCGTCCTCGGCCAGGTAGCGCTCGGCATTTGGGCCTTCGAACTTCTCGACGTAGAGGTCCTGGTAGTCGGCCTGGGTATGGGTGATGTTCCAGCCCACAGAGCCGTTGAAGCCGAAGTGCGGGAAACCCGGGAAGCCGGCGAAGGTTGCCCCTGCCACAGTGAAGGCGGGGCAGGAGACGTTGACCTGCCAGTACGCATTCGGGACGTCGAGGGCGCGGTGGGAGTCGTTGCAGAGCACGGGCTTTCCGGTGGTGGTGCGCGAGCCGCTGACCACCCAGGAGTTTGAGCCTGCCTCGATTTCGGAGACGAAGCCGAGGTGCTCGGCGCAGGCGGCGATCTCCTCGTTGGCGTCCGCGTAGAGCCGGGCGATGGCGCCGCCGGGCGGCAGGATGACAGCGCTGCCTCTCGGCGGCAGGAACTGGAATTGCCGCCAGACATCAGGCCCCACCCTCGCCAGCAAGCCCGCGCACGCCATCTTCCACTGCCAGAGACCCATGAGGACGTGACGGATCTTGAACACGGCCGCCGACTGCCAGGGTTCCCACGGTTCGGGGGTGAGGCCGGTCAATGCGTATTCCGGCGGGAGCGCGGGGCCGCTCGCGAGGAAGGCGTTCACGCCCCCGGCGTAGGCATCGAACATCGCGCGGACGGCGGGCGCCATCATCTCCAGGTCGTGGCGAGCGGCGCTTTCGATGCCGAGGCGTTTCGCCAGGCGGTCAGCGGCCAGCCCGGCCGGCCCGGCGGCTTCGGACCAGCGCCCGACTGCGCGGCGGCGGTCGTACTCCATCTGCCAGAGGCGGTCCTGGGCGGCCGCGAAGCCCTGGCCGAACCAGGCGTCATGCTCGGTCGCGGCCTCGATGTGCGCGATGCCGAACGCGTCGCGACGAATCGTCAGCGGGGCGTCCAGGCCAGGGCAGGTGAGTGTGTCAGGCATCGCGGCGGATTCTGTCGTGGTAGCGGGCGGGTCGCAACGTCAGGTTGGTCGCATTGCGCCGGGCGCCCACGAGGGGCGCGACTACTTCGCGCGGGCGCGTTGGCGGTAGCGGTCGCGGTGGGGGCGGGATGGCGATGCCTGCCTGGGCGCGGGTGGGCCGACGAGCGTGTACGGCCAGAGCAGCCCGACAGCCTTCGCCAGTTCCGCGGCGACTTCACGCCCGAGTTCGCCGGTGAGGTGTTCGAACGGGTAAGTGCGGTGGAGGCGGCGCCAACTGGCGGTCCACTCTTCCAGTTCCCAGGCGGGGCCGAGGGCGGCCTGGATGTCGCAGGCGCGTTCGGCCACTCGCTGGGCCCAGCGTTCGTTGTCCTCGGCGGGACCTTCGAAGTGCAGGCCGAGTTCGACCAGGGAGCGGGAAGGCTGTGGCTGGAGCTCGAAGTGGGCGTGGGGGTTGTCCCAGAAGAGCTGGAGGATGGTCCACATCACCTTGCGCTGGGGCTTCGGGACATCCTGCGGGAGCGCGGCCATGGCGAGGTCTTCGACGTAGAAGAGGAACTCGCGCGCCTGCATGCGGCCGTTCTTTGTGGGCACGATGAGAGTCTACCGTGACAGGGCGTTCATGGAGTGTTGCTACACTCGGAAGATATGAGGCGCACGAAAATCGTCTGCACGCTCGGCCCCGCTTCGCTCCACCCGGAGACGATCGCGGCCATGATCCGCGCCGGGATGGACGTGGCGCGGCTGAACGCAAGCCACGGCAGCCCCGAAAGTCACGGCGAAGCGATCGCGCTCGTGCGACGGGTGGCTGACGAATGCAACAAGCCGGTCGGCATCCTGATGGACCTGAGCGGGCCGAAGGTCCGCACCGGGGAGACCGAGTATTCGCGCGCGCTGGAGCTTCTGCCGGGCCGTGAACTCCGGCTAACCACGGAGGAAGTGCCCGGCACGGAGCACTTGCTGACGGTGGAGTATCCGCGCCTCACAGAGGATGTCCTCGCCGGCGACCGGGTGCTGTTGGATGACGGCAAGATCGAGCTGGAAGTGCTGCGCGCCTCGCCGGAGGGACTGGACTGCCGCGTCCTGACGGGCGGGCTACTGACTTCGCACAAGGGTGTGAGCTTCCCTTCGACGAACCTGACCGCGGCCGCGCTCACGGAATCCGACCGTGAGTACATCCGCTTCGGCGTGGCAGCCGGCGTCGATTACTTCGGGCTGAGCTTCGTGCGCGACGCGGACGATATCGCTCGCACGCGGGATTACATCGCCAGCCTGCGTTCGGACATCCCGATCATCGCGAAGATCGAGCGGCGCCAGGCGGTCGAAAACCTCGACGACGTGCTGGCAGAGGCCGACGGGGCGATGGTGGCCCGTGGCGACCTGGGCGTGGAGTTGCCCCCGGAAGATGTCCCGATCCAGCAGCAGCGGATCATCGCCGCGGCGGCCCGGAACAAGATCCCCGTGATTACGGCGACGCAGATGCTGGAGTCGATGGTGGATTCGCCGCGGCCGACACGGGCGGAAGCTTCGGATGTAGCGAACGCCGTCTGGGACATGTCCGACGCGTTGATGCTGAGCGAAGAGACCGCGGTGGGCCGCTACCCGGTGGAAACGGTGGCGATGATGGACCGCATCATCCGGCGAGCGGAAGCGGCGACGGCGGAGTTCGATCGCGAGGTGATGACCCCGCCCGACACGGACGACCATTCGTACGTTGTCGCGCTGGCGGCGCGCAGGATCGTGGAATCCGACGAGAACATGAAGGCGGTGGTGTGCTTCACCCAGAGCGGCTACACGGCGCTGCTTCTGAGCAAGGTGCACCCGAACGCGCCGATCTTCGCGGTTTCGCCCCACGAGACGGTGAGCCGCCGGCTGGCGCTGGCGCGCGGGGTGACGCCGATCCGTAGCGATCTGGTCCACACGTCCGAGGCGCTCCTGAAAGTGGTGGACGAGACGCTGGTGCAGGGGCGGTACGTGCAGCCGGGCGAGGAGGTGGTGGTGGTAGCGAGCATGCCGGTGAGCGCCCAGGGGACGACGAATTTCTTGAAGTTGCACCGGGTTGGGGAGTCGGCGGGTTACGGGTAGGTAGCGGGTGCGCGGCCGCTGAGTGAAATCGAGATCCGACCGTAAGGAGGTGCGCGGTCGAATGAGATTCGATGCCCAGGAGCCCAGGTTTAGGGCCGTGCAGGTGGCGGTTGGCCTTCCGTGTGGGTGAACCGGCGGGCCTCCCTGACGGTCGGATCTATGTTGCATTCCTCGCGGGTAGTAACGCGGCGGGTGAGGAAATCGAGCTCCCGACCGTAAGGAGGTGCGCGGTCGATTGAGATTCGATGCCCGGGAGTCCAGGGTTAGGGCGGTGCGGGCGGCGTTTGGGTTCGCGGGTGGGTCAAGCGGTGCGCCTCCCTGACGGTCGGATCATGTTGCATGCCTCGCAGTAGGCACGCGCCGGGTGAAGGAATCCGAGATCCGACCGTAAGAGAGGTGCGCGGTCGATTGAGTGCGATGCCCAGGAGTTCAGGGTTAGGGCTGTGCGGGCGGCGTTTGGGTTCGCGTGTGGGGTGAACCGGTGCGCCTCCCTGACGGTCGGATCTAGGTTGCATTCTTCGCGGGTAGTTAGGCGGTGGGTGAGGGACATCCGAGATCCGACCGTAAGGGAGGTGCGCGGTCGATTGAGATTCGATGCCCGGGAGTCCAGGGTTAGGGCGGTGCGGGCGGCGTTTGGGTTCGCGTGTGGGTGAAGCGGTGCGCCTCCCTGACGGTCGGATCTCGGTTGATGCTTCGCAGGTAGTAACGCGGCGGGCCTCCCTTACGGTCGGATCTAGGTTGGTGGCTCGCAGGCGATTGAGGGCCGATGGCAGGGAGGCCAGGTCTTGGGGCGGACGCTCAGTCCCGGTGGTAGACTCAGGCCGCCGCAACGAACCGAAGCAACCCCCTCTGAGCCGGGGGCTGCCCTTCGGCCTTCCTTTAGATGCGCCCGCCGAGCCAGCCAGATTCGCCTCGCGCGGGCACCAGACAGGAGTCGGCGATGCAGATAGACGGTGGGGAGATCCTCGCGCGGGCGCTGTATGAATTAGGGGTTCGGGACGTGTTCGCGCTCCACGGCGGGCACCTGGACTCGTTCCTCCAGGGATCGCACCGGAACGGCATCCGTCTCATTGATGTCCGGCACGAGGCGACGGCTGGGCACGCCGCGGAGGGCTACGCGCGGACAACCGGTGGCATCGGGGTCTGCGCGGTCACTGCCGGTCCCGGATTCACGAACGCGCTCACCGCGATGGTTGATGCCTTCGTGGATGCCATCCCGGTCCTGTTCATCACGAGCAGCCCGCCCTTGCGAGAGACCGAGTTGAACATCCTGCAGGGGAACTTCGACCAGGTGGCGGTGGCGGCGCCGGTCACGAAATGGGCGCACCGCGTGACGAATCCGGAACGGCTGCCGGACCTTGTTTCGCTTGCGATGCGCAAGGCGTTCTCCGGCCGGCCGGGGCCCGTCTTGCTGGACATCCCGATCGACATGTTCTTCACGCCGGTCGACGAAAGGGTGGTTACGCGGCCGAGCAACGTCGAGTTCGAGCGGCCCGCGCCATCGCGGGTCGCGCTCGCGCAGGCGGTTGACCTGCTGCGGCAGGCGAAGCGCCCGGTGATGCTGACCGGTGGCGGCACGCTCTTCCCCAAGGCCACGGCGGAGCTTCTCGCATTCGCCGACAGGACTGGCATTCCGGTGTACACGACCGGCAAAAGCCACGGCATGCTCCCGGAGGGTCACCCCTCGGATTGCGGCGGGTCGGGGAACCTGGGGGCGCTCATCGTTTCAGCGGGCCATCCCGACGTGGTGATCCTGATGGGCGCGCGCCAGGGGATGTATACCGGCGGACGCAACCCTGGCCTGATCGCGGAGGGAGCGAAGATCATCCAGGTTGATGTTGAACGGTCGGAGTTGGGGCGAGTCCGCCCCGTCGATGTGGCGATTGAGGCAGGGTGCCGGGAGACACTGCGCGCCCTCGCTGAAGCGCCGGGCTCCTGGCCTGACTGGAGCGAATGGACGAAGCGCGCGCAAGACGCCGTTCACCCGTTCGAAATGATGTTTGGACACGCACCAGCGCAGGCTGAGGACGGACGGTTGCACCCGTTCCATGCAAGCAAGGCGCTTGCGAACGCGCTCGGCCGGGATTGCATCTTCGCGGTCGACGCGGGCGAGTCCGGCGGCTGGGCGTCGTCAGTGAACCGCTCGAACGTGCCCGGCGGGTACATGTCCAACGGCTACCTCGGGACACTCGGCTGCGGCTTCGGTTACGCCATCGGCGCGCAGGTGGCACATCCCGGGAAGCGCGTGGTGCAGCTGGTTGGAGACGGAGCGTTCGGGTTCCACCTGCAGGAACTGAACACGATGGTCAGGCACCGGCTGCCGATCATCAACGTCGTCTACAACAACTCGGCCTGGGCGATTTCCCGCCACGGGCAGGAGGGTGTCTACGGCGTTGGGAACGGCGTGATCACGGAACTGAACGACGCCGACTATGACAAGGTGGCCGAGGCATTCGGTGGATACGGCGAGCGCGTGCGGAACTTCGAAGCCATCCCCGCGGCGGTGCAACGGGCCATGGACTCGGGGTTGCCCGCAGTGCTGAACGTCGAGACATCGGCTGAGGTCGCCCATCCGATGATGCGCGCCATGGTCGGCAAGCCGGCGTATCCCGGCGAGATCGTGATCCCGTACTACGAGAACATCCCATCCGACGTCGATGAATGGCAGAAGTTCAAGGCCGGGCCGCGCGCCTGAATCACCGCCCGATCCCCATATCGGGCGGGGGGAAGACGCCGAAGTTGCCGGCGCCGATCGTGGGGATGGCGGACTGGCCTTCGACCCAGATGCGGACGAGGGCGCCGGTGGGCGCGCCGGTAGCCTGGACGCTGGAGATGTTGGCGTTGGGATTTGGGCTCGGTTTCGAGGCGGCTGCGAAGAGATAGGCGTCAACGTGCACCGTTTGGCCGTCTCGCGCCCGCCTGAGAGAGAGGTTCACAGCGCCGTTGGTGACGAAGATTGACTTGCCGGCCGGAGGAGAAACTCGCGTCCAGCCATCCCGTTCGGCATCGGCCAGAAACGTCCGCGCGGCGGCTTCGACCGGGTCATCCGCGGCGTAGGCGAGGTTTAACTCAGCCTCACGCGGGATGTCACCGGACTTGCAATGCTGGACGGAGCGGTAGACCTGCTCCAGCCCCGGCGTGTCCTCCGGGATGAACTGCTCCAGGTCCTTCGAGGTGAGATGCGAGGCATCGCAGTCGTCGCTGCCGCCGCTGATGGCCTCTTCCATCATTGCCGGGACGGCAAAGCGGAACACGCCAAGTCCGAGGACGAGGATCGCGATGCCGAAGACGGCGGAGCGCATCGAACGTCAGGCCGCGAGCGCGTCCATCCGGGGCTGTTCGCGCCGGCGGAGCGGCTTCGTTTCTTCGAGGTCACGGAGGACGTCCGTCGCGTAGAGCGATTCCAGGTCGTACTGGTGGACGCGCGCGGTGACCGCGACATCGAGCATCTGGCGGCCGTCACTGACGGAGACCGTGCCCGGCACGCGCTTGAGGTAGATGTAGGACTGCTCGAGCGTGCATTCGACGAGCATCACGCAGAAGCGCGCGCCGCCGAGGTGGGCGAGGAAGTCCGAGCTGCGCGTCAGGCGCTTGAGCACGTCGACGAGGCCGTTGACGGCGCGGTCGGCGAATTCGTCGCCGCGGCGTTCGCGGACGCTATCGATGTTCTCGAGCGAGAGCTGTATGAGGACGAACGGCGCGTTGTGGGTCCGCGCGCGCGGCATTTCGCGTCGCAGCTCGGCGAGCACGTAGTTGCGGTTGGGGAGGTTGTGGAAATCGCTGAGGTAGGCGGCGCCGTGGAGTTTGCTGCTGACGCGCCGCCAGCTGCGCGAGCCGAGCCAACCCACAAGGAAGAGGTTGACGTTGACCACGAGAAAGAGGAGGCAGAACGCCGCCGAGACGATGAAGTTGGACGTCGACGGGTGGCGAAGCGTCTCGCTGACCTGGATGGCGAGGACAAGGCCCCAGCCGACGAGCAGGGCAGCCCGGATCAGGTGCTTGCGCGTTTCGTTGCCCCGCTGCTCAGGACGGTCGGCCGTCTGCTCATTCCCTTGCATACATTGTCCTCACTAACGGATATCGGCAGGAGTTGCGCCGTCATCAGGCCGCGCCGGGCTCCGTTCGCCGTTCGCCGTCGCTTTCGCCGTGGTGCTGCGCGTACCAACTCGGCGCGCGTGAGGTAACGTGGAGCAGGAACGCCCGCGCCTTTTCTTCGATGGTGGCCATCCCGCCGTGGACCTTGTTGATGGCAGTGTCGACCGCCGGCGGGACGGCGAGCGTCGGGCGCCGGGAGGGATCGAGGGTGTAGTCGAAGCCGCAGGCGAGGCCCTCGCGGTTGCACGCGAGGTCGGCGGCGGCGACGAGGTCGCCCATCGAGCTGATGGCCGCGACGGGTTTGGCCGGGTGGTGGTCGCGGATGGCCTGGACGAGCGAGTCCGGGAACTTCCAGCGCTGGGCCAGGCGGGAGCCGACGTGTTCGTGACCGATTTCGAAGACCGCCAGTTCGGATTCGCGATACTTCATGCCTTCGTGGTTCACGAGGTCGATCACCTCGCCGAAGAGCTGGGGTTCGGCCAGCATCATGGCGAGCTTGCCAACGTCGTGGAGGACGCCGGCGGTGAACGCGTCTTCCGGGCGGCTGATGCGGGTTTCGCGGGCGATGAGTTCGGCGACGAGGCCGACGGAGACGGAGTGGGCCCAGAAGAGGTCCTGGTCGAAGCCGCCGCGCTCCAACTCCGGCACCTTGAAGGCCTCGATGATGGCGGAGGAGATGGCGACGGAACGGACGGTGCGCATGCCGAGGAGGATCACGGCCTCGCGCACGTTGGAGATACGCCGGGCGTAGCCGTAGTAGGCGGAGTTCGACAGCTTCAGGAGCTTGGAGGTGAGCGCCTGGTCGGAGCTGATGACGGTCGCGAGGTCCATCGCCGCGGATCGTTCGTCCTCGGCGAGCTGGATGGCCTTGGTGGCGACACTCTTGAGCGGCGTGAGGTCCGTGGTGCGGTTCACGATCAGGCGAAGCCGGTTCCGCGCTTCGAGTTCGAGCGGTGCTGGTTCAGTGGTCACGCGGCACTCCTCTGGTCCTCACTGCCGGTGTCATCGTTGATGATCCGGTTGCGCCCGGCGCGTTTGGCCGCGTACAGGCGGTCATCAGCGATGCGCAGGGCTTCGTTCAAGCTATCGGCGCAGGACGGTATCGCGGCTACTCCGCCGGACACCGTGATTGAAAGCGACAGACCGTCGCCCGCATCCACGCGCAGTTTTTCGATGGCGGTGCGGGCTCGCTCCGCAAAGCCGGTCACGGCGGCCAGGTCGGCGCCGGGCAGAAACGCGACGAACTCCTCGCCGCCGAACCGCCCGACGATGTCGTCCTGGCGGGCGGTCCGCCGGAGGGCGGCGCCGATGTTCGCGAGCACGATGTCGCCCACCAGGTGGCCGTAGGAGTCGTTCACCAATTTGAAGTGGTCCAGGTCAAAGATGGCGACGCCGAACTGGTGGTGTTCGAGGCCCGAGGCGATGAGCGCATCCTCGGCCGCTTCGACGGCGCTGCCGCGGCGCAGCAGGCCGGTCAGCTGGTCGTGGTGGGCCAGGTGGTCCAGCTTTGAGACGAGATGATTGAGCTGGGCGTTTTTGCTGCGCAGGGCGTCTTCGATCTCGCGGACCTCGGAGTGGTCCCGGATGTAGAAGACGGTGCCGAGGACGGCGCCGTAGCGGTCCTTCATGACGGCGGCGGAGACGGCCGCCGAGAACGCAGCCCCGCCTTTGCGCAGGGCCGGGACTTCGTAGTTCGTGACGTGGGAGTTGGCACACAGCTCGTCGCGAAGGTGTTCGAACGAGCGGTCATCGGCGAGGAGGGCGCGGTAGCTGCGGCCCATCACTTCGACGGGGCGGTAGCCAAACATGGTTTCGCTGGCGCCGGCAAAGAGCGCGATGTCGCCGTCTTCGTCGGTCACGATCACGCCATCCGGGCACGCGAACAGCATGAGCTGGAGCAGGTCCGGGTCCGTCAGGAGCGCGATGAAGTCGGTCTGGCCGGTCAATGGCCTCCCCATGGGCGAAGTCTCCCCCATGGGTATCGGCGGGCGAACGCGGTTCATACAGCGGCGGCACCCCGCCGGCGGATTTATTCCAGGGGAAACGAATGCATCGCCACCATCCATGGCTTCACGGCCACGCGGAGGAGGCCGTTCGCGACCGCCGGGTCGGCCTGGGCGATGGAATCGGCCTCTTCCAGCGTGCTGGTGCGGAGCACCATCATGCCGCCCGAGTCGTCCAGGAAGGGACCACCGAAGACCAGCCGGCCCGCTTCGAGTTGCTCCGCCATGTAGCCCACGTGCTCTCCCACGCCGGGTTGCTCGCGGAACCCGGCGCCCTCAGCCCAGCGCGGGCCCGGCGTATGGAAGAGGACAAAGAAGGTGGGACGCGGCGCGCTCACTTCGGGCCGTCGCCGGGGATGCCCATGCAACTCAGCACTTCGAAAACGAACCGCCCGGCTTTGACGCCGGGATCCTCGGCGGTGAGGGCGGCCGCTTCCTCTTTCGGCAGAGCGAAGAGGGCGATGCCCGCGGTGTCGCCTTCGTCCATGACCGGGCAGGTGAGCACCTGCTGGCCGGCTTCGCGCATGGTGAAGATGTGCTTGAGGTGGTCCATGTGCAGGTGCGCGGTGGAATCGTAGTTCGGGCCGCGCTTGAGGATGACCAGCGAGTGCGGCTTCGCCGTGGCGACCTTCGCCATGATGAATTCCTGGGTGATCTCGGGCATAAGCGGCCTTCCTGTGGATTCTCGAAGCGCACGGTGGCGCATGCGGCGGGCGAGGACAAGCGGGCGTCAGCTCAAATCGCGGGTCAGGCGGACCCCGGAGGCAGCGTGACCTGTTCCCAGGCTGGTTGGGGCGGCATCGGCCACGGGATCATCACGCGCTCAACCGAGAGTCCCTGAAGCGGGTTCGGCGCGATCACACGCCTCCCCGGCCGTTCGCCGAGATACCCCGCCCACCAGCTGAATGTCCCCGAGGAGAGGATGACGTGATCGCACTCCGCCAGCACGAACATGTCCACGATCGGGTCGCGGCCATCTCCGAAGCTGACCGGCGACCCGTCATCCAGCCCCAACTGCTCGCGGCACCAGGCAATGTCTTCCGGGGTGTCCGAAAACACCAGGAAGTTGGCCCCTGGCGGAAAGCGGCTGGCAGCCAGCCGGTAGTAGCTCGCCGGGAGGCTCGAAAACGGGGCAAACGCGCTGCCGCCGGGCCCCCGATCGCCGCGCCGCAGGTGCACCCCTATGACCGGGCCGTCTCCCACCCGGGCGCGCTCCACGGTCTCGCGCGCCGCCGCTGCGATTGCTTCGTCCCGGGGCCTGAATCTCCGCCGGATCGTTGGAAGGATGTCAGCGAAATACGTATCGTCCTCCCAGAAGCCGCGAAGCCATGCACTCCCGTGGTCGCCGAAGAGGAACTCGTCGAACTCTCCCTGCGTCTCGCGATGAGGCCGAAGCCGCATCCTGACCAGCTCCCACGAGCTTGTGCGCCGCACCGGAACTCGCAGCCGGCCGAGCTGGAAATCACGGTGGCTGTCTTCCCACTCGTACTCGGCGAGGTCCAGCCGCAACGGCGCGCCAATCCGCCGGGCATACCCGAGGGCGGCCGCGTACTGGAACAACTGATTGCCGAGGCCGCCACTGATCCGAACGACGACGCTCCTCGCGCCCAGACCCGCCGGGAGACGCCGCTCACGCCGTGGCGGCCGGGTCAACCCTGGCAGGATGTGGTCCCGCGCGTCCGCCGCCATCGCCGCGAAGGAGCTGTAGTCGAGCGCCGCCAACGCTGAGCCCGTCCCCAGGGCGGACTCGCGGAGCTGCTGTCCCATCCTCACTGTCCCTGCGTCGAGGTCGGCCTGTCTGTAGCAAAGTTCGAGGAATGCCAGGAGCCCCTCTGCCCGTGGGCGGTCGCCGCCTGCAATCGCAACCGCCAGTGCCGCGAACGTGACATCGACTGCCTGCGAAGGTTCGACGGCGTTTCGAAAAGCACCGAGGAGTGCCGCCGAACGGCGGGACGAATGTCGCGATACGGCATGGCGGTACACGGCCTCAAGATCGAACGGCCGGGCATGCGCCGATGAACGGGAGGATCGGCGAAGCGCGCGCACGAGACGCTTGGCCGACCGCTCGATCCGGGTGCTGAGCAGGGGAGGGACAATGCCATCCGGGGGCCAATCCGGGGCCGGTGGCCGCGGCGCCTGGCTCACCGCGTGGTCAGCCATTCGTCGAGCGAGCGGGCCACCTCGTCGCGGTCTTTGGTAGCGAAGTACCAGTCGACGGTGCGGCGCAGGCCGGCGGAAAACGGCACTTCCGGCCGCCAGCCGAGGATGCGTGCGGAGAGCTCGTTGCTGGCGACGCGGTTGAGCGGCCCCGTCGGCATGGCGGGCTGGAGTTCTATGCGCGGGCTGTAGCCGGCGATGGCGAGGACCTGGCGGACCGCATCGATCACCCTGATCCGCTCCATCGTGCCGATGTTGACGGCGGAGCCGTCGCGGATGGTTTCGGCCGCGCGGATCGTGCCCTCGACGATGTCGCCGACGTAGGTCCAGTTGCGGACCTGCTCGCCGGTGCCCCAGACGAAGAAGGGGTCCTGGCGGATGAATGCACGGGCGATCATCGCGATGACCGCGTGGTTTTCGCGGCCGCGTTCGCCATAGACGGTGAAGTAACGGCAGGAGGCTGCCTGCAGGCGGCCCTCGCCGCAGAGGGCGGCGAGCGTCATCTCGCCCATGAGTTTCGCCCAGCCGTAGAGGTTATCGGCGTCGTACGGCGGGCCGGCCGCATCTTCGGTGAGGAACAACTCTTCGGTTGGGTCCATTTGCCGGAAGTTCGGATAGACGCAGCCGGATGAGGCGTAGACGACGTTCTCTACTCCCGCCTGGACGCTCGCGGCGAAGACCACTCCGTCGAGGACGAGGTTTGTCGCGCAGGCCGACTGGTTGAGGTCGACGTACCCCCTGCCGCCATGGTCGGCGGCGAGGTGGAACACGGTCCGCACGCCGCGTGCGCAGTCAGCGGCGAAGGAGGCATCGCGCAGGTCGCCTTCACGGAAGTCGAGACGGCCGGCATCGAGGTGGACGCGCAGGTTGTCGACCGTCCCGCTGCTCAGGTCATCGGCCACACGGACGTTGGCGCCCCGGGCGATGAGGGCGTCGACGAGATGCGAACCAATGAACGATGCGCCGCCCGTTACCAGTACTGGCCGGCCTGACCACTCGATCTCCAGGGCAGCGGCCCTCCTGCATGTAAGGTCTCAACGAGTCTAACGGAGCGCCGAGCGGGACGGCCAGCAGCAGGCACATGGCGGCAGTGCGCTGGTGTACCATCCGCGCCACCCAACTCCCGGAGGCCGCAACCATGCGCGCAGGCGTCCACCTGGGACCGCTCGTAGGCGCTGACATGTCGAGCTACGGTTAGCGGCCGGGCGAGGCTGGACGAAGGGAAAGCAGGTACTTGCGTGGCAGCTATCGTCTGTGACCATCTCAGACGCGAATACCCATCGCGCGGGAACAAGGGTTCTCCGGTGGTGGCGCTGGATGACCTCAGCCTCGCCATCGAGCCCGGGCAGATCTTCGGACTGCTGGGACCGAACGGCGCCGGCAAGACGACGCTCATCAAGGTGCTGACGACGCTGCTTTCGCCGACTTCGGGGACGGCGAGCGTGGCCGGGTTCGATGTCGCCAGGCAGGGAAAGCACGTCCGGCGGCGCATCGGTTTCGTCTTCGGTGGTGACCGCGGCCTTTACTACCGTCTGAGCGGCCGAGACAACCTGGTGTACTTCGCGGCACTGTACGGGCTGAGCCGGGGTGAGGCGGAAGAACGGGCCACGCGGCTCCTTGGCGCCGTGGGGCTCGCCGAACATGCCCACCGGAGGGTGGAGCAGTACTCCCGGGGAATGCGGCAACGGTTGCATGTGGCACGAGGACTGCTGACCGAGCCCGAGGTGCTGTTCCTGGATGAGCCAACGATTGGCCTGGACCCGGAGGGCGCCAGAGAGCTCCGGACGCTCGTCGCGGAGCTCCGGTCACCCGCTCGCACGGTGCTCCTCACGTCGCATTACATGGTGGATATCGACCTGCTCTGCGACCGGTTGACCATCATCGGAGACGGCCGGGTACTGGCGGAGGGCACTCCCGGGGAGATCCGCCAGGCCGTCCCGCAGGCAGAAGTCATCGAGGTGGAGCTCGTGTCACCGGCGCCGCGCACCCTGGAACTGCTCAAGGCGCGCCCTGCCGTTCACTCCGCGACGCTGGAGGCGCGCGGCGCCGCCTTCCGCCTGAGCGTGTCGTGTGCGCGCGCCGCGGAGTTGATGGCCGAACTGGAGGCGCTGGTGCGGGAGGAGTCGGTGATTCTCGCTTCGTACGTCCGCCAGCCGACCCTGGAGGACTCGTACCTGGCCTTCATGCAGCAGCGGAAAGCTGCGGCTATGGCATGAACAGGCGCTTCTTCCGGCCTGCAGTCGCCTCATTCCGGTACCAGGTCAGGGTGAACATCACGTCGCTCTCTTCGGTGTTGATCTTCATCTTCACACCGATCATTTTCGGCTCGGTCTCAGTGCTGTTTCTGAGTTCATACGATGCGCCTGAGTTGACGCGGCGGGCCGTTATCGGCTCGGGCATCGTTGCCGTCTGGACCACCTCCCTGATGCTTTCGAACATCACGCTGGCGGGCGAACGGTGGTCAGGAGTGGCGGAGTTGTTCCTTGCCACGCCCTCGCGGCTGGGGACGATGATGCTGGGGAAGCTGCTCGCCAACGCACTCCAAGGAGTGCTCGCGGCGTTTCTCGCGATTGCGGTGATCACCGCGATCCATCCGACCACGGTATCGCCGGAGAAGCCGTTGTTGCTGGTGGCGTCCAGCGTCGTGGCAGCGATATCGATTGGCGCGCTGGCGTTCGCGTGGGCGCCGATGCTCTTCCTGACGCGCAACGCAACCAACATCTTCTTCGTCCTGGATACGAGCCTCGTCTTCGTTTCGGCGGTGTTCTTCCCCCTCTCGCGGTTGCCAGTGTGGCTTCAGCCCGTTGCGCGCCTGTCGCCACTGCGTTGGGCATCAGAAGCGCTTGTAACCGCCGGGACAGCGGGGACGCCCGGGAGAGATGTGGCCGGCCCGCTGGGCGCGCTCGCTCTGCTGGCAGTCGGCTACAGCTTGATCGGACTGGGCGGTTTCTTCCTGCTCGAGCGACGCCTTCGCCGAACCGGCGAATTGGGCGTGTTTTGATGTTGTGGCGATTCTGGACGATGGCGCGTGCGGCCTATTTTGGGCTGTACGACCCCGGTACGAAGCTCGCATTCTTCGTGAACGTGGCTATCCGGCCAGGGTTCACGCTCCTCACATTCGGGTACCTCGTCTCAACGGTGGCGAGTGGGAGTGCCCTCCGCGCGGCGGTCATGGGCGGAGCGGTGCTCACGCTGAACTGGCCAACGCTCGGAGGCGCCCTGCAGACCGTCGGGTACGAGCTCGGAAATGGGACGCTTGGCATGACCATCGCCTCCCCCGTTTCACGAGCGAGACTGCTGGCATCGCGCGGGCTGATTCACCTGCCGAACGGCCTTCTCGCCTTCACGTCCGCGGCGATCATCGGCTCCTTGGTATTCCGGCTTGACCTGCGCGGGGTCAACTGGGTGGGCGTCGCTGTTTCCGTGCTCCTCATCGATGTGAGCCTCATCGCGCTCGGCTTGCTCCTCGGAATAGGGAGCCTGGTTCTGCGGGAGGTTTGGGCGCTGCTCGGAGTTGCCAGCGTCACGCTCTACATCCTGAGCGGCGCGATCGTCCCCCTGGACAACCTGCATCCCGCGGCACAGGCCGCCGCCTCAGTGATACCAACACGGTGGGGTGTTGAGGCCCTTCAGCAATCGCTGACAGGAAGCAGCACCACGCGCCTCATGGGGTATTGGGGCGGCGAGGTCATCGTTGGGATCGCCGTTTTCGGACTCGCCGTGGGCGCCTTGAAGGCCTACGAGCATCGAGCGCGGCAGAACGGGAATGTGGATCTCGTCTAATTGATCTTTCCGGTCAGGCGCGCCCGTTCAAGGGTGACTTCGTACAGCCGCGCGGTGGCTGCGTCGATCATCACGCCGCTGGCGGCCGCCGCGCCCGCGCCGGCCGCTTCGGCTTCGCGGACCTGCTCGATGGTCTTCTGAGCGCGAGCGATTTCGGCGTCGGTGGGCGAGTAGACGTCGTTCGCGAGCGGGACCTGCGAGGGGTGGATGGCCCACTTCCCAACAGCGCCCAGGGCGGCCGCCCAGGTCGCTTCGCGGCGGTAGCCTTCTTCGTCGCGGAAGTCGGCGAAGGGCCCGTCGATGGCGTCGAGGCCGTTCGCCCGCGCGGCGACGATCATGCGGTTGCGGTGGTAGCTCCAGGGATCGCCGGGGTACTTGCCTTCGCCTTTGCCATGGAGGCTGAGGCGCATCCCCTGGCTGGCCGAGAAGTCGCCGAAGCCGAGGATGAGCGCCTCGATGCGCGGGCAGCAGGCCGCGATCTCTTCGACGCGGGCGAGCGCTTCCGTCTCCTCGATGAGGAGTTCGAGGCCGATCTTGCCTTCTTCGAGGCCGAGCTGGCCCTCGAGTTGCGTGAGCAGCGTATCCACAAACCAGACATCGCGCGGAGATTTCGGCTTCGGGAGGATGATGACATCGATGTTGCGGCCCGCGCCGGTGACGACTTCGACCAGGTCTTCGTAGCACCAGTGCGTGTGGGTGCCGTTGATGCGCACGGCCCGGGTCTTCTTGCCCCAATCGTGAGTGTTCAGGCCCTCGATGATGAGCTTGCGGGCCGGGACCTTCTCGTTGGGCGAGACCGCGTCCTCAAGGTCGAGGAACACGAGGTCGGCGTTGCTCGCGGCGGCGCGCTCGATCATTTTCGGGTTGGAGCCGGGGGTGGAGAGCTCGGAGCGGCGCAGGCGGGTGGGGCGAGTCATTGGATCTCCTCGAACTGGATTTCGGCGAACACTTCATCGTTGTGTTCGCCGAGCTTTGGCGGGCGGCGGTAGATGCCCGTAGGGGTGGCGGTCATGTGGATGGGGCTGTTCGGCAGCACGACCGGGCGTTCGCTGCCGGGGTGGTCGACCGCGACGAGCATGTGGCGCGCGTGAAGGTGCGGGTCCGCGAAGAGGGCCGCGGCGTCGTTCACCGGGCCGACGGGCACCGCGCCGCCAAGGATCTCGACGATCTCGGCCGTCGTGTGCGCGCTTGTCCAGCTCGAGATGACGTCTTTGACGAACGGGGCGTTGATGACGCGGTCCTTGTTGCTGATCGTGCGCGGGTCGTGAATGAGGTCGGCGCGGTCGATGTGGGCGCAGAGGAGGGCCCAGTGGTTCTGGGTGGGTGCGGCGATGGCGCAGAAGCCATCGGCGGTCCGGTACACGTCGAAGGGGTTGAGCTGCGGGTGGCTGTTGCCCGCCGGCTTCGTGACGGTCCCGGCATAGGTGTAACGGTAGACCGCGGCTTCGCAGAGGGCCGTGACGGCGTCAACCATCCCGATGTCGACGAACTGCCCCTCACCGGTCAGCTTCGCGTGGAGCAGCGCGCTGACGATGCCGAGCGCTGCGACGGTGCCGGGATAGAGGTCGCCGACGCTGGCGCCGACCTTCAGCACCTGGCCGTCATCGGTGCCGGTCATGCTCACGATGCCGCCCATGGCCTGGGCGACCACGTCGTAGGAGGGCCATTCGGCGTACGGGCTGGCGCCGGTGCGCGGGTCGCCGAAACCGCGGATGGCGGCGTAGACCAGCGCCGGGTTGCGCGCGTGCAGCGTCTCGAACCCGAAGCCGAGCTTCTCCATCACGCCGACGCGGAAGTTCTCGACCACGCAGTCGGCGGAATCGACGAGCGCGTGGACTTTTTCTAGCTCGCTGGGGTCCTTGAGGTCGACCATGATGCCGCGCTTGTTGCGGTTGATGCTGGCGAAGTAGCCGCCGAAGGCCCTTTCGGTGTCGTCCTCCGGGTAAGGCTCGGAGAAGCGGCTGAAGTCGCCCTCGGGCGGCTCGACCTTGATCACGTCGGCGCCAAGGTCGGCGAGGAGCATGGTGCAGAACGGCCCCGCCAGCGCCCGCGTGAAGTCGATGATACGGATGCCGGTGAGCGGGCCGGTTGGGCCCGCGGCCATGGGTGCGGCGCCTTCGTGGGCGCGTTTGTAGGCTTCCGCGTCACTCACCGGTCAGCCCAGTGCGAGCGGCGCTTGAGGAGCACGGTCCGCTCGCCTTCGAAGACGACCTTGCCGTCCTGGTTCAGCCCACGGTGGGCGAAGCGGACGATCCCGGCGTCCGGGCGGTCGCTGTCGCGCGTTTCGAGGACTTCGCTGAAGGCGTAGAGGGTGTCGCCGTGGTGGACCGAGACGCGGAAGCGGATGCCGGTCATGCCGAGCTCGGCGAGCGCCTGCTCGCCGGTGTCCTGCATCGCCAGGCCGATGACCATCGATGCGGTGACGCCGCCGAAGACGATGCGCTGGCCCATGGGCCCCTTCGCCATCTGGTCTTCGTTGAAATGGCCCTGTGCGGTGTTCATGACCAGGTTGGTGATGAGCACGCCGTCCATCTCGGTGACGGTCTTGCCGCGGGCATGCTCGAACGTCGCACCGGCGACGAAGTCTTCGAAGTAATTGTCATTGCCGGTGAGCGAGGAGATGGGGCCGGGCATGCGCGCGCCTCCGTGGGAGTCGGGCGGATTCTACCAATGTTCGGCGGCGACCGTTCCCGGGCTGACGTGCGGCGATGCGTAATTCTCAACTCCTGTACCGTGATCCCGTGCTGAACGTGCCCTGGGACCTCTGGTTCAACGCGCTGCCGCTACCGGCCGGCGTCTCGCTCGAACGCGAGTACGACGCGGTCTCGGGCCGCCTGCAACTGGCGCTCGTCAACCGCGGCGAAGGCGCCGCCACGCCCGGCAAAGCGGGTGTCGAAGCTGACCTCGAAGGGCCGGCGGCGGGCAACTGGGCATGGCTTCACGGGCGCTATATGCAGATGGACGCCCTCGTCCGGAACTTCGGCGAGGATGACCCCGAGGGGTACGACGGCCGGTACATGCGCGAAGAAGGCGAAACCGTGCGCTACCTCTCGCGCGAAGTGGTCACGCTTTCGAACGCGGGCCGGCAGCCGCAGGTGCTGCTCGCAGGCAGCCTGCGCATGGACCGCTACTTCTTCGACATCGAGATCGAGTTGGACGCCGAAGAGACGAAGCTCACGAAGCTCTCGCTGGCTTTTGACCTTGAGGCGACCGAGCTCGCGCCCGGCGAGCGGCTGGAGCTTCCGCCAGTGCTATTCATCGCCGGGGGCCAGGCGCTTCCGTTGATAGAACGCTACGCGGACGAAGTTGCGGCGGAGATGGGCGCCCGCGTACCGGACCACGTCCCTACGGGCTGGTGCAGCTGGTATTACTTCTACAACCGCGTCTCCGAAGCGGACATAGTCGCGAACCTGGAAGCGATGACGCGGGAGAAGCACCCGGCGGAGTACGTCCAGATCGACGACGGTTTCCAGTCCCATACCGGTGACTGGCTGACGCCGAACGAGAAGTTCCCTTCCGGGATGAAAGCTCTCGCGGACCGGATTCGCGAGGCCGGCTACAGCCCGGGGTTGTGGCTCGCTCCCTTCATCCTGAACGAGCATTCCGTGGCGCTGCGCGAGCACCCGGAGATGGTGCTCCGGACCCGGGCTGGCGAGCCCGTCTTCGTGGGTACCTGGCTCGGGCGGTCGGCCGTGCTCGACCTGACGAACCCGGCGACCGAGGCCTGGCTGCGAAACGTCATCCGTACGGTGGTGAAGGAGTGGGGCTACGAGTACCTGAAGCTCGACGCCTGCGCCTACGCGGCGGTGCCTTCGACGGACGTGGTCTACCACGCGGCCGGGACGACGGCGCCGATGAACCTCCGGCGCGGGTTAGAGATCATCCGCGAGGAAGCGGGCGACGGGACGTTCATCCTCGGCTGCACCTGCCACTTCGGGCCGGTGGTGGGCCTGGTGGATGCGATGCGCGTCGGGCCAGACGTGAAGGAACTATGGGCCGACGGCCCGAACCCCTCGGTGCGCCACGCCATGCGGATGACCTTGCAGCGCAACTGGATGCACAACCGCTGGTGGGCGAACGACCCGGACTGCCTGATCGTGCGCGAGAACGAGACACAGCTCAGCGAGGCGGAGACGCGCTTCCTTGCGACCGGCATCGCCCTCAGCGGCGGGATGGTGGTGGCCAGCGACGACCTGCCGAAGCTCTCCGAAGAGCGGCGACGGATGGCGCTCGCGCTCTTCCCTCCGCCCGGCGTGGCTGCCCGGCCGCTGGACCCCTCCGAAGGCCCTGTGGCGCATTCCTGGCGTGCCGACCTGGGCGAGGGCCGCTCGCTCGTTGGTGTCCTGAACTGGGGCGATGAGTCCGCCTGGCTGCCATGGGGCGACCTGTTGGAGCCCGGTGAAGTGGCATTCGACACATGGAACGGGCGCATGCTGCCGATGGGGGACGTGTTCCTGCGGCCGCATGAGGGCGCGCTCTGGCAGGTGACGGGGCCGGGGAAATCGCCGCGCGTGGTGGGCGATTCCGCCAGCCTGACGCGCAAGGACCTGTTCGAACGGCAGGTCTCGGGCCGCGTGCAGGTCCGCAACGACGCCGCGACCGCGCGCACGGTGGCGGTGGAGCGCCGGGGGACAGTGGATGTTGTCGAGCTGGCAGCGGGCGAGATGCGCTGGTTCGATTAGCCGGCGACCCAGCGGAATTCGCGGAGCGAGAGCCGTCCTTCCAGGTTGAAGCGCACGCCCTCGGCTTCGAGTCGTTCCCGCTGCATCGCCGCCGCCGGCCCGCGGCTGCCCAGGCTGATGCCGCCCGATGCGTTGACCACGCGCCACCAGGGGATGTCGTGTTCGTAGCCGGAGAGGTTGTTGAGCGCGTAGCCGACGGCTCGCGAGGCCGTAGGAGCTCCGAGTTCCGCGGCGACCTGGCCATAGGTGACGACTTTGCCGGGCGGGACGCCGGCGACGAAGGCGTAGACGCGGTCGTAGAACGTTTCCTCACGCGGTTCCGGCACGGGCCGTATTATCTGGCACCACATGACCATGTCTGAACCAGTCCTTCCGCTCACCGGGATCCGCGTCATCACGACCGGACAGATCCTTGCCGCACCGTTCTGTTCCACGCTGTTCGCGGAGTTCGGGGCCGAAGTGATCAAGGTCGAGCAGCCCGTGACCGGCGAAGCGAACCGCGGAAGCGTTTCGTTCGCGCAGGACAACCGCGGCCAGAAGGCGATCACGCTCGATATTACCCGTCCCGAGGGCGCGGCGGTCTTCCGCAAGCTGGCCGACAAGGCGGACGTGCTGATCGACAACAACCGGCCGGGCGCGCTGGAAAAGTGGGGATTTGCGCCGGACACGTTGCGCGAGACCAACCCCGGCCTGGTGGTGGTGCGCATCAGCGGCTACGGGCAGACGGGCCCCTACCGGGACCGCGCGGGTTTCGACCGCGTGGCGCTCGCATTTGCCGGGATTACCGGGCTGACCGGTTACGCCGACCGTCCGCCGGTGCGCCCGGCGTACTTCGTTGCCGACTACGGCGCGGGCATGTTCGCGGCGTTCGGGGCGATGCTGGCGTTGCGGGCGCGCGACCTGACCGGCAAGGGCCAGGACGTGGACATGGCGCTCTACGAGGCCGTCTGGCGCATGAGTGGCACCCACATTGCGAACTACGGTATGCAGGGCAAGGACCGCGAGCGCTCCGGCAACTACTTCCCTGGCGTCGTGCCGGCCGAGCAGTTCGAGACTTCGGATGGCCACTTCCTGGTCATCAACGCCACCACGCAGCGCGCCTTCGTGAAGCTCTGCGACGCCATCGGGCGGCCCGAACTTGTGCAAGACGAACGCTTCACGCCGCGCAACAACCTCCTGATGAACCACGCGGATATCCACGCCATCATGGGCGAGTGGGTGCGGGCGCGGCCGCTGGCCGAGTGCCAGGAGACGCTGGACCGCTTCGGCGTCCCCGCGACGAAGGTCTACCTGATGGAGGACATCGTTGGTGACCCGCACTTCGCGGACCGGCAGCAGGTGCTCTCGGTTGAATCGGCGGACTACGGCCATGTGCTCCAGCCGGGGGTGGTGCCGGTGCTGACCGGGACGCCGGGGCGTGTGCCCGGGCGCGCTCCGCTCCTCGGCGAGCACAACGAGGAGGTGCTGGGCGGCCTGCTGGGTTTGACGGGCGAAGAGATCGCCAGCCTGCATTCGAACGGCATCGTGTGACATCCGCCTACTGCCTGCTCTGTGATTGGCCGGCTGCCGACCGCGAGTTCGACCGTGTGGAGGTCTGGCGTGATCACCTGTGGCGGGTAACGACCAGCCTCGCCGCGCCCGTCCCTGGCTTCTCCTACCTGGAACCGCGTCGGCACATTCCCCACATCACCGACCTCGACAGCGAGGAAGCGGCCACGCTTGGCGCGAGGCTGGCATGGGTCACTAGCGTGCTCCGCGAGGCCGCCGCCGCGGACCTGGTCTACGTAAACGTCTTCGGCGAACGGGTCGCCCACCTCCACTTCAATCTCACGCCCCATCGCGCGGGAGACGCGCTACAGGGCGGCAGGGCGATGATTGCCCCGGACGCAAGCCCACCCCCGCGCCCCGAACTTCAGGACGTCTCCGACCGCTTGCGGCAAGCGCTGAACGCGGCCAACTGGCGCGGCTGATGCTATAGTCCCGCCACTCGCCCCCACGGAAACGTGGTGAACGCCCTGTCGCCACGTCTCTGACAGGCGAAGTCGCCGGGTAGGCCAACGCGATTCGCTCGCTTGCGGTTTCACCCGGATGGCGGCGGTTGACGTGAAGATCCTGGTCTTCGGGCACAGCGACAGCGATGGCTCCCATCTCCCCGATGCCGACGATGCGTGGCCCTGGCTGCTCCGGCGGCTCCTTGCGGAGCAGGGCGTTGAAGCCGACGTGGTGCACAAGAGACTGTTCGCCAGCCAAACCGCGGTTGCGTTCGTGGAACGGCAATTGGATGTCGAGCAGCCAGAGTTCGTGATCATCGCAACGTCCACGTTTCCCTGCCTGGTGAAGATGGTTTCGAAGCGCGTACGCCGGCGGTTCGGAGCCCGTGCCGGCGCGGTTGCGG
Source organism: Dehalococcoidia bacterium (assembly GCA_046328215.1). Taxonomy (GTDB): domain Bacteria; phylum Chloroflexota; class Dehalococcoidia; order Tepidiformales; family Tepidiformaceae; genus Amarobacter. The sequence continues at coordinate 127,558 of JAXLXA010000005.1, read as the reverse complement.
GCAAAGCCGAACGTTTCGTCGCGCGCCATCCCGGCCCGCCGGGGTCGGTCCGCGCCAGGGGAATGCTCCAGGTCCGGAGAGCTGGACGACGGTTGATCGGGACGGCCGGCGACTACACGTTCGACGAGCTTGTGAGCTCGTACCAGGCCTGCTTCGCGGCGGTGGCCCGGCGCGAGCGCACGCAGGCCATCGTCATCGGCGGAGCGGCCTACACCGACGCGATCTGGCGCCTGAATCCAGGTTCCGATGTCCTGGAAGCAGCGTGCAACGAGGCGCTCCGCAGGTCGGCGTTGACCCACCATTTCGACTGGGTCTTTCACGAGGAATTGCTCGGCGGGCGCGGCGGGAAAGCCCCCTTCTACATGGCTGACGGCTGCCACACGCTCCAGCCCGCGCACACGCTGCTCGCCGCCGCGCTGGCGCCACTGGTGCCCGCACATGTCTAGCCGGAGCACATGATCGACAGCGCCGCATCGAGCCTCGAAAATCGTGCGATGGCGACGGTTGCGGTTGTTGGCGCGGGGGCGGTCGGCGGGTATTACGGTGCGCGGCTGGCCCAGGCCGGCCACGACGTGCGCTTCCTCCTGCGGCGCGACCTGGATGCCGTGCGCGCCAACGGCCTGCGGGTCTTCAGCACCGATGGCGACTTCCACCTGGCGAAGGTTGCGGCGTTCGCGACTCCCGAGGAGCTGGGCACGGTCGACTGGGTGATTTGCTCGCTGAAAGCGACGGCGCTGGAAGCGGCGCGGGACCTGGTGGCGCCTTGCCTCGGGGCGGACACGCGAATTCTCGCGCTGATGAACGGCCTCGGCATCGAACCACGCTTCAGCGAATGGTTTGGGCCGGAGCGCGTGTTTGGCGGCATGGCGTTCGTCTGCATCAACCGCGGCGAGCCCGGTGTGATCCACCACCTGGAGTACGGGCGGGTCTCCATCGGCCACGCGCTCGATGACCCGGCGGAGAACGATCGGCTTCGGGAACTCCTCGAAAGCGGCCGGATCGAAACGGTGGTGGCCCCGAACCTGCGCTACGCCCGCTGGGAGAAGCTCTGCTGGAACATCCCGTTCAACGGCCTGAGCGTGGCCGGCGGTGGCATCGGCACGCAGACGATCCTTGGAGACTCGGAGCTTCGGGCGACGGCCGAGCGGGCGATGCGCGAGGTGGTCGCAGCCGGGAATGCTGACCTGGCGGCGGTTGCTTCGCCGGCGCGGCTTGATCCCGAGGAGATCGTGGCGCGGATGTTCGCTCTCACCGGCACGATGGGGGACTACCGGACGAGCATGGTCATCGACTACGTGCAGGGCAACGCCCTGGAAGTCGAGACGATCCTGGGGAACCCGGTCCGGCGGGCGCGGGAGCTGGGAGTGCCCGTGCCGACGATTGAGACGCTGTACGCGGTGGTTGCGAACGCCGACCGCGTCCGCCGCGGCATCCAGCGCACGCTCACACCGGCCGACCTCGAAACGCCGCTGGCCCTGCGGTAAAGACCCGTTGGGCGCATGGCGCCGAGCGGGCACAAGGCCCGCAACGACTGCAGAGCGTTGTTTGAAGAAACCCCCTCCTCGCTCTAGACTCCGAGCGCACTCGTGGAGGTGATGCATGGAAGCTCGCGACATCCTGATCGACGGGGTCGACCAGATGACGGACTGGCTGGATATGGCGATCAAGGACCTGACGAACGAACAGGTGAACCACCAGCCCGGCGGCCACGCGGTCAATATCGGCTTCAACGCCTGGCATGTGACGCGCACGGCGGACAACATCACTAACTTCGTCATGCAAGACCGTAAGCCAACGATCTGGATGTCGAAGGGCTACAACGAGAGCTGGGGCGTGCCCGCGGTTGCCCAGGGCACCGGGATGTCGATGGAAGAGGCGCAGAGCCTGAAGTTCGACCAGGCGAAGCTGCGCCAGTACCTGAAAGAAGTCCGCGAAGACACGCTGGCATTCCTGAAGGTGGTCCCGCTGGAGAAGCTGGACGAGGTGCAGATGATCAAGCCGCTCGGCGAGATGCCGAAGTGGCGCGTGATCCGGCAGGTGATCATGACGCACGGCTTCATGCACCTGGGCGAAATCAACGCGGTGAAGGGCCAGCTCGGGCTGGGCTTCTTCATTTAGCGAACGTTCACGGCAGAGCAGAGACAGAGAGGTCCCCGATTTCGGGGACCTCTCTGTTCTGTCGCGATGAAGCGCTGCCTACAGCAGGTCGCCGCCGCAGGCGCTGGCGGTTGTCCCGTGCTGCTGGTAGGCCTTGATGACGTTCCGGCCGGTGGTCCAGCGATGGACCTCGTCCGGGCCGTCCACCAGGCGCTGGGAGCGGATGCCGGTGTACCAGCGGGCGAGCGGCGTGTCCTGGGAGTAGCCGAGCGCGCCGTGGAGCTGGATTGCCGTGTCGACCACCTTGTGCACCATGTTCGCGAGGAAGACCTTGGCGATGCCGTTTTCCTGGCGGAGGTCCATGCCGTTTTCGGCCTTGTAGGCGATGTGCATGAGCATCAGGCGGGCGATGTACAACTCGCTCGCGCAGTCGGCGATCATCCACTGCACGCCCTGGCGCTCGGAGAGCAGGCGGCCGAAGGTCTCGCGTTCGGTGATGTGCGCGACGGCCATGTCGAGGGCGCGCTGGGCCATGGCGACGTTGTGCATGCCGTGGCGCAGGCGGCCATAGGCGAGCCGGTGCTGGCCCATGTTGAAACCTTGCCCAATGCCGCCAAGGATGTTCTCGTGCGGGACCACGAGGTTCTCGATCTTGATTTCGGAGTGGCCGCCGCCCATGACGTGGCTGAGCGGGCTTTCGATCGCCATCGTCTTGATGTCGCGGACGATCTGATAGCCGGGGTTCGGCAGTTCGACGATGAAGGTGCTGAACTGCTGATGGCGCGGGGCGTCCGGGTCGGTTCGGGCCATGACGACCGCGATGTCGGCGGCGCTGGCGGCGCTGCTGAACCATTTCTCACCGTTCAGGATCCAGTTGTCGCCGTCGCGTTCGGCCTTCGTGCGCATGCCGGTCGCGTCAGCGCCGGCGGCCTTCTCCGTCATCGAGTAGCAGACGCGCTTGTCGCCGTTCAGTAGCGGCTTGAGGAACTTCTCCTTCTGGTGCTCCGTCCCGTTTTGCAGGATGGTCAGCATCGTCGCGTCGTCCGGGCCCTGGGTGTTCATCGAAAGGGCGCCGAGGTAGCTCTCGCCGAGCTCCATCTGGACAAGCGCGTTGGCCAGCGGGCCAAGACCCATGCCGCCGTACTCCTTGGGGATGAACGGGCACCAGAGCCCCTGGGCGCGCGCCTTCGCGCGGAGCTCTGCCAGGACTTCCTTATAGGGGCGGGTCTCGAGCTGCGCCTCGGCGGGGATGCACTCGTCCTGCACCCACTGGCGGACGCGCTCGCGGATTGCTTTCGCTTCAGCGGGGATTTCGAAATCGATGGCCATGCTTCGGGTCTCTCCTCTGGGTTATGAGCCCGGAGAGTCTACAACGGGGGGACGAGGCAAGAGGGAAAAGGCGAAAGGCGAAAGTGGTTCGTTCGCGGCATCGCCATCAGCCGCCTCGCCCAGATCTGCGGTATGATGCCGTGACCGAACAGCGGAGACCGGGTGATGAAGTGCGTTTCCTTTGAGCTGTCGTTGGCGCTTCGCGCGCAAACGAACGGCACGCTCGTTGCAACATGCGAACAGATTCCGTTGCTGGTGGCGGGCCACGACGCGGAGAGTCTCGCCGACAAACTCGTCTCCGTCCTATCTGGGGTTGTCAGTAGACTTGATGCACTTGGCGACCCGTCCGAAACCCAGGCGTATCTCGCGTCCAGGGGCGTGGACAGCACCGTTGGCGAAACCAGCAACGGAGTCGTCGGCTTCGATGAAGACCATCTCAGGACGGAAATCAAGACGTGGGCGGCCAAACAGGTTCCATCCACGCTTCAGTGCCCCATTGCTGCCTGAGTTCCTTCCTGGAGCAGTATGGCTTGAGATTTTCGACCTCTACGGGTATGCCCCGGACGCCGGTGCGGACCCGGAGGACGCCTATCTGTGGTGTGTGGGGAAGAACCCTGGCCCGCTTCCTGGATTCCATTTTGCCGCGTCTGAATTCGCTGCGGTCGAAGTAGCCTTCGTCATTGAATTCGTCGGCGAACGGCTGCTCTTCGACGAAGACGAATTCAAGTATTGCATTCAGACCGTGTGCGACCGGCGCCGCCTGGACAGCTAGTCGAGGCTGTGCTCGGAGCCGTCCGCCCTACACCACCACCTGCTCCTTGTACTCCCCGTAGACGCGCCGCCACATGTTGCAAACCTCGCCGACGGTGGCGCCCGCGTTCACGGCGTCGAGGATGAACGGCATCGTATTCGTTTTCTGGTCACGGCTCGCGTTTTCGAGGGCGGTCATGGCTGCCGCGTGCTTCGCCTGGTCGCGTTCTGCCTTGTGTTTCTTCAGGCGGGCGAGGTGCCGGCGTTCGCCCTCGGGGTCGAACTGCAGGATCGGGATGTCCGGCTTCTCTTCGCTGAGGTACTCGTTGACGCCGACGACGATGCGGTCGCGCGTGTCGACTTCGAACTGGAAGCGGGCTGAAGCGTCGGCGATCTCCTTCTGGAAGAAGCCGGTTTCGATCGCCGGGATGACGCCGCCGAGGGCTTCGATCTGCTCGAAGTACTTCAGGACGTCGCGTTCCATGTCTGCCGTCAGTTTTTCGACGAAGTAGCTGCCCCCGAGCGGGTCGACGGTGTTGATGACGCCGCTTTCGTGGAGGATGACCTGCTGGGTGCGGACGGCGAGGCGCGCGGCCTTGTCGCTCGGAAGCGCGATCGCCTCGTCCATGGCGTCCGTGTGCAGCGACTGCGTGCCGCCCATGACCGCGGCGAGCGCCTGGATGGCCACGCGGACGAGGTTGACCTCTGGCTGCTGCTCGGTGAGCGAGACGCCAGCGGTCTGGGTGTGGAAGCGCATCAGCCAGCTGCGGGGGCTCTTCGCGCCGAAGCGTTCCTTCATCTGGCGCGCCCAGATGCGGCGGGCCGCGCGGAACTTCGCCACCTCTTCGAAGAAGTCGTTGTGGCTGTTGAAGAAGAAGCTGATGCGCGGCGCGAAGCTATCGATGTCCAGGCCCCGGGCGAGCGACCATTTCACGTATTCGATGCCGTCGGCGAGGGTGAAGGCGAGCTCCTGGGCGGCCGTCGCGCCGGCTTCGCGGATGTGGTAGCCGGAAACCGAGACCGGGTTCCAGAGCGGCATCTCGTTCGAGGCGAACTCGATCGTATCGGTCACCAGTCGCATGGAAGCGCCCGGGTCGTAGATGTACTCGTTCTGGGCGATGTACTCCTTGAGGATGTCGTTCTGGAGCGTGCCGGCGAGTTTCGCCCGGGGGACGCCGCGCTTTTCGGCGGCGGCGATGAACAACGCCCAGACGACCGGCGCCGGGCTGTTGATCGTCATCGAAGTCGTGATCTTGTCGAGCGGCAGGTCGCTGAGGAGGATTTCCATGTCGCTCAGCGAGTCGACGGCGACGCCGCAACTGCCAAACTCGCCTTCGGCCCACGGCTCGTCGTGGTCGTAGCCCATGAGCGTGGGCATGTCGAACGCGATGCTGAGGCCGTTGTTGCCGGTGGCGAGGAGGTCCTTGTAGCGCTGGTTGGTTTCTTCGACCGAACCGAAGCCGCTGAACATGCGGATCGTCCAGGGCTTCCCGCGGTAGCCCGTGCGGTGGACGCCGCGCGTGTAGGGGTAGCTGCCCGGCAGGTTGATGTCGCGCTCGTAGTCGAGCCCGGCGATATCCGTAGCATCGTAGAGGCGGTCAATGGGCCGGCCGGAGACGGTCATGAATGGCCCGGCGAGTTCCTTGCCCTCCTGGACCACTGCTTCGTCGTACTCCGCGCGGAGTTGCTTCGCGCGCTCCATGTCGGTCATTTGGGGGCCTCCGCGGCGGACTGTGGAGGACAGTGTAGCGGAACGCGGATGGCGATTCGGCGGCCCGGCTACAGTCTCGCTCCGGCGCGCGGTACATTAGGGCCATGGCGAAAGACGAAACCTTCGATATCACCACCGGTTGCGATTTGCAGGAAGTGGCCAACGCGGTCAACCAGGCGAAGAAGGAGATCGAAAACCGGTTCGATTTCAAGGGCATGGTGGCCGAGATCGACTACAACCACGGCGACACGAAGATCGGGCTGCATGCCCAGGACGACTACAAGCTGGATGCGATGTGGCAGGTGCTCCAGGGCCGGCTCATCGCCCGGAACGTGCCAGTGAAGAACCTGACGCGCGGGACGCCGCAAAAGGCCTCGCAGGGCACGATTCGCCAGGACGTCACGCTGGTCCAGGGCATCGAGCAGGACATCGCCAAGAAGATCGTGAAGTACCTGAAGGACCAGAAGTACAAGAAGGTCCAATCACAGGTGCAGGGTGAGGCGGTGCGCGTCAGCAGCCCGAGCCGCGATGAACTGCAGCAGGTGATCACGGACCTGAAGACGCAGGATTACGGCATCGAGCTCAAATTCGGAAATTACCGGTAGGGCGCCTGAACCACGGAGGCACGGAGGTCACGGAGCGCTTCGATGGCGCGCCCGTCGGTGACACCCCCGGTCAGGACGTGCGTGTGCCGGCGATGAGCTGAGCGTGGCCGAGGACTTTGTTGTGCTTGAGCGGGAAGGGCAGCGGGAGCAACGCGGAAAGTGGCGCGTGCTCGGTGATGGCCCCGCCTGATCCAGTAATCGCGGCGGTGATCGCCGCCTCGTCCGGGTAGTGGCCGCGGTCACCGAAGAGGTCCACGAAGACGAAGCGGCCACCCGGCGCGACGTGCTGGACCGCCTGGCGCAGCGACGCGGTCTTGTCACTGACATCGCGCACTTCGTGGAAGGTCATCGAGCTCACGACCGCATCGAACTCACCGAGGTCCGAGGGAAGACTCGAAGCCGTACCGTGGATGAACGTGGCACGGTTCGCGAACCCTTCGGCGCGGAAGTTCGCGAGGCAAAGCTCGCGGGAGTACTCCCAGTTGTCGCCCCAGTAGTCGAGACCCACGAGGGTGGCTCCCGGATGGGTGCGCGCTATCTCGGCGAGCAGGTGGCCGCTTCCGCAGCCGACGTCCAGCACGCGGGCTCCGCTGACACGTGAGGCCAGGAGTTGGTGGACCCGGTCCTGCCAGTCCCCACCGGCCGGCGAGAACCTCCAGCGGCTGAGCCCGACGATGAGCAGGATGTAGCCGAAGATGCCCGCCGGGATGAGGAAGGCAAGGAAGAAGAGGCTGACGAACGCCAGCCCGGCAAGCGCCAGGGAGACCGCGGTCAGGATCGCGAAGATCACGAGCGGTTTGGTGCGGACCCAGGTCTTGTAGCGCGGGCGTTCCATGGCGGCGAACTGTAACGGGGCGTCGCGGGTCAGGGCCATCACCCGAAAGACGGAACGAGCAGGGCTACACCGGTTTCTGGAAGACCTGGTCGAGGGCGGCGCGGCGTTTGGCGCGCGCTTCGGCCTCCCGGCGCAGGCGGCGATCCACCCGGACCTGGTTGCGCTTCTCGTACTCCACCCAGCCGGCCACGAGGGCGATGAGCGCCGTCAGGAAGATCAGGTTCCCGCCGATCCAGAGGATGAGGATGGCGAGCCGCTGATCGGTGAGTGGCGCGGGCGCCCAGGCGGGGGCGCGGGCGGCGAGGTCCGAGTGCACGACGCTGGTCATGCTCAGGAACATGCCGCCGAAAAGCCCCTTGTGCGTCATCTCCACAAGGACGTAGAGCGAGCGAAGTGGGTAGGGAAGCCGCCAGCGGAGCGGGTCGGCGGCGACTGCGGGGTTCCAGAACAGCAAGCCAACCGCCAGGAGGGATGACTGCTGCAGGTAGCGCAGCGATTGATGCCGCGCTGCCATGTCGGTGAGGTCGGTGAATTGCCAGAGGTAGGTGGCAACGGCGAAGAGCAGCCAGGTGGCCACCGGAAACGTGACGATGGCCACGAAACGGCAGCGGTAGAGCCGGCGAAGGTGCTTGCGGCCAGTCTTCCCGCTGGCGCGGAAGGCGAGGGTGAGCGGCGCGCCGAGCAGCAGCATCGGGGGCGCGATCATTGTCAGGAGCAGGAAGCCCGTGAAATCGACCCAGAGGATGTCGCGCCCGTAGTGGTCGATCGGCGAGCAAACCGCGACGAATACCACTCCCAGCGCGGCGAGCGAAATCGCCAACCGCCAGCGCGGGTGGGGACACCCCCTGCGCGCTGCACTTCGAAACGAGCGAACGTACCAGATCGCGAGCGCCGCGAGCCCCGCAATCCAGAAGACATGCGGCGTCCACTGGCTCAGGAGGGTGGTGAGGCTCGGCGTGCTCTCCATGCCCGCGGCCTGGTCAGCGCGCGCCGAAGGCCTCGAACGTCAGGATCGTGAAGGTGTCGCGGACGTTCGGGATGGAGTGAATGTCGCGCTCGATCAGGCGGCCGAGGCCATCAATGTCGGAGACGTAGAGCTTGGCGAGCAAGTCGTACTGGCCGGTGATGCTGTAGCACTCCGAGAACGACTCGACTTCAGCGATGCGGTTGGCCACCTCGGTGGTGTGGCCTGGTTCGGTTTTGATCATGACAAAGACTGCGCGCACCCGGCGAGTGTACGGGATCGGGAGATGACGGGACGGCGGAACCTGAGGAAATCAGTAGTCCTTGACCCCGCCGCCGCCGTTGAAGGCGTCCCGCAGGCCGGCAAGGCGTGAACGTTCGGCCAGCAGGCGGAGGATCTCCAGCGCCTGGGCGGGCGACGGCGTTTCGCCCGCTTCCTGGAGGAGGCGGTTTACGCGCTGGTCGATATCGCGGATCTGGCGGTCGAGTTCGGCTTTGGACTGGGCGCCCGCGGTGCTGCCGGGTGTTGGCGTCCCACCCGCTTGCGGAGTCCCGCCCGGCTGCGGCGTGCCGCTGCCCGGGCTGGGGTCACCGGGTTGTGGAGTGCCGGCGCCTCCCGGTTGCTGGGAAGGCTGGGAACCTGTCTCCGGTGTGCCCGTGGGTGAAGGCGTCTCGCCGGGGGCGGGCGTTTCTTCGGTCTCGGGGTCCGGGAACAGCAGGCGAAGGACGACCTCGTAGTCGTGCCGCGCTTTGTCGTCCTCTCACCGTCTTCAAGAGGGCCCGGCGAAAAGCGTCGAGCGATTCGGCGAAGTAGGCCGCCGCGAACTGGTGGTGGCCAATCGACAGGTACGCCCGCGCGCGAATATCCAGGCGGTTGGAGTCGAGGCGCGGCGGGCGGAGACGATCGCTTCTTCGTTGCGCCCCGCGGCGGCCTGGGCGGCCGCCAGGTTCAGCGCGACGTCCGGGTCGGCCGGAGGCGCAAGACCTGGACCCCAGGAACTTCTCGATGGCGGTGGCCGGGTCGGCGCGGCCTGGAGCGCCTCGGCCCGCTTCGTTGGCCTCGTACTCGTTGGTCGCGCAAGCGCGAGCAGGAGCGAGCACGGCGAACGCCGCGCCCGCTCGCCAGGGGAACCGCAGCAACCGCTCGGCAAGGGATGCCAGCACGAGGAGCGCGAGGGCCGCGATCACGAAGTACTGGTACCGCTCGACCGGGAGGATGGTGGGCCGGGAGTCGATCTGGGCGCTGCAGGGCCCTCAGCCGCCCATCGACCGCGCCGGGCACAACGGCGAGGTCGGAACCCAGGTAACGTCCCCCGGCGGCGGCCGAGAGGGTCTTGAGGAACGTCTCGTTGAGCTTCGTGACGATGGGCGCCTGGTCCGCCCCGAGTTTGGGCGACTCGATGCCGTTGCGCGGATCGACCACCGGTATGGTGGCGCCGTCAGGCGTGCCCACCCCAGCGACGAGCAGGCTGGCGCCCGACTGAGCGACGAGTTGCGCGCTGGTGGCGAAGTCGCCGCTCAGGTCGTCGCCATCGGTTAGGAGGAGGATGACTTTGCCGTTGTGCTGGTCGTCGCTGAGCAGCGTGACGGCTTCGGCGAGCCCAAGGCCCGCGTTCGTCCCGCCCTCGACGAAGACAACGCCCGTTTCGAGCGTGTCGACCACCTGGCGGGCGGCCGTGAAGTCAGTGGTGAGCGGGAAGCGGATGCGCGCCTCCCCGGCGAAGACGACGAGGCCCACGCGGTCGCCTCCGAGACGCGAGAGGGTGGAATCGATCGACGTTTTCGCGGCCGAGAGGCGGTCTGGGGCGACATCCCGGGCGGCCATGGAGCGCGAGATGTCGAGCACGATCACCAGGTCCGCGCCGTTCCGTTCCACTTTGCTTTCGCGGGTACCCCAGCGGGGCTGGGCCGCGGCGACGATTGCGACGGCCGCAGCGAGGGCGAAGAGCACGGCGGCCGCGTACGGCGGCGGGGCGCTTCGAGAGCGTGAGATGGTGCGCGCCCGGGCGGCGGCTCGGCGCACGCCAACCCACCATGCCGCAAGCGCGCCGGGGACCACCGGCAACAGGAGCAACATCCATTCGCGGGCGAAGCTGATATCGCTCATGCCGGCGCCCTCCGAAGGGCGGTGCCCCGCAGCGTCAGTTCGAGCGCGAGAAGGAGCGCGGCGCCGGCGGCGAACCAGGGCGCGTACTCAGTGAACCCCTCGAACGACTCGCGCCCGACCCGGCTGCGTTCGAGCGAGCCGATCTCGTCATAGATGTCCTGTAACGCCTGCGGGCTGTCGGCGACGAAGTACTTGCCGTCTGTGCGGTCCGCGATCGCGGTCAGCAGCTCCTCGTCGATCTCAGGGTTGCGGCCGGGGCTGATGTCGGAGACGACGCCGATGGTGTAGACGCGGATGTGCAACGAGACGGCGAGGTCGGCGGCTTTCTCGGGCGAGATGGAGTCGGCGTTGTGTTCGCCGTCGGTGAGGAGGATGACGATGCGGCTGGCGGCGGTGGAATCCTGCAGCATGTTCAGGGCCGTCGCGAGGCCGACGCCGATGCCGGTGCCGTCTGGCAGGAGGCCGCTCTGGAGGGAGGCGACCATCCTGTCCAACGCCTGGTAGTCCAGGCTGGGCGGCGAGAGCGCCAGCGCGTCCTGCTGGAAGACGACGAACCCGACACGGTCGTTCTGGCGGTTCTTGATGAACTCGCGGATAACGTCTTTCGATGCGTCAAGGCGCGTTTTTCCAGAGGCAAGCGCTGGTCCATCGAACTCGGGAAGTCGAACGCGAGGGCGGTATGCGACGCCTTCGCCGGGCACAGCTTTCAATGCGGCTTTGCCTTCGCGAAGTGCGGCGGCGGCGATCGCGAGCGTGACCACGGCCAGCACCCGCAGGGCGGCAACCCCGCGCCAACCGCAGCCGCCAGGGAGGGCGCGATGCCCGTCACCGGGCCGGACGAAGAAGACGGTGTAGCCGCGCGGCTTCCGGCGCGCGAGCAGGAGCCACGGGCGAGACGGCGAGGATGGCGAGGGCGAAGGCGAGCAGCTGGGCCGGTTCCATCAGCTCACCGCCCCGATGATCTCGCGCGCCATGGTCAGGTTGGCTTCGCGCCGCTCGGCGGGCGGTACCCGCGTAAATGACGGAGTCGCACTCCTCGAGCAGGCCGGCCACGAGGCGCGCCTCCCACCGTTCGCCGCCGGACTCGAGGCGGCCGGCAGAGTTCGCTGGTGGTCAGGGCGGTAGCGCGGACGCCATGCCGTTCGGCGAGGTCACGGCCTTCCGCGACCGCGGACATGAGGCGGTAGGCGCCGACGGGGTCCGATGGAGGAGCTGTTCGGCGCCTTCGAGGGTGCACTTGTACGGCAGGCCCGGGGCAACCAGTGGCCGCGCTCCTCGGCGGAGTCGGCGCACGACAGCCCCGGCCGGCCAGCCAGATGAGCAACGCGAGGACACTTGCGCCCGCCAGCAGGCCAGCGGCGTGCCGGCTTCAACCAGGGCGACTCCCCGGCACCGCCGATCGCGACCAGTGGCGCAGTGGCGAGAGCTCCAGCAGGGCCCCGTCCGGCAGCGTCTCGATGACGCGCAACGGGACCGCCGGGGCTGTTGAGGCTGCGCTTCGTTGCCGGTGACCACGGAAACGGTCGCGGCGCGAAGGCAAGGTCGCCGGGGACGAAGGCCGCCACGGTGGCCTCGATCAGCCAGAGCTCGCCGTCCCGGGCTGATTCACCTGGTTCCACCAGGTCGATGGAGCCAGTTCCACCCCTGCCCAGGAATCGCCGCCCCGGCGTGGCTTCGACCGTGGAGCCCTTGGGCACGGACACGCGGAGGTGGCGTGGATGTGCTCGCCGATGACGGTCGAGGGCTGGGAAGAAGGCGGACATCGCCGTCGGCGCGCACGGGGGCTCCAGGCAGCCAGCAGGACGGCAATGGGCCCCCAGGGCCACCCGGCGCTTCATGCGGCGCCCTGCGAGCGGCGCTTGAAGAAGCGCAGGCGCCGGGACGTAATCCACACCGACGACTGCCTGGATTTCGCGCATCGATGCCGAGCGGCCGAACGCCAGGCGGCGATCCTGGTCGAGCTCCTGGACGCGGCGCGCGTACGTTCGCGCACCAGTAGAAGCTGCCGGTGTCGACCTCGACGGCCGGCCGGACTCGCTGTCGCGGATAGTGACGATGCCGGCGTCCGGGAGCTCTTCGTCGATGGGTTCGCGGACGCGGATTGCGATGATGTCGTGGTGGCGAGGCGGCCGCGCGCCAACTGGCGTAGCCGATCTCGGCCAGGAAGTCGGAGACGAGGAAAGCCGTGGCGCGGCGTTCTGGACGCCGATGAGGTATTCGCGCCGCGCCGATGTCCGTGCCGCTGGTCAGCAGGTGCGCTGAGCATCTCGCGAACGACGCGGAGGACGTGGGGTGGCGCCCCCGAGGAACCGGACGTAGCGCTCGGGCTTGCTCGCGAAGAGCAGCAGGCCCACGCGGTCCTTGTTGCGGATAGCCGCGAGGGCAAGGACCGCGCAGATTTCGGCGGCGAGGGTCCGCTTTCGATTGGAGCAGGGCAGCCGCCTGCAGGGGCACTCACGTCGACGACGAAGAGCACCGTGAGGTCGCGGTCTTCGCGGTACCGGCGGATCAGCGGCTGACCGGTGCGGGCGAGCCTTCAATTCGATGGAGCGGACGTCGTCGCCCAGGACGTGCGGCCGCAGTTCGTCGAACTCGATGCCCGCGGCCGCAGAAGACCGCGTGGTATTCGCCGAGGGAAGATCGTTGAGCCGGGCGAGGAAGAGCGGGCCTTGATCTCGGTGGCGCGGATGCGCGTTCGAGCAACTCCGGCGGGATGCCGCCCGGGGCGCGCGGGCTGGCGATACCTTTCCAGGGAACCGTTGCCTGGCGCCGTGCTGAAGGGAAGCTCGCGGACCTCCCCAGGGCACGTCCGCCGTCAAGCACGCGGTCGATGATGTCGTCGCTGGAAGCTCCTCGGCTTCGGCCTCGTAGGTGGTCACAACGCGGTGGCGCAGGACATCGTGCGCGAGGGCTTTCACGTCGTCCGGAGTGGTGTAGCCGCGGCCCTGGAGGAAGGCGTGGGCGCGGGAGGCCTGGGCGAGGGCGATGCTCGCGCGCGGTGAAGCGCCGTAGCCGATGAGGAAGCGAGCTCTGGCGGGCGGGCGGTAGGCGGCCGGGCGCCGGGTGGCATAGACGAGCTGGACGATGTAGTCCTTGAGCGCGTCGTCGATGACGACTTCGTTGACTGAGCGGCGCGCGGCAGCCAGGTCGATCTTGTTAGCGACCACGCTGACTGAGGCAGAGACGGCGTCAGGCTCATGTCCGGATCTGCCGTTCTTCCTGCCGGGTGGGGTAATCCGCCTTCACCTTGAGGAGGAAGCGGTCAACTGTGCTTCGGGGAGGGGTGGGTGCCTTCCTGTTCGACCGGGTTCTGGGTCGCCGCTGACCAGAAGGCTCGTCGAGTGGCATGGTTTCGCCGCCGATGGAGACCTGCCGTTCCTTGGCTTCGAGGAGGCCGACTGCCTTGGCCGGAGCGCGGTTCTACTCGTCAGCCAGCACACGAAGTTCGCCGAACAGGACCCCGCCGGATGGTGAAGCGGCCCTCGGCCTGGCTGAAGATCTCGGTGCCGACGAGGTCCGCCGGGAGGAGGTCAGGGTGAACTGGATGCGGACGAAATGCAGGTCAAGGCGCCTGCGCCGAGGTGGAGACCGTCAGCGTTTTCGCCAGGCCGGGCACGCCTTCGACGAGGATATGCCCGTGGCAGAGCATGCCGACGAGCAGCCGGTCGATCAGCATCTCCTGACCGACGATCACGCGGTGAACTTCCGCGCGGACGCGGCTGAGGGTCTCCGCGACGGAAGCGGACTGTGCGGAGGAAGGGCGTGTGCCTTCGGCGGCCAAGCGGCTCAGGGCGGTGAAGTCCCGGCAATTGCGGGGCATCCCCGCCACTGTAAAGGGAGGGAGATACACGGCCGCGTGCACGGTATGTCTGGACGGCGTCAGCCTGAGGAGGTCAGTCGTCGATTGGGCCGGTTGGCGATGCTGTAGCTGGCGCGGGCGAACGCCAGTGCCCGAGACACGTGACGGGCGCCCGCATCCTTGAGCACCGCGGCGCACTCGGCGACAGTGGCGCCGGTGGTGATCGCGTCATCGACGATGGCGACGGTGAGGCCGTCGAGCCGTGGTCGAGGTAGGCGAACGCGCCGCCGACGTTGACGCGGCGTTCCTGAAGCCGCTGCCAACCTGCCGCTCGGTGCGGCGGACGCGGTTGAGCCGACGCCCGTGGGTGACGGCGCCCAGCGCGCGCCAACAGGAGTTCCGACTGGTTGAAGCCACGAAGACTTCCTGGCGCGAGCGGTGCAAGGGGACGGCGAAGAACCTGTCGATGGAGGTTGTCGAGCAGGTCACCATGAGAGAGGCCATCGCCGGGGCGGTGTCGCGGTAGAACCGGTGCGCGAGGGCGTGCACCAGCCCCGCCGCGCCGTGCCGGACATTTCGAAGAGCGGCGCGGGCGCCTTCGAGAGCGACCATGTGGAAGCAGCGTGGGCAGTTGCCGTCGCGTCCCGGCGGCGGAGCAGAGCGCACCGTCGGGGCCATCGCCGGCCTCATGGGAGTGGCGCAGGGCAGCAGGACGATGTCCGGCCGGCCGCAGCCGCCTGCTCGGCCGGTGGGGACGTTGACCGCGGCGGAAACGGCGCTGCAGCATCTCGCCGCAAGTCAGCGGCAGACCGACGAGGGACTGGCACAATAGATCCCGTGGAAGTGACAATTGTTGCGCTGTTCGCCTCACAGTGGCGCAGAAAGCGGGCGTGCGAAGCCTGACCGTGCCGCTCGGCAGGCACCGTGGCGCGGTGCTGTTTCCGCGTGGTGGCCCCTTTCCCCAACTGGAGAGCTCGCTCCCCACGCTTCTGTACGCACTGAACGAAGAAGTACGTGCGCGAGACTGAGCCGGTGCCTGGCGGCGCCGCCGCCGCCCAGTCCTTGATCTCGGGGAGGCTGAGCCAATGCTGGTACGCGTCACCGCGGAGATCCTGGACACGAACGAGGCGGCCCGTTTGCGGCGGTGGAATCGCCCGCAGCATCGCGTCAACGTTCCTTGGCGTGGTCCGCAACGGCCATGGCGTATACCCCAACAACCTCGGGCGCTCGGTACAGTACCTGGAGTACGACGCCTACCCGGCGATGGCCGAAAAAGTGATGCGCGAACTCGCGGACGCCGCGAAAGAGCGGTTCGGGCTCGAGGACGTGGCCGTGTTGCATCGCACCGGGCGGCTGGAGATCGGCGAAGCCAGCCTGCTCATCGCGGTCTCCTGTGGGCACCGGGCCGAATCGTTTGAAGCCGGTCACTGGCTGGTGAACGAGATCAAGAAGAAGGTCCCGGTCTGGAAGAAAGAAGTCTGGGAAGACGGCGAGGCGTGGATCGAAGGGCCGGAGTCGATGGGCCTGCAGCAGGCGCCCGCCGGCATGCGGGCGGGCTGAGGCATGTCCAACCACCCGCATTCGTTCAGCCGCTACTGCATGCACTGCGGCCAGCGCCTCACGACGGCCGTCCCCGAGGGCGACTCACGGCGGCGGATGGTCTGCCTGGACTGCGGGTTCATCCACTACCTGAATCCGCGGCCGGTAGCCGGGACGATCCCCGTCCGCGACGGGAAAATCCTGCTCGGACGGCGCGACATTGAGCCGCGGCGCGGGTTCTGGGTCTTTCCCGGCGGGTTCATGGACGTCGGCGAATCGGCGGAAGAGGCGGCGAAGCGGGAAACCCTGGAAGAGATGCACCTTGAGGTCACGAACCTCGAACTGCTCGGCGTCTATACGCGCATCGAGCAGGGCGTAGTCGTCATCGTCTACGAAGCGGAAGCGGTGGGCGAGGCGGAAGTGGGCCACGAGACGAGCGAAATCGCCTGGTTCGCCGCCCACGAGATCCCGTGGGAGGAGATCGCGTTCGACACGACGGAGGCCGCGCTGCGGGCCTGGGTGGAGCGCCGGGCTAGCGTTTGAACGGCCCCACGCCGGCACGATCGACGAGCCAGTTCGCCGCGTGGACGGGGAACGGCGCGACGATATAGGTGTGGCGGACGTGGCCAGGCCTGGCCCACCACCGCTTGTACTCGAAGCCGGCGCCGAAGCTCACCTCCCGCAGCCCGAGTTCGTACGCGCCCATGACGGCTTCGGCAAAGACCCGCGTGCCGACGCTATGCCAGTCGTAGTCGGGCTCGCGGGCGACGGTCTGAAGCATCATCGATCCGTCCCTGATCACACCGACGCAACCGGCCACCCAACGGCCACGGTCGCGGAGTGCCCAGCTCCTCACCGCGCCGGAAGTCAGTCCCCATTGGTCGAAGGTGATGCGGTCGCGCCACTTCGCGGAGACTTCGATGGCGCGGCCGGTTGACCATCGCCGGCGCCACCGTTCCACCGTCCACCTGGTCGCTGCCGGGTCGTCGCGCACCAGGTCAAAGCCGGCGGTGCGCTTCCGCGCCTGGACAACCGACTTCCAGCGCGCCGTTTGCCGCCAGTAGCGCTCGGGAGATTCGTCGAGGGAGAGGTCGTAGCTCGTGTCGGTGGCGGCCCAGCGCCGGTTGCGAAAGTTCGCCGGATCTTGCGTCCCGAAACGCACGTACACGCCGACGTTGAGCGCCGCGAACACCTCCTCGGCGGCATTGGTGGCAATGAAGTCCGGGAACGGGTCGGCGACCCCGCGGAGGAGCGGCTGCCAGTACTTCGTGGTCCAGCGCAGGGGGACCAGCGCCCAGGGCTGGCCATCGCGCGTTAGCAAGGCCACGCGTTTGGGGTGTATCGACTGATCGTTGACGAGCCGTTCGAGGACTTGCTCCGGCAACCAGCTTTCGCCGCCGAGACGCCTGAAGAATGCGGACGTGTCCGGGTCCCATGCCGAGTGCCAGGAAACGCTCGCGCCGGGCACGGGCTGGCGCAGGGCCGAGATGCGCTCCAACGCTCCAAACATCGTGCCGAGAACCGCCATGGCCCGCATTTTAGCCGCCGGAGCGCCGGCTACCGCAGGAAGCGTTTGAAGTTGCCGGCTGCCAAACGCAGGCGGGCGATGCGCTCCGGGAGGGCGCTGCGCAGGAGGACGTAGCCGTCGGTCGAGGCGAGCAATCGCCTTCCGCCTTTCGGCGCGACCACCGAGCCCGGCGCGAAGCCGTGAGGCTCCGGCCAGCAAACCGCGTCGAACACTACCCAGGGCCGCCCGTCCACATGCACGAAGATGCTCCCGGGCGTGAACGCCCGGAGGACACGGTCGATGTCATGGACCGGGCCGTGGAGGTCGAGGGTGCGGTCCGCGCGGCGCGGCATCCGGCAGTAGGTGCCCCGGCCCTGCTCCCTGCGGCCGGCCCAGAACGTCTCGAAGCCGTCCGCCAGCTCTACCGCCAGTTGGGCGCCGAGTTGGCGGCAGCGGGACTCGAGGGACGGCGACGTCTCGCGGGGCGAGAGGGGCAGTTCGCGCTGCAAAAGGATCGGGCCTGAATCGAACCGCTCGACCATTTCGTGGAAGGTCACCGCTGTGGCCTGGCGGCCGGTCAGGATGGCCCACTGGATGGGTGCGGGACCGCGGCCTTCCGGCAGGGGCGAGGGATGGTAATTGACCGCCGGCACGGGGTCCCCGGGCCGGACATCGATTCGCCGAGGGTAGCCGGCACAGAGCATGAAGTCAGGACGCGAGCGATGCATCTCCTCGATGGTCTCCCGCGTCATGGGGTCCGACCGCCAGCGCAGTCCTGCCCGCGCTTCGACCATTGCCCGGGTGACGGGAGCGGCAACCGAAGAGCGGGGACCAACGAGGTGCGTGATTTCATGCCCCGCCTGGAGCAGCGCGAACGGCATCGCCGCATAGGCCTCGCTTCCGACGAAAGCGATTCGCATGAAGCGATTCTACTCAACGCCCCGAGGCGAGAGGTGGCGCTGGGGCCAGCGGTCGCTGTGCTACGATCGCCGGGTGAGCATCTCCGCCGAGTACGTCGACATTGGCACGTTCATCGATCAACGCGAGGGGTATCGTGGGGGCCGGCCATTCATCGTGGGCACCGGCGTGACCGTCGACCGGATTTCGGTGCTGCATCGCATCGATCGGATGAGTCCTGAAGAGATCGGCGAAGAGATGAACCTGACTCAACCGCAAGTAATGGCGGCGCTCACGTTTTACTTCGCGAACAAGGAAACGATCGACCGGGAGATCGAAGAGTACGACCGCGAGACCGATCGCATTGCTGAACAGTTCCGCGATGACGAGTTCATCGAACGCATGCGCGCACGTCTTCGTCCGTGATCCACGGGCTGTACATGGACGATGACACAGGTATCCGGGAACTTACGGCGCAGGCAAGTCAGCTTGGAATTGCCGCGCCGCGGTCGGATGACCTTGGCATGCGAGGGGGCACCGACATCGAGCATCTGAGGCGCGCCACCTCAGAAGGGTTGGTGTTGGTGACATGCAATCGTCGTGACTTCCTTGCGCTGCACTGGGACTTTCTGACGCGGTCCGAGGAGCATGCAGGGATCGTCGTAATCGACCAGGACATCTCCAGGGGAGAGCGCATCCGTGCCTTGCTAGCCTTCGCCCAGGTCGCCGAGCCCCGGGACGTGGTCGGCAGAGTTCACTTCCTCAAGGACTGGCTGACCCTCTAGCGAATTACCACCAGATCTTGCTCTCGACGTCCTCCGGCTGGTCTTCCCACTCGGTGGTCCAGAGGTTCGAGGAGAGGTACTTCCAGCCGCCATCGGCGAGCAGGCAGACGATGTGCTGCTCGCCTTCGAGGCGCTCGGCGGCCTTGATCGCTGCGCGCACCACCGCGCCGCAACTGATGCCGACAAACAGCCCCTCTTTCGTGGTCAGGTCCTTCGACATTGCGAAGCTGCTCTTGCTGTCGACGACGATTTTCCCGTCCAGGACGGTCTCGTCGAAGATCGGCGGGATGAAGCCCTCTTCCAGCGCGCGCAGGCCCTGGACGAGGTCCCCTGGGTGGGGCGCGGCGGCGATGATTCGCACGCCGGGCTTCGCCTGCTTGAGGTAGCGCCCCGTGCCGGTGAGGGTTCCACCGGTGCCAAGGCCGGCGACGAAGACCGTGGTCTGGGGCAGGTCGCGGAGGATTTCCGGGCCGGTGGTCTCGAAGTGCGCCCGCGGGTTCGCCTCGTTGCCGTACTGGTAGGGGAAGTAGTACTTCCCGGGGTTCTCCGCGACGATCTCTTTCGCGCGGGCGATGGAGCCGTTGGATCCGAGGTCGCCAGGGGTGTAGATGATCTCGGCGCCGTAGGCCTTCAGCAGGAAGGTGCGCTCTTCGCTCACGCTCTCCGGCATCACGCAGACGACGTTGTAGCCCTTCACCTTGCCGATCATGGCCAGGCCGATGCCGGTGTTGCCGGAGGTTGGCTCGAGGATGGTCGCGCCGGGGGTGAGCTCGCCGGAGCGTTCGCCGGCTTCGATCATGTACTTCGCGATCCGGTCCTTGACCGAGCCCGTGGGGTTCTGGCCTTCGAGTTTCGCGTAGATGTGGACATCGGGCCGTGGCGCGAACGAACGCAGTTCAACGATCGGCGTATTGCCAATCATTTCGATGACCGAGCGGTAGAGCGTCACGTCCGCGGAGCCCTAGCAGCCGCCGGCGAGCGCCGGGAGCACGTCGAGGGTGTCGCCGGCCTTGACGGCGGTGTCGAGGCCGCCGGTGTAACGGATGTCCTCATCGTTGAGATAGATGTTCACGAAGCGGTGCAGCTTGCCGTCGGCGCCGTACACCTGGGCCTTGAAGCCGGGGAAGCGCGCGTCGATGTCCTCGAACACCTGCGCGACGTTCGAACCGCTCGCTTCGACCGTTTTCTGGCCGCCGGTCACCTTCTGGAGGACGGCGGTCACACGCACATTGATGGTTGGGGTCGCAGTGGTCATTAGATCTCCGATAGCTGGAAACGTGGGGCTCGAGGCGGGACAGGCGTCGGGCTAGCCGCCGGTGGGGTCGTCGCGGTGGGGGATGGGCGCGCCGCAGAACTGCTCGTAGTCGATCAGTTCGCTGATCGTCGGGTTATCGCCGCAGAGCGGGCACTCAGGGTCCCGGCGCACCTTCACGATGCGGAACTCCAGCGAGAGGGCGTCGTAGAGGAGGAGGCGGTTCACCAGCGGCTCGCCGACTTCGAGGACGAGCTTGAGCACCTCGGTCGCCTGGATGCTGCCGATGGTGGCGCACATGGCGCCGAGGACGCCGGCTTCGGCGCAACTGGGCACCAGGCCGGGAGGAGGCGGCGCCGGATAGAGGCAGCGATAGCAGCCTTTGCCGGGCAGGTAGGTGGTGGCCTGACCGTCGAACATCAGGATCGAACCGTCGATCAGCGGCTTCTTCAGCAGGTAGCAGGCGTCATTCACCAGGTAGCGCGTCGCGAAGTTGTCCGCGCCGTTCACCACCATGTCGTACTGCGAAATGATCTCGAAGGCGTTATCGCTCGTGATCGGGGCCTCGTGGGTGACGACATCGACGTTCGGGTTGTGCGCGAGGAGCGTCTCTTTCGCCGACTGGACCTTCGGCTTCCCGATGTCGCCGGTCTGGTGAAGGATCTGCCGCTGCAGGTTGGACCGGTCGACAACGTCGAAGTCGACGATGCCGATGGTGCCGACACCGGCGAGCGCGAGGTAGAGGGCGACGGGCGAACCGAGGCCGCCGGCGCCGATCATCAGCACCTTCGCCTCGATGATCTTGCGCTGACCGGCGCTGCCAACCTGCGGCATGATCAGGTGGCGGCTGTAGCGCTCGACCATCTCCGGGGTCATGACGGTGGGAGCGCCGCCGGCGAGGGCCGGGATGACGGCAACTTCGTCACCTTCGCGGAGCTTCGTGGACTCGCCTTCCAGGTTCTCGATCTCGACCTGGTTCACGTAGATGTTGATGTGGCGGGCGCGTTCGCCGGTGCTGTCCACGACCTGGGCGCGGAAGCCGGGGAACTGGTGGTCCAGGTCAATCAGCAGGTCCGAGATGGTGTCGCCGTTGGCTCGCACGTTCGCGCGGTTCCCCACGAGGTGGCGGAACGGCGTGGGGATATAGACGTTGACTGACATGGAGCCCTCCTTGGCGACGATCAATGGTTGCACAACGAAACGGACTTGTAGCAAGCGGCCTTGCCGGCCCTTGCGATGCTGTCATCTACATGTTGACGCTGAGATAACGCTCCCCGGTATCACAGATGATGGTGACCACGGTCTTGCCGGCGCCAAGGCGTTCGGCGACTTTGCGCGCGGCGAAGACGTTGGCGCCAGCGGAGATGCCGGCGAGGATGCCCTCTTCCTTCGCCAGACGGCGGGAATAGGTGAGCGCGTCTTTGTCTTCGACGCGCATGATCTCGTTGTAAATCTGGCGGTCCAGCACGCCCGGGACGAAGCTCGCGCCGATGCCCTGGATGCCGTGCATCCCCGCGCGGCCCCCGGAGAGGACCGGCGAACGCGATGGTTCCACGGCGACGAGCAGCACGTTTTGGCCGAGCTGTTCGCGGATGAGCCGCCCGACACCGGTGATCGTGCCGCCCGTGCCGACGCCGGCGACGAAGGCGTCGATCCGTCCGCCCGTGGCCTCGAAGATCTCCCTGGCCGTCGTCCGGTAGTGGACGTCGGGGTTCGCCGGGTTCTCGAACTGCTGGGGCATGAAGTACTCGGCGTGCTTCTTGCAGAGCTCCTGGGCGGCGAAGACCGCGCCCGTCATGCCTTCGATCGCGGGCGTCAGGACGAGCTCGGCGCCGTAACGTTCGAGCAGGCGGCGGCGCTCCACCGACATGTCGTCCGGCATGGTCAGGATGATGCGATAGCCCTTCACCGCGGCGACCAGCGCGAGGCCGATGCCCGTGTTGCCGGACGTCGGCTCGACGATGACGGAATCCGGCTTGAGCCGGCCGTCCCGTTCGGCGTCTTCGATCATCGCCAGGGCGATGCGGTCCTTGACCGAACCGCCGGGGTTGAGGCTCTCCATCTTGCCGAGGACGGCCGCGGCATCCTGGGGGATGACACGTTTGAGGCGGACCATGGGCGTGGCGCCGATGAGGTCAAGCACGGAATCCGCGACGAGCGGGCGCGCAACTGGAGTGGTCATATCACCCACCTTCCGCTGACCGCGGAGGGTTCTCGCTCTAAGAGGTCCGCGACGGAATAGGACTGAAGGATGTCGGTGGTTGCATCGCGGATGCGTTCCCAGATTTCGCGTTGGCCGCAGTGGTGCGGGTGGTCCGTCTGCTCGGGAGGCTCATCGAGCCAGGCCACGGGCGAAAGCGTGCCCTCGAGTGAGGCGATGACGTCTCGCACGCAGATCTCGGTCGGCGGGCGGACGAGTTCGTGGCCACCGGAAGGCCCGCGCACGGAACGGATGAAGCCGGCCTTGCGCAGTGCGGTCAGCAACTGGTCCAGGTACTGCTCCGGGATGTGCCGGCGGAGGGCGATCTCGGACGACTGCAGCGGCCCGTTGCCATAGTGGCCGGCGAGTTCGATGAGCGCGCGGAGGCCGTAATCGCTTCGGGTGGAGACACGCATGAGGTTTGCCGGACGCCTTCCAGAGTCAACCTGATAAAGTAGAGTAACTCTGTCAACAATAGTACGGGATGGGATCGGCGGGCCGCAAGGGATGGAGTTTCCCCGCCGCGGCCGGGCATGAGCGACCATCCGAATATCCCAATCTGCCCGCCCCGCGTAACATCCAACTTCGCCGGCAGCGGCGCGCGTTCCATGCACAAGCACACAACCCTTCCCAACGGTCTGCGGGTGGTCACTGGCGAGATGCCGCATACGCGCTCGGCCACGGTGAGCATGTACGTCGGCGCGGGCAGCCGCTACGAACGGGACGAAGAAGCCGGGCTCTCGCACTTCCTGGAACACATGCTCTTCAAGGGGGCGTCCCGGAGGCCGACCGCGAGGGAAATTTCCGAGGCTATCGAGTCTGTGGGCGGCATGCACAACGCTGCCACTGACCGCGAAGTGACTGTGTATTACGCGAAGGTCCCCCACACGGCGGCGATGGAGACCATCGACATCTTGGCCGACATGATCCGGGAGCCGATCATGGACGGCGGCGAGCTGGAAAAAGAGCGCGCCGTCATCCTGGAAGAGCTCGCGAGCGTGGAAGACAGCCCCGGAGAGCTCGCGTCGATCCTGATCGACGAGACGCTCTGGCCGAAGCAGCCGTTGGGCCGGAACGTGGGCGGGACGCCGGAGAGCGTCTCCGCGCTGCCGCTTTCCGCCGTCAACGCCTACTTCCGGCGGCAGTACGTGCCGGAGAACACTGTCCTGACCGTCGCCGGCAACGTGAGGCACGAGGAAGTAGTAGGGGCTGCCGAACGCTGGCTGGGCGACATGCCGAGGACGGCGCCGGGCGCCTGGTTTCCCGTGGCCAGCCGCAACGGCGCCCGCCGCCTGGCCCTCAAAGAGAAGCAGACCGAGCAGGCCCACATCTGCGTCGCCTACCCGAGTGTCTCCCTGAGCCACCCGGACCGGTTCGCGGTGGACCTGCTGAGTACGGTGCTGGGCGAAGGCATGTCCAGCAGGCTCTTCCTGGAGCTGCGCGAAGAGCGCGCCCTGGTCTATGACGTGCACAGCTACCCGAGCGAGTTTCGCGACGCTGGTTCGTTCACGGTGTATGCGGGCTGCGACCCGGACAACGCGCTGGTCACCCTCGAAGCGGTGCTCGAAGAGAACCAGAAGCTGCTGGCGGGCGTGCCGGCGGTGGAACTCGCGAAAGCGAAGGAGATGGCCAAGGGCCGCATCCAGCTGCGCATGGAGGACACGCGCTCCGTGGCCGGCTGGCTCGGCTCGCAGGAGCTGCTGCTTGGCCACATCCAGAGCGTGGACGAAGTCGTCGCGCTGATCGACGCCGTGACCATGGACGCGCTGATGGACGTCGCCCGGCGGACGCTCTCGCCGGAGAACGCGACGCTGGCCCTTGTCGGGCCGTTCGAGAGCGACGAGCCGTTCGCGCGCGCGCTCGGCCTGTAGGCGGCCATGGCTGACGCGTACTTCGGCAAGCCACAACCCAACTTCGTCCCGGGCGGGACGCATATTGCCATCTACCTGGTACCGGTTTTCGAAGGGCAACTGGTCGTGTTTGATGTGACGGCGAAGGCGGCGCGCGGCCGCTGGCTGCCGTGGGCGATCCTCCCGTTCGGCGGGAACCCGTACGAAGCCGCGGCGACCCTCGCCGACCTCTGGTGCGAAGGCGCGGTGACGGACCTTTCGCTGGCTGACGTCATGTCGTTCCCGTTCGAGCCGGGTGGCTGGGAGCTTGCCGTGGTGTTCCGCGCGCAACTGACGGCAGCCCCCGCCGGTGACGGCGACCGGACGCCGGTCATCCTCCCCCGGGGCGAATTCGACGCCATCGGGAATTTCGATCCGGTCGACCTGGAACGGTGGGTGGGTGCCGCCACAGCCTCACCGGGCGCGACGCCCGAAGGCCCCAGGTTGCTCTTTTAGGCGCCAGAGGGGCACACGGCGCGCTCAGCGGCCGGGTTCGTGGACCACCACGTGGACGGGGCTCGCGCCTCGTGTGGCAGCATCGAGCGCGAGGCCGAGGTCGGCGTAGGTAATGCCGCCTTCGTCGTGCCCGCCCGCGAGCACCACCCAGCGTCCGCCGCGGGGGATGATGTGCACGGTTCGGGGCGCGACTGTCGCGTTCATGTCTGGAAGTTCGGCCTTGCGCAGGCAAGCCAAAGTTGGGGAGAACCCCGAAAAATCCCGGGCACAGCGCGCGCCTGAATGTGTGGACGCGCCCCAACCATCCGCGCGTTGCGGCCCGTGGGCGCTATGCCGACTAGGATTGGCGCCATGGCCAACGCTTCCGATGAACCGCTCCCGGCGCCTCCCGCGGACCAATCCGTCCCCCAGTGGGGCAAGTCACCTCCCGGCAACGGCGAACGCCAGCTCCTTGCCGGCCCGCAGGACCGCAGCTCCGAGCTGTTGCGCACGCTGCGAATTGGCATCGAGTTCATGCGCGGCTTCAGGCGGTTGCACTGGGTGGGCCCGTGCGTGACGGTCTTCGGATCCGCGCGGTTCACGGAAGACCATCCGTACTATGCGATGGGCCGGGAGTTGGGCACGGAGATCGCGCGGACCGGCTTCACTGTCATGACTGGCGGTGGTCCGGGGCTGATGGAAGCCGCGAACCGCGGCGCGATGGAGGTCAATGGCCGCTCGGTGGGCTGCAACATCGAGCTGCCGAACGAGCAGCAGCCCAACCCGTACCTCGATACGTTCGTCGAATTTCGCTACTTCTTTGTGCGCAAGGTGATGCTGGCCAAGTATTCGTACGCGTTCGTGGCGCTGCCCGGCGGCTTCGGCACCCTCGATGAGCTATTCGAAATCGCGACCCTGATCCAGACGCAGAAGATCCGCAACTACCCGTGCGTGCTGATGGGCCGGGACTACTGGCAGCCGCTAATCGATTTCATCCGCGACCGGCCGCTCGCGTTCCATACGATCGACCCGGTGGACCTGGAGCGGTTCTACGTGACCGACTCACCGGAGGAAGCGGCGACGCGCATCCGTGACGTGGCGCTGGCGAACTTCGGCCTGCGCTACAGGAAGCCACCACGGCGCCGAAGGATCCTGTTCGAGTAACGTGAATGCTGCCGCGTGGCGTGGGAGGTGGGAGCGGCCACCCGCTTACTGCCGTGCGCGGTTCGGATGTTCAGGTGAGGTGCCAGTTTTCGCCGTACTGCTGCGCGCCCAGGCGCGCAGCGATCCCTTGCGATGGAAGGTTGTCCCAACTGGTGCTGTAGAGCGCGATGCGGCCGGAGCGCTGGACGGCCGCGGCCCAGGACCGGACGGCCAGGGCGCCCAGCCCCAGGCCGCGATAGGTCATCGCGGTTTCCACGCCGGCCTCACAGGCTTCGGCGCCGTCCCGGGATGAGTAGCAAACAGCGACGATGTGGCCGTCGCGGACAACACCGACGTATGGCTCGGCTTCGGTCATGCCCCAGCCGCGGGCGACCAGTTCAGGGTGGAGCGGCGCCGCGCCCGCGGCCCTGACGAGCATCGTTTGGCCTGGATCAGCGCTCTGCGGCGGGAGGATGTATGCCGGTCCGCGGTGCTCATTCTTGATTGCCTGGTGTGCCGCGACACGCGCCGTGAGCTCCGCATCGACACCCGCGCAGGCGAGCCACTCCCGTGCGACCGCTTCCGGGACGTTGTGCCTGACGCGGACCAGCCGATTGGTCCCCGCGATCGCGAGAAAGATACGGGGCGCTTCGGGGCGGTGCGGTTCGTTGACCGCCAGCAGGCGCCCGTGCCGGTCCAGGACGAACGCCGTCCGCAACTGGAGCCGGATGAGATCGCGGGAGTTGAACACCACAACACTGATTGTCGTACTATCCCGCAGCGGCGCGCCACGATGAGTGAACGAACCGCCATTCACTGTGGAAGGTCAACCCATGTATGACGTTATTGTCGCCGGCGCGCGCTGTGCCGGGTCGCCGCTTGCCATGCTCCTGGCCCGGAAAGGCCACTCGGTCCTTGTCGTCGACCGGGCGAAGTTCCCGAGCGACACGCTCTCGACGCATTTCGTGACGCCCGACGCCGTGGAGCGGCTGCGCGGATGGGGCCTGCTCGATACCGTGCTCGCCACCGGCTGCCCGCAGTTGCACGGGCAACTGCGAAGCATGCAGGGCATGGTGATGCCCGCGGACCCGAGCGAGCCGCTGACCATCTGCCCGCGCCGCACGGTGCTCGACAAGATCCTGGTCGATGCGGCCCGGGCAGCCGGCGCGGAGGTCCGCGAAGGGGCAATCGTCGAGTCAGTCATTTTCGAAAACGGCGCAGCGGTGGGCATTCGCGGGCGGGTTGGCGATGTGCCGTTCGAGGAACGCGCGAAGGTTGTGGTTGGCGCGGACGGGCGCGAGTCGTTCGTCGCCCGCCAGGTCGGGGCTGCCGCCTACAACGAGGTAGAAGGCACCACCGCGGGCTACTACGCCTACTACAAGGACTTCCCCGCCCCGACCACGGAGCTGTACATGGGCGGCGGCCGGGCGATGTTCGTGTTCCCCACGAACGACGACGAGACGTGCATCGGCGTCGAGTTCTTCGCGGCGCGCTTCCCGGAATTCAAATCCGACATCGAGGGGAACATGCGCAAGGCGCTCGAAACGGCGCCGAACCTGGGCGAACGGTTCGCCGCGGCCACGCGCAACAGCAAGCTGATGGGCCTCACGCCGCACAAGAGCTTCTATCGCAAGCCTTACGGGCCGGGCTGGGCGCTCGTCGGCGATGCGGGGTACTTCCGCGACCCGCTGCTGGGCCAGGGTATCAACGACGCCTTCCGGGACGCCGACGAGCTGGCCCTTGCCCTCGACGACACCCTCACGGGTGCAGGGCAGTGGGACGAGGCGCTGGGCGCGTACGAGAAGCAGCGGAACGACGCCACGAACATGATCTACAACATCACCGCGCTGCTCTGCCGCGACCTGGACCCGAGCCCGGAAACGATGGCGATGATGGCGGGAGGGCCGCCGCCCGCAGTGCCGGCCGGGTAGGAACGTCTGCCGGCCGCTGGCGAGACGGCCCCTTGTGAGTAAGCGGGGACTGACCCCCGCGACTCCAGAACGTAGGGCTGGCACACTGGTGGCGTGGAACTTCGCGTTGCCCATCTCTATCCCGACGTGATGAACATCTACGGCGACCGCGGCAACGTGATCGCCCTGCGCTACCGTTGCGAAGCGCGCGGGATCGGGTTCCAGCTTGCGGAGGTCAACGTGGGCGACGCGTTCGACCCGGAGGCGTTCGACCTTGTCTTGATCGGCGGCGGGCAGGACCGCGAACAGCGCCGCATCGCCGACGACCTTGTGGCCAGGGGCGACGGGCTGCGCCACGCGGTCGACGACGGGATGCCCGTGCTCGCGGTTTGCGGCGGATTCCAGCTCTTCGGGCACCGGTACGTAGACAACGAAGGGGGCGTGATCCCCGGCATCAGCGTTTTCGACCTCGAAACGCGCCACCCGGGGCCGATTGCCGACCGTTGCATCGGCGATGTCATCCTGGAGACGCCGGAGGGAGAGGTGGTCGGCTTCGAGAATCATGGCGGGCGCACCTACCTCGGGCCGGGGCAGGAACCGTTCGGGCGGGTGAAGCGCGGCGCCGGCAACAACCACGAAGACGGTACGGAAGGCGCGCGGCGCAAGAACGCCATCGGCACGTACCTGCACGGCAGCCTGCTCCCCAAGAACCCCCGGCTGGCGGACGAACTCATCCTTGCCGGGCTTCGCCGCCGCTACGGCCCGGATGTTTCGCTCGCGCCGCTGGATGACGCCGCGGAGTCTGCCGCGCATGCGAACGCGGCCGCCATCACCCACCGACGGCGAAGCCAGGCGACCTGATGGCCCCACGCACGCTTCGCGTGGCCGGGATCCTCGCCTACCTGGTGGAGGCGGTGCTGCCGGCTGAGCGCCCGGGCCTCGAAGCATCGCTGGGGCCCTGGTTCGACCAATCGAAGCGCTTCGTCGCCTTCGCCGAGGCACACCGCGACAAGATCCGCCGGAAGCTGCGCACGGCGACCGAGCCCGGTGCGCGGGACGACGTGCTCGCCGAACTGGAGACGGCGTTCAGGCTGCTCGATGAGCGGCGCATCGAACTCGCGTTCGAAGCCTACGGCAGCGGGCGGCGCGGGCCAGACTTCACGGTGACGTTTCGCGCCGCCCACCGCTTCAACCTGGAGGTCACGCGCCCCCGGATGTCGGGCGAGAGCGTGGACCCGGAAGCCCTGATCGGCCGCGCGGTGCTGGCCAAGTTGCGGCAGTTCCCCACCGGCGTAGCGAACGCGTTGTTGATCGCCACGCCCGTCGCGCAGTCGCCTGACCAGGTTGCCCGGACCATGCGCACGCTGAAGCAGCGCGCGGACAGTGGCGACGGCGCGTACTTCTCAGCGCGCGGCCTCACCCTCGATGAGTTCCAGGCGCACTACCGCCGGATGTCGGCCCTCCTCGTTGCCGGCGAAACGGCTCCGGGCGTGTTCGCCTGGCTGAACCCCGAGGCGCGGCTGAGCCTGCCAGACGGCGCGGCGAACGCGTGCCTCGCGCGCCTGGGCGGCACGGCACGTTCAGGGCAAGAGGCGGTAGGCTCGGAAACCGGTTAGTCGTTCCAGTCGTGCTTCTGGATGGCGCTGCGCTCGCGGCGCTGCATCATCTTGGCGAAGTCCTCGTTGACCTTGCCCACCAGCTCCTGCATGTCGTCGCTGGCGAGCTTCATTTTCGAACTGCGCCAGCGCTTCAGCATGGCGCGGTCCTTATCGCTCAGCCCCGCGCTGTCGGCCATCTGGTTGACCAGCACGGTCAGGGCTTCGGAGATCTCGTCGTCGGTAAATCGAACTTCCATTACTGCTTCACCGTCTCGTAGCGGCCCTTGCTCTTGATGCGGCGGAGGAACTTGGCATCAAGGTGGGCGTTGAGCGCCTTGTTAAGGTCGTCGGTCAGCTTCGCCAGCTCGGGCGAACCTTCCCGCCGCTCGCCGCGCCATTTCTTGATGGCCTCGCGTCCCTCGGCCGAAATTTCAGCGTTATCCACGGCCACCGCGCTGACGAGCATCATCAGCGACCAGGCCTCTGGCTCTTCCAGCATTACAATCATGGCTCACTCACCTGTGAAAGTCGGGGCTCTCTTCTCTAAGAACGCTCGAACCCCCTCGGCCCGATCTTTCGTTGTCTGCAATAGCAAGGTCAAATCCGTCTCGAAGCGCAGGGCCTGTTCGAGGGGCTGAGCGAGCCCGCGCCAGATGGCTTCTTTGCCGAGCCGCGTGGCGATTGGCCCGCGTGAGGCGATGACGGTTGCCAGGCGGCGTCCCTCTTCGAGCGCCCTCCCCGCTGGTGTCACGCTCGAAACAAGGCCCGCCGCGAGCAGGGCGTTGGCGTCCAACGCCTGGCCGAGGAAGAGCGTGAGCGCGGGGCCTTCGCCGGCGAGCGCGCGGGCCCGGGCGTTGCCAGCAAGCCGCCCCTTCAGCGCGCCTGGCTCCCCGCAGACGCGGATATCACAGGCGAGCGCCAGCTCCGCGAGGCCGCCGCTCACCGCTGACTCGAAGGCAAAGACGATTGGCAGCTCAAACAGCGTGACCTGGCGCAGCCAGCCCGGCGGCGCCTCGAACCGCTCGGGCAGCGCGCCCGTCGCGTCGATCAGGACGACGCTGGCGCCGGCCTCGAGCGCTTGTTCGAGAGCTTCGCCCACGGACTGGGCGACGGACTCAGGCGTGAGCGCGATTTCGGCGATTCGGGCGGCCATCGAGGTAGCCTACAGCGGATGCCCCTGAGATTGCCCGAGAGCGCCGCGGGGAACACAATTCGCGAGTTATGGCGAACCTGAGCATCCCCGCACCGATCGAGCCCGAGAAGACCCCCTGGATCCACGATCGGAGCCAGCGGCCGGCCGCTCCGGCGCGAGACCGCGCAGCGCTCGCGCGCCAGTGGTGGGGCTTCGCGCTCGGACTCGTGCTCTCCGTCGGTCTGACGGCGACGATGTTTTCCCTGCGGGATTCGTGGCACAACCATCGCGAGTGGCTGGTGACCTTCATCCCGGTGCTGGTGATCGCCGGCGTGGGGCTGGGACACCTCATCGCGCGGGAGAAGCTGCTGGCGATTTCGGTCGGGCTCGGCTTCCTGCTCCTGGCCTGGATGTTCATGCTTTTCGACATCATCGCGGACAACGACGGCTCATCGATGGGCACCCGCGACACGTTTTCGATCCTGGGTGGCATCGCGCTCGGTTTCGGTGCGGTGGCGCTCAGCATCGCGCTGCTCTGGGTGGAAGTGCGCAACCCGACGAGAGCGCCCGCGCCCCAACTCTAACTCCAGGTCATTCAGGCGCTCCCGGAGCCGCCCGGAGGTATGTCATGGCACAGGTTTCCATTCCAGCCTCGATGGCGGACATCACGCCGGAATGGCTGACTGCGGCGTTGCGTACGAACGGCCACATCTCGGGAAGCGTCTCCTCCGCCGAGAAGGTGACGATTGGCCAGGGCGTTGGCATCCTCGGCGAGCTGGCGCGCATCTCCCTCACCTACGACCGCGTTGAGCCGAAGGGCCCGAAGACGGTCATCGCCAAGATCCCGACGGCCGACCCGGCCGGCAAAGGGATCGCGGAGATGCTCGGCTTCTACGAGAAGGAAGTGCGCTTCTACAACGAGCTCTGCGAGGGCATCGGTTGCCGCTCAGCCCACGCCTATTTCGCCGGCGGCGACCCCTCGACGGTCCAGTACGTGGTGCTGATGGAGGACCTCGGGGCGCTCCGCCTCGGCGATCAGGTCGCCGGCGCTTCGGCCGAGGAGTGCCGCACGCTGATCGGTGAGATGGCCCGGCTGCACGCGCGCTGGTGGGGCTCGAAGGAGCTCGATGCGCTCGACTGGATCCCGCCGATCAACTCGCCGCAAATCAAGTTCGCGGCGCTGGCCTACGCCCAGGCCCTGGAACCGTTCATGGAGAAATTCGGCGAGCACCTGACCGGCCAGCAGAAGCAGTTCGCGATGCAGTACCTCTACCGCATGAACCCGATGCAGGACTACTTCGCATCTGGCTCCTCGACCCTTTGCCATGGGGACCTGCGCCTTGATAACGTGTTCTGGGGCAGCCCCGACGGCTCCTCGCCGGTGACGCTGATCGACTGGCAGATCGCCATGAAAGCCCGCGGCCCCTATGACGTGGCGTACTTCATGAGCCAGAGCGTCGAGCCGTCGGTCCGGGCGGCGAACGAGGAAGCCATCCTGAAGGACTACCACCGCGCGCTCGTGGATGGCGGCGTGAAGGACTACTCGTTCGACCAGTGCTGGGACGACTACCGCGCTTCGACGATGGGGTGCCTGAACTACCCGGTCACGGCAGGCGGCTCGATCGACCTGGCCAACGAGCGGGGCCTCACCCTCGCCACGACGATGCTCGACCGCTCGCTCTCAGCGATCATGGACCTGAAGGCCTACGACGTGCTCGACCGCTTCGAAGACGCGCCGCTGCCCGAAATCCCGTCCTGACTCACCTGCTCACGAGCTGAGCGCGCCCACGACGAAACATGCGCTGGTGGTCCCGCTGCCCCCGAGGTTCAACGTCGCGACACGCTTCGCGCCCGCGACCTGGTAGGCCCCGGCGGCGCCGGTGACCTGGCGATGGGCGTCGAGCAACTGGCGCACGCCGGTAGCACCGACGGGATGGCCGGCGCCGATGAGCCCGCCACTGGGGTTGATCGGGAGCCTGCCGCTGAAATCGATGACTTCGTCTTCGATGGCCTTGAACGATTCGCCCGGCGCGGTGAGGCCGAAGTGGTCGATCGCCATGTATTCCGAGGTTGTGAAGCAGTCGTGCGTCTCGATGGCGTCGAGCGCCCAGACATCCGCGAGCTTCGCGCGGCCGAAGGCGTCGGTGATCGCGTGGCGGGTGTGCGGGAGGACGAACGGATTGCCGGCGCTCTCCGCCATCTTGTCGTTGAACGACATCACAGCGGTGTGATGACCCCAGCCTTCGATCTTGCTGGTCCCGGAACGGTCGCCGCCGCGGGCGGCCACGTGTTTCTCGGTGTACTGGCGCGAGGCGAGGATGATCGCGACCGCGCCGTCGGTGACCTGTGAGCAGTCGCCGATGCGGATACGCCCGGTGAGCGGCTGCTGCATCTTCTCGGGGTTCGCGGGCCATTCACGTGTCTGGGCCAGTGGGTTGCGGCGCGCGTTTTCGAAGTTGATATCGGAGATGCGCGTGAGGTAGTCGTCGTTCAGGCCGAAACGCTTCTGGTACTCGTCGCCCAGCTTCCCGAAGAGCGCCGGAAACGGGAACGAGACGCCCTTGGCCTCGCGTTCGTACCAGGCGGCCGTGCCGAGGTATTCGCCGCCCTGGGCGGCATCGACGGTCTTCATGTGTTCGATGCCGACGACGATGGCGACGTCGTACCGCCCTGCCTCGATTTCGGCCGAGGCGGCGAGGGTCGCCATCGACCCTGACGCGCAGGCGGCCTCGTGGCGGGACGTGGGCAGCCCGGCGAAGGCGGGGTTCGTCTGCACCAGGAAGGCCCCCAGGTGGCCCTGCATCGCGTACAACTCGGCGGCGAAGTTGCCCACGTGGCCGGACTGGATGTCCCCGGCCGGGACGCCCGTGGCTTCGAGCGCGCCGTTGACGACTTCGCTGAGGATGTCCGGGATTTGCTTGCCCGCGCGCATCCAGTTCTGCGCGAAGTCGGTCTGGTACCCGCCGAGAATGAAGGTTTCGGAAGCCATGGTCCGTGTCCTCTTGAGGAAGTGAGTGGATCAAGCCTAGCAGCCTGAGGGGTGGGTTGCATGAAAGAACGGACTTTTCGGACATCTGTTTGGGCGTACCGCCACCACCTAGACTCCAGCGGTGCTCTTCCTTGCGACGTATAGCGGCTTCCATGGCGCGTCGGTTGTGCTGCTCGGCGCAGGGTTCGTTTCGCTCGCGCTCTGGCTGATCGCGTTTGGCTACCGCTGGCTGCGGACGCGGCCGGACTTGCCGGCAGCCGGACCTGAGATGAACGAAATCCCGGCGCAGCCCGAGTCCCCGGCCGTGGTGAACTTCCTGGTCAACTGCTGGCGGGGCACTCCCAGCGGTATCGCGGCAACCGTGGTCGACCTGGCTGCGAGGCGCGTCCTTGGCCTGGACCTCGTGGGTACGGGCGGCACGGTCGTCCGGCTCCGGGACACCCCGGCGAAGGGATCGCTTACGCCGTATGAGGAGCGGGTCTACGACCTGGTGGCGTCCAGGGCCACCGGCGGCTCCGCCCCGATCGAAGCCATCACGCTCGACGAGAACGCAGCGGAAGGCTGGACCAAACGGTTCCAGCGGGCGGTGATCGACGAGGCGCGCGAAAAGGGTCTCGCCCGCAAGCGGTGGGAGTACGTGGATTACCTCATCGTTGGCATCGGGCTGGCGTTCGTCTTCGGGTTCTTCGCGTTAGCGTTCGGGGCGGCCCATGTCGGCGCATCAAGCAGCACGAGCAGCAGCGACAGCAACATCTCGCGGTCCGACTGGCTTCTCGGGGCCGGGTTCGCGTGGTTCGTGGCGATGGGCCTGGTCACGCGCTCGCAGGCGGTGACCGATACCCCGGCGGGCAAAGCCGTGTGCGCGCGCTGGATGGGCATGCGGGACTACTTCAGGCACAGCCAGGCATTCGAGGACCAGCCTCCCGCGTCCGTTGCCATCTGGGACCGGTTGCTGGCCTACGGCGTTGCCACCGGGACCGCGCGCGAAGCGGCCGAGGGCCTGCCGATCGTGGCCGAGGACCCGCACAGCGCCTGGACGCGGGCAAGCGGTTCGTGGCGTGAGATCCGCATCGACTACCCGTCGCGCTTTGGGTTCGGTCAGTGGCCGGTGCGCGTGTTCTTCGAGGGCATCGTCCGCACGTTGTTCTGGGGCGGCATCGCATTCGTCGTGCTCCCGTCAGTGTCGGTGGTTGGCTGGCAACTGCTCCAGGACGGGCTCGAAAGCGCGGACACGCATTCGAGCGAGGTCACGCTGCTTGTGGCGTTCCTGGGAGCCATGCTCACCGCCGTGGGCCTGTATCTCTCAGCGCGCACGTTCGGCGGCCTGGTGCGGCTGGTCCGCGGCGCCAGAGACCTGGGCAAGACCGAGACGATCGAAGGAGAAGTGGTGAAGGTGCACAACGGGCGCTTCGCCGTGGACGACGGGAAGAGCGCCTCGGTGGCGGCGTTGATCGTGCCGCCGCTCCAGGGCATCGGCCGGGGACAGCGCGTCCGGGTGACCGTCTCGCCGCACCTTCGCCACCTCTCGAACCTGACCGTCCTGAGCGAAGCCCCTCGCGATCCCTCCGCCGAGCCCGTAGCGCAGGCGCTGCCGCGGCTCGCCATGGCGTTCGGCCCGCTGAACATCGATGCGGCGGCCCTCAACCTGGCTACCGGCCTCTCGCTGCGGGCCGTCACGGACGGCGGGCGTGATACCGGGCCGAAGGGCCTCTTCATCGAGCAGTTCGAAGACGGACGCGGGAACCATCTCACGATCACGCGCATGCCGGCGATGGCAGCCCAGGTGCCGTTGTTCTCCGTGGTGACGAAGTTCGCTTCGCGCGGCGGCGAACAGGTCGAAGGGCTCGGAGATTCGGCAAGCTGGGCGAAAGAGCGGGCGCTGGTCGTTTCGGCGAAGGACAGGCTCTGGGTGGTCGACGTCGATTTCAGTTCTACACCCGCCTCGCGGCGGCTGGAGATAGCCAAAGCAGTCGCTGGCGTCCTGCTGGCCGGCGGGCAGCTGCCCGAAAACGCCGACGGCCCCCGCTTATGCGGGCCCTCAGGAATCGCAGACGGGCCGGTTAAAACATTCTCGACCGGGACGCCGACGCTGTTGCCCCACTCGGTCCACGAACCGTCGTAGTTGCGGACGTTGGGGTAGCCGAGGAGATGCGTGAGCACGAACCAGGTGTGCGAGCTGCGCTCACCGATGCGGCAGTAGGCGATGACCGGGTCGCCGGACTTGAGGCCCTGCTCCTGCTCGTAGATCGCCTTCAGTTCGTCCGCGGACTTGAACGTGCCGTCTTCCGGGTTGGCGGCGCGCGCCCACGGCACGCTCTTCGCGCCCGGGATGTGGCCGCCGCGGAGGACGCCCTCCTGCGGGTATTCGGGCATATGCGTGCGCTCGCCGGAGTATTCCTGCGGGCTGCGCACATCGACGAGCTTCGTAACGCCGCCGAGCTTCTTGAGCACTTCGTCGCGGAAGATGCGGATCTTCGAATCGTCGCGTTCCGGCGCGGTGTAGTTCGTCGCCGGGTAGGACGGGACATCGCGGGTGAGCTCGCGGCCTTCCTTCTCCCACTTCAGCCGTCCGCCGTCCATGACTTTCGCGTTGGTGTGTCCGAAGAGCTGGAACACCCAGAAGGCGTAGGTGGCCCACCAGTTGTTCTTGTCGCCGTAGAAGACAACGGTCGTGTCGCGGGTGATGCCGATCTTGCTGGCCAGCTTTTCGAAGCCTGCTTTGTCCAGGTAGTCGCGGCGGAGCTGGTCGTTGAGGTCGGCGGCCCAGTCCACCTGCACGGCGCCGGGAATGTGGCCCGACGGGTAAAGGAGCTGGTCTTCGTTCGATTCGATGATGCGGATGTTGGCGTCGTTCTTGTGTCCCGCGACCCAATCGGTGGAGACGAGGACGGAAGGATTGGCATAGCCACGAGCGGCAATGTCGGTCATGCGGAAACCTCCATGGAATTCGAACTGGTGACGGGGAGATTCAGCGTACGGCGTTTGCCGGAGAAAGTCGAGCGACAAGGTCAACAATTGAGTTGACAGGCGGACGGATCGGAATCGAGGCCCGGCGCGGCTGTATACTTTCGGCCATGGCCATCCGCCAGCCTTCGCCACCGAACGTGAAGCCACCGACGCGCCCGAAGTGGCAGTCGAGGTACCACGGCGTGCGTATGACGCCAGAACAATACCTCCAACTGCCGGAAGAGAAGCCGTACCTGGAATACATCGACGGGATGGTGGTCCAGAAGCCTATGCCGAACGAAGAACATGCTCAGATCGCGCTCGAAGTTGGGTACCATATTCGGCTGTGGCTTCGGGGCAAGAAGGGCCGCGCGGGCGTCGAAGCACGCGCGAAGCTCGGAGAACTCCCGAACTATCGACTACCGGACGTTTCCTTCTGGAAGGCCGGAGTCCCTGCAGGCAACCAGGCTCCGCCGACGCTCGCCGTTGAGATCCTCTCGCCGGGCCAGTCGCTCGCCGAGTTGCGGCGGAAGTGCGAGTTTCTGCGCTCCACCGGCGTGGAAACCTGCTGGCTGATCGATCCGGAGCAGCGGACCGCCGAACTGTTCGAAGGCCGGACGAAGAAAGGCCGCGCGGTGGACGTGCTCACGGCCGACTGCCTGGCGGACTTCGCTCTGCCCCTAACTGAGCTGTTCTCGGTCCTTGGGGGCGAGTGACGCCCACGCCCACCCGGTGAGTCGCCTAGAATCGCGGGCATGAGCCTGCCAGCCTTTTCCCTCACCGGCCTCGACGGCGCCGAGCGCGCGTTCCCTACAGGGCGGACCGCGCTCCTGTGCTTCGTGAAGGAGGATTGCCCCACCTGCGTCCTCTCCATGCCCTTGATCCAGGCGGCTTCGGAAGCGTTCGGAGAAGCCGTCGACGTCTGGTGTGTCGGGCAGGAGGCGGCCGGCAACGCGCGCCTGGCCGAAGAGTTCGGGCTGACCGCCCCCATGCTGGACGACTCACGGCTGCACGTGTCCTACCGGTATGACCTCGATACCGTGCCAACCGTCATCCTTGCGGATGGCGAGGGCAATGAGCTTGAGCGGTTCATCGGCTTCGGCAGGGCGGATTGGCAGGCGCTCTTCCAGCGCCTCATCACCCTCACACTCTCGCCTGCGCCGCTGGTGGATTGGGGGAGGTATCCGGAGATGCGGCCCGGCTGCGGCTCGAAATCCGTGGAGCCGGGCATCGCGGAACGGCTCGAAGCCGAGATGGAGGGCAGCCCAATTCGCGCCCGCCGCATCGAGGTCGGCGAGTCAGACGACATCTTCGAGTTCATGTTCGACCAGGGCCTGACCGATGGCCTTCCGGTTATCCCGCCGACGCCCGAGCGCGTGGTGCGCATGCTCGCGGGGACGAAGCGAGACCCGCAGGAGATCGTCGGGACGGTCCCGCCGAACATGGCGCCGCTCACCGTGGAGAAGGTGGCCATCAACGCGGTCATGGCGGGCTGCAAGCCCGAGTACATGCCGGTTGTCCTCGCGGCCGTCGAGGCCGTCACAACCGAGCAATTCAACATGCATGGTGTCCTGGCAACGACCCACTTTCCGACTCCCGTGATCATCGTGAACGGCCCGATCCGGGACCGCATTGGCATGAACTACCGGTTCAACGTCCTCGGCCAGGGCAACCGGGCCAACGCCACCATCGGCCGGGCGGTGCAGCTCATCGTCCGCAACGTCGGTGGTGGCCGCCCGGGCGAAGTCGACCGCGCGGCGCTCGGCCAGCCGGGCAAGTACACGTTCTGCTTCGCGGAATTCGAAGAGAAGAGCAACTGGGAACCGCTCCACGTTGAGCGTGGCTTCCTCCGCGAGGACAGCACCGTCACGGTGTACGCCGGCGGCGCGCCGAACGGCATCATCGACCAGCTCTCGCGCGACGCGAAGAGCCTGGCCACGAGTTACGGGCTCGCGTTGGCTGCCGCCGGGCACCCGAAGCAGCACGGCCATGGAGAGATCGTAGTCGTCGTGCCGCCGGAACATGTCGACACCTTCGCGAAGGACGGCTGGACGAAGGACCAGGTCCGCGCGCGCATCCAGGAAGTGACGGCGCGCCCCGCGCACGAACTGGTCCGCGACGAGTTCTGCGCGGAGGGCATCACGCCCGCCCAGGCACAACGCATCGGTCTCGAAACGCTGGTGCCCAAGTTCCGGGACCCGGCGGACATCGCGTTTGTGGTCGCGGGCGGGCCGGCGGGCAAGTTCGCGGCCTACCTCGGTGGCTGGGTCAGCGGGCCGATGGGAAGTTCGATGACGACGGTGAAGGTCCAGGACTGAAGTCCGCTGACGAGGATGGCCTGGGCCGCGGGAGCCGCGCCAGGCTGACTCGTTAGCGGGACAGTTGACAGCGAGTGGTACTTTGCAGGCGCTCGGGCGCGGGACCACCTGCCGCGCGGGACAGCAGCGAGGTTCTCCGCAGTGATTTCATTTCGTTACTTAGCTCTGGCCGTCCTTCCGGTACTTCTGTTCGTGTCCGCATGTGGGGGTGACGACGACGACTCCAGCAACGGCGACGACGACTCGGGCTCGACTTCGTCTTCTTCGAACGGCTCCAGCAGTTCGTCCAAGAACTCGGTCGACATCCCGAAGATCAAGGATGCCAACTTCGAGAAGGCCAAGGCGCACATCGAGGTCTCGGGTGGGAAGGACTTCAAGCTCGACCTTGATGGCAACGGGCTGGCGTTGGATGGCTTCGCGTTGCTGACCTTCGCGACGAACGACGGTTCCGTCCAGATCTCCGCGAACGGTTCTGAAAAGGAAGAGCCCGGCGGCTTCGCGGTGACGACCAAGGAGCTGGCGAGCGGGGGTGGCTGGGGGAGCGACTGCTCCGTGAAGGTCACGGATGGGGACAAGGAACTCAAGGGCGAGTTCGATTGCAAGCAAGTCGAAGGCATCGAGCCTGGGGGCGTGAAGACCTACAAGGTCCACATCAAGGGCACGTTCTCGGCCCCCCGCTAAGGGGAAAGACTACCCGCCGGGCAGCCGGAAATCCTTCCCGATGACGATGACCACATCGGGGAGGCTGGAGTCGTCCTTGGGCAAGGAGATGATTTCGCTGTTGGGGATGCCCATCCACTTCGCGATGTCCTCGGCGAGGGAGCGCTTGTCGTCGCCGTAGAGGGTGATGGTGGTGTGTGGTTGGGCCGCCTGGTCCGGGCCGAAGTACACGGTTGGCAGGCCCTTGCTGTAGGCCAAATACCTGCCGAGGGCGGCCGCGCGCACGGCGCCGTCTTCGCCGTAGCCGTCCTGGATCTCGACGGCCGAGGCGCTGTACTGGCTCTTGGTGAACACCTGGCTGAGCCAGTACTGGACGTTCTCCGCGTTCCACTGGAGGACGGCGGCTCCGCCGGGCGTCGTATAGCCCACCACCGTCGGCACGTCGTTCACCGGGTCACCGAGCGAGAAGGTGTTCATGCGGCCGTTCGTGTCCTTGAGCAAGGCCGCGTAACCGGGGAACTTCGAGCGCGGGATGTCCGTCTTCACCGTGCTCGCATACGCATCCCACAGGTCAAAGGGGTTGTTGAGCAGCGCCGTCGAGAGGACCTTCTGGAGCGCGGTCTTGAGGACCAGTTGCTGGCGCTTCACGCGCTTCAGGTCGCTGTCGTACTCCCGGTGCCGCCCAAAGGCCACGGCGTGGTAGCCATCGAGCTTGTTCACTCCGGAAGGGAAGCTCACCCAGACGCCGTTGATGTCGTCGTCGCTGTAGAACCACTCGGGCACGGAGAGGTCGTACGGGATGTCGACTTCGATCCCGCCGAGGGCGTCGATCAGCTTCTCCACGCCCTTGAAGTCGAGGATCACGTAGTAGTCGATGTCGATCCCGAAGTTCTCCTTCATGTCCAGCTTCATCTGGTCGATGCCGGAGCCGATGCTCTTGCCGTTGCGCACGCCCACGCCGAAGGACGTGTTGATCCGGTCCTCGTACGTGAATTCCTTGGTGTGGATCTCGACTTCCATGTCCCGCGGGAAGCTCAGGACGCTTGTGGCCTTACCCACCGGGTCGATGGTGGCGACCATGATGGTGTCGGTGAGGTAGCCGCTGTTGGCGTTGTCTTCGAACTGGAAGTTCGGCCGCTTGTCCACGCCGAGGATGAGGAGGTTGATGCGCTTGTTGAAGACGCTGGCGTCGCTCGGTGGCTTGATCGTAACGAACGGGTTATCGAGGGAGGCGAGCGGCCGGATGATCCCGAGGTTTGTGAGGTCCTTACCCGGGAAGAGGGCCGGGGTGACGCGCGCGAGCAAGGCGACACTTGAATAGATCGAAGCCAGCCCGAAGGTGAAGAGCGCGAACACGAAGAGGATGCGCTGGGAGCGGGTGAAGTTCTTGCGGGCGGCGGCCCGGGGGCGCGGCGCGGACCGGGATACCGGCACCGTTACGGTCGACTCTTCGATCCGTGTCGCCACGGGTGTCAACCTACTGGCGCGAATCACTCAGGGTCAATGTCCGTCCGGCCGCCAGGGTACAGGGGGCTTAGTTCGAACCGGGGATGGTGAAGTCCTGGCCGACCACGATCATGATGTCGGGCGTCGCCGTGTCGTCGTCCGGGACGAACTGGTTGATGACACGGTTCTTCGGGAGGTTGAGCCAGCTTGCGATGTCTTCGCCCGCCTTGCGATGGGATGCGCGGCTGACAACCACCGTGGTCTGCGGCTGCGCGGGCAGGTCGCTCCCGTAGAACACCACCGGCAAACCCTTCGAATAGACGAGGAACCGGCCAAGGGCGGCCGTGCGCGAGGCGCCGAGCGAGGCGTTGCCGTACGCGTTCTCGATTTCGACGGCGGCGTCGGCGTAACGCGTGACCGGGAAGGCGCGCGCGAGCCAGTACTGCACGTTCTCCGGCACCCACTTGAGGACCGCGGCGCCGCCGTCCGTGGTGTACGGGATCATCGTGGGGACTCCGTCCACCGGATCGCCGAGCGAGAAGCTCTGCATCGACCCATTCGTCTTTCTCAGCAAGTCAGCGAGGGGCCCCAGTTGCGACGGCGGGATGTCGGTCTCCGCGAGGTTGCTGTAGGCATCCCAGAGCTCGAAGGGGTTCCTCGCGATGATCCCGGCTGAGAACGACTTTTCGAGCGCGGCTTTCACCACCAACTGCTGCCGTTTCACGCGCACGAGGTCGCTGTCCTGTTCGCGGTGACGCCCGAAGGCCACGGCGTGGTAGCCATCGAGTTGCGTGACGCCCGGCGGGAACGCCACGTATTGGGCGTGCTGGTTGTCGTCCGAATAGAGCCACGTGTCCACGGCCAGTTCCGGCGGGATGTCGACCGTAATCCCGCCGATGGCGTCCACCAGCCCCTCGACACCCTTGAAGTCGAGGATCACGGAGTAGTCGATCGTGATGTTGAAGTTCTCTTTCAGGTCGCGCACAACCTGGGCCATGCCCGCCGCCGAGGTCCCGCCTCCCGATTGGACGCCGACCTCATAGGAGGTGTTGATCCGGGCCTCATACGGGTGGCCGCTCTTGGGGTGGATGTCGATCAGCATGTCGCGCGGGAAGCTGAGAAGCGTCGTCTTCTTCGTCACGGGGTCGGTCGAGGAGACCATGACGACGTCCGTGTTGTTGCCGCCGCTGATGTCGACGCCCAGGATGAGGATATGGATCGGGTCGGTGAAGCTGCCGTTGGCCGAGGCTTCAGGGACGCTGACCACCTTGTCCAGCGCCGCGATGACTCCGACGTTCTTCAGCGAGCGGCCGGGGAAAAGCGCGGGCGTGACATGGGAAAGCAGGGCGATGCCGGTGTATGCACTGGCCAAAAAGAAGGTGATGATCGCGAACGCGTAAAGGCCGCGCTGACTGCCGGTTGCTAACGGCGTCCCACGCACCTCACGGTATCCACCACGCCGTCCAGCGTACCCACCGCTCGCCATATCGACTCACCGTAGGCGAAGTTTTCGGCGAGGGTCAATCCGAGGTTAGCCCGAGTTGACGCTCTCTCTAGCCCATGCCGAGCTCGTGTAAACGGTCGTCGTCGATGCCGAAGTAGTGTCCCAATTCGTGCAAAACCGTCTTGCGGACCTGTTCGCGAACCTCGTCGTCGCTCTCGCAAACCGCTTCGATGTGTTCCTGGTAGATGCTGATCTTGTCGGGGGCGACGAGATTGTAAAATTCTCCCCGCTTCGTCAGCGGGATGCCGTGGTAAAGGCCGAGCAGGAGGCTTCCCGGCCCGATGCCGGCGAGCTTCCTGTCCCTGGCGGTTGGCCGCCGTTCGATCACGATGTCGACGTTGTGGACGGTGCGCACGAGGTCCGGCGGCAGCAGCGCCACCGCCTCACGTACCAGTCTTCGGAACTCCGAGCGTTCCAGCGGGTTACCGCGGGGTGGGGGAGCGGCTCCAGAGCGTTTTGAACCCGTCCGCGCCGAGGACCGCTGCTTTCTGGTGTTCGTTCTCGAGTCGGACCAGCTCCGCGAGCGCCTGCTCCGCCTCGCGCACGCTCTCCGGGTGGCCACTGTCGACGAGCCGCTGGTTTACCTCGCGCCATGCCTCGGTATCGCCGAGCGAACGCGTGAACCGGGGCCAGTAGACCATCACGATCTTCTCCGGGTCGCGGAAGCGCGGGCGAATCTTGCGCAGATTCGCGTACCGTTCCTGCACGCTCTTCACCGGGTTCACCAGCCGGACGGCGGGGCCATCGATGTCGCTGCAGCGGAAGTCGAGCAGAAGGCGCTGACCGACGGTCACGAACCGGAGTACCACGACTTCGTGACTGCGGATCGTTGATGCGATCTCCGCGAGATCGACGTTGTAATCGTTATCCACCGCCGGCGAGTGTACGGTTTGCGGCGGAGCAGGGCCACTGCCTGTGCGGCTATCCCCCCAATTGCAACCAAGGCGGTGCGCGCTCCGGTCGACTCTTCAAGGGATGGCCCTGTTCTCCCGGTTCTCAACGCATCGAAAGGTCGAGCACCTCATCCGGAACGGCGTGGGTGTGCGCGAGGCGTCCTGGGACATCCCGGGATACGGCGCCGAAGCGAAAGACGCGCTGGTGGACGATGTGATCGACTGGGTGCGCGCGGCGATGGGCGAGATGCGCCGGCCCTACGGGATCGACCACGTCGCGCTGGCGCTGGCCGCCCGCGATGAGCGCGGCACGGTGCTCTGCAGCAACAGCCTCGGTGTCCTCCGGCCGGCCAGCTTTTACGCCAACGAAGGCCCGGAGCAGGTGCGCGCTTTCCTCGGTGACGCGGAGCGCGCGATGCGCGGCCAGCGCGGTGAGATGGTGGGCGCGCTGCTCAGCCTCGGCGACATCGCCTTCGAGCTGAAGTCCCGCGCGGCCTGACTTGCGGAGACAACGAGATCAACGCAAAGGACGCAAAGAACGCAAAGAGCACCAAGATGGTCGCCTGGCCTTGCGCAGTGGATTGAGGAAGGCCATAGGGCGAAGGTTCGGAGCCCCTCCCGATCTTGGCGTCCTCTGCGTTCTTTGCGTCCTTTGCGTTCACAACAGCGAACCGCCGGCTAAGTGGCCAGAGCTACCGGACATTCTCCGTTTCCCGCTCAGTCTGTACACTTCCGCCCATGACCAGCGTCTCCAACCCCGAGCAGGCTCGCGCGCGCATCCAGGACCAGATCGACCGGATTGGACGGTTGCGCGGGAGCGGCCCCAACCCGTTCGACTACAACCAGTGGGATGACCGCACGGTGGAAGTGCTTCGGGCGGTGTACGGCGAGGGTTCGGTGGAACTGGAGCGGTACTACCAGGCCGCCGGCAAGCGCGGCCGCCTTCCTGGCGTGCGCGGTCAGGCGGAGAACATGACCCTCAACATCCATGGGCCGTGGGGCATCCGGGCGCGGCTCGAGCGCGCCGAGACGGTGCTCAAGGCCCTTTCCGGGTCACTTTCCTAGCGTTTCGAGGCCCCCGGGGACCAGGTTGATTCCGGGAAACCGCTCGTCGAGTTCGGTGCCCAACTGCGCCAGGCGTGCCGAATAGGCCGCGCCGCGGATGTCCTCGGTCGTCATGATGATCGCGTCCTCGCGGTTGTCCGAGTAATAGCGCTTGCGTTCCCCAACTTCGTAAAACCCGTAACCGCGGTAGAGCGCGCGCGCTGCCTCGTTGGATGCGCGCACTTCGAGCGTGGCGGAGCTCATCTCGTGCTGGATCGCGACGTGCAGGAGGCCGTGGACCAGGGCGCGCCCGTAGCCGTGGCGGCGCTCCTCCGGGACCACGGCGACCGTCACCACGTGGGCTTCGTCGACCATTAGCCAGAGCCCGGCGAAGCCCGCGATCGCATCCTCGCGGGGCTTCCGCAAGACGAGGTAGCGCGCCATCG
The DNA here is from genome assembly GCA_046328215.1 of Dehalococcoidia bacterium. Lineage (GTDB taxonomy): Bacteria > Chloroflexota > Dehalococcoidia > Tepidiformales > Tepidiformaceae > Amarobacter. The sequence goes on along the minus strand of JAXLXA010000005.1, from coordinate 82,829 downwards.
CGTTCTGGGTCAGCTCACGTTCGAAGGCCGTGGCGGGCCAGCCGGAGGAATAGGCGGCGCGTTCCACGGCCATCACCTCCGCCATGTCCTCGCGGCGCATCATGGCGAGCCTTGGGGCCGTTGGTTTCACAGTGGCTTCTATCTTCGCCATGTTTCCGGAATGACGCATCCGGGCTGCGCCGCCGGGCGCGCCCTGCCGATAACCAGCCTATGAGCGCGGTCCCTCCGCCCGGCACGCCTGTCGTGCTCGTCCAACGCACAGCGAACCCTCGCCAGTTCCAGGGGGAGCTGATCGCCTTTCGCGATGGCACGATGGCGGTCCGAATAGCCGACGGGCCCCGGACCTGGGACCCCGCGACGGCCTACTCGGTGATCTGGGGCGCGCCGGGGTCTCGAAGCATCTGCAACGTGAGCTTCGTCGCCTGCAAGGATTCGGCCGTCGCGTTCCGGACGGTGTCCGCTCTTAAGCCGATCGACCTCCGCCGGGACCAGCGGTTCAACTTCGAGCTGAACGTTGAGGTGCGCTCGGTGCTGGGCACCTCCCGCCAGACCGGCCGTCTGATCGACATTTCGGCGGGCGGCGCCGCGGTCGCGGTGGATGCGCGGCCAGGCGGCAGCCAGGTGGAAGTCGGCCTGCAGGCGAACGGCTACGCGGCCCGGCTGCTGTGCGACGTGGTGAACAGCCATGACAGCGGCGACCAGACCGTGCTGCACCTGCGCTTCAAAGATTTGAGCCCGCCGCAGCAAGCCTTCGTCCGCAACCTTGTTGGCCGGCTCGTCGAATCACAAGCCTCCTGAAGGAAGCGGCCGTACTATCTGCGCGTGACCATTTCCCTCGAACAGATTTCTCCCGGCAGCCTCACGTATGACGCGGGCGATCCAGTGCTGGAGCACGCCGCGGCAGAACTGCGCGCGCACCTTCGCCCTGGGCCCGGCGCCCGCTGCGGCGTCACGTTTCGCGTGGCCCCCGGAGAAGTGGCAGGCGACGGTTTCGAACTCCGCGCTTCTCCGGAGGAGATTGCGATCGCGGGTGGCAACCCACGCGGCGTGCTCAACGGCGTCTACGCGCTGCTCGAACACCTGGGGTACCGCTGGGTCCGGCCCGGCAGTGAAGGGACGCGCTGGATCGCCAGCCGCTCCCTGGGCGAGGGCAGGCAGCGGGAGGAGCCGTTGTTCCCGACGCGCACCCTCATCCTTGGGAACGACGCGCTCCACGATGCATGGCCGGAGTGGATGGAATTCGCGAGCCGAAACCGCTTGAACAGCGTGTTCTTTCACGACACGCCGCCGAGCGTGCTGGACCGCGGCAGCGCGGCACGGCCTGCCACCCTCGAAGGCATCGCCGCGGACGGCAAGGGCTGGATGTTCGAGCGTTGGGATGCCGACGGCCCGGCGATCGTTGCCGAGGCGGCGAAGCGCGGCATCACCCTCCAGTTCGGCGGGCACCGCCACCTGCTGGCGTTGGCTCGGAGGACCTGTTCGCGGGCACCCGGACTGGTTCCCGATGCGAGACGGCCAACGAGACGCCCGCTACAACCTCTGCCCCACGAGCGCCCGGGCGATCGCCGAGGCGGCGCGGGCGCGCGAGTTCTTCCGCCGCTTCTCCGGCGCGCACGTGTATCACCTCTGGGCGGATGACATCCTCGGCGGCGGTTGGTGTTCGTGCGAAGGCTGCGCACTGACCCTTCGACCAGGGCACTGCTGGCGACGAATGTGCTTGCCGAAGAGCTGGCCGTGATTTCGCCCGGTGCTGTTATCGCGCACCTCGCCTACCACGACACGATCGCGCCGCCGCAAACGGTCCGTCCCGCGGCTAACGTGACCGCCCTTTACGCGCCGCGAAACCGCAACTACGCGTTCGCGATTGATGACCCCGGCTGCGCCCGCAACCGCGAAGGCCACTTCCGGGAGCTCGAGGGCCTCGCGCGCACGTTCGAAGGCCGGGACGGCGCCCTGGCTGTGTTCGAGTACTACAGCGACGCCGTCCTCTACAAGTGGATGGACCCTCCCAACCTGGCGGTGCTGCCGGCCGACGCGGCGGCCTACCGGCGAGCCGGGGTGCGCGACTTCGGCGACCTGGCAGTCACGCCCCGGCCATGGGTCGGCCCGGCCTGGCACGCGTGGTGGTTCGCCCGGTGCGCGTGGGATGGCGGCGCCGATGCCGATGCCGGCCTCCGTGACTTCTGTGCCGCCGCCTATGCATCCGACGGCGCGCGCATGGAACGGCTGTACCGCGAACTGGACGCCGGATACCGCGACGTGCTCGATCTCGGCGAGCTGGAGCGCATCCCACGCCATGACGTGCTGGACTTCTCCGACCGGCCGCGAGAGGCCCTCGCCGCGAAGGCGGAGCAGATCGGCCGGGCGGCCGCGCGCATCAACGCTTCGGTCGCTGACCTGCCGATCGTGCCCGGCGGGTTGGGCCGCGAGTTGCGGGAGGACCTCGCCGTGCAACTGGCGGTGGTGAACCACCTCGCCGAACGCGTACAGGCCTGGAATGCCGCGCTCGCCGGCCGCACCGGGGAGGCGAAGGCTCACCTGGAGTTGGCGGCGCTGTATCTGCGCGCGCTGAGGGATTGGGACCACTCGCACGCCGGGCCGGCGTACCAGAATCTCGCCGCGCCGATGCTGGCGGGCGCGGCCTGGCATACGGAGCGCATCCGGCGGCTCATAGAGACATAACTGAATCGTCCAGGATTTAACGCCGGGGTTACTGGGAATTGAATAACGGGCCACGATTGGCCCCATCCACAGTGGGCCCCTCGCGCGTATACTCCGCGGCAGCCACACCTATAGCTCCAATAGAGGTGGCGATAGAACGAGGGGGAAACATGCCCGATTTGGACAACTATTGGTTCCGAAAGTCACGGATGACCCGTCGCCGCCTGATTGGCGGGACGGCCACCGCTGGCCTGGGGGCCGCCGCACTCGGCCTGGTCGGCTGCGGCGACGATGACGATGACGACAGTGGCGGCAGCCCGACTGCCGCTCCGACCACAGCCTCGGGTGGCAGCCCGACGGCCGCAGCGTCGGCATCGGCAGTCGCCAAACAGAAGGGCGGGACGGCGCACTTCATCAGTGCCAACAATACGTTCGACACCTTCGACATCGACCGCAGCCGCTTCAGCCCGATCGCGGTGCTGTTCGGCTACACCAACCTTGGCGTCATGCAGTGGCAGAGCTACAAGGACGGCAAGATCGCGGGCGCGCTGGCCGAGAAAGTCGAGCAGCCGGACAAGCAGACGTTCGTCTTCTCCGTCCGGCCCAACGTGTTCTGGCACAACAAGCCGCCGGTAAACGGCCGCGCGGTAGTCGCCGACGACATTGCCCAGTTCATCCTGCGCAACAAGAACGGCAAAACCGGCGACGGCGTCGACGACCCGAACTTCTACCGCAAGGCCTCGTTCCAGACGGTCGACAAGGTTGAAGTGGTCGATGCCAAGACGGTGAAGGTAACGACCGCGAAGCCGGACCCATTCTTCCTGAACGTGCTGGCAGGCACGTACACGAAGGTGCAGGCGCCGGAAGCGATCAAGGCGTTTGAGAAGGACTACGCGAACCTGTCCGCGGACAAGATCATCGGGACGGGCGCGTTCCAGCTCACCGAGTTCGCCGCCGAGGGCAAGCTGACCTTCACGCGGAACGAGAAGTTCTACACCCAGGTGAACTGGGATGGCATCAAGTACGTGCCGCTGTTCACGGACCAGGCCGCCCAGCAGGCCGCCTTCGAGCAGAAGCAGGTCGACGCCTTCGCGCCGACGCAGAACGCCGTGCTGGATGACCTGAACAAGCGCCTGGCCGGGAAGATCACCGAACTGAAGGCGTTCTCGGCGAACCCGCAGGCCGGTACCTACTACGGTGGTTCCAAGCCGTGGAACGACCCGAACCTGATCGGCGCCATCTTCCGCGCGTTCGACCGGCGTTCGCTGATCAACTCGCTGCTCCAGGGCAAGGCGGCGCTCTCCAGCAACATCCCGCCGACGCAGGCCGCCTTCGGCATCGCCGAGAAGGAACTGATCACCTTCCCCGGCTACCTCGAAGACCGGGCGAAGGAAGAGGCCGAAGCGAAGAAGATGTGGGACGCGGGCGGCGGCCCGGCCCTCGGCGAAATCATCGTCGACATCCCGGACATCTGGGAGGGACTGTACTCGGGTGGTTCGGCGCTGATCACGAACCAGCTGAAGAAGGTCCTCGGCAACACGTTCACGGCGAAGATCGAGCCATACTCGACAATCACGACCAAGATCGTGAAGCAGCAGTACGGCAACGGCGCCAACAACATCTGGTACGGCTGGATCACGGACATCACGGACCCGGAACCGACCCTGTTGAACTACCTGAGCTACAACTCGGCCCAGCCGCAGTTCCAGCAGTTCGGGGTGAAGATCGACAAGGTGGACACGCTCACCAACCAGCTCGTCACCGAGTTCGACCTGGCCAAGCGGCAGGACGGCAACAAGGAGATCAACCGCGAGCTGGTGAAGGCCTACGGCGCCGGCATCCCCTACACACTGATGGGTGTCACCTCGACACTCGTCTGGAACTACTACAAGCCCGCCGAAGTGGCTCCATTCGTGACCGCGCACCTGCTCGGCACTGACGCCTACTTCGACCAGAAGGACCCGACCTGGTCCGGGCGTTCCGCCTAGGATCCCGAGACCACCAACCCGAGAGGCCGGCGTCGCGAGATGCCGGCCTTTCCGTTGCCCGGAGTGGTTTATGGCGCCGGCAGGTCTCCGGAAGCGTCGATGACGTCGCCGAGCACTTTGGCCCTCGTCGCGCCGGTGACAAACGCCGGCTTGTACTTGTTTTCGATCTGGTAGGGCACCATGCGCACGGTTGCCAGCCGCTTATCGTGGAAGGTCGCTTCGAGCAGGTAGCCCTGGGTGTGTTCGGGCGTGTGTGTCTGGTCAAAGATGAAGTTCCCGAGGGCATAGGCGACGAACCGGTCGTTGCGCACCTCTATGGCCTGGACCCAGTGCGCCTGGTTACCGACCACGAGGTCGGCGCCGGCATCGGCCGCGGCGCGCAGCGCCTTGATGCTGCGCGGGCTCGGCGCGTGGGTGTCCTCGGTCCCGCTCTGGACCTGGACAATCACTACGTCCACCTTTGACTTGAGGTCACGGATGCGCTGCTGGAAGCGTTCGAGCCCGAGCAGGCTGGCGGGCTTGTAGAAGGCCGGCTCGCGCGGGAGGTCGGCGCGTTCGTTCGCGTAACTGTCGTCGAGGGGAGCGGTGCCCGGTTCGGTATCGGTGGCTTCGAGGTCTTCCGCGGCGATGTCGTCGAACCCCAGCACCCCGATGCGGATGCCGTTGACCTCGAAGACGGCGGGGGCGAGCGCATCCTCCAGGTCCTTTCCGCCACCGACTGTCTTGATCCCGGCGGCGTTGAGCCGGGACTGGGATTCGAGGAGGGCCTTCGCGCCGCAAGCGGCGAGACCGCAGTCGAAGGCGTGGTTGGTGGCGAGGGTCATCTCATCGATGCCTGCGAGCGTCAGCGCTTCGATCACTTCCGGCGGCGAGGTGAGGTTGGGGTACTCCTGGACGACGCAGAGGAACGGCGCCCCGATGCCCTGGATGCTGCCGTCCAGCGAGCTGAGCGCGAGATCGGCGCCCGCCAGGTACTCCGCCACCGGCCCGCGCAGCGCCGCCGCCCAGTCGCCAGTGGCTTCGATGGCGGCGAGTGAACAACGCGATTGGAGCACGTCTCCAGTCGCGACGACGCGGGTGATCGCCGGCAGTTTGGCGGCGACGGCCGAACGGACCGGTTCCAGCGCCGACTTGCCTTTGCCTGTCCTTCCGATCACCGCGAGGCGCTCGGTGAGCGGCCAGGCCGCGGGGTCACCAACCCCACGGGCGATGTCCATGCCGTCGATGGCGATGGCAACCATATTGGGTCGCAGCTCTTCGATGGGGACGATCGCGACGATGCTGGAATCGACCGTCATTGATGCCCGGAGCGCGTCGTAGCTCGTTGCGGCAGCGACGTTCGCGAACCCACCGCCCTGCTGCCCCGCGAACACCCACTCCGCGATCGCTCTCGTGGCCGGTGAGTCGACCATCGCCGGGTGGACTGCGCCCCGGATGCCGCCGACCGCGCTCCAGTCCGTGGTTTCGCCACGCAAGAGCGAACGCAACTGCTCCGACGTGAGTGAGTCCACTCCCGCCCCGAGGCTGGCGACAGGCACGAGGTAGCGGACAGGCACCTCGTCTTCGGCCGGTCCGATGGAGGCAAACTCGATGTCGGGCGTCTTGCCCTCGGCTACCGGCCGCATGCCAAGACCGGCGGCGCCGGCTGGCAGCGTGCCCGCGTACGTCAGCCCGGGCGAAACGTCGGTCGTGGGGGTCTGGGAGTTGCCCTCGGCGCTCGCGCCGGGCTGGTTCGTTTCGCCGTCGGAGATCGCGTCGAAAAGGACGACGGCGAGGGCAACGAGGCTCCCCGCGAGACACGCGACCGCGAGCGAAAACGGCAGCAGCCAGGGGTTCCGCCCGGCGACGGCGGGTTCTCTCGCCATCGGCCAATGGTGGTCGGCCCGCGGCGGCGGGTCAACCGGCAGGTAAGGGAGGGTCAGCCCGCCTTGGCGTACCAGTTGTCCGGCGTGCCGCTCGCGCTCTCAATGAAGTTGAACGCGCGCGCAAGCACGCGGTCGATGCCGCCGCAGGCGGCCTCGGCCTCGGCCAGGTCCGGCGGCAACGGGGCCACTTCGCCGATGTCCAGGTCGTACCCGCAGAAGAGGCCGTAATGCAGCATCAGGTGGTTTGCCTGGGCAACCACTCCGGCGAGGCCATCCTGGCCCGCGCGGAGCGTGTCGTCATGGTGGCAGCGCACCGCATCCACGAGGTGGCCCGGGAACTTCCAGCGCTCACCGAGTGCCTGCCCGATTTCGTCGTGGCGGTAGCCGGTGGTCTCGAGTTCGGCGTCATGGAGCGGCATTTCACCGGAGCGGGCGATCGCGACCGCCTCGGCGAACTCCTGGGGCATGACCTGGCGGAGCACGAGGCGGCCGATGTCGTGGAGGATGCCGGCCGTGAAGGCGTCTTCCGGCTTCGCCCCCAGCGTCTTCCGCGCGACCGCTTCGGATGCGACCGCGACGGCCACGCTGTGCCCCCAGAAGAGGTCGAGGTCGAAGCCGTCATTGAAGCCGTTGCGCTTGAACGCGTTCATCATGCTCGCGCCAACGGACACCTGGCGGACCTGCTTGAAGCCAAGCATGACCACCGCTTCGCGGACCGTGCTGATCCGGCGTGCGAACCCGTAGTAGGCGGAGTTGCTGATGCGGATCAGCTTCGCCGTGAGCGCCTGGTCCGTGGCGAGGACCTGCGCGAGGTCCATCGCGCTCGTCCGATCGTCTTCGGCCATGCCCATCACCTTGGCGGCGACGGCCGGCAGCGGTGGCAGGTCATCCACCCGGTCCAGTAGTGCGTTTGCGTCCTTGCCCATCGTCAATACCATCGGCGCGCTGGCCCGCGATCTGAACGCTTGACGGGGGTTTTCGCGGGTGGAATTTGAGAACCGGCGATCGGCGCGCGGAACGGGCGGCTGCTCGCCGAACAGGCCGATGCCCTTCGCCCCGCGGAGGCGCGGAAGCCCGGGCGCGGTCTCAGTTGGCCCGAAAGGCCGCACCGATTCGCCCACCTGACCGCTTGGCAGGGCATCGCGCGAACGTACGGTAGAAGCGTGAACTGCCGCTCTCTCGTTCGCATCCCCGCCGCGGCATTCCTCGCCGCGTTGTCCCTTTCGCTGGTGGCATGCTCTCCGGGTGGCGGCTCGCGCACGGCGACGCCCGGGGATGGCGTGGCGACCGGGACGCTCGGCGTCATCGCCTACATCAATACGGGTGGGTGCATCGAACGCGTCTCGGCCTCGAGCGGCGAACGCAGCGGCCAGCCGTACTGCGCCGAAAGCCGGGCCGGCGTGACCTCCGTGACCTGGATCGATGCGGACTCAGTCGCCTATGCGACAAATGAGTCGCGCGCTATGGGCTGGCAGCTCGTCCACTTCAGCACCCGCGCGTCCGAAACCATGCCGATTGCGGACGCGCCGCGGGTCTTCCTGATACCGCCCCAGTACTACTCGTCGAAGGGCGAGCGGTTGGCGATCGACGAAGATGGCGTGGTTTCGCGCGCTGACGCGGAAGGCGACGTGCGGATCTTCCCGCCGGAAGGCAAAGGGCCCGACGACAGCACCCGCCTGGTCGCCTGGTCGCCTGATGGAGAGTGGATCGTCCTTTCGACATCGGTCGACAAGGAGCTGTGGGTTGTCAGCCGCACCGGCGAGAGCCCGCACCGGATTGCGGAGTCGAGCAAAGGCGTAGCGGCATGGTTCATGCCAGAGGTGGGGGCCACGCCGCATGCCGACCTGACCTGCAGCGTGACGACCTCGCAGTCCTTCGGCTGCGTCACGCCGCTTCGCCTGCCCATTGACGGGAGCACGGTGAACGCGGGCGACGGTGGCTCCGTCGATTTCAGCTGGTCGGCCTGCCCGGGCGCGACCGGGTATCTCTTCGAGCTGTACGCGGCCGGCGCCGGGGCGCCCGTGGTTTCGACGATTGTCGTGGGGACCTTCAGTCATCAGGCGGTGAGCGGTCTGCCCCCGGGCGAATTGCGCTGGCGCGTGCGCGCACTCATCGGCGCATCGCCCGCGCCATGGTCCGAGGAACGGGTTGTGACCGTGCTCGCGGCGCCGAAGACGTAGTCCCGGTCACCCTTCGAGCCTGCCCGGACGGGCAGCTCAGCCCTGACTGACAACCGAGTCCAATTCGGCTACGCTCACGGCGAGAGCGCCGCCGGCCGCGGCGCGTGGAGGCCGCATGCCGTCGAAGTACCGCTACTCGATGTGGGACGGGACCCAGGATGTCCCTGAGCTGGAAGCGAACGACATCCTGGACAACCTGACCGATGACCTGATGAACTTCGGCGACCTCCAGCATGCGTTGCGGAACCTGCTCCAGCGCGGCATGCGCAATCCCCAGGGCGACCGCATGCAGGGCCTCCGCGACCTCCTCCAGCAGCTTCGCCAGCAGCGCCGCCAGCAACTCGACCGGTTTGACCTCTCCTCGATTTTCGATGACCTCAAGCGGCAGCTCGACGAAATCGTGCAGATGGAGAACAACACGCTGGACCGCCGCTTGGATGAGGCGAACGGCCAGCAGAACCCGCAGGGTGACCAGTCCCCGCAAGGCCAACAGGGCCAGCCATCGCCGCAGGGCCAGCAGTCCCCGCAGGGTCAGCAGTCCCCGCAGGGTCAGCAGGGCCGGCAGGGTCAGCAACAGCAAGGTCAGCAGGGCTCCCAGCAGCGCGGCCAACAGCAGTCCGGCCAGCAACAGGATGGCGAGGACGGCGGTCAGCAACAGGGTGGCCAGCAGCAAGGCGCCGGCAACGAGACGCCGTCCGAGTTCGCGGAGATGTTGCGGAACATCGCGAACAAGAAGAAGCAGTTCCTGGAGCAACTGCCCGAGGATGTCCCGGGCCAGATGAAGGAGCTCCAGCAGTACGAGTTCATGGACCCCGAGGCCCAGGCCAAGTTCAACGAGCTCCTTGAGTCCCTGAAGAAGGCCATGATGGATAGCTTCTTCAAGGATATGTACAACCAGATTGCCAACATGTCGCCGGAAGACCTCCAGCGCATGAAGGACATGGTCAAAGACCTGAACAAGATGCTGCAGGACAAGATGGCCGGCAACGAGCCGGACTTCGACCAGTTCATGCAGCAGTACGGCGACCTCTTCGGCGACAACCCGCCACAGTCACTGGACGAGCTGATTGCGCAGATGCAGCACCAGATGGGCCAGATGCAGTCCCTGATGGATTCGCTGCCGGGCGACATGCGCCAGCAGCTCCAGGACCTCCTCGGCGACAAGGTTGGCGATCCCGAGCTCCAGCAGGCCCTGAACGAGCTCGGCCAGAGCCTGGAATACCTCTATCCCATGCGGGACCTACGGAACCAGTACCCCTTCCGCGGCGAAGAGGAGATCGACCTCCAGTCGGCCATGCAACTGATGGACCAGATGCAGTCGATCGACGAGCTGGAGCGCCAGCTCGAACGCACGCAGTACGGCGGCGAGATCGACGACATCGACGCCGACAAGCTCGAGGAGCTCCTCGGCCAGGAAGCGCGCGAGACGCTGGACCAGCTCAAGCAGTTTCTCGAAATCCTCGAGGAAGCGGGCTACATCCGGAAGAAGGGCAACCAGTACGAGCTCACGCCGCGCGGCACGCGCAAGATCGGACAGCGCGCGCTCGTCGAGATTTACCAGCAACTCAAGTCGGACTCCTTCGGCAAGCACGAAATCCGCGAGTCCGGCACCGGCGGCGAACGCACCGACTCGACGAAGAAGTACGAGTTCGGCGACCCGTTCTTCCTGGACATCCAGAAGACGATGTTCAACTCGATGCTGCGCGAAGGCCCGGGCACGCCCATTCGGCTCAAGCCCGACGACTTCGAAGTCGAGCGTACGGAACTGCTCACGCAGACGGCGACGGTGATCATGCTCGACCTGAGCTGGTCGATGGCGCTGCGCGGCAGTTTCCAGGCGGCCAAGAAGGTCGCGATGGCGCTGAACAACCTCATCTCATCGCAGTACCAGCGGGACAGCCTCTACATCATCGGGTTCAGCGCCTATGCGCGGGAACTCCAGGCGGACCAGCTCCCGTACGTCCGCTGGGACGAGTCCGTGCTCGGCACGAACACGCACCACGCGCTGATGATCGCGCAGAAGTTGCTGGCCAAGCACACGCAGGGCACCCGCCAGATCATCATGATCTCCGACGGCGAACCGACCGCGCACCTGGAGAAGGGCCGCAGCTACTTCGCCTACCCGCCGAGCCCGATCACCATCCGTGAGACGCTCAAGGAAGTGAAGCGTTGCACCCAGAAAAACATCACGATCAACACCTTCATGCTGGACCGGAACTACTACCTGAAGGAGTTCGTGAACCAGGTGGCGCGGATTAACAAGGGCCGCGTGTTCTATACGACGCCGGACAAGCTCGGTGAGTACATCCTCGTGGACTACGTGGCCCAGAAGCGAAAGAAGCTCGCCGGCGTGGGGGGTTAAGGGGCCGCGGGTTCGAAGACGCGGCAACCGGCGGAGCGGGCGGCCGCGCGCAGCCGCTCGTCGAGCGTGGCGAGCGCCGCGTCTTCGCGCAGCGCGAGGTGGACGTACGAGGCGTCGTAGGCGGTAAGCGAGTTCGTTTCGGCCAATCGGCGCACTTCCGTCAGAGTCTCTGACAAGTCCATGTGCACCGGTCGGATGCCCATGCTGCCGAGCAATACCATCGCACGGTCCATGTCGTTCTCGGACATCCTTGCGCGGCGCTTCGCAACAACAAGCGCGTTGACTACCTCAACCGGCCAGAGGGGCGGGACCGATCCAGTTTCGCCATTGCGAAGAGCGAGGAGAACCTGTCTGGCGTAGTCGCTCGATTCGTCAGGCAAGCACCACGAAACCGCGACTGAGGCATCCACGACGATGGGCATCTCAGTAACGTCGTCCCTCTTCTATGAGTTCCTTGACGTTCAATCCCTTGAGCGCACCGCGATGCTGGCGCCCGAATTCCAGGAGTGCGTCGATTGCTGCTTTCCGTTCTGCCTCAAGTTCGCCGTCGGGCGCCTTGAGCACGGCCACGGGCTTCCCGTGACGGGTAATGGTGATGCATTCGCCCAACTCAACTTCGTCGAGCAATCGAGCGAGATGCGTCTTCGCTTCGTACACGCCAACAGTCTTCATGAGACCAGTCTGGTCTGGTCAGACCAGATTGTCCACTTCAGAATCTCCGGCCCTCGTTGATCAGGTCTTTGATCGGGATTCCAAGGGGGCGCTGGGTTGTTCGCAACTGCCGGAATCTCTGGAGAAGCTCCTCAGGAGAATAGCGGCTTCGCTCCGGCGCCTTGAGCACGGCCACGGGCTTCCCGTGCCGGGTAATGGTGATGCATTCGCCCTTTTCCACCTCATCAAGCAAGCGGGCGAGGTGCGTCTTCGCCTCGTAAACCCCAACCGTCTTCATCGGGCCAGTCTGGTCTGGTAAGACCAGAATCGTCAATCGGCCACTTTGGTCGTATTGGGCTGCCGGCGTTTTCCACAGCCGCCCAGCAACCATCGGAACGTGTCTCGCAGGGTGTCCTCGCTGATGACGGTGCGCCGCGCCAGTGAGTTCACGAGCAGCGCCGCGCGATTCGCGGCCGCGCCTGTCCACAGCCACGCTTTCGTCGCGAGACGCTGCCGCCGTGAGGTGACGAGGGCATCGACGTACGCGCCCATCACGCGGGGCAGTTCGCCCGCCCTGGGTGCTGACCAGTAGGTGTGCGTGCTCCCCGGGTAGAACCGCTTGAGGCAGCGCGTCGCCGGTTCGAATTCGAATCGCCCCAGCAGCGCGACGCCGAACAGCCAGAGGACGTCGGCATAGGCGCCGGCGGTCGTCCGGGGTAGCCACAACTGCGCGTCGATAACTCGCGACCGCCGGAACACCCCGCGCATCGCGACGCCGATGTTCCAGCCGAAGAACATGCGAAGCGCCACGCGCGGCGGCCAGTCACCGGCCGGCGAGAACGGCGGCCCCGGCCAGACGTGGCGGGGCGCGCCATCCGCTCCCACTGTGTCGCACCAGCCGAAGGCGAGGATGGAGTCTGGCGCCGCTTCGAGCTTCGCGACCAGTGCGCCGATGTACCCGGGCGGGTACGAGTCGTCGTGCGGCATCCAGAGGAAGTACTCGCCTCTGCCTTCAGCCAGCAAGAGGTTGTAGTGCTCCACCCAGCCAATCTCGTCGCGGGCCGTGATGAACCGCAGGCGACGATCGCCCGGGAAGCGCGCCCGGAGTTGCTCAACCGCGTCATCGGCCAGGTGGCGGTCCCCGACGAGGATTTCGAGGTTCGGATAGTCCGCGTTGCGGATGTTCTGCGTGATGATGTCGAGGAAACGCAGTGACCGGTAGAGCGGGATCGCGAGCGTGACGAGCGGGGCTGCCGCCACCTCCGTCATGCCTTGAGCGCGTCGAGCAGGCGGCTGGCGAACAACGGCGCGCAGGTGAACTTCCCCGTGTCGATGGAGAAGTAGCCCTCGTGAGCGGCAACGCCGATGGCGTGACGCTCGTGCAGCTCACTCAGCGGGTCGTCGACGTCGACGTGCGAATGACCCCAAGAGCAGATGACACCGGCATCGACGTGCGTGACCGTCGAACCTGCGACGCCTGGGACGATCCGGTCCAGCGCCGCCAGGGTTTCGCGAGCGATTGCAGCGCCCGTCGCCGGGTCCGCGCGGCCCTCGCAGGCGGCAGCCCAGGCTTTCGGGGGAGTCAGTTCGTCGGACCAGCCCTGGAGGCAGGTCGGGTACCAGCTGAGGTAGGTCGAGGCGCCAGAATAGGTGGCGATGTCGCCGTACGGCCCGAGCACAAAGGTGAGCGAGGGGAGATTCACGAGCTCCGGGGGCAGTTCGCCCAGCACGCGGTACTTCAGCCGGTACACCCACTGCCGGCTCGGCTCGATCCCCATGGACCTGTCCAACTGGAGCCGGCCTTCCCAGAGGCAATTCACCACGATGCCGGCCTCGCGTTGCCAGCGCTCGCCGTCCCGGGCCGAGCCTGAGACGCGGAAGCCGCCGGCGATCCGCTCCACCGCGTCGACGCGCGAGCCGAAGCGCCGGGCGATACGCGGTGAGGCCACGAGTGCGGCTTCGAGTTGAGCGCGCAGCCTCTCCAGGTCGATCGCGACTTCGGCGGTTTCGATCAGCCCGGAGATCTGGTCCGAAGCGATCCAGGCGGGCCAGTCGCGCCGCGCGATCGGCCGCCACACCGCTGGTGGCGCTTTCCCCAGGTACGTTCGGCCACCAAGCCGCTCCTCGTACGCGGCCTGCACCCGCGCGTAGAACGAACAGACCTGGTCCAGAGACAGCAGCGAATCGGGCATCACGGCGTAGATGAATGGCGTGGAGGACATTACCGGCCAGTCCAGCTCGCGGCCGAGCCACGATTCAAGCGAAGGCGCGAACGCCAGGCTGGCATCGAGCATCAGGCTCGCCGTGCGAAAGCTGTCGTCATTCGCGTAGACGAAGCCCAGGTGGATCTTCGCCTCGTTCCGGCCGCTTGCCCGGGTGAAGCAGCGGTCAGCCTGGTCCACCAGCTCGACCGCGTAGCCGCGGCTGGCCAGCGCGAGCGCGGCACACACGCCCTGGAAACCGGCGCCCAGGACGAGCGCCGAAGGCCCTGACTCGCGGCTCGTCAATCTTCCAGCAGCCGGTCCGAGATGATGCGGAGCTGGATCTCGGAGGTGCCCTCGAAAATCTTGGTGAGCCGGGCGTCTCGCCAGTAGCGTTCGATTGGCAGGTCGGTGGTGTAGCCGTAACCGCCGTGGATCTGGAGCGCCTCGCTGGTGACGCGCTCCGCCATTTCGCTCGCGAACCATTTGGCCATGCCGGCTTCCTTATCGCAGCGCCGGCGGCTATCGATCTCCTCGGAGACGAAGTAGGTGAGCTGCCGGGCGGCTTCGATCTCCGCGGCCATGGTGGCGATCTTGAAGCGGATGGCCTGGAAGTCGCCGATGGGCCGGCCGAACTGGACGCGGTGTTTGGCGTACTGGATCGAGTCCTCCATGGCGCCGCGGGCGAGGCCGATTGCGCGCGCGGCGGTGTGCGCGCGGGCGCCTTCCAGGCCCGAGACCGTGCCCTGGAATCCGCTCCGGCTGCCCCCGGCGCTCAGGTTGAGCGCCTTGCAGCCGTCGAAGTGCAGTTCCCACGTCTTCCAACCGTGGTAGCCGATCTTGTTGACCGGCGTGCCCGTGCAGCCCGGCGGCAGCGTGCCCCGTTCCTTCTCGATGAAGAACGTGGCGGTGCCGCGATGCCGGTGCTTGATGTCCGTCACCGGCTCGGTGCGGGCGAGCACGGTGATGTAATCAGAACCATCCGCGAAGGTGCACCACATCTTCGTGCCGGTGAGCAGGTAGTCGTTGGGGCCGCCATCCGGGTCGGGCTCGGCCTTGCAGGAAACGTTCCCCAGGTCCGAGCCCGCATCGGGCTCGGAAAGCGCGGCAGCCCCCAGGAACTCGCCCGCGGCCATGCGCGTCAGGAAGGTCTTCCGCTGCTCCTCCGAGAACGCTTCCGTCCCGAAGAAGCCGTTGCCGCGGGCGATGATGCTGGCCACGCTCATCCAGCCCCTGGCCAGCTCTTCGGTCACCAGCACGTACTCGAACACGCCCAGCCCGAGCCCGCCGTACTCCTCCGGGATGCGGATGCCGAAGTAGCCCAGCTCCGCCATCTTGTCCCGCAGTTCCATCGGGATCTCGCCCTTCACGGGGTCCAGCCGGTTGGCGACAGGGAGCACTTCCTTCATCGCGAACTCGCGCGCGCTCGCCTGGATCATTCGCCGGGCTTCGGTCATGTAACTCATCGGGGTGGTCTCTCTTTCGCGACGAAGTTCGTGCGGTGGAATTCGATGACCTGCTCGCCGCGCTGGTTGTAGCCGCGCGTGTGCCAGGTGACGATGCCGGATTCCGGGCGGCTGTCGGATTCCCGCTTGTCGGTGACGGTGCTCTTCGCCGTCAGGGTGTCGCCGGGATAGACCGAAGGGCCGTAGGTCAGGTCCTCGACGCCAAGGAACAGCCCGCCGGCTTCGCTCAGGTCCTCCACTGACAGGCCGAAGACGGTGAGGAAGACGAGCAGCGGGTTGACCTGGATGCCAGGGTGGCCGTGCGCCTTCGCGAATTCGGCGTTGAAGTAGTGCGGGTTATAGCTCAGCGTCAGGGACGAAAAAAGGCTGTTGTCGCCTTCGTTAATCGTCCTGCCCCAGTGGTGCGTGAACTCCTGCCCGACCGTGAACGCTTCGTACTGGTTTCCCTTGCGCCACTTCACCACATCGCTCATGCGACACCCGCGGCAGCGGCCACCGCCGCCTCCATGATGTGCTCCACGGAAGGCTGATGTTCGAACTCTTCGACCTCGCGCAGGATGCGCTCTGCCGCGGCCGAACCGATGACCCCGGCAGCCAGTCCACGGAACTTCGCCTCGAGCCGTTGCCGTTGCAGGGCCACGTCCGCGGCCGGGATGTTGAGGTTGACGTGTTCGCTGAAGCTGCGGCCGTCGCTCGTGCGGAGCGTGACGCCGGTGCCGCGGTCCCAGTCACCGTCTTGCGGTGTGACGGTTACGCGGTCGCGGAGTGCGGTGAGGCGCGGCTGCTGGACGCGGTCGTCGGTGAATGCGGCGTCGCTCGTTTCGCCGTCGACGAACGCGAGGGCGGCGGTGAAGCGCAGGCTGAACTTGCCTTCGAGCCCGGTCGTAGGCTGCTGGATGTTGCACATCGCGAGGTGCCCTTGCGGCACCACCAGGTCGATGCCGGCGAGATCCCCCGCGGCGAGCCCGTTGGCCTGCTTCAAGCGCAGGACACCCTCGATCGTCTCGTGGGTGCCGTAACAGGCCGCATGGTATTTGAACAACGTGTCGCGGACGGCGAAGTGCTCGCCGAGGCCGGCCAGCGCGCGCTCGGTGTTGGCGGACGTGGCCTGGGTGGCGGCGAAGCCCTGTGCCGTTTCCAGCACCTCCGGGTTGCTGGTGAAGCCGCGTTCGGCCATGAGGGCGGCGAACAGCCCGTTCGCGGCTGCCTTGCCGGCGTGCAGCGGCTTGCACATCGTCCCGAACATGGACTTCAGGCCCGCCGCCTGCGCTCCGGCAATGCCCAGCGTGCGCTCCCACTGGTCCTGGTCGAACCCGAGCAGGTGGGCGCAGCCCGCCGCGGCGCCAAACGTGCCGAGCGTCCCGGTTGAATGGAAGCCGGTGCTGTAGTGGCTCGGCATGACGAGCGTCCCGATGCGGCACTCCATCTCGTAGCCGGCGGCGAACGCCGCGAGCACATCCTTGCCGGAGCCGCCGCGCCACTCGGCGAGCGCGAGGAGGGCCGGCCAGATGGGCACAGACGGATGACCGCTCATCGAGATGTTCACGTCGTCGTAGTCGAGGGCGTGGGAGGCCGCGCCGTTCACGAGCGCGGCCTGCTTCGCCGTCACCTGGTGGCCACTGCCGATGAGCGTGGCCTGGGCGTTGCCGCCCTCGTCCAACACTTCGGCGCGAAGCATCTCCGCGAGCGGTTCGCTGGAGCCTGCAATGGTGACGCCCAGCCAATCAAGCAGGCACTGGCGGGCGACTTCGACGGCATCGGACGGGATGTCGTCGTAGCGAATGGTGCGGCAGAACTCAGCGAGCCGGGCGGTGACCGGAGCGTTCGACATAGCAATCACCTCGCACGTTCTGGGGTCGAACGAGTGCGCCGCGAGTGTAGCACCGGGAGAGACTTAAAGAAGGTGAGTGGTGAGAAGGAAAGAGGGTGAGAGGTGAGAACGAAAGACCGCTCTCGGCGAGCCGGTCTGTACCCGCCGAGCCATCGGCCGGTGCGGTGCCGGGAGAGCAGGAAAGGCGGTGAGCCGTGAGAACGAAAGACCGCTCTCAGCGAGTCGGTCTGTACCCGCCGAGCCATCGGCGGGTGCGGGGCCTCACGCACCACTGAGGCCACGCCTCTTCCCTGCGCGACTCGAATCGACAATCGGCAATCGGCAATCAACAATTCCCTCATGTGCCGCAGCATCAAGAAGCTCAGGAACAACGAAGTGCCCGCCACGCCCGAGGAAGTGCAGGCCGCCGCGCTCCAGTTCGTCCGCAAAGTGAGCGGCTACCGCGTGCCCGCGAAGAAGAATGAGGAAGCGTTCGCGGCCGCGGTCGAAGCGGTAACGTTCGCGACGGCGAACCTCCTTGCGGAGATGGACCACCCCGCGCAACAGAAGTAGCCGGCCACGCCCCCGGGGCGCCGCGTAGGGCCAGACCAATGTTTAGGTGTTTTCTCCGCCCTCTACCCGGAACGTCCACCCTGAGATAGGGGTTCGCCCAATGCGTCGCCGAATCGCCGCTCCCTAAAGTCGGGTGAGCCGGCAATGCCGGATTCGCGCAGGGGTGGCTTTTATGGGTGCTGGTTCACCGTTTGCTCCGTATCTCGAACGCTGGAACCAGTTGCCCCGTTCGCGGCAGATCGTCCTCGGCGGCATCGTCGCGGCCACCCTGGTCGCGTTCTACTTCATTTTCATGGCCTCGAAGTCGCCCACCATGGTGGTGGCGTTCAGTGGCCTGGCGCCGGAAGACAGCGCCGCCATCGCCGACCAGTTGGAAAGCGACGGTGTGCCGTACAAGATTGGCGCGGGCGGTTCGTCCGTCTCCGTCCCTGCCAACGAGGTCGCCGAAGTGCGCATCAAGCTCGCGGCCGCCGGCCTTCCCAAGGGCGGTTCAGTCGGCCTCGAGATTTTCGACAAGACGAACTTCGGCGCCACCGACTTCGTGCAGCAGGTGAACTACCGGCGTGGCCTCGAAGGCGAGCTCGCGCGCTCCATCAACACGCTGAACGGCGTGAAGGCGAGCCGCGTCCACATCGTCATCCCGGAAGAAGCGATCTTCGCCAAGGACCAGAAGAAGGCGACCGCCAGCGTCCTCCTCCAGTTGAAGTCTGGCGCGCACCTCAATGAAGACCAGGTGCGCGGCATCACCAACCTGGTCACCAACTCGGTTGAAGGCCTCGAACAGGGCGGCGTCACGATCATCGACGAGACCGGCCACGTGCTCTTCGACGGCGCCACCTTCGATAACCCGTACTCGACCGGCGCCACCGCTTCCCAGCTTGACCTGCAACACCAGTACGAGGCCTCACTCCAGAACGACGTCAACCAGACGCTGGCGAAGGTCGTCGGGGCGGGCCGGAGCGCGGTCACCGTGCGCGCGACGCTGAACTTCGACAAGGTCACGGCGGTTGAGGACAAGTTCGGCGCCGCCGACCAGGCGGTCCCGCGCAGCAGCACCACCAGCACGGAGAGCTTCAACGGCGACAACCTGAACGTCGGCAATGTGCCAGGTACCGGCACGAACGGCGGCACCGGCGGCGGCACGAACACGACCGCCAACGGCAACAGCACCTATACAAAAACGGAAACGACCACCAACAACGAGATCAACAAGACCACGTCCACGACGGTGAAAGCGCCCGGCTCGCTGCAGAAGCTGAGCGTCTCGGTCGTGCTCGACGAGAGCGTCACCGCGGCCCAGGAAGCGAGCATCACGAGCGCCGTGGCGGCCGCCGTGGGGCTGGATCAACTGCGCGGCGACACGCTCAGCGTCACCCGCCTGCCGTTCGACGAGAGCGCGGTGCAGGACCTGCTCCCGGCCCCCAGCGACGGGCTGGGCACGTACCTGTCCTACCTCAAGCTGTTGCTTCCGATGCTGGCGGTCATCCTCGGCTTCATCCTCGTCACGTTGCTGCTCCGCTCGCTGGGCAAGCGCCAACTGGCGCTCCCGGCGCCGCGCCAGGTCCCGATGCTCCAGCCCGCGCCGGCGATGGCTTCGCTGGCTGGCGGTGGCGACATGCCCATGCTCCAGCCGGCAACGGACCCGCATGAAGAGCGCGTCCTCCGGCTCGCCGATGCCAACCCGCGCGCGGTTGCGGATGTGGTCCAGACCTGGATTCGCGAAGAGGAATAAACCGTGGTTGCACGAGGCGACGAGAAGCTCAAGGGCCGCAAGAAAGCCGCCGCTCTGCTCATCACCCTGGGCAAGGAGCGTTCGGCCGAGGTCTTGCGCCATATGAGCGACGAAGACATCGAGCGCCTCACCTGGGAAATCTCCGCCATGGGCGAGATCCGGCACGAACAGCGCAAGGAAGTCATCGAGGACTTCGAAGAGTCGGCAGTCGCCCGCAACGTCATCTCGCTGGGCGGGCTGGAATACGCCGAAGAGGTGCTCCGTCTCGCCCTGGGCGAAGACAAGGCCACCGAGCTTATCGACCGGCTCTCGGCAACCTCGCCGACGGTGCCCTTTGGATTCCTCCGCCACCTCAACGTCGCCCAGCTCGTGAACTTCCTTTCGAACGAACATCCCCAGACGATCGCGTTGCTTGCCTCGTTCCTCCAGTCGGAGAAGGCCGCGCAGGTGCTCGCCGGGCTCGACCCGGAAATGGCTGCCGACGTGGCGCAGCGCATCGCCCTGATGGACCGCGCGAACCCGGAAATCGTGAACGAAGTCGAGTCGGTGTTGCGCCGCAAACTGAGCGCTGTGCTCCAGCCGACGCGTCAGTCCCAGAGCGTCGGCGGCATCGAAGTGCTGGTGAACCTGCTCAAGCAGTCCAGCCGCATGACGGAAAAGACCATCATCGAAGCCCTGGAGGACAACGAGCCCGACCTCGCAGACCAGATTAAGAAGCGCATGTTCGTCTTCGAGAACATCGCCACGCTCGACGACCGCTCGATCCAGCGCATCCTGCGCGAAGTCGAAGTGCGGGACCTGTCGCTCGCACTGAAGGCGACGCCGGACAACGTGAAGGACTGCATCCTCCGCAACATGTCTTCGCGCGCGGCGGCGATGATGAAGGAAGACATGGACGCGAGCGGCCCGGTGCGCCTGCGCCAGGTGGAAGAAGCCCAGCAGCGCGTCGTCGAAATCATCCGGCGCCTGGACGAAGCCGAAGAAATCGTGATCTCGCGGGGTGGTGACGATGAGCTCGTCGGCTAGCCGCCGCATCTTCCGCGTGGAGACGCCCGGCGACGAGGTGTTCGTCGTCGGTGGCCCCCTGCGCGAGACCGTCCCCGCCGAGGGACCGCTGACGACCGTCAGCGACATGCTTGAAGGCGCGAAGCGCCGCGCGGAAACAACCGTCGCGAAGGCCGCGCAAGAGGCCGCGGACATCATCGCCGTGGCGCGGGCGGAAGCCGCCGCCATTCGTGACGCGGCGCGCCAGGAGGGCCTCGCGGACGGACGGAGCAACTCAGAGGGTGAATCCGCGGCGCTGTTGGAGATCATCAGGCAGGCCGCGGCCGAAGGGCTGGCCATCCGCGACGCCATGGTCGCTGACGCGACGCCGGCGATGGCGAACGCGATCACCATGGCTGCGCGGCGCGTGGTTGGGGCGGCCTACCAGGCAGACCCCTCTCTCACCGCGGACGCCTGCGCCGACGCCGTGAGGGCAGCGGCGGGACAACACATCCTCTCCATCCGCGTGAACCCGGAGGCGATCGAGACCGTGCGCGCCGCCCTGGTGGATGTCGCCACGTACATCCGGCCCGACGAGGCGGTCGAAATCGGCGGGTGCGTCGTCGACCTCCGCAACGGGACCATCGACGCGACGCTCGATGCGCGCCTGGACCTGATGGGACTCGCGCTCCGGGCGGCGGGAGGCGCGGAATGAGCACCGCGCTTGACGCCCTCCTCGAAGCGGCGGCCGCGGCGCCCGTCCACCGGCGCTCCGGCACGGTCATGCACACCTCCGGCGAGATGGCGACCGCCCACGGCATCAACCTCCAGCCGCGCGAACTCGTCTTCGTCGAAGACCCCGCGGGCAGGCCGATTGCGGCCGAGAGCGCGGGTTCGAGCGGGGGCGAGGCCTACCTCGCCATGCTGGACCGGGGCACCGTCGTCGCCGGGTCACGCGTGATGGCCGCCGGACGCCCGCCGTCCGCACCGGTCGGGCGAAGCCTGCTCGGGCGAGTCCTCGACGGCCTCGGGCGGCCGATGGACGGCGGCGAGGAGCCGCGCAACGTCCGCTGGGTTTCCAGCCACGCGGAACCGCCCCACCCGCTCGCTCGGGAGCCGATCAGCGAACCACTACCGACCGGTGTCCGCGCCGTCGATGGCTTCCTGACGCTGGGCAAGGGCCAGCGCGTCGGCATCTTCGCGGGCTCGGGCGTCGGCAAGAGCACCCTGCTTGGGATGCTCGCGCGCGGCACCGAAGCCGACATCACGGTCATCGCCCTGATCGGTGAGCGCGGCCGTGAAGTGCGCGACTTCATCGAACACGACCTCGGCCTCGAAGCGCTCAAGCGCTGCGTCGTGGTGGCTTCAACCGGCGACAACCCGGCGGCGATGCGCCTCTGCGCTGCGCGTACCGCAACCGCCATCGCCGAGGCTTACCGAGCGGAAGGCGCCGATGTCCTCCTCCTCTTCGACAGCCTGACGCGCGTCGCCATGGCCCAGCGCGAGATTGGCCTGGCCGCCGGCGAGCCGCCGACGACCAAGGGCTACCCGCCATCCGTGTTCTCGATGCTGCCCCACCTGATGGAGCGCACGGGCCCGGCAGGGGAAGGCAGCATCACCGCGATTTACACCGTCCTCGTCGACGGCGAAGACATGGACGAGCCCATCGCCGACCTCGCCCGCGCAACGCTCGACGGCCACATCGTGCTCAAGCGCACGCTCGCCAGCGCCGGACACTACCCGCCCATCGACGTCCTTTCGAGCGTCTCCCGACTGATGGATCGCGTGGCCGAGCCCGCGCACAAGGAGGCGGCGCGCAACCTGCGCGGGCTGCTCGCCGGCTACGCCGACGCGCGAGACCTCATTTCCATCGGCGCCTACGTGAAGGGCAGCGACCCGCTGGTGGACCAGGCCATCGAGACGGTCCCCGCCATCAACACCTTTCTGCGCCAGCGCGCCGACGAGATCACGCCGTTCGCCAAGGCGACGCTGGCGCTGGCCTACATCGACCCGCATTCGGAGACGCCGGCCACGGCGGAGGACGTTGTTTATGACGCTGACGCCACAACGATTGAAGAGGCTGGTGAAGCAGCGTGAACGCCTCGAGAAGCTCCAGGAAGGCGAACTGGCGGAGGCGATGCGTCTCTACCGCCGCCGCGAGGACGCCCTCAACGAGTCCGTCGGCAACCGCGAGGCGCTGCTCGACACCTCCTTTGGCGAGCGCGCGCTCGACATCGCGGACCTGCTCGCCGCAGGCGACTACCTCCGCCGCGTCGACCGCGAAATCGTCGCGCGGAAATCAGCTCTCGAACACTCGGCGAACGACGTCGAAGAGGAGCGCGCCGAGCTCATGGCGAAACGGCGCGACCGCAAGGCGATGGAAGCGCTGCTGGACAAGCGGCTGGAAGAGGAGCGGATCGAACGCGCCCGCGCGGAACTGCGGCTCATCGATGAGCTCGCGACTACGCGCTGGCGCCGGAACACGCCTGGAGGCAGTCCATGAATCCGATCGGTGACCGCGGCCTTTCGACCGTGACGGGCTGGCTCGACGGCCTCTCGCGCCGTTCGCAGGCAACGTCGAACAACATCGCCAACATCGATACGCCGGGGTACGTGCGCCAGGAGGTCAGCTTCGAGACCGAACTACAGCGCCAGTTCGGGCAGGGCGCCACCCAGATGTCGGCGACCGACCCGCGCCACTACACGGCCGGCGGAAAGCAGCGGGACTCGCTCGGGCTTGACCCGCAGCAACTGCTCTCGTCCAGCCGCATGGACGGGAACTCCGTGGACATTGACCAGGAGATGGTGACGCTCACGGAGACGCAGATGCGCTACCAGGCGGCATCGCAGGTGCTCAGCAAAAAGCTCGGGATCATCCGCACCGTCATCCAGTAACAGGCGGGCTCGCCCGCGGGAGACTCCTCATGGGACTCATCCGTTCAATCGCCAACACCGCTTCCGGCCTCGCCGCCCAGCGCGTGCGCATGGACACCGTCAGCTCGAACGTGGCGAACATCGACACGACGCGGACGGCGGAGGGCGGGCCGTACATCCGCAAAGTCGTCCGCTTCTCGTCGGGCGACTCGGGCCTGCCGTTTTCCAACGTGGTCAGCCGCTTCATGGGTGGTGGAAGCACGGGCGTCGTGCTTACCCAAGTGACCCAGGACACCGACTCGCCGACGCGGTTCGTCTCGGACCCGTCCAACCCGGACGCGGACCCGGAGACGGGCATGGTGGAGATGCCGAACGTCGACCTCGTGCAGGAGATGACTGACCTGACGTCGGCCAACCGCTCCTACCAGGCCAACGTCACGGTGCTGAACGCGGTGAAGCAGATGGCGCTGCGGGCGCTGGATATCACCAGTAGATAGACGAGTAGGGGTTTCGGCGGGGGCCGAATACGCGCGTTGAGGAGGTTGCCATGGTAGTCGGACCGATTCAGGGAGTTGGCGCTGTTGCACAGACTGGTGCGAGCGCTGTCGCCAAACCGGCGTCTGGCTTCGCGGACTTGCTCGGCAAGGCCGTCGGCCAGCTCCAGTCCATCACCGACAACGCGGACAGCAAGGTGAACGCCATGGCGACCGGCCAGGATGTCGATCTCCATGACGTGATGCTCGCTGTCGAAACCGAAAGCCTGGCGATGAGCCTGGCGACCACGGTACGCAACAAGGCCGTCGAGGCCTACCAGGAAGTCTTCAGGATGATGTAATGGGACTGGTGCTTCAGCCCCAACCGATGCCCTCCTGCCGCTCGCCGATGCGACCGCTGCAAGCGCGGCGACGCCGGCGCAAACCGCCGCCGCCGCGGACGGGCTGTTCGCCAGCCTGCTCGCTTCCTTCGCCGGGTCGCTTGACCCGCAAGCCGCGGAGACCGGGGCAACGGAGGCGGCGCCCGCTTCCGGCGACATCCCGCTGGCGCCGGAGAAAGACGGCCAGGACGAGAGCGATGCACTCGCGGCGCTGGCTGCGCTGACGGTCTCGCTGCCCCAGATGGTCCTTCCGGCAACCCCGTTGGCGGATTCCGCGGGTGGCGCCGCCGGTTCGCCAATCGCGGCGGCGTCTCCTGCCGTCGAGAGCGCTCCGGAGCTGGTCGAACCAGTTGCCGCGCAGGGCGTGCCCGGTGACGCAACCAGCGAGGCCCCGAAGGTTGCCGCCGCTCCCGAGGCAACGTTGGACCCCGTTGAAGCCACCGCCATCGCCGGCGCGGAGCAGGCCGCGGCACTTGCGGGCGATCAGCCCGTGCCAGTCGAGGCGCCGAAAGCGCAGGCGCCTTCGCCCAAACCCGTCGGGGCGTCTCCGCCCAGCGAGGCTGGTCCGGCCGAGGGTGCGACAGTCGCAAGCGTGGTCCGCTCCGTCGGGAACGCTGAAACCGAAACCGAAGGGCAGGACGGCGGCAACGCCTCCGGCCGCAAGGACCACGAACTGCGCCCCCTCCCGCAAGCTTCGGAGAAGAGCGTTGTCAACGCTGCGCCGGCTGCCGTTGCGGAAACGCGCGCAGCTCAGGACGCGGCCCCAGTGGACGCGCCGGCCGCAACTGACGCCCCGGCGCCATCGCCCGAGGTCCCGCCGCAGGTCGAACACGTCGCCCGCACCGTGATCGAACGGCTCGAGCGCGGCGGCGGCGAAGCCCGCATCCACCTGGACCCCGCCGGGCTCGGCGAGGTCACCATCCACGTCCACACCCAGGGCGACCACGTCCGCGTGGAGGTCCACGCAGAGCGCCAGGAAGCGGCGCAGCTGCTTCGCGACCACACGCAGGACCTTTCGACGCTGCTGGGCGACCGCGGCCTGAACCTCTCGGACGTGAACGTTGGCCTCGGCCGCGGCAACAGCGAGCAGGCCTGGGGCCAGGACGAACGGCAGGGCAACCGCCCCGCCACGGGCGAATTCGCCAGCATCCTGGGCGTGGGCGAGACGTCCGCGCTCGAAACACACAACCGCCTGCGCGCCGCCTACAACCCTGACGGCGCCCTGGTCTACCGGGTCTAGGAGCACACGATGACTTCGCCAATCGATGCCGTTACCGCGCTCCAGAACACCACTGCCAGCAAGAAGACCAGCTCCAGCGCCGACCTCGGCCAGGTGGACTTCATGAAGCTGATCATTGCCCAGATGCGGAACCAGAACCCGCTGGAACCCCAGAAAGACTCGGACTTCATGGCGCAGATGGCGCAGTTCGAGGCGCTGAACCAGATGAAGACCGTCGCCGACAGCATGAAGGTCCTCCAGGGCGTCCAGGAGCTGAACAGCGCCGCGAGCATGATCGGCAAGACCATCACCGGTCAGCAGGTGGACGCGATCGCGGTCACGCGGGACCTCGTCGGCCGGGACCTCTACGGCCGGCCTTTCGCCAAGCTCACCAGCCTTGAGCGGGCCGAGGTGAACAAAGACGACCGCGTGGTGGCGGCCGCCGCGGACCTGCCGAACGCCGGCAACGAAGTGAGCGGCAGGGTGGACCGTGTGGTCACCGACGAGAAGGGCATCCCGATGCTCCTCGTGGGCAGCAAGGTGGTGGACCTCTTCACCATCTCGGAGGTCCAGTGATGGCTATCGACCGGACGCAACTCATCGGTCCAGCCGGCGCCGTTCGCACCGGCAATCCGGCCCCGGTCCGCGCGTCGGAGGGGCCAAGTTTCCAGGACACGCTCGCGGGCGTGCAGTTCAGCAACCATGCGGCCAAGCGCATCGAACGGCGCGACCTTGACCTCGATGCGGGCCGCCTCAACCGCCTCAATTCCGCCATCAGCCGCGCCGCCGAAAAGGGCGCGAAGAACAGCGTCGTCATGCTCGACGACCTCGCCGTCGTCGTCGATGTGCGGGACCGCAAAGTGGTCACCGCGATCAACGCTCAGCAAGGAAAGGAGCGGGTCTTCACCAACATCGACTCCGTAGTCATCGCCTGACGGGGTGGGGCTGCGGGGAATCCAAAATCCGAAAGCCCCAATCCAACATCCACTTGGGCCGGTCCGCATGTCGGAGGCCTGATCCAGACAACGTTTTGCGGTCGACAACCGCAGGAAGGATCGTCCAGCCATGATGCGAGCACTCTTTTCCGCGATTTCCGGGATGAAGAACCACATGTCCTACATGGACGTGGTGGGCAACAACATCGCGAACGTGAACACCATCGCCTACAAGTCCAGCCGGGTGACGTTCCAGGACATCCTCGGCCAGACCGTGCGCGGGGCCAGCACGCCGCAGGCCGGCCGCGGCGGTACCAACCCGGCCCAGATCGGCCTTGGCATGCAGATGGGCGGCATCGACAACGTGATGACCCAGGGTTCGCTTCAGAGCACCGGAAAGCTCACGGACTTCGCCGTCCAGGGCGATGGCTTCTTCGTCGTCAGCGACGGCACGCGCAACTACTACACCCGTGATGGCGCGTTCGACATCGACGTCGAAGGCAGCCTGGTGAACCCGGTCACCGGTCTCAAGGTCATGGGCTGGGTGGCCGACCCCACGGGCGCGGTAGACGTGGAATCGCCGCTGCAGTCGCTCCAGATCCCGTTCGGGACGAGCATCAGCGCCCAGGCCACGCAAGACCTGACCCTCCCGGCCGCGAAGGCGGGCATGATCATGGCCGGCAACCTGGACGCGGGCACCTCGACGGTGGCCCCGAACAACGAGGTGAGCACCACCGTCACCGCCTATGACTCCCTCGGCAACGCGAAGACGATCAAGGTCTACTTCACGAAGACCGCCGCGAACACCTGGTCAGTGACCGCGAACCACGACATCCCGGACGTCCCCGGCCCGGATGCCACCCCCGGCAACGCGTTCGACGACGCCGTGACCGTCGCGAATGGGACACTCAGCTTCCTGCCCACCGGCACGCTCGATACCGGCGTGGCGAACAACGGCAAGGTCTCGCTCACCATTCCCGCCGCGCAGCTCGGCACCGGCGCGGACCCGCTGACCTTCACGCTGGATGTCACCTCGTTCACGCAGTACGCCGGCGCCAGCCAGGCGAACCTGCAGAGCCAGACCGGCTCGGCCGCGGGCGCGCTTGTCAGCTTCGCGGTGGGCAGCACCGGCGAAATCACCGGCATCTACTCCAACGGCGCCAACCGCGTCATCGGCCAGCTCGCGCTCGCGAGCTTCACGAACCCGGGCGGCCTCCAGCGCTCCGGCCAGAACCTCTGGGCTCCCAGCTCCAACTCCGGCGAAGCCATCGTCGGGTTGCCGAACTCCAACGGCCGTGGCTCCGTGAGCACGGGCACGCTCGAAGGCTCGAACGTCGACCTCGCCCAGCAATTCACCAACGTCATCCTCGCGCAGCGCGGCTTCCAGTCGTCGTCGCGCGTCATCACCGCAGGCGACCAGATGCTCCAGGACCTGGTCAACATCATCCGATAGCGACTGGCGGTTAGCCGTTAGCCGTTAGTTGCTTCAATCCAGCAAGCGTCCTCCCTCTCCCGCGGGGCGGGAGAGGGGCGAGGGGGTGAGGGTGTTCGGCAGTTTGTCGCTGCAGCGAATGAACCGCGTGGTCGGCCTCAGCATCGTTCCCTTGATGCTGTTGTCCATCGCGGTCTTTTCGCGTTTCGCGAAGGACCCCACGCCGGCGGAGCCCCCAACCGAAGGCACACTCGTGGTGGCGAACCTTCGCCGCGAATCGCTGACCTTCATCGACCTTGCGAAGGACGAACGCGCCGAACTCGTGCTCCCCGGCCCGCCCCACGAGCTGCTCGTGGCCGAAGGCCGGCTCTACGTCACCCTCGGCCGGGGCAACCTCATCGTCGAGGTCGACACCGCTGCCCGGGCGGTCCTTCGCACGCTCCCGCTCGAAGGCGAGCCGCACGGGCTCGCCTTCCTCGGCGGGAACCTGTACGTCACCCTCGACAAGGCCAATGAAGCGGTTGTCATTGACCGGGCCAGCCTCACAGAGCTGCGACGGCTGCCGACGGGCAACACCCCTCACGTGATCTCCGCGACGGGCGGCGCAATCCTCGTGACCGACTCCCGCGACAACGTCCTTCGCCAGCTCGAGCCGTCGCCGGGGCAGGTGGCGACCGGCGCGCAGCCTGAGGGCCTCGCCATCGTTGGCGGCGTAGCGGTTACGGCGGAGGCGGCCGGCGGGACGGTGACCTTCGCGCGCGTGCCCGGCCTCGGCGAGCCGCGCACGCTCCGGATCGGTGCGGCGCCGGTGCGGGTAACGCCGCTCGATGCCTCGCGCGTGCTGGTCTCGCTCCAGGGTGATGACCAGGTGGCGGTGGTGGATGCCGTGCGCGGTGAGGTGACGAAACGGCTGGCCGTTGGGGCGCGGCCTGACGGGGCCTGCGTGTCTCCCGGCGGGGACTACGTTGCCGTAACTTCGAACGCGGCCGGCGCGGTGGATTTCTACGAGACAGCGAAATGGCGGCGCGCCCCGGCCCTCAGCCTGGAGCCCGGCCTGGGCGCCTGCACATGGTTCCCGGCGCGTTGACCGCGACCGTTCGCGCCGCGACGATCACCAGACGCCGTTGCGCGCTCGGGGTGCGGGATGCGACCAGGACAGATCTGCCGCGTTGGTGGCAGGTTCTCCAGGTGCCAGAACAGTGCGGCACATAGCTGCCAGTACTGCGGGCGTGACTTCTGCGTCTCCCACGCCTATCACGTCGAAGAGCACGATGAGGTGTGCGCCAGGAAGCAGTGCCAGTCGAAACACGACGACCTGGTGGCACACATGGCCTACAAGCGGCGCGTTTTCGAGCGGAACCACGTCGGCCTCTGCGGGATCGAGGAGTGCGGGCCGCACCCGGGGTTCGAATGCTCGCTCTGCCGCGGGCGGTTCTGCGGCGAGCACCTGACGGAGCGGATGTACCCGTTCTCGGAAGGGTGGGTCTCGATCGACCGGCCGGTCAGCATCTGTCCCCGCTGCTGGGAGCGGAGAAAGATCTGGCGCGCGCGATGATTACCGTGACGGACATCGAGGCGGCGGCCGAAGCGCTGAAGGGCCAAATCCGTGATACGCCGGTCTGGCCGCTCCGCGTGCCTTCGCCCGGGCCGGATCAGGACATCCTGCTCAAGTGCGAGCACCTGCAGCTCACGGGCTCGTTCAAGATTCGCGGGGCGCTGAACTTCGTCCGGCAGTTGTCCGCGGAGGATGCGAAGCGAGGGCTGGTGGCCATGAGCGCCGGCAACCACGCGCAGGGCGTCGCGCTTGCCGCGAGGTTGCGGGGAATCCCGGCGACGATCGTGGTCCCGGCCAGCGCGCCGCTGGCGAAGATCAACGCCACGCGCGCCCTCGGCGCCACCGTCATCGTCCACGGCGCCTCGCTCGATGAGGCGCGGGCCGAGGCCTTCGCCATCGCCGATCGCGAACACCGGGTCTTCGTCCCGCCCTTCGACCATGATGCCGTCATTGCGGGCCAGGGCACGGTCGGCCTCGAGATCCTTCGCCAGGCGCCGCAGGTGGAGGACGTCCTGGTGCCGGCGGGCGGCGGCGGGCTGTTGTCGGGCATTGCCACCGCAATCAAGGCTGTCCGGCCGGATGTGCGCGTCGTGGGCGTGCAGGCGGCGGCCATGGATGGCATCGCACGCTCGTTCGCCGCGCGAAAGCTCGTCACCACGGGCTCGCACCGGACCATCGCGGACGGCGTGGCGGTCTCCGGGCCATCAGCGCGCACGTTCGAACTGATCGAGAAGCACGTCGACGAGATTGTGTCGGTGGGCGACGAAGCCATCGCCCAGGCGATTGTCACCCTGATCGAGCGCGGGAAGTTCGTCGTTGAAGGGGCGGGCGCGCTCGGCGTTGCCGCGATCATGTCCGGGCGTTACCGGCCCAGGGGTTCGGCGCTCGCCGTCGTTTCGGGCGGCAACATCGACATCAACCTGCTGGGTTCGATTGTCCGCCGCGGCCTGGTCGAAGCCGGGCGCTACCAGCACCTGGTCGAAGTCAGCGACACGCCCGGCGAGCTCTCGCTCGTTTCGGCGGTGATCGGGAAGGTAGGCGGGAACATCCTCGAGGTCGACCACAACCGCGAGTCTCCCGGCATGCCCGTCGGCGTCGCGGTGCTCGAGCTCGTGCTCGAGGTGAACGGCCCCGCTCAGTTCACGGCAATCCTCGAGGCGCTTCGCGCCGCCGGGTTGCGTGGCGTGCCGGGAAGCCCGGCCCGCCTCGCGACGGAGTCAGCGCGCTCGCGGCACGAGGGGCCAGCGACTTGACGATTGTCGATTGCCGGGATGGGCCCGCCGATCGGCAATCGACAATCGTTAATTCCGCGCAGGCTCCTCCGGCGAAAGCAGCGCGTCCAGCAGGACGATGACCACGGTGAGCGTCACGGTGATCACGATCAGCCGGATGAGCTTGCGGAACTGGCGGCCGATCCATTTCATGGGCGTGACTCCGGCGGCGCCAGGCGGTTTCGGTAGATGCCCTTTTCGCTGCCGGGGATGAGCGTAGCGCCGACCGCCCGCTCGTAGAACCCGGCCGGCCCGACGCCGCCGATGATGGCGTAGGCGTAGCCTTCCGCCGCGAGCGCTTCCAGGCACTGCAGTAGCAGCGCGCGCCCAATCCCGCGGCCTCGCTGCGATTCGAGGACGCCCGTTGGGCCGAAGTAGTCCGGGCGCGTGACGTTGTAGCAGGCGAAGCCCTGCACGGCACGCGCCTCCACGCTGATGTAGACGGTGGGCGGGACGGCGCCGAACGCGGCGGCAACCTCATCCTCCCAGTGCGGGAAGTGCCGCCGGGCGAAGGACACGACAGCGGACCGTTCGTAAGACTCGGCCCGGCGGCAGACGACGCCCTCCGCGGCCAGCCGGGCGACCTCCGGGACGCTGGACGACAGGTCATACAGCCGCGCGAGCATGTCAGGCACGGGCGCGCTTCCGGGAGGCGAGCCGGGCGTCGATAGCTCCGCCATTCGCGCCTCGTGCACGAGGCCGCTGATGTACTCCGGCTCAGCGGCTCAGCCGCGGTGAAGTGCTTCGTCCCCGCCGACGTGCCGTAGATCGCGAGATGCTTCTTCGCGGCCGCCGAAGTAGATCAGCGGCTTGTCGCGGTACTTGAAGGTCGGAATCGTGTAGCTGATCGATTCCTTCGCGGCTCCCGGGCGCCGCAGCGTGGATGACGGCCCGCAGCGCCTGCAGCGCAGCACGCTCTGGCCCGGCCCCTTGGCCGGGCGAGATACGCGTCATCCGATTGATCGCGGCGGGAAGCTGTCATCATCGGGCGTCCCTAGGCGAGCCTGCCGCCGTCGAGCACCAGTGTCTGGCCCGGTGGTGAACGATGACGCGGCACTGGCGAAGTAGACGACGGCGCCCGCCATCTCGTCCGGGTTCGCCGATGCGCAATGGGCTCTGCGTGAGCGAGTTCTTCAGGATTGCCTCGTTGTCCCAGAGCGCGCGCGAGAACTCCGTCTTGATCAGGCCGGGGGCGATGCAGTTCACGCGGATCCCGTCCGTCCCCCACTCCTTCGCGCAGACCTGCGTGAGCATGATGATGGCGGCCTTCGAGACCGAGCCGCCGAGCCCGCCGCTCGCCCGAAGGCCGCCGGTGGAACTGACGTTGATGATGCTGCCGCCTTCGCCGTGCTCCTTGATCGCCTCGCGCACCATCTTGCTGAGCAGCCAGGCCGACTTCACATTGGTGTTCATGATCGCATCCCACGCGCTTCTTCGAGGTTCGCGATGGGACCGAACTGCGGGTTGGTCGCGGCGTTGTTCACGAGGATGTCGATACGGCCGAGTTGCTTCTTCGTCTCGGCGACCAGGTTCTGGAGGCCCTCGCCTCGCGCACGTTGGTCGGTACGGCGATCCCCTTGCGGCCGGTCGCTGCTATCGCGCTGACTGTCTCCTCCAGCGCTTCGGGCTTGCGCGCGGCGACGCAGACGTCCGCGCCGGCTTCCGCCAATGCGACAGCGATCGATCGGCCGATGCCGCGGCTTCCTCCGGTGACGATGGCGACCTTTCCAGCGAGTGAGAAGTTGGCGACGGTCATGCGTTCGGACTCCAGGGCGCCGGCGGGCCGGCCAGATAGCCGCTGATTGTACGGCGTGACCGTTGGTAAAGGCTGGCCCGGTCGCGCGGGCCCGGTGTCCGCAAGGTGTACTATCGCGGCAGCGTTTGACGGAGGTGGGCGGAATGACGCAGCCCGGCGACCCGAACGAGGAATTCGCACCCGCGAGTCCGGCGGTGTTGCGCGATGTGCGCTGGTTGACGGCGGCGATCTGGGGCGCGTTGCTCATCGCGCTCGTTGTCACCTCTGGGTACGGGATCACGTCGTTCGCCCAGGGCAGCCTTTCGTCTCGTTACATCGGTCTCCCAGGGGGCGACAATCTGGAGACCAACGCCCGCTCAACCGCTGCCGCCGGCAGCGTCCTGAGCGCCGTCGCGGCGCTGCTCATCTTTGCCGCCTGGGCGGCGTTCGCGCAGGCCACCAATCGGCTGGTCAAGGCGCTCGCGGACTCTACCGATGGGCCCGACGATGCGCCGGTCGCGCTCGACTGGATGGCGGACCAGCCCGGGCCCGCGGCGATCTCGCTGGCAGGCGGCGTGGTCCGCTTCCTCGGCGCGGCCTGGGCGGTCATGGTCATCACCCCCGCGATCCTCAGCCTTACGACCGCATTCGGCTGATTCCCGCAAGCGAGCCCCTCTGCAACGATTGTCGCTATGGCGTTTCGAAAGCTCCTCGGTGGCGGCGGTGGTCCGCGCTTCGCGGCCGATTGGCTCGTGGTAGGCCTCGGAAACCCCGGCGAGCAGTACGCCCGCACGCGTCATAACGTTGGCTGGTGGGTCATCAACACGCTCGCGAAGCGCGCCCACACTCAGCCGAAAACCACCGGCTCGCTCATGGCCATCGGCGTCGGCGAACTGCAGGGCCAGAAGGTCGCCCTGGTGAAGCCGAAGACCTACGTGAATCTCAGCGGCCGGGCTGTCACCCAGGCGCTGCAATGGACCGGCACGGACATCGCGCACACCATCGTCCTTTACGACGAACTGGACCTGAAGGTGGGCGCGCTCCGCATCCGCGCCGGGGGCGGTCACGGCGGGCACAACGGCCTGAAGAGCATCGGCCAGGCGGAAGGCCTCGAATTCGTCCGCATCCGCGTCGGCATCGGCCGCCCGCACGTCAACGGCGAGCCGACCTGGGACCCCGAGCACGTCGCGCCATGGGTCCTGGGGGTGCCGCACGGCGAGGACAAGACGATCCTGGATGAAGCGGTCGAACTCGCCGCCGACGCGGTCGAATGCATCATGACCGAAGGCGTCGACACCGCCGGCAGCCGCTACAACCGCAAGTAAGCCCTCGAGGCGCCGTTAACCACAAAGGCACAAAGGACACAGAGGGGATCGAGCGTTACGGGTGTCGGTCAACTGCCCTGGTTCCTTCTTCCCTCTTCGTGCTCTTTGTGTCTTTGTGGTTCATCTTTCGGCCGGGCCGGCGATTGCCGGGCGCGCGCACCGTCGCCATACTCCCCGCCATGTCTGAGACTGCCGCGCTACTCGGCGGGGAGCCCGCCGTTTCCGCCCCCACGCCGCCATGGCCGCTGGTCGACGCGGAGACGCTCGCCGCCATCACGAAGGTCATCACCGAGGAAACTCTCTGCCCGGTCGGGGCGGAAGGCACGCAAGGCGAGTTCGAGCGCCGTTTTGCCGAGATGCACGGGCGCAAGTACGGACTGGCGGTGAACGGCGGCACGGCGGCCCTGATGCTCGCCCTTCACGGCGCCGGCGTGCTGCCCGGCGACGAGGTGATCGCCTCGCCGTTTACCTGGGGCGCGTCCGTGAGCTGCATTCTCCAGAACCTGGCCATCCCCATCTTCGCCGACATCGACCCGCACACGTTCACGCTCGATCCGGCCTCAATCGAGGCGAAGATCACGCCGCGCACGAAGGCCATCGTCGTCGTCCACATCTTCGGCTTCCCGGCCGACATGACGGGCATCATGGAGGTGGCGGAACGGCACGGACTCGCGGTTATCGAAGACTGCGCGCAGGCGCACGCCGGCAAGCACGCCGGACGCTACCTCGGTGCGTGGGGGACGGTCGGCGCGTTTTCGCTCCAGGCCTCGAAGAACCTGACCGGCGGCGAGGGCGGCATCCTCCTCTGCGACGACCGCGAGGTCTACGAGCGCGCCATGAGCATGGGGACGCACCCTCAGCGGCTCTACGCCGAGCTCGAACTGCCCGAATTCCGCGAGAAGATCGACAGCCTGGCCTTCAACTACCGTATGCACAGCATGAGCGCGGCGATGGCGAACTCGCAGCTGCAGTACCTCGAAGGCTGGACGCTGGCCCGCGGCCGCAACGCCGGGCGGCTCTACGCCGAAGTCCGGGACCTTCCCTTCGTCGAAATCCCGCCGCCGCTCCTCGAAACCGACCGGCACGCCTACTACAACATCCCGTTCACTTACCGCCCGGGCGTCATCCCGCTCTCACGTGACGAATTCGTCGAAGCACTGAAGGCCGAAGGCGTGAAGGGCGACGTGTACGTGCGCGTGCCGCTCTACCTCCGCCCACGCTTCCAGGACCATGACTACTTCGGCCGCGGTTACCCCTGGGCCATCGCCGAAGAGCCCGTGGTCTACCGCAAGGGCGACTGCCCGGTGGCGGAGCGCATGGCGAAGGTCGAGTTCCAGGTGAGTGGCAACTACTACGAAGACGCGCCGGAGTTGATGGCGCAAATCGGCGCTGCGATGCGGAAGGTCGGGGAGAACGCGGGGGAACTGCGGGCCTGGTTTGATGCGCGGAAGGCGGGTCAGGCGGCGGGCTGAACCTTGCGGACCAGGACGGTCACGCCGAGTTCGACGGCTCGCTGCTCGGCGTCAGGATTGATGTACCGCCCATCAACCGCAGCGATGACCTTCGCCCCACAGGCCGCGAAGCAGGCGACCCGGCGGGCGATGTCCTCGACCGTGCCGACATCCACTCGAAGCGCCACCTGGATTCCCATGACGACTTCATCCTTCGGGCCAGGCCCGAAAGGGAGGCCGGCGACCAAGTAGTCGATGTCGTGAATCTCGTCCCAATGACGCTGTGTCAACCGGCCGGAGTCGTACGCCTCGGCCACTACGGGCAAGTCGTCCGGGACGATCTGGTGTACGTGGTGCAGGTGAAGACAAACGTGAGCCGGCAGCCTGTCAAGATATCGACTGACGAAGAAGAACTCCTGCAGGTCATCCAGAGGCTCGCCCAGAAGATCCAGGGCATTGATTTCCCAGTCCCGCAGCAGCATGCCCCGATCGTACCAGCCATAAGCCACCCAACGCTGAGCCTTGCCCCACGCGCGTATCCTCACTCGCATGGCAGCGGGCGATGCAACGCAGTCCACCGACGACCAGATCCTCTGGATGGTGCGCGCGGGGATGGTCGACGCGGAGATCGCCGCGCGGCTCAACATCCCGACGGGCGACGTGAAACAAAGAATCGAACGGCTGGCGAAACGCCTCGGCGTCGATGGACGAGAGGGCCTGCGGGCCTCTTCGCTCTTGCTTCCGGAGAAAGCAGCGGAGCGGTCACGCGCCGATACGTTCCTCCGGCGGTTCGGCCCTTACGCAGTGGTTGGTGCGGTCTGCGCCGTGCTGGGAGCTGCCGTTGTATCGGCGGTCGACCCGCGTGGCACGCCTGGCGCCCCCAAGTCCGCGCCGGAACCGGCGGCGACGCCCACCACCGCTCCGCCGGCCGCATCCCGTCCAACGGTCGTGATCAATGGCGCGTCGATGGTGGACGCAGGAAGGTTCGTGTACTCGAAACGAACGTTGACGCCTGTGTTCGATGTCTCAGAACGAGCAGGATTCGTCGTCTTGAGTCTCCAGCCAGGGGCGTACCTGACTGGAGACGGCGACATCCAGTGGGTGCCGTCGTCCCAAAGCGGTAAATTCCAGCTGCAGGTCGCCGGCGAGACACTCGATCTAGTCTTTCTAGCAGCGAACGACTCGACCGGCGTTCAAGAAACTTCCACGGAAGTAGCGGTGTTCACTCGCGACGATGATTTGCCCGCGGAACTGATGCTCTGGGCACACGACCGAGGCGGCGTCCTGCATTCGGTTCACGTCGATTCCGCAGGTGAGCTTTTCGTCTCCGTTGAGCCAATCGCTCCAGAGATCGCGATTGAGAGCTCGACAGGTGAAGCCCTCGAATTAGGTGGCACGACCTCCCGAGGTCGGATCAGACCAGCAGCAATGGCTCGCCCAGCTAACTGGTGCCTCCCGTTCCCAACATGTGTGTCGACGTTCGACTATCCGATAGATCTGCAGACACCGATTGCCGGCGAAGTGACCTGTCCCGACCGTGCGTTCGACGCGAGCTCATTTGCACCCGGTCCGCCCCGTGTTGTTCAGGGGCAAGTGCTGACACTCCGGGCAACCGGTTACACGCTCCATTTTCTGCGCCGGGCCTTTTCCGTGAATGGCATCGCTCCGGGAGATCTTCTCTGCCCCGACGCTACACGAGTGGATGTGGGCGATCCATTGCTGGCTCCAGGGAACTACACGTTGATCGCAACAGGGATCGACGGGCAGCCGACCGATGTTGCTATCGACGGCAACCTCGCCATTCATGTCGGGCCGATTACGCCGAAATTTGGCTGTCCTTGCCTCTGGGGAGACTAAGCGAGAGCTTCCGCCTCAGTGCGACGGCGGCTGCCCAGCACCCTCGGCACCAGCACGTTCATTGCCAGCCCGGCGATGATCAGCGCGGCGGCGGCGAGCTTCCATCCGGGGAGCGGTTCGTCCAGGAACAGCGCGGCCGAGGCCATCCCGAAGACCGGCACGAGCAGCGCCATCGGCGTGATCGTCGCGGCAGGGTGCTTGGAAAGCAGCCAGCCCCACGCGCCGTAGCCGAACATGGTGTTGCCGGCGGACTGATAGGCCAGTGCGAGCCACGTCTGCCAGTCCGCAGCCTGGAACCCGGCATGGACTTGGCCCCAGCCTTCGAAAACGAACGTGAGCGCGTACAACGGCGGCAGCGCGAACACGCTGGACCAGACGACGAACGCGAGCATGTTCACGCTGCCCGCGCGCTTGCTGACGATGTTGCCGCAGGCCCAGCTGAACGCGGCTACGAGGGCGAGGAAGAGCCCCTTCGCCGTGGTGCTGCCGCCCGTGTTCGAGGCAATGACGGCGATCCCCGCGACTGCCAGCCCGAGCGCCGCTACCTGGTACGGCTTCACGCGTTCGCCCGCCAGCGCCATCGAGAGCCCTATGGTGAAGAACACCTGCGTTTGCAGTACCAGCGAGGCCATCCCGGGCGAGATGTCCGACTTCATGGCCACGTAGAGGATCCCGAACTGCCCGGCGCCGATGAAAACACCGTAGGCGGCGAGCGTCAGCCACGGCACAGCCGGCCGTTTCAGGAAGAACACCGCCGGGAAGAACGCGAAGCTGAACCGCAGCGCCGCGAACATCAGCGGCGGGAAGTCGCCGAGCGCGACCTTGATGACGGTGAAGTTGATGCCCCAGACGGCCACCACCGCCACCGCGAGAAGGAGATGTTTCGCGGGAGGCGTGTGGTGCATGAAAACAGCGTAGCGGCACGGGGGCTTGCAGGGTCCGGCCCGCAGGCAGGCGAAAATGGCCCCGGGCGGTAAGGTGGTGCCGTGGATAGCGCTGGACTCCGAGCCCGGGTGATGGCCCTCGCGCGCGACGAGGGCTTCGAACTCGCCGGGATAGCGCCGGCCCTGCGCGAGGAGGATGTCGCAGCTGCGGCGCACGAAGCCTTGAAAGCCGGCCGTCTCGCGGGCATGGGCTGGATGGACGGGGCGTGGCTGGAGCGCGCCACTGACCCGCAACGGTTCCTGGCCGGCGCGAAATCGTTGCTCGTGGTCGCGCTCCCGAACCACTCACCCGAACCGCCGGTCGAGGCTGGCGACCCGGCGCGTGGGCGCATCGCGCGCTACGCCCGTGGCCGCGACTACCATCGCGTCTTCGAGAAGAAGCTGCGCCGCCTCGCCCGGCGGCTGCGCGAGGAGTTTGGCGCGGATGCGCGAGCGACAGTCGACTACGGCCCGCTGCTGGAACGGCCCTACGCCGAGCTGGCGGGCCTCGCCTGGCGCGGCAAATCGACCATGGCATTGGCGCCCGGCTTCGGGCCCTGGGTCATGCTCGGCGTAGTCGCGACGACGCTGGAACTGAGCCCGGATGCGCCGCTGCGGAAGTCCTGCGGGAGCTGTTCGCGCTGCCTCACGGCCTGCCCCACCGGCGCCATCGCCCCGGACGGCCCCGTGCTTGATGCCCGCCTCTGCATCAGCTACCACACAATCGAGAACCGCGGCCCAATCCCGCGTGAGCTGCGCGCAAGGTTCGGCGACTGGGTGTTCGGCTGTGACGCCTGCCTCGATGCGTGTCCAGTCGGCGCGAACCGCTTCGAAAGCCACCACGATTTCGTCCCGGCGAGCGTCGAGGACGCCCGGCCCGTGCTTCGCGACCTGCTCGTCCTGGACGGAGCCGCGTTCGCCGAGCGCTTTCGCGGCCGGGCCATCATTCGGGCGAAACGGGACGGCCTGGTGCGCAACGCCTGCATCGCGCTTGGCAATGGCGGCGCGAGTGAGGACCTCCCGGCGCTGTTCGGCGCGCTCGACGACAGATCATCACTGGTCCGCGGCCATGCCGCCTGGGGAATCGGCCGGCTGGCTGCACGCTGCGGGCTCGCGGCAGAGGCCGCGCTGGCGCTTGAAACGGTCCGCGCGGTCGAACAGGATAGTTGGGTCCGCGAGGAGCTCGAGATGGCCCTCGCTGAACTCCGCGCAGGAGGCTGACACCATGGCCGACCTCTCACTCCTCGAACGGCGGCGGCTGGAAGCAGCCGTGCTCGTCCCGGTCATCCGGGCAATGCAGGCCGAGTTCGGCGAAGAACGTGTGAACGAAGTGGTAGGCAGGACCATCCGCGAGATCGCCTTCGCCCAGGGTCAGGAAGCCGCACATTCCGCCGACTTCGACTCGATGCGAGCCGTTTCGGCGCGCTTTCAGGGCGGCGTCCTGCGCGAGGGCTCGCTCATCGTCGACGTGGTCGAGGACGACGAGCGCGCGTTCGGGTTCAACGTGACGCGCTGCAAGTTCATGGAGATGTACGAGGAGATGGGCGCGCGGGACCTGGGCTTTCTCCTCTCCTGCAACCGTGATTTCGCGATGTTCGAAGGGATGGCCCCGCATCTCGGCTTCGACCGGACGCAG
This sequence comes from Dehalococcoidia bacterium, assembly GCA_046328215.1. Lineage (GTDB taxonomy): Bacteria > Chloroflexota > Dehalococcoidia > Tepidiformales > Tepidiformaceae > Amarobacter. The sequence continues at coordinate 43,269 of JAXLXA010000005.1, read as the reverse complement.
ACCCGCATGCAGGGCGCGGAATTCTGCGACTTCCGCTACCGCCTGCGCGAGGGCGCGCAAGCCCCGTCCTGACGCGGCTGGTAGAGTCTTTGTGTGGCTGACGCACTCGTCTTCGGCGCGCCCAACGCGCTTGCAAACCGCCTGGCCGACGGCCTGAGCGACGTCCTCCACGTCCGAGAGCGCTACCAGCAAACGTTCGACCAACTCGCCGAACCTGGCGTCGCGATCGTCACGACGCTGGCCGGTTTGTCTGCAGACGCGCCAATCCTCGCGTTCGCGGACGGAGCGCGAAAAGACCGCAAGGTAGATGACCCGGAGCGCCGCGCCTGGCTGGTCACGCTCGCGGAGGGCGCGGCGCGCGGTTCGTTTCCCGTTGTCGTCACCGCCTCGGACCAGGCGGACCGCGCGAAAGCCCGCCTCAAAGCCGAAGGCGTGCCCGTTGTGCGCCCTCTGCAGCGCGTCCTGGTCATCAAGCAATCGGGCGGCCAGGCGTTTAGCGAGGATGTCGCCGGCGCCCTCCGCCTCCCGCGCATCGCGGTGGACGAAGCGCCGTTCGAAGGCGATCCAAACCCCTGGACGGCCGACGTCGCAGACGAGGATGTGTGGCTCGTCGAGACCGTCTACTTCCCCGCGACACGGTCGCTGCTGGACCGCGCGGACCTGGTGATTGCGTTCGATTTCGCGATTGAGCCGGGTGGAGCCGAGCGCCAGGCCCTGCACGAGCGGCTGGTACTTGGTGTCCTCCGCCGGACGTTGAAACCGCTCTCCTCGCCTCAACTCGAGCGAGAGCTGGCGGCGGTTGCGCACCTGACCCCTTCGCTTGTCCTCCGCAACGAACCCGAGCGGGACGCTGTCGTCGACGCGCTCATTCGCGGCGCTTCCATGCCGAGGCGCGCGAGTTCGTGAACCGGATCGCCATTGTTGGGCCGGGCGGCGCGGGGAAATCTACCCTTGCGCGAAGACTCGGGGCGCTCACCGGCCTCCCGCTGATCCACATGGACCGCGAACGATGGCGGCCTGGCTGGGACGAAATGCCGCTGGAACAGTGGTACCCGCACGTCGATGAGTTGGTGGCGAGAGAGCGGTGGATCATCGATGGGCCGTTGAGCGATGTTCAGGACGTGGTGTTCGCCCGAGCCGATGTCGTGGTGTTCCTGGACTGCCCGAGGTTCCGCTGTCTCTGGCACGTCGCCCGCAGGCATCGGAAGTACCGCAACCGCCCACGTCCGGAGTTCGGGCCGGGATACGAACACCGCCTTGCCTCGGAATTCCTGTCGGCTGTGTGGACCTATCCGCACGAGCGGCGGCCGCAAGTGCTCGAAAAGCTGGCCGTGGCGCAGGCACGGGGAGCGCGCGTCGTGGCGGTGCGGACGCGGAAGGCCCTCGAACCCTTCCTCCGCGAAGTCCGCTCGGAAGCCGCCGCCCGCCAACGCGCGATGCCGCTGCGACGGGTCGCGATCATCGGCTCGGGCGGCGCCGGGAAGTCGACGCTGGCGCGCCAGATCGGCGCCGTGACCGGCTTGCCGGTGGTGCATCTCGACCGCGAACACTGGCAACCGGGGTGGGTCGCCCCGGAGCCGGATGCCTGGGCGGCCAGGGTCGAACAACTGGCTGCCGGCGACGCATGGGTCATCGACGGGAATTACGGCGGCACGATGGGAACGCGGCTGGCTCGCGCCGACACGATCGTGCTCGTCGACCTGCCGCGCACGGTGTGTATCTACCGGGCCGTGAAGCGAGCCTTGCGCTTTCGGAACCGGTCACGGCCGGACATGGCGCCCGGCTGCGAGGAGAAGTTCGACCGGGCGTTTCTGAAGTGGATTTGGGACTACCCGGCAACGCGCCGCCCTGCGATCCTCGCGCGGCTGAGGGAAGAACGCGCCGCGGGCAAGCGGGTCGTCAGGCTGCGAAACTCCGCGCAGGTGCGACGGTTCGTGGACTCGCTCGCCCCCGAGGCCAGGCCTCGCGGATGAGGTCCAGTCGTGCTCCGGATTTCGTGGTTTCGCGCACGGGCATTGGCGCGGGCTGGGCGGCTGACGTTCTCCGAGTGGTCGGGTAGGCTACACCTCCGCACGAAATCGCCTCACCATCGAGGCACCGAGGAGGCACAACATGGGAGAAAACGTCAGTTTCGCTTCGAACGGGGGCACGGCCACCGGTTACCTGGCGAAGCCCGCGAGTGGGTCCGGCAAGGGCGTCATCGTCATCCAGGAGTGGTGGGGGCTGAACGCCAACATCACCGGCATCGCCGACCGCTTCGCCGCCGAAGGCTTCGTCGCCCTCGCCCCGGACATGTACCACGGCGTGGTCACGGCCGAGCCGAACGAAGCAGGCAAACTCCTGATGGCCTTGAACATCCCCCAGGCCGAAACGGACCTCAAGGGCGCGGTGGCGTACCTGAAGGCAATGACCGGCGGGCCAGTGGGCACGGTCGGGTTCTGCATGGGCGGCGCGTTGTCGCTCTTCGCCGCCTGCAACAGCAACGGCGACGTGGGCGCCTGCGTCGACTTCTACGGCGGCCACCCGGCGGTGAAGTACAACTGGGACGGCCTGACCGCCCCGGTGCTGGGCATCTGGGCCGAACACGACGACTTCGTGAACCCGAACATCCCCACCTTCGAAGCCGAGATGACGAAGCGGAACATCGCGCACGAATTCCACACCTATCCCGGCACCGTCCACGCGTTTTTCAACGACGACCACCCCGAACCGGAATACAACCCCGCAGCCGCGAAGGACGCCTGGGAGAAGACGCTCGCGTTCTACCGGACGCACCTTTAGGACGGGTTAACCACAAAGACGCAAAGAACAAAAAGGGCGCCAAGGACGCCAAGGACGCCAAGAACACAGAAGATTCGTACTGACCTGACGACCGAACCGCTCATGGAGTCGGTTCCCTCTCGTCCTTGGCGTCCTTGGCGTTCCTGCCGTTCCGAAATGAGGCCTCCATGGGAAGACTTGATGGCAAGGTGGCAATCGTCACGGGCGGCGGCTCGGGCATCGGCAAGGGCGCGGTCGAGCTGTTCGTCGCCGAAGGCGCCCGCGTCATCGTAGCCGACACCAACAGCGACTCCATCGGCGCCCTCATCGGGCAGCTCGGCCACAACTCCGTCGACGGCGCCGAAGTCGATGTGCGCGACGAAGCCGCGGTCCAGCGCATGGTCGCGCAGGCCGTCCGGCGCTTCGGGCGGCTCGACATCGCGGTGAACAACGCAGGCGTCGGTGGCTTCTCTCCCATCCAGGACTATTCGACCGAGGACTGGGACCGGGTCATCGGCATTTCTCTGACCGGCACGTTCCTCTCCATCAAGCACGAAGCGAAGCAGCTCATCGCCCAGGGCTCGGGTGGCAGCATCATCAACATCGCCAGTCTCAACGCCATCCAGGCGACAGAGGGCTTCGCCGCCTACTGCTCGGCGAAGGCGGGCGTGGCCATGCTGACGAAGGTCGCCGCGCTCGAACTCGGGCGGCACAACATTCGCGTGAACGCTATCGGCCCGGGCCTCATCCATACTCCCGCAACGGCGGGGATGCTGGCCATCCCCGGCCTCGAGGACGCGTTCATCCACGAAGCGCCGATTGGCCGCGCCGGCGAACCCGGCGACATCGCCCGCCTGCTGGTCTACCTCGGGTCCGACGAATCGACGCTGATGACCGGTCAGACGCTCTACATCGACGGCGGCGCGAGCCTGAAGAAGTACCCGGAGATGTTCTCCTTCTTCGGCGTGAGCTGACGGGGAAGGAAGGCCCGAGGGTGACCGGGCCGCTGCCGTGAAGGTTCGAAATTCGTACATAACGGTCGTTCGGGCGGGAATGATTGCCCTTGCAACAGTGGTAGGGCGGCTTCGGGGCCGCTAGCATTCGGGCGGTAGATTCGCTCTCACGGTCCCGCCTCGGCGCCGTGAGACGGCTGGTGGTGGAGGAAGCCGTGTTTCAGGCGTTGAACCTGCACATGGATAGGCTCGAATCGGGGTGGGAAGTCCGGTCCGAGGGGCAGCGCGGGATCATTTTCAGGACGTTCCACGAGGCCATGGAGGCCGTGGCGGAGTACGTCGGCGCAACCCCCGCTGACCTGACCATCCGCCGGGATGGGTCCGTTATCGTCCACCGCGACCCACCGGAGGGCCGCCAGTCCGCCGGGGCATGACGAAACCCCCAGGGCCGTTTTGAAGAGTCCGCGGATCGGTGTGGCCGTTCCCCGCCAGGATTTCCGCTAGGCAGCAGGCTCTTCGTCCGTGGCTTTCTCCGCGCCGAACACCCTGGTCATCAGCTTCACCCACTCCTGGTGGGCGGCTTCCCACGGCAGGTCAGGGTCGTCGTTGTGCGGCGGGTCAAACCGCACCTCGCCCCAGAGGTGGATGTCCGCCGCTGCTTCCGCCGCTTTCTTGCGAGCTTCAGGGCTGATCTGCACCGAGTCCTGGGGGAGTGGCCGGGCGAATGGCGCCGCTTCGCTCCCGCCCGCGTAGTCGCGCGCCAGGGGGAGCTGGTACGACGCGATGGCCAGCACTGCGCTGATGGGACGAGTGTCCACCGGTCCGGACCCCTTCTCCGCCAAGGGCCGTGGCCCGAAATGGCGGGATTTCCCCTTGGTTCTCGTCCTTAGGGGGATTCCCCTAGGGGAGCAGGAACGTGGCCGGGCCGTGACGAAACGGTTCCACGGGTGCTGATTACACGTACTCGAGCAGTTGCATCCCCACCCCGCCCAGCTCCGCCGCGGGGATCGAAGCCCGCCGTGTGCCGGGGATGACGCCAGCTTCGGCGTCACTACAACTGAACCCGCGTTCGCGGGCGAGCGCGACGGCGTCATCGAGCGGGCCGGAGACCTCCCAGGCGGCCATGCTTGCCAGCGCGGCGGGACGGCCCGCCATCGGGCTATCCGGCCCGGCAGGGCCGAGCAGCTCGAAGATCGCGTCACCGACTTTCATCTGGAGGATGGTCATCTGCGGCGAATGGATCTCGCCATAGACGGGCACCCGCAGCACCTCCGTCCAGAAGGCGCGCGCCGCATCCAGGTCCGGCGTGATGGCGGCGAGGTGATCGAGGCGCTTGAGTGGGAAGCTGTGGCCGAACCGGCCCACCGCCCGCGAGCGCTCGTGCCGAGCTTCCCACGTTTCCGGGTACTGAATCAGCGTGATGGCGAATGGCATCGCCCCACGCGAGTCCAGTTGGGCGATGTCGCAGACCTTCGTGCCATCCGCGCGGTGGACGGCGCTCACCGGCGCGGCATAACCGGCAGCTTCGAACGTCCGCGCCGCCTGTGCAACGTTCGAAACCCCGAAGGCGATGGCGACCGCGCCGCCGCCGCGGGCCGCGGCTTCGATGTACTGTTGCCGGCCGGATTCGCGGGCCTTCGCCTCGTCCACCACCGTGAGCAGCTCCAGGTACGAGGCGCTCTCCGCCGAGTCGCCCACGAAGCAGGCGCGGTTGGCCGCGCCGGTCTCCGCGTGGCGCGTTTCCGGCGTGAGCGCCAGCCCGAGCTGTTCGTAACGCGCCGCCACGCCCAGATCGGGCACGACGCAGACGAGGTGGTCGATTCGTTCAAGCATGGGCCCAGTCTACGCGGCCCGGCGCGCCCGCTCCGTGTACACTCCAGCGCCATGAAAACCGCGTTCTACGAAGCTGACGCCTTCACCGGCAGCAAGGGTGACCACCTCTGTGACCTCGATTCGGATTACCGCTGGGAGAAGGGCGACGAGGTCTGGGTTGAAGCCAAAGGGAAGCGTACGAAGCTCCGCGTCACCTGGGTGAACGTCACCGTGAAGGACGGCGTGGTGACCCGGGAGTTGCTCGGCCTCAAGCTGTAGTCACCGCCCGATGGTGTAGCCGCCGGGCAGCGACCAGGTGCCCGCTTTGGGGCCACCGCGCGTACTCACACTGATCCCCGTCTTGCCGATGTTCAGGTTGATCCCGCCGGGCAGGGCTATCGTCTGGCGCTTCGTTGTCCGGCGTGTCGTCTTGCGTGAGCGGGTGGTCACGCGGCGCTGTACGGTCTTCGTCCGTGAGCGGCGCACCGCCGGCTTTGCGGGACTGCGCCGCCGGGCGGTGGCTGTGGTGGTCCGGCGGCGCGTGGTCTTTCGCGTGGTCTTGCGTCGTGCTGGCATCGTTGAGGACTCCGGTTGCGTTGGCGGCATCCTACCGAGCGAGCCAGCGAAGCGAACCTGCCATGCGCCGCAGCCGCCATCGATCACCCGGACGGCTGGTTCGAGGTTGCCTCGCAACGGGCCGGGAGACAGCGCGCCGCGAGTTGAGCCTCACACGCTCAACTATTGGACGAATATTGGAATACTCTCATGCAAGTCTCATCGACGTGTGCTCGAATAGGTTCAGCGATGAAGATTTTGCTGGTTGAAGACGAAGCTCGATTGGCCACCGCGGTGCGCCGCGTCCTCGACGATGAGGGCTACGCCACCGATTGGGCAGCCGACGGCGCCGACGGCCTGAACCGCGCCGAAAACGGGGAGTACGACGTCATCCTCCTGGATGTCATGTTGCCTTCCTACGACGGTTACGAGATCGCCCGCCGCCTCCGTTCCGACGGGTCGACCGTGCCGATCCTGATGCTCACCGCGCGGGACGGCATCCAGGACCGCGTCCGCGGGCTCGATGCGGGCGCCGACGACTACCTGGTCAAGCCGTTCGCCCTGGCTGAGCTGTTGGCGCGCGTCCGCGCCCTCGGACGGCGCGCGAAGATGGGCGCGGCGAGCGAGGCTCCCGTGCTCACCGTCGCGGACCTCGAACTCGACCTGCGCTCACGGGAAGCGCGGCGCGGCCCGCGCCGTATCGAGCTCACCGCGCGCGAATTCGCCCTGCTCGAGACGTTGATGCGCCACCCCGGCCAGGTCATGAGCCGCTCCCAGCTCCTCGACAGCGTCTGGAGCTACGACTCGGTGACGGAATCGAACGTGGTGGACATCTACATCCACTACCTTCGCAACAAGATCGACAAAGGGTTCGACCGGAAGCTCATCCGCACGGTGCGCGGCATGGGCTATGCGATAAGGGCCGACTGATGTTCCGGCGCGCACGCCTCGTCCTCGCCGCCTGGTTCACGCTGGCGCTCGCGGTCACGCTGGTCGGCACGGGTGCCGTCGCCTACGCGCTGATTCGCCGCGACATCGACCGGGAGATCAACAACAGCCTCGATCAGACGCAGCAGGCGATCAGCCAGAGCCAGCAGTACCCCAGCCGCGACGGCCCAGGGCGCGACACCCACGACGATGACGACGGCGGCGGCGACGACAACGCGCAGTACCGGCTTCCGCCCGGCGTCCCCAGCGACGTGTTCATCATCTACACCGACGCCAGCGGCAACGTGCTGAGCAACCCGCGCGATGTCGACGTCGACGACCTGGACTTCGTGGACCTTTGCGACGAAGCCGGATCGGCCACGCACACGTCGGACATCTCCACCGGCTCCGGCCACTACCGAATCGTGAGTGAAGCGAGCATCCAGCCCGGCCAGTTCATCCATATCGGGCGCTCCCTGGCCCCCCGCGATCACCAACTGCGGACGCTGACGCTCGTCTTCAGCATTGGTGGGATAGGCGGGCTCGTGGCTGCCGCCGCCGGTGGGTTCTGGCTGGCGGGCCTGGCCATGCGGCCGATCCGCGTCTCGTTCGAGCGCCAGCAGCGCTTTGTGTCCGACGCTTCGCATGAGCTGCGGACGCCGCTCGCGGTGCTCCGCGCCAACGGCGAAATCCTCCAGCGCCACCCGGACCAGACCATCGGCAAGAACATGGATCAGGTGGACGCCATTACCGCTGAAGCCGAGGCGATGACCAAACTGGTCGAAGATCTGCTCACGCTGGCGCGCGCCGATGAGGGGGCCGCGAACCTGGAACACGAAGCGGTGCCGCTGGGCGCCGTCCTCGAAGACCTCGGGCGCGACATGGAAGCGCTCGCCACCGCCCGGCACATCCAGCTTTCGGTCGACGCGGAACCGCTGGAAGTCAGCGGAGACCGCCACCGGCTCCGCCAGCTGGCCACCATCCTGCTGGACAACGCGCTGAAGTACACGCCCGCCGGCGGCAAAGTGAGCCTCCGCTGCGTGGCCCACGGCAAGACCGCCGAAGTCTCGGTGACGGACAACGGCCCCGGTATCCCGGCGGCCGAACAGACGAAAATCTTCGACCGCTTCGTCCGCGCCGACAGCGCCCGCACGCGCGCCGCCGGTGGGACCGGGCTGGGACTCGCCATCGCGCGCTGGATCGCGGAAGCGCACGGCGGCCGCATCTCAGTCGAATCGGTGCCGGGGAACGGGTCCCGCTTCGTGGTCAGGCTCCCCCTGGTCGACTGAGCGCTAATCCCAGTCCGCTTCGCCGGCCGGCTTCGGCGTGAAGAAGATGCGACGCCAGGCCGCGCCGTCCCGCACCCAGAAGCGCGATTCCATGCCCTTGCGCACGCTCTCCAGCGAAGCATGGGCGGCGACTTCCGCCGTGTGGTAGCCGTTCGTCTCGGCATAGGTGGCGGCCCGGTCGAGCATCCACAGCTCCAGTTCGCGCCCGCCATACCCGGAGGCCAGGACTGGTACGCGCACGCGGGCCAGCCCGCCGCCGGCATCGGCCACCTGGATCACGCCAACCACGCGGTCGCCGTCGGAGGCCACGAACCAGCCAGGCCGCGCGCCCTGTTCGAAGACCCACGGGTCCTCCCCGGTCAGCTCCCCGATGGCGGCGGCGTCGGAACGCCGCTGCTCGCGCACCGTGAGCAGCGGCAGGCGCCGCTCCAGCAGCAGTTCGCTCTCGCCGGAATCGCTGGTTCGCCGCCCGATGGGAAGGTATCCCAGCCGCGCAAAGTAGCCGGCGAGCACGGGGATGTCCGGGATGTACGCGCGCGAAAGCCGCAGCCCTCTGTCCTGGAAGCGTCGCTCCACTGCCCGCACCAGCTGCGCGCCCGCCCACGGCCTCGCCGAAACCAGGAGGTCGAACCAACCGATGCCCTCGTCCTCGCGAAACCGGACCGCACCGTCCAGGTACGGGTCATCGTCCGCGACCAGGAAGGCGTTGCCCGTCTGCAACATGCGTTCGACCAGCCCCTGCGCGGCCGGCGCCCCCGCGATGCAGGACGCACGGTAGAGGTCGGCCACCGGCTCCGCGTCGTCGGCGTCCGCCAGCCTGCAGGCGTACTCAACCACCTGGCGCGGCCCCGGCTTCGCCCGGGTTCTGTTCGAAGGTCTTCGGGTTGAAATAGCAGTCGATGTGCATCCAGAAGACACGTGAGTAGTGGAAGGAAAACGGGGTGAGCAGCACCACCATGCCGTTGGCCACGATCAAGATCGGCGCGAGCCCGTAGCCGGCGGTCAGCATGAACATCCAGACGGGAAGCGTGACTAAGATCCCGATGAAGTAGCTCGCGTACATGGCGCCGGTGAAGTAGCCCTGCTCGCGCTCGAAGCGGAGGCCGCAGACCGCGCACGTCTCACGCATGCGGAACGGCGAACGCCACACGCCGCCGCGGCAACAGCGCGGGCAGCGCAACGCCAGCGCAGCGCCAATGCGTTTGAACAATCCGTGACTCGCGGGATCCATCGCCTGCAAGCATCGCAAACCAGCGGCCCTCGCGCTCGCTCCGCGAAATTGTCCGGGCGATCTGTGAGGCCCATCATGCGCCCGGAGGCGGGAGCCGCCGATAGTACATGCGTAACGAGTGGAGGGAAGCCGTGCCCAAGCGTTTCGTTGGTCTCGCCATCACGGGCGGGCTTGTCGCCGTAGCCGCCGTCATCGGTGGCGCCATCCTGTTCACGTCCAGCCGCGCCAGCGAGGTCAACCTGACCACCGCGAGCCTCGTGCCGGACGATGCCGGCATGTACCTGGCGATCAACACCGATCTGACCTCGAGCCAGTGGGTGAACGCCTTCCACCTGGCCGAGCGTCTCGGAGCCGACGACCCGGAAGACCAGTTGCATGACGGCGCGGACGACGCGGGCCTCGACTGGGAGGACGATGTCGCCCCGTTCCTCGGCGGCAACGCGGCTCTCTACGTCCAGGGGATCTCCATCTCCGACTTCAACGCCCAGGGCGCGGTGATCGTCCGCTGCAATGACCCGAAGAAGGCTCTCAACGTCATCGAGGACCAGGCGGGGCCTTTCGACGACGAGGACTACAAGGGCGTCGAATACCACGCGATGATGGAGGGCTTCGTCGCGGTCATCGGCCAGCATCTCGTCATCGCCTTCGACGAAGACAGCATGAAGGCGGTCATCGAAGTCTCGACGGGCGACAAGAAGTCGCTGGCGAGCGTGAACGACTTCCAGAAGCTGCGTGACGAGCTGACCGGGAACTTCCTCGGCTTCGTCTACCTGAACACCGCGAACCTCGTCGGTGAGTTCGCCTTGAACGATCCGGTGGTGAAGGCCGCCTTCGAGCAGGCCGGCGCGAGCGACCTCGTGTTCAAGCCGGCGGCGTTCGTCATCGGCGCGCAGAAGGACGGGTTCGAGTTCCAGGAAGCGAGCCTCGGCGAAAGCGGCGCGGCCGCGCCCCTGCTTGCCCCGCGCAAGTCCAACCTGATCAAGTACGTGCCCGCGGACGCAGGCGTCGTCTTCAGCACCGTGGATATCGCCGAGACCTGGGAAAAAGTCATGGCCCAGGCCCGCCCGCAGATCGACAAAGCCATCCGCGAAGAAGGCGAGTACGACTCGCTCGACGACGCCCTCAAGGATGCGGGCCGCGACCTCGGCATCAGCAGTGTTGAGGACATCATCAAGCTCCTGAACGGCGAAACCGTCGTGGCCGCCTGGTTCCCTGACGGCACCGAGGAAGGCGCCGAAGGCGCGCTCATCGCCGAAGTCGACCAGCAGAAGGCCGATGACCTTCTCAAGAAAATGGTCGCCTCTTCCGCGAAGAGCAAACCGCAGGTGGTGAAGGCGGGCGGGACCGACATGACCGTCTTCCGCGATGAAGACGGCGACGAATCGGCCTACGCGTTCCTCGACGGCAACCTGGTCCTCGGCACGCGCGGGGGAGTCCAGCGCATCCTGGAGAACAAGGAGCCGGCGCTCGGCAGCCTGCGCAAGTACAACCAGACCGTCGAGCAGATGCCGACAAGCCTCGGCACGTACGCCTACTTCGACCTCTCGAAGCTGCTGCGGCTGGCGGAGGGCGGCGTCCCAGCCGACCTCTCGAAGGCCGAACGAGCGCTCTCAGGGTTTATCATCAATGCTGTCGATGAACGCGGCGTCGTCCGTCTCTCAGGCATCCTCACCGTCGAGGAGTAGCGCGCGCGAAACGTGGAAGCGCCGGGCCGGCTTCGTGCGGCTTGGCGCCGGGCCGCTGGCGATTGCGGGGTTCTTCCTGCCCTGGGCGCATGGGCCCGGCCCCTTCGCCGCCAACGAATTCACCGGGTTCACGCTCGTAGGGTTCGCCGGGCGTCTCCAGGCCCTCGACCTCTCGATCGCGCAGGGCGGCATGCTCTGGGCCGTCCGGCTGGCAATCCTCGGCGTGGCGATCGCCGGGGCCTGGCAGCTCCTCCTCGCGCCTGTGCACCGCATGCACTTCGGGTACCGGCTGAGCGGCTGGTATCTCGTGGCCGTCGCCGGGTTCTGTGGGGCCATCGGACTGGCGCGGTCAGGGTTGGAAGTTCCGCCTCCCGGGCTGATGTGCCTGGCGTTCGCCGCCGCATGCTTCCTGCTGGCGTGGATCGCGATGCCCGGCGAGGGCAACATAGACGGCGCTCGTGAGAATCCTTCGCCTGGGCCTGAGTGACGACACCTACGGATCGCTGCCGGACTCCGCGCGCTCGTGGTTCCTCGCGGCCCGTTCGCTGGAGGAGGAGACCGGCGAGCCCTGGGAGACTGTCCTGACGGAGAATTGGCCCACGGCGCGCCAACCGGACGAGGTCGAACGCCAGATAACGGAACTCAAGCCGAACATCGTGCTGTTCTGCGCCGCCGCCTACTGGGTCTCATACCCGTCGGTCCCTCTCCGTCTGCGCCGCAAGAGCTTCCCGGGCGCCCGGCAGGCTGCCCGGCTCGGCTTCTGGGCCGCCAACCAGGGGTGGGTCGCGGACCGGGCCGCGTTTCACGCTGCCCGGCGGCTGCTGACATCGCCCGCCGCCGGAGCGTTCTATTTCGAGCCGGCTGCGGCGCTCGAACGGTGCGAGCGCCTCATACGCACCATCCTTCGCCACGAAGAGGTGGTGCTTGCGGTTCGTGGCCCGCTGCCGCTGACGATCGCCGGCTCAGCGGCGATCCAGTCGGCCTGCGAACAGCGCCGCGCCGCGTTCGATGCGGGGCTTCGCGCGCTCTGTTCTTCCCTCCACGTCGCCTACCACGGTTACGCGCCTGGGGACCGTCACCCGCGCGGCGAACTGCTCGCCGACCGCATCCATGTGAACGCCCGTGGGCATGCCAGGCGTGCCGAGGTCGAGGCACGGCTGATGGCCACCGCCTGGCAGTCACGACTCAGGGGATAAGCAACACCCGCCCGAACGCGCCGCGGCCCTCGATGTACTCGTGCGCGCCACGCGCGTCGCTGAGCGGGAACTTCCGGTCGATGACGACCTTCAACTCGCGTTTCGCGACATCGGCCAGCAAGCGTTCGATCATCACCCGGCAGCGCGCGGCATTGACCGACATTTCCGCGCCGAGGAAGACGCCCGTCACGCTCGCGTTCTTCGCGCCCAGCCCACCGAGGTTCGCAGCGCCCTCGCGCCCGGCGTTACCGACCCAGCTGATCCGGCCACGATACGCGACGGCGGCAACACTCCCTTCGAGCGTCTTGCCGCCAACCGAATCGACGATGAGGTCGGCGCCACGCCCGCCGGTAAGCCGCATCGTCTCTTCGACGAAGTCGCCGGTGCGGTAGTTGATCCCGTGGTCCAGCCCGAATTCCTTCAGCCGTTCGAGCTTCTCGTCGCTCGAAGCCGTGGCGAGGACGGTCGCGCTGGCGCGTTTCGCGAGCTGGATCGCCGCCAGGCCAACGCCTCCGCCACCGGCCTGGACCAGCACGGTCTCACCCGCCGTCAGGTGGCCGAATTCGAACAGGCAGTCGTCGGCCGTGCCGAATTCGATCGGCACCGCCGCCGCGAGCTCCAGGTCGAGTGAGTCGGGGACGAGATAGGTCGAGCCGCTCGGCACCGAGGCGAGCGCGGCATGAGAGCCGAACGGCATCGTCGCGACCACGCGGTCGCCGGGTTTGCGGTCGGTCACCCGTTCGCCCACTTCCCGGATGATGCCGGCCGCCTGGTAGCCCACGACGTGGGGCGTGGTCGCGAGGACGCCGCCCAGCCGGTGCAGGGTGTCGCCGCCCTGGATCGCGATGGCCTTGACCTCGATGATCACCCCGCCGGGACGGCAGTGCGGGTCCGGAAGGTCTTCGTAACGGAAGACGGAGGGGTCTCCGGTTTGGTAGTAGACAGCGGCTTTCATCGAGGGCTCCTGGGAAGTCGTACGGCAAGTCTATCCCGTCGCCCGCGCGGCGCGAGTCCACTCAGCGAGGAACTCCAGGCGGCCGTCGAGCGAGTCCAACCTTCGTCCCATCAACTCCAGGCCGAGGATTGCGTCTCCTTCGGACATTCGCTGATCCGTAACCACAATGATGCCAGCGTGACGCCGGCCGTCTCTTAACCACGAAGCATGGAGTCTCGAGAAGTCGCCCTGGTTCGATGTCACGATCGCTGTCCCGCGCTGAGTCGACCACTCCAGTTGCCCCTCGTCCGGAAGCGACTCGTTCCCAACCTCGGTGGTAATCCGGACCGTCCATCCCAGCCTGCGGAGTTCGCGGACGAGCGAGGTTCGAAGGAAGTCCTCGTCGAAGTACAGGGGGAAACGCGCCACTACTCCGGCAACACCGGAGCGGACAATTCGCGGGCGAGCCGTTTGCCCTCGGCGACGTCGGCGTCCATCTCGGCCAGGACCAATTCGCGGTTCGCGAGGAAGTAGGCCAGTGCCGCGTAGATGCGCGGCAAGTCGAGGTGGGGCACTTCTGCGAGGATCTGTTCCGCGGTGAGGCCCCGCAGGTGCATCCCGGCGACCGCGTGCACGGGGACGCGTGTGCCGGCGAGCAAGAGGCGCCCGTCCCGGTACCCTTCAATGCGGTACAGGAGGCTGCCGATCTCCACCGGTTCCTTCACAACCATCATCGCAGTGTACCATCGTCCGAATACCCGCCGAGGAGCGACGCGTGGACTACACCATCCGGCCCATAACCGCCGCTGAAGCGCCCGAGTTCTTCCACTCGAACGCGATCAGCTTCGGCCATGACCCGCGCCCACCCGAGGGCCTCGCCTCGACCCTGCAGTACGCCGACCTCGCCCGGTCCATCTCCGTCTGGGACGAAAAGCAGGTAGTGGGCACCGCCGGCACGTGGACGTTCGAGATGAGCACACCGGGCGGCAGCGTCCCCTGCGGCGGGCTCACCTGGGTGTCCGTGCTCCCGAGTCACCGGCGGCGCGGCATCCTCAGCGCGATGATGCGCTACCAGCTGGACCAGGTCCGTGACCGCGACGAGCCGATCGCCGCCCTCTGGGCCTCGGAAGCGATCATTTACGGCCGCTTTGGCTACGGCCTCGCCGCTGAAGGCGTCGAACAGCTCACCATCGACCGGACGCGGACGGAGCTTCGCTGGGCGCCACCGTACTCCGGCAGGACGCGCTACGTGGACCGCGCCACCGCGCTTGCGAGCTGGCCCGCCGTCTGGGATGCGGTCCGCCGCGAACGGCCGGGCATGCACAACCGCAGCGCCGGCTGGTGGGAGCACCGCGTGCTGCGCGACCCGCCCTGGCCGGGGCCTCCGGGGTTCAGTTCGCTCTTCAACGTCCAGTATGAGGAGGACGGCCAAGTCCTCGGTTTCCTGCGCTACCGCGTGAAAGAGGAGCACGCCGACGGCTCCGCGGCGGGCGTGCTGGGCGTGAACTCGCTGTTCGCCGTCGACGATGCCGCCTACTCGGCACTCTGGCAGCACGTCTTCGGCGTGGACCTGATCGAGACCATCAAGGCTGACTGGCGCCCCGTCGATGAGCCGCTCTACCACATGCTCGCGGACTCGCGGCGACTCCTTCACCGCCCGCAGGACACCCTCTGGGTGCGCATCGTCGATGTCCCGCGCGCACTCGAAGCGCGCAGGTATGCCACTGAGGGCGAACTCGTCATCGAAGTCGCCGACGCGTTCGCTCCCGCCTCCGCCGGGCGGTTCCTGCTGAAGGGCGGGCCCGACGGTGCAACCTGTGCTCCGACCACCCGCTCGGCTGACCTTTCGCTGACCATCAACGAACTCGGAGCGCTCTACCTGGGCGGCACCGCGGCCTGGCCGCTGGCCCGCGCGGGACGCATCGAGGGTTCCGCGGCCGCGGTCGCCAGAGCCGATGCGATGTTCGCGTGGAACCCGAAACCCTGGGCGCCCGAAGTCTGGTAGACCGGAAATCCCGGCGGTGCCTCCGGCCCCGGCTCTGACAGCGTTTCGCGCGCTTGGTATCCTGCCGCCGTGGAGTACCTGAAGGTTGATGCACAGCCCGGGCTGAAGTCCCCGGTGGCCGTCTGCGCGTTCACTGGCTGGAACGATGCCGCCTCGGCTGCGACGAACGCGGCCCGGTTCATCGTCCGCCGGCTCGGCGCGCGCAAGTTCGCCACCATCGATGCGGAGCCGTTCTACGACTTCAAGGAGCAGCGGCCGTCCGTGCGGATCACCGCTCGCGGGGACCGCGAGGTGAACTGGCCCACGAACGAATTCTTCTACGCCCGGAACCCCACCGGGGAGCACGACATCGTCGTCTTCATCGGCGTCGAACCCGCGCTCCGCTGGCGTACCTTCACATCCGCTCACGCCGAGCTCGTCCGTGACGTAGGCGCGGAGATGGTGGTCTCGCTCGGAGCGTTGCTTGCGGACGTGCCCCACAGCCGGCCCGTGCGCGTGACGGGAAGCGCGATGGACCCGCAGGTGTCGTCCCGGTTGGACCTCCAGCCCTCGCGCTATGAGGGCCCCACGGGGATCGTCGGCGTGCTGCACGATTCGCTTCGCCAGGGCGGCGTGCCGGGCGCGAGCCTCTGGGCGAACGTGCCGCACTACATCACGACCTCCCAGAACCCGCCGGCCACCGCCGCGTTGCTTCGCCGGTTGCAGCCCATCGTGGGCATGGAATGGGACCTCTCGGAGCTCGACTCGGCCGCCAGCCGCTTCGTCGACGAGGTGAACACGGCCCTCAGCGGCAACCCGGAAATCCAGGATTACGTGCATCAGCTCGAAGCCGCCGTGGACGCCGGGATCGAAGCAGCGCCGCAATCCGAACTCCCGCGGGCCGAAGATGTCCTCTTGGACATTGAGCAACTCCTCCGCGAAAGCCGCGACGACAGCAAGGACTAACCCGCGCGGTTGACTCGGGCCATCGCCCGGGCAAGACTCTTGGCTCCCGGCGCACCAGGCGCCGGGGCCCCCGCAGGAGTGCACTCATGGCTGACGCTGACCTCGCGCGGTTGATCGATGTCGCCGCGTTGGAGCGGTTTGTCGCGGAAAACGTCCCGGAGAGTTCGGGGCCGCTGGATGTCCAGAAGCACGTCGCCGGCTTCTCCAATGAGACCTTCTACGTGACGCGCGGGAAGGATCGCTGGGTGCTCCGGCGCCCGCCGCGCGGCCCGCTCCTACCGACCGCTCACGATGTCGCTCGCGAGTACCGTTATCTCAAGGCGCTTCACGGCCGGGCTCGCGTCCCGCGTCCCGTGGCCATGTGCGAAGACAACGCGGTGATCGGCGCACCGTTCTACCTGATGGAGCGCTCCGAAGGGGTGGTCATCCGCGCGGAAATGCCGGCGGCGTACGACAACCCTTCGGGCCGCCGGAAGGTCTCGGAGGAGATCGTTGACGCCCTGGTCGAACTGCACGCCGTGGACTGGCAGGCCGCTGGCCTCGCGGGCAAGGGCGATAGCTACCTTCCCCGGCAGGTGGAGCGCTGGAGCAAGCAGTGGGAGCTGACCCGGCCACGGACGCGCCAGCTCGCCGGGCTCGATTCCGCCACCGAGTGGCTGCGGACTCGTATCCCGGAGGCGGGCGGTGTCGGCGTTGTCCACGGCGACTACAAGCTCGACAACGTCATGTACCGGAACGACCGGCCCGAACTCATCGCCATTTTCGACTGGGAGATGGCCACTATCGGTGACCCGCTGGCTGACCTTGGCTGGCTGCTTTCGACGTGGGGCGACCCGGGTGACCCGCCCGGCACGCGCCGCCGCAGCGAAGGCCCGCCGCTCACAACCCAGGAAGGCTTCCTCACCATCGACGAGATGGCCGCCCGCTACGAAGCGAAAAGCGGCCGCTCGATGAAGCATTTTGCCTTCTACCACACGCTGGCCGTGTACAAGCTGGCGATCATCCTCGAGGGCCTGTACATGCACTACCTGGAGAAGACGGCCTCGAATCCTGGCGCGGCCGAGTTCGAGTGGTACGTCCCCGTACTGGTCGACCGCATGCACCGGATCATGGGGGAGTAGCGGCGATGCAGAAGCGGCTCGCGCTCTCAGTCCCGCACTTCGGGTTCAACCTTCCGGAACACGTTGGCATCGCTCATGAGGCCGAGGAGCTGGGTTACACCGATGCCTGGTCGTTCGAAGTCGACGGCCAGGATTGCTTCGCGCCCCTGGCCGTGTTCGCGCTGCATTCGAAGATGCGCATCGGCACCGCCATCGCGAACGTCTACACGCGTGGCCCGGCCACCCTCGCCCAATCCGCCGCCAGCATCGCGGACCTGGCGCCCGGCCGGTTCGAGTTCGGGGTTGGCTCAGGCTCGCAGCCCATCGTCGAACAGTGGAACAGCATGAAGTTCCGCAAACCGGCGACGCGCGTGAAGGAGATGGTGCAATTCCTGCGGCCCGCGCTGGCGGGCGAGCGAGTCGTCTTCGAAGGCGAAACCTTCAAGGTGGACGGCTTCCGGCTCTCGCAGCCACCTGAGGTGGCGCCGCGCATCCACGTCGCCGCCCTCCGGGAGAACATGCTGAGTGTCGCGGGTGAAGTGGGCGACGGGGCGATCATCAACTGGCTGTCGGCCGAAGACGTGAAGAAGTCGGTGGCAGTCGTCCGCGAAGCCGCCGCGAAAGCGGGCCGGGATCCCGAGAAGATCGAGATCACCGCGCGTTTGATGGTGAATATCGACCCACCTGGCCCCGAGGCCGACGTGGCGCGCAGGCGTTACATCAACGCCTACCTTCATGTCCCGGTCTACAAGTCCTTCCACCAGTGGCTGGGCCGCGGCGGAGTCCTGCGCGGCATGTGGGATGCCTGGGATGCCGGTGACCGTAAGGGCGCGCTGGCCAACACCCCGGACGAAGTCGTCGACGACCTCATCGTCCACGGGACCGCGGACCAGCGGAACGAGCACGTCCAACGCTACCTCGACGCCGGCATCGATACGGCGTTCCTGAGCTGGTTCACGTTCGAACCGGACGCACAGAAACGCCGCGAATTGATCAACCAGGCGATGGTCGAGATGTCACCGAAGAACCGGGGACGGGCGCTGCAATAGGGCCTGCCTAGCGCAGACGCGTGACCGGCTTGAGAAACGCCATGGCCAGCACGCCGAGGACGACGACGATGGCGGCGCTCACGATCACCGTGTTCTGCGGGCCCCAGAGTGATACCTGGCCGGCGGCCTGGGCGTAGCCGATCGGCGTGCTCGCGCTGAAGCTCAGGCCGTAGATGCTCATCACCCGCCCCATCATCGCGCGCTCGGAGTTCTCCTGGAGCAGCGCTACGGCGAAGTTGATGAAGATCGCGGGCCCCAGCACGCCCGCGACGACGACCAGCCCCATCGCCATCCAGATGTTGGGCGCGAACCCGTAGAGGAACCAGAAGATGCCGCCGCCGAGCAGCGAAAAGCACAGGAGCATCCCTCGCCGCTGGATGCGGACCATGCTGATCAGGACGGACCCGATGAGGATGCCCGCCCCCATCGAGCCGACCAGCAGGCCGACGAACGTATCCGACTCGTGGTAGACGTCCTGCACGATGAGCACCAGCGTGACCATGAACGGCCCCATCAGCAGCATGCCCGGCACCGTGCCCAGCGCGAGGATTCCGAGCAGCGACGGGTCGTCCTTCACGTAGCGCAGCCCCTGCGCGAGGTCCCGGAAGACGCTTTTTCCGGTGGGTATGGGCGGGTCCGTCGCGATGATCGAGAACAACAGCGCCGCCAGCGCGAGGGTGATGACTTCCAGCGCAAAGGCGGACGTCAGGCCCACCCGGTCGGAAACGACGCCGCCCAGCGCGGGCCCGCCGAACTGTAGCGTGGCCATGAATGCCATCGTCCCGAAGATGGCGCCGTTCTGAAGCTGAGTGGTGCTCAGTATCTGCGGCATCATGCTCTGCCGCGCCGGGTTGGTGAACGCGCCCGCGCTGCCGACGATGGCGGCCAGGATGAACACCGGCCAGATGACGTTCACGTCGGCGCCGGAGAGCGCCACGTAGGCGAGCGAAACGCTGGCCGCCACGCCATACGTCCGCACCAGGATGCGCCTCCGCTCCACCCGGTCTGCCACCACCCCGCCGATCAAGGCAAACACCGCTCCGGGAATCGTCTGGCAGATGAGGGCGGCGGCGGCGAGGGCGGCGTAGTGGTCGTGCGCAACGCGGTCGCGGATGAACAGCGGCACCGTCACGGACTGAATGCCCACGCCAGTCCCGGCCACGATCGAAGCCGCCCACCACACGCGGTAGCCGAAGACGGAGAACGGGTTGCGGGACTCACCGGCAGCGGGTGCTTCGTCGGCCGCCGCTGCGGGCATCGCTTCGGGGGCGAATTCGGACATTCGCGGGAGTGTACGGGCATTTAGCGTTGGTAGCACCACGCAACTTTCGCCCCGGCTTTTGACACGCATCCCGCGCGCGGCGAATGCTTCCCCATCGCCCACCTGGAGCCCCGCCCATGAGCCAGCCACGCGCCGTCGACCGCATCTTCCTGGGAAACAGCATCCTGACGATGGAGACCGAAACGCCGCGCGTCGAAGCGGTGGCTATTGGCGACGGGCGAATCCTTGCCGCCGGTAGCCGCCCTGAGATCCTCGCCCGCCGTGGCAGGTCGACGGAAGTCACCGAGCTCGGCGACCGCGCCCTGCTCCCGGGCTTCATCGACGGGCACGGGCATCTTGCCAAAGTCGCTGCGAGCTTCGGCTTCGCGAACCTCGCGGGGCCTCCCGTCGGGGCCGTCACGACCATCGACGAACTGGTGGCCGAGCTGCGACGCTTCGCCGCGGAACGCGGGAAACAGCCCGGCGAATGGATCGTCGGCCGCGGCTATGACAACGCGTTCCTCGCGGAGGGCCGTCATCCCACGCGCGCTGACCTGGACCGTGTCTCGCGTGAGCACCCGATCTACCTCCAGCACGTCTCCGGCCATCTGTCCGTAGCCAATTCCCTCGCACTGGAAATGGCTGGCGTCACGGCTGCCACCGAAGACCCGCCGGGCGGGGTGATTCGCCGCCAGGCGGGCACGCGCGAACCTGACGGCGTGCTCGAAGAAGCGGCCATGGGTTTCTTCAACACGGGCATCATCCCGCCCCCAACGCCGGAGGCGGAGGCCGAGCAGTTGGCGGGCGCGCAGCGGCTCTACGCGTCGTTCGGCCTTACCACCGCGCAGGAAGGCGCGATGTTCCCGGCGGAGCAGACGATGCTTGAAACCGCGGCGGATGAGGGCCGGCTCTCGCTCGACGTGGTCGGCTAT
Organism: Dehalococcoidia bacterium; assembly: GCA_046328215.1. Lineage (GTDB taxonomy): Bacteria > Chloroflexota > Dehalococcoidia > Tepidiformales > Tepidiformaceae > Amarobacter. The sequence continues at coordinate 22,635 of JAXLXA010000005.1, read as the reverse complement.
GCGTTCTGGGCGCAGGCGCGGGCGATGCTCTCCGGCAAGACCACCGGCGCGTACCGCGGCCGCTTCAAGCTCGGCGGAATGAAGCTGATGCTGGACGGGTCTCCCCAGGGCAAAACGGCCTGGCTGACCAGGCCGTACGAGGTCGTCCCCGAAGGGCAGCCGGCAGACTACTGCGGCTATCCCGCCATGCCCGATGAACAGGCGGCCGGGCTGACCGAGGCCGCTTACCGGCAGGGGTGGCAGGTCATCGCGCATTGCAACGGCGACGCCGCCGCGGACCAGTACCTCCGGGCCATCTCAGCCGCTGCCGCCCAACACCCGGGACATGACCGCCGCTCGGTCATGATCCACGCCCAGACCGTGCGCGAGGACCAGTTGGACCGCATGGCCGAATTTGGCATCCTGCCGTCATTCTTCGCCTCGCATGTCTACTACTGGGGTGATTACCACCGCGATTCGGTCCTCGGAGAAGAGCGCGCACGGCGCATCAGCCCGCTCCGTTCCGCGGCGAACCGCGGGCTGCGCCTCAACCTACACAACGACTCGCCGGTCGTCCCACCGGACATGATGCGGCTCGTTTGGTGCGCGGTGGAGCGGCGCACCCGCACCGGCGAGCTCCTCGGCGCTGAATATGCGCTCACCGTGGAGGAAGCCCTTCGAGCGGTAACCCTGGACGCCGCCTATGCGTACTTCGAGGAAGGCGAGAAGGGTTCGATCGCCCCGGGCAAGCTCGCTGACCTGGTAATCCTCGAAGCCGACCCGGCGCGGGTCGCGCCGTCTGAGCTCGCCACTGTGCGCGTCCTCGAAACCATGAAGGAGGGCGTCACGATCTTCCGCGCCGATTAGCGCGGCCGCGCGCCCGCGCAGTGAGCTATCGCCATGCGCTCCCATGCGGGTACTCGAACTCGTCCAGCGAGCTGGGCCACATCGTAATGCTGTAGCCCGGCGCCTGCGGGACCTGGTACCGCGCGTTCTTCACGACCACCGGGTCCACGAAGTGCTCGTGCAGGTGGTCTGCGAATTCCGTCCAGCGGCCTTCGTGGCTACCGCTCACGCAGATGTAGTCGATGAGCGAGATGTGCTGGACGTACTCGCAGAGGCCGACACCGCCGGCGTGTGGGCAGACCGGCACGCCGAACTTCGCCGCCATGAGCAGCACGGCGAGCACTTCGTTCAGGCCGCCTAGCCGGCAGCTGTCCACCTGGCAGAAGTCGATCGCCTCGGCCTGCAGGAGCTGCTTGAACATGATGCGGTTGGCGCAGTGTTCGCCCGTGGCCACGCCCATCGGCTTCAGCGCCCGGCGGATCGCCGCGTGCCCGAGCACGTCGTCCGGGCTGGTGGGCTCTTCGATCCACGTCAGGTCGAACCGCTCCAACTGGCGCATGTTGTCGATCGCCTGGTTCACGTCCCACACCTGGTTCGCGTCCACCATCAGCGTGCGGTGAGTACCGATCTCCTCGCGCGCGATTTCGAGCCGGGCAATGTCGGACTCGACGCTCGTGCCGACCTTCACCTTGAAGTGATTCCAGCCCTGCGCGATGGCCTCCCGGAAGAGCTTCCGCATCTTGTCTTCGGGGTAGCCGATCCAGCCCGCGGACGTCAGGTAGGCGGGGTATCCGTCACGGCGCATCTCAGCTTCACGTTCGGCTTTGGTCGCTGCGAGCTTCTCCAGCATCTGGTGCGCTTCGCCCGGCGAAATCGCGTCCGTGATGTAACGGAAGTCGACGCAGCGCACGAACTCGGTCGGCGTCATATCCGCGACGAGCTTCCAGACCGGCTTGCCCTCGACCTTCGCCCAGAGGTCCCAAACCGCGTTGACTACGGCGGCCGTCGCGAGGTGGATAACGCCCTTCTCTGGCCCAACCCACCGCAACTGGCTGTCGCCGGTGATGTGCCGCCAGAACGCGCCCATGTCCTCGGTAAACGACTCGAGCGTGCGTCCAACGACGAGCGGCTTCAGCGCCTCGATCGCGGCACAGCACAGCTCGTTCCCGCGGCCGATGGTGAAGGTCATGCCGTGGCCTTCGAGGTGGTCTCCCGCGTCGGTTGTGAGCACCACGTAGGCGGCCGAGTAGTCCGGGTCCGGGTTCATGGCATCGGAGCCGTCGAGGAAACGGGAGGTGGGCATGCGGATGTCGCGGACGCGCATCCCGGTGATGGTTCTAGGCATGGCGGGAACTCTCCCCGCGCCGCCTTCGCTGGTCAAGCGAAGGGGGTTGCTGTCAGGCGACTTCCGACGCAGAACCTCGTGTCTTGTGCAACCGGGCGGCGGGCTGAACCTTTCCGCCGGGTTTCGTAGCGGACCACCGAGTGGCAAGGGACTGCGCCGTCCGTCCAGTCAAATGAACTTCGGCACAACTGGGGCAGACCAGCACATCGACTTCTGCCCGCCTGACCGAGCCATCGCCTTCTGTGTGCTCCAGCTCCCTGCGGGATGCTTCCAATTCGGCTTGCCGGCAAGTTGGGCAAAGCATGGGTCAAATCCTCCGCTTGAGGTCGTCCGACCACCGGGCTGGATCGGTATGTAGACGGTGATGAATGCGCCGGTCAAGCGAAGGGGTAGCGGTTCTCGACGGTGAAGCCCAGGTCATACCAGCGCCCGGCGTTGCCGCCCATGATCCACTCGCGCGATTCCTGCGGCAGGTACGCGAACTGCTTCTCCACCACGTCCACCACCTGCGCGTAGGTCGCCGCCATTTCGCACACCGGCCAATCCGAGCCGAAGATCAGCCGCTTCTCGCCGAAATAGTCGCCGACGATGTCGATGTACGGCGCGAGGTCGGCCTGGCGCCAGTGGACGGGCGCTTCCGTCACCATCCCGGAGAGCTTGCAGCCCACGTTCGGCTCGTGGGCCAGTTCGCGCATCAACCGTGCCCACGGGTCCATCTCGCCGGAAGCGATTGGCGGCTTGGCCATGTGGTCGACAACGAACCGTATCGACGGGAACAGCCGGACGAGCTTGAGCACGTAGGGCAGGTGGCGCGGGTAGATCAGCAGGTCGTAGGTGTAACCGCTGTCGCCCACCACTTTCAGCCCGCGCCGGAACTCGTCGCTGAGCATGTGTTCGTCATCCGGTTCGTCCTGAAGCATCGCCCGGACGCCGACGAGCTTGTTCGGCCAGGGCAGGGCGTCGATCTGTTCTTCGAAATCGGGCGCGCAGAGGTCGAACCAGCCGACCACTCCGCCGATGAAGCTGTGCTGCCGCGAAAGCTCAAGCAGCCAGTGCGTTTCGGCGAGCGTGGGCCGGGCCTGGACGGCCACGCACATGTCCATCCGCGCTTCCTCGAGGATGGGCGCGAGGTCTTCCGGCAGCCGGTCACGCCGCAGCGCCGGCATGTCATCGCTGATCCAGGGATAGTCGGCCGGAGAGTACCGCCAGAAGTGCTGGTGCGAATCGACGCGGACGGCCAACGGCTACTCCTCCGGGGGGAGCGGCAGGCCTCCCGCGGTGCTCGAAGCGTAGCAGGCCTCCACCACGGTCATAGTCCGAAGGGCATCGGAAACAGGGCTCACAAGGGCAGAATCTTCGCCCGAGAGGAAGCGCTGGAGGTTGCTCATCGGGCCCTCGAACGCTTCCAGGAACCACGATCCACGCAGCGGGATCGTCTCCCACGGCCCACCCTCCGGCGCGAACAGCAGCTCATCCGGCTTGCCGTTGGGATAGTCCAGGTTCACGCCCATCGTCGCGATCATGGCGGCCTTTGTGCCTTCCACCTTGATTTGCGACTGCTGGAGTTCGGGCCCGAAGCGGTGCGAATGGTTCGCGAGGATGCTGCAGCGGATCTCCGGGTAGTCGAGGATGATAGTGGTCCGGGCGTCCGCGAAGTCCGGGGTCAGCGGGTTCGGCAAGCCGTTGCAGTACACGCCCGCCGGGTCACCGAGCAGGTGCCGCACCAAGTCCACGTAGTGGATGGAGTGCATCAGCACCTCCAGCCGCGGCGCCGATTTCAGGAACGCCCAGTACTCCCACGGCGTGCGCACCACCACCCGCACTTCGACATCCAGCACCTTCCCCAGCGCTCCACGGTCGATGGCCGCTTTGAGCGCGATCATGTCCGGGCTGAAGCGGAGCTGGAAATTCGAAGCGGCCACCAATTGCCGCTCTTCGCAGGCCTTCACAATCCGCACCGCGTCCTTCAAGTCCACGCCAAGGGGCTTCTGGATGAGCGCGCTGGACCCTGCGGGGAGTCGCGAAACGATGCCGTGGATTGCCTGTGGCGGCACGGCGAGGTCGAACACCGCCTCGGGCGTTCCGGCAGCGTCCGCGAGCGAGGAGAACACCCGGTACACCCCGAACTGGGCCGCGAGCGCCGTTGCGGCCGCTTCGTTGACATCGAAGATGCCGGCCACCGGGAACCCCAGACGCTGGTACACGGGCAGGTGCGCGTCCCGCACGATGCTCCCGGCCCCGATGATGACGATCGGTCTCGGGTTCGCCGGCAGCGGCCACGACTGCGGCAGTGGCTCAGCCATTGAGCGTGAACACCAGTTCCATCTGTGCCCACCATTCGCCCGGCTTCGCGTCAGCCACGGGCTCCTGGAACGATTCCATCAGGCGCTGCCACTCCGCCCGCCTCGGATGCCCGGCCTCATAAGCCGCGAAGTCGCGTTCGATGTCGAACTCGTCCGTCGTGTCCATCACCATGAACAGTTGCCGGCCGAGGAGCCAGATGCGCATCTGCAGGATTCCCGCGCCGCGCAGGCCATCAGCGACTTCCGGCCAGATGTTGTCGTGGTAGTCACGGTAGGCGGCGAGTACCGCCGGGTCGTCGCGGAGCAGGATCGTCTGCGCGTACGTCTTCACCGCGCTTCACTCACTGAACACCGCCCACGAATGGGACTTGACCGTCCGGCTCGCGCGAACCCCCGTAAACTCCAGGGGATCCTCCGTGTCCTTCGTGTCTCTGTGGTGACCATCAGTTGGACCATGCCCCGTCGATGACATGGACCGCTCCGGTGGTGTACGAAGATTCGTCCGACGCGAGGTAGAGGGCCAGGTTAGCAATCTCCTCCGCGGTGCCCAGCCGCCCGATCGGCTGGCGAGCGATGAACATCTTGCGCGCTTCCACCGGGTCCTCGAAGGCGTTGATTCGCCCCTGCAACGACGGCGTCTCGACCGTTCCCGGGCAGATTGCGTTGCAGCGGATGCCCTGGCCCACGAAGTCCGCCGCGACCGAGCGGGTCAGGCCAATCACCGCGGCCTTGGTCGTGCCGTAGATGAAGCGGTTCGGCGCGCCTTTCACGCTCGAAACAACGGACGACATGTTGATGATGCTTCCCCCGCCGCGCTCCAGCATCCCCGGCAGCGCCGCCCGGATCATCCGGTACATCGAACGCACGTTGAGGTTGAACGAGAAGTCCCAGTCGGCTTCGCCCGTGTCGAGGATCGTCCCGTGGTGCACGTAGCCGGCGCAGTTGAACAACACGTCAATCGGCCCGGCGCCGGCGATGAACGCTTGCACGGCTGCGGGGTCCGTCACATCGAGCACCGTTGTCCGGATGCCCGGTGCTTCCTGTGCGAGCGATGCCAGCGTCTCCGCGTTGATGTCCACCGCATGGACTGTCGCGCCCTCGCGCGCGAACAAGAGGGCGCTGGCGCGGCCGATGCCCTGCCCCGCCGCGCTCACCAACGCATGTTTGTCAGCAAGCCGTCCGGCCATTGTTCACCCCCGCCCGTTTTCGCCGAATCCTACCCGCCTGCGTGCCTCCCGCGCACCGCAACAGCACCGCGCCCGAAGGCACGCGAGTTTCGGGGCTGTCCGGCGCCGGGGAGCACTGCATCCTCCCGGATGCAGCTCCGCACAGACGCATTTCCCCCGGCAACAGCACCGCGCCCGGAAGGACGCGAAAAGCTCCCCTCGCCCGCAGCGCGGGAGAGGAGGTTGGGGGGTGAGGGCCCTACTGCCCGCGCTGCTTCAACATCCGCGCCACGATCGGGCTCGGGCGCGGCGGATGCCACGTCTTGTAGGCAACCTCCAGCGGCACCGGCCATTCGGCCTCAACGTCCAGCCGGTAGCCGGGCGCGCCGGCCTCTTCGAGCGCTTCGCAGGCCGCCCGCGCCACCGTCAGCATGAGTTCGTCGTTGTGCGGCGTGCCGAAGCTGTGCCCAAACGGGAACTCCACGCCAACCACGCGGGAGGCGTGCATCTTCAGCGCCAGCTCCGGGATCATCGTCACCGTCACCGTGGGAATGCCGAGGGATTCGATCACACGCGCCAGCACGGGCACGTTCCTGCAGCAGTCCGGTCAGGCAGGGGCAAGGAGCAGCACATCGACGGCGCGCTCCTTCAACCTCGCGGCGAGCTCCGGGCCCTGGACGTTCTTCCAGTCTTCCAGCCGCCGATCCTGGTAGCCCATGAACGAGTAGTGCTCGGGCGCCAGCGCGCCAATAACGCCTTCGGACGCGAGCTGCTTGAACGCCCGGATCGGCAGCACCACGTCGACGTCTTCCAGCAGGTCCTCGTGGTTGATGTGCAGGTGCGAACAGCCTATCTGTTCCTGGCGCACGTCCGACGGGATGACGCGATACGTCGGGTCGCCCCATTCGGGGTGTTCCCACTCGCGCTCCTCGTCGAAGCCTTCCTGCGAGTCCTTGAGGAAGATGCCGGCCGAGGTCATCAGCGCCACGGTGCACTGCCGCAAGGGCTTCGGCAGCGGCGCCCACGCCGCCGGCTCCTCGGCTGGAGGCGTGGATTCGTACATAACCTTCATCGAGCGCGGAAGGTACTTATAGCTGTCTACGGTCATCGCGAATGACTCCTTACACCAGCCTGATCCGCATCCCGCCGATCATGATGACGCCGTCGTCACGAAGCAAGCCACGCTCCCTGGCGGCTGCCGTCGCGGCTGCGCCATTCGTCGCCGCCAGGTCGATCCCGCCGAGACCTTCCGGCCGCCCGTCGGTCGCTTCCACGAAGCGGATGGTCGCGTTGTCCACGCGCATGGCCGGCCCGCCCGGCGCCGCGGTCAGCGGTTCCTGGATGATCTCGCTCCAGCGCGCCGCCACCTTCGCCGGGTCCGGAGACTGGATCTCGACGCCCACGATGCCTTTCACCCGGTCCGTCCGGATGAAGTCCGGCCAGGGCCCGCCGATCGCGTGGCTCCAGCCGGGGAACTCCTCGTCCGGCTTCTCGTGCCAGTCGATCTCGAGGAACGAGCCGCCAGTGTCCTGCGGGTGAAGCTGCATCAGGCACGAGGTCTCTGTGTCGCGCGCCGCCACGGTGCGGATGCCGAGTTCGCGTACGCGCGCCTTCCGCGGCGCATGGTCGTCGCACTGGCAGATGACCATGTAGCCGCCGTCGCCTCCGCGCCGGTCGAGGTACCGCCCGCCGGCCGTGTTTTCGCGCACCGGCGCGCAGACTTCGATGAACTGCGTACCTACCGGCAGCAGCCGGTTCTGCAATCCGAAGGCCGGTGGAAGGTGCTCGTCGATGTACGCGACCTCCAGCCCGAACACGTCGTGCAGCTGGCCGGCAACCCGGTCTGCATCCTCAACAATGAACGCAATTTGTCGCACTCGAAGCCACATGCTGCCTACCTCCCCTTGAATTCCGGCTCGCGCTTCTCGACGAACGCCCGGAAGGCCGCACGCGAGTCCTCGCTGGCGCCCGTGCGCTGGTGGCGTTCGCTCTCGATGCGGATGTACTCGCGCAGGCTCAGGCTCTCGCCGGCGATGAAGTTCTGCTTCATCCCTCGCAGCGCCAGCGGCGCCGACTTCGCCAGCCGCCGGACGATGGCGTCGACGTCCGCCCGGAAGGTCTCGTCCGGGAAGACGCCGTTCACGAACCCGAACGCCTCCGCCCTCGCCGTATCGAACTTGCCGTGCAGGAGCATCATCTCCCGCGCTCGTCCAGCGCCAACGATTCGCGGCAACAGCCACGGCCCCGCCATGTCCCCGGAGATGCCCACGCCGAGGAAGGCGCTATTGAAGTTCGCGCTCGCGGTGGCGTAGCGCAGGTCACAGGCGGCGGCCCAGCCGAGCCCCGCGCCGGCACAGGCGCCGTTGATGGCCGCGACAGTAACCTGGGGCAGTTCATGCAGCATGGCCGTGAGCTGGAAGTGCTCCGGGCTGAGCGGCGCTTCGCCTGCCCCCGAGGTGTAGTGCTGAAGGTCGGCGCCGGGGCAAAAGCCTTTGCCTGCGCCGGTGAGCACCACCACCCGCGTCTGGTGGTCTGTTGGCAGGCCCAAAAGCACGTCATAGAGGTCGAACATCATCCTGTTCGTGATGCCGTTGAGGCGCTCCGGGCGGTTCAAGGTGATCGTCCCGACGCCTCCGCTGGATTCGTAGGTGATCGTTTCGTAACTGGCCATGCGACCCTCCCAGGTCAGCGGTTGGGCGCGATTCTACGAGGATGCGGATGGTCCGGTGCGAAGGTGTTGCGCCCGGCACCCCCACAGCGCAAAGTGGGGTGAGGACGGCCCACTTCGAGCGATACGGCCGCCGCGCGGCGGAGCGCCCAACCGCAAGGAGGCGACTCACGGCATCCGGATCGACCCAGCCGTTCGTGGTCCTGAAACAGCGCCAGTACCTGTTGCTCTTCGTGGGCACCACGCTGGCCATGCTGGCGTTCGGCATGATGCAGGTCGCCCAGGGCGTCGTGGCCTTTGACCTGACCGGCAAGAACGGGGCGGTCGGCTTCGTCTTCCTCGGCCAGGGCATCTCGATGCTCCTCCTCAGCCCGGTCGGCGGGACCCTTTCGGACCGCGTTTCGAAGAAGCGGCTGCTGACCTCGGCTCAGTTCGTCATCGGCTTGATGTTCGCGCTGATCGCGACGCTCATCGCCACCGGCGTGATCACAATCCTGATGCTTGCCGGCGCGAGCCTCGTGCTTGGCTGCATGTATTCGATGATGGGCCCGACCCGCCAGGCCTGGATCGGCGACTTGCTGGACGGCGAAGACCTGCCCAAGGGCGTCGCGCTCCAGCAGCTTTCGATGAACACCACACGCATCGTCGGGCCGTTGATTGCCGGTGTCCTCGTCGGCTGGGCGCTCTTCGGCACTGCCGGGACCTACGCGGTGATGGCGCTGATCTTCGGCGGCGTCGTGATCACGTTGCTCCAGATGGAGGCGTCACCGCCGCGCCCGCGCGCGAACCCCACCTCCGTCCGCGCTGACCTCTCCGAGGGCTTCAGCTACATCTGGAACGACAAGGATGTGCGGCTTCTCGCCTGCGTCTTCTGCGGAGTCGTGCTCGCCGGGTTCTCCTACCAGACGATCATGCCGGGATACCTCGAGAACACCCTCGGCCACCCGGCCAGCCAGCTCGGTGTCATCTACGGGGCGACGGCCATCGGCGGCATCGTCGTCACGCTCGTGCTCGCCTCGCGCCGGCTCGAAAACGCTCCCGCGGTGATGCTCTTCTTCGGCGCCTGCATGGCAGCCTCGCTCGCGCTGCTGGCCATCGCGCCGGGCTTCTGGGCTGCGCTCGGCGTGGCGTCGCTCGTGGGCGCCTCGTCCAGCGGCTTCCAGATGCTCAACAACGTGAACCTCATGGAGCGCGCCGACCCGAAGTACTTCGGCCGGGTCATGTCCGTGACGATGATGGCCTTCGGATTCAACTCCATCATTTCCTACCCCGTCGGCATCATTGCCGACCACTCCGGCGAGCGCGCTACGCTGGGCGGCCTGGCGGTGGCCACGATGATGGTGGTGCTGATCGGGATGCTCGCCCTGCGCTCGCGGACGCGCGAAGTCGCAGCCGCGGCGGCGCTGCAGGAGCAGCCGCTCGGCGCCCCCGGCCGCTGACCGTCAGGGTTCGAACGAAGCCAGCAACTCGCGGACGTCGTCGAACGCCCCGCCGCGCGCGTCTTCGAACCGCTCCACCTCGAGCAAGGACGCCACGATGCCGGTTGGGAAGAGTGCCTCGGGGTCGCCGCCTGGCAGCTGCGAGCGATGGCTCGCGATGGCCGCGAGTTTCTGTTCGCGCACACGCGTGATGGGGACGGCATAATCCCACGAGTCGCGGCCGATAGCCTCCGCAGGCGGGTTGGGCGGGTCGCCCATCATCCCGATGCACTTCTCGTACTGCGGAAGGAACAAGCCGCGCGGAAAGACCGGGAAGAGGAGAGGGACCTTATCCGGCCGGAATGCACGCCAGTGCCCCACGACCCACTGATGCAGCGCGAGGTGGTCCGGATGGCCGTACGCTCCGTCCCCTCCAAGCGTCAGGACGATGTCCGGGTCGAGGTGTCGCAGGAACTGGTTGATTGGCGCGCGCCGTTCGCTCACGGCGCTGAGACCGCCGTCCGGAAAGCGCCAGAACTCCGGTCGCTGAACGCCAAGAATTTCGCAAGAGCGCCACAATTCGGCCTCGCGCGCCGCGCCGACCGACTTCTTGTCGGTCGGACCACCGTCGTGCCGCTTCCCCTTCTCGCCGCTGGAAGCGCACTGGACGATGCATTCCCAGCCCGCTTGCGCGGCGAGCGCCAGCGTCCCGCCGAAGCTGTAGGACTCGTCGTCAGGGTGCGGGATGAACGCAAGCAGGCGTGGCACACCGAACATGGTAGTACCTGCTCCTGAAGCCATAAGTCAGCCGCGATGGTGCGCGGCCACCGAATGGGGCCGGGGGTTGAGGGCGCCAGGCAACACGCAGCAGTTGGCTCCTTAACCTTGAGTACGACGCCACGGCCCGCTGCCACTTGAGACAACGGCGAGCCACGATGGTAGATTTCACGCGTTTGTCCTTGCCCTTCCGGGGAAGGAAGCCAAAGCCACATTGCAACAGGAGTACGTCCACATGGCCGGAAGGCTTGAAGGAAAAGTCGCGATTGTCACCGGCGCCGGCCGCGGTATCGGCCGCGGTGAAGCGCTTGCGCTGGCCAAAGAAGGCGCGCGCGTCATCGTCAACGACTTCGGCGGCAGCACTGCCGGCGAAGGCGGCGAGAACACCCCCGCCGAAGAAGTCGTCGCCGAAATCAAGAAGATGGGCGGCGACGCGCTGCCGAACTTCGGCAACGTCGCCTCGATGGCTGACGGCGAAGCGATCGTCAAGCAGGCGATGGACGCCTGGGGCCGCCTCGACATCCTCGTGAACAACGCAGGCATCCTCCGCGACCGCATCATCTTCAACATGACCGAAGAAGAGTGGGACGCGGTCATCGCGGTCCACCTCAAGGGTCACTTCACCATCACGCGGTACGCCTCCATCGTCATGCGCCAGCAGCGCGGCGGCCGCATCATCAACACCTCGTCGGAGTCCGGCCTTGGCAACCTAGGCCAGGCCAACTACTCGGCGGCGAAGGAGGGCATCACCGGCCTCACCCGCACCCTCGCACTCGACCTGGGCAAGTACGGCGTGACCGCGAACGCGCTTCGCCCGCGCGCGGCCACCCGCCTGACCCTGAGCCCTGAGATGGAAGCCGCCCGTGTCCGCCGCCAGCAGATGGGCGTGGCCGCTCCGGCGCCTGAGAGCTCCACCGAGCAGGCGGTCGCCGGCATCGCGGCGATGGCGCCTGAGCTCATCGCCCCGCTGGTCGTCTACCTCTGCACCGATGCCGCGTCCAACATCAACGGCCGCGACTTCATCATCGGCGGCGACGAGATCAGCCTGATGAGCCTGCCGATCCGCGAGCGCACCATCTACAAGCAGGGCGGCTTCGACATCGACACCCTGGAGAAGATCTTCCAGAGCACCCTCGGCGCAGGCGTGCGCAATCCCAAGCCCGCCGAAGCCTGATCCTCCCGCACCATTCGCACCAGGCTCGCGGCCCCCTCGATTCGAGGGGGCCGCGTTCGTTCTCAGCAAATCCTCAGCGCGCGCCGGTGAGATACGCAGGAATGGAACATCACGCGGCCGCGATCTTCGTCCCCTCTCCCGCGGCATGGCGGCAGTCGTGGTCGACTTCCGCGCTGGTGCTGGGTTGGGCGTCCGTCTGCTGGCTGGCCGGAGAACTGTGGCTCTCTTCAAACGTGATGGCGCCGCTGGTGCCGGCGGTGGCGTTGGCCTGGTTCGGCATCGGCCTGGGTGTAGGGGCGCTCGCGTTTAGCATCGCCGGGACGGCGGCCGCGTTCCGCCGCAGCCAACGTGCGGCGCCGTTGTTCGCCGCGGCGGCCCTCCCTCTTGTCCTGTTTGCCGCGTTCTGGGTGCTGGACACCCGTGGCATTCCTCTGCGGGCGCGGTTCGAACTCAGCCAGGGCCAACTCGACGGCATCGCGGACCGTTTCGAAGCTGGGGAGCAGCCGATGCCCGCCTTCGGCACGCTCGACGGCGGTTGGTTCGACGTCCACGCCCTCGCCGATGACGGTGCGTGCACGAGACTGACGACCGCCGTCGACGGAAGCACGACGGCTGGCCTTGCGAGGTGTAGCGGGGCGGTCCCCAGTGTCAACGGCGTGAAATTCGAGCGCGTCACCGGCGAATGGTGGGCCTGGCGAAGCGACTGAGCGTCTTTCGCTCCCTCCTCGGCCGCGCGCCGGCAAGGGGCTGGGCCGGAGTAAGATGGGGACCCAACAATGGACGACGAGAAGTGGCTGCGCTCCGCGTTCCGGCTCGCGGAGCAGGCGCGCGCCAGCGGCGACCAGCCGTTCGGAGCAGTGTTGGTTGCGGCGGACGGTCGAATACTCGGCGAGGCTCTCAATACGCGGAACGTCGCTCGTGACCTCACGGGGCACGCGGAAACGAACGTCATCCGCAGTTCAACAGCGAATGGTTGGAGCGACTTCCCTTCGGCCACCCTGTATGCCAGCACCGAGCCCTGCATGATGTGCGCTGGACTGATCGCCTGGAGTGGAATCGGCCGTGTGGTCTTCGGACTGAGCCAGGCCCAATTCGGCGCCATACCGACGCAGAAGCCTCCGCGGTTCGCCGTGCCCCCGGACATTCGGACGTTGCTCGCGGGACTCAACTCCCCCGTCGAGATTGTTGGTCCGCTGCTCGCAGACGAGGCATGGGCCGTCCACCAGGGCTACTGGAAGTAACGTTCAATCGCCCGCAAGTATCCCCGAGACCCGACCGTCAGGGAGGGCGCCGCTCACGTCGCGAATGACTGGAGACGCCCTTGAGTCCATGCCAGAGTGGTTGGACTGAGGGCGCGCCTCCCTTACGGTCGGATCTCGGATGTGTTTTGCGGCTTGCCGCGAATGAGTGGAGACGCCGTTGAGTCCATGCCAGAGTGGTTGGACTGAGAGCGCACCTCCCTGACGGTCGGATCTCGGATGTGTTTGCGGCTTGTCCCCGGGGCCGTCCACCAGGGTTACTGGCAGTAACGCTCAATCGCCGCCGAGTATCCCCGAGACCCGACCGTCAGGGAGGGCGCCGCTCACGTCTCACGTCTCACGATCACAGCCCGCTGCCGCCGGCAACCGTCAACAATGCGCCCGTCGTGTAGCTCGATGCCTCGGTCGCGAAGTACAGCGCCGCGCCCACGATCTCGTCCGGCTCGCCGCCGCGCTGGAGCGGGATGGTGGTCTTCGCGTTCTTGTTGAACGCCTCCAGGTCCCACGCCTTCGAGATGTCGGTCAGGAACGGACCGGGGATGATGCAGTTCACGCGGACCTTCGGGGCGAAGTGCTTCGCGAACCCTATGGTCATCGCGTTCAGGCCCGCCTTTGCCGCTGCGTACGAGATGACGTTCGCGGCGGGGCGCTGCGAGGCGTTGCTCGAGACCATGATGATCGAGCCGCCATCGCCTTCGGTCATGCGCGTCCCGACCACGGCGGTCAGGCGGAACGGGCCCTTGAGGTTCACGTCGAGCACCTTGTCGTACAGCGCCTCGGTCACGTTCTTCACGTGGTCGTAGATGGGTGACATGCCCGCGTTGTTCACGAGCACGTCGACCTTGCCGAACTCCCTGTAGGCGGTCTCGGCGAGCTGCTCCACCTGGTCCCATTCGCCCACGTGACAGGCGACGGGCAGCGCGCGGCGTCCGGTGCGCTCGCGCACCTCGCGGGCCGTTTCTTCGCAGGAATCGAGCTTGCGGCTGGCGATGATCACGTCCGCGCCGGCTTCGGCGAAGGCGAGCACCATCGAGCGGCCCAGCCCGCGGCTGCCGCCCGTCACCAGCGCGACTTTTCCAGTCATATCGAACCTGTTGGGCATGGGGAGACCTCCGGGGAGCGTGTGTTGTAGCGCCGAGTCTACGCCGCCCGTCAGTTCGGCAGGACGACGATCTTGCAGTCGTGCGGGTCGGCGAGGGCTTCGAAGGCCGCCGGCAATTCTTCCAGCGTGACCGTCCGCGTCACCATCGGCGACGTGTCGATGGCTCCGTCGCCGAGGGCGGTGAGGACCTCCGCGTACTCCGCCGGTGTGTACCCAAGGACGAACTTGAGCGTGAGCTGCTTGTTGATCCCCACCATCGGGTAGATGCGGTCTTCCTTCATGCAGACACCGACAACCACGACGCGCCCGCCACGGTCCACCAGCTCCATCGCCTGGCGGAGGGTGCCTTCGACGCCGACGCATTCGAATACGACCGGTGCGGCTGTGCCACCCGCCGCCGCGACCGCTTCGGCCAGGTTCTGCGCTCCGGGATCGACCACCAGGTCCGCGCCGAGCTTCGCGGCCAGCTCGCGCCGGGAGGGCGCGTAGTCACTGACCGTCACGTGCCTCACGCCCTCCTGCTTCAGCCAGATCAGCGTCATCAGCCCGATTGGCCCGGCGCCCATGACAACCGCGTGTTCGCCAGGCCGCAGGCCCGCTTCGCGGACCGCGTGCAGGCCGACGGCGCAGGGCTCCGTCGTCGCGGCGGTGACGTCATTCAGCCCGTCCGGCACCTTGAGGAGCATCGGCGCGCTCATGAGCACGTATTGCCCGTACGCGCCCGGAAACCGGTTGCTGTACCCCACCGCGACGAACCCGGACGGCGACGAGGGTTCGATGAGCACCGGCACCGAGGTCACCCGCGTGCCCTTCGCCCACGACTCCGCGCCGGGACCCGTTTCGACGACCTCGGCGATGAACTCGTGGCCCATCACCATGCCGGCATCTTCGTCGGCGTTGTCCCAGGAGACGGCGCCGCTCATCTTCGAGGCCGCCACCATGTCTTCCATGTACTTGGCGGCGTGGAGGTCGCTGCCGCAGATACCACAGGCGAGGACCTTCGCAAGGACCTGCATGGGACCGGGCTTCGGGACATCGATCTCTTCAACCTTAAGGGCCTTGCCCCGCAGGACCATTGCTCGCATCTGTTTAGCCTCGCGTGAAAGTCCGGGGAATGTAGCACGCGGGCTGAGAACGAAAGAAGGTGAGAGGTGAGAAGGAAAGAAGGTGAGAGGTGAGAAAGAAAGGACGCTGGCGCGTGACGCGTCCGAAGCGGGCGGGGGTAGAATCGTCGACGTGGCCGAACGGATCGAGCGATTTGAGGATCTGGTCGCCTGGCAGCGCGCCTGCGAACTGCATCGCCAGTTGCAAGAGGCCTTTCGGCACCCCGCATTCGCCAAGGGCTTCTCTCTCCGCGACCAACTCGAACGCGCGGCCACCTCGACGATGGGCAATATTGCCGAAGGGTACGAACGCTCTGGAGCGAGAGAGTTCGCTCACGGTCTATCGATTGCGAAGGGTTCGAACGGGGAAGTCCGCTCACATCTCTATGCCGCCAGGGACGCTGGATACATCGCTCCGGCAACCTTCGACGCGCTCCGTGATCTTGCCGAGGAAACAAGCAAGGTGATTGCGGGCCTCCGCGCAGCCGTACTCCGAGGCGCCTTCCGCGCCTGACAGGGCGCGACTTTCTTTCTCACGTCTCACCCTCTTTCTTTCTGTCTGGCGGCCCTGCCGCCATTGGCGTATCGTTCGGCTCGCACAAATCACACCTTCGGAGAAGGCACATTGGCAGACGAACTTCCTCCCCTGATCACTGACGCGATGAGGGCCACCATCGGCAAAGAGTCCAACCCGACGACCAGCGAAGTCGACAAGACGGGCATCCGCATCTTCGCCCGCTCCGTCGGCCACACCGATCCGATCTATTACGACGAGGCCGCGGCGAAGGCCGCAGGCTACCGCGGCTTGGTGGCCCCTCCCGGCTACCTCGGGACGCCCGTCTTCAATCCTTCGAACGCTCCTCGCGGCGGCGGCATGTTCGGCGGCCCCGAGCCGAGCCGCCCGCTCAAGCGCATCCTCAACGGCGGCACGGAGATCGAGTACTTCGGCGACATCTGCGCCGGCGACGTGCTCACCTCCACCTCCCACACCGCTGCCTACGAAGAGACCAAGGGCAGCCTGGGCGAGATGCTCATCACCACCAGCAAGACCGTTTACAAGAACCAGGACGGCAAGGTCGTCGCAATCTCAACCGGCACCGGCATTCGGTACTAGGAGGACTGACATGGGAGTCAAATTCGCGGACGTTTCCGAAGGGATGTCGATCCCTGAACTGAAGAAGAACTGCAGCACGCAGCAACTCGTCCTCTGGGCCGCCGGCTCCGGCGACTTCTACCAGATTCACTACGATAAGGACTTCGCGGTCGGCACCGGCCTCTCGAACATCATCGTCCACGGCGCACTCAAGAACGCCTTCCTCGGCCAGCTCGTCCACGATTGGGTGGGCAACAGCGGCAAGATCAAGAAGTACGGCTGCAGCTACCGCGGCATGGACTTCCCGAACGAGGACATCACCTGCAAGGGTGTCGTCACGAAGAAGTACGAAGAGGGCGGCGAAAAGCTCGTCGACCTCGAAGTCTGGACCGAGAACCCGCAGGGCAAGAAGACCACCCCTGGCTATGCCACGGTTGCGCTGAACAGCTAACGCCCTCACCCCCGGCCCCTCTCCCGACGCTGCGGGAGAGGGGAGAGCGATCGGCAGCGCAGAGATTCGCGAGCCTCGAGACGTCCGCTTCGCACGGATGCCGGGGCTTGCGGTTTCAGAAGGAGCTTTTCACTTGGCAAATCTGCTCGAAGGCAAAGTCATCGCGATGACCGGCGCCGGCCGCGGTATCGGCCGCGAGTGCGCGCTGCTCGCCGCGTCCGAAGGCGCCCGCGTCGTCGTCAATGACCCCGGCGTGAACCCGGACGGCTCCGGCACTGACGCAGGACCCGCCCAGCAGGTGGTCGAAGAGATCAAGAAGATGGGCGGTGAAGCGGTCGCCAACCTGGCCGATGTCTCTTCGATGGCCGGCGGCGAAAGCGTCATCAAGACCGCGCTCGATACCTACGGCAAGATCGACGGCCTCATCAACCTCGCCGCCATCCTGCGCGACCGAATGGTCTTCAACCTGAGCGAGGAAGAGTGGGACGATGTCATCCGCATCGACCTCAAGGGCCACTTCACCACCATCAAGCCCGCGTCGATCGTCATGCGCCAGCAGCGCTACGGCCGCATCGTGAACTACAGCTCGGTCTCCGGCCTGCAGGGCAATAGCGGCCAGGCCAACTACGGCGCGGCCAAAGCGGGCGTCGCCGGGCTAACCCGCGTGGCCGCGCGCGACCTCGGCCGCTACGGCGTGACCGTGAACTGCATTGCCCCCGGCGCGGCCACTCGCCTGACGGCGACGGTGCCCTCGTCCGCGCGCGAGCTTCGTGCCCGCAGCGGCATCGCTGGTGGCGGCGGCCCTGCCCCGGCGGCCGGCGCCGCTGCTCCCGCCCCGCCCCCGGCGAACGACCCGATGCGCGGCCCGGACATGGTGGCCCCGATGACGGTCTACCTGCTCCTCGACGAAGCGTGGAACATCAACGGGCGCATCTTCCAGGTAGCGGGCGGTCACGTCGGCCTGCTCCAGGACATGTACCCGCCGCACAAGAACATCTACAAGAACGGCAAGTGGACGCTGGACGAGCTCAGGCAGCTCGTGCCGGCCCAACTTATGAACGGCGTGGTCAACCCCGCCCCGCCCCCGGCGGACCTGACCATCCCCGGCCGCGACAGCTAGACCCATCAACCGCAACTTCAAGCAAAGGAGGCGCACCAGCGCCTCCTTTGCGATCCGTTTTGAGCCGCGGGAGACGCATCCCAGCGACCCCGGCGAAAGCAGCGCACGCCGTCACACGCGCCCCCACGGCACGCACCGCCAAGGCCCGACTGTAAAGGAGTGTTCGCAGCCGACTTACCGCACCGGCTGGCGTCGGCGAGGGACGTGCCTGGTCCATAACCGTCCGAGCCAGCTCTGGGCTAACCGGCGAAGAGCCACCGCATACCCTCCTTCACAGTCGGGCCACCGTTGAGTCGGAGTGTGGTTCAAACGCGGAGGTGGAATGCAACCACGCGCACGCCGTACTCCCCCTTGCCGGTCCGGGGGGTGAGGACTCAGTTGCTCTTGCTGAGGTTCAGGTTGGAAGTGCGTTCGCCCTCCTGGCCGGGCGAAGAAGCCTCGCGGTTACTCTTGCTTGGATTCAGGTTCACGGCTTCGGCGGCCTCGGGTCCGCCCGCAAGCCGCCCCTCATCGTCGTCTCCGCGGTTGTTCGTGATGTTACTCTTGGACTTCACGATCGTGCCGGCTTCGTCCGGGTCTTCGTCGCCCGGTTGCGCGGATGCATAGGTCCGGGCGCTGGTCTCTTTCTCTCCCATGCGGGTCGCCTCCTCGATTCGAGAAGAAGGTACACCCCTCTGCAAGGGGTTCGATCCGTGCCACTTGGGCTGCGGCAGGCGTACTATCCATGCATGAGTGAGGCAGAGCGGCAACGGGAATCGCGCCGCGAAGGCGAAGCGATCGAAACCGAGCGCGTCTTTGGAGACGTGGGCTCATGCCTCGGCCAGGCTGCCATGGGGTGCGTTGGAGCCCTCGTGCTGGGGTTTGGATTGGTGCTCGTCCTGCTGGTTGCCACCGGCTGCGAGGACGATGAGTCGCCGAACCCTGGTCACCTGGTCCAATGGGAAGGGCCTGTCTACCAATCGGCCGGGTCTCCCAATGCTGAGCGAACCAGCGAGTTCGACGGATGGGAGCATTGCGGTTGGCAAAGTGCTCGATTCCTCGTCGTGCCGGCCATCCGAACCAGCTCTGGGCTAACCCGCGAAGAGTCACCGCATACCCTCCTTCACAGTCGGGCCACCGTTGAGTCGGAGTGTGGTTCAAACGCGGAGGTGGAATGCAACCACGCGCGCACGCCGTACTCCCCTTGCCGGTCCGGGGGGTGAGGACTCAGTTGCTCTTGCTGAGGTTCAGGTTGAAGTGCGTTCGCCCTCCCGGGCTGGCGAAGAAGCCTCGCGGTTACTCTTGCTTGGATTCAGGTTCACGGCTTCACCTGGGTCCGCCCGCAAGCCGCCCTCATCGTCGTCTCCGCGGTTGTTCGTGATGTTACTTTCCTTGGACTTCACGATCGTGCCGGCTTCGTCCGGGTCTTCGTCGCCCGGTTGCAAGGGATGCATAGAAAGTCCGGGCGCTGGTCTCTTTCTCTCCCATGCGGGTCGCCTCCCCCTCGATTCGAGAAGAAGCGTACACCTCCCGCAAGGGGTTCGATCCGTGCCACTTCTGGGCTGCGGCAGGCGTACTATCCATGCATGAGTGAGGCAGAGCGGCAACGGGAAATCGCGCCGCCGCGAAGGCGAAGCGATCGAAACCGAGCGCGTCTTTTGAGACGGGCTCATGCCCTCCTCGGCCAGGCTGCCATGGGTGCGTTGGAGCCCTCGTGCTGGGGTTTGGATTGGTGCTCGTCCTGCTGGTTGCCACCGGCTGCGAGGACGATGAGTCGCCGAACCCTGGTCACCCTGGTCCAATGGGAAGGGCTCGTCTACCAATCGGCCGGGTCTCCTGCACGCTGAGCGAACCAGCGAGTTCGACGGATGGGAGCATTGCGGTTGGCAAAGTGTTTGATTCCCCGTCGTGCCGGCCGTGTACGTAGCCGGCCACGACAGTCTTCCTGAGGACATTCAGCTATCCGTGGCTCACATTCGTCCGCGACCGAAAACACGTCTTGCGAGCCAACGTCGTGGGGCACGTTAGACCTGACGCTGCCCTTCCCGGCGACGCAATGAGGACGCCGTACACGCAGAAAGGCCGCGAACTCTGGTTCTCGCCTCTTGAGTCAGCGACCGGCGCCTTCCATGTGGTAGGATGGCTCGACGGTGGAGCGGTGGCCGCGGTTTGATGGTGGTTGCGATTAGGGGCCCTGCTCTCTCGCGGAAGCCGCTGGCCGCCTAGGCAGCCTGTGCGTTGAGGGTGCGACGCTTCGCCCCAAGGCCGCCCTCACCGCTTCGGGTAGCTCAGCTCCAGCGCAATCCCGTCCGGGTCCTTGAAGGTGACGCTCGGCGGCTGGTGGTTGTCCTGGATCGGGCTGTGCTCGATGCCGAGTCGGTAGAATTCAGGTGGTTCACCCACTCCTCGAGTGCGGCGCGGTCAGTGACGCCGAAGGAGACGTGGTCCAGGCCCGGTCGTTGGGGCGCGAAATCGTCCTCAATTTGCTTCCGGTGGCACGTCAGTGCGAAGACCATCCTCGACTTCGGTTCGAAGATGGCGCAGGCGTCGATGCCGTACTCGTCGTTCGAGCCGCGCCAGACGTCGCGCGCGCCGAGGAGCGCGCAGTACCAGTCGACGCTGCGTTCAAGGTCGCGGACGCTCAGTTCGACGTGGGCGATTCCGGTGATGTCAGGCATGCGGGGCTCCTGAAGTCGCTGTAAGCCAAAGCCGCGCCCTCCCTCACGGGCGGGCCACGGAATTCCCGTGCGGCACTGGCTGTTTCCGGCGTAGTCAGGGGCCTGTCCCCGCCGTTAGAGCCAATCCGGGATAGCTTGCCAAACCGCCGGGTGCATCGGTTCGCGGTTACTTGAAGTGCGGCAGGACCGTCTCCGCGAAGAGCTTCGCTGGCTCACGCGTGTCGCGGCCGAAGAACTCCATCAGGAACATCGTGCAGCCAAGGTCGATGTGCTTCTGGATCTGCTCTCGCACGCGCTGCGGGCTGCCGGCGATGGCGAGCGGCCCCGTCGGGTCGCCCATGTGCCCACCGAAGATCTTCTTCGCGGTATCGATCATGGGTTCGGCGCTGGCTTCGTCCGGCGCGATGGTGACCAGGCACTGCTGGCTGATCGTGAGCGTCGAGAAGTCGCGGCCGACCTCGCTGCAGCGCTGCTTCAGGACATCGATCTTCTGCGGCAGCTCAGACTGGCGGGCGGCCTGGTGGTTCCAGATGTCCGCGTGCTGGGCGGCGAGCTTGAGTGTGACCTTCTCGCCCGAGCCTCCGATGAGGATCGGCGGGACGCGGACCGGCTTCGGCTCGCAGACGAGGTTCGTGGCCTTCACGTACTTGCCGTCGTAGCTGACCGAAGGCTCGGTCCACATGCGCTTCAGCACTTCGACCGTCTCGCGCAACTGGATCAAGCGCTGGGAGGTCGGCAGGAAGGGTACGCCGAAGTCAGAGAACTCTCGCGGCATCCAACCGGCGCCCAGGCCAGGGATGATGCGGCCCTCGGCGATGTTGTCGATGGTGGCGATGACCTTGCCCAGTTGCGGCGCGTTCCGCATGCCGGCGGGCGTGACCAGCGTGCCGATTTCGACCTTGCTCGTGACCGCCGCCACTGCCGAGATCAGCGACCACGCTTCGAGGATTGGGATCTGAGGCGATTGCGGTCCATAGAGGTGGTCGCACACCCAGAGGGAGTCGTACCCCATGGCCTCGAACTCAATCGAATTCGACTTCGCTTCGGCCCAGGTGCGCTTGATCTGGGGGATGGTGACGCCGAAATGCACGTTGGCCATGAGGATGCTCCGAGGGGGAAGGTGTGCGCGGAAGCCTACACCCGCCGGGCGAGGCGGCGCGAACGGTCAGTACCAGCGCTCCGGCGTGATGAGGATCGCCACCATCCGTTCGTGGGCGCCGTCGGCGGTCGCTTTCAGGGCTGCCTCCCGCCCGCGGTAGTGGGTGTGCAGCCTGAGGCGCGTCTCGTAGGTGATGGGATCGGCGATGCGCGCGGGACCTTCCACCGTGACGTAGCGAAAGGCCGGCCGGTCGTCGATGCAGAGCGCGGCGCGGCCTGAGCGCGCCACGTTCCTGGTCTTCGCGGAGGTGCGGTCAGTGATCACCAGGAATTCGCCGCCTTCGTACAGGTAGATGACCGGGACGGCGTGTGCGCGGCCCCTGGAGTCGACCGTGGCGAGCGTGGCCGGCAACGGCCGGGTGACGAAGGCTTCGCGTTGCTCGGGGGTCATGCTCACTCCTCGTTTGGCGGTGCATCGAATGGTAGCCGATGGCTCAGCGGAGCCGCCGCCGGTAAGCGGTCCGGACGGTACTCCAACGAACCTCGTGACATTCGAACCTCCGCGACCTCCGCGCCTCTGCGTTTTGCAGTGGGTTGGTCTTCGGCGCGCGCTTCCCGCTACAGTGGACGCGCAATTTGCTGTCCGCTGGAGGCTACCGTGGCTGAATACATCCCACCCGCAATCGACTGGGTCCGAAAGCAGGTCGAAGAGTACGAGGGTTCCGGCGGGACCGCGGGCTCGACCCTGCGCGAAACCGGGATGCCGGTGATCATCGTGACGAACAAGGGGAACAAGACCGGCGCCGTCCGCAAGACGCCGCTGATGCGCGTGAAAGACGGCGACACCTACCTGCTCGTCGGCTCCATGGGCGGCCAGCCGAAGAACCCGGTCTGGGTCTACAACCTCCGCACTGACCCGGAGGTCGAAATCCGGGACAAGACCGAAGTGCGGAAGATGCGCGTGCGCGAAGTCTCGGACCCCGCCGAGCGCGGGCGGCTCTGGGACCTCTGCGTCGCCACTTTCCCGCCCTACAAGGAGTACCAGGAGCGCACGACGCGGGTGATCCCGGTCTTCG
>JAXLXA010000049.1:0-2404 GCA_046328215.1 Dehalococcoidia bacterium | reverse complement strand
GCCCGCCGGAAAGCACCGCGCATGGCGACCGACAGGGGATCGGTCGCGCCGCCGCCGAGCTCGTCATATTCATCCCGGCCGCTCGCCCGGCGCGCGGCCGCGGCCTCGGCGTCCTGGCGCCCGAAGACCTTTCGGAAGGCGTTGCGGCGGGCGACATCGAGGGGAGTGTTGGACGAACCGCCGAGGCGGTCGAACTCGTCCGGCTCGCGTGTCTCGTCTGGCTGTTGCCAGGGGTAAGCGGGGTTTGTTGGCATTATGATGGTCTCCTTTTCAGCGTCGATGGTGAGAGAAACAGTCGGCCAGTGACCGTAGATGCGGGATTGGCGAAGGCGCGCATCCTGGCGCGGGGCGGCGATCGAGCTGGTCGCGGGGGTCGCGGTCAGCCGGAAGCTCAGCTGTCGTGTGGATCGGGGCTCGATAGGGGAGTTCTGACTCACGAACTGCCGCCGCACTTGAGCTGCGTCCCTTGATAGGGCTCCGGCCTCTATGGCCGGCCCCGAACTTGGCGTCGCGGGGTGTGAGGCTGTGGCGATGCGGGCTTGGCCCGCCGGCGTGCTAGGGGCGAACGGATTTTGACCGATACGGAGCGGCGCTTTGGCGATGCGGAGACCTAGTTGGAGCCGGCAGTCGGTACTGCGGACAGTGTCGCGCGCTCCAACTAACGTGCAACGAAGAAGGTCTTGCCGTCGTAGTCGATCTTGACCTCCGGCTGCGCCTTCAAATCCTCAGGCAACGCCACGTAGCACTCCATCCCGGCGACCTGCGTTACCCAATTCGCTCGGTTCGGCTCGGCTCAGCGTGCCGAACTTGCCGGCAGCATCCATTGCCTCTTCAAACGAGGCGAACTCTTTCTCCTGCCAAAGCTTCTTCACTTCGAGGAACGCTTCTTCGGTCCAACTGTATTTGCGCGTCTGCCAGGTCAGGCCGGCGATCATACCGGCGCGCTCGGCCTCGCGCCGGATCATGTAGATGATCGAGCGGTCCAGCTCGGCGACAGCGAGATCGGTCAGTTCGACCCGCGGCGCCACTTGGCCCTCCCGTAGCCTCGAATCAGTCGGCGATTAGGAACTCGCCGTCAGCGAAGTCGATGTGGACCGCTGTTCGCTGAGCGAACTCGACGGGAAGCCCGACACAGAATTCGTCGCCGCCGACAGTTACGATCAACTGGGAGGGGTCATTGGGATCGCGGTTCGCTCCAACGAGACTGAAAGACGGTTGGAGAATCTGGGCCGGGGGGACTTGCTTCAACCACTCCTCGATCCTCCCGTCCGCCGGGAATGCCGGCTGGTCGCCGGTCCACACCCACCCGCCCTCCGACCACATAATGCCGAACAGCAGGTCGCGGGCTTCGCCGCGGGCGCGTATCTCCGCGCGATAGGCCCTGATCTGTTCGAGCGCGCGATCGCTCAGCGTTACGGTTGTCATCCTCGACTCCCTCAGGCGTAAGCACTTTTGGGTCGGTCCTAATCCCGTCTTCGCCCGCATTTCGCATGCCGGGATCAACCGCCTCCAGGCCGCTGCCACGGCGGACAGGGCTGCGGGCCGGGAAATCTGACCACGAAATTACCGAAAGGAGCGGTGTACCCGCAATACGTGTACCCGTGAATGAAGTGGCGGGTCCCGTTCCAGAAACCGTCATTGAACGCGCTCGGGCTTTCGCTTCCATCTTCCGGTTCGGCTGCCGAAGCTATTCGAACCGCACGGGGTTCCGGGTTCCGGACGAATGCGTTCTGCGGGGTGGTGGAGGCATCTCGTACGCCAAGCTGGGACGCGGATTGGTTCGCTGTCGAGCCGCCTCGTGTAATCTGCCGCTGATCGACCTGCCGAAATGCGTTGCGCAGCGCTACCGAGAGAGGATCGGTCGCGCCGCCGCCGAGCTCGCTTCGGGCTCCATGATGACGAGAACCGAGCGCCGATCGCGTGCAAGCGGGTCACATCCGCCTTGCCTGCAGCCGGCATCTTCGCCAGATGAGCGTCACGATGACGATCACCATCACCGCCTTCGAACGCTCGCCGGATGGCGGCAAGGGACTGGCGCGCGATACGCGCATCCGCTGGGCGCTGGAGGAGGTCGGCCAGCCCTACGCGGTCCGCCTCGTCCCGTTCGGCGCGTTGAAAGAGCCCGCGCATCGCGCCCGCAATCCGTTCGGCCAGATTCCGACTTACGAGGAGGGCGATCTGGTGCTCTTCGAGTCCGGCGCGATCGTCTTCCACATCGCCGAGCGTTACGGCGGCCTGCTGCCGGACGAGGCGAGCGCGCGGGCGCGGGCGATCAGTTGGATGTTCGCCGCCCTGAGCACGATCGAGCCGCCGATCCTGGAATTCGCCAACGCGAAGCTGCAGGAGGCCGAGAAGCCCTGGGGCGCGCAGCGCTTGCCGCTGGTCGGCGATCGCGTGCGCGACC
>JAXLXA010000048.1:0-2312 GCA_046328215.1 Dehalococcoidia bacterium | reverse complement strand
AAAGGCAGCGAGAACTGCCCGCGCACGCACCAGCTCATCATCGAAGCGTTCCAGGACGCGGGCTTCCCGCCGGGCGTCGTCAACTACATCACCAACGCCCCGGCCGACGCGGGCGCGGTCGTGGAAGCAATGGTGGCGCACCCGGCCGTGCGGCGCGTGAACTTCACCGGCAGCACGCGCGTGGGCAAGCTCATCGCGATGACCTGCGCGAAATACCTCAAACCCGTGGTGCTGGAACTCGGCGGCAAGGCGCCGATGGTGGTGCTGGACGACGCCGACCTCGAAGCCGCGGTGAACGGCGCCGCCTTCGGCGCATTCGCCAACAGCGGCCAGATCTGCATGAGCACTGAGCGAATCATCTGCGACCGCAAGATCGCCGACGACTTCGTCGCAAGGTTCGTCAGGAAGGCGAAGAGCCTGCCGCTCGGCGACCCGCGCCAAACTTCGAAAACTGGCGAACCGTGCGTGCTGGGCTCAGTGATCGGCATGGGCACCGTGGAGCACTGCAACGCGCTCATCGACGACGCTTTGGCCAAGGGCGCCAAGCTGCTGTGCGGCGGCAAGGCCAGCGACACGCTGATGCCCGCCACCGTGCTGGACCACGTGACGCCGAAGATGCGCATCTACCACGAGGAAACCTTCGGCCCGGTGAAATGCGTGGTGCGCGTGGACGGGGTGGACGAAGCGGTGGCCTGCGCGAACGACAACGAATACGGGCTTTCCGCGGCGGTGTTCGGCAGGGACACGGCGCGGGCGATTGCTGTGGCGCGACGGATCGAAAGCGGCATCTGCCACGTGAACGGGCCGACGGTGCACGACGAGGCGCAGATGCCGTTCGGGGGGGTGACGGGGAGCGGGATGGGGAGGTTCGGCGGGCGGGCGGGGATTGCGGAGTTCACCGAGCTGAGGTGGATTACGGTGCAGACGGGGGAGAGGCATTACCCGTTCTGAAGGCCGGCTGACTTTCGCCTCGCCCTCGCATCGTCACGTCGAGCGCCAGTGGTCAATGTCCATCATCTGACCGATGCCGCCCGACGCCGGATCGGTAGAGTGCCCGGGCCAGGTCACCTCCGGAGGCGATGTGCTGAAGACACTCGGAATCCACAGCAGCGCGGCCGGCACTGTCGCGTTCACGGCAGGGCATGCGTGGCTCACCTTGCACTTCGCGAACGGCAACTCGACGAGCGTCGGGCTGTGGACCTCTACCCTGGCAGAACCGCGCCGATTCGTCAGGGACCCAACCGGCTTCGCGCTTGGTGAGACGCTCGACGTCGAATGGGGTCTGGAGATCTCGAAGCAGTACAGAGCCGCAGCGAGCCGTTACTACGGCCTGACTCCGGGGCAGGCAAAGCACGCCACAAGCGCCCTCATCGCCTCGGCCAGTTGGCGCTTCACGAACACATGCGCTACCTGGGCTACGGAAGTCGTGCGCCGCTTGGCCGGGGAAGAACTGGACTCGACGGAGCTTCTGGGCGCGACGAACACACCGAGGGCACTTGGCAACGCGATTCTCGCGCTCGAGGCCAAGTCACCGACGAGCCTCGGGCACCCCCGCCCCGTCGTGTTCCGGCCCATAGGCGCCCGCGAAACCAGCTCGAGCACCTCATCGCCTCGGTGACGGCCGATCTCGACGTCATGGCCGCATAGAAGACGCACCTGTGGTGGGCTCGGAGAATGCGCCAGTGCCACCGAAGGGATCGACGACGGCCAAGAGGATGATGGCGCCTCGCATTCGCGATTGATGTGCCTCGGCGACCGCGGGACTGCGCAGCGGCCGCCGGTCACAAGCGAAGTGCTCTAAGCGTCAGCGAAGTGCAGGAATCGGGAACGAAGGGACGCCGAGATCGCCCGCGACACGGTGCGCGGCAGGGCCAGCCAGCCGGGCGGCAAGGGCGGCACCTGAAGGGGCATGCCGCGCGGCAGAGCCCGCCGCGCCGGCCTTTACACTGCGCCATCAACTGACAACCCGGCGCTGACACGGTGGTCGTAGAAGGCGGGGTTTGCACTTCCGGACCTTGCTCGCCATGCCGCTTTCGCTGCCGATCCGCTCCCTCGTGCCTTCTGCAAGCCGCTTGCGGACCTGGCTCGTTCCGTTGGTGATGGCCACCGCCGCGCTCGCGGGCTGCGGCGGCAACGGCAGCAGCTCTTCGGGGCAGGCCACGGTGCGCGCGCTCAACCTGGCTTCGGACCAGGGCGCCCTGAGCCTGCTGGCCGACGACACCGAGCTCTTCTCCGGCGTCGCGGCCGACGGCCTGAGCGGCGACACCACGCTCGCCACCGGCACCTATTCGCTCAAGGTGCGCTCGCCCGGT
>JAXLXA010000047.1:0-1728 GCA_046328215.1 Dehalococcoidia bacterium | reverse complement strand
ATGGGCGCCACCTGAACCATGAGACCGCCAATCAGACAAGCGATTGGACGGCCGAGGCGGACTCATGGCGTTGCACCGGTTGACGGGGCAGCGGCCGCCTGACAGGGCGGCGGCCGGCTGGCATAATGGCGGGGACGCGGGCGCGCGGGCGCCGGCGGCAGCGATGGAGGAGGGGCAGCGATGGTGGCGGAGCGCGAACTGGTCGTACCGGCGGAGCTGTTCGCCGCGGCGAAGAGCTATGAGGCGTACGTCGCCTCCGTCGCGGTGAACCGGGAGAAGTTCGCCGATAACCTCGCCAAGGCGTCCGTGCCCGACGACCTGGCCGCCCGCCTGCAGGCGCTGGCGGCACGTCCCGACGGGCCGAAGCGGCTGCTCGTCTTTGGTGAGGACTGGTGTCCGGACGTGTACCGCGGCCTGCCCGTGGCGAAGCGCATCGCCGACGCCGCCGGTATCGAACTGCGCGTGCTGGAGCGCGACCAGCATCTCGACGCCTTCGAGCCGTACAAGAACGGCGAGTTCCTCTCGATCCCGGTCTACGTCTTCATCGACGCCGAGAACCGCGTGATCGCCCGCTGGATCGAGCGGCCGGCGCTGGCAAACGAGCAGATGCGCGAGGCGATGAGCCCCATCTTCGGCCCCTCCGGCACGCGTCAGCTTACCGAGAGGCTGGGGCGTGCGCCCACCGATGAGGAGAAGGAAGCGGCCCGTGTCGATGCCCAGCGCCGCTACGACGCGTTCCAGGCGTCGAGCCCCTACTGGGCCGGCTGGCGCGCCGCCACGGTTGTCGAGGTCGTCGAGCTGCTGGAGCGGGCGCCGGCGTAGGCAACCGCCGTTTGGCATGCGCGACCGGCGGACCATCATCGAGACTGTCAACCAGAAGCAGGCGGGCGATCGCTCCCCGCCTGCTCCCGTGGTCGGCTCAGCGGAAGGTGACGGTGGTCGTGGTGCAGAGATTGACCTCGTAGAGCACACCTTCCGACCCATCGGCTCCCACGACGCGGATGTCGTACAGACAAGATCCCGTGTTCCCGTCGTAGCGCGAGAAGTACACGTCGAGCGATTCGCCGGGGATGATCACGTCGCTGCCGAGAATGTCGTCTCCCCAATCGGGTTCGTGCGACGGCCCGACGTACACCTCGAAGATCGTCACACCGCTGCGGTTGACGAGCGTGAAGTCGCGCCGGTCGGCACGCGCGCTATCGCTGCCGAGCAGCAAGGTAAGCGTGACCGCCAGTAGCGCCAGTGCCGAACCGATCCCCCAACGCCGCATAATGCCCGTCCCTCCTGATGATACGTACGCTCAAACTATCGACCGCACTCCCGATGCGTCGATGGGGAATCGCCCGAATTCGCGCTGCCATGATGAGAACTCGCTCGTTACGGCCGGCTCGACGGCCCACCGTGGCGGCGCGACAATCGGATCGCTCCGTGATAGACGCCTACTCCCAGCCATCAGGAGCCGACACGTGCCGCGCCGGCTTGGGCAAACGCTACGGTCGCGAGGCGCGTGCGCGCACAAGCGGGCGCGGGTTGACGCGGTGTGCGGCTGAGGGACGTTCGGTGGGATTCAGCCTGCTGAACAGCAGGACATCAGGGAAGGGACGGAGATGAACGCGCTGCGATACCGCACACTGATGGTCGCGACGGCCGCGCTGCTCGTGGGGAGCGCGGCGCTCGCCTGCAACTCCACCGGCACGAAGCTCACCGACCAATACATCTGCGAGCGGG
>JAXLXA010000046.1:0-2182 GCA_046328215.1 Dehalococcoidia bacterium | reverse complement strand
GGCGCACGCCATGGGGGCAAGCGGCCGGCCACACGAGCGAGCGTACTCACGGTTGGGCGGCGGATTCGCCCAACGGTCGCCAGGCGAACCGGCAGACACGACGGCCGGGCGTCTGCCATGACGTGGCGACAAGCTCGGCCGCGCCGGTGCGCCCGTCCGCCAGCGTGAGGCGAAAGACGCGCATGCCCCGACCACAAGCGGCGTTGAGGAACACGCCCGGCTCTGTCAGCTCAGTCACGCGCGCCTCAAGACTGCCCTCGCGCTCGATCAGCACGGCCACACCGTCGGTCACGTGGCCGCCCCCGAGCGTGCGCAGCGTACACTC
Source organism: Dehalococcoidia bacterium (assembly GCA_046328215.1). GTDB lineage: Bacteria > Chloroflexota > Dehalococcoidia > Tepidiformales > Tepidiformaceae > Amarobacter. Next base: position 1,857 of record JAXLXA010000046.1, on the reverse strand, counting down.
CTGGACCGCCGGCGAACTTGGCGCCGCCGCTCCCACGCCCGCGACGCTCGGCGCCCCCACCGAACCCGGATTAGTACCGTTCACACCTCGTTCCTTTCGCCGGCCGGCACGGACACGAGTGCGGCCCGCCCTGCTGTTATCCGCCTTCCGTGTAGCACCGTAGCGCGTGCTGGTAAGGCGGACGTTAACGTCTGTGATCGTTTCGTTAACGTTCAACGTGTTCGGCGACCATCTACGACCACCCGCCCGACGCCGCCATCCGACAGGTTAACCTGCCTCTAACCGCCGTTAATCTGCCGTTAACGTGGCAGACGGATGCTGGGGTCGGATGGCGCAGCGGTTGGGTCGCGCGCCATAACGGAGTGGACCCTGTGAGGAGGGATATGGAGTACGGGCGTCGAATCCTGACCGCCGGCCTCGTCCTTGCCGCCACAATCCTGGGAGTGGCCTGCGGCAGCGGGGGCGCAACGGGGACAACCAGCGCCGGAACCGGTCCGGCGGCCACGCAGGCGGCAGGCGGCGGGGCTGGCCAGACGGCGGTGAGCAAGCCTATCGAGCCGGCGAACAAGGCCGATCTGGCGAAGCTCAATGGCGACATCGTTATGGACGGGTCGAGCACGGTGTACCCGATATCGCAGGCGGCGGCGGAGGAGTTCGCCAGGTTTGCCCGGCGGGTGCGGGTGAGCGTCGGCATCTCCGGTACGGGCGGCGGCTTCAAGAAGTTCTGCAACGGCGAGACCGACATCAGCAACGCCTCCCGCCCGATCTCGCCGACCGAGATCAAGGCCTGCGCGGAGAGGAACATCGAGTTCATCGAGCTACCGGTCGCATTCGACGCGCTCTCCGTCGTGGTTAGCCCGAAGAACACCTTCGCCACCTGCATGACGAAGGCCGAGCTCAAGAAGATCTGGGAGCCGGAGGCGCAGGGCAAGATCACGAACTGGAAGCAGGTGCGCGATTCCTTCCCGGACAAGCCGCTCAAGCTGTTCGGCGCCGGCACTGACTCCGGCACGTTCGACTACTTCACCGACGCCATCAACGGCAAGGAGAAGGCAAGCCGCGGCGACTTTCAGGCGAGCGAAGACGACAACGTGCTCGTCCAGGGCGTTTCCGGCGACGACGGCGCGATGGGCTTCTTCGGTTACGCTTACGTGGTGGAGAACCCCGGCAAGGTGAAGGCGATCGGCATCGACAATAAGGGGGACGGAACCTGCGTGGAGCCGTCGCAGGAGACCGTGAAGAACGGCACGTATCAGCCCCTGAGCCGGCCGATCTTCATCTACGTCAAGAAGTCGGCCGCAGGCCGGCCAGAGGTGCAGGAGTTCGTCAAGTTCTACCTGAGCAAGAGCTTCACGCCGATCATTCCGACCCGGGAAGTAGGGTACATCCCGCTGCAGGACCAGGTCTACGAGGCGGTGACAAAGCGGTTCTCCGCCGGCACGGTGGGCACGCTCTTCCCAAACGGAACCGAGGTTGGCGCCACCGTCGATCGCTACCTAAAGTAGGGAATATGGCGGTATCGCCTGATCGGTAACGAATCGGGCGCCGCCGTGCAGGCGGCCGAGGCCGTCATCCTGTCCGCACACACGAGGTCGCACCTGTGAGTTTCAACGCCGCCGCCGGATACTCGAAGCGCGCTGCAGCGCTTGGCCGCGACATGAAGCGCGACATGCGCGAACGGGTGGTGGCCGGACTGCTGCTCCTCGCCGCGTCAGTCAGTGCGCTCACCACATTCGGCATCCTCTTCTCCCTGGCGGGCGACACCATCCGCTTCTTCCAGCGCGTTTCCATCGTGGAGTTCCTCACCGGAACGCAGTGGACGCCGCTCTTCTCGGTGCAACGCTTCGGCATCTGGCC
>JAXLXA010000045.1:0-2623 GCA_046328215.1 Dehalococcoidia bacterium | reverse complement strand
CTCGCTGCACCCGCGGCCCGCTGGGTCCGGATCCGGCGCACGGGCGCTCTGCACGCCGTCGCCACGGCCTGCGTCGCGCTCGCCTCGATGCCCTCGGCGAAGAAGTCGAGCCAGCGCTCCCAGTCGCCGTGCAGTCGCACCTCGTTCAGGAGCTCGTAGTACAGCGTGCGATGGGTCTTGAAGGACAGGCTGGGGTACAGCATGGGCTCGCGCAGCACGCCATCGGCCACCAGTTGCAGCACGATCAGCAGCCGCCCGATACGCCCGGCTGCTCATCGATCTCGTACAGCAGCAGGTCCGCGAGCGAGGACTGGGTGCCCTCGATCTGCGACGACAGCACCGCCTCCTTGCGCACGAAGCTGTAGAGCAGCAGCGCCGCATTGGGCAGCAGCGGATTCATGGTGCGTTCGCCCCATCTGGTTGCGGGACGAACCACCCCCCGGATCGATTTCCGGACAGGGTTCTTCTTTCGGCGGAAGGCGACGCTCAGATCGCGGTGTAGCCGCCGTCGACCGCAAGCGAAGCCCCGGTGATGAAGCTCGCCTCGTCGCTGGCGAGGAAGCAGATCGCGTTCGCGACCTCGTTCGGTTCGCCGAGGCGGCCGATCGGGTGCATCTTCACGAAGCCCGCCAGCGCCTCGTCGTCACAGGTGCTGCGGATCAGCGGCGTCAGGATGACACCGGGGCAGACCGCATTGACGCGGATGCCCTGGGACGACAGCTCGCTGCCCAGCGTGCGTGTCATGTTGACGATCGCGCCCTTGGCCGCGGTGTAGCCGACGTGATTGACGAAGCCGACGAGGCCGTGAACCGAGGCAACGTTGACGATCGCAGCCTTGCCCGCAATCTTCATCGGCTCGAGGGCCGCCTTGATCATGTAGAAGGTGCCGTCGGCGTTGATCGCCTGCATCCAGCGCCAGTCTTCCACCGTCAGGCTGCCGACCGGCTCGAGCTTGCCGCCGCCTGCGTTGTTGACCAGCACGTCGAGCCGGCCGAAGGTGTCGACCGTCGCCGTCACGGCCGCTTCGCAGGCCCTGGGATCGGACACGTCGCCCGCAACAGAGGCCGCCTTCGCGCCGCTCGCGGCGATGCGGTCGGCGGCCTTCCTGGCGCCGTCGGCGTTGACGTCGAACAGCATGACCGCCGCGCCGCGCCGGGCCAGCTCCTCGGCCGTGGCCAGACCGATCCCCGATGCCGCGCCGGTAACCAGTGCGACCTTACCCTCAAAGCTCGCCATTCGTTTCTCTCCGAATCTGAATGGGTTTGCGCAGGTCCGCCCCGCTCTTGGCATAAGCGCGGAGGACTTCGCGGACTTCGTCGCTGCCCAGGCGGTCGTTCACTTCCTGCTGTTCGATGGTCAACGCGTCTTCGATTCCTGCGTCCTGCGCCGCATGGACGATGCGCTTGGCCGCCGCGATGCCGGTGGCCGAGCGGCGCGCCATATCGCGCGCCATGGCGAGCGCATACGCCAGCGGATCGGCGACGACGTGGCTGACGAGACCGAGGGCCAGCGCCTCGTGCGGTTCGAGGACGCGGGCGGTGGCGATCCATTCCAGCGCGCGCGCCACGCCGACCGCGCGGGCCAGCCTCACGGCGCCGCCACCGCCGGGGAACATCGCGATGTTCATTTCGGGCAAGCCGATCGAGAAAGGCCCGGCCTGCGCGATGCGGATGTCACAGGCGAGCGCGATCTCGAAGCCCACGCCCATGCAGTCGCCGTTGATCGCGGCGATGACGGGAATGTCACAGGTCTCCAGACGGCGGGTGATCTGGTGAAAGATCGAATCGTCCCACTTGGCCCGCGCGGTCGGCGGGTCGGCGGCCATCGCCTCCGCCATGGCGGAGAGCTCGGGCAGATCGAAGTGACGGATCATGACGCCCGGCGTCTCGCCGGTCAGGACCAGCGCCCGCACGTCGTCGCGGCCCAGCACTTCGGTCAGCGCGGCGTGGAACTGTCCGGTCATCTCGCCGGTCAGGAAGCCGAGCGGCGGGTTATCGAATGCGATGATCGCGGTGGTCCCGTCGGAGCGGATATGAACCTTTCCCATGGCGTCAGGCCTTCGCGCGGCGAGAATGGACCGGGTGTGCCGTTTCTGACCGAAGGGTAACACTCCGTTCCGGACACATCGGTAACACTTTCCGGCGTTGCGGGGAACGCAGCATGCCGTGGCGGGTCACGCGCGCCGAGCCCAGAGCCGTCCGCATCCGGTTGCAGGAATTTGTTCGCAACGCATCGCTCGAGCAGGTGCGCGCCTGGGACCAGTGCATACCGTGGCTGCAACGGGAATGCCGGGAGCCCACGGTGTGGGAATCAGCTCGCTGGAGGCTTGAAGACGGATCTTCACGGTGTGGCACGGTGCCTTCGAGGAACAGTTCGGTGAGCGAGCCGTGAAAGACGCGTCAGGCGCGGTGCTTCCCGGGCAAGCGGGAGGGCGAGTCGTCAATTCAGTTCAGGCCACGGCCATCGCCCGCATTTCCGTTGATAGAAGGCAGATAGCCTCCGGCCGCGGGGCGTGACCGTGAGACAAACTCCCGGCTCACGTCGCCGCACGCGGCGCGCAAGTTCGCGGCCTCGAAGCCGCAGGACAGTCATGCCAAGGCTTTCGTTGTCCCTTCCTGGGTCC
>JAXLXA010000044.1:0-2266 GCA_046328215.1 Dehalococcoidia bacterium | reverse complement strand
CTTCAGGGCGCGACCGTGCCCATCGCGCGCATCGCGCTGGACCTGCGCTTCAACGCCGATCATTTCGCGGTGACGGCGCTGACGCCGGATCCGGCCCTGACGGCATCCGGCGCCCAGCTCGAGTTCAAGCATCGCATCGAGCCGGGCCGGCTGCGGTTGTCGGTGTCGCTGAGCGCCGCGGAACCGTCGCTGCTGCCGAGCGGGTCGGCGCCGATCGCGCAGATCACGTTCGCCGCGATCACCGCCGGCAGCGGCGAGCTGACGCTCGAGCCGGCGACGTCCAGCATCGTCGCGGGCGATGGTTCGATCGTGGCCGTCGAGCTCGATGCGCCCGCGATGCTCCAGGCCAACGACGGCGCCGCCGGACCGCTGGCGACCCAGGTGGCCGCCGCCCGCGACGCGCTGATCGCGCAGTCCGCGCCGGCGTCCGAGATGAGCGCCGGCGGCGGCGGCGTGGCCCGCATGGTGCGCGACATCCTGGCGACGTTGCGCGGGGCGCTCGGCGGCGTCCTCGTCCCGGGCGGTCTCGGCGGCGACGACGCGCCGTTCCTGGCTTGGCTGGCCGTGGTCGTCAGCGCGCTGTGCGTGACCGGGCTGGGCTACATGATCGGCCGGACTCCGGTCGATCGGGGGCCGCGACGACCGCGCCGCTTCGGGCGCCGCGGCGGCGTCGTGCTCGAACACGACGTGATCGAGTCGGAGCGCGAACCGCGGTGACGCCGTTGCGGGGGCTCGCCATCGTCCCGGACGCCGGAAGTTGCGGGGTGGTCGCATCTTAACGAGCACCGGGCGGGGCGCGAGTGGGGCGCGGAGCGGTTGGGCTGAGGACGGACCGGTGGAGGTGCAGAGCCGCAGGGCCGCGGCGTGCTTTGGCGGAGCGCCTGAGCTCGTGCGTTTTTTTGCAGAGGCCTCCGGCCCCTGCACCCCGGCAAGGGTGGGACTTCGTCCCCCCTTGACCCCCCTAATCGGAAGTACCGGTCAGCCCCAGTTCCCGGACATGCTGCCTGAAGAGGTCTTGTATCACGCGCTTGGCGCCAAAACGTACTAGTGGACTATTGCAGAAGAAGCCATAGTGAGTAGACTCCATCGGACACGGCCGATAGGAGGCGCACCATGGGGCGGCCACAACAGTATGAGGTCCGGCTGACCGAGGAGCAACGCGAGGCGTTAGCGCGTCTGATCCGGACAGGAACCCAGCCTGCCCACACCCGGCGACGAGCGCAGATCCTCTTGAAGGTCGATGCCGCCGGACCGGACGCATGGAGCGATGTGCAGGTTGCCAAGGCGTTGGATCTTCATGCCCAGACCGCCGCTGTGGTACGGAAGCAGTTCGTCGCGGAAGGGTTGGACGCAACCCTGTATAAGCGGAAGCCGACGGGCCGACGATCGTATCGGAAGTTGGATGGAGAGCAAGAAGCACGTCTCATCGCACTGACATGCAGCGAGCCACCGAGTGGACGGGCGCGTTGGACGATGAAACTGCTGGCCGATCGGTTGGTCGCGATGGAAGTGGTTGAGAGCATCGACCCGGCAACAGTCTGTCGCACGCTGAAAAAAACAAGATCAAGCCGTGGCTCAGGCAGGAGTGGGTGATTGCGCCGAAGGCAAACGCCGCCTTCGTGGCGAACATGGAAGATGTCCTGGACACGTACGCTCGACCCTACGACTCGGCCCGGCCCGTGGTCTGCGTGGACGAGCTTCGCAAGCAGCTGATCGGCGAAGTCCGTGAGCCCCTTCCCCTGCGACCTGGCTCTCCGCGGAAGTCCGACAGCGAATACGTGCGTCACGGAACGGCCGAGATCTTCATCGCCTTCGAACCTCTTGCCGGCTGGCGCGGCGTCAAGATCTCCGAGCGACGCACAAGCCAGGACTTCGCTCACTTCGTCCAATGGTTGGCGGATACGTGCTACCGCGATGCGGAGCGCATTGTTCTGGTCTGCGACAACCTCAACACCCACACCACGGCTGCGTTGTACGAAGCGTTCGATCCTGTAGAGGCGCACCGCATTGCCCGACGAATCGAATGGCACTACACCCCGAAACACGGCTCCTGGCTCAACGTCGCCGAAATGGAGCTGAGCGTACTGGCACGGCAATGCCTCGACCGTCGTATCCCAGATCTCGATACGCTCACGTCTGAGTCGTCGGCCTGGGTTCGAGACCGCAACGCAACGTCAGTCAAGGTCGACTGGCAATTCACTGCCGACGACGCTCGCATCAAGCTCAAGAGCTTGTATCCGGTCCTTGTGCCGCAATGAGCCACTAG
>JAXLXA010000043.1:0-4403 GCA_046328215.1 Dehalococcoidia bacterium | reverse complement strand
CCGCGCCGGAGCGGGGAATGCGTTCGCGTCTACGGGCAGGTCGTTCCCATCGCCTTCACGACGCCGAACACGTCGTACAGGTCGATCACGCCGTTCGCCACGATGTCGTACTTCGCGTTCCACTTCGGGCTGGCGGGCGTCGCCAGGAAGGCGCCGCTGACCGCGTCGACGTCCAGGCGGTTCACGATGCGGTCGCCGTTCACGTCCTCCTTCACGCCGCACGGCCGCGGCGTGGGCGTCGGGCCGTTGTTGCGGGGCGGCGTCACGGTGCGGTAGTCCGGCTGCGGCGCAGCGAAGACCTGCGTCCACGTCGGGCCGAACGGGTCGCCGGCGGGGGTGTAGGCGACGCCGATGTCCGTGAAGTCGGCGCGCAGGATGTTCGCCCGGTGCGGGGGGCTCTGCATCCAACCGTTGCAGAAGCCAGCGCTGCACGGGTGCATGCAGAAGGCCTGGTTGTCGGCGCTGCACGGCTCGCCGTTCACGACGATCTGGGGCGTCTTCTGGCCCTGGGCGATGTTCTCACCCGTGGTCACCGCCTGGTAGCCGGTCTTCTTGACCCGGCTGCCCGGATCGCCGTCGCCGCAGCCGACGTGATTGAAGCACTTCGAGGCCACCATGTGCTCGTTGTGCGCCCACGCCGCGTCCTGCAGCGAGTAGTTCACCGTCAAGGGCTTCTTGCCCGCCTTCTTGCGCTCGACGTTCACGAGGTCGACGACGGTCTGCTCCTCGGGCAGGATCCACTGGCCCGGCGCCGAGGCGGACGTCGTCCGCGCCTGGAGCGCGACGAGAACGGCCGCCGCGATGAACGGCCAGAGGATCCAGCTTCGGCGCGCCCCATGGGTGATCCGCTTGACCATGCCCCACCTCGTTCGTCCGTACGGCCTCGGCGACTCGGCGACTCGGCGACGCGGTGCCGCGCCGCCATCATCGTCCGGAATCGTGCACCGACGGCGACGGCCGTCGGCAATTGAGCGGTCGGAGTCGAGCCCGCTGCAAAGTATGGGCTCGCCCGGCAGTATACCATTCGGACGGCGCGGTCAAAAGGAGGCGGGCCGATGGCATGTACCGCAGCGGATGGCCTTGTCGGTGCCAATCCGAAGAAGCGTCAGCGTGGGAACGAGGGGTTGAGGTGGTTTGGGCGATGTGGGAGTGGGAATGGCGTTTGGGAGGGTGCAGAGCCGCCGGGCCGGGGCGTGCTGAGGCGAGGCATCCGAGCTCGTGCATGAAGCTGGGGGGCCTCGGCCCCCCAGCACCCCCGACCTGGGGGCGCTGCGCCCCCCAGGGCCCCCAGCATCGGCGATATGCAGTCGAAGAGAGGCGGGGACATACTGCCCTACCAAGCCTGGAGCCCTCAACGCACCGCTTGGCGTTCCCGCACCAAATGAACGTGGGCCCCAGTCGGTTTGTTGGCGCCAAGCGCGTGATACAAGACCTCTTCAGGCAGCATGTCCGGAACCTGGAGCTGACCGGTTCTTCCGATTAGGACTCCCCATATTGTGTCAAGCCGCCTGAGCGGGTCTTCCGTCATGGGTTGGACAGCGGCTTGGATCGTAGAGCGTGGCATCGTGGAGCATGGCGCAAAGGATGCGGAGCAACCGGTCGGCCACGCTGCGCAAGGCGCGGTTGTGCCCATGCCCGTGGGCTCGCAGGCGAGCATAGTGGGCCTTGGCGGCGGGGTCGTGCAGGACGGCGATGCCCGCCATGGCGTGCGTCGCACATCGAAGGCGCCCGTCGCAGGCTCGGCGCATGTGGACTCGGTGCGATTTGCCGCTGGCCACGGTGACCGGCGCTAGCCCGGCGCGGGTGCGCAAAGCGTGGTAATCTGCCTGTCCAATGGCCTCTGGGGCCAAGGCGAGCATCGTGGCGCTGATCTTCCGGCCGATCCCAGGCATGGACTGCAGGATGTCGACGTCACGATGCTCGCGTCCTCTCGCGTCGGGCGCCTCGGACATGGCCGCCAGGAGTTCGCCCGTGCGGCGGTCCGTCTCACGCATCTGACCGTGCACAAGATCCAGCCGCGCCAGCAGCAGGTCGATGTGCCCCGCGGCCGCTTCCGCCGTGCCCGGGGCGACGAACAGCGCTGGGACCGCCAGCACCTTGTGCACGTCGGCGGCCGTCCACCGGCGGATCCGGTGCCGGCGAAGAAGCTGGGCGATCGTCGTTTCGCGCAGCCGCTTGCCGCGCTCAGGCGTCGGCGCGCGCCGCAGCAGCTCCCACACCCACGGCTCATCGACGCCCGAGCTCAGTTCCAGGATCTGCGGGTAGAACCGCAGGACCTGGGCGTACAGCTGGTTCGTCAAGCGTCGCTTCTCCTGCTGCAGCTCCTCGTCGACGCGCACCAGTTCCCGCAGCTGAATGACCGTTGCCGGCTGCATCACCAGGCGACGGAAGTGCTGGGTATCGGTCCGCAGCGCGCTGGCCAACACCAACGCGTCGCGCCGGTGTCGCAGGCCGGCGTATAAACCACACCCGGGTCGCCTGAACGGACCACAGGTAGATCGGGTCAACGGACCACAGTCGGGTCGGCCCAACGGACCACAGTAGGCTGGACGCATCGGGTAGATGCGGCACCCTCCGAGCCGTCGAAGACGGGCAGGAGGAGGACAGCCTTGAGTGCGCCGAGGACGGACATGCACCGATTGCAGGAACTGGTCCGGTTGTACCGATTGGAAACGGGTGTTCGCGAACGGGCGCGGCTGCTGGGCATCAGCACGCGAACCGAGCGGATGTATCGAGAGGCGATCGGGAAGGCAGGGCTGTTGGCGGGTGATGCAGCCGAGCTCCCGGAGCTTGCGGAACTGCGCTGTGCGGTGGATTCGGCACGGCCGTTGCCGCTGCCTCGGGAGACGCCGACGAGCGTCGAGCCCTGGATGGCGCAGATCCGCACGCTGCTTGCCGGAGGTGCTGGACCTCAAGCGATCTGGGATCGGCTGCGGCGCGATGACCCCGCCTTCACGGCCAGCGTGTCGGCGGTGAAGAGGGCGGCGCGGCGGGTGCGGCGCGAACAGGGTGTTCGTCCTGAGGACGTCGTCATCCCGGTGGAGACCGTGGCGGGCGAGGTGGCGCAAGTCGACTTCGGCTACGCCGGACGGTTCTTCGACCCGGAGAGCGGCACGCTGCGCAAGGCGTGGGCGTTCGTCATGGTGCTCGGCCATAGCCGCCACATGTTCGTCCGTCTGGTCTTTGATCAGAAGGCGGTCACCTGGGTCCATCTGCACGTCGAGGCGTTCCGCTGGTTCGGCGGCGTGCCACGGGTGATCGTGCCGGACAACCTGAAGGCGGCCGTCGTCCGAGCTGCGTTCGGCGCCGGCGACCGGCATGAGATCGCCCTCAACCGGACCTACGTGTCGTTGGCGCGACACTACGGCTTCAAGGTCGATCCGGCTCCGGTGCGTAGCCCACAGAAGAAGGGTAAGGTCGAGTCCGGCGTGAAGTACGTCCGGCGCAACTTCCTGGCCACGAGCGCCGCTGAGACGCTTCCCGCCGCCAATGCCGAGCTGCCGGATTGGCTGACCCGGACCGCCGGCATGCGTGTTCACGGCTCTACCGGACGGCGGCCGTTGGAGGCGTTCGCGGCAGAACGCGGCGCGCTGCTGCCTCTGCCGGGCACGCCCTACGAGCCGCAGATCTGGAAGTCCGCCACCGTCCACACCGACAGCCACATCGAGTTTGAACGACGGCTGTACTCGGTGCCGTGGCCACACGTCGGGGAAAAGGTGTGGGTCAAGGCGAGTCCGTCCAGCGTCACCGTTTACTCCGGCGAGACGCGCATCGCGACGCATGAACGCCGAGGCGACGCGCGCCACAGCACGCAGAGCGCGCATCTCCCGCCGCATCGTAGCGCCCTGGCCGAGCGATCCATCGCCTTTTGGATCCAGCGTGCGGACAAGATCGGCGCCGACGTCGGCGCCTACATCCGCAACGTCATCGCCTCCGATGACGTGCTCTCCAAGCTGCGCGACGTCCAGGCCATCGTCACCCATGTCGAGCAGTTTCCCGTCGTTCGAGCCCAAGCGGCCTGTCGCCGCGCCGACTACTTCGCCAATTACACGTACGCGGGCGTGCGGCGGATCCTTGCCGGCGCCCTCGACCTCGAGCCGCTTCCACAGAGCGATGTCGTTCACGGCCACCTGGTTCAGCCGCGGTTCGCACGCACGGCTGCCGAACTGCTCTCGCACATAAAGGAGAAGGTCTTTGAGTCCCGTTGACGAACTGGTCCCTGTCCTGAAGAAGCTGCGCTTGTCCGGCGTCCTGCAGAGCCTTGATGTCCGGCTCCGCCAAGCCGCCGACGGCGACCTCAGCCACATGGAGCTCCTCTACCGTCTGCTGCTCGACGAGGTGGAACGCCGCGAAGGCAAGCAGCTGCAACTCCGGGTCGGCCGCGCCGCGTTTGAGTCCCAGAA
>JAXLXA010000042.1:0-3229 GCA_046328215.1 Dehalococcoidia bacterium | reverse complement strand
GGTCATGGCCCTGGTGCACCGTGACGGCTCCACCGAGCGTCCCGGAGAACGTCTCGGCGGCGTCCCTCGGGTTGTCGAAGGTGAACGCATCGGCCGGCAGGGCGGCGCGCTGCGCCTCGTCGCGGATCTGCAGGTCGGCCTCTTGCCGGAAGTCCATCTTGACGTCGTCGGTGAACAGCATTGCCCACGCGTCCCAGTCCTTGGTGTCCAGCGTCTGGAAGTAGGTGGCGCGCAGCTGCTTGATCTCCTCGATCGCCAGCAGCGCCTCCACGGCTCCCAGCCCGCCGGTGAACGATGTGGTGTCCGTGCTCACGGTCTCTCCTTGCGTTGGACGCGGCGCGTCGGGTGCTTGGCAACGGTCCAAACGTATGCGGCGAACCGCGCCCTGACATCGTCCAAACGGAGGTAGTCAACGTTTGACTACGGTGCTACGCGCGGGCTGCGCTTCGGAGGCCGACTGCGCTCTGGACGGGCGTCCCCACCGCGCCGGGCTCGTCCTTACGGTGTGGGCAGGGCGATGCGCAAGGTCACGCCGTCTCGGCACTCGTCACCTGAGCTGGAGCGCTCGCGAGCGTAACCGAGCCTGTGTGGAACAGGCGGAGGTACGGGTCGTAGCGAAAGCGCCGTGAGCGCCTCTGACCAGTGATCTCTGTGACCAACCCCAGCTCTTCGAAGCGGGCGATCAACTTGTTCGCCGTGGCGAAGCTCACATCGATTCGAGCGCTCACGAACTTCACGTTGACGAGCGGTGACGCGAACAGCAACGAGAGCAGCTTCAGCCCGTTCGATCCGAGATGCCCATCGAGCACTCTGCTGCGGTGGCGCTCCCGCAACTCGAAGATCCGTTGTGCGGTCTCCGTAGCTTCGGCAGCAGTCTGGGCGACGCCGCGCAGGAAGAACCTCAGCCAGCCCTCCCAATCACCGCGCCGGCGAATCGCGGTGAGTCGATCGTAGTACTCGGCACGGTTCTCCTTCAAATACACGCTGAGATACAGGAGCGGACGATGCAGAACACCTCGATGCATCAGCAAGAACGTGATCAGGAGGCGCCCCACTCGCCCGTTGCCATCGAAGAACGGATGAACCGTTTCGAACTGAGCATGCGCCAGTCCGACATAGACGAGGTCGGGCATCCTGGGGTCGTCGTGAAGGAAGCGCTCCATTGCGTCGAGCGCCTGATGCATCTCGGGAACGGGCGGGGGGACGTACGTCGCGCGCTCGATCGGTACGCGCCCCGCCCCCAGCCAGTTCTGCTGGTCGCGAAAGTCGCCGGCCCGCCGTTCCGCTCCTCGGCCAGAGCGCAATAGCTCGCCGTGGATCTCCCGGATCAGGCGCAAGGACAGCGGGAACTCGGGCAACCGCGCCAAGCCATGATTCATCGCTGAGACGTAGTTGACGATCTCCCCCACGTCGCTTGCTCGACTCGTCGATTCGGGCTCAAGCTCGTTGCTCAGAAGATCCTCGAGCGTGCTCTGGGTGCCTTCGATCTGGGAGCTGAGCACAGCCTCTTGGCGCACGTACATCGCCACGAACAGATCCGGATCTGGGACGGTCCGGATGACCCCATCAAGCCTTCCCAGCTCTTGGTCAGCTCTCGAGAGCAGGCTGAGCAGCTCGCTGTCGTACTGAAGTGAAGGATCGGGGGGCAGAGGCTTGGGGACGAAGTATTCGTACGATCCAGCGGAGACGAAGCGCCCTGCTCTCCCGGTCGAGTCGGCCATACGGCAATTATAGCTTCGGCCCCTATTCTAGAACAACTTGGTCTCGCGGTAGCCGGTGTTTTAGCGCCGACTCGTCGGCGCTAAGATTGCTTGCAGCTATTGCAGTCAAGGCCAGAGACATAACTTAAGCCGCTCCGTTATTGCAGCGGCTCATCAGAGCCGTCAACGTAGGTCGACGATGTTGTGGTTGCGAGGCGGATCGCGCAACAACACGCCGCATCCATTGATGCCCCTCGCTTAGCGTTGCGATCCGGTCGTTATGCCCAACGTGATGCCAGGACGCGCTCGCCAGCTCTCTTCATCGCCCGCAGAATCTCGACATCTGCAGGCCTTTCTGGAGAGCCGACACCCGGACTCGAACCGGGGACCCCTTCATTACGAGTGAAGTGCTCTACCAGCTGAGCTATGTCGGCGCCGCGGGCGCTCGGAGCGCCCGACGGATCATTGTAGGCGTCCCGAGATCGGATGGCCGGCGTGCTGCCCGGGCTGCGCGTCGGCGGTCCGCCGCCCGCGGGGTCGGCCCTGTGCCGCCCGGCGAGCGCGGCAGGACGCCGCCTCGGCGCCCGCGCGACAGGCCAGAGGGGCGGCCGCGCCTGCGCGCGACCGCCCCTCGGATTGGAACCGTCCTGCCCAGCTAACGGACCGTGAAGGCCATCTTCTGGCCGGCGGCGTAGTGGCCGGGCATGGTGCAGACCAGCTCGTACTTGCCGGGCTTGAGGTCGGCCGTGACCGTCTCGCTCGCGCCGCCGGTGAGCATGTTGCCCTTGGCGACCGCGTTGCTGAGGTCGGGCGTGCCACCCGTGACCTGGGCCGGGGCGGGGACGATCGCGAACTGGTGCATCCCGGCGCCCTGGTTCTCGACCGAGAAGGTGACCTTGCCGGCCTGGACCTCGGTGGCCGAGGACTTGATCCACATGTCGCCGAACGCGATGTCGACCTTGCCGTCGGCGGCGACCGTGCCGTTGCCGGCCGCCTGCTGACCGGCGTCCGCGTCATCGCCCGCCGCCTGCTGACCGGTGCCCATGTCGTGGCCGGCCATCTTCTCGCCGTTGCCCATGTCGTGGGTCGCCGCGGGCGCCGCGCCCTCGCCGCCGGTCTTCGGCGCGTGGGTGGTGCGCAGGATGCCGGCCGCGCCCTTGACCATGTCGCCGAAGGAGTGGTTGACGAACGGGTAGCTGCCCTCCTGCGCAAGCGTGAACTCGGCGTAGGCGCCCTGCGACGGGGCCAGGTTGATCGTCTGGACCGAGTGGGCCAGGCCGTTGTCGGACTGGACCTTGTCGAAGATCGTCCCGATCACGTGGAAGGCGCTCCACTTGGTCGGCCCCGTGTTGAGGACGTACATCCGGATGCGCTCGCCCTTGCGGACGGTGATCGGCTTGGTCTTGTACTGGTCGGCGTAGCCGTTGAACGCGATGACGTCAGGCGTGCCGGCATTGAGCTTGTCCATGTCCGCGGGAGCGCCGGGCTTGCCCAGGTAGTACTCGCCCTGCGTGACCCACAGCTCGCGG
>JAXLXA010000041.1:0-2151 GCA_046328215.1 Dehalococcoidia bacterium | reverse complement strand
GCGTCGCACGCCTGCTGGAAGGCACCGTGCGGCACGCCGGCGACGTGGTGCGGATTACCGCGTCCCTGGTCAATGCCGCGGATGGCAGCACGCTCTGGGCGCAGCGCTATGACCGCCCGTTCGAGGACCTGTTCGCGCTGCAGGACGAGATCACGAAAGCCGTCGCCGCCGCCATGCAGACCGAATTGCTGACCATGCCGGGCGCCGTGGTGCAGAGCGACCGGCCACCGAGCGGCAACCTCGCCGCCTACACCGCGATCCAGCACGGCAATGCCTACTACGCGCTCGGCACCGAAGCGGGCTACCGCCGCGCCATCGACGCCGCCAACGAGGCCATCGCCCTCGACCCTCGGTACGCGACCGCCTTTGCGTCACTGGCCTACGCGTGGACCGCGCTGGCCGCCGAGTTCCTGAATGGGCAGGAAGCCACGCGCGCATACGCCACGGCGCGCACGGCCATCGATACGGCACTCGATCTCGACCCGAATTCGTCCCGGGCGCACTGGGTGCACGCTTACCTGCTCGCGACCGCGGACATGAACTGGACCGGTGCGGAGGGCGAATACCGCGCCGCATTGCGCCTGGCGCCCAACGATGCCTCGATGAAGTTCCGCCTCGCCGGCATGTCGGCCACATCGGGACATGTGAAGGAAGCCATCGGTCTGGCCCGGGAAGCCCTGGTCGCCAATCCGCGCGCGGCGAGCTGGTATTACTGGCTCGCCACTTATCTTTCCGCCGCGGGCCGTCTGGACGAGGCCCGGGAAGCAATCGACACCGCGATCGAACTGCAGCCGGGAGCGAACGGCTACCGCCAACAGCTCGCCATCATCGAAATCCTGCAAGGCAACGCCGATGCCGCCCTCAAGGCCGCGCGGCAGGAGCCACCGGGCGGCTGGCACGACGCCGCGGTGACCCTCGCCCTGCAGATCGGGCCGGACCGCACCGTGGCGGATGGTGCGCTGAAGGATTTCACCGCGAGTTACGCACGCAACGGCGCCTGGCAGATCGCCGAAGTGCACGCGCTGCGCGGTGATGTGGACGCCACCTTCGAATGGCTGGACCGCGCGTGGAAGAATCGCGACTCGGGCATCCAGTACCTGCTCTACGACCCGTTCGTGCTCCGCCATCGCAGTGATCCGCGCTTCGCCGCGTTCTGCGCGAAAGTCGGCTTGACCGCAACCACCGACGCCGTCGCGATGAACTAGCAAGCTCTGCTCGTCATTCCCGCGGAGGTGGGACTGCGGAGGCAGGATGCCGGAGCGAACACTGGCGCAGCCGATGGCCATGGAACTCTTGGCCATGGATTGCGGCTCTGGGGCGAGCTGCAGGATGCAGCGAGCAATCCAGTGCCGTTGAATTCACTACGCCAACAACCGGGGCCCCGCCTTCGCGGAAATGAAAAGCAGGCGGTAGCGAACGCTTGATTCCCGCTCCGCGCATCGATTGGCTACACTCCGGCGCGACTGAAGCCGAGCCCATCGCCGGTGGCGAGTTCCTGAAGCGTGACATCCGAAAAGCGGGGTTTCCTCGGGGAACTGCAACGCCGCCACGTGTGGCGAGTGGCGGCCGCCTACGCGGTCGCGAGCTGGCTGCTGATCCAGATCGCAACGCAGGTCTTCCCGTTCTTCGATATCCCGAACTGGGCGGTGCGCCTCGTCGTGGTCCTGTTGGCGCTGGGATTTCCGGTCGCCGTCGTGCTGGCGTGGGTGTACGAACTGACGCCAGCCGGCATCCGCCGCACCGAACCCGCGGACTCGCCGGAGGCGCGCGAACCCCTCGCGGCGCGCGCGGTGGGCCGCAAGCTCGACGCGGTCATCATCGCGATCCTCGGGCTCGCGGTCCTGCTGCTGCTGGGCAACCAGTTCCTGTGGCGTGCCGGCATGCCGGCGGACTCCAACGCCAATCCGGCGGCGAACGCCACTCCGTCCGTCAAGCCGGCGGCCGCAAGCGCAATCCCCGCGAAATCGATCGCGGTGCTGCCATTCGCGAACGAAAGCCCGGACGAGGAACAACAACTCTTTGCCGACGGCCTGACCGAAGACCTGACGACCGCGCTGTCCCAGTTCGAGGGGCTCAAGGTCATCAGCCGCCACTCGGCATTCCAATTTCGCGACAGCACCGACAACGCGAAAACGATCGGCGGGAAGCTCG
>JAXLXA010000040.1:0-2567 GCA_046328215.1 Dehalococcoidia bacterium | reverse complement strand
CACGTCCTCGGCCAACTCGCCCGCGATCTCCTCCTCTGCTTCGGACCGGCCCGCGGGAAACAGCCCACGTTCGTTTTGCTCGACGAGTGGCTGCCTCGGTCCATCGACATACCGGACGACCAGGCAGGCCCCGAGTTGGCCCGGCGCTACTTCCAGAGCCACGGGCCGGCGACCGTTCGCGACTTCGCCTGGTGGTCGAACCTTACGTTGGCTGACGCCCGGGGAGCGCTCGATGCCTGCAAGGCCGGCTTCACCGTTCGTGAAGTAGGCGGCGTCGAATACTGGTTCGACCCCGAGGCCGTCGTCCACCACACCGAGGTCGTCCAACTTCTTCCCGTGTTTGACGAACTGATCCTTGGCTACACCGACCGGTCCACCGTCGCACCCCCCGACCATTTGAGACGGCTCATCCCCGGTTCCAACGGCATGTTCCTCGCGTCCGTGGTCGATGCGGACGGCGAGATTCGGGGGCTATGGCGCCGGCAGGCTTCCAAACGGGCAGGCCTGACCTTCGACCTGTTCGACGAGGGATTGGACGAAGCCCTCCTGGCCAGCGCGGCGGCGCGCTACGCCGATTTCCTCGAGTCGTCCACGCCGGCGCGCTGACCCGAGACGGAGTGTCAAGAATCTGCGAGCCGGTTGACAGGCCGCGGCCGTCGCTATACTTTTCCCATAGTACTTAACCAAGGAGTTAAATACGCCCCAGAAGCAGACCGCGGACGATCCCTTGAGCGTCAGCTTTGCGGCGCTGGCCGACCCAACCCGCCGGGCGATCCTGGCGAGGCTGACCGAGGGTGAGGCTGCCGTCACGGAGCTGGCTGAACCGTTCGCGATGAGCCTCCCGGCAGTTTCCAGGCATCTCAAAGTGCTGGGACACGCAGGCCTCATCACCCGGGGACGCGACGGCCAATGGCGGCCCTGCCGCCTCGAAGCTGCGCCGCTCAAGGCCGTCTCCGATTGGATGGGCACCTACCGCCGCTTCTGGGAAGAGAGCTTCAATCGGTTGGACGCACTCCTGCAGGAATTGCAAGAGAACGAGCAAGCACGCGATGCCCGAACCGATTCAGATCGTTGAGAACGCAGGCGGGACTCTCGATCCCGCAGCGCACGAAAGGAACACAACCATGACCGCATACACCAACAACGAAACCACCTTCACCATCGAGCCCGGCCGCCAGGAGCTCTTCATGTCGCGCGAATTCGATGCGCCGGTCGAGCTGCTCTATCGCGCCTATACCGACCCGGGTCTCGTCTTCCAGTGGATGGGGCCGGCCGATTTGAAGTCCGAAGTCGAAGTCTACGACGTGCGCCCCGGGGGCCGCTGGCGCTACGTGTCGGTCGCCGCCGACGGCAGCCGCTACGGTTTCCACGGCGTCTTCCATGACGTTACGCCGAACGAACGCCTCATCCAGACGTTCGAATTCGAGGGCCTGCCGGAGTCCGGTCACGTCACCCTCGACACTGCCCGCTTCGAATCGCTTCCCGGGAACCGCAGCCGCCTGCTCGCGCAGTCCGTGTTCCAGTCGGTCGAAGACCGGGACGGCATGGTCGCCGCTGGAATGTCCGGCGGGGTGATCGAGGGATTTGCGAGGCTCGACGAGGTGCTGGCCGGTCTCTCCTGACTCTAACCGGCCGCTCTATTCGGCTTCCTGCGCACGCCGCTCCAGGAACGCGCGCTCCTGGGCATTCCGGGCGAGGCTTGCAGCCCGCAGGAACTCGCTGCGAGCCTCCGCGCGCCGGTCCAGCTTCATCAGGAAGTCGCCGCGCACGCTGGGAAGCAGGTGGTAGCTCCTGAGCGCAGGCTCTTCCAACAAACCGTCCACCAGCGCCAACCCGGCCGCCGGCCCGAACGCCATCGAGACCGCCACGGCCCGGTTGAGCTCCACCACAGGGGAGGGTTGCACCTGCGCAAGCGCATCGTACAGCGCGGCAATGCGGCCCCAGTCCGTGTCTTCCGCCACTCGGGCACGCGCGTGACAGGCCGCGATTGCCGCCTGGAGCGTGTACGGCCCCAACTCCTGGCCCAGCCGCTCCGCCTTCGCGAGCGCAGCCAGACCGTGCCGGATCAGCGTGTGGTCCCAGCGCGCGCGGTCCTGATCGAGCAAGAGGATCGGCTCGCCGTTTCGGCCCGTGCGCGCGCCCATCCGCGAAGCCTGGATGGCCATCAGCGCCACCAGCCCGTGCGTCTCTGCCTCGTCCGGGACCAGCTCCGCGAGCACCCGCCCCAGGCGAAGGGCCTCACGGCACAGTTCCGGCCGCATCCAATCGTCGCCGGCGGTCGCCGCATACCCTTCGTTGAAAACCAGGTAGAGGACCTCGAGGACCGAAGCGAGCCGCGCGCCGAGCGTCTCCCGTCCGGGAATTTCGAAAGGCACGTTCGCTTCCGCCAGTGTGCGCTTCGCGCGCACGATTCGTTGGGCCACCGTTGGCTCGGCAACGAGGAACGCGCGCGCGATCTCATCTGTGGTCAGGCCGCCGAGGAGCCGAAGGGTCAGCGCCACGCGCGCATCAGCGGAGAGGATCGGATGGCAACTCACAAACATCAGGCGCAGGAGGTCATCGCCGAA
>JAXLXA010000004.1:0-223587 GCA_046328215.1 Dehalococcoidia bacterium | reverse complement strand
GTCCGAGCGAATGAGCCTCATTGTCGAGGACCTGCTGCTCCTCGCCCGGTTGGACCAGGACCGCCCTCTCGCAAGCGAGCCGGTCGATCTCGAAGGCATCGCCCGCGACGTGGTCGAGGTGGCCCGTGACCGCGAGCCCGGTAGGACGATTTCCTTCCGCGCCGAAGGCCCGGCCCGCCTCACGGGCGACCCGGACCGCATCTACCAGGTCGTCAACAACCTCGTCTCCAATGCGCTGGTGCATACGCCCGGCGAAGCGGCCGTTGAGGTCGCGCTCTCCGGCGGAGACGGCGGCGTCACGCTCGAGGTGCGCGATACCGGTCCAGGCATCGCCCCCGAGGACCACGAACACGTCTTCGAGCCGTTCTATCGCTCCTCCTCCGGGCGCGCGCGAAAAGACGGCGGCTCAGGGCTCGGGCTGGCCATCGTCCGCGCTATCGTCGAAGCACACCGCGGGACGGTGTCCGTCGCGAACCGGGACCCGCACGGGGCGGCCTTCACCGTCCGCTTGCCGCGGGGCGCCTGAACCGGCTTCCGATCCGGCGGCGTAGACAGGTCTCAAGCGGGCAGACAGAATCCGGGGATCGCTACACCCCCGGGGGACGCTCCATGACCGCACCTGCCGCCCAACGTGCCGCAATCACCGGCCGCCTGCCTGAAACCGTTGACGCCGTGATAGTCGGCGCCGGTTTCGCCGGCCTCTACCAGCTCCTCCGCCTGCGCCGCATGGGCATGAGCGCCGCCGTCATCGAGGCAGGTGACGACGTTGGCGGCACCTGGTACTGGAACCGCTATCCCGGAGCCCGCTGCGACATCGAGAGCCTGGAATACCAGTACGGCTTCGAAGATGACCTCGCCCGCGAATGGAAGTGGTCCGAGCGCTATGCCACGCAGCCCGAGATCCTTCGCTACATCCAGCACGTCGCGGACAAGTTCGAACTCCGCGATGGCATCAAGTTCAACACCCGAGTCACGTCGGCAGTGTTCGACGAGAACGCGAACCGTTGGACGGTGACGACCAACCAGGATGACACCGTGAGCGCCCGCTTCTGCATCATGGCCACGGGTTGCCTCTCGTCCGCCCGAGTCCCGGATTTCAAGGGGCTCGAATCGTTCAAAGGCGAGTGGTATCACACCGGTTACTGGCCGCACGAAGGCGTGGACTTCACCGGCAAGCGCGTCGGTGTCATTGGCACCGGGTCGTCCGCCATCCAGTCGATCCCGCACATCGCCGCCCAGGCGAAGCAGCTCACCGTCTTCCAGCGGACCGCGAACTTCAGCATCCCGGCGCACAACGGCCCCATCGACCATGCCGAAGAGGCGCGGATGACCGAGAAGTACACCGATGTCCGCAAAGAAGCGCGCAACACCGCCGGCGGCATCCTCGTCCGCCTTCCAACGGAGAAGTCGGCACTCGAAGTGAGCGAGGAGGAGCGCCGCGCTGAATTCCAGAAGCGCTGGGACATCGGTGGGTTCGCCATCGGTGGCTCGTTCATCGACCTCGGCATCAGCAAGGACGCAAACGACACCGCGGCCGAATTCGTCCGCTCAAAGATCCGGGAAATCGTCGACGACCCGGCAACCGCGGAGCTCCTCTGCCCCCGCGATTATCCCTTCGCGACGAAGCGCCTCTGCGTGGATACCGGCTACTTCGAAACCTACAACCGCCCGAACGTGTCCCTGGTCGACGTCAAAGGCACACCTATCGAGGAAATCACACCGAACGGCGTCAAGGTCGGTGACAAGGAGTACGAATTCGACGCGCTCGTCTTCGCCACCGGCTTCGACGCGATGACCGGCGCCCTGCTCAACATCGACATCCGTGGGCGGGATGGCCTCACTCTCCAGGAGAAGTGGGAGCACGGCCCGCGGACCTACCTCGGGCTCCAGGTCGCCGGCTTCCCGAACCTCTTCACCATCACCGGCCCCGGCAGCCCGTCGGTGCTCAGCAACATGATCGTCTCCATCGAACAGCACGTGGACTGGATTTCCGACTGCCTTGCGTATCTCCGCGAACACGAACTCCAGACCATCGAAGCGACGGTCCCGGCCGAAGACGCGTGGGTGGACCACGTCAATGAGGTGGCCAACTTCACCCTCTACCCGCAGGCCAACTCCTGGTACATCGGCGCCAACGTGCCGGGCAAGCCGAGGGTGTTCATGCCCTATATCGGCGGCGTGAACCTCTACGCGGAGCGCTGCGCGCAGGTCGCCGCGGACGATTACGAGGGCTTCCAGCTCGGCGGCATGTAAGCCCAGCCGCCCTGTTACGCCGTTGCCTGTGGGTGGATCTACGCGCGGCGCCGCGCGACGACCACGAACATCGGGTCCGCCCCGGGCCCGGGACTAATGTCGTACGCGTCGGCCTTTTCGAACTGCTCCGAAAGCCGGAAGTACAGGCCGATCAGTTCGGCATGCTCGCGGCTGGTGAGCGTTTGCCAGACGGCGACGGCCTTCGTCGGGAAGCAGCGGTTCGAATAGGCGACCGCGAACGCCGCACCCGGCTTCAGCACCCGGCCGACTTCCTTGAACACGGCCGGCGGGTCCGTCAGGTATTGCACCGAGACCGTGACAATCGCTGCGTCAAAGGTTTCCCTGGCCCAGGGTAAGACAGGGTCCCGGTTGAGGTCCTGCACGACCCGTTCGCTGAGCACGGGGTTCTGTTCGAGTTCGTAGGCGTTCATTCCCAGCCCGGCTACTCCGGACAGCGCCAATTCCGCCGGGAGGTGCGACACCCAACTGGTCATCAGGTCAAGCACCGTCGCGCCCGGAGGGATCAACTGGCCGTAGAACCGTGTGACCGCCTCGATGGCGGCATCGTCAATGTGCGTGACCAGCCGTGGCTCGCGGTAGAAGAGCGCGTCTTCGCTCTCATCCATGCGCCGGAAGTGCTCCGGCCGAAGCGGCGACTCGCCCTGCTGCGTCATCCTTCGAGGAAGCTCAGGTTTCCTTGCTCAGCGAGCACGGCGTCGTAGAACCTGGCTCGCGGGTGCCCGGCGAGCACTCCCTCGGCGGTCCGGACGCTGTGGGCCTTCTTGAACGCTTCGGACTGCGTCCACTGGAGGAAATCCGCCCGGGTGCGCCAGATGGTGTGCGACACGTAGTCCCCGGCTTCATCGCCCTTGAGCAGTGCGAAGTGGACGAAGCCGTCGAAGCCCTTGAGGTAGCTCTCGCGCGTCCGCCAACCTTCTTCGAACTCGGCTTCGCGGCCGGCGGTGACCGAGAACTGATTCATCGCGATGAACATCGAGGCGGCTCCTGTGCGAGTGGTCGCCTTCTAGTCTATCCCCCAGAGCGCCGAGCAGTTCGCCCAGCCGCCTGTGCCGCCATAGTGGCCTCGCACTGTCCGCAACCAGAGTGCCGTCCGCAGGTTCACCACCGGGTCGTAGCGCATGGCGAAGTCCTCGCCCGCGTTGATGAAGTGGTAGCTGCCGTTCAACTGGGCAAGGCCGTAACTTCCACCCGCCGGGTCGTTCACGTTGTGGGCCATGGTGTCCAGGCTGCGTGTCTCGCAGAGGATGATTTTGCGCATGTCCGGCCACCAGCCGGGCTCATCCGGCCAGCCGGCCTGGCGCGCATAGTCGTCCAGCTGCTCCAGGGTGATGAACCGCTCGGCCGGGGCATAGTACGGCGCTTCCGGCCCGGCCTGGAGTTGGGCGCTGACAATCGACTTGACCACCTTTGGCGGCGCCACGGCCACGCGCAAACAGAACTTGTTCTTCGCCAGGTCCAGAGGCAGGGCCTTGCTTTGCACGTCCCACGGCCTGCGTCCGCCCGAGCTCACCAGTAACCGGACGCGTTCGTTGTAGGCCTGTTCCGCCTCGTTGTACTCACCGGAGAGCACTTCCACCTGCGCCTGGCGGATGGATTCGTTGGCGGTGCCGGCCGCGGATCGCGCCGTGGCTTCCGCCGAGCAGACCTGGATAGCCTGCGCGTTCATCGCGTCCACCGCCTCCCGGGCGAACGTCCAGTCGGCCTGGAAGCGGGTGGCGGCCTCGGCGCGGACGGGGAACGCTCCCGTACTCGCTCCGACTATGTAAACCAGCACACCGATGAGCAGGATGCCCCCGAGAAAGCCCAGCGCTTTTCGGGATCGACGGCCATAGTCGTCCTGGAACTCCTGCAACCCACCACCTGCCCGGAGAGTGCCAGCAGGTTACTGGACGCGCACGGTCCGCCGCCAGTGGCTTTACGCTCCGTTGGCCAGGGTTTGATGAACAGTTTGCGCAACCCGGTGCATCGCTTCCCAACCCTCGTAACTGCCGTCCGTCAGCACCGCGATGACGTACGTGCCCGACGCGGCTTCCACGAACGCGACATCGTGTTGCGCGCCTTCCCAGGTGCCGGTTTTGTTCCCAACCTTCAGGCCGCCGGCGATCGCGTCGGAAAGGGCTTCCGGGATGCCGCCACGCACGGTCTGCGCCAGCAATAACCCGCGGGCGAAGTCGCGCACCTCTGGCGTCATCCGTTCGCCGTTGTAAATCGCCTCCATCAGCCTCGCGAGGTCGTCCGCCGTCGTCCAGAGCTCCTCGTGGTTCACCGTCATCGTCCCGATCCCGAGGGACCGCAGCGTTTCGTCGATGGTGCTGGACCCGAACGCATGCATGAGGGTGACCGCGGACGAGTTGTCGGAGACCTCGATCATCGGCTCGAGCAGGTTCCGTACGGTAATCGAGCCGTCGTCTTCGAAGAGCAGGTACCCCGAGGTCCCGAGGTCCTCGGCGGCGTCGGCGTCGGTCATAAACAGACGGTCGTCGAGCGAGATTCGCCCATCCGAGAGCCGGACCGCCGCTTCGTAGAGGACCGCGAGTTTGAAGGTGCTGGCGGCGTAGTACTGGATGTCCCCCTCGTAGGACGCCGAAACCCCGTCGGCCAGCCGCTTCACCGAGACCGAGATGTGGTCGCCACCCTCTCCGGCGGCTTCCTGGATTCGGTCGAGGAGGACCGACGATGGCGAGAGCGGCACCACCCCCGCCGGCAGTGGCAGCGGCGTTTCCGGCGGCCCGGCGACGGCGTCGGCACTGGTATCGCGGTCGTCCGGTGCAGGAGTGGGCACGGCCGATTCGAACACCAGCCCGTTCGCCACCGGCTGGTCATTGGTCCCAAACGCCTGGAGAAGACTCACACAGAGATACGCTCCGGCCGCCACCAAAGCGACACAGCCTGCGGCCAGGCCCGCGGGCCACGGCCTCCCCATCCTCGAACCACCACCCTGGTGCGCAACCTGGCGCATCCGGAACCTCCGGCACCCCACCGCCGGCAATGCTACATGGCAATCCCGGCAAGCCCAACACGGTGTGAGCCCGCGAGCCGCTACCATTGACCCGATGCCTGAACTTCCAATCAGCTTCACCGACATCGAATCGGCCGCTCAGCGTCTGGCGGGCGTGGCCAACCAGACGCCGGTGCTCACCTCGCGCACCTTCAATGAACGCGCCGGCGCTGAGGTCTTCTTCAAGTGCGAGAACTACCAGCGCGTGGGCGCCTTCAAGTTCCGCGGCGCCTACAACCATCTCTCGCAGTTGCCCGCGGATGCCCGCAAACGCGGAGTGGTGGCGGCGTCTTCGGGCAACCACGCGCAGGGCGTAGCCCTTGCGGCGCGCCTTCTCGGCATCCCCTGCACCATCCTCATGCCCGATGATGCGCCCGCGGCCAAGCGAGAAGCTACCCGCGGCTACGGCGCGGCCGTCCGCTCCTTCGACCGCCTGAGCGACCTTCCGGAGCAGGTCGTCCGCGCGGCTGCCGAGCCAACGAACGCGTACGTCGTGCCGTCGTTCGACGATCCCTGGATCATGGCCGGCCAGGGCACCGCCGCTCTGGAGTTCATGCGCGAAGTCCCCGGCCTCGACGTCGTCGTCACCCCCCTTGGTGGTGGCGGCTTACTCTCCGGGACCGTGACCGCGGTCCGCGGGCTCTCTCCCGAAACGCGTGTCTACGGCGTCGAGCCGGAAGGGGCGGACGACTGGGTGCAGAGCCTTCGCAGTGGCGAACGCGTCATGATCGATCCGCCCGCCACCATCGCCGACGGCGTGCGGACGAGGGAGCCGGGGAAGCTCACCTTCGAGGTGGTGCGGGCCCTGGCTACCGGCGTGGTCACGGTCACCGATGATGCCATCAAGGATGCCGTGCGGTTCATGGTCCTTCGCATGAAGACGGTCGTTGAGCCCACCGGCGCCATCCCGGCCGCTGCTCTTCTCACGAGAAAAGTGCCCGCCGTGGCTGGCCGGCGGGTCGGGGTCATTGTCTCTGGCGGCAATGTCGACCCCGATGTCCTCGCCGCGATTCTCACTGAAACCCTGTAAACCCTCGTGATCCTGCCGACGATCCTCGTATCGGAGGATCGGATGGAACCGGCGACACACGTCCAGCACCGTCCCGCGCTTGTCCTCGGCGGTGGCGGCGCGCTTGGTGTCATCCAGGCGGCCTACATCGCCGCCGCCTTCGACCTGGGGTTCAGGCCGGCGCTCATCGTCGGGACGAGCGTCGGCTCGCTGAACGGCGCCTGGACCGCGCTGCACCCGGACCAGCCCGAAGAGTTGCTCCGCATCTGGCTCGGACTGGACAGGCTTGCGCTGGTCAAATTCCAGCCCATGCGCCTGGTTGGCAAGCTCTGGCGCCCAACCAGTGTGACAACCAACGAGGTCGTCCCTCGCCTGTTGAGGCGGCATCTCCCCGGCGCCGCATTTGAGCGCACCGCGATACCGCTTGCCGTCACGGCCACGAACCTCTCGCGCGGGAACAAGCACGTCTTCACCGAAGGCCCGCTCGACCGGGCGATCCTCGCTTCAACCGCCATCCCGGGGGTCTTCGAACCCGTCTCCATCCGCGGCGAGCTCTTCGTTGACGGTTGCGTCACGGCATCGGTCGACCTGGCGACGGCGGCAGAGATGGGCGCGACCGAAATCCTCGCCATCGACCTCACGCCGTCTCCTGGGCCCGCGAAGCCGAGGACCGCGGCGGGCGTACTCAAGCAATCCTTCAGCATCCTCACCAGCGCGACCACCCGGGCGGCCGAGACCTGCCTCGCCCGGCAGATGCCGGTGCGCGTCGTCCGGCCGGACCTTTCGCACAATTCTCCGTGGCGGCTCGACGACAGCGCTGGTTCCATCGCGCGCAACCTTCGACTCGCCCACGAAGGCCTGCACGGCCTGATCGATGGTGACGGTCACGTCGCCCCGGACGGAACCTGCTGGATGGATGCCCCGGATCAACCATCGAAGGGCGCGGCGGCCCTCCAGCCCTCGCGGTTCTTCGGTGAGGCCCGCAAGGCCGGCTGACGCTATTCCACCGCCGTGGGCGCCTGCTTCTGGAAGTCCGCCGGACGCTTCGTAAGGAAGGCTTCGATAGCTTCCTTGTGCTCCCAGGAGCGATATGCCGCATTCAGCGCCTCGCCTTCGCGCCGCATCACCAGCCCAAGATCCGATTCGTTCGTGTTCTGGAGGATGAGCTGCCGGATCTTCGTCATGGCAAACGCCGACTGCCCCGAAAGTTGTTCACCGAGTTCAACCGCCCGGTCGACCAGGGTATCCCGGGCCACCACCTCGCTGACGAGGCCGCCGTCTTTCGCTTCCGCAGCCGAAATCATCCGGCCGCTCATGCACCACTCCAGCGCGCGCGCCTGGCCGACCATCTGTGGAAGCAGCGCCGAGCTCGCCAGCTCCGGCACGAGGCCCATGCGCACGAAGAACATGCCGAAGCGTGCGTCCTCGCTCGCAAGGCGGATATCCATCGGCAGCACCTGCGTGACGCCGATGCCAACCGCCGTGCCGTTCACGGCCGCGATGGTGGGCTTCGGAAGCGAGCGGAGGAACGCCACCCAGTTGGTCGGCGGCGGCTCATCGCTCGCGGGCTGGGGGGCAGGCTCGCCGGAGTCGCGCGCCTCGCTGTTGGCTCGAAAGACCGAATCGACGTCCGCGCCCGCGCAAAACGCCCGGCCCGAGCCGGTGACCACGATGGCGCCGACGCTGTTGTCGGCGGCGGCCGCGCGCATCGCGGCAGTCAGCTCGACCATCATCTTCGGCGTCCATGCGTTGAGTTTCTCGGGGCGGTTCAGCGTCAGGAGCGAAACGCGGCCCCGCCGTTCGGCGAGTATCTGTTCGTAGGCCAAGAGAGCTTCTCCGGGGCGTTTTGGCGGAAGCATACGCACTGGCCGATCGCCACGCACAGGGACGCGGGCTGGTGCGTTCTTCCGCGAGTTGCGGGAAAATACCCTCGGTGCACTACAATCGCGCCACACTTTGTCGACTTCAGGTGCGACTCCATGCGATACCCACCCCCTGACCGAGAACTGCGCGCACGGAGACACGATCCCGTCGATCCGTGGGCTACGAGCTACAAGGTCTACGCTGCCGGGCGCCTCAAGGGCGCCATCATCCCCATCGAGGAAGACGAGGACGGCTTCCGCTGGGAGAGCATCGCCCTCGACGGCAGCATAACTCGCCATAAGTATCGCAACGCGGCTCGGGACTACCTCTGTGAGCTGCCGTCCACGGAGCGCCCGCGCACCCGGTAGAACAGCCTTGAGCACACCAACGATTCCCAAAGCGCACACGCCTCCCGGTGGCTGGCACGGCGCCATGCCGGCTCCTGTGCTCGATGCATCGTGCGAGGGGCCCTCGGCTGGCGTGCCGGACATGCGCGGCCTCTGGAAGGCGTTTGCGGTCTACGTGGACGGCGTTGCCAGGGATGACCTCGCGCACACCGAGCGCATCGAACAGTCCGGTAACCGCGTCGTCATCACCTCCGGCGGTGTCATCCACGACATGGAGTGCGACGGCACCCTCGAGAACGGCGTGAATGACGTGAGCGCTTTCACCTATCAGCCGATTCGCGTTGCGGCAGCCTGGGAGGACGGCAAGCTAGTGCTTCGCCCGAACAACGCCTTCGTTGCCGTCACCAGGCGCCTTGAGGGCGATGTCCTCATCTGGGAGCTGCTCCCTCTGAAGCGCGTCACCCATATGCGCCGCAGCGACACAGCCCCTTCATGAGCCGAGACGGGACAGGGAGCGGGCCTCGAAGCGACCTGCCCGGCTCCCGTCCGGCTCAAGCCTACGTGTCCGCAGGCTGCTCAGAACACCATCGGTTGCCGGCTCGAAAACTCGTACAGCATCGCGGGGCGGTGCGCGCCTTCTTTCACTGACTGACCGGTCTCTCTCACAATGCCCAAACCCACCACGCGCCGGCGAAAGTTCCGCTTGTCCTGCGGCTCGCCGAGGATCGCCTCGTAGACGCGCTGCAACTGTGTGAGCGTGAAGCGCCGCGGCAACAGGCTGTACGCCACGTTCGTGTATTCCAGCTTGTTCCGCAGCCGCTCCTCGGCATACGCGACTACCCGCTCGTTTTCGAAGGCGACGCCGGGCAGCGGCCGCACCGGTTGCCACGCCGGCCGCCAGTCCGAGTCTGCGCGCAGACGCGTGCGCGAATCATCGACGAGCGCGAAATACGTCACCACGATGTCGGCGCGGCCCCCGCCGAGCTGATCGAAGGTGTAGAGCTGCTCGAGGAAGAGGTCCGAGACGCCGGTCTCGTCTTCCAGCTTCCGCTTGGCCGCGGCGTCCAGCGATTCGCCGTCCTGCAGGAAGCCCCCGGGCAGCGCCCACTCGCCGCGTGCAGGCTCGGCCGCGCGTTCGATGAGCAGGACCGCAAGGCTCCCCTGCCGGACCGTGAAAATCACCACCACGACGGCCGTTGCCATGCCGGAGAGTGTATGGCTGCGCCCGCCAACAGGCTGACGCCGCGCAACAGCCGCGGGACCGTTCGCGCTTAGCTCTTCGCTATGACTTCCTCAGACAGCTTGCGCATGCCGGCGGCAGGATCGGCCCCGAAGACCTGCGCGGGAATCACTGCCCGGTGCACGCCCGCCGCTTCCAGGGCGCGGACGGCCTCCACTCCGCCCATGCCGGGCCACATGCAGGTGATCTCGATGTCTTCGAACCTCCGACCGACGCTTTTGCAGACCGCGCGCAGCTCCGCCAGGCGGCGGGTGATGTCTGCCGGGTCGCCCGCTGGCACGTACCAGCCGTCGCCGTGTCGTGCGATGCGTTCGTACACCTTGCCTTTGTCGCCGCCGATGATCACCGG
This sequence comes from Dehalococcoidia bacterium, assembly GCA_046328215.1. Classification (GTDB taxonomy): domain Bacteria; phylum Chloroflexota; class Dehalococcoidia; order Tepidiformales; family Tepidiformaceae; genus Amarobacter. Next base: position 213,507 of record JAXLXA010000004.1, on the reverse strand, counting down.
AAGCGGCTTCTGCACCGGAGTGGGGTAGCTCTTGAACCCGTGCCACGAGAGGAACTCGCTGTCGTGCTCCACCGTTTCGCCGGACCACACCTTGCGCATCGCCTGGACGTAATCATCGAAGCGGGCGCCACGTTTTTCGAACGGCACCCCCATCGCATCGAATTCCTCGCGCAACCAGCCGATCCCCACGCCGAGCATCATCCGCCCCTTCGAAAGGAAGTCGATGCTGGCGACTTGCTTCGCCATCAAGAGCGGATTCACCTGGGAGAGGATGTTCACGCCTGTGCCAAGGCGGATAGTGGTCGTGCTGGCTGCCACGGCGGTCAACGCGATGAGCGGGTCGATGAACGGCGTCTCCGGCGCGGCGCCCATCTTCCCGGACGGGCTGTAGGGATACTTCGACTGGTAGTCGATCGGGACGATGACGTGTTCGAACGTCCAGACAGATTCGAATCCGAGCTCTTCCGCGAGCCGGACAAGGCCAACCATCTGCTCTATCGAACGGATACCGATGTTGACGGGGATGATTCCGAACTTCATGGCTGCTTCCTCCTGCGGCTGGGACAGCGAGGCACGATCCTAAACGACCATGCACTCAGCGGCTGGATGACCGTACTCGGCGCTCGCCCGTACAATGACTGTCTTGCAATCGCGCGGAGGGGTCGCATAGTGGTCTAGTGCGCCCGCCTGCTAAGCGGGTTCCGGGGTAACTCGGTCGAGGGTTCAAATCCCTCCCCCTCCGCCACTCCTGCATCGGCCGCGAACACCATGACGAACCGGTATTACCTCTGGACAGTCGGCTGCCAGATGAACACGGCAGACAGCGAAAAGCTCGCCGCCGGCTTCGACCGGATGGGCCTCAAAGCCACGGACCGCATCGAACGCGCCGACATCGTCGTCATCAACACCTGCAGCGTCCGCCAGCACGCCGAAGACCGCGCCTACAGCAAGCTGGGCCGCGTGCGTGACCTGAAGAAGACGAACCCGGACCTGAAGGTGGCCGTCATGGGCTGCATGGTCGGTCTCAAAACCGACGACCTGGAGAAGCGCTTCCCGCAGGTAGACGTGTTCGCCCGCCCGCAGCAGTTCGAGCCGATCGTTGAGTTGGTGCAGGGCCCGGCGGAAGACCTCGGCGGCGAGTTCTGGCCCACCACCACCGCAATTCCCGAGGGTCCCACCGCCTTCGTACCGGTGGTGCACGGCTGCAACAAGTTCTGCACCTACTGCATCGTCCCCTACCGCCGCGGCCGCGAAAAAAGCCGCCCCATGGCCGAAATCGTTCGCGAGGTCGCGTACCTCACCGCCCACGGCGTCCGCGAGGTCACCCTCCTCGGGCAGACTGTCGAAGCGTACGGTCACGACCTGCCGGAACAACCGGACCTCGGCGACCTGATGCGCGAGCTCTCGGTTCTCGACCGGCTCGAGCGCATCCGGTTCCTCACGTCCTACCCGAAGGACATGACCCACCGCATCCTCGAAGCCGTGGCCGAACTTCCAAAGGTCATGGAGTGCTTTTCGCTGCCGGTCCAGGCGGGCAGCGATGCCGTCCTCGAATCCATGCGCCGCGGCTACACCCGCCAGGAGTTCGTCGACAAGATCGCCGAGGTTCGCGCCCTTATGCCCGGCGCCGGCATTACCACCGACATCATCGTCGGTTACCCGGGCGAGACGGACGCTGATTTCGAGGCCACCTGCGATCTGCTCGAACAACTCCGCTTCGACAAGGTTCATGTCGCCGCGTATTCGCCGCGTCCCGGCACCATCGCCTGGCGGAAGATGGCCGACGACGTCCCCGCGGACGTGAAAGCCGCCCGTCTCCATCGGATCGAAGAAGTGGAAGGCCGCATCTCCGAGGAGATCAACCGCCAGTACGAAGGCGCCGTTGAGCGAGTGCTCATCGAAGGCGTCCGCAAGGAGCAGCCCTTCGGCCGCACCCGCACCGGAAAACTGGTCCACCTCGACGCGCCCGCCCGCATTGGCTCGATGGTCGACGTCCGAATCGAACACGGCGGCGCGTTCTCGCTCCGTGGCGCCCCCGTCGACGCGCTCGCCGTGGTTTAGTTCTCGCCCCAGTCGATGGTGACGTCGTTCTTGTCGTTCGGGTTCACCCGCACGTTCAGCGACGACCCTTCGATCAGCAGGCTCACCAGCGATTCCCGGACCAACGAGGCCACCGTCACCCGGTAGGGCACCTTGCCGACCGGGGTGACTTCGATTTCCAGTTCCAGGAGTCGCTGGTTGCCCGCCGTCCGCCCTCGGTCAGTCTTGCGCACAATCGTCGCCGTCTCGCGCGTCCCTTCAGCAGACGTAACGGGCGCCTGGAACATCTCTGCCGCGCCGGCGACAGCGGCAGGCCCGGCGGTCGTAACAACGGGAGAGCCGGGCTGGACAACCTGGCCGCCCCGGACCACAGTCGCCCGCCTCAGCACGTCCTCGTCGATGTTCACGCCAAGAGACTTGAGGTAGTCGCTCAGCCCGGCCGGGTCGGTTGGCACAGCCCCATGCCGCTGCCCCCGCAAATCCAGCGCCAGGGGACGCTCGACGCTGACGTTCGCCCGGGACAGGTCCATGTCGATTCCGAAGCCGTGCAACAGCTCGGAAAGTCCCTCGGTATCGCCCGGGTGCGTGGCGAATGCGCTCACGCTCGAGACCAGCTTGCGCGTCTTGCGAACGCTGAACTCCGTGATCACACTCGTCAGCAGCCCCCCGAAGAAGAACGAAGCGCCCAGAGTCAGGAACGTCGTGCGCACGCTGTCACTCGCGCAATTGGAGCCGCTGCAGGTAAAGCCACCGTCGAACATGCTCGTGAATGCGTCGTTCGCGCCGAGGACCAGGAAGATCAGGCCGAAGAGCATGAAGAACCCGCCGAGCCCGTGCCCGATGATTCGACTCAACGCAGACATGGCAATCCTCCGGTGAGACTGCGCTCACCCCGCTTTGACAGCCGGCTCGGCGGTATCTTACGCGCGAGTCCCTCGAGGGCAGCGTTTCCGCCTGCTCGCGACTACTATCTCGTCACCAACACATCGTGAGGGAAGCCTTGAAATTCGAAGACATCAAGACCGTGGGCGTGCTCGGCGGCGGGATCATGGGCGGCGGCATCGCACAGACCTACGCCGTCGCCGGCTACGACGTGGTCGTCAGGGACATCAACGAAGAAGCCATCGACAAGACCCGTTTCGCGATCTTCGACGGCAAATGGGGCATCAAGCGCGGAGTCGAACGCGGCAAGCTTGCTTTCGATGACGCTATCGCCGCGATGGAGCGCGTCACCTTCGGCGAATCCCTCCAGGTGCTGGCCGGTTGCGACATCGTGATCGAAGCCATCCCGGAGAAGCTGGAACTCAAGCAGCAGGTCTTCGCCGAACTCGACGGCGTGGTGAAGCCCGGCGCCATCTTCGCGTCGAACACGTCCGGCTTCGTCATCGCCGAAGTTGGCCGGGATGTCTCGGCCGGGCGTAAGCCGCTCTTCGTCGGCATGCATTTCTCGAATCCCGTCACCACCATGCGGATGTGCGAAGTCATCTACACGCCGGAGACCGCCCAGGACACCATTGATGCGGCCGCGAAGCTTGCTGAGGCCGGTGGCAAGGCCGTTTCCCTGGTGAAGGACACGCCCGGCACGTACGGCTTCCTCCTGAACCGCATCTTCGGCGCGGCCTATCGCGAAGCCAAATCGATCGTCGACGCCGGCATCGCCACCCCGGAAGACGTCGACAAAGCGATGATCACGGGCCGCAACTGGCCGGCCGGCTTCTTCGGTGCGCGCGGTGGCATCGGCAAGGAGTGGTAGCCTCGCGCTCAGCAGCCGGCAATGAAACAGGGACCCATTTGGGTCCCTGTTGTGTTGTGTCGCTGGTGGAGCTGGAGGGATTCGAACCCTCTACCTCAACACTGCCAGTGTTGCGCTCTCCCGATTGAGCTACAGCCCCAGAACCCTCTGATGGTAGCAGCAGCCCCGTTTGCGGCAAAACCGCCGCCGAGCCTACTTCCGCGTCCGCGGGTCCAGTGCGTCGCGCAGGCCGTCACCGAGGAAAGTGAAGCAGAGCATGAGCGTCGCCACCATCAACGCTGGCCAGACGACTGCCCAGTTGTTGACGAAGAGGTTGGCATAACCGTCGCCCATGAGAGCGCCGAGGCTGGTGTACGGCGAAGGCACACCGAGGCCGATGAAGCCCAGCGCCCCCTCGGCGAAGATGGCGAGCGGGATGCCGAACGTCACCGCTACGATGACCGTGCTCAGGGTATTCGGCAGCATGTGCGCCCGGACGATGCGCCACGGGCTCGCCCCGATGGCGCGCGCCGCCAGCACATAGTCCTGTTCCTTGATGGAGAGCATCTGACCACGCACCAACCGCGCGACCGTCACCCAGCTCACGAGCGAAATCGCGAGGATGGTCCCGAGAATGGCCGACGGGAAGCCGGGGACCTGCGGGTCACCAGTGCCGATGACTGGCCAGTCACGGCCGAACAGCACCTGGCGCAACAGGATGATCGCCAGCAGGTCCGGGAAGGCGTACGCGAGGTCCGTGAACCACATCAGCACGGTATCGCTGATCTTTCCGCCAAGGGCGGCGCTCATGCCGATCGTGATGCCGACGATCAGCACGACGACCTGCGTACCCAGGCCAATTTTCAGAGAGAAGAGCGTGCCGTAGAGCAGCCGCGCCCACATGTCCCGTCCAAGGATGTCGGTGCCCATCCAGTACTCCCAGCTTGGGCCCTTGTTGACGATCAGGTACTGCTGTTCGGTGGCGCTGTGGCGTTCGATCGCCGGGACGAACTGCGCAAGGATCGCGACCACCGTGATCACGATCAGGATGATCGCGGAGATGAACGCCAGACGGTTCCGGATGAGCCTCCGGAACGCCATCTCCCAGAGGCCTTGCTGCTTCCGGCTGAACTGCTCTTTCGTGAAGTCGAACGGCTGCAGGATGGTGCTTTCAGTAGCCATGGTTTGCCCCCTACAGCCTGATTCTCGGGTCGGCGACTGCGTACAACAGATCAACCACCAGGTTCATCACGGCAATGATCGCCGCATAGAACAGCGTCACCCCCATGATCACGCCGTAGTCCCGGACAAGGACTGAGCCGACGAATGCGTTCCCCAGCCCGGGGATCGCGAAGGCGTTCTCGATGATGAATGAGCCGGTGATGAGGCCCGCGAAGATCGGCCCGAGAATCGTGAGCACGGGGATGAGCGCGTTCTTCACCGCGTGCCGCAGGATCACCGTGAACTCCTTGACGCCCTTCGCCCGCGCCGTCCGGATGTAGTCCTGCCTGAGGATGTCGAGCATCGATGCCCTGGCGATGCGCGCGATGAACGCACCGGGCAGCATGCCCAGCGCCACCGTTGGCAGCACCATCTTCTTGTAGTTCCACATCTCCCAACCGAGAACGTCGAACCAGTTCAGCTTCAGCGCGAAAAGGATCACCAGGAACGGCGCCAGGATGAATCCCGGCAACGCCGCACCTCCCGTGGCGATGAACACACCCACGTAGTCGCCGATGCCGTTCTGGTTGATGGCCGACATCGTCCCCAGCGTGATACCTAGGGCTATTGCGAACAGGAATGCGCAGACACCCAGTTGAAGGGAGACCGTGAACTTCTCCTGGATGATGTCCCTGACCGGGCGTTCGTTGGAGGAGATGGAGATGCCCAGGTCCAGCTTCGCGGTGTTCTTGATGAAGTTGACGTACTGCTCGCCCAGGGACCCGTCCAGGTTGTATCTCTCGTTGAGGCGTGCACGGGTTGCCTCGGACATCGGCTTGTCGGTGTCGAATGGGCCGCCTTCCACAGAGTGCATCAGGAAGAACGTCACCGTTGCTACCGCGAAAAGCAACGGGACCATGAGGACCACGCGCCGGATGGTGTAAGCGATCATGGATGGCTCCACGGGGAAAACGCGAGGGGGCATCCGAAGACACCCCCTGCGAATGAGAAGACCGGGAAGAAGACAGCGCCGGCGAACCGGCGCTGCCCTAACGTTGTGACGTTACTTCTTGGTGGTCGTCCAGAGTTCGACTGAGGTGTCGCCGGGCACCTGCTTATCGTCAGGCTTCTTGTTCTCGACCATGCCCTTGATGTAGGGCTTGACGACAGCGTGGAAGCCGACCTGCCACATGGGAGCCATGCCGCAGACGTTTTCGACGATGAGCTTTTCCGCGTCGCGGTACTGCTGGCGGCGTTCCTCATCCTTCTGGTTGAACTTGGCCTTGGCGATGACGTCGTCGATCGCCTTCATCGAGCAGCTCTGCTTGTTGATCGAGCCGCCGGTTTCATACAGGCCGAGAATCCAGTTCTCCGGGTCCGGGTAGTCCTCGCCCCAGCCACCGAGCACGATCTGGAAGTCGCCGCTGTTGAACCGCGAGGAGCGGGACTTCGAGTCGGTGTACTCAAGATTGATGTCGATGTTGAGGTGCTTCTTCCACTCGGACTGGAGGAATTCGCCGATGGCCTTGTTCGTGGCCGAGTCGACCTGGAGGACGGTGAGCTTCGGGAAGCCGGCGCCGTTGTCGTAGCCAGCCTTCTTCAGGTTCTCTTTCGCCTTCGCCGGGTCGAACCCGATCGCGGTATCGAACACGCCAGCCTTGTTGCCAGACCGATCGGGCGGCATCCAGTTGGTCGACGGGATGTTGGCGCCGTTCAGGACGTTGTCGTTCAGCGTCTTGCGGTCAGTCGCCTGCGAAAGGGCGAGGCGGACTTCCAGCTTGGAGAGCGTCGGGTCCTTCAGGTTCGGCTCGATGCCCGTGGTCCGGGTAGCCGCGTAAGAAGTGATTTCCTTGCCCAGCGTCGGGTCAGCCTTGACGGCCTTCAACTGGGTCGTCGGGACAGCCGTCGCGTCGATTTCACCGGCGCGGTACGCGTTCAGCGCCACGGCCGCATCGTCGATGTAGCGAAGGACGATCTTCTCCACCTGGGCCTTCTGCCCGGCGGTGTACTGATCGTTGGGCACCACTTCCATCTTGTCTTTTTCGGTGTATGCCGAGACCTTGAACGGCCCGTTGTAGACGTTGTCCGTAGGGGCCGGCCACTTGGCGTCCACCGTCGCGAGCTTGTGCTTTGGCGCCGGGAACGTCGGCCAGAGGGCCAGGAGGATGGTGAATGTCGGCTGAGGATCGGTCAGCTTGAATTCGATGGTCGTCGCATCCACTGCGCGGACGCCCATCGCCTTCTGCAGGGCGGTCTTCTCTTCGGCCGTCTTCTTGCCCGCGTCGTAGTAATCCTGGCAGCCAACGATCGCGGTCAGGATGTACTGGTAGTGCCCGGCGTTATCCGGGTTGCACGTGCGCTGCACACCCAGGACAAAGTCGTTGGCGTCGAGCGGCTGGCCGTCGGACCACTTCAGGTCCTTCTTCAGCTTGACGGTGTAGGTCTTGCCATCCGCGGAAACGGTGGGCGCGCCATCGGCCATCGCCGGCTGGGGCTTGCTGTCCTTATCCAGGTGGTAGAGACCGCGCCAGACCATGAAGAAGTGTTCGATGTCCTGGTTGAAGTCCGAGAAGTGCGGGTCCCAGCTTTCAAACTGGACCGTGCGGATGGTGATGGTGCCCGAAGGCTTGGCGACGGTAGTAGGAGCCGTGCCCCCACTCGTGGGTGAGGCAGTAGTGCCGCCCGTGTCATCATCGTCATCGTCGCCGCAGGCAGCGGCGAAAGCCAGGATGGCGAAGATGGCGAACATGCTGAGCAGCAGCTGCCACTTGGACTTGGTCATCGGTAGTGGTTCCCTCCTCTATTCGATTAACCGACCGGTAAGGTGCTGGCCGAGGCGCTTAAAGTCAACAATTCTTTACTGCGCGCCCGCTCCCCTTCACACGCAATTAACCCCTTGCACCTCCTGCTTGCCGGGCGCCGGACGGGCCGGCGTCTTCCAACGATACGCCTCCGCGCAAGCTATAGATGTCTTCGCATAGTCGATAATTCGCTTCTCGCCGCCCTCCCCCGGACCGCCGCCGCCGCCATATACCCTGCGCGGCCGCTGCCATAGTCTGAATCCCACCCTTCAGTTCTGAAGGATTCGTCCGAAGGCTTCTCCATGAACCGAGTCCTCGCCATCGTCAGCGTCCTTGGCCGCGACCAGAAGGGCGTGGTCGCCCGCATCAGCACCTACATCGCCGAACAGAACATCAACATCGAAGACATCGAGCAACGGGTCGTTCGCGGCCAGTTCCTCATGGACATGCTTGTCGACATAACGGACGCCACAGTCTCCCTCGACGAGCTCGTCACCGGCCTGCTCTCCATCGGCCAGGAAATCGGCATGGAGATCCGCGTCACGCTCCATAACGAGCGCGAGCGGCGCCGCGTTGGGGTGCTTGTGAGCAAAGAGCCGCACTGCCTCGAACAACTGATCGCCGATTCGCGCGCGGGCTTGCTCCATGGCGAACTCAGCGTGGTCATTGGCAACCACGAATCGCTACGGCCCGTTGCGGAGGCCGCCGGGCTTCCATTTGCCTGGGCCCCGAGCGATGACAAGGCCGTTCACGAGGCGTTCGTGCTCGACCGGCTCGCCGCCGCCCGCGCGGACGTGGTTGTCCTGGCCCGGTACATGCAGATCCTCTCGCCAACCATCTGCCAGCCCTACGCTGGACGGATCATCAATATCCACCCATCGCTGCTGCCCTACTTCCCTGGCGCGAACCCCTATCGCCGGGCCTGGGAAGACGGCGTCCGTGTTACCGGTTGCACCGCGCATTTCGTGACCGAAGAACTCGACGCCGGCCCCATCATCCTCCAGGACGTTTTCCACATTGACGTGGGTGTCGACACCGTGGACGACGTACGGCGTAAGGGGCGGGCACTCGAAGGCGCCGTGCTGAGCCGCGCGCTTCAGCTCTACCTGAACAACGAAGTCGTGGTGATTAACGGAAAGGTCGTCTTCAAGCCCGGGATGCGGACGCTGCTGCGGGACTTTGGCGGCGACCAGCAGCCGGGTCTATAGGCAGCCGCCAGGCCATGCGCATCCCTTCGATGCGCCCGCGATACACGTCGACCACATGCTCAGGACAGGCATAGACCACCACGTGCTGCTCATCGCCCGCCCAACCGAGGTGATCGACCGCGGCGCGGTCCATGCTGGCGAACCCGGTGAGTACCCCCACCGTGCCGGTGGCGTGTTGTGGCGGGAGCGCCATGTGCTCGCAGATTGCGCAGACGTGCATACCCTCGCCTCCAGACTCGCCGAGGCTACCATCGCGGGGGCCGTAATGTTCGTGCGGACTGTGAAGGGTAGCCGCATTGTGTGCGGTCATGAACAGTTGTGATGCGCGAAAGCCTGTCGCGTCTTTCGGTGCCGGTACCAAAACAGCGCGACCACCAGCGGGCGGACGAGGAAGTACTCGGCGAACTTCCCGGCCGCCGTCGGGATGAGCCGGAGGCTGACCGTATCGCGGAGCAGCGCGCTGTTCGACCCCAAATCGGCGAATTCATGCCGGTGCCGCCAGCGCCGGAACGGCCCCCGAACCTGGACATCCTCCACCAGCCGTCCCTCCACGACGCGCACCACGTCCGCCTCCCAGGTGGAGCCGAGCCGCTCCCAACCAATGCGGAAGCGCTGGCGGTCCCCTGCTTCCGAGCGTTTCGGAGGCGTGAGCAGCGAAAACGGCGGGAAGGCCGGCGTGATTGCCGGCAAGTTCCGCGCATCCACGTGAAACTCGAAGAGCCGGTACGCGCTCGTCGGCACCTCGGATGCGTATCGGACCGTCGTCATCTCTCTTCTCCGCGGCTCTCCGCACGAAGGGTGGCGCATTGCAAAACAGCCCTGGTGTCGGCACGCACACGCTGTCTGGTTTGGCCTGCCAGTACGGTGTGTCTCAGGGGCAACATGCCCGCCGCGGAGGTGAAAGGGTGAACGTCGTCGTTGCTGGAGGCACGGGCCTGCTTGGCCGGGCGATAACGAAAGCACTCCTTGACGCCGGCCACACGGTCGTCGTCGCTTCACGCAGTCAACCTGCCAGGGACCCGATCGACGCCCGGGCTTCCTGGGTCCGCGCCGACGTCACCGATCCGTCCACGCTCCCGGCCGCGCTTGCCGGGGCTGACGCCGTGGTCGATGCCGTGCAGTTCCCCAACTCGCCGATAGAGGACCCAAAGAAGGGCCTCACCTTCGAACGGATCGACCTGGGCGGCACGAAGAACCTCGTCGATGCGGCGAAGGCGGCTGGTGTGCCACGTTTTGTCGGTCTCAGTGGCGTCGGCGCGGCGGAGGATGCGACGTTTCACTGGCTTCGCTACAAGTGGGCCGAAGAGCAGCACATCAAGGCCAGTGGCGTCCCCTTCACCATGTTCCGCCCAAGCTGGATCTACGGTCCGCGCGACGTGTCGCTGAACCGATTCCTCGGCTTCGCACGGTTTCTGCCCTTCATTCCCATCGTGGGCGACGGCAAGACCAGGATCAGTGCCCTCTTCATCGACGACCTGGCCGCCCACGTGGTCGCGGCAGTCGAGCGAGACGACGTTCGCGGCAGGATCTTCGAGATCGGCGGGCCGGATGTCCTGTCGATGGACGAAGTCGTCCGGGCGGCGCTGAAGGCCGCCGGGAAGAAGCGCTTCCTCATGCACCAGCCCGCCTCGCTCATGAGAATGGTCGCGGGCATCGCGCAGCGCCTTCCCGGCCGCCTGCTCACCCCGGATGCGGTTGACTTCATCACCATGGACGGTGTCGCGGATACCGGCCCGCTGGTCGAGGCATTTGGTCTCCGCTTGACGCCCATCGCTGAAGGGCTCGCCACCTATCTGCCGGCGAGGTGACGACATGCCCGGTCTATATGCTCGATTGACCGCTTGCATAAGTCCCCGCGAAGTGGCGTAGAATCCGGTTTGCGGCTTGCGGGGGCCGAGAGCGACTGCCGACTTCATCCGCCGGGTCTTGTTTCGTGCGCGCTGACACTTCCGACGTAGCATTCCGGCTCTTGCTTGCACTCGGTGAACTCTGGGATGGCCTCGGCCGGTCCGGCGTCGATCCGACGTCGAAAGGGCTGCACCTGACGCAAGAGTATCTCGGTGGCTACACGCGCTTCTCGGCTGGCCCCGGCTCCCACGCCCGGCTCGTCGTCGAATGGAATGGCACCACGCGCCATCTCCGCGTCCTCCGTTGCGAGCCCTGGACAAACGCTGACGCCACCATTTCTACGACGGTAGCCCACGTCCGCAGCGCCGCCCGCGCCCTGGGACTTGCCGAAACTGTGGACCGGGCGCTTGTCGCGGCCTGTGCCGAACCCAGCCAGCCCTGCCGTCGCACGGTCCTCTCCACCGCGATGGCAGCGAGCCAACCGGTCGCAGCAGCTCGAAGGGCCTAGATTCGCCCCGCTACTGTCGCGCCGCCCACTGCTTCGCGTGGTACGTAATCACGATGTCCGCGCCGGCGCGCCGGATTGATGTCAGCGTCTCGTCGATCGCCCGGTGCTCGTCCAGCCAGCCATTCTGAATAGCGGCCATGAGCATGCTGTACTCGCCGCTGACGTTGTACGCCGCCACTGGTACGTCAACGGAGTCCCGCACCTGGCGCAGGACATCCAGGTACGGCAGCGCGGGCTTCACCATCACCATGTCCGCCCCCTCATCGATGTCGGTGAGGACTTCGTCGCGCGCCATTCGCGCGTTCGCCGGGTCCATCTGGTAGCCCCGCCGGTCGCCGAACTGGGGGGCGCTGTCGGCCGCCTCGCGGAATGGCCCGTAGAACGCGCTAGAGAACTTGGCTGCGTACGAAAGGATCGGCGTCTGGGCGTGCCCGGCCGAATCCAGCGCGACGCGGATGGCGGACACGCGGCCATCCATCATGTCGCTCGGCGCGATGATGTCGCACCCCGCGTCCGCCAGCGACACGGCTGTCTCGGCGAGCAGCGGCAGCGCAGCATCGTTGTCCACGGATCCGTCGGGCCTCAGTGGTCCGCAATGGCCATGCGATGTGTACTCGCAAAGACACACATCGCCAATGACGAGCAGTTCGGGGTTCGCTTCTTTCAGCCGCGCGATCGACTGTTGCACGATGCCGTCGGTTGCAAAGGCGCCGCTCCCTCGCTCGTCTTTGGTTGCCGGCAGGCCGAACAACAACACCGCGGGGATTTTGAGCCCCGCCAGCGCGCGCGACTCCTCCCCCAGGGCGTCGAGGCCGAGCCGGTCCTGTCCCGGCATGGAGGCGATCGGCTGACGGCCACGAAGGCCCGCTTCGATGAAGAGCGGATACACCAGGTGGGCCGCGGTCAGTTCGGTCTCCCGGATGAGGCCCCGGATTGCAGGCGAACCGCGGAGCCTGCGGTGTCGGCGAAACGCGGGCAGTTCCATGGTTTTCAAGCTTAGCATCAGGTGTTGCACCGAATCGGCCGGTGGCGCCCTGCGCTACCATGCCTCGGATGGAACGCCGAATCCCGCCCGAGTACACCGGTTGGCAGGACTTTGAATCGGCCTTCCGCCGCCTCAGTACCCCCGAATTGGTCACGGAAGTCCAGGACGGTTCCCCAGAGCGCCGTCTCGCCGCGCTGTCGGTGATCGACCTCGCCGAGGTTGCGCCATCCACCATCGAAGACTGGATCCGCACCTTGCCTGACACCGAGGCGAACGAGCTCGCCGGCGCTATCCCCGTGCAACGCGCGCACTCCTCCTGCGCCGAGGACGTCAGGTGGGTCGATGTCGCCCGCATGGGCTACGAAGAGCGCCGGCTCCCGACGTTCCTCGTGATGCTCTTCTCGTCGCTCGAAGCGCTGCACTCCCGCGCGTGCAGCGAAGCTCCGCAAGAGTGGGAGCGCATCGGCGACTGGCTCGGAGATGTCTATGATCGGATTGTCGCGGCCGGTGAGGACGATGCCCGGGACGACATCTCGCTCTTTGTTTTCGAGAACTACCTCGAGCACGACGCGATTTTCGAAGCCTTCTGCGGAATGATCGTCCGCCACGAATCGCTGGCCCGCGAGGTCAGCGTGAACCCCGCCCAGTACCTCCGCCAGGTCGACGAGCAGCACCAGCGGTTCGCCCTCGAAGAAGCAGCGGCGAACGGCGGCATCCCGTTCGAGACCGCCTGGCGGGCACTCCAACGCGGTTAGGGCGCTAGACCGCGCACTCGCCTTCGCCGCGCTGCAGCTCGTAGAGCTCCAGCCGGTTCCAGTCGATGAACATCTGGCGGTTGTCGTCGCTGAAGTCACCCGGAATCGTCAGGTCGTCGACCGCCGCTTCGAACGGCGCGGGCCCAACCCGGTCGAAGAACGCGTTGAACTCTTCTCCCGGCTTTCGGTCACGCTCATACAGCTTCACCACGCGTTCAACCGCTTCCGGGCCCCGCTTGGCGGGAAGGCGCACCTTCAGCTGGGTGGCCATGCGCAGGTCGCCGTTGTCGTAGCTCCCACCGACGAACATGTGGTACGCCGGGAGCTGCTGCGGCCCAACCTTCATCGCCGCCCCGTGGAAGCCAATGTTCGCGATGTGATGCTGGCCGCAACTGTTCGGGCACCCGCTCATCTTGATGTGGATCTTCTTCGTCAGGGGGTCGCCGATTTCCATCAGCTCGACGTGGTCCTGGATGGCCTTGTTCAAACCCATTGATGAAGTGATGCCGAGCTTGCAGGAGTCGGTGCCCGGGCAGCTCACCACATCCGTAATGGACTGCGAGCCGATGTCGGCGAGGTCCAGTTGCTTGAGCCGCGCGAAGACTTCGTAGAGGCTTTCGTCCCGCACCCAGCGCAGCACGATGTTCTGGCCCACGGTTGTCCGGGCATATCCGCCGCAGTAGTCCCGCATGATGTTCGCGATCCCACGGAACTGCTCCGGATTGAGGTCGCCCCGCGACACCTTCACTTCGACGGTGCTGAAGCCCTGTTGCTTCTGGGCTTTCACGTTTGCCGTGACAAACGCGCTGAAGGCGGTCATGTCGCCGTTTGCCTGCGTGTACTGCGGCTGTTTCGCCGGGGCGTTCCGCTCCTCATCGTGCACGTAGAGCAGGCGATCCGGGCTGAAGTCCTTGTTGGCCCAGTCGCCTTTCAGCTCTTCGTCAACCATGCGCCGGAACTCATCGATGCCGACCCGGTGCACGAGGAACTTCAGGCGAGCCTTCGCCCGGTTCTTTCGAAGTTCGTCAGCCTTTTCGAAGATGCGGACGACGGCTTCCGAAAGCTTGAGGTACTCCTCCAACGCGACGAATTCCGTGAGGGTGAACGCGTTGCGGGCCATGATGCTCAGCCCGCCGCCCGTCACCACCTTGAAGCCCTTCACTCCGCCCCGCACCCGCGGGATGAACCCCAGGTCATGGATGCCGGTGATGGCGTTGTCGTCATCGGTGCCGGTGAAGGCGACCTTGAACTTTCGCGGCAGCAACTGGGAAAGTGGGTTCCTCAGCCAGTACCGAGCGAACGCGCCCGCGTACGGCGTCGGATCGAACAGCTCCCCGGTCTGCACGCCGGCCCATGGGTCACCCGTCACGTTCCGGACGGTGTTACCGCAAGCCTCGCGCGTGGAGAGCCCGGCCTTGCCCAGCACGAAGAGCGCCTCGGCCGCCTTTGCCAGCGGCACGTGGTGGTACTGGATGTTCTGGCGAGTCGTGATGTGGCCCTTCCGCAGCGGCGCGAACTTCTCCGCCACTTCGGCGAATGCATCCATCTGTTCCGGAGTGACGCCGCCAAATGGCAGCTTCACGCGGATCATCTGCGCGTTCGGTTGGCGCTGCCCGTAGACGCCCTGCTTCAGCCGGAAGCCGATGAACTGCGTCTCGTCCCACTCGCCGTTGAGCATGCGGTGGGCTTCCGTCTTGAAGTCCGCGAGCTCCCGTTCGAGGACGGGCAGGATGCGCGCGGGGTCGTTGCTGTACACGATGGTTTCGACGTCTGGCATGGCGGGAATCCTCGGAACCGGGTTGCGGCCACCCGGGGGCACATAACTGATGAGAAAGATGACTGACTTTATCAACTATAGCCATTGCCCGCAACGAACGTTGTTGATAAAGTTGACTGAACTACTCAGGTTTAACCAGGGAAGACCGTGACCACTGCCCAAACCTACTCGCCACAGGAACTGGCCGCGCTCAACGAGCGTTTCGAAAGCGCCGAGCCCCAGCAGATCGTGCGCTGGGCAGTGGAAACCTTCGGCGATGGCCTCTCCGTCGGGGCAAGCTTTGGTGGCGCATCCGGCATGGCCATCCTCCACATGGTGGCCCAGCTCAAGCCGAACGTTCATGTCTTCGTGCTTGATACGGACTACCTCTTCGAAGAGACGCAGGAAACGATGCGAAGAGCGGTCCGGGCGATTGGGCTGAAGAACGTGAACACCTATAAGTCCAGGCTGACCCACGAGGAGCAGGCCGCGAAGTACGGCTCCGCGCTCTGGATGCGTGACCCGGACCTCTGCTGCGAGCTCCGCAAAGTGGAGCCGAACACCCGGGCCCTCGAAGGCAAGACAGCCTGGATCAGCGGCCTCCGCCGGGATCAGTCCGAAGGCCGGGCCGACACTCCCATCGTCTCCTGGGCGCCCAAATTCGGCGTGCTGAAGCTCAATCCGCTCGCCAACTGGACCGAGAAGCAAACCTGGGAATACGTGATGAAGCACAACATCCCCTACAACCCGTTGCTGGACCAGGGATACACGAGCATCGGTTGTTACAACTGCACGCTCCCCGGCGTCCAGGGCCGGGCCGGCCGCTGGCAGGGTTTCGAAAAAGACGAATGCGGCCTGCACACCTAGAGCGCCCCAACAACGACACATGTCAGGAGAGACGGTGGTGAGTTCGCGACGAGGATTCGTCCTCTGGTTCACGGGCCTTTCGGGCGCCGGCAAGTCCACCCTCACGGAGGCTGTTGCCCCACTCCTCCGCGAACGCGGCGTGCCAGTCGAAGTCCTCGACGGCGACGTGGTGCGGACGCATCTCTCGAAGGGCCTGGGTTTCAGCCGGGAGGACCGGGACACGAATATCCTCCGCATCGGCTTCGTTGCGGACCTGCTCGCACGCAACGGCGTCGGGGTCATCACCGCCGCCATCTCGCCTTACCGCGAAACCCGGGACGCCGTCCGCTCCATGGTCGAGGCCGACGGCGCGACCTTTATCGAAGCCCACGTCGCGGCCACCCTCGAAGAGTGCGAAGCGCGCGACGTGAAGGGGCTCTATGCCGAAGCGAGAGCTGGCCGTCGGCCCGGCTTCACCGGCGTCGACGACCCGTACGAACCGCCGCTGCACCCTGAGCTGTCTATCCCCACCGGCCAGGAGGCGCTGGCTAACTCGCTCCAACGGGTCCTCTCGTATCTCGAAGAGCGCGGCCTCGTGCCCGCGCTGGAAGGCGCCCGATGACCACCGAGGAAGCCTTCGTCCCAGTCGCCCATGACTCCGTGCTCGAGATGCTCGAGTCCGAAGCCATCTTCATCATGCGTGAGGTCGCAGCCGAGTTTGAGCGCCCGGCGCTGCTCTTCTCCGGGGGCAAGGACTCCATCGTCCTTCTGCGCATCGCCGAAAAGGCCTTCTGGCCGGCGAAGATCCCATTTCCCGTGATGCACGTCGACACCGGCCACAACTTCTCCGAAGTTATCGACTACCGGGACCGCCGTGTGGCCGAGCTCGGCGCCCGACTTGTCGTGGCGTCCGTCCAGGAAGCGATCGACCGTGGTGACCTGGTCGACGAGACCGGCCCTCGCGCGTCCCGCAACCGCCTCCAGACTCCCGTCCTTCTGGAAGCCATCGCCCAACACCAGTTCGACGCGGCCATCGGCGGGGCTCGCCGAGACGAGGAGAAGGCGCGGGCCAAGGAACGCGTTTTCTCCTTCCGCGACGACTTTGGCCAGTGGGACCCCCGCAATCAGCGGCCCGAGCTCTGGCAGCTGTACAACGGCATGCACGTCCGCGGCGAGCACATGCGCGTTTTCCCGCTCTCGAACTGGACTGAGCTCGACATCTGGCGATACGTCCAGAGCGAGGGCCTCGAAATCCCATCCATCTACTTCGCCCACGAACGCGAGGTGTTCGAGCGCGACGGCATGCTCATGGCGGTGAGTCCATTCCTGCCGCTGCTTCCGAACGAACGGGCCTTCCGGGCGTCGGTGCGCTATCGGACCGTTGGCGACATGACCTGCACCGCCGCGGTCCGTTCCACCGCCGCCGACGTGTCCACGGTCGTCGCCGAAATCGCCGCCACGCGCATCACCGAACGCGGCCAGAGCCGCGCGGACGACCAGTTTTCCGAAGCGGCAATGGAAGACCGCAAGCGGGAGGGCTATTTCTAATGGACCTCCTCCGGATCGCAACCGCCGGCTCCGTCGATGACGGCAAAAGCACTCTGATCGGCCGCCTTCTCTACGACTCGAAGCAAGTCTTCGAAGACACGCTCGCGAGCTTGCAACGCGCGAGCGCGGCGCAGGGCCTGGGGGAAGTGAACCTGGCGCTGCTCACCGACGGTCTGCGCGCGGAACGCGAACAGGGCATCACCATCGATGTCGCCTATCGCTATTTCGCCACTCCCAGGCGGAAGTTCATCATCGCGGACTCGCCTGGCCACGTGCAGTACACCCGCAACATGGTCACCGGCGCCTCCACCGCGAACCTCGCGCTCATCCTGGTTGACGCGCGCAAGGGGGTCATCGAGCAGACCCGGCGGCACACGGCCATCGCGAACCTGCTCGGCATCCGTCACCTCGTCCTCTGCGTCAACAAGATGGACCTCGTCGAGTGGTCGCGCGACGTGTTCAAAGCCATCAAGGCC
Source organism: Dehalococcoidia bacterium (assembly GCA_046328215.1). Taxonomy (GTDB): domain Bacteria; phylum Chloroflexota; class Dehalococcoidia; order Tepidiformales; family Tepidiformaceae; genus Amarobacter. The sequence goes on along the minus strand of JAXLXA010000004.1, from coordinate 195,843 downwards.
GAATACGGCGCGCTCGCCGAAACGCTCGGCGTACCGACCGTCACGGTTATCCCAATGGCGGCGGTCTCCGGCGCGAACATCGTCTCGCCGGCCTCGCAGACGCCCTGGTATAGCGGCCCGCCGCTCCTCGAGTTCCTCGAGAACGTAGATGTCCCCGATCCCGCGCGGCACGCGGAACTGCGGTTCCCCGTGCAGTACGTCGTCCGGCCGCAGTCAGCGGACTACCACGACTACCGGGGCTACGCCGGCACCGTCGCGGCGGGCATTGCCGAAGTTGGCGCGCCCGTGACCGTGCTCCCCCTTGGCCTGACAACGCGAATTGCCGGGATCGATCGCTTCACGCAGCCCCTTGCTGAAGCCGAACACGGGGACGCCGTCACCATCCGGCTCGCGGAGGATATCGATGTCAGCCGCGGCTACATGCTCGTCTCCGCGGGCGTGAACGTGCCCAGCACCAGCCGCTTTACCGCCGACATCTGCTGGATGTCCGATACGAGCGTGCTGCGGCCCGGCAACCGCTACTGGATCAAGCACACCACCCGCAGAGTGAAGTGCATCGTTGAATCGCTCGACAGCATCTTCAACGTCCAGACGCTCGGGCACCTGGCGAACCCTGAGGGAGTCGGGCTGAACGACATCGCGCGTATCACGGTGAAGACGACGGAACCGTTGTTCATGGACCCGTACGCGGTCAGCCGCGACACCGGCAGCTTCATCCTCATCGACGCCGCCACGCGGCGAACGGTCGCGGCCGGCATGGTTCGCGAAGCCAACGCCGTCGCGGACGAGGACAGTGACTTCTGAGCGACAGGCGCTTCCGCGCCCGAGAGACGCGACCGGCGAAGACTCGGCGGTCCGGCGCGCCCCCACCCGGCTGCGCCTCAGCCGGCGCGCGGTAGTCCGGTTCCTCAGCGCGGGCGGTGGGCTGTTCTTTTTCATTTTCGCCCTCCAGATCATCAAATCGGGGGCTCGCGCCGTCATCCCAGTCCTGGATAACCTGGACATCGCCGGGCCTGTCAACTCGCTCGGGTTCGGCTGGCTGGCCGCCTACCTTGCGCTCAGCGGTTCGCCCGTCGCAGCGATCGGTACGACACTGCTCGCCGGGGGCGTCTTCAACGAGCGAGAGGCGTTCGCGGTCATCGGCGGGTCGCGGCTCGGCGCGTCCTTCATCGTCCTCGCCGTTGGCTACGCGCTCTATCTCGGCGGTAAACGCAGCCCGGACGGGCTTTCGATTGGCGTCGTGTCCCTCCTGACCACGTTCACCACGCAAGGCCCGGCGGTGCTCCTCGGGTTGGTCTCCTTGCATTACGGATGGCTCGACTCGGTGCAGTTCACGCCGCCCAAGGGGATGCTCGACTGGATCGATACGGTCTACGGCCGCCCGGTTGATTTGCTCAACGACACCCTGCCTTCGGCGCTCGTGTTCGTCTCTGGCGTAGCGGTGTTGCTCGGCAGCTTCGCCCTCTTTGACCGTGCATTGCCGCAACTCGAGGCCGGCTCCCCCGGTTTCGAACGGACGCTACGGCGCCTCGATTCGAAGTGGCTCATGTTCGGCATGGGTTGCGCCGTGACCTCGATGACGCTAAGCGTGTCCATTTCCCTCACGCTGCTGGTGCCCCTCTCATTGAAGGGATACCTCCGGCGAGAGCAGGTCATCCCCTACGTGATGGGCGCGAACATCACGACCTTCATCGATACGCTGGCCGGCGCGCTCGTCCTTGGCGGTGCGTCCGCGTTCACGGTCGTCCTCACGGAGATGGTATCCGTCGGAATTGTCTCCGGGCTCGTCCTGCTGTTTGCCTACCCGTTGTATTCGCGCGGCGTTCTCGCGGTCGCGGCCAGGGTGACCCACAGCCAGCGAAACCTCGGCGTGTTCCTCGCCGTCATCGTGGCGGTTCCGTTGGCGCTGCTGCTGGTTTAGGAGGCGTCGAGTCCGAGGGCGAAGGCCACTGCGTCGCGGACTTCTCTGATCCGCGCGCCAGTCAACGTCGTGATGTACCCACTGAGGCTTCGCTTCGGCACAGTGAGGAGCCGATCGCAATTGACAGCGCAATCCGCAAACACCCCGTCCTCCAGCGACAGGTGTACGAAGGTTGGGCTGGGCCGAAGGGTCGTGGTAAGCGGAGCGACGACAAGTGCGTTGAGAAAGGGAATGGCCGAATCGCGCGTGAGAATGAGCGCAGGCCGCCTTCCGTCAGGTTCGGAGATGTCACACCACCAAACCTCTCCTCGCTTCAAGGCGTGCCCGCCCTCCAACCTTCGCCCCAGTCCTGGCTCTTTTCCCAGGAATCGTGCTCAACCCGTTCCGCCGGGCTTTCGGGAAAGGTGGTGTAGGCGCAACGCTGTTCCTCTTCGAGACGTGTTGTCCTGTCTCGATTGAGCGCGGCTTCGATCGCCTTGCGGATGAAGGCCGACCGTGCCTTCGAGGTGCCTCGGAGTTCCTGGTCGAGCCGACCGAGCAACTCCTCGTCAATCACCAACTGAATAACGGCCATAATCCACAGTGTACTGTGGAATTCTCCCCACAGCTACTGGTGCAGCGTCTCGTCAGGGTCATCCGCGGTGATCCCTGCCGCGTACAGCTCGGCGATCTCGGCTTCTGGGAGTTTCAACAGATCCCGCAGGACATAACTGTTGTGCTGGCCAAATCCCGGCGCCGGCATCCGAATATGCCCCGGCGTGCGCGACAGCTTCCAGGGCGGCGCCTCCATCTCCCACGTCCCCGCGTCCGGGTGGGTGTGTGGCAACCACGCCTCGCGACTGCGAAGGTGCGGGTCGGCCATCAACTCAGGGATGGTGAGCACCGCGCCCGCCGCGACTCCGAACCGCTGAAGGTGGTGCATTGCCTCGTAGTGGCCACGGACCGCGGTCCATGCGCCGATAATCGCGTCCAGTTCGTCCTCGTTCGCTTTGCGCGCTGCGTTGGTAGCGAAGCGCGCGTCGGCCGCGAGTTCCGGCTGGCCGATCGCGCGGCAGAGCCCGGCAAACGCCTCGTCTGATTCGCAGGCGATCGTCAGCCAGCGGTCGTCGCCCGCGCTCGGGTAGCGGTTGTGCGGCGCATAGAGCGGGTTGCGGTTCCCCGCCGGCGGCCGGGCCACGCCGTTCATGCTGTAGTCCACGACGTGCTCGCCCACGAACATCATCAGGTTCTCGCGCTGGGCGAGCTCCAGGTAGAGCCCTTCTCCCGTGCGGGAGCGCTGCCGAAGGGCCGTTGCGACCGCGCCCACCAGCGCCGTGCCCGCCATGGGATCCCCATAGCTGAACCCCGTCTTCATCGGCTCGTCGCCTTGGTAGCCGGAGATCGCGACGATTCCCGCGAGCTGCTCGACGTTCGAGCCATAGGCGACGTAGTCCTTCTCCGGCCCCGTCTTGCCGTGGCCCGGCATGGAGATGTAGATGATGTTCGGGTTCGCCGCCTTCACCGCTTCGTAGTCCAGGCCGAGGTTGTCCATGACATCGCTGCGAAAGTTTTCGACGATGACATCACTGACTGCGCAAAGCTTCAGCAAGGTGTTGCGCCCTCGCGCGTCGGCCAGGTCGAGGGCGAGGGCGTACTTGTCCCGGTTGTTGTGGTTGAAGTAGGCCGATTTGTTGTACCAGTGGTAGTCCGTCCGCGGGACAAGGCCAAGGGAGCGAAGCAAGTCCCACTGGCGCGGGGCCTCCACTTTGATCACCTCGGCGCCGTAGTCACCGAGCATCCTGGTCCCGAACGGCCCTGCCCAGACCATCGTCAGGTCGATGACGCGGATTCCATCGAGCGGCATCGTCACTTCGTTTCGCCCCCAAGGCGGGCAAGGCTGGCTGGCCCTTCCCAGGTTTCGCCGTTGTCCAGGAGCACCGAAAGCACCGTGCCGGTTTCTTCCACGGTCCCGGCCAGTTCGGCACCGGAACGCGGGTAACTGCGCCCCGCCGGCACGAGCACACGCGCGCCCTCCGGGAAGTCGGCTGAGGCCGCGATTTCCAGCGCCTCGATCCGCCGCCCTATCGCCCGTGTGACCGCCTGGAGGAGGGCGAAGTCCTGGATCGTTCGCAGCGTTGCCAGGGCTTCCGCCGCGCTCGCGGCCTCCCTGGCGCCGCGGATGTCGGCAGGCCCCGGGATCGACTCTTCGGCGGCCTTCTTCAGCATCGCCGTAACCATCTTCTTGATTCGCGGCGCCGCCTCCTCGAGAGCGGCACGGAGCCGAGCCATATCTTCCGAGTGGTCGTAGAACGCAATGGCGCGAGCCGCCTCGTCGCGGGCGCTCATGCGGACGCCACCCCGAGGACCTCGGCGTTGTGCTGGCCAAGCAATGGCGCCGCGCCGGGAGCCCAAGCCTCCGTGCCCATCCACCATGGCGGGCCCGGGTATGCGGCTTCGCCGGCGACGGGGTGCGTGATGCGCTGGATCGAGCCGCGCTCAAGCAGGTGCGGGCTGGTGATCAGGTCCTCCATCGTGTGCACGAAAGCGACCGGAGCCCGGCCCGCACCGGCCTTCTGGTAGATCTCGTGCTTCGCCTCGCCGGCGGCCCACGAGTAGAACTCGGCCATCAGTTCATCGTTGTGCTGGGCGCGCGCCGCCTGGGTGACGAAGCGCGGGTCGTTCAGCAGGTCTGGCCGGTCGATCACGTCGCAGAAGGGCTTCCAGTTCCGCGGCATCAGGTGGATGCCGAGGTAGCCGTCGGCGCAGGGATAGATGCCGATGAAGCTCGCCATGTGGTTGCCGCGGCGCTGTCCCGCCCAGCGGCCCATGTAGCTGTAATACGGCACGCCCGCCTCCAGCAGCGGCGCCATGCACTGCTGGATGCTGATGTCGACGTGCTGCCCAACGCCATCCCGCTCGGCCGCGAGGATCGCCAGCATGCCCGCGGAGAAGCCGTTGAGGCCGCCCTGGTAGTCCGCCTGGTACCCGCCGTTCTTGAGCGGCCCACCATCCTGCGTCCCGGTGATGAACATCTGCCCGCCGGTCGCAAAAGCGACTAGGTTGTTGCTCTCGTAGTCGGCGTACGGCCCGTACTGGCCGAAGGTAGTCACTGAGATGACCACCAGCCTGTGGTTCACCGCCGACAACGCTTCGTGGTCCAGGCCAAGCGACCGGATCTCCGATGGCTTGTAGTTCTCGATAACCACGTCCGCGGTCTCGGCCAGCTTCAGGAACGCCGCCCGGCCCTCCGGCTGCGTGATGTCCAGCTCCACGGACTTCTTGCCCGCGTTGAGGTAGAGGAAGAGGGAGCTCGTCTCCGGGTTGGGCACGCCGTCCTTGAACGGCCCGTGGGCGCGCGAAATGTCCCCGCCAGGCGGTTCGATCTTGATGACTTCGGCGCCGTACCCGGCGAACAGCTTGCCGCAATAGGGCGCGGAAACGAACGTCCCGATCTCCAGGACGCGGAGACCTTCGAGAGGTTGAGGCATTGGCCAGATTCTACGCGGCTGCCGCGGATGGGGCGCGTTCCGTCTGTCACCATGACGCTGTCGGGCGGCAGCGGTGCCGGTTCACCTCAGACGAATGCGATCTCGCCTGGACCTGGCCAGCTGCCCTGTCCTGCCAGGTCGATGAGGGCCTGCGCCAATCCGCCGACACCGTACTTCAGTTGGTGACAGAAGAGGATTCCCGCGTGGGCATCCCCGGCTGCTGCCAGCCGGAGGTAATCGTCGTCGAAAGTCAGAAAGGCGATCTGTTGATCGAATGCCCATTCAAGGTTGGACGCATCGCTGCGGCCCGGGCGTTCCGTTGCCACGTGGATGACCTCGATCCCAGCCGCCTGCAATGGAACGGAGATGGCCAGTGGCACGTTTTCGTCGACGGCAAGCTTCACGCCGAAACGCTGGCGCTCCCGGCGCGGAACCGTTCGACCCAGGCCTCGCGGTCGCGTTCGTTGCGGACGAGTGCTTCTTCATTGTCCAGTGCGAAGGCGAGCGCACCGTGGACATCCGCCAGGGACAAGCACAACTCAGCGGCGATGGCCTCCGCGGACATCCCCCGTTCCCTGTAGAGACGAAGCAAATGAATCACCCGCACGCCAGTGCCGGCCACGCAGGGACTCCCGGAGCGGACCCCAGGCGTCTGCTCGACAGCGCGCCGATAGTCGTACTTCGTCGTCACCTTTCGATTATAGCGAATGGACAACTGCTGCCGTCCCCGCCGCGAGTCTGTTAGGAATCCGGCTCGTATACTCACGAGCACTTTCCAATTTCCCGGGTTCACTCCGCGCGGGGGTTCCAGCATGTCTCTCGGCTTTACTTCCAACGTCTTCCAGGTCGACACCATCAACCTCGAAGGCCACAGCGAGCAGATCGTGAAAGGTGGGCGGCACCTCTTCCCGCTGCTCCCCAAAGCGTTCGAAGGCATCAAGCAGATCGGCGTCATCGGCTGGGGCTCCCAGGGGCCGGCGCAGGCCCAGAACCTGCGCGATTCCCTCGAGGGTACCGGCATCGTCGTGAAGGTGGGTCTTCGCCCGGGCTCGAAGTCGATGGATGAAGCACGGGCCGCCGGCTTCAACGAGAAGGACGGCACCCTCGGGGAGATGTTCGCCGTCGCGGCCGAATCAGACCTCGTGATTCTTCTCGTTTCGGACTCCGCCCAGGCGGAGATCTTCCAGGACGTGTTCGCGAAGCTGAAGCCGGGCGCCACGCTCGGTCTCTCTCACGGCTTCCTCGTCGGCCATATGAAAAACGTCGGCGCATCGTTCCCGAAGAACGTCAACGTCATTGCGGTCTGCCCGAAAGGCATGGGCCCCTCGGTCCGGCGCCTGTACGTGCAGGGCTCGACTGTGAACGGCGCGGGCATCAACAGCAGCTTCGCTGTGGAGCAAGACATCGACGGCCGTGCTACCGACCTCGCGCTCGGCTGGTCGGTCGCGATCGGTTCGCCCTACACCTTCCAGACGACGCTGGAATCCGAGTTCAAGTCGGACATCTACGGCGAGCGGGGCATCCTGCTCGGGGCCGTCCACGGGATCATCGAGAGCCTCTACCGCCGCTACATCAACCAGGGCATGAGCCACGAAGAGGCCTTCCGCCATTCCGCCGAGGCCATCACCGGCCCGATTTCGAGGATCATCTCCCGCCAGGGCATGCTCGGCGTGTACGAGGCCGTCGGCGCCGATGGCCGGCCGGAGTTCGAGTCCGCGTACGCCGCTTCCTACCCGGCGGCGCGCGAGATCCTCGACGAGATTTACGACGAAGTGTCGAGCGGCAACGAAATCCGCAGCGTCATCCTCGCCGGCGACCGGCTGAAGCGCCGCCCGATGGGCATCATCGACCGGACGGAGACCTGGAAGACGGGCAAGGACGTGCGCTCGGACCGCAAGGAAGAGGACATCCCGCTGGACCCTTTCACCGCGGGCGTCTACATCGCCACGATGATGGCCCAGATCGACGTCCTCATGGAGCACGGCCATCCCTACTCCGAGGTCGCGAACGAGTCGGTCATCGAAGCGGTCGACTCGCTGAACCCGTACATGCATGCGCGGGGCGTTTCGTACATGGTCGACAACTGCTCGACGACGGCGCGGCTCGGTTCGCGGAAGTGGGCGCCACGCTTCGACTACGTGCTGACGGAGCAGAGCTACCCGGCTCTCGACGACAAGGACAAGATCGACAGCGGCCTGGTGGACAAGTTCAAGGAGCACCGGATCCACGAAGTGCTGGCCGAATGCGCGAAGCTGCGGCCGTCCGTGGATATCTTCGTCGAGTAGCCGGCGGCCCCATCGCGCAACACACCGTTTTTGACTTCTTCAAGAAGTCGCAGTGGCATCGCAGCGTTTACTGCCGTGCGCGCCTCGGATCTTGGGCGAGGGGAGAAGGTGTGCGTGGTTGCGGGTTGCGTCGGCGGTGGGAGTGGCATCGCAGCGCTTACTGCGTGCGCGCCTCGGATCTTGGGCGGTGATTAGATCGGCAGGATGACCTGGCGGCGGTGGCGGTCGTTGGCGTAGTTCTCGTACGGATTCACGCCAAGCTCGCGGAGCATTGAGTACCCCTCGATCACGCGGATCTTGCCGTCCACCAGCCGGACCCAGTCCGCGAACCGCGGGCGAGCCGGGTCGATGGCCAGCTCGACGAGGGCGTCATGCTCGCCGGCGAGGATGTTGGTGACCCGCAGACGGCCGAACGCCGGCATGGGGATGTGGCGAAGGAAGTCGAGGATGTTGGCGGCGCCGTTGACGATGCCGTACACGCCGTCGATGCAGGTCGCCTTCTCATGCAACTGCTCGAGCGCGCCCTCGCTGTTGCCGGAGAGCAGTGCTTCGTAGAACTTCTGGACTGTCCCCCGGGTGGCGCTGGCGCTGCCGCCCTTGAAGCCCAGCGCGTCCGTCATCGAGGCAGTGGTGGGCTTGTCGAATTCGATGTCCCGGAGCATCCCGTAGAGGCGGCGTTGGGCCACTTCGCCCGCGTCGTCGAACGACATAACTTCGATGATGCGCTGCGTGAACGGCCGCCAGTCGTACGCCTTGGCTTCGATGGTGCCGCGCACGGCGACGTTCGAACCCTCTTCGATGTATTCGAGTTCGGCGTAGTTGCAGTCGGCGTAGTCGCGCAGGAATTCGCGGTGCCAGTCGGCGATGCCTACGCTATCGCGCAGCGTTGGCCCGCGGAACGATTGAAAGACGGCATCGGACCGGTGGTGCGCTTCGATCTCAGCGAAGCGGTCGAAGTTGATGGCGGTGATGAGCGAGTTGACCGCGGGGATGTTGGACATAGGGGCCAGCAGCACCTGATTTGCGAGGTTCGGCGGGATTGTACCTGTTGTCACGAATGCGGGGTAGCGAAGGGGCAGGCCAGTGTATCGTTTGCTCGATGGCTGAGTGGCGAGACCGCCTGCACGTGGCCGCTCCCAAGGTGGTGGACTATCTCCTCGCGGAGGAGCACCCGGACGGTGCCTCGAAGGCAAAGTTTTTCTCGGCCTCGGGTTCCAGGCTGGCGAGCCAGGCAGCTTCGCCGCTGCATTGATGCAACACGGCAGGTCCGCCCGCCTCGTAAGGTCGTATGAGACGAGCTACGGAACACGGTACGTCGTCGAAGGGGCTATCGCGGATCCCGGCGAGCGATTCCCTGTGATACGCTCGATCTGGACCGAACCATTCCCCGGTGGAGAAGTTCGCCTCGTCACAGCTTATCCAATAAGGCAACCACGGTGATCCGAGCATTCGACATTGTTGCGCTCACTGAGCCCATCCCCTCCGAGGGGCTTGAGGCAGGCGATACCGGCACCGTCGTTGAAATCTACAACGACGGGCAGGGATACGATGTCGAATTCTTCAATGCCCTTGGCGACACCGTGGCGGTCGTGACCGTCTTCGCCTCCCAGGTCCGGCCTCTGGCGAGTAGCGACATGAAGCACGTGCGCGTTCTTAGCGCCTAACTTTACCCGCATCGCGCGTGCACTCCGTCTCCCTGTACGCTCGCCTACCACCTTGGCAACGATCCACAGGAGCGAATCCATGACCACTCCCACTATCGAAGCGCGCGACAACCTGACCCAGGTCGAAGCCGAGGGCCGCGCGGCGCGCGTGACCTCGTGCGATTACGAACTGAACATCGAACTGACGCGTGGCTCCGAAACCTACCGCGGAAACGCGACCCTCTCGTTCGCCGACACCGGTTCCGGTGACTTGTTCCTCGACTTCCGCGGGAAGGTCATCGAGCGCCTGGACGTGAACGGCGCCACGGTGGAACCGCGCTGGAACGGCTTCCGGCTCTGGCTCCCGGGCGAGAGCCTCAAAGCGCAGAACGTCGTCCGCGTGGTCTACGAGAACGAATACGACCACGAGGGCGACGGCTTCCACCAGTTCAAGGACCCGGAAGACGGTGAGGAGTACCTGTATTCGAACTTCGAGCCGTACGAGAGCCACCGCCTGTTCCCGCAATTCGACCAGCCGGACATCAAGGGGACCTACCGGCTGAGCGTGGTCGCGCCGGCTGAGTGGGAGGTTGTCGCGAACAGCCGCGAGCGTACCGTCGAAGCGCAGGCGGATGGCCGGAAGCTCCATACGTTCGAGCCCACGAAGCCGTTCAGCACCTACCTTTTCGCGCTCGTGGTCGGGCCATACCACGTAGCCCGGGAGAAACACGGCGACATCGACGTTGGCCTGTTCTGCCGGAAGTCGCTGGCGAAGCACCTGGACACGGGCGAGCTGTTCGAGGTCACGAAGCAGGGCCTCGATTTCTACGCGGACTTTTTCGACTTTCCCTACCCGTTCGGCAAGTACGACCAGATCTTCGTGCCCGAGTTCAATGCCGGGGCCATGGAGAACGTTGGTTGCGTGACGCACAACGAGTACATGGTCTTCCGCGACCCGCCGACCGAGAACCAGCGCCGCGGCCGGGCCGAGGTCATCCTCCACGAGATGGCGCACATGTGGTTCGGCGACCTCGTGACCATGAAGTGGTGGAACGACCTCTGGCTGAACGAGAGCTTCGCCACCTACATGTCCTACCTCTGCATGGACGAGTCGACGCGCTTCAAGACGGGCTGGCAGGACTTCGCTTCGTCGATCAAGAACTGGGCCTACCGCCAGGACCAGCTGGTCACGACGCACCCGATCTCGGGCCAGGTGGCCGACACCGACCAGACGTTCCTGAACTTTGACGGTATCACCTACGGCAAGGGTGCTTCGGTGTTGAAGCAGCTCGTGAAAGCGCTGGGCATGGAAGGCTTCCGGGCCGGCATGCGGCACTACTTCAAGACGCACGCCTACGGCAACGCGACGCTCACCCAGTTCCTCGCCTCCCTCGAAACCGGAAGCGGGGCGGACCTGAAGGAATGGGCGCGGCTCTGGCTCGAAACACCCTCCCTCAACACGATCGGCACGCGGTGGGAAGCCGATGGCGAGCGCATCACGCAATTCACACTCACGCAAAGCGCGCCGGATGAGTACCCGACGATCCGCCCGCACAAGGTCGACATCGGCCTCGTGCGGGACGAAGGCGGCCGGCTCGAAGTGACCGTCGTGCCCGCCAGCATCGACCGTGCCGAGGCTGACGTCCTCGAGGCGCGCGGGCTGGCGAAACCGGCGCTGGTCTTCCCGAATTACGGTGACCACGGCTATACCAAAGTCGCGCTCGACCACGATTCGCTGGCGTTTCTGAAGGAGCACATGCAGCGCATCGACGACGCGCTCCTGCGGCTCCAGCTCTGGACATCGCTCTGGAGCATGGTCCGTGACCAGCAACTGAAGTCGACCGAATACCTGGAGCTCGTGCGGAACAAGGTCTCGCGCGAATCCAGCCCGGAGCTTGTCGAAGCGGTGCTGAACAACGCGACGGCGGCGATTTCGCGCTACGTGCCCGAAGACTGGAAGGCCCGCGAAGCGCACGAGCTCGCTCGCGTCGCCTATCTCGCGCTCAAGGCGCCCGGCTCCACCGACCTCAAGATCATCTGGGCGCGCACGCTCATCGGGAACGCGGTCGTGCCCGAAGACCTGCAACTGGTCGCCCGCCTGGCCGACGGCGACGAGGTCATCGACGGCGTCACCATCGACCAGGACATGCGCTGGGCTATCGCGGCCAAGCACGTTGCCTACGGCGTGCCGGGCGCGGCCGAGCGCGTCGCTGCGGAAGTTGCCCGCGACCCGTCAGACCGCGGTGTCCGGGCGAAGCTGCGCTGCGAGACCTCCGCGCCCACCGCCGAGGCGAAGGCCGCGGCCTGGGAGAAGTTCCAGGGCGAAGGCTACGGGTCGCTCTACCTGACCGGCGCCGCCATGTCCGGATTCAACTGGTCCGAGCAGGCGAAGCTGTTGGAGCCATACGTCGAGAAGTTCTTCGCCTCACTGCCGAACGTCTACCGGACGAAGGACAAAGAGTTCGCCTCGGACTACTTCCGCAGCCTCTTCCCGGGCTACCGCGTGGAGCGCGACATCCTCGCCCGCAGCGAGGCCGTCCTCGAAGCCTACGGCGAGGAGCTCCCCGTCCTCGCGCGCACGGTGAAGGAAGCGAACGACGACCTCTCGCGCGCCATCAAGTGTCGGGAGTTCGCGGGGGGGTAGCGGCGAAGCGTCCTCGAACCCGCCATACATGCTGTGGCGGAACGGCAATCAACCGTGGCCCGACTGTGAAGGAGTGGTTAGCGCCAGCACACAAGCGAAGCCTGTGTGCGGTGTCTCAGCGGCCATGCGAACGTCAGCCCGACCAGCCTTCGGCCGAAACGGGCCCCCGAAGGCCTACTCCCCCTTCTGCTGCTTCGCGAGTGCCTTGCCGAGGGCGCGGCCCTTGTCCGGCCGCCGTTAAGGGTGACCCCTACGCTTGAAAATCCGCGGGGGGGTAACCTGCTTCGAGGAACCAAGTTGATGCTTCCACGCCTGTTCCTTGGAACGGTCGCTTTTACTGCCTTGACGTTGGCGGTCTCATGCGGTGACAACAATGCGAAGCCAACTTCGACGGCCACCACGTCCGTGAGCCCAGTCCCCGCGTCTCCGACAGTCTCCGCGACTGGTTCGCCTGCGCCGTCCGCGACGCAGCCGCCGGCGACCGCCGCCGCTCCGTCCATCGACCCCATCGTGCAGGCCCTGCTTTCGAGGGACTGGGCCGCAATTCGCCCGCTGCTACAACAACGGCCAGAGGCCTGCGTGACACCCTTCACGGCCGCCTCAGCGGCGCCGCCGTGCCCCGCCGGGAGTCCGGCCGGAACCCTGGTCAACGTCTTCCCCGCTGCTGGTTGCCATCCGTATATGTCGGCTGAAGAACTGCAGGAACAGTTCGTGGCCGGGAGCAACCTGACGCTCTATGCGGTTTACCGGGCCGGAACTGCTCATCCATGGGTGCCACGGCTGCCGGCCGGAGAACTCGGGATCATCATTGCCCGGCCCAACCTTGGCGGGCAGATTTTCACGGTCTCCGGCGGAAAGCTGGTGAGCGCGTACTTCGGCTGCGGAGTGAGTCCGGCCGAGATCGCCGCGCCCGTTCCGACGAATACGTTCCTCATCGCACCACCGAAGTGACGGCGCAACACGCCGGGCGCAACGAACCCGGTGGGTTGAACTGAGGATGGCTCATCGCGATCGGTCGTGGAAAACCGTATGCGAGGCCCCGCAACCCCTACTCCGCCTTCTGTTGCTTCGCTAGGGCCTTGCCGAGGGCACGGCCCTTGTCAGGCGTGGGGTCGGTCACGAGGCCGTAGATTTCGCGGCCTTCGTGGTCTTCTGGCAGGTATTCCGTGATGGGCAGGCCCTCTTCGTTCACGAAGAGGAGGCAATGGCAGTACTTGAAGATCTGCATTTCGTCGCAGGCGCAGATCCAATCGCGCCGCTTCACTTCTTCCTCGCGGGGCTGGTAGAGGCCTTCGGGCCAGTTCCCGTTCTCGTCCTTCGAGGGGTAGAAGTTGCAGGGGCAGAGCGGCCGCCCGAAGTTGTCGATGTTCGAAGCGAGCCCGAGGACCACGCCCTCGGTGATGAAGCGGTCCGGGTGGAGGTGCGTGCCCGACTTCTCGGCGAACTTTTCGGCGTAGTTCCACATCTTGTTCAGCGAGGCTTCGGACGGTTGTTCCACAGGGCGGCTCCGGTCGAGGTGTTCCGGCCATTATCTCCGAAACGGCGCGGCCGCGTCCCGCCTCACGTACGATTGCGCCATGGGCCCGACACCAGAGGAACTGCACGCCCTCTACTGCCAGGCCCTCGGCAGGGTTGCCGCCCTCGGCCCTGGCGGTTGCGTTGAACGCATTGGGCCGTGGCTCTGCATCGACGCCGGGCTGGGCGTTTCGAAGTTCAACATCGCCGTCGTGGTGGACCTGGTAATCCGGCCCAGGGCAGCCCTGCGCGAGGCGATGGAGTGGTTCGCGATGCGTGGAATCAACGCGCGGCTGGACCTGCGCGGTTCGGTCGATGGCGGGGTCCTGGCCGCCTCTATGGTCGAAGGCTTCACCTTCTGGGGGCGCGAGCCTTCGATGGTGATGCACCCGCTGCCACCCCAGACCTCACGCGCGACCGGCTCGATCGAGGTCCGCGAGGCGCGCACGCCCGAAGACATCGCCCTTTACTGCGAAGTCGACCGCGAGGAGTACGGCGACCAGCAGTTCCAGGCCGCCATGGCCGAGCGAGCGCGCCAGTTGCCCGGCGTAACGCTCCACCTGGGGTTGGTCGACGGCCGCCCGGTCGCGCGCTCGATGTCGATGACTTCGGGCGAGCTTGTGGGCGTGTACAACGTGTACGTGGCGCCTTCGCAGCGAAGGCGTGGTTTCGGCGGCGAACTGACCGTCGCCGCCATCGAAGCTGGCCGAGCGCGTGGCGCGACCGCCGCATGCCTCGAATCCACCGAGGCAGGCTTCTCGCTCTACGAATCGCTCGGCTTCCGCCGCATCGACGACTACATCATCGTCGGCACGGAAGGCCCGGTGTCCCTGTGAGCGACGACGAACGTTTCCACGCTTCGCTGCTGGTCCTCAACCGCCTCATCCGCGGCGGCGGCTTCCCGGGCGAAACGGCAAGGCTCAGTGGCTGGCTGCTCGCAGACTCGGGGACGGGCATCGCAGCGCTGAACCTGGCCTTCGTGGAACTACCCGCGGAGGCGGCGCGCGCCCTTCAGCGTGTGGAAGACTGGTTCGCAGGCCGCTCGAAAGGGTTCCGTCTCATCCTCCGCGACCCTACCGATGACGCCGTCCTCGCAGCCGCGACTGCGAGGGGATACGCCGTGGCTCGGTCCCAGCCCGTGATGGTGGCGCGGCTGCCGCTGGCCGCGTTTTCGCTTCCAGGCGGGGTCCGGGTAACCACCGCCAAGACGCCCCAGGACATCCGCGACTACCTCTCTGTCCGAGGCATTCAGGCGAACCGGCCGCCGGAAGAGACCGAAAAGGAATTCATAGCGGCCGTCATCGCCACTGGGCGATTTGCGTACTTCGTTGCCTACGACCGTGACCGGGCGGTGGCAACGGCCTCATCGGCGTTCGCGGACGGCATTGTGCACGTGAGCAACGTCTGGGTAGCCGAAGACGCACGCCGGCGCGGTCTCGGAGCGACAATGACCGCCCTGGCAGCAGCGGCGTTCCCCGGCGCCGAGTGGGCGTCGCTGGAGGCATCAGCCATGGGCGAACCCGTCTACCGGCGCATGGGTTTCGAAGAACGCTACCGGTACGTGCAGCTCACGCCGCCTGCCGCGAGCTAAATCGTCAGGCCGCCCAGGCCCTGCACGCCGCGCACATACTCGATCTCGCCAACGTGCCGGTAGCCGTGGCTCAGGCAGACGCCGTAAATGCCGTCCCAGAGCGACATCGGCCCGAGCGGTTTGATGGTCACTTGGCGCTGGTCGAACTCCTCGGGAGACATGTTCGCGAGGTAGGTGTCGGTCGCGGCCCAGACCTTCTGCTGGTATTCGAGCCACTTCGGCACGTCCTGGATCTGCACCGCGTTGGCTTCGGCTTCCGTCATGCCGGTGCCCTGGCTGTTGCGGGGCAGGCCGAACGCGTCGTTGTAGCCGCCGTCGAGCCAGACCGTCGGCTTGCCCTGGGAGACGAAGTTGATGATGTTGTCCTCGGTGCGGACGTAGTGCCAGAGGCTGAAGAACGCGCTGACGCCGCCTTCTTGCGGCCGGAAGTTGAACTGCTCGGCGGTCATCCCTTCGACGGCCTTGTCGAGGAGGGCGTGCATGGACTTCAGCGAGCTGCGAAGGATGGAGTGCGGCGTGGACATGGCTGCTCCCGGCGAAACAATGGTCGCCGATTGTGTCCGGGAAGCGCGCCCGGCGTCCAGCGGATCCGCTCTCACCTGTCGGGGCGAAGCACCGTGAGTTGACGCGGGCCCGCGTTCTCAGCGGCGTAGGCGACCGCTTCGTTCGCCTGGTCCAGCGGAAACTCCGCGAGGTCGAACTGATTGAGGTCGACAAGGCCCGCCTTGATCAGTCCCACCATTCGCGGGATGACATCGCGTTCGTACATCCACTTGCCGATCACCGTGATGTCGTTGTGCATGAGCCAGTGGTAGTTCAAGCCAAGGTCGCCTTCGGGCCCGCGAAGACCGCCCATGAGCACGATCCTTCCGCCGTGACGCACGGCGAGGATGGCCGCCCGCACCTGTGCGGCGGAAGCCTCGCGCGGCAGGAAGTCGAGCACCATGTCGATCGGGCCACCAGCGGCGAGGCCTACCTGGCGCCGGTCGTGCTCTTCGTCTCCGGTCATCTGGACCGGCTTCACGCGTGAGCCGAAACGCTGCCCAAGGTCATCCAGCGCGCGCCGATTCCGGCCCGTTGCTACCACCGTCGCGGCGCCCATACCCAGCGCTACCGCCACGCCCGCGCCGCCGAAGCCGCCGGTGGCGCCGCTCACGACCAGCGTCTCGCCAGCTTGCAGGTTCCCGGCCAGCAGACCGCCATAGGGCACCAACAACCGACCCAGCGCGGTCCACTTCCCCGCGTCGGCCGCGTCGATGTCGCCGATCGGCGTGACGTTCTCTGTCGGCAGCAGCATCTGTTCAGCGAAAGAGCCGTGGTGGTATAAGCGGTGCAACGGCAGCGCCGCTTCGGAGCGGTAGGTCCAACCCTGGAGAATCGTGTCGGGGTTCTGCGCGTCATCGCGCGACCGAACAGTGGGCTCGCAGTACACCCATTCACCAATCTTGAGCCGGGTCGCGTCCGGACCGGTCGCGCGCACCCTGCCGATCCCTCCCGCCCCAGGCACGACCGGCACTTCCAGCATGTAGTTCCTTGAGCCGGAGAACACCCGCCCGGCGTAGCTGGTGACTCCGGCCGCAGCGATATCGACGATCACTTCGCCCGTGCCGATCCGCGGATCGTCCAGCGTTTGAATCGAGAGCGGTTGCCCGAATTCGGTGAGGACAGCAGCTTTCACGCGGTGGTCTCCCTGCCCGCGCCCGGCGGGCAGGAGGCAGCGTAGCGGCGCTCTGGCTTGCAGGCTTTGAGGACGAACTACCCGGCGCGGGCGGCTGCGCGGCGCGGCTCTTCGAGCGCGTACCCGGAGCCCCAGCGGTTCACGATGTAAACCGGGTTGCTCGGGTCGTCTTCGAGCTTCTGGCGCAGGTAGCGCACGTACAGGCGGAGGTAGTGCGTCTCGCCGGCGTACTGGTTGCCCCAGACCCGCGCGATCAGCGCCTTGGAGGGGATAACCTCGCCCGGGTGTTCGGCCAGCGTCGCGAGCAGGCGGAACTCCGTGGGCGAGAGGGGCACGTGGATGCCGTCCTTCAGCACCTGCTGGCTCGCCTGGTCGATTTCGATGCCGCCAACGCGCATGACCGAGGGCCCGCCGCTGCGGCGGTCCTCCGGCAGTGCCATTTCGATCCTGCGGAAGATGGCGCGCAGGCGAAGGTCGATCTCTTCGGTGGGGCACTTCGGGCGGCAGTAGTCATCGCCGCCCGCTTCGTAACAGCGCAGCATTTCGGCGAAGGTGCCAGCGCAGCCGACCACCACGAGCGGCGACTCGGAGTGCTTCCGCACGATCGCAACGGTGTCGCCCGGGAACGCGAGCTCGCGCCCGAGGTCCAGGACGATGGCGTCCGGAGGTGCGGCCTGGAGCGCGGCCGGGACGGTTGCGGGGTCGCCGCAGGGGAAGACACGGTAGCCGAACTCTTCGAGGCCGCGCGCCCTGTCATGCGCCCGTTCGAGTCCCTGGGATATGACGGCAACGTGGGTGCCAACGAGTGGCGGGAGTCCGGCTGAGTGGGTGTTCGTGGTGCCCTGCATGCCGAAATTCACCCCCATCAGTGCCTACCCCAATGTCGTAGCGGCACAGAGCCGCCGAAAGTTCAGGTATGGCGAAAATGAAGCCGTTTCACGGGCTCCTCGCGGCAGGCGCGCTCTGCTCACTGGCAGGGCTTGCCTTCACCCGCGTCCCGGAGGGCACGAGCGCGGCGAACTCGACCGCCACACCAGATACTTCGGCAACCGCGACGGCTTCCTCCGTGGCCACGGCCACTCCTTCACCACTTGTCACCCAGGTGTCACCCGTTCAGTCCGATACCTTGCAGCCTGAGCCGGCTTCCGCCGCGGAGGACGCGAGCGTTGGCGGTGTCGCCGCCACGCCCACGCCGGCGCTGCAGGCCGCTCCGGCCTCGAGCGTCCAGGCGCTCCCCGCGAACACCCAGCAGGTAGTGGCCCTGCAGAAGCTCCCGGAGAAGGCGCGCGCACTGCTGGACTCGATGAACGAAGCGCGCCGGGCAGAGGGCCTCGCGCCCCTGGAGTGGGAGGCGTCCCTCGAAGAGGTCGCCTACGCGCGCGCCCAGAACCTTGTGGCGAACGGCTACTTCGACCACTACGCCCCAGACGGCGAGAGCGCGTTCTCGGAGCTTGCCGCCCGCGGCATCCGTTACCGGCTCGCCGGCGAGAACCTGGCGCGCAACAACTACGTCGAAACGCGGACGGTCGCGGCAGCCTTCGACGGCCTGATGAACTCGCCCGGCCATCGCGCGAACATCCTCGAACCGCGGTTCAGCTCGGTGGGGGTGGCGGCCGTGCGGGACGGCAAGATGTGGGTTTATGTGACGGTGTTTCTGAATTAGTACTCGGTACTGGGTACCCGGTACCCGTTGTTTGGGGTGTAGAGTGCCGCGCATGGCATGGACAGAAGGCGATGTGAACGTCCGCGGTGTGCGGCTCCACTACTACCGGCGAGGAAGCGGGAGGCCGCTCGTGCTCGCACATGGGTTCAGCGATAACGGCCTGTGCTGGGAACGCGTGGCGACGGTGCTGGACGACCGTTACGACGTCATCGCCTACGACGCGCGCTACCACGGGAAGTCCGAAGCGCCCGCGGACGGCAGTTTTGGCGACGGCAAGGACCTGTGCGCGCTCGTCGAAGCGCTCGGGCTGGAGAAGCCGGCGGCGCTCGGGCACTCGATGGGCGCCGGGACTGTTGCCCAGGCCGTGCGCGAGCAGCCGGAGCTGTTCCGCTGCGCCATCCTCGAAGACCCGGCCTGGCGCGATGAGTGGCCCACCATGGCGCGCATGGAGATGCCGAAGTGGTCCGAGCTTTCGGTCGAGAAGATCATCGAGCTCGGGAAGAAGCAGAGCCCGGATTGGCACGAGGACGAGCTCCCGGCCTGGGCCGAATCGAAGCAGCAGATGCGCATCCCGGCCGGCTGGAGCATGCGCCGCGCGGGGATGATGCAGGACTGGCGTCCGGGAGCCGAGGGTATCGGCGTGCCGACACTCTTGATTCGCGGTGGAAACGCCGCGAAGGGCGCGATTGTGAGCAGCGAAGTGGCTGCGGAAGCGCAGCGACTGAACCCGAAGATCGAGACAGTCTGTTTCGCCCAGGCGGGACATAACATCCGGCGGGAAGCCTTCGCGCCCTACGTGGCGGCGGTCACGGCGTTCCTGGGCCGGTATTGAGGGGTGGCCGCCGCTGTTAGGGGAGCGTGAAGTCCCACACGGCGGGCGACGCACCCTCCAGGCGGGAAGCGAGAGCCTGCGACACGGTCACGTCTCCGCCGCTGCCCTCCACGGTCGGCATGATCTCGAGGCGTGCGGGCCCTGAAACCGGTGCATAGCGAATCTCCACGGATGCACGCCCCGGTCCGAACCCCGCACGCATCCCGACAAACGGCACCGGCTCGCCATGGGCTGTTAGCGACGGCCGAGCTGTCAAAGCGGCGAGTTCCTCGGCCGAGTAGCCGGAGATGTGGCCGGCAATCACGATCTGGCTGGCGGCAACCGTAATGCTATCGATCACCATCGTTCCGGGCCCGAGTGCTTCCGGCTCGTGGCTCACGTCGACGGCGGCTCCTGCGGTGCGCTCAGGCACAGAGAAATTGAGGTTCCACTGCGCATCAACGGGGTGGAATGAGGCGGTCTCGCCGGCCTGCACACGATTTGCGAATTGCAGGCCTTTGATCTGAAGCGCCACGGTCTTCGCAGCGGGATCGAGCGCTGGGAACGTGCGGGTGACCAGCCGCGGGTTGGACTGATCGGCGCTACCGGACGTTTCGCGGTAGATTCGCCCGTTCTCATCGACGAGTTGCGCCATGCCCATCGGCATCGCGCCTTCGCCGTGTTCCGGATGCCCCGCGATTTCGAGCCCGATGACGGTTCGCGTTTCGTCCGCTGTGATGCCGGTGAGCGAGATGGTGATCCCGGCCTGAGTGTCGCTTGCGGCCGGGTTCGAAGAGGGCGCCTCGCGAGCGCCTTCGTCGAACCCACCGAAGAAGCCCCTGGTCGATGCGGTCGCAGCCAGCGCCCCGAACGAGGCAACAGCGACGAAGATTGCGAGCACGACGGCCGTTCGATGGCCGCTGAACGGGTTGCGTCCGGATGTCCGACCCAATGTCCGTGGCGAGTGCATGATGCTTCTCCTACTCGTCGTACGTGTATGCATACGCGAGGATGCTCAGATCGCTCGTGAGGCAAGGGTACGGAGGAACTCACCGCGGGTCTTGAGCGCTGTGAACCAGAGTGCTGGTGATTTTGAACCGATCTTCACCCGGTAGCGCTATCCAGGATCAGGGTGCGATTGCCGTTCAGACTGCGCCGGCCGGAGGCCTCTCTCTTCGACGAATAGCGCCGAATTCCGTCAGACAGCACCCCGAGTGCTCGTAGGCCCAGGTCATCGAGAGCCGTCCCTGAGGTGTCAGACCCGGCGGCGCAACCTTCGCCCGCGCGAGAGTCAGATGATTGCGTACGGTAACCTCTTCAATCCCGAGCAAGTCACCGATCTGGGCTTCTTCTATCCCGCTCGCACGTAGAGCCAACACCTCGCGCTGGCGCGATGTGAGCGTGCAGTGGTGGTCTCGGATTCGTTGAAGGTACGCCGCTGCTTGGCTGACCGCCTGGAGTTTCATCCGTCCCTCCTGCGGCAACCGTACTCTGATGCGCTGAAGGGCCGCAACCGCAAGGGGTTTGGTAGGCGATGAGGGGCTCGAACCCCCGACCCCCTGCGTGTAAAGCAGGTGCTCTGACCAACTGAGCTAATCGCCCGCGAGCATCGATTGTCGCGGGCGGGGGGCGGTTGTGTCACTCGGGGTGCCCCAGGTCGGTGCCGTCCGGGTGTTCCAGTTGACCGCGCTCGTGCCCAAAGCTCAGTCCATGGCTTCCACCATCCTCGCCACCATCGCCGCCCTCGCACGCCGCATCTTCGGTGCTCCGAGCCCCACCGAAGCAAGCCCCTCCTTCCCCCAGCCCCGCACACGGCAACAGGTCATCGGACAGGTGGCAAGAGGTGTGGCAACTGGTGAGGAAGAGGTAATCGAACAGGTGCCAACAGGTGGGACAACAGGTACTGCAAGTGGTGGGCAACAGGTACCAGTCTCGAATCTGAGCGAACCTGTTGCCACCTGTTCAAGTGGTCAAAAAGAAGAGAGTGAGGTGCGCAAAGCCGAAGAGGTGGGGTCACCACTTGCGGCACCGGCCGTGGCGGTGCTCCGCCGGTGGGCCGTCCTACTGCTGCGCGATGTGCGAGAGGCAGGCCACCGCGGACTCGACCTCGAGAGCGGCGATGCGCTGCTCTTTCACCCAGGCACGGAATGTGGCTTCGTCCCACGTGCCCGCGGTGCGGTAGTCGTCGAGCGTAGGGTAGTTCGTTGTCGCGAGCCGGAGGTCCATGAGCGAGCGGTTCCGGCTGACCGCTTCGGCTGCCTCGCCCGACGCGAAGGCGGCGTCGATGCGGGCGTTCTTGCGGCCGAGGACCGCGGTGATGCGCGCCGGTTCTTCGAAGTACGAATCGAGCGGCCCGGCGGCGACCAACTTCGCCGCGGAAAGGGCGCCCACGCCGGGGATGCCGGGCAGGTTGTCGCTCGCGTCGCCGCTGGCCGCGCGGTAGTCGAGATAGCGCTCGCGCGGGAATGGCGTGGCCGAGCCGTCGGCGGACCTGGGCGCCGTAGCCTCCGCGAAGTTGTCCGTGGTGATCACCAGCCGCTTCACCGGCGAGTAAATGGAAACGCGCTCATCGACGAGTTGGAGGAAGTCCCGGTCCGTCGAGCAAATGCGCGCGGCGTCGGGGTGGGTGAGCACTTCGGTCGCGGTCAGGTCATCGGCTTCGGTATTCGTGCCACGGAGGATGCTGATCGGCAGGCAGGCCATCGCCATGTCGGAGAACTGCCGTATGCCCTCGAGGACATACTTTTCGAACTCCATGAAATTCGGGTCGGACTCGCGGCCGGTCTGGTAGGCGGGGAATACGCCGCGGCGGCGCAACGGACGCCCTTCGTCGAAAGCGATGACGAGTCGTTTCGTACGGACGGTTGCAGTGTCGAAGAAGCCAGCCTGGCCGTCCCGGCGCGGCGTCATGTCAGGCGGTTCGCCCGCTCGCACGGCGAAGCCGATCGCGCTCTGGGTCAGCCCAAGGAGCGCCGCGCGGACGTACTTTTCGGGCGTGTCGGCGCCCATCGGCCGGCGCAGCGCATGGAAGCCTGCCCAGGCCACGTTGTTGCCGTCCACTACGAGCATCACGGTTCAAGTATCCGGCTACGGCAACTTGAAGGTCGATTCCGGGGGCGGCGCCGGTTCGACGAAGACCCAACGGTCCCGGTCCGAATAATAAAGGATGGCGCCCTGCACGACGGCGAGGCGGAGGCGGTTCGCGTAGGCCTCCATGAACACCCCGTACGGGTTGAGGCGCACGGCGCGGTCGATCAGCGGGTTGATCTCCGCCGGGTCTCGTTTCAGTCCGAGGCGGGCCGTCGCCTGGCCGACCGCGTCACCTGACGTGAGGCCGAAGTCTTCGTCGAGCGCGATGAACGCTTCGTCGGCTTCGTTGAGGCGCGATGGTGGCCCGGCGACCCCGGCCGCGAGCAGCGCCCGCGCGTGGTCCGTGGCGTAGCGGCGCTCGAGCGGCATGGTGCTCGACGCGCGCTCATAGTTGCCGGCCGCGGAGTCGAAGCGCTTCGCGGCGTAGTCTTCCCACCCCTGGTTCGCGCGGTAGTCGGCGAGCGGCAGGCGCACGGCAAGGAAGAGCGCGGCGATGAGCGCGGGGGCAACGGCCACCAGCCGGACGGCGGGCGAAATCGCGGTCGTCCGCCGGACCTGGGCGGTCTGGCCGTCGGCGGCGAGCATCCCGAGCGCAACGAAGAACGCCGCGTGGGGTGCGAGCGAGACGGGGTTCAGCAGCGTGAGCGCGCCGTACGCCGCCAGCGCCGACCACGTCCACGGCGCGGGTGAAACGGCGCCGCCGGCCCGCCTCCGTGTCTGCCGGACACTGTTCGCGGAAGCGAGGCCGACGAGTGCGACCAGCGCGGCGAGCGCCGGCAGCCCGTAGTTCGCCGCCGTATCGAGGGCAAGGTTGTGGCTGCTCTGGGCCACCAGGTCGTAACTCTCGAAGGCGCCGCCAAGGTCCGCCGGGCGGTGGACGGGGAAGGAGAGGAAGAGCCCGTCTGGTCCCGCGCCGTGGAGCGGTTGGGCCTCGATGACCTTGAGCGTGCCCTTCCAGAGGGCAAGGCGAGTTGAGCCGCCGGCGTCGGCGCCCGTCACGCCGCCGTGCACGCGTTCCGCGGTGTCCGGGAGACTGCCGGCCGCGAGGCTGAGGAGGGCGCCGGCGACGAAGCCTGCGACGATCGCCGCACCCGGACGCACGAGTGCCTTCCACGGGTTCCGGCCGACGAGCCAACTGAGGGGCAGGAGCGCGAGGTAGAGCGCCAGGGATCCGAGGCCGGCCCGACTTTCGCTTTGCAGCACCACGAAGGCGACGGCGCCCGCGATGGCTGCTCCCAGCGCTACGCCGCGCCGGCTGGCGTGGTCCAGCGCGGCCGGGAGGCAAACGAGCGCGATCACGGCGAAGGCGGCGAGCTCGTTCGCGTTTCCGATGGTGCCGATGGCTCGCCTGGAGGTGTCGGTCCACCAATCCACGGGGTCAAGGCCGAGCGCCTGTATAAGGGTATAGGCGAAGACGGCGACGGCCCCGGCCAGCACGAAGCGACCGAACAGCTTCTGGTGGCGAGACTGGATGTGCGCGCCGCCAAGAAACAGCACTACATAAGACAATTGCGTGACGAACCCCTGGCGGTACTGGTAGACGCCGAGCGCACTGCCGCGCGGGTCTATCGCCAGCAGTTCGGCCAGGACCAGAAGGGCGAGCCACGCGCCGAAGGCGACGCGAACCGGCCGGGAGGCGGGGAACGGAAACCCGGCCAGCGCCAGCCCCGCCAGCACGAGCCCCGCGGCGACCACGAGGCCGGACTGTTTGATGAGGGTGAAGTCGTCGTAGAGTTGGGGGACGAAGGCGGCGGGGACGACGGCGAGGGCGACAAAGAGCCCGGCGATGATCAGTTGGCCGGCGCGTTTGGAAAGCGGTGTCGCGGCGCCAGCGCCGACGGTTGCCACGTCCGGGAATGGTACGAGGCGGCGGGTTCAGGCGCACCGGGGAGGTTCACAGCGCGTTTGGCCGCGCCCAGGTGACCCGGGCGTCGATGGTGCGTTCCATCGTGTGTTCGACCGGTACGAATCCATGGCCGAGCCAGAAGGGCGCCCCGGACGGGTTGCCGGAGGCGAAATGGAGCGTGCAGGTGGAATAGCCCGCGCTCCGCGCCCACGCCATGGAGTGGGCGAGCAAGCCGGCGCCGATGCCACCGCCGCGCGCATCGTCGCTTACCACGCCTTCGAAGAGGTAGACGTCGGTGGCATGCTCGACGATTGGCGGTGTGAACCCGGGGCGGAGGAATGTCTGCATGCCCACCGGCCGTCCCTCTTCGTAGGCGACGAAGTAGGGCACGTCGGCGTTGCGGAGCGCCATCGCGTTGAACTGGCGGGCAGCCGGTTCTGGCGCCGGGAGCACCGGCCAGAACATGGGCGATTGCCAGTGCCAGGCGTTCAGGCTGTCGGCGAGGGCAAGGACGTCCTCGATGTCTTCCGGGGAAGCGCGTTCGATGGTGAGCCGGCGGGCACGGGGCAGCGGGACCGGGTTGGCGGTGGGGCGGGTTGCCGCGGACATGTAGCGGCCGAAGCCGAGGGCAACCCAGGCCTCCTGGAGGTCCGCGTCGCCGGGGACGACGGCGATGCGATGGGTGAAGAACCCCGCGTCGACCCATTGGCGCGCGAGGACGGCGTACATGGCGCGGCAGAGCGTGATGGCATCTTCGCCGGTGGCGACGGCGTGACCTTCGAGGCCGATTTGGACCGAGTGGGGCGGGATGAACTGCGAGGCGAAATCGGTGGGGCTGAGCAACATGCGCTCACCGGCGAGGAACGCGACCGGCGTTTCGCCACGCACCGCGACCACGGCATCGGCGCGGGGGTTCTGGAGCAAGGCTTCAGTCATGGAGCGCCAGGCGTCAGGTTCCGAATAGCGCGGGCTGAGGGCGGAGACGCGGCTCGCGTCACGGCGGTGGCGCTGGGCGAGGAGGCCGGCGAACGCCGCCGCGTCGGCCTGGTTCGCGGGGCGGATTTCGAAGCTATTCACGGCGCACCTTTCGCTCGGGCAGTGGGAAGAGCGTAAAGGGTTGGGCTGGGTTTTCCCTGTTTCGCCCTTGTTTCGGGTATGTTACATTTTGATTAAATCAGAACGGGAGAAGGGCCATGGGCACCGAAACCATGATCGACCACGAGGCCACTGTGAAGCAGGCAAGCGCGCACCTGTACGAAGCGATGACGCACCACTACGGGCCGCTGGACCTGGCCGCGCACCAGCCGCTGGTGAAGGCGATTTCCGAGTACGGCCAGCGGAGCCGCGAGCACAACGACGAAGGCGTGAAGCTGGCCAGCGCGCACGTGTACGAGGCGCTGACGCACCACTTCGGCCCGCGCGACCTAGCGGCGAACGACCCGGTGGTCAAGGCGCTCGCCGAGTACGGCCAGGCCTGCCGGGACGCGGGCCCGAAGGCGTAGTTCGCTCTCCGGGGTAACGGAGTAAACGAGGCGGCCGGTTTCGGCCGCCTTTTGTTGTACTTCATCCCAGGGCCGGCTCCATGTGGTGGAGAGGGGAGTTGAACAGCCGGTGCGAGCGCAGGCATCGGGACTCGACCTGTTGACAGGTTGCAACAGGTAGCCCCCGATTCGGCCGGCGGGTCGGCTGCAGGCTGCGCGAACAGGGTCACAGGTTGAACAAGCAGGTTCGAACTGGCTGAGTTCAGGTGGTTCGAACGGCCTGTTCGAAGCCGTGCATATGAGGGAGCGACAGAGTACTCGTTCGGGCTGATTCGCGGACATAGACGGAGGTTCGCCTCCGGAGGGACAGAGCGGCAATGGGCCGGTGACACCGCGGTGGCTCGAACCAGGCGACCTACGGCAGGCTTCTCCTTGAACAACAAGACTTATCTCAGAGTCATCGGCGTACTAATCCTCTCGGTGGCTGGTGTCTTCTGGATTGGTGGCTTCTACGGCGGATCCAGTGAGCTTCACCGGGGTGATGGTTCTCAGGTCAGTGTCTGCCCGACAGGGGCGTCCAAGCGAGACATGTCTCTTCGGTGGGTGATTGGTCCGGTTGCGATGGTGGGGATTACCGCACCCGGCGAGGTGTTTGATGCTGCCTGGGTGCGGACCAGCGATGGTTTTGTGACTGAGGTCAAGATCCTGGTGGAGTTCGATCCGGGCTTCATAGGTGAAGACGTTGTGCTGTTCGGGCGCGACGTCGGGTCGGGAGTTGCGGCTCGGTTCACTCACGCGGCCGTCGCCCGCGGGAATGGCCTGGAAGATGCGGCGGGTAGCTCTGAATTCCAGGCGACTACGTCAGTGCCCGCGCGGGCAGGCGGTGAGGACGGGTGGGCGGACTTGCCGGGCACCGTCGTATTTTCGGCCGGTGGCTGTTACCAGCTCTTCGCCACTGTTGGCGGAGTCACGTATGGACCGTTTGGGTTCACGCTTAGCTCGCCGGAGTGATGAGGTGGATGAGGCGGCGGGTGGGCGGCTCGGAGAAGGTCACGCTCGTCAGGCGCAAGAGGTTGTCGTGAAGGGCGCGGTGTTTCGCGAGACCTCCGGACGCTCAGCAGCCGGGCAGGCGGTCCCTCAGCACGTTGAGCAGGTTCGCGATGGGGACGCGGATTTGCTCCTGTGAGTCGCGGTCGCGGACGGTGACGGCGTCGTCGCCGGCAACGCCGTTTTCGCCGACGGTCTGGAAGTCGACGGTGACGCAGAGCGGAGTGCCGATTTCGTCCTGGCGGCGGTAACGGCGGCCGATGGACTGCGTTTCGTCGTACTGGGTCATGTAGACCGGGCGGATCAGTTCGTAGACGCGGCGGGCGGCGGGCCGGAGCGCTTCGTTCTTCGAAAGGGGCAGGACGGCGACCTTGATGGGCGCGATGTTCGGCTTGAATTTGAGGACGACGCGGTCTTCACCCTTTTCGTCGGGCTCTTCGCTGTAGGCCTCGAGCATGCAGACGGCGAGGGTGCGGGTAAGGCCGGCGGCGGGTTCGATGACCCAGGGGACGATGTGTTGTTTCGAGTCCTCATCGAAGTAGGTGATGGGCTTGCCGCTTTCGTTGCCGTGCGCGGTGAGGTCGAAGTCGGTGCGGGCGGCGATGCCTTCGAGTTCGCCCCAGCCCCAGGGGAAGTCGTACTCGATGTCGGCCGTGCCGGCGCTGTAGTGGGAGAGCTCTTCCTTGTCGTGGTAGCGGATGCGGAGGCGGGAGGCGTCGATGCCGAGGGTGTCGCGGTACCAGGCGAGGCGGTAGTCGATCCATTCGCGATGGAGTGCGAGGTACTCCTCGGGGTTCGCGCGGTCAGCCGGCGGGAAGCAGAAGTACTCCATCTCCATTTGCTCGAATTCGAGCGTGCGGAAGATGAACTTGCCGGGGGTGATCTCGTTTCGGAAGCTGACGCGGCTCTGAGCGATGCCGAAGGGGAGCTTGCGGCGCATCGACGCGACCACGTTTTCGAAGTTGATGAAGATGCCCTGGGCGGTCTCAGGCGGGAGGTAGGCGATGTTCTCGTCGTCCGCGATGGTGCCGACCTGGGTCTTGAACATGAGGTTGAACATGCGGGGCTCGGTGAGCTCGCCGCCATCGTTCGGGCAGAGGAGCTCGCCGGCGGCGTTGCGCTTCGGCTCGCCGTACTGACCCTCGGCGATGTGGTCGACGCGCCAGCGCATCCTGCACTTCTTGCAGTCGGCGAGGGGGTCATGGAACGTCGCGACGTGGCCGCTGGCGACCCAGACGCGAGGGTGGGTGATGAGCGCGGCATCGAGACCGACGACATCGTCCCGTTCGCGCACCATGGACCGCCACCAGGCCTCGCGGATGTTCCGCTTGAGCTCGACGCCGAGTGGGCCGTAGTCGTAGGTGTTGGCGAAGCCGCCGTAGAGCTCGGCGGCTGGGAAGACGAACCCGCGCCGCTTGGCTAGCGACACGATGGTTTCAAGGTCTTTAGCGGGCACTGGTGATGTTCCTTCAGACAGGCGTCGGCGCGCCTGGCAGGCGCGCCGCGTTAAGCCAGCGTATCACCGGTCCGGCTTCTGGGGCCCGGCGAGGCGTGACTCGATGGCGGCGCGGTCCAGTGGGAGTTCGAACACCTTGACGCGTGAGGTGGCGCCGGAGACGAGCACAACGTCCCTTGCGGGGAGGGCGAGGGCCTTCGCGAGGAGCCTGGTCACGGCGGCGTTGGCTTCGCCGTCCGCGGGGGCGGCGGTGACGCGGACGGCGAGCCGGCCCTCGGCATCGAAGCCCTCGACGGCATCGCGGGAGGACCGGGGAGTAACGCGGACGGCGAGTCTCACGGGGGCCTTACCGCATCGCGAGATCAGGTCTCGGAAGAGCGGTGAGCGGGTTGATCCACGGCATCGACCGGGTGTCGAGACGGAGCTCTCTCCAGAGTGCAGACAGTGCATCGTCTCTCCTCACCGCGGCATCGACAACGAGTTCCCACGAGAGTTCGGCCGAATTGTCTCGACGGAAGATCCAGAACTGACCAATCTCAGCATCGGCGACGGCGGCGAGTCGATACGAATCGAGGTCATCGGCGTCGGCTTCGAAATCCAGGCCGAGTCCTTCGATTGCGGCAGCGTCGAGGAACGCGACGGTCCAACTGTCGCCGGACGGCCAATAGTCTAGAGGGCGGGTCTGGCTAGTCACTCTGCGCGTTCCTCGCGATCCTCACGGGAATTGTAGCAAAGTCCGCGACCAGCCTGGCGTTCCCGTAAGGAGGTGGCGACCAACGGGCTTCGATCGGGTGGCCGTTCAGGTCTGGAGCTGCATCGGTATAGAACTCCACTCCGCGCCGGCCGGCCGGAAGCGGGCCAATGAATGCCTTGACCTGGGGCCGGATGCCTCCCCTGGCTTCCCTGCCCCACGCCTCATTGCTGGCCACTTGCAGGGCAGCGTCGTCTGGTGTCTGCGTTGGAGATTCGAGCCGGTAGAACGGACCATAGATGCCGAGTCGTTCGCCAGAAGCCATGAAAGCCAACTGTACAGAGGTGCCACGCAGGGGTGGCCGGCCGCACCGGACGATTTGGGCCACGGGGGACTAGAACATTTGTTTTCAAGTGCGTATTATCCGCCCAACGGGAAGCGCTGAGCTCGCTGCCGGCTTCTCGAACTCATCAGGAACGGGTGAACGAATGGCTGACACCGATCGCGCGCGCGCACTGGACCTGGCTCTTTCTCAAATCGAGAAGCAGTTCGGCCGTGGCGCCGTTATCAAACTGGGCGAGGGCGACGCTTCGCCGATCGACGTTATCTCCACGGGTTCGCTGGCGCTCGACATCGCGCTGGGCGTCGGTGGGATTCCGCGCGGACGCGTGACGGAGATTTTCGGGCCCGAGTCGGCCGGCAAGAGCACTCTGGCGCAGCACATCATGGCCGAGGCGCAGAAGATGGGCGGGACGGCGGCGTACATCGATGTTGAGCACGCCATGGATCCGGGCTACGCGCGCGACCTTGGCATCCGGCTCGAAGATCTGCTGGTCAGCCAGCCAGACACGGGCGAGCAAGCGCTCGAAATCTGCGAGGCGCTGGTCCGATCGAACGCGGTGGACGTGATCGTGGTCGACTCGGTTGCGGCGCTCGTGCCGCGGGCGGAAATCGAGGGGGACATGGGCGATGCGCACGTGGGCCTGCAGGCGCGGCTGATGTCGCAGGCACTGCGCAAGCTGACCGCGACGATTTCGCGGACAAGCACCTCGGTGATCTTCATCAACCAGTTGCGCGAGAAGGTCGGAATCGTGTTCGGCAACCCGGAGGTGACTCCGGGTGGGCGCGCGCTCAAGTTCTACTCGTCGGTGCGCATCGACATTCGCCCGGTGGAGTCGATCAAGCGTGGCACGGATGTGGTTGGGCGGCGGGTGAAGGCGAAGATCGTGAAGAACAAGGTGGCGGCGCCGTTCCGGCAGGCCGAATTCGACATCATGTTCACCACCCCGCGCGGCATCAGCCGCTCGGGCGACATCATCGACCTTGGCGTGGAGTACAACGTGCTCACGAAGAGCGGGGCGTTCTATAGCTTCGGCGATATGCGCATCGGGCAGGGGCGGGAGAATTCCAAGCAGTTCCTGGAGGACAACCCGGAGCTGGCGGCGACGATTGAGGGTGATATTCGACGGGAGGCTGGCCTTTCCGCGCCGCGCGCCGGACAATCGCAGCCGGAGCCGGTCGCGGCCCGCTAACACCGTATGGACGAACCTCCCAGTCCGGTTGTCACCGAAATCCGGAACGTTGCCCGAGGGCGGCAGAAGCTGCTTGTGCTTTCCGATGGACGGGAGTTCCTGTTCAGCGATGAAGCATGTGAGCGTTGCGGCATTGGGGAAGGTTCCGAAGCGTCGGCCGAGGTGCTGAAGGGCCTGGACCGGGCGGAGCGGCGCGTGAACGCGCACGAAGCCGCGCTACGGCTTCTCGCCTCGCGCCCGCGCAGTGAAAACGAGATGCGCACCCGCCTGGGCATGCGGGGATTCGACCCCGCGGCTATCGACGACGAAATCGAACGGCTGCGGTCGGCGGGACTCCTGGATGACCAGAAGTTCGCCGACTCGTGGGTCGAGGACCGGAAGCGAGTATCGCCCCGGGGCAGGCGGATGATCCGGTACGAGCTGCTGGGCCGTGGGATCGACCCGGAAGCAGCGGACCAGGCGACGCAGAACATCGACGACCGGGAGACGGCGCTGCTGCTCGCCCGGGCGCGAGCCAGGAGAGCGCCGCGGACCAGCTACGAGGCGTTCTTCTCGAAAGTCGGTGGATTCTTGCGGCGGCGGGGCTTCGATTACGAGGTGACGGCCGACGCAACGCGGCAGGCCTGGGGCGAAGTTCTGGCTGAATCGGCGGGAGCCCAGCCTGAAACTGACAGGCCCGAGTGACACTCGCGTCACCGCATTTCCCACGTTCGAATCATTCTGGCAAAATCGACCGCGCATAGAGGTTTGTGAGCAGCCGGTCAGCGGCTGCCACGTGGAGGTATTCATGGAACTGCGTTTTAGCGAAAAGGAAGAGGCGCTCCGACTGGAGGTCCGGGACTTCCTGATCAAGAACAACGGGCGGGACGGAGGGTCCAGAGGGGATTCGCTGGGTAGCCGCAGCGAGGCGGAATTCGAGTTCGCCAAGGGCTTCAACGAGAAGCTCGCGCAGCGGGGCTGGATCGCGCCTGCCTGGCCGAAGGAGTACGGCGGGCTCGGGGCCTCCATCTACGAGCAGATGGTGTTCAACGAGGAGTTCGGGTACTGGGGCGCCCCGGACACGGGGACGCGCGGCTTCGGTGTCGGCATGATCGGTCCAACGCTGATCATTCATGGCAATGAGGAGCAGAAGAAGTTCTATCTCCCGAAGATCACCAGCGGCGAGCATGTGTGGTGCCAGGGGTATAGCGAGCCTGGGGCAGGATCGGACCTGGCAAGCCTGCAGACGCGGGCTCACCGGGATGGCGACGAGTTCGTCATCAACGGTCAGAAGATATGGACGTCGGGCGGGCACCGGTCCAACCAGATGTTCTGCCTCGTGCGGACCGACCCGGAAGCACCGAAGCACCGCGGTATCAGCTTCCTGCTTCTCGATGACATCAAGAACACGCCAGGCCTGACGATCCGGCCGCTGGTCAACATGGCGAACCGCCATCACTTCAACGAGGTCTTCTTCGAAGATGTCCGCGTGCCGGCGAAGAACCTGGTCGGCGAAGAGAACCGGGGCTGGTACGTCGGGATGACGCTGCTCGACTTCGAGCGTTCGGGCATCGGGACGACGGCGTCGCTGAGGCACACACTGGAAGAGCTGACGACAAACCTGCGGAACGGCCCGAAGGACCGCCGCGAGAAGTACCGCACACGGCTGGCGGAGCATGTCGTCGCCAACAACGTCGGCCGGTTCCTCGGCTACCGGATTGGCTACATGCAGGCGAACGGCATGGTGCCGAACTACGAAGCCTCGGTGGTCAAGATCTTCCAGTCGGAACTCGGCCAGCGGATCTACAACTTCGCGGTGAACATGCTCGGGCTGCCCGGGCAGATGATGCCGGAAGAGCCCCGCGCGCCGATGGGCGGCGAAATGCCGGAGAACCACCTCCAGGCGGTGCCGTCGACGATTTACAGCGGCAGCAACGAAATCCAGCGGAACATCATCGCTACGCGCGGGCTTGGCCTGCCGCGCGGTTAAGATCCGCTCGAGATTGCAATGCGAACGGGGGGCCTGACCAGGCTCCCCGTTTTCGGTTGGCGCTTAGAATGGGGCCATGCTTGCACCCGGCGGCCTCGAACGTCGCCTGACTGCGACAGGCACAACGGCGCTGCTGATTGGCCTCGTGTTCTTCGGCGCGCTGGCGTACTGGCAAGCGTTCCGGGTGGACCTGGCGACGGCGGACCGCAACCCGCGGGTGCTCTCGGCGTTCTACGACCCGCAACGCGGGCGGATCCTGGACCGGGACGGGAATGTCCTCGCGGAATCCCTGGGCGACGGAACGCGCCACTACACCGACGCCTCGACGGCGCACCTGGTTGGCTATCTGGACCCCCGGTACGGTTCGCAGGGAATCGAGCTTGCGTTCAACGACGTCCTCTCCGGGGCCGCGCCGGCAGGCTGGGCCGCCGCGATCCGGTCTGAATTCGACCGTGGCCGGATCTCAGGCCACGACGTGGTCCTGACGATCGACCCGCGGGTGCAGCAGGCCGCGGCGGCCGCCCTGGGTGCGCGAAAGGGGGCGATTGTCGCGATCGACCCCCGCAACGGCGAAATTCTCGCGATGGTCAGTGTCCCGACGTATGACCCTGGTTCGCTGGGCACGATCGGCAACCAGCTCTTCAAGGACGCGAATTCGCCGCTTCTGAACCGCGCGACGCAGGGTCTCTATCCGCCGGGGTCAACGTTCAAGACGGTGACGGCGACAGGGATTCTTGAAAAAGGCGTCGCCACGCCCGACACGGTCGTCAACTGTCCCGGCCAGACCGTGATCGATGGCTTCCCCGTGTCCTGCGCCAACACGTCGCAAGGCGTTGGGACGTACCCGTTCAAGCACGCGTTCACGTTTTCGGTGAACGCCATCTTCGCGCAGCTCGGGGTGAAGCTCGGCTGGACTGGACTGACGGACATTGCGCGGCGGTACGGTTTCGATTCGCAGCTGGATTTCACGCTCGAGACCGCGAAGAGCCAGATACACGCGCCGGGGAGCGAGGCGACCACGACGCTGCTCGCATCGACGGCGTTCGGCCAGGGCGAGCTGCTGGCGACACCGCTGCAGATGGCGGTGGTGGCGGCGACGATCGCTAACGGCGGCGTGCTCGCACGGCCCCACCTCACGCTGGCGGAGGCTTCCGCCGGTGAGTCGTTGGGCTCGCTCGAGGCGGACTCGTCGCGGCGGATCATCAGCCAGGACCTGGCCCGAACGATGAACGAGTTCATGGTCTCAGTGGTCGCGAATGGGCAGGCCAATGGCGTCTCAATCCAAGGGGTGGCGGTCGGCGGGAAGACTGGGACGGCGGAGGCGGGCGACGGCACGTCCCACGCGTGGTTCATTGCATTCGCGCCGGCGCAAGCGCCGACGATCGCGATCGCCGTGGTTGTCGAACACGGCGGGCAAGGGGGAGTGGTGGCTTCGCCTATCGCGGGGCAGGTCATCCGGGCGGCGCTGGCACGATGACAACCGAAGGCTCACGGCTCGAACGGTTCCTCGTGAGCGTGGCGCGGGTCGCATCGGGAACGGGTGTCCACCCGGTGGCGCTGCTGGAGGCGATCGAGAAAGAAGCACGCCGGACGACATCCGAAGGCAACATCGCCAATGCCTACCTGGTTGAGTTGGCTCCCGCGGACGCGGGATCGCTCGCGCCGGGGATTGAGCAGTTGAAGGTGGCCGCGATGCGGATGCTCGATGAGTACCGCCGCACGTATCGCGCCGGCGTGGTGGGGCCGTGGAGCGTCGAATTCGCCGCGTCATCCGCGGTGGCCGCGGGCGAAGTGCGCGTCGAGGGGACCTTCCGCCTGCCATCGACGAACACCCGGCCCGTTGACCCGCGAGGGACGCAGGCGCTCACGCGGCAGCGCAACCGGTCACTGGTGGTCGAAGGCGTGGGCCGGGTACCACTGCGCCACACGCCGTTCACGATTGGGAGGTCCACCGGATGTGACCTGACACTCCTGGACTTCGCGGTTTCGAGGCGCCACGCGGTCGTCGAACAGGCGACGAACGGTCAGCTGGTGCTGCGTGACCTGGGCAGCCGCAACCGGCTGCTGGTTGACGGTGTCCAGTCAGATGAGGTCATTCTCGACGCGGGGCTGCATGTGACGGTTGGCAGGACCACATTCTGGCTCGAGGAAGGTCCATGAACGCAGGCCCAACGGAGTTGCTGGTCCTTCGGCTGGGACTGATTGCGGTGATGTTCCTCTTCGTCGCGATTGTGGCGTTCACCCTGCGCGGAGGGCTGCGGGCCTCGGCGTCCCGCCCCGTTGCCCGGGCAACGCGCCCGGCGTGGCGGTTGGTTGTGATGGCGCCCGGTGATTCGGGGCTGAAGCGCGGGACGGAGTTCCCGATCGCGGGGACGATGCTCCTCGGGCGCGACGCGCGGGCGGGGATCGTGATCCCGGCAGCGTCGGTTTCCACCCGTCACGCAGCCATCGAGCGGGTTACTGGTGGCTGGAAGGTCTCTGACCTTGGAAGCACGAACGGCACGTTCGTGGATGGCCGTGGAGTGGATGGGAATGGCGCGGTCCTGCGGGGGGGTGAACGGCTCACCGTGGGCGGCGTGGAGCTTCAGCTCTCTTCCGAATGAGGTCGCACGCCGGCGCCGAGCATGAGGCCGATCAGGGCGAAGTTCACCACCAGGCTGGACCCGCCGTAGCTCACGAACGGTAACGTGATGCCAGTGGTTGGGATGAGGCGGAGGTTCCCGGCGATGATGACTCCTGCCTGGATGGCGAGGAGCATGGCCGCGCCCGCGCAGAGGTACTGGCGGTTGCGGTCGCCGGCGGCGAGGGCGCCGCGCAGCCCCGCGTACAACAACACCAAGTAGAGGAGGATCAGCGCACCAGCGCCCGCCAGCCCGAGCTCCTCAGCGACCGCGCTGAAGACATAATCAGTGACGGCGGCGGGAATGCTGTCCGGCTGGCCGCGGCCTAGGCCCGCGCCCGTAATGCCACCGGCCTGGATGGCGTAGGTAGCCTGCATCGTCTGGTAGCCTGCGCCGCCGGGGTCGGCTTCGGGGTCCAGCCAGGTGTCGATTCGGACCTGCGCGTGGGTGAAGGCGAAGTACCCGGCGACGGCCGTGAGGACAAGGAGGGCCGCGCCCCAGGCGAGGTAGCGGACGCGCCCCGTCGCGACATAAAGCATCGCGACGCTCAGCAGGACGAGCAGCGCGATCGACCCGAGGTCTTTGAGCAGCGCCAGGGTCGCAACGGCCGCGAACAAGAGGGCGACGAGCGGGAGCAGATAGGGCAGGTTCGAGTAGGTGCGCTGTCCAATGCGAAAACTCGGGGTGGCCAGGACTGCCCCATGCTGCGACAGGTAACCGGCGAGGAAGACGAGCAGCAGGAGCTTGATGAGCTCAGTGGTCTGGACCGTCTGCCCGCCGATGACGATCCAGAGGCGCGCGCCGTTGATTGTCGTGCCGAAAAGGCCTGTGAAGACGAGAAGGCCGATGGCGGCGGCGCCGGCGGTGTAGGTATAACGGAGGAGGAGTTCGGCGCGCGTGCCGAGCCAGCAGAAGACCGCGAAGGCGACGATTCCCACGCTAATCCAGTTGGCCTGGTCCTGGGCAGAATCGGGGGCCAGACGGACTACGAAAGCGAGCCCGACGGCGGCGAGGAAGAGCGCAACCGCATAGGCCTGGGAAAGAGCGCGGGGCGCGAGCACCCGCAAGGCAAGGTTTCCTGCCAGCGCCGAAACCACGAATTGGGTTACGATCCGGGAGGAGTTGGCAGGAAGCACGAACGCAGCCGCATCGAGAGAACGCAGCGCGAGCAGCACGAAGGCAAGGCTGCCCAGGATGAGCGCGAGTTCGAGGTTGCGTTCCCGCGCCACCAACTCGGAGGGTTTCACCGTCATTTGAACGCGGCCGACATCATAGATGGACGATACCGCCTTGAGCGGCTGCTCGGAACCGGGGGCATGGCGGAGGTCTGGCTCGCGGAGGACCAGCGGCTGGGCCGGTGGGTGGCCATCAAGGCGCTCCGCGAATCGTTCACCGCGGGGGCCGACGCGGAGACTATTGCCGCGTTCGAGCGCGAGGCGACGGTTATCGCCCGGTTGCAGCACTCGGGCGTCGTGGCCGTGTACGACGCCGGTAGCCACGAGGGCCGCCGCTACATCGTCATGGAGTACGTGCACGGCTACTCGCTCCGGCAACTGCTGGAGACGCAAGGCCGCCTGCCGGAGCGCGAGGCAATCCGTTACGGCGTACAGGTGGCGGCGGCGTTGCAGTACGCGCACGACAAGGGCGTCGTCCATTGCGACATCAAGCCGGAGAACGTTCTCGTCAACGAATCCGGCGTGGCGAAGGTGGCGGACTTCGGCGTCGCCGAGTCCCTCACCCGGACGATGGCGCCCGGGCAGGCGAAGGACCTGTTGGGCACGGTGGCGTACCTCGCGCCCGAAGTCATCGAAGGCGCCAATCCGAGCCCGTCGTCGGATGTCTACTCGTTGGCGCTGACGGTGTTCGAGCTGGTGGCCGGCCGCACGCCGTTCTCGGGGTCGACGGCGGGCGCGGCTATCGGACAGCGCCTGGGGGCGCCGCCGCCGCCGCTGCGGGCGTTCGCGCGCAGCGCGTCACCGGAACTCGAGGCGGTGCTCTCCCGCGCGCTTTCCCTGAACCCGGCTGACCGGTATCCAACGGCCGCGGCGTTGGGGAACGCGCTGGGACGCGTCCCGGCGACGCAGAACCAGCCGGTAGCGCCGATTGCCGCACCGCCCGGGCGGCCGCCGCAATTGCAGACCCGGCACACCACGGCACGCATTCGCCGCACACCGGCGCCGGTGGCGGCCTCGCAGGGCGTTAGCGGGACGGCAATCCTCGTGGCGGTGGGCATTGTGCTGGTGTCGCTTGGGCTTGGCATCGTGGCGGCGTTCGCTCTTTCGCGACAGAACAACGACGGCGGCGGAGGGAGCGCGACGCCAACGCCGACGCAGACTGCGGCTGCTATTTCGGCCACGGCAACCGCGCGTCCCCAGACCGCGGTGGCGACGGCGACGGCGACGCCCACACCCACCGGGGTGCCGACGACACCGCCGGCATCAAGCCCGACCGTTGCGGCAACGCCGACGCGAACACCTACTCCAACGCCCACCAAACCGCCAGCCAGCCCCACCGCGGGCGAGACAATTCCCGCGAATTCCGCCACAGCCGCCGCCACGGCGACGCCCTAGCAGAGCCACGGATCGAGATAACAAGAGAGGACCGGCAACTTGCCGGTCCTCTCTTTCGTTGTGCGGAGGGTGAAGGCTAGACCTTCGCCATGCCCGTGGTCATGCCGGAGCCGGATTCGACCCGGTGGCACCAAACCCAGTGTTCCTTGTCGGCGGTGCCCACGTTGCGCCAGTCCGGCTTGCGCGTGCGGCACTCGTCGATGGCGATTGGGCAGCGGGTGTTGAACACGCAGCCTGGAGGCGGCCGAAGCGGGCTCGGCACGTCGCCGAGGAGGATGATGCGCTCGCGCTTCCGTTCGACTTCCGGGTCCGGGATCGGCACCGCGGAAAGGAGCGCCTTGGTGTACGGGTGGAGCGGGTTGTCGAAGATGGAGTCGCGGTCGGTCAGTTCCATGACGTGACCGAGGTACATGACGGCGACGCGGTCGCTGATGTGGCGAACGACGGAGAGGTCATGGGCGATGAAGAGGTAGGTAAGGTTGAACTGGTCCTGGAGGTCCTGGAGCAGGTTGATGATCTGCGCCTGGATCGACACGTCGAGCGCCGAGACCGGTTCGTCCGCGACGATGAAGTCAGGTTCGACGGCGAGCGCGCGCGCGATACCGATGCGCTGGCGCTGACCACCGGAGAACTCGTGGGGGAAGCGGTTGGCGAAGTAGGGGTTGAGGCCTACCGTCTGGAGCAGGTTCTGGACCCGTTCCTTCTTCTCCTTGCCGCTGGCGAGCTTATGGATCGTCAGGGGCTCGCTGATGATGCTTCCGACGGACATGCGCGGGTTCAGGCTCGCGTAGGGGTCCTGGAAGATCATCTGCATCTTGCGGCGGAAGCGGCGGAGCTCGCCGCCCTTGATCTTCGTGAGGTCGGTGCCTTCGAACATGACGTTGCCGGCGGTGGGGCGAGTCAGCTGAAGGACAGCTTTTCCGGTGGTGCTCTTGCCGCAACCGGATTCGCCGACGAGGCCGAGCGTTTCGCCGCGCTTGACGGCGAAGGAGACGCCATCAACGGCGCGGACATCAGCGACCTTGCGCTGGAAGATGACGCCGGCGGTCACCGGGAAGAACACCTGCATGTCCTTCACTTCGACGAGCGTCTCACCCAGGGTGCCGACGCGCTGGCGAGTTGAAGAGCTAGTTTGCTGCGCCAACTGGCACCTCCCGACCGACACGATCCGATTCCCAGCAGGCGGCGTAGTGCTTCTCGGCCACCAGCTTGAAGGGCGGGTATTCCTCCCGGCAGCGGTCCACGCGCCACGAGCAGCGCGGGTAGAACGGGCAACCCGGCGGAAGATGCGCGAGGTCCGGTGGCAGCCCTTCGATCGGGACGAGCTTCTCCTTGCGCGTCTCATCAAGGCGCGGGACGGAGTTGAGCAGGCCGACCGTATAGGGGTGCTTGGGGTTGCGGTAGAGCTCCTCGGCCGAAGCGGTCTCGATCACCTTGCCGGCGTACATCACGTTCACCCGGTCGGCGTAGCGGGCAACCACGCCGAGGTTGTGGGTGATGATGATGACGGCGGTGCCGAATTCCTGGCTCAGGCGGTTCATGACTTCCAGGATCTGGGCCTGGATAGTCACGTCGAGCGCGGTCGTCGGCTCGTCGGCGAGGAGGAGCTTCGGGTTGCAGCTCATGGCCATGGCGATCATCACGCGCTGGCGCATGCCACCGGAGAACTGGTGGGGGTAGTCATCGAGGCGGTTGCGCGCCTCCGGGATGCCCACCATTTCCAGCAGTTCGGCGGCGCGATCACGAGCGGCCTTGCCGTGGAGGTCCATGTGCAGTTCGAGGGCCTCGGTCATCTGGCGGCCGATCGTCAACACAGGGTTGAGCGAAGTCATCGGCTCCTGGAAGACCATGGCGATCTCGTTGCCGCGGACCTTCCGGATCTCGTCTTCGTCGAGTTTCAGGATGTCCCGGCCCTGGAAGAGAATCTCTCCAGAGACGATTTTGCCAGGCGGTTGAGGGATCAGGCGCAGAATAGAGAGGGCGGAAACGCTCTTGCCACAACCCGATTCACCGACCAGTCCCAGCGTCTCGCCTTCTTCGACCACGTAGGAGGTACCGTCAACGGCTTTGACGGTGCCTTCCTGGGTATAGAAGTACGTTCGCAGGTCTTTGACCTCGAGTAACGACATCCCTTCTCCTTTCGCCCACCCGTCCCACCGGGTGGTGCGGCGAAGCCGCGTTTGCTCCCATATTTCGAGTTGGTGGGGAAGAGGAGACTCGAACTCCTACGCCTTGCGGCACATGATCCTAAGTCATGCTCGTCTGCCAGTTCCGACACTTCCCCACGCGTGCGCTGAGGCCCTGCCGAGACAGGGCCCGATTCGGAACAGGAGGGAGTTGGTGAGCCGCGAAGGAATCGAACCTTCAACCGGCTGATTAAGAGTCAGCTGCTCTGCCAATTGAGCTAGCGGCCCCCCTCAGGACGCGCGGGAGTATATCACGCCATATTTGCTTGGCGGCAACTCATCAGTACTTAACGATAATACTGGCATTCGCGCCATAGTTGAATCTGCATGCCTTTACATCACGTGCCCTGTGAGGCACTCATGACGTGCCGGTGTCAATCTCGGCCCAGTGGCGATGCCTCTTGATTCCAGCGCCATCATAATTTGGCCGTGACTGACCTGGCCGCCCGTCTCGCGCCCACGATTGGCGGCCAGCGCCGCGTGTTCTGTTGTCACAGCGCCACGCTCTCCGGGCGCTTCTCGCCGAACTCCCTTCAAGCAGTGAAGGAGTGCGTCGCCGCCGGGGTCCCGCGGCTCGAAATCGACGTCCAGTTCCTGGCGGACGACGCGATGGCGATCCATCACGATCCATCGTTCTCTGCTCATGCACAGGGGTCTGTGAAACTCGCGGAGCTGGCGAGGGGCGCGATGGACGACTTCGGTCACCGCGGCGGAGAGCGGATTGCCTTCTTGGAGGACGTGGTGGAGGCGGTGGCCGGCAGCGCGACATTGCTACAGGTGGACCTCAAGCTTTCTCGCCCGATTTCGCCCCGCCGAGTCGAGCTGTTGGAGGAGACGCTACGGCCGCTGGAGGGCCGCCTTGTGGTGGGCTCACAGGCACACTGGAACCTGCGACGGCTGCGTGGCGTCCCGGTGGCGCTCGACCCGACGTTGCACTGGGCGTTCGCAGCGCGCCCTCCGGGAATCCCGCACTCCCTGGGGGTACACGGCCTTTGGGATGACTCGCCGATCGCGAGCAACCCGCGCTTCAACGCGTACGACTACGTGCATGCCCGTGTCGATGACCTGTTGAGTCTCGTCCCGGGCACGGTCGAGTGGATGGTGGACATCGGGACGATCTTCACGTTGGCCGAGCTGGGCGTGGCCCTTGGCGAAACGCTGCGGGAGCGTGGCGTGGCCCTCGCGGCCTGGACACTGCGAGGGAGTAGCACGTCGCCGCGGGAGACCCTGATGCGGCTGTTCGAGCTGGGCGTGGAGACGGTGATCACGGACATTCCGGAGCTGGCGGCGGGGGCGGTTCTGTAAACCGGCTGTAAATTCGTCACCGTCGAGTAACGTGTTCGCCTCCTGTCATACCGTTAGGTGCGGGGTACGGTTGTCGAACTGAGGAACAGGGAGAGAATCCGGCAGGAGATGAAGATGGGCATGACACGGATGATGACCAGGGTAATGCAGTGGCGCACACGGCATTCCGACGAGGCCGGCCAGGGCCTCGCCGAATACGGATTGATCCTTGCCCTGATCGCGGTGGTGTGCATCGGAGCGCTGAGCGCGATGGGTGTGGGGATCGCCAACAGCGCGGGCTTCGTTGCCCTGCCGCAATCGCTCTAATCCATTTAGAGCGCGATCAGGCCGCAGTTCTCGGCGGTGCCTTCTACCCAGAAGGCGCCGCCGTTGAGCGTCTGGAGGTTATTGGCGTAACCGGGCACTTCGGGGGAGTAGCGGAGCCAGTGGTCACCCTGTTGCTGGTAGACGGCCCGGTAGCAGCCGTCGGCCCGGTGCAACACGTCCGCGACCGGTCCCGTGGGGAGCACGACCAAGTTCCATCCCGAAGAGATGTTGATGGTTACGCCGAGCGGTTTGGGAGTGGGGGACGGAGTGGGAGATGGCGTTGGCGAGGGGGTGTTGGTGGCCGAGGCGCTGGCGGAAGCAGTGGACGACGGTGATGGGGAGGCTCCGCCGCCAGACCCGCCGGGGCAAGGCGCTGTCGCCGGGTACTGCGCGATGACCACGACCCAGGCCACGGCGTTGCCGTTCCGCCTCACGCCGACCCCGTAACACTTTGCGGGAAGGTTCCCTGTCCCGGTCATGTAGATGCCGCTGTGGCCGACGCCCTGGGCGATCATGCCCGCGAGCGCTTCCTGCGGGCCAACATTGGGGAGGGTGCTGCCGGAGACGGCGAAGACTCCCTCGCCACTGCCGGAGGCGTAGGGCTGACCGCCGGAGGTTGTCCCGGAGTAGCCGCAGTCGATTGCGCGTTGGACCCAGGTGCGGCCGTTCGAATCGTTGTGGCCGCCGGGCGCGCCGTGCGTGACCTGCCATTCGGCGAACCAGGCGGCGGCCATGTTGAGGGCACCGGAGGACTGTTGCGGCTCGCTGGAAACGTTCGCCTGGCGCCACGTGGCCAGCAGGCCGAGGAATTGCTGTTCTTCCGTGTCAACGGAGTCGTGGGTGGTGCCACAGGGCCCCGCCGCCTGCGCGCCCTGGGCCCGCGATCCCGCGAGGAAGAGGACAATACCGGCGGCGAGCAAAGTGGCGGCCAGCAGGTGCTTCGCGCTCAGGTTTTTACGCATTTCTCACCAACTGCGGGGGCGCTGGATTGCCGCTGACCATAACATGATGGTTGTGGGAAGGGTCAACTTCAGGATGGCGCCGGGCGGGTGGAGCGAGTACTATGCCGTATCAAAATGTACGGACATTCCGCGCAGGGGACGGAGCCTCGCATGAGTAACACAGGACGCACGATGATTCCCCGTCTGCCTCGCAGGCTCGTGGAGCGAAATCGTCTGAAGGCCGTGCTTCACGCCGCCATCGGAAACGGCGTGACCGTCCTGGAATCCCCGGCCGGGTTCGGGAAGACGACGCTGCTGGCGCAGTTCGTGCGCGAAGTGGACTTCGCCACGCGCTGGCTGACCCTCGACGCCACGTCCGGCTCGCCGGAAGTGCTCGCCCATCAGTTTGGCATCGCGTTGAGCGGCTGCCCGGACATCGAACCTCCGGCCACGGCATCGAAAATCACGGACCTGCAGGCGTACATCAACGCGGAATTGATGCGGACCGTCTCCGAGAGCCCCCAGCCTCTCTTGCTCATCGTGGACAACGTGCATGAGCTGGTCGAGGCGCGAGACGCCAGCGGCCTGCTCACGTGGCTGATGGAATCGTTGCCGGACGGGACCGAGTTCTTCCTCGCCGGTCGGGAGCGGCCATTCCTCCCGTCGCTGGGCGCGCGTATCGCCACGGGCGAGACCGTGGTCCTCGATGGCAACCAGCTGGCGTTCACGCTTGAGGAAGTTGCCGAAGCGGCGCGCTTCGGAGCGCGAGCCCCAGTGGGGGAGATCATGGCGGTCACGGACGGGTGGCCGGTTGGCGTGATGGCCGCCGTGAACGGCGACCTGCCTTCGGAGAAACTCTCGTCGGCCGCGTTCGAGGCGTACCTCCAGACCGAGGTGTGGGGTTCCGTCCCCGATGCGGTGCGCGCCACGCTGCGCCGGTTCTCGCTGCAGCCCACCATCTCTCGCGCCGCCGTGGAGGGGGCGTTTGGC
Source organism: Dehalococcoidia bacterium (assembly GCA_046328215.1). Classification (GTDB taxonomy): domain Bacteria; phylum Chloroflexota; class Dehalococcoidia; order Tepidiformales; family Tepidiformaceae; genus Amarobacter. The sequence continues at coordinate 152,594 of JAXLXA010000004.1, read as the reverse complement.
CCCGGCGAGTGGCGAAGCCTGACGAACTGGCTTTCGGCGCGGGACTTCCTCTGCGAGCATCTGTCGCCGGTGGAGTTCCGCCTGAACCCGCTGCTGCGGCAGTTCATCGCCGAAGAGTTCGACGAGCTGGACAACGAGGGTTTCCGGGATGCGCTTTCGGCTTCCGTGGACGAACTGGTCCAGGCCGGAAACATCGCCGAGGCGGTCGAGTTCACACGGGCGAATGGCGACGAATTCGCGCTGGCCGCGATCCTGGAGGCGCACAGCCCCCGTTTGATCGTGCAGGGCGCGCTCACGCTGCTGATGCGCGCGTTCGAGTGCATCAGCGAGCCCACGCTCCGGCGGCGCCCGCTGCTCCGCGCTATTTCCGCGCGAGTCACCGCCCACCTTGGCGACCCCGAGGATGCGATCCGGCGGGCCGACAGCCTGATGCGGGACGTCAATGCGCCAATTGACGCGCGTGGGCATGCACTGATGGCAAAGGCGCGCGCGCTGCGGCTGTTCGGGCGCATGGAGGACGCCAAGTCGACCATCGCCACCATGGTTGCGCTCGTGCCCGAGGCCAGCCCGCCACTCCAGGCCGAACTCAAGTACAACATCGCCGAGTACGAACTGTCTGTCTCGCGCGACTTCATCAAGGCAGAGGGGCTGCTCGGCGAAGTCGTCGACAACGGGTATGCCGACCGCCTTGACCCGTTGAAGCTGCTTGCCCGCTCAACGCTGGGCCAGTCGCTCGCGATGCGCGGCGACGCGCCGGCGGCTGTGACGGTGCTGACGCGGGCCGCGCAGGGCTGGCGGAACCTCGGCCGGTCGTCGAACCTTGGCTGGGTGCTGAACAACCTTGGCATGTCCCACATCCAGGCGGGTGACTTCTCGAGTGCCGCGACCGTTCTCCAGGAGGCGGTGGAAGAGGGCATGAACTGCGGCAACCAGCGCAACGTCGCTTATGCGACGGCGTCGCTCGGTGACGCGCAGATTGCGCTCGGGCAGTTCGAGTCCGCCCGGATCCAGTACGAGGAGGCGATCAGAATCTGTGCGACGGACGCGCTGGACGAATCGCTCGCGGCGCTTTCCATCGCGGGGCTTTCCGCGGCGCTGCTCGGGAAGGGAGACCTGCAGCAGGCCGACTTCTTCGCCCGGCGCGCATTGCTGGTGGCGATGGCGTCGGACAACTCGTACGAGATTGCGATGTGCAAGTTGCAGCAGGCTGCGTGCGAGTTCGCGACAGGCAATCTTGCCGCGTGCATTTCCGAAGGCAAGGAAGCGTCGGAGCTGTTCGCTCACATGGAAGTCCTCCCGATGCGAGCGACGGCGGAATACCGCGTGTCGATGGCGCATTTCAAGGCGAACCAGCGAGTCGAAGCCGAAGAGTGCCTGGGGAAGGTTTCGTCGGCGCTCACGGAGTCGTGGATGACTGGCACCCTGCTGCCGCTGGTGCGCGAGAACCCGATGTTCGCCCAGTGGGCGGCCACCCGCCGGGCAACGAGCACCTCGATCAAGTCCTTCATTGGCCAGCAGTCGTTTGCGCCGTCGGAGGAGGCCGAACCACTGGTTGCGGCGCCGGCGCCCGGGCAGTTCCCGTTGGTGAGCGCGCGCAGCCTGGGGCGCGTTTCGGTGTTCATGGATGGCCGCGAAGTGGGCGACGAAGACTGGGCGAGCGCCCGCGCGAAGGAGCTGTTCTTCCTCCTGCTGCTGCACCGGGATGGCCTTCGCAAAGAGGAAGCCGTCGAGCACCTCTACCCGGAGCTGCCGCGAGAGAAGTGCAACAGCGCATTCCACTCGAACCTCTACCGGATTCGGCACGCCCTGTACCAGGAGAGCGTGGTCAAGGGCTCGGATGGCATGTACCAGCTGAACCCCGAGGCCTCGTTCGAGTGGGACGTTGAGACGTTCCAGTCAGCTGTCGAGCGAGCGCGTCTCGCCGAGCCGGGCTCCAGCGCCCGCGCCTCGGCGCTCCAGGAAGCCCTCGAGATGTACACAGGCCCGTTTGCCGCGGCGTTCCAATCGGAGTGGGCCGCGTCCATCCGGGCCGAACTGGCGAGCGACGCTCACGAATCGCTGGCGACGCTGGCCGGGTACTTCGCCGGCCGGGAAGACTACGAATCGGCAGCCCTTTGCATGGAACGCGTACTGAAGGCGAACCGCTTCAACGAGGAAGCGGCATACCAGTTCGCGCAGTACCGCAGCCGGGCCGGCCAGGTTGTCCAGGCGCTCCGGTTCATCGACGAGTATTCCCACGAGTACAGCGAGGAAATCGGCGAGGAACTGCCGGCGCGGTTCTGGGATCTGCGGTCCGCTATCGCGGCCGGCGTCGCCGTATAGCGAGCATCTCGTTCGTGAGAGATTCGCGAGAACCCGTCCGGTACAGTCCCGCCCAGCAATCACTTCCTGGCTGGAGGGACTTTCCAAATGGCTCGCTTGATTTCCGCACTCGTCTCCGTGGCTGCCCTTGCCACCATCGCACTTGCCGGCGCTGCTCCGTTCCAGTCCTGGTAAGCCTTCCTTCGGGTTGGCTTTCCTTCAAGAAGCACCAACCATGATCGCCCGTACGGCAAGCCGTGCGGGCGATTCGCTTGTCCTCGCCATTGCGGCCGCCATCTTCGTCGCGCAGCAGGTGGCCATTTCGAATATCGGCACCGGGGGAGCGGCAGGCGCCTTCCGGCAAGTTCTGTTTTTCAGCACAACTGTCGTGCTCGCCCTGCTGGCGTTGAAACTGCGACGCCTCTGGGGTGCCTGGCTGGTGGCCCTGGGAATCCTTCTGAACCTCGTCCCGATGGCGTTCCACAGCGGTTCGATGCCCATCGATTACGCCATCCTGCAACGCTCAGGCGCCTTCCCCGAGGTCACGCGAGACGATGTCGGCAAGCAAACCAACCACGGCAAGGACGTGGTCCTCGACCGCGGTGATATCCACTTCTTCGCGCTCTCTGACCGGTACATCGTCACGCTGCCGGTCTACGGGACGAACATCTACTCGCTCGGGGACTTCGTGTTGTTCGCCGGCCTCGGGCTGGTGATCGTCCAGGTGGCGGGTGAACCGTTGCTGCGCCGCGGTCAGCGAACAGGCCAATCCGGGGGTGTCGGCGCCGTCTGAATCGTCCAGTGGCCGTGCTACGCTCTCCACCGACTACGGATTCGCGGGGGACGGCGGCATGCGGTTTGTGATCTACGGCGCGGGTGGGATTGGCGGGGCGATCGGCGGGCGGCTGGCGCTCGCGGGACACGACGTGGTCCTGATCTGCCGCGGGGCGCACCTGGAGGCTATCCGCGAACGCGGCCTGCTGCTGCGCACCCCGGAGTTCGAACGCGCGATCGACATCGAGGCGGTGGGACACCCGGCCGAGGTGCGCTGGACCGGCGACGAACACGTCTTCCTGACCATGAAGACCCAGGACACCGAGCCCGCGCTTCGCGACCTCGAAGCGGCCGCGGGGACCGGGGCGCCGGTGTTCTGCGCGCAGAACGGCGTCGAAAACGAGCGTCTTGCCGCGCGGCGATTCGAAAACGTCTACGCGACCCTGGTGGCACTTCCGGCGACGTTCCTCGTGCCGGGCGAGGTGATCGCGTCGGCCGTGCCGCTCAGCGGCTGCTTGCATTCCGGCAGGTACCCTGGTTCTGTCGACGCCACAGCGACCGCGGTTTGCGACGCTCTCGCGGCCGCCGGTGTCCACGCCGCCGCTACTGCCGACGTGATGGCTTTGAAGTACCGGAAACTCGTGCTGAACCTGGGCAACGGTGTGGAAGTGATCACCGGGCAGCCGGGTTGGGCCGCCTCCGGAGCGCTGGGGGCATTCGTCGAAAACGCCCGGCAAGAGGCAATGGCGGTGTATGCAGCGGCCGGCATCCGGTCGACCTCGCCCGCGGAGTACGCCGAGCGGGTGACTGCGTTCTATAAGGCGGCGCCGGTGGGTGGCGAGGCCCGGTCCGCCAGCTCCACGCTCCAGAGCGTGCTTCGCGGGCAGGCGACCACCGAGGTGGACTACCTGAACGGCGAGATCGAGTTGCTGGGGAAGCTGCACGGCGTCGCGACGCCGTACAACACGGTGATCCGTCGAACGGCGACACGGATGGCGTCCAGCGGCGAACAACCGGGCGGCGTGACTATTGAGGAACTGCAGGCGATGGTGGACCGGCTTCGAGCATCCCCGCCCGTCTGAGCTGCTCCAGGGCGTCGGTGACCACGTCTTCGGTGAGGCTCGTGCTCGGGCCGTTCGCGGCGTCCGCCCGTTCGACGGAGACCACGCCTTGCTCTACCTGCTCGTTCAGGATGTCCGCCAGTTCGGCGACCGTCCGCGTGCCGTCCGCGTACGGCAGCAGCCAGAGCGTGGCGGAATCGAAGCCAAGCAGCGTGTGATGGGGACTCGGGACGCCGAGCTCGGTACGGAGCACCGCTGCCGGCTGAAACACGCGCGGCCGCTCGCCGACGTTGCGGGCGACAAGCGGCTCCCAGCATCGCAGTTCGACCGCGTCGGAGGCGAACAGCGAAAGAAGCACCGCAGCGAGATGGTCCGCGCGGTCCTCGACGGCCAGGCCGGCTGGCCAGGCGGGACTCGCCAGCGTGCTCTGTAGCTCGTCGAACGTGAGGCTGCGCGGCATGGCGTCGGCCAGCGCCTCCAGGATGGCCACGACCAGCGGCGACTCCACGCGGCGATGCAACCCGGCGGCCTGGGGGATGTTCCAGGATCCCTCCTGCGTCGTGGTGAGTACCGCCCTGGCCGCGAGGTGGCGTACCGCACGGGTGTCCAGTTGCCCGTCCAGCGGCACATCATCCCGCACCAGGAGCGACTCTCGGAAGTGCCGGTCGACCACGAAATCGCGGTACTGCTCGATGAGCTCGCGGGTGGGCGCGATTGCATCGAGCTTCTGCGCAACGTCACGCGGGAGGTTTTCGGTGAGCATCGTGGAGAAGTTGGCGTCTCCGAGGTAGCGGAGCCCGTGAGCGGAGACTTCGTCGAGGGCGTCGAGGAAGTAGAGCGGATGGTTGTCGTCGGCGAGGTGTTCGTGCATGACATAAAAATCAGGAAAGCGCTGGATGATGCTGAGCTCCTCCTGCAGCATCGTGTGGTAGGCCGCGTTGTAGCTCGACCCGCTGGTGAGCTGCGACGTGGAGTCCACGAGGAATGAGGCGAACGCGCGCGCCTGTTCCACGCGCTCACGGGGTGTCGGGAAGAACCGGGCGTGAGCGCGGAGCATTTCCCGGAAGGCACCGCGAACGTGCCAGCCGGGCATTGCGTTGTAGCTGAGATAGGCGATGCCCTGGGGGCTGAGCGCTCGCCGGCAGGTCTCGAGGATGGCGGTCCTGGTTTCGGGTGGAACCCAGCTGAACACGCCATGGCAGATCATGTAGTCAAATGCCTGGTCCGGGACGTAGTCGCGGATGTCAGCCTCGAGGAAGCGGGCGTTCCGCAGCCCCAGGCGCGCGGCGCTTTCGGCGGCCGCTTCGATGTGACGGGCGGAGAGATCGATCCCGACGAATGACGCGCCGGGGAGCGAGTAAGCCATGGGCAGCAGGTTGTTTCCGGGGCCACAGCCGATTTCGAGGACGCGGGCGGAGGCCACGGCGGCGGGCTGCAGGCCGAAGAGCTGGCCGATGACGGCCGCCGTCTGTGGGTGTGTGCGGGGAGACAGGCCTGCCTCGTAGGGGACGTCGTCGTAGGACGCGTGGGTGGTGATGGACGGCACGCGGACATTGTGCGTCGTCGCGCGCGAGGCACGCCATGGGATCCAGGAGTCACCGATTTGAGAGGTTTCGTGAGTGTTACGAAGATTTGGGATTACAATGCTGCGCAGCGATTGGCACACCCGCCGCCGCTCGCAAGGAGGCTTTGTATGACCAAGATCATCGAGATTGAAGGAATCGGCGAGACGTACGCGAAGGCTCTCGAAGGCGCCGGCATCGGCACCGTCGAGAAGCTCCTCGACGAAGGTGGCTCGCCGACCGGTCGGAAGAACATCGCTGAGAAGACCGGGCTGACCACGCAGCGAGTGCTGGAGTGGGTGAACCGCGCGGACCTCATGAGGATTAACGGCGTCGGCTCCGAGTACTCGGACTTACTGGAAGCGGCCGGCGTGGACACGGTGAAGGAACTCGCCACCCGGCGCGCGGACAACCTTCACGCGAAAATGGAAGAGCTGAACGCCGCGAAGAAGCTCGTGCGCCGCACCCCCACCGCCGGCGAAGTCGAAAAGTGGGTCGCGGAAGCGAAGACGCTCCCGGCGAAAGTCAGCTACTAGGACTTCGAATGGCCATCCAGGACCAACTGACAAAGATGATTGCGGAACGCGCCGGTATCGATCCGGCCACGGCGGCGAAAGCGGCGGACGCCGTTGTCGGATTCCTCAAGGAGAACCCCGAGAAGGTCACGGAGCTCCTGGGGGATGACTCGCCGATTGGCGACGCGGCATCCAAGATCACGAAGCTCTTCGGCCGATGACGAAGGGAAGGCCCGCCGACGCGGGCCTTCTCTCTTTGGTGATCGATGGCGCGCCCGTCCCGGTAACGATCGTCCGAAGCTCCCGGAGAACGAGGACGGTGTCGTTTTCGGTGGGCGGCGGGGGAATCGTGGTGCGAAGCCCCGAGGGGACGCCGGTCGCGTTCATTCGAAACGCGCTGGAGCTGCGAAGTGAGTGGATCGGGCGGCAACTGGCTGCCCAACAGCGCCGCCCCGCGATCGAAGATGGCGGCGAACTGCCGTACCTCGGTGGATCGCTCCGGCTCAGCGTCCGTCCCGTAGCCACGCGACGGCGTTGCACTGTCCGGCGAGCGGGCGACGTCTTGGAAGTCACTCTGCCGGAGAGTCTCGAAGGCACGGCCATCGCCGATGTCCTGTCTGGAACGGTAGCCGCGTGGTATCGCAAGGAGGGCGCGCGACTGCTCCCGGGCGTGGCCGACCGTCTGATCCGGGCCACCGGCCTGCAGCCAGCCGGCGTGCTGGTGTGTACGCAGCGCAGCCGATGGGGCAGTTGTGCGGCGGACGGGACGATTCGCCTGAGCTGGCGCCTGATGATGTTGCCGGAGTCGCTGGTGGAAGACGTGGTGCTGCACGAGCTCACGCATCTCCAGCACAAGCACCATGGCCCGGCATTCTGGGCGGCGCTGGAGATGCTCGCGCCCGGGGCCAGGCAACGGGCGCGGGAACTGCGCCGGATGTCGCGCGCGCTCCCGCAGCTTTAGTACTTAGAGACGTTCAACTCATCCATTTGGCCCGTGGCGGTGTAGACCACGCGTTCGCAGATGTTCGTACAGCGGTCGGCGATGCGTTCGAGGTTGTGCGCGCACCAGATCAGATAGGTGTTGCGCTGGACGCTGGCGGGGTTGGAAATCATGGCCTTGAAGCACTCGTCGTAAACGCTGTCCTGCAGCCGGTCGACTTCGTCGTCGGCGTCGCAGATCTGGCGCGCTGCGTCGACATCGTGCTCGATGTAGGCCTTGAGGCTGTTGCGAAGCATCGCGACCGCGCGGTCGGCCATGGCGGGGATGTAACCGAGGCGGCGGGGCAAAGGCTCGTCTTCGAGCATGAGGTTGATCCGCGCGATCCCCTCCGCGTGGTCACCAATGCGTTCCAGGTCCGTGATGATGTAGAGCACGCTCGTGAGCGTGCGGAGGTCGGTGGCGAGCGGCTGCTGCGATGCGATGACGAAGATGCTGCGGTCTTCGATTTCGAAGCGTTTCCGGTTGATCCGGGCATCATCTTCGATGATCTTTCGTGACCAGGCGGCGTCGCCGTCACGCAACGCCTGCATGGCGTCGAGGACCGCCTTCTCGGTCATGGAGCCGAGGATGAGGACGTCATCCTGGATCTGGCGCAGTTCCGCGTTGAACAGGTCGCGTGGCACCGTTACGCCCTCCGGGGCTAGCCGAACCGGCCGCTGATGTAGTCTTCCGTCCGCTTGTCTTTGGGCGTGGTGAAGAGTTCCTGGGTGGGGCCGTACTCGACGAGCTGGCCGGTGATCTTCTCGTCGGTGAGCATGAACGCCGTGTAGTCGGACACGCGGGCGGCCTGCTGCATGTTGTGCGTGACGATGACGATCGTGAAGCTCTCGGCGAGGGAGCGCATAAGGTCCTCGATCTTGAGCGTGGCGATGGGGTCGAGTGCGGAGCAGGGCTCATCCATGAGGACGACTTCCGGCTCAACGGCAATGGTTCGGGCGATGCAGAGCCGTTGCTGCTGGCCGCCAGAGAGTGCCATGCCGGGCTTCTTCAGGTCGTCCTTCACTTCGTCCCAGAGGGCCGCCAGCTTGAGCGAATGCTCGACGCGGTCGCCGATCTCGGAACGCGATTTCACGCCGATGAAGCGGAGGCCGGCGGCGACGTTCTCGGCGATGGACATCGTGGGGAATGGGTTCGGCTTCTGGAACACCATCCCGATGCGCTGGCGGACGCGGGTGGGGTCGACGCCGGGGGCGTAAATGTTGTCGCCTTCCAGGAGGATGGTGCCTTCGACGCGCGCGTTCGGGGCGAACTCGTGCATGCGGTTGAACGTCCGGATGTAGGTGCTCTTCCCGCAGCCCGACGGTCCGATGAGCGCGGTCACCGAGTTGCGCCGGATCTCCATCGAGATGTCGGTGACGGCCCGCTTGGCTCCGTAATAGGCCGAAACGTGTTGCGCGCTGATCGCGATGGGGGCTTCGGTGATGGACGCGTGTTCTGGGGCGACCGAGACGGTGGGGTGGATCGTCACGCTTGGTACCCGGGTGATTTCTTTCTCTTCAGTCTGAAGGTTCGTCATGGTGATTGGAACTCCTATTGCCGGACCGTCACGCGCGCGCCGAAGAGCGTGCGCACCACGAGGCTGATGACGAGGATGACGGTGACGAGGATGAGGCTCATCGCCCAGGCCTGGTCATGCCAGTAGTCGTAGGGGCCGGTGGCATAGACGTAGATCCGGCGCGGGAGGGAGTCCATGGGCGCGGTGATGTCGGTTGAGTAGAACTGGTTGCCCAGCGCGGTGAACAGCAGCGGCGCTGCCTCGCCGCAGATGCGGGAGAGCGCGAGCATGATGCCGGTGATGATGCCCGGCAGGGCAGTGGGGAAGACGATGCGGAGGACGGTGCGCCAGCGCGGGGCGCCGAGCGCATAGCTCGCCTCGCGGATGGAGCGCGGCACGAGCAGCATCATCTCTTCGGTGATTCGGGCAACGATGGGCACGAGGATGATCGCCAGGGCGAGGCTGCCGGCGAGCGCCGAGAAGTGGCCCTGGCGGACTACGACGAGGCTGTAGACGAACAGACCAACGGTGATGGAGGGGATGCCGGCCATGACTTCGATCACGAACCGGATGTAGCTGCCAAGACGGTTCTGGCCGAATTCGGAGAGGAAGATGCCACAGCCGATGGCGACCGGCACGCCGATGGCGAGCGCCATGCCGACCATGAGAACGCTGCCCATGATCGAGTTGTGGACGCCGCCGCCTTCGCGCCCCGGGCGGGTCGGTTCTTCGGTCAGGAGCGCCCAACTGAGGCCGGGAATGCCTTCCTTGAGCAGGTAGAAGAGGATGAGGAAGAGCGGGATGACGGCGAGAAAGGCGGCGGTGATCATCGCGCCGGTCATAACCTGGTCGACGAGCTTGCGCCGCCGGTAGAGGCCCGCCGTCCGGGTAAGGATGGGGGAGTGCTGGGCGAGGCTCATTCCTGCACCACCACCCGCTGGCCGCCGGTCACCTTCCAGACCAGGAGCCGGGCGATGACGTTGATGACGAAGGTGATCATCAGCAGGATGAGCGCCACTTCGATGAGGGCCGAGCGGTGCAGCGACGTGGCCTCGGGGAACTGGTTCGCGATGACACTGGCCATGGTGTAGGCGGGCGAGAAGATGTTGTCCGGGATCTTCACGCTGTTGCCGATGACGAGCGTGACGGCGAGGGTTTCGCCCACGGCGCGGGCAAGGCCAAGGATCGACGCGCCGAGAATGCCGGACCGCGCGTAGGGCAGCACGGTCATCCGGATCATCTCCCAGCGCGTGGCGCCGAGTGCGAGGACGCCCTCGCGCTGGCTGCGCGGGACCGCGGCGATGACGTCCCGGGAGACCGCCATGACGGTCGGCAGGATCATGATGGTGAGGATGATGCAGGCCGAGAAGAGACCGGTGATGAGCGGCGTGCCGTTCACGAGCGGTATCCAGCCGAGGTAGGTGACCATCGTCGGGCCGAGGTGATCGCGGATGAACACACCCATGACGAAGATGCCCCAGAGCCCGTAGACAACCGAGGGAATGGCGGCGAGCAGTTCGACCAGGTAGGAGACCGGACGGGCCACATAGCTGGGGGCGATTTCGACCAGGAACAGTGCCACGAGGACCGCGATGATGGTGGCTAAGATGAGCGCGAAGATCGACGTGACCATGGTCCCGATGATGAACGCGCCGACGCCGAAGACCTGCGCGGAGGGGTTCCAGTCGGTGCTCCAGAGGAACGAAACGCCGTTCGCCGTGATGGATGGCCATGCCTCGCGGGCAAGCTCGTAGAAGAGCCCAATGATGACCAGCACGACGACCAGCCCGGCGGCGCCGGTGAGCGTGTTGAACAGCCAGTCACCGGGTTTCAGCCGGTTGTGAAGGCTGATTGACGCCCGCTTGTTTGGCCTGGAAACGGAGCCGAGTGCCATGAGTGATTGCTCCTTGGTGGCCTTCGTTTCGTGACTACGCCTCGCCGCCGAGTACCGGCAGCGAGGCGAAATCCTAACCGAAAGAGCGCAGTGTTCTCGTGGCCTCAAGTCCCCTTGAGGCTGTTCTTGGCGCCGTCGTCGCACTTCAGCGACTTCAGCGTGGTCTCGATCTTGGGAAGGAGGGTGGAGGGAAGTGGTGCGTAGTTGAGCTCCGTGATGGTGCTCTGCGCCGCCTTGTCGTGGTAGGCCCACCAGAGCATGTCCACCAGCGGCGTTTGCTGCGTGCACTTGCCCTTGGTCTTGGGGAGGATGAGGTAGGTGAAGGAAGAGATGGGGTAGGCGGCATCGCCGTCGGCGTTGGTGATGGACAGACGGTAGTCGGCGGGGAGCGTGGCACTTGCGGCCGCCGCGCTCGTTGCCTCGACGGACGGGGTGACGAACTTCCCGGCCTTGTTTTTCATGTCAACGAACGAGAGCTTGTTCGTCTTCGCGTAGGTCAGCTCGACGTAGCCGATGGCGTAGGGGGTCTGCTTCACGACGTTGGTCACGCCGTCGTTGCCCTGGCCGCCCTGCCCCACCGGCCACTTCGGCGCCGTGGCCTGGCCAACCCTGGTCTTCCATTCGTCGCTGACCTTGCTCAGGTAGTCGGTGAATACCCCCGAGGTGCCGGAGCTATCTGAGCGATAGGTGACCTGGATGTCCTTATCCGGTAGCGAAACGCCGGAGTTGAGGGCAGTGATCGCGGCGTCGTTCCACTTCTTGATGTTGCCGAGGTAGATGTTCGCCAGGGTGGCGCCGTCGAGCTTCAGCGGGCTCTTGAGCTCCGGGACGTTGTACGTCACCACGACCGCCCCGAGGACGGTCGGGAGGAGCTGGGCGTCAGGCGCCGCCTGGAGTTGCGCATCGGTCATGCCGACATCGGAGGCGCCGAAGTCGACGGTGCCGGCAGGTGAACTGCTGGATGCCACCACCGGAACCAGCTGCCTGGTAGTTCACCTTGACGTTCTTCGCGACATCCTTGTTGTAGTCGTCGAACCAGGCCTGGTAAATCGGCGCGGGGAACGTCGCGCCGGCGCCGGTGAGGTTGGCCGAGTCTTCCTTGCCGATGTTGGCGGCTATGCCGGCCTGAGTCGGCGTACCGGCGACCGTGCTGTTGGAGGTGCTGGCCGCCGCTGTCGGGGTATCGGCCGCGTCGTCATCGTCGTCGCCGCACGCGGCCGCCCCGAGGGCGATGGTGGAGAGCAGTGCCGCCGCGGCGAGCACCCATGTCCCCTTCTTCCAGGTTCGAAGCATTGTTCTGTCTCACCCCTCTGGTGTGTCGTGTTGTTCAGAAGCTTCGATTGCAAGGTATGGGCGCTCGTTTAACCCCCGATTAACGGCGGCGCGGCGCACAAGGCTCTGGTGTCGCGCTTTCGCACGGATGGGGCTTGCCGACCTGGGCGGCGCTCGGTAGTGTCACGCGCGTCATGAGCAAACACCTCGAGGGCAAAGTCGCAATCGTCACGGGCGGCGCCGGGGGCATGGGTTCGCAGATCTGCCGCACCTTTGCCGCCCAGGGCGCGAAAGTCGTGGTGGCGGACACCGGGGCGGACGTCGAAGGGCGAATGGGCGCCGACCCCTCACGCGTGAACAGTGTCGTGGAGGCGATCACGCGGGCCGGCGGCGAAGCCGTCAGCTCAGTCGGCGACGTCGCGACGATGGAGTACGCGGAGAGTCTGATCCGGCTGGCACTCGACACCTACGGCAGATTCGACATCCTCGTCTGCGCGCACGGCATCCTGCGCGAACGGATGATCTTCAACATGACCGCCGAAGAGTGGGACGAAGTGGTCCGAGTCCACCTCAAGGGCTGCTTCGCAATGACGAAGTTCGCGTCGATTTACTGGCGCAGCACGCGCCAGGGCGGGCGGCTCATCTTCTTCTCGTCGTCGGCCGGGATTCGCGGGGGTGCGGGCCAGCCGAACTACTCGGCGGCGCACGCGGGCAAGATCGGCCTGATGCTTTCGTGTGCGAACGCGCTGGGGCGCTACGGCGTGACGGCCAACGCAATCTCGCCCGGGGCTTCGACTCGCATGACCGACCGAGGGCGGGCCGTGAACGCGGATGGCCCGGCGCCGAGCCTCTCCGCTGCCGGGACGGCGATGGACCCCTACAACGTGGTGCCGCCGATCGTGTATCTCGCCTCGGACGCCGGTGGATCGGTCACGGGGCGAGTCATCGGGGCGACCGGCAACAAGATCACGATGTGGCGCGAGCCCCAGTGGGAAGCGTCCATCTATTACGAAGACCCGGCGTGGGACATTGACACCCTGTTCGAGGTCATGCCTTCGACGCTCGGCGCCGGCCAATGGCCGAAGACGCCGCCTCACTTCCCGTAGGACGGAGCACTCTGATGGCGCAGCATCTCGCAGGCAAAGTCGCGATTGTCACCGGTGGCGCCGGTGGCATTGGTTCGAATATCGTCGCGCTCTACGCAAAGCAGGGCGCGAAGCTCGTCATAACGGACACCGGTGGGGACGTCGAAGGCCGGACCGGGATCGATTCGTCGCGAGTCGACGCAGTTGTTGCCAATGCGAGGTCACTCGGCGCCGAAGCAGTCGGTATAGCCGGGGACATCGCGGACCTCGATTTTGCGGAGAGCGTGGTGCGGCTCGCGCTGGAGACGTACGGCAAGCTCGACATCCTGGTCTGCGCCCACGGCATCCTGCGTGAGCGGATGATCTTCAACATGACCGAAGACGAGTGGGACGAGGTCGTCCGCGTGCATTTGCGGGGATGTTTCGCGCCGACGAAGTTCGCTTCGATTTACTGGCGCACCTCCATGAACGGCGGGCGGATTATCTATTTCACTTCGGACGCGGGCATCTTCGGTTCGGCGGGCCAGCCGAACTACTCGGCGGCGCACGCCGGCAAGCTGGGGCTCATGCGCTCGAACGCCCAGGCCCTGGCCAAGTACAACGTGACCTCGAACTGCATCGCGCCGCTGGCGTCAACGCGCATGACCGACCGCGGGCGTGCGGTGGACCGGGGCGCCTCCGCGCCAAGCCTGGCGGCGGCGGGCACCCCAATGGATCCCGCGAACATCGCGCCGATCGCGGCGTGGCTGGGGTCAGACGAGGGCGGCGCGGTCACCGGGAGGATTTTCGGCGCGGGCGGGCACCGCATCAGTGTCTACCACGAGCCAGTGCAGGAACGGGTGCTTGTCGGCCGCAAGCCGGCGTTCGACATCGACTGGTTGTTCGAGAACTGGGAGGCGACGATCGGCCAGGACCGTTTCTACCCGGGCGCCCGGGGGCTGCAGCCTGTTCCGGCGCCGGCGGGGACGTGATTCGGTAAGTGACCTCACCCCCGGCCCCTCTCCACGGCGTGGAGAGGGGAGACGCTTGCAGATGGATCCGGCGCGGGAGCGAGCGGGTCGAGGTGGCAGCGACCGTGTTAGGCAGAAGAGCTCAAGCCACGCGAAGAGGCCCGGCTTTGCCGGGCCTCGTTCGTTGTTCGCGGGTTTCGCGACCCTGGTGGTCCTTATGCGCGGGGTAGGCCGAGGCCGCGGGTGGCGACGATATTGCGCTGCACTTCGCTGGTGCCGCCGGCGATGGTGCTGGAGACGGTCTGCATGTAGCTCTGTGGCGCGCGGCCCCGCATCGGGGCTTCGCGGCCGAGGAGCAGGCCGTTGGTGCCGGTCATCTTCATGGCGGTGCGGGCGATGCGCTGGCTGAGCTCGGTGTTGAACAGCTTCGCGATCGACGCCTCGTGGTTCGGGACGCGGCCGTTCTTCTGGATGGTGATGACGACGTAGCTGAGCATCTTGGCGACGGACGCCTCGATCCAGCGGTCCGTGAACTCGTCCTTCGCCTTGACGCTGGCGCTGCCGGTGACGGCCTTGCCCTGGTTCTCTTTCCAGAACTTCATGTAGTACTCGAGGGTCTGGCGCTGGCCTACGGCGTTGCCGATGGACGAGCGTTCGAAGTCCAGGGTGGTGGTGCCGATGTACCAGCCACGGTTGATTTCGCCGAGGACGTTGCGGGCCGGGACGCGGACATCTTCGAAGAAGACCTCGTTGAACATGTGGTTGTTGGCGAGGTTCACCAGCGGCCGGACGGTGACGCCGGGGCTCTTCATGTCCATGAGGAAGTAGGTGATGCCGCGGTGCTTCGGCGCGTCCGGGTCCGTGCGCGCGAGCATGAACATCCAGTCGGCGTTGTGCGCGCCGGAGGTCCAGATCTTCTGGCCGTTGATGACGAAGTCGTCGCCGTCGCGGACGGCACGGGTCTGGAGGCTGGCGAGGTCGCTGCCGGAGCCCGGTTCGCTATAGCCCTGGCACCACTGCACTTCTCCGCGAAGGATGGCGCCGAGGTGCTCCTTCTTCTGGTCGTCGTTGCCGTGGATGATGATGGTGGGTCCGATCATGGAGGTGCCCATGCCGCCGACGTTCATCGCGCGGGCTTCGGCGAACTCCTCGTTCATGATGAACTGCTCCATCACGCCGAGACCGGCTCCGCCGTACTCCTTGGGCCAGGCGGGGGCCACCCAGCCTTTGGCGGAGAGCTTCTCCCGCCATTCGCGGCCGATGGAGCGCATGCGCTCCATCATTTCCTGCTGGCTCGCGTCAGGGTCTGACTTCGGCTTTTCGGTGGCGAGGAAGGTAGCGACTTCCTGGCGCCAGGCCGCCTGTTCCGGGGTGTCCTTAAAGTCCAAGGCGATTCTCCGTTTTGTACAGCGATGTATGACGGAAGAGTACGGGCTGGCAACTCTGACGTAAAGGGAAGAGTGGGAAGCGATTGGGGATTTTGGATTGGGCGGATGGGCCTGTCTTAAAGGCGCTCATGGCTCGACTCGGCGGAACAACGGTTGGATCCTGTATGATTGAGAGTGAAGGGTGGTGTGTGGCCCTCGCAGATTCAATGACGCAGATCCACACATGTCGGGTGGTTTCCCCCCGATCGGCATACGCAGGCCCATCAGCTCGCGAGCCGCACCGCTGATTCGACCAGAGGGCGCTGACAGCCCCGAGACGACGCGGTGATGGACGCGTGCTCGGAGGCTTCATGCCTAGTTTGGATCCCCTGGGTGCCGCTTTTTCGCACGTTCCCTTGCTTCTGTCGCTCGTCGATGAGTCGGCTTCGCACTCAGGCTGGTCGAAGTGGTTTCGGCGCGCGCTTGCAGTTGCGTTGAGCGTGGTGGTTATTGCCGTTCCTGTCGCCATGGTCTTCGTTACTGGTTGGATGGTTCGCTAGGGCGCGCGGGATTCGTGCACATAAGGTCGATTAGCAGTTCATCGTCCGCTCCATGCATGGGGACTCCTCCCCCTGTAGACTCCCGCGTGCATAACAACGCCACGATTGCCCCGTGGCCAGGAGGAACCCGTTGAAGGTTGGTTCAGGATTCGGCGGCGGTTGGCTCACCAACGTCGCCCAGCAGGCGCAGAACGCCGAGGAACTCGGTTACGACTTCGCTTCGACTCCCGAGACGTCGCACGACTCGATGCTCGCGGCGACGCTGGCCGCGGCGAACACCACGAAGCTGGAAGTGCAGACCAGCGTCACCATCGCCTTCCCGCGCAGCCCCACCGTCCTCGCCATGGAGGCCTGGGACATCCAGCACATGAGCCAGGGCCGGTTCTCTATTGGGCTGGGTTCGCAGGTGAAGGGCCACAACCAGAACCGCTTCTCGGTCGACTGGCCGGGCGCGCCGGCCACGCGGATGAAGGAATACATCCGGATGATGCGGGCCGTCTGGAAGAGCTTCCGCACCGGCGAGAAGCCGGATTACGTCGGCAAGTTCTACCACTTCACGCTGATGACGCCGAACTTCAATCCCGGCCCGATCGACTACCCTGACCCGAAGATCGGCCTCGCCCTCGTCGGTGACGCGATGGCGCGGGTTTCGGGCGAAGTGGCCGATATCGTGATGCCGCACGGCTTCATGACGGACAAGTACATGCGCGAAGTGGTGTTGCCGAACGTGGCGATCGGCCTGAAGCGCAGTGGCCGCACCTGGTCCGACATCGAGATTAGCGGCGGCGGGTTCACCGTCTTCGGCGAGACGGAGTCGGAGATCGAGCAGGGCCTGGAGCGGCTGCGCCAGCCGATCTCGTTCTACGGGTCCACCCGGAGCTACCACGAAGTCTTCGAAGTGCACGAGCTCAAGTCGCTCGGCATGCAGCTCCACGAGATGTCCCTCGCGGGCAAGTGGGCCGAGATGCAGAAGGTCATCCCGGAATCGGTGTTGCGGACGTTCGCGCAGACCTCGACCTACGACAAGCTGCCCGAATTCATCGCGAACAAGCGGGAGTACGCGGCACGGCTCGGCCTGGGTCTCCCGGGCTCCACGCCGGAGCAGCGGGAACGCGCGAAGCACGTCATCGCGGAGGCGAAGAAGGTCCAGGTCTCTCGCGTCCCGAAGGGGCTCGAGGACCTTTCGAAGGTCAAGGCCTAACCCGCGGGCACACGTCCACATCGTCGAAAGCCCCGCCAGGATGGCGGGGCTTTTCGTTGCCGGAAACCAAAGACTATCTTTTACGTTAACGTCAAGGATGGCTATGATGTCCCCGTGACTCCGGCAGCGAGGCGTGCGCGGTGAAAATCCTGTTCCGGCTGATGGCTTACCTTCGCCACCACAAGGGAGTCGTCGCGCTCGGATACCTCGGCCTCGCCGGGACCATCGCCTTCGGCGTGCTGACGCCGTGGATGCTGAAGTGGGCGATAGACTCGGGCATCTCCGGCGGGAACAAGCGCACGCTCGCCATCAGCGCGGTCGCGATCGTCGGGTTCAACCTGCTGGGAGGGCTGTGCCAGTACGTCCAGAGCTACATGGGCGAGGTCATCGCGCAACGCGTGGCGTTCGACCTCCGGCGTGACTTCTTCGAGCGCGTGCAAGGCCTGAGTTTCTCGTTCCATGACCACCTGGAGACCGGGCAGCTCATGTCTCGTGCCACAGTGGACGTGGAGAACTGCCGGCAGTTCCTGAGTCTCGGGCTGCTGCGCATCGGGATGACCGGGGGGCTGTTCATCGCCATCTCGGTGGTCATGTTCCTCGCGAACTGGCAACTGGCGGTGGTGGTGTTCCTGAGCATGCCGGTGGTTGCCTACGTTGCCATCCGGATGTCACGCCGGACGCGGCCGCTCTGGGCCGAAGTGCAGCAACAGGTCGGTGTCGAAACGTCAGTGCTGCAGGAGAGCATCACCGGCATCCGCGTGGTGAAGGCGTTTGCGCAGGAAGACCGGCAGTTCGAGAAGTTCCAGGCCGCCAACTGGAGCGTGCGAGAGAAGAGCCTCGCCGCGAACCGGATTGTCGCCTTCAACCAGCCGTTCCTCGTGTACATCATGGGGGCGGTGAACCTGGTGGTGCTGCTCTACGGCGGCCACCTGGTGCTGAACGGCGCCATGTCCATTGGCACGCTCGTGGCGTTCATCCAGTACCGGACACAGATCGAAGCGCCTGTGCGCACGCTCGGTTTCCTCGTGAACACGGCCACCCGCGCCCAGACGTCAGGCACGCGCATTTTCGAAATCATCGACACCGTCTCCGACATCCAGGAAGCTCCGGACGCCAGGGAGATCGTGGTCAGCGAAGGGCGCGTCCGCTACGAGGATGTCTCGTTCGGATACGAGAAGCGTGGCGACGTGGTCCACAACATCGAGATCGACGCCGTCCCCGGGGAGACCGTCGCGATCCTGGGGCCGACTGGCAGCGGCAAGAGCACCGTGCTGAACCTGTTGCCGCGCTTCTACGACGCGACGGGCGGGCGGATCAGCATCGACGGGCAGGACATCAAGTCGGCGACGATCGAATCGCTCCGCCACAACGTTGGCGTGATCCTGCAGGAAGCGTTCCTCTTCACGGCGACGATCCGGGACAACATCGCCTACGGGCGGCCCGACGCCACGCACGAGGAGATCGAAGCGGCGGCGCGGGTGGCGCAGGTGCACTCGTTCATCGCCTCGCTGCCGCATGGCTACGACACCTGGGTGGGCGAACGAGGCATGACCCTCTCCGGTGGCCAGAAGCAGCGCATCGCCATCGCGCGGATGCTCCTGCTCGACCCGAAGGTGCTCGTCCTCGACGACTCGACGTCCGCGGTCGATATGGAGACGGAATACCTGATCCAGCAGGCGCTGGCCGACCTGATGAAGGGGCGCACGTCGTTCGTCATCGCGCACCGGCTGCGGACGGTGAAGTCCGCGGACCAGATCCTGGTGGTGGACAAGGGCCGGATTGTGCAACGCGGGAGGCACGAGGAGCTGGTGACGCAAATGGGCCTGTACCAGGACATCTACCGGCTGCAGCTTGCTCCCCAGGATGACGCGGCGAAAGCGCCGACGGAGGCCGCCGGATGATGTTC
Organism: Dehalococcoidia bacterium; assembly: GCA_046328215.1. GTDB lineage: Bacteria > Chloroflexota > Dehalococcoidia > Tepidiformales > Tepidiformaceae > Amarobacter. The sequence goes on along the minus strand of JAXLXA010000004.1, from coordinate 133,651 downwards.
GGAAGCAACGCCGGGTTTGCGCGGAACCTCGCGCTCGGCAGCAGCGCCGGGATGGGCGGAGGGCCCGCCCAGCGCATGGGGCTCGCTTCTTCGGAGGAGGACTTCGGCAAGGCGTTCGACCCGCGGGTGATCGGGCGGCTGTGGAAGTACGCCGCGCCGTTCAAGCTGCGCATCGCCCTCTCGGTGGTGTTCCTGGTCCTCAATTCGTTGGCAACGATCCTCACGCCGCTCATCCCGGGCCTGGCCATCAACGCGATCGTCGATGGAAACGAGACCCGCCTGTACGTGATGTGCGCGGCGTTCCTGGCGAACAACACGGTGCTCTGGCTGACCTCGTACCAGCAGGTGTACCAGATGACGTGGGTGGGGCAGCACGCGCTCTACCGGGTTTCGTCGGACCTTTTCCAGCACATTGGCAGCCTCTCGCTGCGGTTCTTCGACGAGAACGAGACGGGCCGCGTGATGGCGCGCATGCAGAACGACGTGACGGTGCTCCAGCAGGTGCTGAGCAACGGGATGATCTCGATCTTCGGGAGCCTCATCGCGCTGATCGGCATCCTGATCACGCTCTTCGTGCTGGACTGGGAGCTGGCCGCGCTGGTCTCGGTCAGCGTCCCGGTGATGGCGGCGACGCTGTGGATCTGGCAACGCTACGCACGGCGCTCGTTCCTGCAGGCGCGGGCGACGATCTCGACGGTGAACGCGACCATCCAGGAGAGCGTTTCCGGCGTGCGCGTCATCCAGAGCGTTTCCCGTGAACGGATCAACTCGCGCTCGTTCAACGCGGTCAATCAAGAGAACCGGGACGCGAATGTCGAATCGGGAAAGGTTTCGGCGCTCGTGCAGCCGCTGGTTGCGCTGATCGCAGCCTGTGCCCTGGCTGTAACCATTTTCGTGGGTGGGTCGAAGGTGCTCGACGGTACCATGGAAATCGGCTTCCTGGTAGCATTTACGCTCTACATCAACCGGTTCTTCGACCCCATTCGTGACATGACGCAGCAGTACACCAACATGCAGCGGGCGACGGTGGCCGCCGAACGTATCTTCGAAATCCTGGACTGGCCACAGGAAGTGTCCGATGCGCCGGACGCGACGGAACTCCAGACGATCAGCGGAGACGTCGAGTTCAAAGACGTGCGTTTCGCCTACGCGATGAACAACATCGAGGTGATCAAAGGCCTGAACCTGCATATCCGGGCCGGCGAGCACATCGCGCTCGTGGGGCCGACCGGCGCCGGCAAGTCCACGATCATCAGCCTCCTCGCGCGGTTCCATGACGTCACGGACGGGGAAGTGCTGGTCGACGGGCACGACATCCGCACGGTGACGATGCAATCGCTCAGGCGGCAGATGGGCATCGTGCTCCAGGACCCGTTCATCTTCATGGGTACGCTGCGTGAGAACATCACGTTCGGCCGGCCCGGCGCTTCGGACGCGGATGTCGAGGCCGCTGCCCAGGCGGTTGGTCTCGGCGACATCATCGCGCAGATGCCGAAAGGCTACGACACGCGCGTGCTTCCCGGGGGCTCAAACCTCAGCCTCGGCCAGCGCCAGCTCATCAGCCTGGCGCGGGCACTGCTCGTTTCGCCGCGCATCCTGATGCTGGACGAAGCAACCGCGGGCATCGACACGCAGACCGAGGCGCTGCTGCAGGCGGGTATTGCGAAGGTCATGGAGGGCCGCACCGCCATCGTCATCGCGCACCGGCTGTCGACGATTCGGGACTCCGACCGGATCATCGTCCTTCGCGGCGGCGAGATCGCCGAAGTTGGAAACCACCACGAGCTCATGGAGCTGGGCGGGCTGTACGCGGACCTCTATTCGATGGGCTTCCGGGATGTTGCGGTGTCCACTGAGGGCGCGGCGGGCTAAGGGCGCAGGGATTCTCACTGGTCCCGCATGACCGCCGCCGTTTCGAGACCAGGCCCGGCCCATACTCAGTTGAGGAAGTTGGCGGTGTATCGCGGCGGACCTGCCCTCACCTCCGGCCCCGTCTCCCGACTCCTATCGTCGCGGCGAGAGGGAGTCCAGGTCGCGTGGTCGCGCGGATGAACGATCGCCGACTTTCACGAGTTAGGAGTGATAGCTACCGCGGAGGGATCACCCGCTCGTCCTGGAGCTTCGTGAACCACTTCCGGAACATGTCTTCGCTGTCCATGCAATCGTGGAAGCCGGCCTGGCGGGCCGCGATGGTGCTGTTGAGGAGAGGGTTCGCGGGCGCGGGCGCCCCCGCGAGCAGCATGTCCGTGTAGACGAGGGAGTTGTAGCCGACGAAGTCGAGGATCTGCTCCGGTGCTCGGAGGCGGTGCTTTCGCACGAGAGCGGCCCAGCGGTTTTGCTGCGCGGGCAGGTATTCGGCAAGCCGAAGCGCTCGATCCTCCCCCGGCTCCATCCCCATGCTCTCCGCGATTGCCGTCCAGGCGTTGCTCCAGATGAACGCGTCACCGTTGGTCAGGTTGAAGGTCCCGCCGGCGGCGGCCGGTGATTCGGCGGCCCAGCCGAGTGCGCTGGCGACGAGGTCAACGTCGACCGCTTCGCGGAGGCCCTGGTGACCGGGACGGCCGGGGAAGTGGAGCGGTTCGCCGGCGTCGCGCAGCAATGCGGCATAGGCGGCGAGGACGGGGATAGGGTTCATGTTGTTGCCCCAGGCGTCGCCGTAGATCACCGTCGGCCGGAAGACGGTGAGGCCCCAGGCGGCGCCCCGTTGCTTCTGGCGGAGGTAGTCCTCCTGGACGAAGTAGAAGTTGCGATGCTCGCGGCGCGGTTCGCGCTCTCGCAAGGGAACGTGCAGGCCGGTAGCGCCGAGAGACGGGTGGTGGATGCCGTAGGCCTTGGTGCCGTGGAGAAGGCTGACGTGGCCCAGGTTCGGCGCGGCCTGGCTGAGCGGCTCGAAGAGGTTGCGGAGCATTGCGCCGTTGCGCTCGATGGCTTCTTCCTCGACCCAGCCGGAGAACAGGCCGGGTACTTCGTGGAGGGCGGCATGGACGAGGTGCGTGACGTCGCCGAAGCCTTTGGCTGCCGCGCGGCAGGACTCCTCATCCGAGAGGTCGAGGGCGACGAACCGCGCACCCGGGACGTCCTGAGGCGCGCGCCGCGAAACACCGATCACCGTCCATTCCGGCCGGGAGGCGAAATGACGCATCGCCGCGTACCCGACAAGGCCCGATGCGCCCGCGACAAGGACTGTCCCGCCTGCCATGAAACCTCCGCGGTGCGCTCGTAGACTGTGCGGATTGTACGGAGGGAGTACCCGTGAGCCTCAACCTCGATCTCGCACAGCAGTTCTTCGCCGCTTCCGCGGCAGGAAACACGGAGGCGATGGCAGTGTTGTGCGCGCCTGACATCGTGGTGCGTCAGAACGGCGGCCAGCCTTTGGGGCTCAAGGCGCTGCTTCGGTTCGCGGCGGCGGTGAAGGCGGCGGCGCCCGACTTTCGCTACGAGAACCCCGTGCGCTACGACACGGGCGAGGGGTTTGTCGAAGAGCACAACGTCCGTGGCACCGCACCCGATGGGACAACGTTCACCATCGCGGTCTGCGTAGTCGCCACGGTGTCCAACGGCAAGATTTCGAGCATGAACGAATACCTGGACACGGCGGCCGCGAGACCGCTCATGGAGGCGCTGGCCCGGCCCAGGGGGTGAACCGTATTCCGGGACGCGCGCTCCGGGCCCATCACGCGGAAGAAGGCCGGGCACTCTGCCCTGCCTTCTTCATTGCTCAAATGCTGACCAGACGTTAGCTGCGCGGCAGGCCAAGACCCCGCGTCGCGATGACGTTCCGGTTCACTTCACTCGTGCCCGCGGCGATGGTGCTGGCAACGCTGCTCTGGTAGGCGTGGTTTATCCGGCCCTTAATCGGCGCCAGCGGCGAGTTCTGGTGCAACCCGCCGAGCATGCCCAGGAGATGCATGCCCGTGGAGGCGATGCGTTGGCCGAGCTCCGCGCCGTAGTTCTTGTTCATCGAGGCCTCGTAGTTCGGGACCCCGCCGCGCTTCTGGATGGAGATCAGTCGGTAGGAGATCAGCCGGGCGATTTCCGCTTCGATGGTCCGGTCGGCCAGTTCGTTGCGGACGCTCTTGAGCCGGTGGCCCAGCCCGTAGTTGGCGGGAACCGACTTCACCGCCGCGATGATGTCGTTCACGAAGTGACGGTGCCCAATGGCGCCGGCGATATTGCTCCGCTCGAAGTCGAGCAGTGCGGCGCCGACGTACCAGCCGCGGTTCTCTTCGCCGACGATGTTCTTCGCGGGGATGCGGACGTTGTCGAAGTACTCCTGGTTGAAGACGTGGTCACCGGCCAGCGTGATGAGTGGTTGGACGCTGATTCCCGGGCTCTTCATGTCCATGAGCAGCATCGAGATGCCACGGTGTTTCGGCGCATCCGGGTCGGTGCGGGCGAGCATGAACATCCAGTCGGCGCGGTGGGCGCCGGAGGTCCAGATCTTCTGGCCATTCACGACATAATCGTCACCGTCGCGGATGGCGCGCGTCTGCAGGCTGGCGAGGTCTGACCCGGAGCCCGGCTCGCTGTAGCCCTGGCACCACTGGACTTCGCCGGAGGTGATGCGGGGGAGGTGTTCCTTCTGCTGCTCCTCGGTCCCGTAGCGGATGAGGATAGGCCCGAGCATGCCGACGCCGGAGCCGCCGACCTGCGGGGCGCGGGCTTCGGCCATCTCTTCGCTGTAGACGAACTGTTCCGTGACGCTCATGCCCGCGCCGCCGTACTCCTTGGGCCAGTGTGGGGCCGTCCAGCCCTGCCGGCCGACCGCGCGACGCCATTCCTGGAGGGCGTTGCGGGTGCCTTCGTCGTCCGGTTCTTCGAACGCGGAAACACCGGCGAGGGACTTCGGGAGATTTCCCTGGATGAACGACCGCACTTCTTTTCGGAAGACGGATTCTTCGGGTGTGTCGCGGAATTCCATGGCTGCACCACCTGCGAGTTTGTGGGGCGAAGCCTACGCTTCTTCCCGGCGGCCTGCCTTCCGAGTGGAGGCCCCGCGCCGAAACGTGCGGTTTCCTTTAGGATGCGCGGGCGAAACACATTGGAGGAACAGCTTTCTATGGCAGTTCGATTGGATGGGCAGGTTGCCCTGGTCACCGGCGCGGGCCGCGGTCTTGGCCGCGCCTATGCGCTGGATCTCGCGAAGCACGGCGCGAAAGTCATCGTCAACGACTTCGGCGGGAGCGTTTCCGGCGAAGGTTCAAAGGACGACACGCCGGCGCAGCAGGTGGTCAACGAAATCAAGGCGATGGGCGGCGATGCCGTCGCCAATCCCGGCGACGTTGGCAGTTACGAAGACTGCTACAACATGGTCAAGCAGGCCATGGACACCTTCGGCCGGCTGGACGTGGTTGTCGCGAACGCGGGCATCCTTCGAGACCTCGCGCTGCACAATATGGCCGAAAACGACTGGGACCTGGTCATTCGCGTGCACCTGAAGCAGTGCTACAACCTGCTCCACCATGCGTGGCCGGTGTTCCGCCAGCAGGCCTACGGCCGCGTGGTCATGGCCACGTCTTCGTCGGGGCTCGTGGGCAACTTCGGCCAGGCGAACTACGGCGCGGCGAAAGCCGGCATGTACGGCCTGATGAACGTCGCCAAGATCGAAGGCGAGAAGTACAACATCATGGTCAACCTGATCTCCCCAGGCGCACAGACGCGCATGACGGAGAACCTCGGCGGCCGTGACCCGAACGACGCGGAACGCGCGGTCGTTATGGCCCCTGAGCACGTCGCTCCGGCCGTGACCTACCTCTCGTCCCCGCAGTGCAACGAAAGCGGCATCTGCATCAACGCTTCGGGCGGCCGGTACAGCCGCAGCGCGATCGTCCTCACGAAGGGCGTGAACTACGACCCGCACGAATTCAAGGACGCCGACTGGTTCGAATCCAACTTCGGAACGATCACGGACCTGAACGGCGCCTACGCCCCGTGGACCTTCCAGGCCACGCGCGACCAGCACGCCGAAGCCCAGAAGGCGGCCGGGAAACCCGTCAGCCGGGCATAACCAACGAGTCAACCACGAGGCCCGCGGAAACGCGGGCCTCTCTGTTTGCCAGCTTGAAGCCGGAGGTACGTGATGACCTACGAGACGATCCTGACGGAGCGGAGAGGCAACGGCGGCATCCTCTGGGTCACGCTGAACCGCCCGGAGAAGCTGAACGCGCTGAGCATGACGTTGTTCGCGGACCTGCGGACGGAGTTGCAGCGGGCGCGCACGGACCGGTCTGTGCGCTGCGTTGTCATTACGGGAGCGGGCCGAGGGTTCTGCGCCGGCGCCGACTTCAGCGGTGGCGGCCGTGACGGCTTGCTGTACGCCGCCGCGGAAGCAGCCACGGACCTGGAGGGCGCGCGGCTCTTCTTCAGCAACGAGTCCGAGACCTACATCGCGCTCAAGCGCCTGGAAGTGCCGGTCATCGCAGCCATCAACGGCGTGTGCGTCGGCGCCGGGCTGGACATGGTCTCTCATTGCGATATGGCAGTGGCTTCGACCGCGGCCCGTTTCCAGGTGGCGTATGTGAAGCGCGGCCTGTTCGCGGACCTGGGTGGGTTCTATTCGCTTCCGCGAGTGATCGGCTGGCGGAAGGCGATGGAGATGATGACGACGGGCCGCTTCATGTCCGCCGAGGAGGCGCATGGCGCGGGGCTCACGAATTACCTTGTGGCGCCGGAAGAGCTGGAGGCGAAGACTATGGAACTCGCGTCCGCGGTAGAGGCCGGCCCGCCGCTCGGGCAGAAGCTCGGCAAGATGCTCGCCTACAAGACGCAGGGCATGGACTTCGAGAGCGCGCTGGAGTTCTCGGGCATGGCGCTGAATACGCTCGCGCTCTCGGAGGACCGTCGCGAGGGGCAGGTGTCGTTCGCAGAGAAGCGGGAGCCGCGGTTCACGGGGAGGTAAGCGGGGCGTTCGGCGGACCCCAAGGGCCGGACGAAGGTGCTCCAGAGCCGCTCTTCAAGTGGTAGCAGGGGGGAGACTTGAACTCCCGACCTCACGATTATGAGTCGTGCGCTCTGACCAGCTGAGCTACCCTGCCGCGAACGATTACGGTACCACGGCCCGCCGGTTCAGTGCATCACGGTGCGTCTGGCGGACGAGGGTCAACGCGGTGCATGCGCCAGCGGACACCTGATTCGTCGAAGTCAACGATGGCGGCCATCCCGGCCTTCCGGTTCGCATCGCTCAGCGGCATGGGCGCGCCGGAGTAGACCGCGGTAACGCCGCCAGTGCTTACGTCCGCATGCGGCTCCCAGTGGCCGAACGCCATGTAATCCCAGTGCCCGGCGGCGGCAGCAACCTCGGAGTCCTTGATCAGCAGCGAGCGGTGCATCTCGCCGCCCTCGCGGACGAAGTGGCCGTGGCCGAGAGCGATGTGCCAGCGGTTGTCGAGGCGCTGGGGGATGCCGTCGAGCGGTTTGAAGTGCCAGTCCGTGTCCAGGTAAGCCCGGCCCCAGAAGACCGCGTCGATGCCCTCCGGCTCGATGAATTCGCCGCGGTGCTCGCGGACGATGGTGAGCCGCCTGGCGGCCGCTTCCATGTCATGGCGCCAGTAGATGCTGCCCGGGTCCATCGGGTCGTGGTTTCCCGGCAGCAGGAACGTCTGGCCGTCGAACTTTGCGATCGTTTCCGCGGCGAACTGGACGGTCTCGGAGGGGACGCGGTCGTTGTCGAAAAAGTCCCCGGCTATCACCAGCGCGTCGGCATTCACGGCGTTCGCGAGCTCGATGACGCGCTCGAAGGTGCGTTCCACGAGTTCGCGCCTGGCGTTCCACTTTTCGTCGCCGCTGCCCGCGTAGGCGCCGAGGTGGACATCGGACGTGTGGACGATGCGCAACGGCCGGGGCTCAGCCACTCGCCGGGCTCGCGGCGCGAATCTGGTTGGCATGATCCGTGCAGTGGACCCCGAGGAACAGGAACCATTCGCGCCAGTTGAGCATGCCGAAGAACGGGTGCTCCCACTTCAGGTCGAGGAAGGCTTCGGGCTCTGCCGCGGAGACGTGCGCCCAAACGGACTCCAGGGTCTCACGCTGGCGTGCGACTAACGACTCGAGTGCTGCATCGAAGGTGGGGAGCGGGTTGCCGGGCCGTTCGCCGGTGAGGCAGGCGTGCAACACGTCTTCACTCACCTGGCAGTTCCATTCGACCACGTGCTTCAGGGCTTCCAGGGGCGACCATTCGCCGGCGGAGGGCGCAGCCCGCAGTTGAACTTCGGTAAGCGACTGAGCGGACGCGATCAGCTGCTCCTGGCGCTCTTTGACCCACGCGAGGATCTCGTCGAGGGACTTGGCGGCAGCCTCGCGGCGAATCCAGTCGCCGACGCGGGCCAGTTGTTCGGGCGTGGGAGCGGTCACGCGGGGGCCTGCTGCACGTCGAGCCGTTCGAAGACGCGGACGGTGACGAGGCCGAGGTTGTGGGAGATCGTCTCGATGAGTTTGAGGCTCGCCTGTTCGGGCCACGGGTGCCAGCGGTGGTCGACAACGAAGATGTGCCCGCCGGGACGCACCACCCGGGAGAGCTCGGAGACCGCGGCGGCGCGCATCCGGGCGGGCAGATGACCGACGTAGTGGCTGGCCACCGAGGCATCGAAGGCGGCGTCTTCGGACGGTATGGCGAGGCCGTCGCCGTGGACCAGCCGGGCCTGGCGCCCGAGCCGCCGGCGCGCGCGTTCGAGCAAGTAGGGGCTGAGGTCCATGCCGACGCGGTAATCCCCGACGCCTGCTGACGATGCGGCACGGAGGAGGCGTCCCGGGCCGCAGCCCACCTCGAGCAACGAGTCCGGCGAAACGCGCTTCAGACCCGACACGACCGTCTGGATGACGCGAGATTCGAGGCCCTGGTTGTAGAGCCTGCGGATCACGTGGTCGTAGCCGGCGGCGCTCCTGCGGCTGAGATAGCCCTCGGGAAGGAAGTGCCAACGATGCAGGTACCAGGCGGGGTAGGCAACCTTTGGGTCGCTCAGTGGCATTGTTGCCGCGGCCGAAACGAGCTCTTCGGCGCGCGGGGATGGTATGCGTTTCAGCATCCGGCAGATCGTACCGGCGACGCTGTCGAGGTGCCAGCGACGCGGCCTGCCGGTAGACTCGCGCGACAACCCCTGGAGGAGCTCGAAATGATTACGGTAATCGCAAAACTGCAGGCCCAGCCCGGCAAGGAGAACGAACTGAAGGCCGTGCTTTCGGAGATGGTGGGGAAGGTGAAGACGCACGAAGCCGGCGCCGTCACCACCTACTCACTCCATGTGCTGGACTCGGACCCGACGATGTTCATCTTCTACGAGACCTATCGTGACGACGCCGCGTTTGCGGCGCACGGCATCACCGACCACATGAAGGCGATGGGCGCGAAGCTCGGGGGCCTTCTCGCCGGCCGGCCGGTGATCGAGCGTTGCACGCGGATCGCTTCGGTCGACTAACTCGCATCTTGCCCGTTAGAGGCCCCGGGGACACCTTGGGGCCGCATGGACTACCTTCGCGCGGCCATCCTCGGCATCGTCCAGGGCCTCTCGGAGTTCCTTCCCATCTCGTCATCCGGCCACCTCATCCTGGTCCCGGCGCTGTTCAAGTGGCCGGACCAGGGGCTTGCCTTCGATGTGGGACTGCATTGCGGCACGCTGCTGGCGCTCCTGGTGTACTTCTGGGCCGACTGGTGGCGGATGTTGCGCTCGTTCTTCACCGACCTGCCCACCAAACGGGTGCGCCTTGCGGAATACTCGGGTGATAGCCACCTGCTGTTACTGCTGGCGCTCGGGTCGGTACCGGCGGCGATCGTCGGGTTCCTCTTCAATGACTGGATCGAAGAGCACCTGCGGCAGCCGTGGCTGGTGGCTATCGCGCTTGCGGCCGTCGGGTTGATCATGCTTGTGGCCGACCGGCGGAGCCGCCTGGACCGCGAAATCACCGGCGTGACCGTGCTGGACGCGGTGCTGATTGGTGCGGCGCAGGCGTGCGCGCTCTTCCCGGGGGTATCCCGCTCGGGCGCGACGATGTCGATGGGCCTTTTTCGCAATTTCACGCGCGATTCGGCCGCGCGTTTTGCGTTTCTGTTAGGGACCCCGGCGTTCGTTGGGGCGGCGTTGTTGAAGGCGAAAGACCTGGAAAGCCTGAGCGGGAAAGAGACGAACGAACTGCTCATCGGCTTCCTGTTCTCGGCGGTCGTTGGGTTCCTGGTGATCCACTTCCTGCTGCGCTTCCTACGCACGCGTACGCTCATGCCGTTCGTGGTCTACCGCCTGTTCGTGGCGGCGTTGACGCTCGTCATCGGCGGTATCCGGGTCGCCTGAAGCGGAGGCAGCGACCGCCGTATGATGCACCCGAACCTCGCCGACTGGAGCTGCACATGGTCCTCGAAACTCTCCGGCTTGATGGCCCGCCGCGCCGTGTCGCCATCGTCACTGGCGGCAGCCGCGGGCTCGGGAAGGCAATGGCCATCTCGCTCGCGGAAGCCGGCGCTGACATCTGCATCGCCAGTCGTACCGTCAGCCAACTCGAGTCCGCGGCTGCCGAGATCGAAGCGGCGTGCGGGCGGAAGCCGCTGATCGTGCCGACGAACGTGCAGAACAGCGCGGAGTGCGATGCGCTGATCGAAAAGACGGTGGCTCACTTCGGCCGTCTAGACGTCATGATGAACAACGCGGGCATCGGCGACCGCAGGGGCGCCGGGGACCGCTTGCAGGATATGGCCGACGAAGACTGGCATGACACCATCGAAGTGAATCTCTACAGCGCCTTCTACTGTTCGCGCGCGGCCGTTCGCCACTTCCTGAAGCAGAACGAAGGAGGCGTGATCGTGAACGTGGCGAGCGGGACCGCGCTCCGTTCGTACCCCCAGTCCATGGGCTACGCCGCAGCGAAAGCGGGTGTCATTTCGCTGACCAAGAGCCTCGCCGCACAGTTCGTGGGCGAAAACATCCGGGTGAACTGCATCATTCCCGGCTTCGTCTCCCAGGAGCCCGCGCGCGACGAACAGGCGGAGCAGATGCGGAAGCAGCGGGGCCGCTTCATCACCGCCCGGCGGCTGGGCGAAGCCTGGGAGCTTGGGCCGCTCGCCGTATTCCTCTGCTCGGACGCGTCGGCGTACATCACCGCGGAGTCGTTCGTGATCGACGGTGGCGGCCTGACCGGCGGCATCGCCCCAACCGGCTACGCCGTGAACGAGCCGGCGGAGGTGTCCCGTGGCTGAGTGGGACCGGAAGCCCGGCTTCGACCTCACCGGCAAACGTGCGCTGGTGGTTGGCTGTGCGAACCCCGCGGGCCGCGCGATAGCGCTCGGCCTGGCCGAAGCCGGCGCGGACGTGGCCGTCGTCTCGGCTACCATGGATGGCGACGAAGTGATGGAAGCGAAGCGGGTCGCCAAAGCCGTCGAGGGGCTGGGCCAGAAGGCCATCTCGCAAGGCTGGGACGTCACGCTGCCAACGAACATCCAGGTTGGCTACAAGCAGATCAGCAAGGAATTCGGCGCGCCCACTATCCTGGTGTACAACGCGGACCTCGCGCTCGCGAAGCCGATCGAGAAGGTCACCGACTCCGAGTTCGGCCGCATCCAGGCCGTGAACCAGAGCGGCGCGTTCTACGCCTCACGCACGTTCTTGCGAGAACTGCCCGAAGGGACGAGCGGCCGGCTGATCTTCATCACCTCCATCTTCGGCGAGCGAGGGGTGGACAACCTGAGCGCCTACGCCACGGCGAAAGCGGGGGTCATCGGGCTGAGTGCCGCGCTCAGCCAGGAAGCGGCCGCGCGCGGAGTCACCTCCAACTGTATTTCCACCGGCTGGATGGACTGGACGCCGGGCCGCGGCCCGGACGAAATCGGCCAGAACCTGCTGTTGCGGTTCATCCCCATGCGCCGATTCGGCAAGGGCGAGGAATTGGCGGCGCTGGCGGTGTTGCTCAGCTCCGAGGCCGCGGGATACCTCAACGGCCAGGTGTTCCACGCCGACGGCGGCATCAGCCAGCACCTTTAGGATCGAGCGTGCCCGCCCAGAAGCCGATGGCCATCCGGATGCTGGAACAGAAGAAGGTCGAGCACGAGGTGTTCGCGTTCGACGACGCCATTCGTTCCGCCCAGGAGGTGGCGCGGGTGACGGGGATGCCCCCAGAGCAGGTCCTCAAGACGCTGGTGGTGGAACAGGAGCCGCCCAAAGGCAGGCCGTACCTGGTGATGATGCCATCCTCGCTGGAGATCGACCTGAAGGTGCTCGCCTCGAGCCTGGGTGTGAAGAAGCTTGCGATGGCCTCGCACCGCGACGCGGAGCGCTACACGGGGCTCCAGGTGGGAGGCATCAGCGCGCTCGCCCTGACTGGCAAGGGATTCGGCGTGCTCATCGAGGAGACCGCCACCATGTTCGAAGAAGTGCTGGTGAGCGCCGGTCAGCGCGGCTATGACGTGCGCATCGCCGTCAGCGATCTCCTCGAAATCACCGGCGCGCGCCCCGTGCGCGCCTGCTAATGACGAAGGGCGCCCCCGCGAAGCGCGGCGATATCCCGCTCTTCCGCGAGGACGATGACGATGTCGCCTTCGGCGAGTACGGATTCGGCGCGAGGGCCCACCTCCAGATTGCCTTCCCTGCGCCGGACCCCCAGCAGGGTTGCGGTTGAGCCGGAGGCGAACAACTCACCGCAGCGCGAACCAGCGAATCCGCTCTGCGCGTTCACTTCGAATTCGGCGAGCACGAGGTCGCCGTGGCGGCCGCTGGCGAGGGTGTCCATGAAATCCGCTGCGAGTGGCTGGAGGGCTGCGAGGACCATTCGCCGGCCGCCCATGCTGTAAAGCGAGAGCACCCGGTCCGCCCCGGCGAGCCGGAGCTTCTCTTCGTTGTGCGGGCGGCCGCAGCGCGCGACGACGAAGCACGCCGGGTTGATCGATTTGCTGGTGAGCGTGATGTAGGTGTTCCCGGAGTCGCTGTCGCTGGCGGCGAGCAGGCAAACAGCCGAGCGGATGTTGACCTGGTTCAGGACGCGCTCATCGGAAGCGTCACCTTCGACCACCAGATAGCCAAAGAGCTTCGCCAGTTCCACCTGGTCGTGCGTTTGTTCGACCACGACAAAAGGGACGCTGCGCTCATTAAGTTCACGAGCGATCTCCTGCCCAACCCTGCCAAATCCACAGAGGATGTAATGCTTCTCAAGTTCGGCGATTTGCAAGGTAATCCTCCGTTGATGGAACCGACTGCGAATGTCCCCTTCGAGGGCCTGCTCGATGACGAGCGTCAGCGTGTAAAGCACTGTCCCGACGCCGACGAGGATGAGGGCGATCGTGAACAGCTTGGTTTTGGTGTCGAATGGCGCCAGTTCGCGGAACCCGACGGTGCTGAGCGTCGTAACGGTCTGGTAGAGGGCGTCGACGAAGGACATGTCCGTGAGTAGCTGGTAGCCCAGCGTCCCGAGCACGATGACGAGCGCGAACATGCCAAGCGCAACCTGGAGCCGTGGAGGCACAACGGCGGCAAGGGACTTCAGGTGCACGAGTCCGGGATTATATGCCCGCAGCAGGCCGTATCACGGCGTAGCATGGGGGCGGAGGTTCGACATGCCAGAGGCCATTTCGAAGGGATGGACCATCCACTGGGAGGCAATCGGTGACCCGCTCCGTCCGCCCATCCTGCTGACCCTGGGGCTATCTCACCGGCTGGCGCACTGGGGACGGTTGCCGGAGCTCCTGGCAAGCGACCTGCAAGTCATAACATTCGACTGCCGGGGGATGGGCGCGAGCGAACGGAGAGACGAACCGTTCACGATCGAGGACGAAACAGACGACATGGCCGCGGTGCTGGACGCGGCGGGGGTACGAGAGGCGATTATCTACGGCCGGTCACGTGGGGGGATGCTGGCCCAGGAGTTCGCGCTGCGCTTCCCGGAACGGACTCGGGCGCTGGTGCTGAGTGGGACGAGCCACCGCGGGCCTACAGCTGTGGGATCGACTGACGCGGTCAACAAGGCGATGAACTTCACGCCGGAGATGACCCGCGAGCAAATCTTCGCCGGTCAGAACGAAGCCATGGCGGCTCCCGGCTGGAAAGAGCGCGATCCCGAAGCGTTTGCGGCGTTGCTGGCGACGGACCTCGAGGCGCCGCCCCGGCGGTTCGCCGTCGTTCGCCAGCAAGAGTCCGTTGCCAACTGGACGAGCGCCGGGCGGCTGGGAGCGATTCGCTGTCCGTCGCTCGTGATCTGTGGCGCGGACGACGGGATGGTACCGCCCGAGAACAGCCGGCAGATTGCGGCCCAGATCCCCGGCGCCCGGCTCGAACTCATCCCGCAGTGCGGCCATCTGCCGATGCTGGAAAAGCCGGAGGAGGTTGCGCGGCTGGTGCTGGAGTTCGCCCGCACGCTCTAACGCAGGAACTCGAGGTACTTCCGCTTCATCCAATCGCCCTTGGCCCGGTACTCCGCGGCGGTCGAAAGGGAGCCCTTCTTCCCGCTCTCACGGCTGTACGCGAGGTTGAGGGCCGCGTGCTGATTCTCGCCCTGGGCCGCGCGGCGTGAGCGCTCGCGGGCGGCCCGGTTCGTCCAGGTCCGGCAGTATTCGATTGCCTCTGCGAGTTCTGCGTGGATGTCGACCACTTCCACGGCCGGCTGCCCGGTAAGAGCGGCGTCGCTGCGGGCGGCCGGCGCGCTCACGCCGAACATGGTGAGCTGCTGGCCATCCACGAACCGGCCGGATTCGTCCAGGAACGCGTCACCGGCTTCGACCACATCGAGGATTTCCGGGCGCGCTTGAGGTTCGTCGTCTTCGTCGAGCTCGGCTTCTTCCGGTTGGTCCGCGAGTTCAATGGCGAGTGCGTCGCCGTTCGGTTTGAGGGCGACCGGCGGTGACTCGCGTTCCAGGTGCTCGATGATCGACCCCAGCCGTGGGTCCCGCCCGATGAGTACGTTGAGGACGTTCTGGGAGACCGGCAGCGCGTGGTTGAAGCGCAGTCCCCGGCCCAGTTGCTGGATGACGGGTTCCCGGCTGAACACAGCGTCGAGCTTCAGCAGCACGCTGACGGCCGGGGCGTCGAAACCCTCGCTGGCCTTCTTCACCTGGATGAGGACATCCACGCGCCCTTCGTGGAACTCGCGCATGCGCCGCTCGTTCTCAGCGTCGCTGAAGCCCTCGCCGCTGTGGACGACCGCGCAACGGAGGGACGGGTGCCATTTTCCGAACACGCGCATGAGGTGGTTCGCGTGCTCCGTTGTCGCTGCGAACACCAGGCCCTGGTGTTTCCCTGGCGCTACGGCGTTCTTGGCCTGCAGGGTGAGCGCGAATTCGCGCACTAACGGCTGGACGTAATCCTCGTTCCAGCGCAACTGCTCGCGGACGCAGCGCTGGTCGAAGTCGGGCAATTCGGCCATTTCCGAAGCCGTGAACTCGTAGATCTCACCGTCAGTGGATTGCAACTCGACGGCGTAGTCCTTCATCTGCATATTGAGCCGCTTGAGGATGCGGCCTTCTTTCCAGGCCTGGCGCATGGTCACCTGGAGGAGCGGGTCGATCACGGCGCCGCCCGCTTCGAGGTCATCCACGTAGCGCGCGCCGGCTATTGCGTCGCGGTCGAGGCGAAGCGGCGTAGCGGAGAGCATCAGGATGCTCTGGACCGGGAGGTTCGAAAGCGCCCTGGCCCAGGTGCCGCGCTCGCCGAGGTGGTGGGCTTCGTCGCAAACGAGATGCACGCGCCGCCCGGCGCAGAGACGGCGGTAGCGCTCGGGAGCGGCGGCAACCTGCTGGTAGCTCGCGACGATGAAGTTGGCGCCGGAGGCCCCGACCCGCTCCAGGGCCGCGTTGTCGGCCATGATCTTGCGGATGGGACGCGAACTGCCGATCACACTCAACGCGCGCTCGACACCGTTGTAGACCTGCGTCCGCAAGACGTCGGTAGGGGTGAGATAGAGGCAGGTGTCCGCTTGCGCCGCGCCGGCAGCGACCTCGAAGGAGCCCACGCCGATCACCGTCTTGCCGTAGCCAACCGGCACGACGACGAGTTCGGAGGTTGAGCCGGCGCGCAGCGCTTGCGCGAATCGCTTGAGCGCTTCGGCCTGGCCCGGACGGAGGCGTGGCGGGGCAGCGGAGGTGACGCTCAACCGGACTCCAGGGGATGAATCTGGTAAGTCAGGTTAGCGGTTTGCCGCGCGCGTGTCAGTGCTTTCCGCCCCTACGATGCGTCATGGACGGGGCTGGCTCAGTCAGCGGCGATTGAGACGACGGCGCGGAACGGAAGCACCGGCTTCACGGAGCCGCTGCCGGAGGGCGATGCCGCCGCCGGAGCTTCCTTGAGCAGGTACTGCGAAGCCATCCAGCCGGAGCCGAGCAGCGTGTTCACCGGCACCCAGGTGATGCCGTCAACAGTCCTCGGTGCGCCGGAGACGGTCACCTGGTTCCCGTGCGAGAGGCAGGAGATCACGGTGCCGCCCGGGGCGGCGCGAAGCCTGAGGCAGTCACCCGGCGTGTTCACGCGGGCCTTGTCGCCTGCGCCGAGGGGCCCCGCGACAGTCTGTACCGCGGGGGCGGACGGCGGAGTGAGGGCAGGCGCGGTCCCGGTGAGCCGGTAGATATGGAAGTTCAGGCCGCGCATCACCGCGATGGATGAGGGGTCATAGGCGTGGCGGAGCGCAACCATGCCATCGAAATTCTGGTTCGAATCAATCGCCTCGAAGGTGCCATCGCCGTTCGCCGAGAGGATGATGGCCGTGTGGAGGCCCGGGTAGTCGGCATCCGGCGTGGACCAGGCATCGTCCACGATCTGGATGATGTCGCCTGCGCCGGCTTCGGAGAGAGAGACTTCAACCGCGCCCGCTTCGAGGTATCCAGCGCGATAGTCATAGCCGATGGTCTTGCCGGTGGCTTCGAAGACGACCTTCTTCATCCAGATCCAGCACTCGCCCTGCCAGGTACCAAGGTCCTGGAGCGCGCGAGTGGCGATCGGGCTGGAGGTCGGGGGAGCCGCATCTACGGGACGAGCAACCGAGACGACGGAAAGGACGGCTACGACGGCGACCAGGATGGCTGCCAGGGCCGGCCGGTGTTGGGACAACGGCATCAGTTCACCTGCTTCAGTTCCCCTGAGGGCTTTCGGCACCCTAACCCACGTTTTTGGCATGCACAACCCGGGATTTGGATGGTTTTGCAATGAACTTCGTCACAGTAGGGTGTGGTTGTGGGGCCGGCGCGGGCGTTTCCCGATGAACGAAGCGACATAATACTCAGTAATTCGCAATTTGTTACCTTCCCGTAAAATCCGCGCCCATGGCTCAGACTGGCCCTCTTGCGGGCATGCGCGTGGTGGAATCGGGCGGCTTCGCGGTCGCGTTCGCGGGGCGTCTCCTCGCGGACGCAGGGGCAGAGGTGGTGCGGATCATCGACCCCGCGGGCGACCTGCTGGCGACAGAGGCGCCGTTCTTCAGTTCGGGCGGGTCTATCCAGGACGCCTGGTACAACGCCGGGAAAACCAAGCTCACGGTCGACCTATCCACGGGCCACGGGCGAACGGCGTTCCTCTCGCTCGTCAATGGGGCGGACATCCTGCTTGAGGACTGGACGCCGGGGACCGCCGTTCTCGGCCAGGATGCGCTCTCGGGCGCGAACAGCGCGCTCGCGCATGTTTCCGTCACGCCGATGGGGCTGACGGGGCCGCGCGCACAGTGGAAGGTGCCGGATATCGTGGCTAACGCCCTGTCCGGCTCAGCCTCGGTCACGGGCAATGCCAGTTCCGGTCCGACCAACGGATACGGCAACCAGACCGCGCACACGGTCGGCCTGTACGCGGCAATCTGCGCGCTTGCGGCACAGCGGGCTGCGCAGGCGACCGGCGAATACCAGCGCGTTGACCTCTCGGGGCACGAAGCGCTCGTGTCCTGCACCGAACAGGTGCTGATGGAGTGGTTCTTCCCGAACGGGACGTGGAATACGGCGATCGCGCCGCGCCAGGGCAGCCTCCACTGGAGCGGCGCCTACGAGGTCTATCCCGGCAAAGATGGCCACGGCGTGATGGTCACGGCCGCGCTGGGCTTCGCGACCGTCCTCCTGCCGTGGATCATCGAAGACGGCGCAGCCCAGGACCTGGGGAACCCCGAGAAGTACCCGAGCGTGGTCGCCATGATCCGCGACCTGCCCTATGTGATGAAGGTGATGCGCGAGTGGGTTGCCACCTACGACGGCGAAACCCTCTACTACGAGGGACAGAAGCGCCACCAGCCGTTTGGCGTGGTCTGGAACATCGAGGAGGCGCTCACCCGGAGCCCACAGATCGACGCTCGAGGCTACATTCAGGCGGTCGACGTCCCGGGCGCCGGAAAGGTTGGATTCCCCGGCCGCCTCTTTCGCACGAGTGCCGACGGCCCCCGCCCGGAACTGGCAACAAGTGCCGGGGACGTGGGATGGGACCCCCGGCCCTCACGTCAGCGTCGAGATGGCCCCCCTCCGGGCAGGCCGCTCGAAGGGATCCGCATCCTCGATTTCACGCACGTGCTTGCCGGACCGTTTGGGACGCGGGTGCTAGGAGACCTTGGCGCGGACGTGATCAAGGTCGGAACCGGCTCGCGGAGCGGCGGGGCGAACTCCCCGGACCACCCGTACTACGTGATGTGGAACCGCAACAAGCGGCACATGACGATCGACATGAGTACGGACGCGGGACGAGGCGTGGCGCGCAAGCTCGCCGCCGAGTGTGACGTGATCATCGAAAACTTCAGCGCGGGCGTGTTGAAGCGCTGGGGACTGGACCGGGCCGGCCTGCATGAAACGAACTCGGGCGTGACGGTCATCTCGATGGGCGGGATGGGCCAGGATGGGCCGTGGAAAGACTTCGTCACGTTCGCGCCGACCATCCACGCGCTCACCGGACTGACGTACCTCACGAATCCGCCGGGCGAGCACGCGCTTGGCTACGGGTTCTCGCTGACCGACCATCTCAGCGGGCTGGCGGGCGCGCTGGCGGCGCTCGAAGGCATCGCGCACCGCGACCGAACGGGTGAGGGCATCGAGGTCGACCTTTCGCAGTACGAACTGGGCCTCGGCCTGATGGCGCCGGCGCTGATCGACTACCTGGCGAATGGTGTGAACCACGAGCCTGTGGGTAACCGCCATCCGTTTGGGATGGACGCGCCGCAGGGCATCTATCCCTGCGCGGGCGACGACCGCTGGATTGCCATCGCTGTGCGCGGCGACGTCGAGTGGCGGCGGCTCGGCGCGATTGCCGGGATTGGGGACGCGCGCTTCGAGACGCACAGCGGCCGGCTTGAGCACCAGGACGCCCTCGATGCCGCCATTGCAGCGTGGACGAGGACGCAGGACGGCAGCGAGCTGGCCGAACGCTGCCAGGCCGCGGGCATCGCGGCCGGGCCCGTGCAGAACGCGCGCGACCTGGCCGAACACGACCCGCAGCTTGCGGCGCGCGGGTTCTTCGGCTCGGCCGTGACCGGCAACTGGGGCCAACACGGCATCGACCAGTTTCCGGCGCGGTTCAACGGCGCACGACCGCCGCGCTACGACGGTGTGCACGCTATCGGCGCGGACACGTTTGATGTGATGACGGGGCTGCTGGGAGTGGATGATGAGGCGTTCGCAGAACTGGCCGCGCTTGGCGCACTTTCGTAAACGCCTTCCTCAGCTACCGCGGGATCGCGAGTCGCTGTTCGCACACCTGCCAGGCGGTTGTCACGCTGGGCTCTGGGGTCCTCGCTACTCCGTCCTCGAACTTGACGCTCACGACTTCGAGTACCTGGCGAGCGGACGGGTGTTCGGGGACGATCACCCCGGCCTCGCGCAAGCAGCTGGCCAGCGCACCAAGACGCTCCTGGGGCGGCTCCTCGCTGAGATCCAGGTGGCGTTGCCAGAGACGGTCCAGGAGTTCGGACCGTCGCTTGCATTCGGCAACGATGCGCCCGTTCTCTTCCGGAGATTGGCCGCTGCCGCCCGTCGCCGAATACGTCACCAGTCCGTGCCTGTCCACGCCCGGCCCCGGGGCCGCCGAGGAGAGCCGAGTGAATGAGCCCATCACCACGCCGTCCTTCACGTCCGCGAAGTGCTCGACAGCGAATCCCTGTTCGGTCAGGCACGAAAGGGACGCATCGACGGCGGCGCGGTATTCGGCGTAGGTGATTCGTCCATCGGCGAGCCCAGGCAGTTCGACGGCACTGGCCGCCGCCCTCGCCGCCGCCAGGTCCTGTCCCGAAAGAACGATGTCATTGGCTTCAGCGTTCGCTGTATCGGGTGAGTTGCCACCGGGGGCGAATCGAGCGTAGGCGGCCAACGCAACGAGTGCTACGGCGCAAGCGCCGATCATTGAGAAGAGCATTCAGGTGAAGCGACTCATGCGCGAGCATTGCACCTATTAACAGGGAGATGATGACAAGCCGACGCCTCCGCGGCACCCGTCCCGAACCCTCGCACCTGCGTCCTGCATGGCACGAGCCTATTCCCGTTCATTGGAAAATGCCAGCCAATTTGCACGATTTGAAATGGTTTTGAAATACCGGTGAGGGAAGCGTGCCCCCGGGCGGCCCGGCGGGCGCTCTGCTACGCTTCCAGACACACTTTTTCGGAGCATGCAGTGACCCTGCGCCTCTACTCCTCGCTCGGCCGAGAGGTCCGCGAGTTCAAGCCCGTCACGCCAGGGCAGGTCAAGATGTACGTCTGCGGCGTCACCCCCTATGACGTCACCCACCTGGGCCACGCCTTCTCCTACGTCCAGTTCGATACGCTCCGCCGGTACTTCGGGTCGAAGGGTTACGCCGTCCGCTACGTCCAGAACGTGACGGACATCGACGACGACATGATCATGGTCTCGAAGCGGCAGGGCGGGCGCCCGATTGCCGAGATTCGGGACGAGAACGACGCGATCTTTCGCCGTGACCTGGACCGTTTGAACGTCCTCCGCCCCACGGCGTATCCCTACGCAACCGACCACATCCCGGAGATCATCGAAGCCACCGCAAAGCTGATCGAGCGCGGGCATGCCTACGAAGTCGATGGCGACGTGTTTTTCTCGGCGGAATCGTTCGAGAGGTACGGCGAGCTCAACGGCCTTTCGCATGCTGACCTGGGGCGGCTGGAGAACCCCGAATCGAAGCGCGCCGGGAAGAAGCGCGGGCACCTCGACTTCCTGCTCTGGCAGGTGGTGGACCCCGGTGACCCGAGCTGGCCGAGCCCATGGGGCCCCGGGCGGCCCGGATGGAGCATCGAATGCACGGCGATGTCCGTGAAGCACCTGGGTACGCAAATCGACATCCACGGTGGCGGGAGTGATCTGATCTACCCACACCACGAAAACGAAATTGCCCAGGCGGAATGCGCCTACGGGCCGGCGCCGTTCTGCGGCTGGTGGATGCACAACGGCATGCTCCAGCTCGAAGGCGTGAAGATGAGCAAGTCCCTTGGGAACCTCGTGCTCGCGCGGAACCTGATGGAGACCTATGACCCGGACCACCTTCGGCTGTACCTGTTGAGCCACCAACTGCGCGAGGACGCCAACTTCGTCCACGGCGACATGGAGCACGTGGCGCCGCAATACGGGCACCTGCGGGCCGCCGCCACCTCCGAGGCCGCGGGCGGCTCCGTCCCCGCCGGCAGCGCTGTCCTGCGCGCCTTCGAAGAAGCGATGGACGACGATTTCAATGTGCCGGCCGCCATCCACCGCCTCGACGCGGTGGCCACGCGAGTGAATACGGGCGCGGCGGAAGCGGATGAGGCGCCGGCCCTGCGCGCCGCCCTCTCCACGCTTGGGTTCGGTTTCGCCGGCGCCCGTGGGCCGGCCAACGGTGATCTGACGCCCTGATTACTCGCGGGCGAGCCCGGCGCGGCGCAGGACGGACTCGGTGTCGGCTCCCAGCTCCGGGGCGGGTGGGCTGACGGCGCCAGGTGTCTCGCTGAGCTGGATGTGGAGCCCCACCACGCGCTGATCGCCGAACCGCGGGTGCTCCTGGTGGGTGAGGTAGCCATTGGCCCACGGCTGTTCCTGTGCGGTCATCTCGGCGTAGTCGAGCACCAGCGCGGCGGGGACATCGCCCTCGCGGAGTTGTTCGATCCAGTGGGCCGAGGGCCGGGAGCGGAACGCGGCTTCGAGGAGTTCTTGGAGTTCGGTGCGGTTGACATAGCGCGGGTAGCCGCGGGCGAAGCGTGGGTCATCAATGAGGTGCGGGACCTCCAGCGCCGTCGCTATCCGGGGCCAGAACTTCTGGTCGATGCCGACGATCATGATCCAGCGCTCGTCGGCGCACCGGTAGTGGCCAACCGTAGGCGAGGCGCGGAAGTCGCGCTCGTGTTCCTGTCCGAAGTGCAGGTAGTGAAGGACTTCCGGCGCCTGCAACGCGAGCTGCGTGCCGAGCAACGAGACTTCGACCTTCTGGCCGATGCCCGTGCGTTCGCGTGTGAACAGCGCCAACATGATCCCCAGGGCGAAGTTCATCGCGCCGGACTGGTCGGCTATGCCGGGGTAGGGGATTTCCGGCCGCGCGCCGGGCCCGCCGCCGCTGTGCTGGGCGAATCCGCTGTACGCCTGCGAAATCTGGTCGAACGAAGGCAGAGTCGCCATCGGTCCTTCTGTCCCCCAACCGGTCGCCTGCGCGTAGATGACGGCCGGGTTGATGGCTTTGAAGTGCTCGTAGCCGAGGCCCCAACCCTCCATGGTGCCCGGCCGGAAGTTCTCGGTGACGACATCGGCCGTTTCTCCGAGTCTGAGCGCGATGGCGCGCGCGGCCGGGTCCCGCATGTCGAGCGTGATCGATTCCTTGCCCCGGTTCAGCGATTCCCAGAACGCGCTGTAGCCGTCGGGCTCCTTCCACATGCGCCGGCCGAAGTCGCCTCCGTTGGGGTCTTCCACCTTGATGACGCGCGCGCCGAAGTCGGCGAGCAGACTGGTTGCGTAAGGCCCCTGTTGGTAGCGGGTGAAATCGAGGACGGTGATTCCTTCAAGCGGCTTGGGCATAGGTGCGCAGTCTACGCCCTCACCCGCTGCGGGCCGGTGACTGCGGGAGCTAAGCGATCACTCAGTTGTCACCATTGTCACCGTGCGGCGCAGCGAAGGCGGTCCGGGCGCGGCCGTACCGGAGCGGCCAGCCCGGGATTGAATCTTGATCGGCGGCCCGCGCCGTGCCCGCCCGTGCAATGTTCGTCGTCCACTTTCCTCGTGGAAACCCCTCGGAAAAGGGCCGATTGCTACCCAATGCAGCAATTAAACGGGCCCACGCTGTCCAGGCGACTGAAGAAAACGTCGATACGAAGTGAGATGAATCTGACTTCCGGACCGGAAGGTACGCGAAGGTCAGCTCATTGCGTGCATGTTTGCCGCAAGGCGCCGGTATCGTTCACGGTGGCCTTCTTCCTGCAGACCATCGAAGACCCGTTCGCCCTCACCTGCGTGGTCATGGTGACCGCGCTCTGCGAAGCGCTCTCGGTGAGCTGGCCGCTGACGGCCGGGTCTCGATCGGCTTCATCATCGGCACGCTGCTTTCGGCGATCCTGTTCGGCCCTCTCGGCGGCGTGCTCGCGGCGGCCTCCGTCGCGATGACCGGCTATTTCACGGCAAGCCGAAACCCGCGCAAGCTCGTGTTCAACTTCGGCCACGAGACGTTCTCGGCGTTTCTTGCGGGCGGCTTCCTCGCGCTGGTTGGGCTCGCCGGCACGCATCATGACTTTCACCACCCCCTGGGGCCGCTGGTGGGCGGGATTTGCGGAGCGGCGATCCTCTTCACGGTGGACGCATGGTCCGTCTCGGCGATCATGAGCGTGACTTCGGGGCGCTCGATGCGCACCAGCTACCGGGACAACTTCGCCTGGCTGCTTCCCCACTACCTCGTGCTGGGCATTGTGGCAGGTGGGCTGGCCGTGATTTTCGCCCAGCTCGGCATCACCGCGATTCTCGTCATGGCGCTGCCGCTGGTGATGAGCCGCTACTCCATCTCCCAGTTCGTGGAGCGGACGCGCGAGAACGTGCTCCGCCTGGAACGCTCGAACGAACAGCTCCAACACGCGTTCGTCGAAATCCGCGACATGTCCGAAGAACTGCGGGACGCCTACACGGGCACCCTCGAGTCCCTCGTCACGGCGCTTGACGTCCGCGACCAGGAAACGCGCGGGCACTCGGTCCGCGTCGCGCAACATTCGCTGGACATGGCGCGGATGCTCGGCATCAAAGACGACGAGGAGTTGCTGACCGTCTACCGGGGCGCACTGATGCATGACGTGGGCAAGATCGGCGTGCCCGACGCGATCCTGCTCAAGCCCGCGAAGCTGACGGACGAAGAGTGGGAGTTCATGCGCAGGCACCCGGCGCTTGGCTACCGCATCCTCGCGCAGGTGCCCTACCTTCGTCCGGCCGCGAAGATCGTGCTGGCCCACCATGAGCGCTGGGACGGCGAGGGTTACCCTCGGCGGCTGAAGACGGAAGACATCCCGCTCGGGGCGAGAATCTTCGCGATCTGCGACACGTACGACGCAATCATCTCGGACCGGCCGTACAGGCAGGGCCAATCGCCAGATGCGGCGCTGGCTGAGATACTTCGGTGCTCGGGGACGCAGTTCGATCCAAAGGTTGTCGAGGCCTTCGAAGCAGCATTCCCACGGTGGCGGGACGAGGACCCCGGGGGCAACAAGAAGCCCCTGTACCTCCCTGCCTGGAGGCAGGACAGCGATGCGCCAGGAAGAGCGGCGAGCTAGGACGCGAGCCGTGCTTTTGCGCGCGGCCGCGGCCGCATTCGCCGAACGGGGTTACGAAGGCGCTTCCGTCGATGCCATCGCGGCTTCGGAGGGGCTCTCGAAGGGTGCGGTGTACGCGCACTTCCCGTCGAAGCTGGACCTTTACCTGGAAGTGGTCCGCAACCTCCTGGAGCAGGCTGAGTGGCGGCTGGAGCGGGTGGCGAACGGCGTCCGGTCCGGAGCGGGGCCACTGGAAGCTTCCCGGCAGTACCTGGGCCTGGCCGGCGATGCCCAGCACGCAGCGCTTATGAGCGAGCTCTGGCGGACCGCGGCGATCGAGCCGGGCATCCGCTCTGTTGTGGAGCGGTTTGTCAGCGGGCGGCTGGGGTACCTCTCGCGGGTGGCGATCGACCGTGGAATGACCCCCGCGGCCGCACTCGACTTTGCCGAATCGGTGGCGCGCTTCATCGATGCGGACATGCTCTACCGGCGAATGGATGACGCCTCGGAGGCGGCGAAGAGTTCCTGACGGAGGGCCCAGGGCGATAGACGCAGCAAAGGCGGGCCTTTCGGCCCGCCTTCACCGTTTTGGAGTGCCCCTGTTACCAGCTGATCGTCATTGCAGGGACTGCCGCGGAAACGACAGCAACTGCGGCGAGCGCGCCGAGAACGAGGAGCGTCCGGAGCTTGGCCATACTATTGGCACCTCCCGCTTCTCTACCGGCCGACTTTGCCGACCGGCCGGTATGTAATACCTTCCGTGAATCAACGGTGTCAAGATGGTGGAATGAAGGTAACGACACGTCAGATTCACGACGGACTGTAAAATCTGACTTTAGCAGCCGCTAAACGCCGTTTGGGCTCTCTTTGCGGTGCAGGCTGAGCCCGAGTTGCAGCTCCTCGATGACCGCCTCGGCGAGGATGCGATCGCTCTCTGAGGGCATCGCGCCGCGCCAGGTGGCCATCGCAAGCTCCGCGACGCGGTTCGCGCCGAGGCGCCGCTCCGCTTCGGCAAGGTCTTCGGAACGGGCCGCCTGGTGCATGACGATTCGCTCTCTGAGGATCTCGCGGACCTTCTCCTGCGCAGCCTGGCGAGCCTCGTTCTCACTCAGCGGGGGCAAGCGGCGCGCCTCCAGCAGGCGCGCGCGTTCGGTCACCGGGTCCTCGTCGTCCGCTCGCCCGAAGGCCGCATCGTCCCGAAGCCAGCGCACGAAGATCTCGCGCTCGAGCGCGCCCGTGAACAGCGACGGCGGGTAGTTCCGGAACGCCTGCCGCAGTGTCCGGTGTTTCAGCAGAATCGCGAGGAGCACTTCTTCCTGGGACAGCGGCGCCGCCTGCTCGCGTTGCCGTGGCTGGAACTGCGGCCGGGAGCCGGCGCGAAGGCGGTCCACGACGGCGTCCTCGCTGATTCCCAGGTGGCGCGCGACGCGTTGCACGTAGACAGCGCGCTCGAGCGGGTCGCGGACGGCGATTAGGACCGGCTTCAGGCGGTCCACGATCTCCCGTGCCTGGCTGGGCGAATCCACGGGCTGGGCGTCCATCACGCGCCGCAACAGGAACTCGGCAAACGGCGGCGCGTCTTCGATTGCGCGCCGCCAGGTGTCCGGGTCGTCACGGGCGATCTCGTCCGGGTCCTTGCCCGGGGGCAGCGGGGCCACGCGGAGTTCGGTTTCGCTCGAGCCGAGGATTGCGTCGGCCTGGCGCACGGCCTGGCCCATGCGCTCGGGTGACTCAAGGCCGAGAAAGAGGCCGCCGGCCCGTTCAGCCGCCGCCAGGCCAGCGGCGTCCGGGTCCATGGCGAGCACAATCCGCTTCGCGGAGCGGCGGAGCAGGGCGGCGTGGTGCTCGGTGAGCGAGGTGCCCATGGTGGCAACCACGTTCGGGAAGCCGGCCTGCCACGGCCCGAGGACGTCCATGTAGCCTTCGACGACGACGGCGACGCCGGATTCGCGAATCGCGGCGGCCGCATGGTCCAGGCCAAAGAGCGTTCGGCCCTTATCGAAGAGCTCCGTTTGCGGTGAGCTTGAGTACTTCGGTTCCTCGCCCTGGAGACCGCGGCCGCCCATGGCGATGTACTCGTGCCGCGCTCGTTCGCGATGGGATGATCACCCCGGCCACGGAAGCGGTCGTACGGTTCGGCGGCCGTTATCGCTTCGATGAGCAGGCCATTGGCGATTTGGTCGCGTTCTTCGTAGCCGCGGTTGCAGGAAGCCGCGGAGGACGCGCTATCATTTCGGCGCCCAGCCAAGCCGTGCCAGGAATCGATCGTGGCCTGGGCGAGGCCGCGTTTCCCACGCATTCCATCGCAGGTTCGCCCCTGCTCCTGCAGGCATCGCTTTCGATAGAACTCCACGGCCGCGGACATGACGGCGGCAAGCCGGTCATGCTGCGAGCGTTTTCGGGCATCCTCGGGTGTCAGTTCGATGCCGGCCTCGGCAGCGAGCGTTCGCAGGGCGCCGCGGAAGTCCGTGTTTTCACGCTTCTGGACGAACGTGAAGAGGTCGCCACCTTCGCCGCAGGTGCCAAAGCACCGCCAGTTCCCGCGCTCGGGGAAGACGTAGAACGATGGGGTCTTTTCGGTGTGGAACGGGCAGAGCCCCTTGAAGCTGCGCCCGGACTTCTGCAGCGGCGTGGCCCGGCCGATGTACTCGACCAGGTCTATCTGCCGCTTGATCGCCTCGACGACATCCACCGACGGAATGCTACCGTTCGAAGCGTCTTCAGATGATGCCCGGATGGCACCGCCGCCCGGTCTGAACCGAGGTCCGGGATTACGTCACGAAGTGATAGTGAACGAGGCGCTGGCGACAACCACGCCGTTAATCACGACCTCGGCCGTTGCGGCTCCAACGCCCGGCTTGTTCACCGTGAACGTCGCCGTCTGGCTCTTCGCGAGCGCGATGTTCTGCGACTGAGCCGCTTCGGCATTCCCGACTTTCACGCGTAAGGTGACGTTGGTGGCGGCCAGCGGGCCACCAACGTTCTGAATCGTGATAGTGATGGCGCTGGGGGCTACCTGCGGGGCCTGGATCTGGATGTCCGGCGCTTCCTCCGGCAAGGGCAGGACGAACGTCGCGGCGTTGTTGTCTTCGCGCAGCTCCTTCACCGCGTTGTTCGGGTCGACCGTCACCTGGGCCTTCTTGCCGGAGGCGGTGATCGGTGGCGTGACCTGGAAATCGACGGTGGCGGAGCCGCCATTCGCAGCTAACTTCGCGTCCACGACGATCGAGTTCGCCGCGACATCACCGCCCACGCTGACCACCAGTGGGCCGTTGTACGCCGTGTTGCTCACGTTCTGCACGGTCACGCGCAGCGTCGTGCCGCCATCGATGAGGACCGCATTCGTTGGCACGAAGTCAGGCGAGTTGGGGTTCGGCGAGGGGCTCACGCTGGCTGACGGCGACGCCGAAGGAGACGGGACGGCGGTGTTCGTCGGCGGTTGGGTGGGCGCCGGCGTTGGAGTGACGTCACGGATCGGCACGAGGTCCAGCGAATCGAGCGGGTCAATCGCCGTACGCTTCGCCCACCGCTGCCCCTGGGCGGTGTCGACGAGGAGCCAGTCGACGGTCCGGCTCTTGCCGAGGATGGTGACTACCTGTCCGCCTTTGAGCGTGCCGGATTCAGCGAAGTTGTCGCCGGGACCGGTGCGGAGCGTGGTGTCCGTTGCGACCTTGCCCTTGATGGTCTGGGGACGCTCACCGACGGGCTCGATGCCGATCACCCGCACCTTGCTCGAATCCTTCGTGGCGCCGTTCGAAGAGGTGACACGCACGAAGATGTCGTAGTTGCCCTTCGTCTGGAGGGTGAGGTGGAGGATCGCGCGGTACTTGTTATCCGCCGGCGTCTCGGTGACATCAACCGAGTCCGTCAACTTGTCGCCGACGAAGAGCTCGAACCGGCTGATCGGGTCGGTGGCGGTGGCCTGGATGCTCACGTCCTCCGACTTCCCGACTTCGATCCGCTTGTCCTTCTGCGGAGAGTCGATGTTCACATTGAACTTCGTTGACCCACCGCCGCCCGCGTCATCGCCGCCGCCATTGTTTACCAGGGAGAAGAGCAGGAAGACGACGATGCCGCCAACCAGTGCCGCCATGGCGATGAAAACGTAGAACATCGGTTGGCGGGCGGGGGTGCCCCCGTCGTCGTAGTACTCGTCGTACTCGTCTTCATCCTCGTAGTACTCGTCGTCTTCGTCGAAGCCTTCGTCATAGCCGTTGGCCGCGTAGGACGCCTGGGGCTCAGAGTCGTATCCGATGCCGCTGGCGATGGAGGGCGCGGCGGGGGGGCTCAGGGGCGGCGCGGCGGGGGCGTACGATCCGCCAATGACAGGCTCGTCCTCAGCATGGTCGTTGTCGTAGCGGTCACTCATGGCGGGCTATCCGAGTATCTGGCGACACCGATCTACCAGCAATATGGTTCGTGGCCGACATAACGATGGCCCTGACGAACCGTTTACCGGCCGTCTTCTTTCCAGCCAACCGCGTCCGGGCAGCCCAGCTCGCGCCCCAGCCGGAGCGCGAACCGGTCGGTCATGCCGCTGACGTAGTCGGCCGCTCGCCGTTCGACCGGGTCATCGAGCAAGGAGTAGTCGCCCGAAATCCCGTCAGGGTGAGCGACGAAGTGACGGAAGAGGAAGACCACGATCCGCTTGCCTCGCTCAGCTTCCTGGCGCGTGGAGTCGTACAGATACACCCGGCGGAACATGAATTCGCGAAGCTCGTTGGCGGCGGCGTGGATGCGCGGACTGAACTTGATAGTCGGGTCGGCGCCCGCGCCGGTGGCTCCCCAGCTCGCCTCCACAATGTCGCAGATCATCGTGTTCAGCCGTTCCGCATGGCTCTTGCCAAGGTGGTGTCGAGCGGAAGCTGGGAGGTCGTCTTCGGTGATAAGCCCGGCTCGGACCGCGTCCATGATGTCGTGGTTCACGTAGGCGATGGCGTCGGCGGTCTTGACGACCTGGCCCTCGATTGTGCCGGGGACGCCCCAGCCTTCGGCGAAGATGTCCTCGCGGGCCTTGGAGCTCTTCTTGACGGCGTCGAGGACCTCGTAGGTGAGGTTCAGGCCCTGGCCGCCGTGTTCCAGCGTTTCCAGCACCCGCACAGACTGGTAGTTGTGGCGGAAGCCTTCGGGCAGGCATTCGGCGAGCGCTTCTTCGCCGGCATGGCCAAAGGGCCCGTGGCCGATGTCATGGCCGAGGGCGGCGGCTTCGGCCAGGTCTTCGTTGAGGTTCAATGCGCGCGCGATCGTGCGGGCGACCTGCGCTACTTCGAGCGTGTGCGTCAGCCGTGTGACGTAGTGGTCCTGGGGAAGGGGCGATGAAGACCTGCGTCTTATGCTTGAGGCGGCGGAACGCCTTCGTATGCAGGATGCGGTCCCGGTCGCGCTGGTAATCGGTCCGAACCGGTGACGGGGCCTCCGGCCGGGCGCGTCTTTTACTGGTGGAGGTGCGCGCGGCGAACGGGCTCAGGCGCTGTTCGTTGCCCTCGAGACGCCGCCGCACCTGGTGCAGATCCACGGCCACAGTCTACGTCCCGGGCCGAAAGGCGCTGTCGCGCTGGGTCGAAGGTTCGGGCTTCTCTCAGCCCTTAGACGGACATCGGCGGCCTGTGTGACTCGTTGCATGGAGGCTCGTCCCGGCGGCTGAAACAGTGCTTACCGGACGGTAGAAACACTCACCCGGCCCTTGAGGAGCAAAACGATGGAAATCCAAACTATGACCTTTAGCCTGCGCGGCATGACCGATCGGCAGGCCTTCCACTACGTCGAGTCGCTGCGTCTCGGCATTTCCGAGTTCGATGGGCTCGTCCGTTACGCCCGCACACACGGCGGTCGGTTCGTGGCGAAGTGGGTGGTCTTTTCGCCTGGCAGGACGAACGGTCCATCCAGGAGTTCCGGCACTCGGAGCTCTACGCGAAGCTGGCGCTCAGCCCGAACGTCCTCGAGTTCCGCGACCACGTCGAGTCCGTCGTCGAGATGGCGAGCGAGGATCTGCGCCTCGCCGCGTGAAGACAGATCGAGGGCGTCCTCTCGGACGCCCTCGATGCAGGTGGCAATGCGATGGGTTACTTCGGAGCGCGGCCGAGTTTCACTTCGGCGTTGGCGATGATTTCGCGGGTCCGGTCGATCATGTCCGGGCTGACGCTGACGCTGGTGATGCCCCACTCGACCAACTTCTCGGTCACTTCCGGGTACACGCTTGGCGCGCTGACCTGAATCGACGCGGTAATGCCGCGCCGGCGCGCAATGGTCACCGCCGTCTGGATCGCCGCCATGACCGCTTCGTTTCGCTCGTCGAAGGTGTCTGCGAGTGCTTCGCTGTCACGGTCGATGCCGAGAACGAGCTGCGTCAGGTCATTCGAGCCTATCGAGATGCCGTCGATGCCGACGTCAATGAAGCGGTCGAGCACGATGACATTCGAAGGCACCTCGACCATCATCCAGAGCTTGAAGTCGTCGCCGCGGACCAGTCCCTGCTCGGCGAGCAGTTGCTTCACGCCCTTCAGTTCGTTGGCGGTGCGCACGAACGGGACCATCACGTAGAGGTTCTTGTACTCCCTGCGGACGGCTTTGATGGCCTCAACTTCCAGGCGGAAGATGTCGGGTTCGCGGATGTACCGGCTGGCGCCGCGGTAGCCAATCATCGGGTTTTCTTCGTTGGACTCGAACTTCGCGCCGCCCCGAAGGTTGGCGTACTCGTTCGTCTTGAAGTCGGTCAGGCGGTACACCACCGGCCGCGGGTCGAATGCCTTGCAGAATTCGCGGATGCCTTCGGTCAACTGGCGCGTGTACTCGGCGGCGTTGCCCTCTTCGATGAACTGCCGCGGGTGGGTGCCGATCTGCGCGACGATGAACTCGGCCCGCAAGAGGCCGACGCCGTCGACGTTGCGCTCGGCCACGCGGTCGGCAAGCTCCGGTTCGGCGAGGTTTACGTAGAGGCGCGTGGTCGTCTTCAACGCGGAGGCGCGGGCGTAGCGCTGCTTCTGGCGCTCGTACCAGGCGAGCCGAGCCTCCGCGCGGCCGTCGTAGATCTTTCCGCTGGAACCATCGACGGTGACCTGCCGGTCGACTTCGAGCGCGGTGGTGGCCGAACCAGCGCCGACGACGCAGGGGATGCCAAGCTCGCGGCTGACGATGGCGGCATGGCAGGTGCGGCCGCCGCGCTCCGTGATGATGGCCGCCGCGCGCTTCATGGCG
Organism: Dehalococcoidia bacterium; assembly: GCA_046328215.1. Classification (GTDB taxonomy): domain Bacteria; phylum Chloroflexota; class Dehalococcoidia; order Tepidiformales; family Tepidiformaceae; genus Amarobacter. Next base: position 101,859 of record JAXLXA010000004.1, on the reverse strand, counting down.
GGGACGAAGTCCGGAGTCGTCATCTCGGCGACGAGGACATCGCCCTGCTTCACGATGTCGATGTCGTGCGGGTCGTGGACGATCCGGATAACGCCGACGCCGACGCCGGGGCTGGCCGGCTGGCCGCTGAGCAGCACCGGCTGGGTCTCGGGCTCTCCGTCGTCTTCGTCGTCATGGCCGGCCTTCATGGTCGTAACGGGCCGGGCCTGGGTGAGGAAGAACTTGCCGCCTTCGTAGGCCCACTCGATGTCCTGGTGGGAGCCGTAATGCTCCTCCACCGAGCGGCCAATCCGGGCGAGTTCGCGGATCTCGTCGTCGCTCAGTTTTTGCGCTTCGCGGAGGTTCTCCGGCACTTCGACCCAGGCATTCGCGCCTTCGTGGGCGCCGTCCGAGCCCTCGGCCCGCGAGATCATCCGATCCTGCGCGGTGTGCGTCTTATCGAGGATGACCAGCGACTCCTTATCGAGGAGGTAGAGGTCGGGCGAGATTTCGCCGGAGACAATGCCTTCGCCCAGGCCGTAGACGGCTTCGATCGTGATCTTCGAGGCGTCCGACGTGACTGGTTCAACGGTGAACATCACGCCCGACTTCTCGGACTGGACCATGCGCTGCACGGGGACGGCCAGGCCGACCTTTGTGTGGTCGTAGCCGGCCTCTTCGCGGTAGAAGATGGCCCGGCCCTCGAAAAGCGACGCCCAGCAGGCCTGCACAGCCCGGACGACGTTCTCGGGCCCGACGACGTTGAGGAAGGTGCTTTGCTGGCCGGCGAAACTCGCTTCGGGCAGGTCTTCCGCGGTGGCCGAGCTGCGCACCGCCACGGGGCCTTCGCCGAGCTCACGGTAGGCGTCCATGATTTCGGCCGCGATGTGGGCCGGCATGGGCGCGTCGATGATGCGCTGGCGGATGTGAGCCGCGCGGTCGTTCAGCAGGCGCGAGTCGTGGACGTCGAGGCCGAAGAGGTCCTTCTTGATCAGCGGCTCGAGCGCGTTGACCTGGATGAAGCGGAAGTAGGTGTCCGCCGTAACGACGAACCCCGGGGGGACAGGAATTGAAGCTCGAGTGAGCTCGCCGAGGTTGGCGCCTTTGCCGCCGACAAGGCCGAGATCGTCCCGGCCCACCTCAGAGAACCACACTACCGAGCGCGTCATGCTAACCAATCTGCCTATACCTCCGCGGGTAGTGCATAGCGCAGACCGATGACTTCGGTCGCCGCATTATAGTCCCCGGCCGGAGAAAGGCACCCCGGCCGGGCATGACACTTTCGTGCTGTGGATAGGCCTATTCCACGGTGACCGTTTTCGCCAGGTTGCGAGGCTGGTCAACGTCGCAGCCGCGGTGCACCGCGACTTCGTAGGCGAGGAGTTGAAGGGCGACCGACGCGACGATTGGTTCGAGGAATTCGGACACGTCCGGAATCTCGACTACTTCGTCGGCAAGCGACGCGATCTCCCGGTCGCCCTCGGTAACGATCGCCAGCACGCGCCCGCCGCGCGCCTGCACCTGTTCGATGTTGGAGATCATTTTCGAGCGGAGGGCGTGCTTCGTCGCAATCGCCACAGTGGCGAACGACGGATCGATGAGCGCGATGGGCCCGTGCTTCATTTCACCAGCCGCATATCCCTCTGCATGGATGTAGGAAATTTCCTTCATCTTTAGCGCGCCCTCCATCGCGGCTGGGAACGCCAGCGCCCGTCCGAGGAAGAGCAGGTGTTCAGTCTCAGCGTAGCCCGCCGCCAGGCGCTCGAAGGCCGGCGCCTTCTGGAGGACCCTGGAGACGGCGTCGGGCAGCTTCGCCAATTCAGCGATTCGGGCCTGGACGTCCTGATGGCTGAGATGGCCGTTGGCCTCGCCGAGTTTCAAGGCCAGGCCGAAGAGGGCAACAATCGCGGCGGTGTAGCACTTGGTGCTGGCCACACCGCGTTCAAGCCCCGCCCGCGTATACACCGCCCCGTCGGCCACGCGCACCGTCTGCGCGCCCTCGGTGTTGCAAATCGTCACCTGGAGGGCGCCCTTCTCGCGGGCGACCGCCATCGCCTCCAGGACATCGACGGTTTCCCCGGACTGGCTGACCGAAACCACGAGCGTTTCCGGGCCGAGCACCGGGTTGCGGTAACGAAATTCGCTGCCGTTGTCGGTTTCCGCGGGGACTCCAGCCAGTTCTTCGATGTAGCGGCGGCCGATCATGGCTGCGTGGAGGCTGGTCCCCATGCCGATGAGCACCACTCGCCTGACGTTCGCCAGGCGGTCGGCGGCCGTGCCGAGGTCGTCCAGGTAAAGTTCCGCGGGCTCGAGGGTCGCCATGCTCCAGATGGTGTCTGCCAGCGCCTCCGGCTGCTCCATGATCTCTTTGAGCATGAAGTGCGCGTACTCGCCTTTGCGGGCGCTCACCGGGTCGATGGGGATGCGTTTCGCGGGCAGTTTCAGGGCGTCGCCCCGGGCATCGACGAACGAGACGTCGCTCTTCTCGATGCGCGCGAACTGGCGGTCGGCGAGGAATGCGACCTGCTGGGTGACCGGGAGGACGGCGGCGAGGTCGCTGGCGAGGACGACTTCGCCTTCGCCGTAGCCGATAACGATGCCGCCGGCGTTGCCGATGCGGGCGGCGACCATCACGCCGGGTTCGGACGGGGCCATGGCAACGATGGCCTGGGAACCTTCGAGCCGCGCGGCCGTGACGCGTAACGCCTCCAGCAGGGAATCGCCGGTCCGAAGGCGGTCTTCCATCAGATGGGCCACGGTTTCGGTGTCGGTTTCGCTCTTGAAGGTGTGGCCCGCGGCCAGCAGTTCAGCGCGAAGTTCGGCGTAGTTTTCGACGATCCCGTTGTGGATGACGACGACTTCTCCGCCGCAACTGAGGTGCGGATGCGCGTTCTGGTCACTGGGCTTGCCATGGGTGGCCCAACGCGTGTGCCCGATCCCGGTGGTGGCGCCGTTCACGCCGCCCGAAAGCGCCGCTTCCAGATTGGCGATCTTGCCCTGCTTCTTGGTGACGGACAGGCCGCCTCCTGAGTCGTGGTCGAGCACCGCGATGCCCGCGGAGTCGTAGCCGCGGTATTCGAGGTCCTTAAGGGCGCGGAGCAAGACTGGGACGGCAGGCCTATCGCCTGCATAACCAACAATTCCACACATAGACGGAGCACTCCTGTGCCTGTGGCAGCCCGCCTGGGCCGTGAACGCCAGCACACAGAACCCGCGGAATCCGAGTTCATCGAGAACGAAGTCACGAAGGAGAGCGAAAAGGAGTGCGAATCCCTGGCACCTGGCGCACCTTTGTCAGCCGGTTACCCGCGCTGGTTTGTGTGCTGCCTGCGGCTGTGCCTGCCGGGGGGCCACCCGCCGAATGGTTCGATACTGCCCCCGCCTCGTCGTCCTTCGCCTGAAGGACCTGGCGCTAGTCACTGGCTCTCTGTGTGCTGCGGTTGGTTGTGCTGCGGCATGCCTCCAAACCGGTGTCTCAGCCGAGTGTTGGCCGTCCCGCCCCGAAACGTCAAGCCGGTCCGGCCCGTTAACTCTCGGCGCGCGTAATGCCGGCGAACCCGAGGAAATCGTCCTCCCAGTCCAGCACCGCCCGGATCATGGCCGCGTCAATAGCGAACGGCTGGGCCTGGATGCCGCGCATCCGGAACTCGTCCTCGAGCAGGCGCGCGATCTCGTCCAGCGGTTTCGCCTGGATGCCGAGCTCGCGCTCGGTTTCGAAGATGAGGTCGATAAGCTCGCCGGAGAGCTGGTAGCCCTCCTCTTGCAGTTGTTCCCAGACCCATTCAGAGCACTCGGTGAGTAGAGCTCCCTGGAGTTTTCCCGTTCCCGCCATGTGTTCCCTCGACTCAGTCGTTCACTCAGAGACTACTTTGCCGCTTTCGCCCGAGAAACCCGCGGCATCTTCGGCGCCTCGATGCCGAGTTCCTTGCGGAGCTTCTTCAAGCGCTGGATGTTCTTCGCGTCCGGGCCTTTGCCGTCCATGCCAGGGACTTCGAGGAGGAAGGGCACCTCTCGGAACGCCGGGTGGGCCATCAGCGTGCGGAAGCCGTCATAGCCGATGTGGCCGTCGCCGATGTTCTCATGACGGTCGCGGAAAGTGCCGATCGGCTGCTTGGTGTCGTTGGCGTGGACCGCGGCCAGGCGCCCGAAGCCGATTTCACGGTCGAACTCGGCCATCGCTGCGTCGCAGCCGCCCGGCGTCGCCAGGTCATAACCCATGGCGTAGGCGTGACAGGTGTCGATGCAGACACCGACGCGCGGGTGATTTCCCATGGCGCGGATGAGCGCGCCGAGTTCGCCGAAGTGACCGCCGATGCAGTTCCCCTGTCCGGCGTTGTTTTCGAGGATCAGCAGCGACTGGTTGTCCGGCTCATCGTTGAGGACCTCCAGGAGCATGGCGCCGATCCGCTTCGCCAGGTCTTCCGAAAACCCCGCGCCGAGGTGGCTGCCGACGTGGAAGATGGTGCCGGTCACGCCCATGCGTCCGGCGAAGTGCAGGTACGCCTTGAGTGACGCTTTCGCCTTCTCCAGCATGGCCTCATCAACGCTGCCGAAGTTCATCAGGTAGACGCCGTGGAAGAAGGCGGGCATTCCTGCACGGAGCTGCTCTGCCTTGAACGTTTCGATCTGCTCGTCCGTGCAGGCGGGCAGCTTCCACTGCTGCGGCGCGGAAATGAACAACTGGACGGCCTCGGCCCCGATGGCGCGGGCGCGCTCGAAGACCTGGTGATGACCGCCAGCACTGGAAATGTGTGCGCCGATTCGCATGGACGTGTCCTTCAGTGGAGACAACCACTATGGCAGCCACCGGTCACAGGTTCACCCGCCGGCAGCCGCGTTAGCGCGAGCCGGGCACGACGCCTCGTACGGCCGTCTCGATTGCGTAGACGCTTGTCCCGGCGGTCATGAACAGCGTCGAGAAGTTCTCACCGCCGAACGTGAGGTTCGCGGCGTGTTCTTCGAGTTCGAACACGCCCAGGTATTGGCCGTCGGCAGTGTGGACCGAAATCCCGCCGGCGCCCGTGGTCCAGAGCCTGCCTTCAGTGTCCACCTTCATCCCGTCGGGGGCGCCGCGGCGCGGGTCGTTGTGCTGGTCGACGAAGAGTGAGCGGTTCCAGAGCGACAGGTTCTCGGCAACGTCGTAGGCCCAGATCAGGCGCTCCTGCGAATCGCCGATGAAGAGCGTCTTCTCGTGGGGCGAGAAGGCGAGCCCGTTTGGCTGGGTGAAGCCAGTCGCCACCGCCAGGTGCATGGAACCGTCGGGGTCGATGCGGTAGACGCCCTGGAAGTCCAGCACTTGCGCTTGCCCAGGCGAACCAAAGGCCGGGACCCGGCCGGTGTCCATCCCGTAGGTGGGGTCAGTGAAGAAAATCGAACCTGAGCTGTGCACGACGACATCGTTGGGGCTGTTCAACACCTTGCCGTCCCAGGTGGAGGCCAGGGTTTCGGTTTCGCCCGGGGTGGCGTAATCGCTGCGGGAGACGCGGCGGCCACCATGTTCACAGACCACGAGGCGGTTCTGCGCGTCCAGCGTCATGCCGTTGGACCAGCCACTCGGCCGCCGGTAGGTTTCGGCTTTCGTCATCCCCGGGCGCCAGCGGTGCATTTGGTTGCCCGGGATGTCGCTGAACACGAGTGCCTGGTCCGAGGGGATCCAGATGGGCCCCTCGGTGAACCCGAACCCGCTGCAGAGCTTGCGCTCCTGGCCGATGAGCAGCTTCGAAATGCCGTTGTCGTCTTCAATTCGCATAGCGGCGGGATTTTGTCACAACCCTTGATCCGCCGAAAGGATGATGCGCAACCGCTTGATAGACCGTTGCGCTTCGATTAGGATAGGGGGGTACCCTATAAGGAGGTCGAAGCTATTGACCCCCGAAACCCGCAAGCAGGCGCTGCGGCGAATGAAGATCATCGCCGGACAGGTCCAGGCGCTGGACAAGCAGCTCGAAGATGACCGGTATTGCATGGACATCCTCGACCTCTCGTTGTCCATCCAGAAGGCGCTCCGGAGCCTGGATGCGCTCGTGATCGAAGGCCACCTGCGCACACACGTCATCGAGATGATGACCGGCGGAGAGCAGGACAAAGCGGTCGCCGAACTCCTTCGCCTCTACAAAGTCCAGGGCCCCGCAGAGGCCTAGGCCCAGCCATTTCCAGGAGGAAACAACCATGGCCAGCCAGACAATCGAACTCAACATCACCGGGATGACCTGCGATCACTGCGTCCGTTCGGTCACCAACGCGCTCAAGGATGTTCCAGGCGTTGAGGATGTCACCGTTAGCCTCGAGAAAAGCGAAGCGATCGTGAGAGGCGATTCGGTCGAGGTCGCGGCGCTCGTTGCGGCCGTCGAAGAAGAAGAGTACGGCGCAACCCCGCGCTGACGGGCGATAGCCAGAAAGAAGCACATCCATGGCAACGACAGACACGGCCGTGACGCTCGACATCACGGGGATGACGTGCGCCTCCTGCGTCCGGCGCGTTGAGCGCGCGCTGGCGAAGGTGCCCGGCGTGGAAACGGCGAGCGTGAACCTGGCCGCGGAAACGGCGCGCGTCACCTTCGGGGCGCCGGTGCCGGTTGATTCGCTCATCGCGGCCGTCGAAAAAGCCGGCTACGAAGCTTCGCCCACGGCGCCAGACAAAGACCGCTCGGGCGAACGCGAGGCGCACGCGCGCAAGACGCTGGTCCAGCTCCTGGTGTTCGGCGCGCTTGCCGTCCCAACCATCATCCTGGCGATGAGCATGGACATCGCCGGGATGCACATCAACAACGACCCGAAGCTGCACGGTTGGATCGTGTTGCTGCTGGCCACGCCTATCCAGCTCGGCCTCGGCTGGCGCTTCTACCGTGGCGCCTGGATTTCGCTGCGGCACCTGAACCCCAACATGGACGTGCTCGTAGCGCTAGGCACCTCAGTTGCCTACGTGTACAGCGCGTGGGTTGTCATAACGAACAGCATGAACCACATGTTCTTCGATGTGAGCGCGGCCGTGCTCGTGTTTATCACGATGGGCAAGTACTTCGAAGAGACGTCCAAGGGCGCCGCATCGAGCGCGATTCGTTCGCTGCTGAACCTTGGGGCGAAGACCGCGACGGTCCTCCGCGGCGGCGTCGAAACGGAGGTCCCGGTCGAACAGATCAGGCCGGGCGACACATTCGTCGTCCGCCCGGGGCAGCGCATTCCGGTTGATGGCGTTGTGCGCGAGGGTCACTCAACTGTGGATGAATCGATGGTCACCGGCGAGTCGATCCCGGTGGAGCGGAAGCCCGGCGACCACATCGTGGGTGGCTCAATCAACCAGAACGGTGTCATCCACGCGGAAGCCACGGCCGTCGGAGATGAAACGGTGCTTCGCCGGATGGCGCGGATGGTTGAAGACGCCCAGGGGTCCAAGGCGCCGATCCAGAAGCTCGTCGACCAGGTGGCCGCGGTGTTCGTGCCCGTCGTCATCGCGCTGGCGCTGCTGACCTTCCTCGCGTGGGGTGTCATCGGTGGAAACTGGCAGGACGGGATGGTCGCCGCCGTCGCCGTTCTCGTTATCGCTTGCCCGTGCGCTCTTGGGCTGGCAACGCCAACCGCGATCATGGTCGGTACCGGCCTTGGGGCGGAACGCGGCATCCTGATCCGCAACGCCGAGGTGCTTGAGCGCACCCGCAACCTCGACGTGATCGTGCTCGATAAGACGGGCACCGTGACCGAAGGGCGCCCGCAGGTGCTCGAGCTCGTGCCGCTCGGCGAGATGACGGCGGACGAGCTGTTGCGCTGGGCCGCGGCAGCCGAATCCGCCAGCGAACACCCACTCAGCCGCGCCATTGTGGACCGCGCCGTTGACGCCGCGATCGATCTCCCGGCCGCGGACCAGTTCGAGGCGATCACCGGGCGCGGCGTGCAGGCGATGGTCGAGGGCAAGCTCGTCCTCGCTGGAAGCCCGGCACTGTTCACGGAGTACGGCTTCGCGCTCGAGGGCCCTGTCGCGGAACGGATTTCCACGCTGGAGACGAATGGGCGGACGGCGATCGTGGTCTCCGTGGACGGCCGCCTCGAAGGTGTCCTGGGCATCCTCGATGACGTGAAGCAGAACGCCCCACGCGCTATCCAGGCGCTGAAGGACCGTGGCCTGCGCGTGGTGATGATGACCGGAGACAACGAGCGAGCAGCGGCGGCGGTGGCTCAGCGAGCGGGTATCGACGAGTTCCGGGCGAGCGCCCGCCCGGAAGACAAGCTGGCGTTCGTCCGCGAACTCCAGGCGCAGGGGCTTTCGGTTGCCATGGTGGGTGACGGCATCAACGACACGCCGGCGCTGGCCCAGGCTGACATCGGCATTGCGATGAGCACAGGCACGGACGCGGCGATCGAGGCAGGGGACATCACGCTGCTGCACGGGGACGTTTCGCGCATTGCCGAAGCCGTTGCGCTGTCCCGCTCGACGCTCAGCACCATTCGCCAGAACCTCATCTGGGCCTTCGGCTACAACGTCGTGACGATTCCCGTGGCGGCGTTCGGGTTGCTCAATCCGGTGCTCGCGGGGGCGGCGATGGCATTCAGCTCGGTGAGCGTGATGGCGAACAGCCTGCGCCTGCGTACCAAAGCGAGAAAGCTCGCTGAAGCCAGCGGGAACGCCTACACGGCCCCGAAGCAGAACGTCCTTTCCGCCAGCCGCGGCCCGATCCTGGCGATGACTGCGGCGACGGCGCTGCTCGTCCTGCCACTCGTGGTCTTCACTGGGATCGACCGCGATTGGTTCGGTGGCGGAGTGTCCGGCACGCCCGCGGGCGCCATCCGCGTGGAGCTTTCGAACTGGAAAGTGGAGCCGGCGGCGCTGGAACTGACCGCGGGCACGGTCACCTTCGATGCGGTGCACCTCGACGAAAGCCACGCCCACGGCGGCGGCGAAGTCGGCAAGGACCACGACCTGGTCGTGAGCCGCAAGCTCGCCGACGGCAGCTACGAAATGATCGCTCGGACCAAACCTATCGCGATGGGCGACCACCAGTTGCTGACGGTTGACCTGGAACCTGGCGAGTACCAGCTCTCCTGCGACATCGTCGAGGAAGTTGACGGCAAGGCGGTCTCGCACACGGTGCAGGGGATGGTGACGGACATCACCGTCCGCTGACCGCCAGCCGTCCGGACCAAACGCAGACGCCGGCGGTGACGGGCCGCCGGCGCTTCAGCGTTCCATAGCAGCGGCGTTGACGATGGCGAAGAGGTCAGCAGGGTCTCTAGATGCGGAGAGGGCGCGAACGGGCCGCTCTTACACCCTCGTTCGCAATCCCGCTGCTACACTCCCTGGCATGAAGCGCGCCAACACCCGCCCCGTCCGAGCCGGGTCAGTCACCATCGGCGGTGGCAACCCGATCGTCGTCCAATCGATGTGCGCCACGCGCACCCAGGACATCGAAGCAACGGTTAACCAGGCCGAGATGATCCACAACGTCGGCGCCGGGCTCGTGCGCATCGCCGTGGACAACCCGAAGGACGTCGAAGCCCTCGCGGTCATCCGCCAGCGCGTCCCGCAAGCGAACCTGGTGGTCGACCTGCAAGAGAACTACCGGCTGGTGACCCAGGTTGCCCCGCATGTGAACAAGGTGCGTTACAACCCCGGCCACCTCTATCACCACGAGAAGACGAAGCCCGTCCGTGACAAGGTCGCGCTCATTGCGGAGACGGCGGTGAAGCATGATTTAGCGCTTCGTGTAGGTGTGAACTGCGGTTCGGTGGACCCCGCGATGGACGAAAAGTTCAAAGGCGCGGACCCGCCGGAACTCGACGGCGTGACGGCAATGGTGGAGAGCGCGCTCGAACACTGCCGCATCCTCGACGACCTCGGTTTCACCCGCTACGTCGTCTCCATGAAAGACAGCGACCCGCGGAAAGTCATCGAGGGCAACGTGCGCTTCGCGGCTGCACGGCCGGACGTGCCCCTGCACCTCGGCGTCACCGAAGCTGGGATGCTTCCCGACGGCGTGATCAAGACGCGCATCGCCTTCGAACAACTGCTCAGCCGAGGCATCGGTGACACGCTGCGCGTTTCGCTCACGCTGCCGTTCGCGGACAAGTGGAAGGAAGTCGAAGCGGGGCAGCAGATCATCGCCGACGTCGAAGCCGGGCGTTTCCGCTCTGTCCCGGTGTTCCAGGACCACGGACTGAACATCATTAGCTGCCCAAGCTGCAGCCGGGTCGAAAACGAAGCTTTTGTCGACCTCGCCTTCAAGGTGAAAGAGATGTCCCAGTACGCGAAGCCCTACGACATAACCATCGCGATTATGGGTTGCCGGGTGAACGGCCCCGGGGAGACAGACGACGCGGACCTCGGCCTCTGGTGCGCGCCAACGTTCGTGAACCTCAAGAAGGGCGAAGACGAACTGGGCGCGTTCCCGTACGACACCGTGCTGGACCGGCTCAAGGTCGAGTTGGACGCGCTGATCGAAGAGAAGAAGCTCGCGGGGGCAACAGCATGAGCTTGGGTTCCGTCGTCAACATCACTCGCTACCCCGTGAAGTCCATGCGCGGCGAAGCCATGGACTCGGTCGATATCGACTTCGTTGGCCTGCCGTTCGACCGCGCGTTCGCGTTCGTGCAGGACGGCGTGCTCTCGCCGTTCCCGTGGTTCACGGCACGGGACTGCCCCCAGTTGCTCCAGTGCCAGCCTAGCCTGAGCGGCGAACGCTGGCCGACGGTCTCGGTGGCGACGCCCGAAGGCGACTTCACAATCGACAGCCCGGAACTGCGAGCGAAGTTCCAGGAGTGGAGCGGCAAGTCCGCCTCCCTCCGCACCGATTACAGGGGCTGCCAGGATGTTGCCTACGTCTCGATCATCTCGACCGCGACCATCCGGGCGCTCACCGCGGCCGGGGGCGTCGAGGACGACCAGCGGCGGTTCCGCATGAACTTCGTCGTCGATATCGGCGACGAGCCGTTCGCGGAGAATGCGTGGGCGGGCAAAGCGGTCACCATCGGCGGCGCCATCATCGCGGTCCATGAGCCGGACAGGCGCTGCAACATGATCACGCTGCATCCGGAGACCGGCGAGTCGACCCCGGCCGTGCTCAAGAAGACGGGGGAAATGAACAACGCCTGTGCCGGGATGTACTGCTCGGTGCTGGTCGAGGGGCGGGTCGCGCTGGGGGACAAACTCTCGCTCTGACGCGACCGGCGGGACACGTATGATCCCGGCAATCCACAATCCGACATCCCCACTTGCGGTGAGCCATGCCTAACCCGGTTGTCAGCTTCGAAATCCGCGGCCCCGACGCCGCCCGCCTTCGCGAGTTCTACACCAGCGTGTTCGGCTGGCAGACGTTCATGTTCCCCGGGGGCTATGCGGCCGTGGAGACCACCGCCCACGACCACGACGAGGCCACCGGCACGGTAACGTTCACCGGCGAGGACACCTTCATGAACGGTGGGGTCACCATCGGGAGCGTGTCCGGCCAGCCAGGATGGAAGTTCGCGGGCGAACGCGACTGGCGCACGTTCGAACCCGGCGCCGCTGGAGGCGGCATCGCGGAGGGCGAGCCGTCGCTCATGTTCTACATCCAGGTCCCGGACCTCGAAGTGGCGCTGGCGCGGGTTACGGCCGCCGGCGGCACGGTCCTGCTGCCGCCGACGGAGGTTGCTCCGAACGTGATTATCGCGAACTTCGGTGACCCGGCGGGGAACCGCGTGGGGCTGACGCTGGCGCCGGCCCGAACGGATTAGTCAGGCAAGGGACTGCTTCCTGGCACGCCGCTCTCGCAGTGCAAAGAACCCCCAGAAGGCCACGCCCGCCAGCGTATACACCACGAACCCGGCCAACACCGACCAGGAACTTGCGGGGCGGAGGCTCTCGAAGTACGACCGCTGTGCGTTCAAGAGCACGTGCCAGACGAGAAACGCGCTGACCAGCACGAGCGCGATCCAGACCAGCCGGTTCCAGCGGTAGATCTTCGCCCCGTCCATGACTTCGAGCGGGACCAGGTCAACCAGCAGCCCTTCCATGCCGCCGACGAAGACGATGACCGCGATGCCCTGCAGCAACTGGGAGGGCCAGCCGTCGGGAAGCGCTCGCGCGGGGCCCAGGAGTAGCCAGCAGCACACGCTGAGCAGGATGCAGGCGCCGACGGTCATCGCCTGGACGCGTCCTTCGACTCTGCCCGAGCCAACGCTGCCAGTGACGACACACGACGCGGCGAAGCCGTACATGACGCCCGGGTGCAGGTCGAGGACGCGCGACGCCAGCACGCAGAACACGCCTATCGCGAGCACAAGCGGGAACGGGCTAACCACCGGGGCGACCCCCGGCTCGCGACCGCGAATCCACGCTTCCAGGCCGGCGAAGAACAAACCCACCAGGCCCACGCCAATCACGACGCTGGTGAACAACAGCATGCTCGCGCGGTTGAACCCGAATGACGGCTCGAGGAATCCGTAAACGAGGCCCGTGCCCACCAGAAGCGCGCCGATGGCGGCCTTTCGCCCGAACCGCCGGGAGAGCGCTGTGGGTATGCCCCGTTTCGTGTTCGGGCGGAGCCGGCGCACCCAGCCCTCGATCTCGGTCCTGTTCTGTTGCAGCGTCTGGTTAAACAGCACCGAGCTGAAGAAGACCCAGACGGTTACGCCGGCAAGGACAAGGTTGGTCAGCGCAACGTTCGGATTGGTCGAGACGTCCGCGATGTCCGGCACGTCCAGCACGAGTTGGGGCACGTCAGGGGCCGGCGCAGAGGGAGATGCTGTGACGACAGCCGCCGCGGCTGTCGTGGGGGCTGTCGTCGGCGTGAGGGTTGGAGTCGCCGGCGGAACGGTGGTTGGGGTGGCCGTCGGCGTGGGTGAGGGAGTCGGCGAGGCTTCGCCCGCGGGCGTGACAGTGGTCAAACTGGTGGTAGCGGCCGCCGAGGGAATCGGCGTTGCCGGAGCGGACGTTGGTCCCGCGGGCTGGGGCGTTGCCGTGGGAACAGGAGTCGGGGTAGCGGGCGCCTGCGTGGCCGCCGCCGTAACCGTCACGATGACCGCCAGCGAATCGATCTGGCCGATGAACGGCGAGTTCATGTGCCACTGGACCGGGTATGTGCCCGGGCTGGTGAACGTGTGGGACAACTGCTGCGCGGGGAACGAATAGACCTCGTCGCCGCAGGGCACGATGGTGACCTGCCCGACGGCTCCATCGCCCCAACTGACACTCATCGTGAGCGGCCCGGACTCAACCGTTTTGTCGGCGAAGGTGATAACGACCTGGAACGGCGCTTCGCCCTGGAGCGTCAGGTTCGGGGCCGGCGGCGAAATCGAGAAGAGGTCTGACATGTCGGCGCTCGGTTCGCCGCAGGTCCCGTGGACATCGGGCGGGGCCGGTACGAAGGGCAAAACGAGAGCCACCGCCGCGAATGCAAGGACGAGAGCGGCACGACGCGCGGTCATGAGGGCCGCGACAGTAGCGGTTTCGGAGGGAGAAGGCAATCAAGTAGCGAGGAATCTCCACCGCGGCGGCCCGGAACGAGCGGTCAGGCGCCCGACTCTGCGGAGCCGGCATCGACCCGCGCGGTCCAGAGCGGCGTCAGCCGCACCGCGAGCGCGACGACGACGAAGCCGGCGCTGGCCAGCCACAATGCCTGGCGATACCCGATGGCGTCAGCCAACAGGCCGCCAAGGGGCGCCGCGAAGACCACCATCGCGCGGTTCATCGAGCGCATGGTGGCGTTCATTCGGCCCTGCATCGCATCCGGAGTGACCGCCTGGCGGTATCCGAGGGTGTTCGCGTTCTCCGCGCCAGCCGAGAGCCCGAAGGGCGAACTGGCCGAGCCCGAGGCACACCCATGCCAGCCAGTTCGTTGGCGCCGCCGCCACAATGGCGAATGCCAGCCCGGTGAGGACCTGGCAGCCTACCATCACTCGCCCGACCCCGAACCGGCGGCCCAGCCGCGTGGCGACGAGGCTTCCCGCAAGCCCGCCGACGCCGGCCGCCGAAAGTGCCAGCCCGACGCCGATCGCGGGGAGGCCGAGCGTGTTCAGCACGAACGGGACGAACATCGCCCCGGCCGCCCCGTTGCAGATGAACCAGCCGTGCGTGCCGATTGCCAGGGGCGCCAGCGTCCGGTGACGGTAGACGTAGGTGAGCCCCTCTCGCACCTCGCGCAGCAGCGATGCGCGAGGCGCTGCCGATGGTTTCGGTTCGTCCAGACGAATCCGGGCGAGCATTACGGCAGAGAAGAGGTAACTCACGTCGTCGACGATTACCGCCCATGGCGCGCTGACAAGGCTCACCACGCCCCCGGCCAGCGCCGGGCCGCTCGTCTGGGCGACTGCCGCGCTCTGGTCGATTCGCGCGTGAGCCTGTGTCAACATCGCGCGAGGGACGAGCCGCGGCGTGAACGCCTGTGTGGCGCTGTCACCGAACAGGGACGCGAGTCCAAATATCGCCATGAAACCCGCCAGCGCCCAAATCGACAGTGAACCAGTCAGCGCGAGCGTCGGGACGACCAGCAGAAGCGCGGCGCGGACGAGGTCGGCGCCAATCATCACCGGCCGGCGCCGCAGCCGGTCGACGACTGCCCCGGCTACCAGCCCGAACACCATGTAAGGCAGCCACCGCGCCCCATTCACCAGGCCGACATCGGCCGCGGACCCGGCCAGCGTTGTCACCACCATCACCTGGATGGCAAGGCTCGTGAAGTAGTCACCGAACGCCGAGACGGTGGAGCCCAGCCAGAACCGCTGGTAGCCGGGAACACCGCGGAGAGACGGGGAATGCGCCACCGGTGCGAGCTTAGCGGGTCGATCGCTTGCGAAGACCTTCGGAGCGCGCAAGGGGCTGGCGATCCAGGCAGAGAGAAGGCCCGCCTGGCGGCGGGCCCAGATTTGGAAATTGGTGGAGACGCGGGAGAGTTGAACTCCCGGTCCAGCGAAGGTCAGCTCCGAATTGTCCTACAGGCATTCCCACCGATGGGGATCTCGTTACCGGACTACGATGGTGGGCCCCAAGTCCAGTAACCAGCCGATGATCTTTCGCGGGCGCTATCGGCGTGAGCCCACGGCATCCTGGCTTTAGTGACGCCCCTTCCCGACGCTGCCAGGCCGGGCTTCAGGAGGGACGGCCTCTACAGGGTATTAAGCTGCGAGTGCGAGTTGGCGATTGTTGCCATTTGTTTTTGGCCGCCTGATTAACGAGGGTGACGCCCAACCTCGGCCTGCTATCCGGCTACCTAGCTCCCTGTCGATTCCCTTCGTCCCCAGTTGATGGACTCATTGTAGCACACCTGTTCGGGGGTGAGGTGAGAGTGCAAAGGCCTGAGGACTGAGTGGGTGCAGTGCGCTGCTCCGGCGTCGTGGTGGGGTGGGCATCGCACCCGCCCATCGCTGGGCGGGTACAGTCTGACGCCGGGGGATGAGGCGAGTGAGTTGCTGACCGCCAACCGCAAACCGCCAACGGCCGACAGCTAACTGCTAACTGCTAACTGCTAACTGCTAACGGCTAACTACTGACGACTCACTCTCCGGCTCTGATAGAGTCGCCCGGATGAACAAGGCACACCTTGAGTATTGCGCGGGCGCGGAGTGGGCCGACGTTGTGCGAAGGCACGTCGTCCCCGGCGCCACCAATGGCATCGACCTCGGCGACCATTTGCTCGAAGTTGGCCCCGGGCCGGGCCTTACGACTGACGTGCTTGCCGCGCTGGTCCCGAAAATGACCGCCGTGGAGCTCGACGAAGAGCTGGCGGCGGCGCTGGCTGCGCGGTTCGCGAGTTCGAACCTAACCGTGCACCAGGGCGATGCCACTTCGACGCCGTTCGCCGACAACACCTTCAGTTCGGCCATCTGCCTGACGATGCTGCACCACCTGCCGACGCCGGCCGACCAGGATCGTCTGTTCGCCGAACTGAACCGCGTCGTGCGGCCGGGTGGCACGGTCATGGGCAGTGACAGCCTGGACAGCCCGGAGTTCCGCAGCTTCCACGAGGACGACATCTGCACGCCGGTCGACCCCGCGACGCTGGGTGCTCGATTGAAGGCAGCGGGGCTCACGGACGTTCGCGTCGAACCGAACCCGTTCACCGTCGCGTTTTGGGCGACGGCGACATAACTTTCAGTTCAGGCGCCGCAGCTTTCCAACAGCTCCTGGCATTCTTTGCCCAGGACCCAGGCCTGCAGCTCGTCGCTGTCTTCTCGCCAGGTTTCGCAGGCCTCGCCGACGGTCCAGATCGCGGCCCATTGGGCCGCGCGGTCAGGGTCGTTGCTGGTCACTACGGCGATGGCGCGCGCTCGCGGGATCACGGTAGCGACCGGCGAGTGGTACGAAGAGAAGTGGCCGCAATCGGAAGCCGGGTCGCCGATGTAGGGCAATGGGTCGACCGCGACATAACGTCCGTCGTGGCTCAGCAGCACGTTCTTCGCCAGGAAGTCGCCGTGGGCGAGTGTCCTGCGTCGCGCAGACGCGTCCAACGCCCGAGCCGCGCGCTCCATTAACGGCAACATGGCCGTGCCGGGGGCATCTGGTTCGCCATATGCGCGCGTGTAGTCGAGCCACCACTGGAACTTGTCGTCGAACGAAGGGAAGCTCCCGGCGGTCGGAGGCGGAACTGACTGCATCGAGGCGAGCGCCCACGACGCGGCACGCACAGCGAGTTCGTCGTCCAGCGCGGAGCGATCTTGATCCATGAGGAGGGTGCCGGGGCGAATTCGTTCCAGCAGCAGTGCGCCGGCGTCCTCGTCCCAGGCGACCAGCGCGGCGGCGCCGTTCCCACCCCCGTGGGCGAGCGCCCGCGCTTCGACGGTTGGATTGGCCAGCGGCGGGCTGAGCTTCAGGACAAGGTCCTCGCCGTTTCCGCCGGTGCAACCGTAAACAGCAGCCAGGTAACCGCCCGTCAGCCGTTCATTGAGCGTCAGCGACCATTTGGCGGCACAGCGTCGCAGCATGTCCGGCACCCGGGCGCGCCACGCCGCGTCTTTGTCGTCAGCCACGCCTCAGGGCTCGCTGCATGTCGAGCTTCTGGTCGTGCTCTTTGAGCTTCTGACGCTTGTCATAATGATGTAAGCCGCGGCCAACGCCGATCTCTACCTTGGCCTTGCCGCGCTTGAAGTACATGGCGAGGGGAATGAGCGTGAGACCCTTGCCTTCCATCAGCTCCTCGATCTTCCGAATCTCCTTCTTGTGGAGCAGGAGTTTCCGGTCGCGGTCTGGCTGGTGGCCGGCGTATCCGGCGCTGGCGTACGGGGCGATGTTCGCGTCCTGCAGCCAGACTTCGCCGTCCTTGATGCGCGCATACGCGCCCTGGATCTGGACGCGGTGTTCGCGCACGGACTTGATCTCGGAGCCAGTCAAGGCGATGCCCGCCTCGAACTTCGCGAGGAACTCGTAGTCGTGCCGGGCACGGCGGTTCTGGGCAATCGTTGAATCAGACATGGCTTTGGACGCTGAACGGCCCCGCCTTCGCGACGGGGCCGTCCGTGGTCAGTCAAGTGTAGCGCCTGCGCCTACTTTCCGTGGATGAGGTCGATGGCCTTGAACATCTGGATGTCGCCCTGGTCCAGGTATTCGTCGTAGGTCATTGGCAGTTCGATGTCCGGTTTGACGCCCAGGCCCTCGATCTGGTCGCCCTTTGGCGTGAGCCAGCGGCCGACAGAGAGGTAGAGCGCGCCGCAACCGGCCGGGTCGCCGCAGTTCTTCAGCGTCTGCAATTGATTGACGGTGCCCTTGCCGAAGCTCCGGACTCCGACGATCTGGGCACGGCCGTTGTCGCGTAGGGCGGAAGCGAGCACTTCGGAGCCGCTGGCGCTGCCGTTGTCCTGGAGGATAACGATAGGGATCTTCGTGGCGAGCCCGCCAGACTTTGCCGACCACGACTTCTTGCCGCCGTTCGCGTCGACTTCGGAGATGATGGTGCCGCTGTTCAGGAACTCGTCGGCGACGTCGACGGTGGCCTGGAGGAGGCCGCCCGGGTTGCTGCGGAGGTCGAGGATGAGGCCCTTGTAGCCTTTGCTCTCGACGCCCTGGAGCTTGGCGCGCAGCTCGGTGGCGGTGCGGTCATGGAACTGCGAGATGGCGATGTAGGCGACGTCGGTGACCTCGTTGCCGTCGCGGCCGACGATTTTCTTGCCGCTTTCGCCAGGGATGATTTCGAGGTTTGGCTCGCTGAAGACGCTGTCGATCGGGATTTCGCCGCGCGTCACGGTGATGCTCTCGACCTTGCCGTCGGTGTGCTTGATCTCGAGCGTGACCTGCGTGCCTTTCTGGCCGCGGATACGTTCGACGGCCTGCTGGCTGGTCCAGCCATCCGTCACCTCGCCATCCACCTTGAGGACAACGTCGCCCTGGCGGATGCCGGCCTTCTCGGCAGGCGAATCGCGGAACGGCGTCACGATCGTCACGGCGCCACTCGTGTCCGAGACGCTGGCGCCGATGCCGTCGTAGCTGGAATCGAGGTTCAGGGCGCCAGCCTTGAGTTCGGCCGGCGAGAGATACTCGGTGTGGCTGTCGTTCAGCGCCCCGATGATGCCGTCGATGGCAGCCTGCCGGAGCGTGTCTTCATTGAGGACGGCCTTGTCGACGTACTGGGTTTTCAGCAGGTTGACGATTTCGTCGATGATCGCCGCGCCGACCGATTCGTTCTTGCCAGTCGCGCCGAGGGCTTGCGAGGCGGCGGGCGAAGCGGTACTCGAATCGTCCTTGCGCAGATCCTGGATCAGCCACCCGAGGCCGAAGGCGAGCGTGACGATGGCGAGGAGAAGGAAGACAACGACCGCGTTCCGGGCCGTCCGTTCGCCGAAACTCGGCTGAGACTGGTTCTGAGGGAGCTCCATCGGGGCGTCGGGTGTCCTTCCAGCTACGCGAAGGGCGCGGAATGATTCTGGCAGTGTACAGGCGGGTTATGGGCGGCTCCAATTGACTGCATTACCGGTCATTTACCGCTTTGCGTGGGCTATCAGGGCATTCAGCGTTCGAAGGCGGCGATTGCGCCGGGAGCCGCGCGGCGGGTGACTGTACCGGAAACGGTGTCCCAGAGCCAGACATAATCCTGTATGCCGTCGTGGAACGCCGGATGCGGCCCATCCGTCGCGGGCCGACCGCACAGGGCGAACCAGCGGCTATCGGCAGACCAGACGGGATGCGAGAGCTGGTACTGATCGTAGAAGTTCACCACCGTGCCCACCTGTGCCGACGGGACGAACGGCTCGATTGCGCCGAGGGCGCGGCCCGTGCCGTCCCAGAGTTTCGCCTGGTAGCGGCCGTCGCCCGTGAACGTGGGGTGCAACGACACCACCTTCGAACCGTCAGGAGAAAACCACGCGGCGGTCAGCACGGCCCGCACCAGCGCGCGGCTGGCGTGGACATCCTGGAGCGAGGCGAATGCGAGGGATTCTGGCGACGAACCCACCGCCGCGATGAGGCGCCCGTCGCTGACATAACTCAGTACTACGCCGGCGTTGAACGAACGCAGGTCGCGCGGGTCGGGCCCAGCAGCCGGGCTCTCCAGCACGTGGACGGCGCCATCCCTGACCTCGGCCCAGGCGACGCGGCTGCCATCAGGCGAAATTGCGGGCGTGCGGAAACCAGCCGCTGACTGTGAGAAGACGACCTGTTCTCCCGATTCCAGGTCGAACCGTTGAAGCACTGTCCCGTGGTGGATGAACAGGACGTTCTCTGACGGGAGCCAGGCGAAGAAGACAGGTGCGGCGGCGAGCAACGCTTTCGCGTCTGGCTCGCCGGGCGTCCAGACCTTGAGGACAAGCGAACGGCCATCCGGCACGACATACGCGAGGCGACGGCCGCGGCCACTCCAGAGCGCGTAATGAGGGAGGCCAGGGCCGAGGAACAGCGGCGGGCGCGTCGTCGCCCCGGGGACTTCCTGGCCGTCCGCGCGCAGGGATGCCTCTTCGTCCACCTGGGACCAGGTCAGCGATCCGTGACCAGGGCGCCACGTGGTCCACATTGCTGTCCGCGGGGTGTTGGCTTCCGGCGAGGCCTGTGCGTCGCCCGGCGGCGTGAGGACGGTGGTACTTCCCAGCGCGGTGGTCGCGACGAGGCGGCTTTCCATGCGGTGAATCGTACAGGGCCGTTCGTGAAGGTAACTTCGCACTATATCAGTTATGCAGTGATGACCACTCGCTGGCGCCGTTTGGGGGTGGACTGGGTGTGGACCGGTGGGTGTGCGAGATGACCAATCGGTGGGTGGGCTGTCGTGGTCGGTCGAGGGAGCGCGCCCGCCCATGGCTGGGCGGGTACAGATGGGTGTGGACCGGTGGGCGTGCGAGATGACCAATCGGTGGGTGGGCTGTCGTGGTCGGTCGAGAGACTGCACCCGACCATGGCCGGGGCGGGTACAGATGGGTGTGGAGATGAGTGCCGATCCTGGTGGGCCGGAGCAGTCGCAGGGGATCGAGACGGCGTGCGCGCCCGATGGCTGCGCTGTGTAGTAGGCGCCGGCGCCCCTGGGGAAGGCCCTAGGGGTTCACCGCGCGGCCACGTAGGGTTTACCCTTATGTCTCGCGTTGTTACGGAACGACCACGAAGCCGTCACCGATCGTGCGTTGTTCTGTCACCGGGCCGATCTGAACAATCGTCACACCTGATCGACAACCAAGGGAGACCGGTTGCGGACAGGGTGCTTGTTCGGGGGAGCAGCAAAATGCAATGGCCGTCATCATCGCTTGAAGAGTCCTCGGCGCCAGCCCAGGAAACGCCCAACCGCCTCTCGCTCGAGGAACAACAGCAGCTCGTTATGCAATATGCGCCGCTCGTCCGGCGCGTTGCCCGCTCGCTGCCACTGGAGATTCCAGGACTCCTGGAATTCGAAGACGCCGTGGGCTACGGCACCTGCGGGCTGGTCGAAGCGGTACGCCGCTATGACCCATCCAAGGGCACGAACTTCCACGCCTACGCCGTCCAGCGCATCCGCGGCGCGATGATCGACGCGTTCAGGCGGATGGACCGCCTGAGCCGCACGATGCGCCAGAAAGCGCGCGACGTGCAGCGCGCCCAGAGCGAGCTCGAACTGCTCATGGGCCGTTCGCCCAGCGAACAGGAAGCGGCCGACCACCTCGGCATCTCGCTGGACCAGTACCGCGACGCCAGCTCGCATTCCCGCTGGGTCACCGTCTCGCTGGACCGCATGCTCGAACGCGACGACGACGGTGATTCGTTCCCGGCTGCCGAAATGCCGACCGCGGAGGAAGATATCGACTTCACGCGATCCTTCGAGGAACGTGAGCTCTACGAAGACCTGGCCCGCTCGGTGCAGTCGCTCCCGGAACGCGAGCGGCTGGTGGTTGCGCTCTATTATGTAGAGCACCTCACGATGAAAGACATCGCGGCCGTGCTCTCCGTTTCGGAAACGCGGGTCAGCCAGTTGCACGCCCAGGCCGTGAAACGGCTGCGCCGGGCGCTGCTCCGGGAAGCTGCCTGAACCGTCGCGGCTCAATTCAGGATACAAAACGCCCGGAACCTCCGGGCGTTTCTGTTTGGCAGGGTTTTCACGCGGCGTCGCGAGGGTTGCCAGGGCGCAGCCTCCGACACTTTTCTGCCACCTGGAGGCCAATCACACCCTATTAGGGGAGCGAACAGTGCCGATGATACCTATGAGCCCGTGGACAGCTTGCGTGTCCCGGCTTGAATGGACTCCCGCGGCGGGCCGAGCAGTCGGTCTGTTATCGGATTAGGGGAAGACGACATGGCGGACAGATACGACGAGGGATACCGCAGCCAGGTGGCGTTCGTGACGCACACGCGCGAATACCGCTCGGCCGAGGTACTCCCTGCGCTTGCGCGGCATGGATTCACCACGACGGAGCGCCCGCACGACCGCGAGACGGAACGGCTGATCAACCAGTTCGACCCGGACCTGGTGGTCCTCGCGGTTGACCCGCGGCACGACGACGATGTCGCGCTCGTGCGCCAGGTCGCGCGGGCCAGCAAAGCGTCCGTGCTCGTTCTCGCGCCCGGTCCGCACCCGCACGGGATGAGCCTCGCGCTCGAAGCGGGCGCGGACGTGTGCATGCGCGATACTGACGGTGTCGAGTTGCTGAGCGCGCAGCTCAGCGCCCTCGCCCGTCGCAAGGCTCCCGCTGTCCAGGAAACGCGTGACGACGGCCCGAGCACCATCACGGTGCGCGACCTCGTCCTCGACTTCGACCGCTGCCAGGCAGTGCGCGAAGACGAAACCATCCCGTTGACCCCCACCGAATTCAAAATCCTGGCCTACCTTGCGAAGAACGCCGGCAAGGTGGTGAGTCCCGTCGAAATCCTCCGCGCCGTGCAGGACTACACCTACTCAGACCGCGAAGCGCAGGAGATCGTGAAGGTCTACATCCGCCGCATCCGCCGCAAGGTGGAAGCTGACCCGGCGGAGCCGAGCTACATCGTTAACGTGCGCGGGTTCGGCTACATGCTGGAGCGCCGTGGGAACCGCAGGGACAGCTCAGGACGGATCGAACAGGCGGCCTGACCGGCGGACCGGTCCCGCTTTCCTGAGCGTATGAACGTCGCAAGGCCCGGCAGAGATTGCCGGGCCTTTGCGTGTCCGCGTGGCGCCGTTCCGGCGAACCGTGGACAGTCCGCGGAGCGGAGAGCATCGCGCGGTTGCGGGCTTCGCGGTGGCCGGTTAGTTTGCCTTCATCTTTCGATGTATCGCAGGGACAGATTTATGGACACCGCCGAAATGACCGCCAGGATCGCCGCCGGGAACGGCTTCATTGCCGCCCTCGACCAGTCGGGCGGGTCCACGCCGAAAGCCCTCCAGGGCTACGGGATCAGCGATAGCGCCTGGTCGAACGACGAAGAGATGTTCGGCCTCATCCATGACATGCGGACCCGGATCATCACCGCTCCAGCATTCAACGGGTCCAAGGTTTTCGGCGCCATCCTGTTCGAGCGGACTATGGATAGCGAGATCCAGGGCAAGCCTGCACCCCAGGCGTTGATCGCCCGCAAGGTCATCCCGTTCCTCAAGATCGACAAAGGCCTCGAAGCTGAGACGAACGGCGTGCAACTGATGAAACCGATGCCTGGCCTCGAGAAGCTGCTGGCGCGGGCCAGGGTGCTGGGCATTTACGGCACGAAGGAACGCTCGGTCATCAACGGCGCCAATCGCGCCGGCATCGCTGCCATCGTTGCCCAGCAGATCGAGGTTGGCCGGCAGGTGCTGGCCGCGGGGCTCGTCCCGATCCTGGAGCCCGAGGTCAACATCAAGAGCCCGGACCGCGCGGAGAGCGACGCCATCCTCCTCGACGAACTCACGCGTGGGCTTTCCGCGATGCCCGGCAACGACCAGGTGATGCTCAAGCTCAGCCTGCCGGTGAAAGCCGGGCTGTTCGACGCGCTCGTCGATCATCCGCGGGTGTTGCGCGTGGTGGCCCTCTCGGGTGGCTACAACCGCCCGGATGCCTGCACCGAACTGGCCAAGAACCGGGGCGTTGTCGCCAGCTTCAGCCGCGCGCTTCTTGAAGACCTGCGCTTCCAGATGACCGACGACGAATTCAATGCCGCGCTCGCATCAGCGATTGATGAGATTTACAAGGCGTCGACGGTGAAGGTGGCTGGGGTCAGCTGATCGGCGGCCCCGATCGTGCCCAGGCGGGGCTGTTTGCGCCGCGCACGCGCTCCGTGGCCCTACGGTTCCGGCTGTCTTTGCCGGGAAGTAGTGCATGTCAGTCTAATCTTTACCTTTACTGTGGCCCACCGGGGCTACGGTGGATACACAACTCTCCGGGGAGCGCCGCCATGCGCGTACTCGTCGTCGAAGACGAAGATGCAATCGCCAGTGCCATAGAGCGTGGCCTGACCAAACAGGGTTACGCCGTCGATGTTGCTCACGACGGCGCCGAAGCCCTCGATAAGGCAACGGTGAACAACTACGACGTTGTCTGCCTGGACCTGAACCTCCCGCGCGTCGATGGGCTGGAAGTCTGCCGCCGGTTGCGCGAGGACCGCTATAGCGGCGGCATCATCATGTTGACCGCTCGCAGCTCCATCAAGGAGCGGATCGAAGGCCTCGATTACGGCGCCGACGACTACCTGGTGAAGCCGTTCGCCTTCAGCGAGCTCGCCGCCCGAATCCGCGCCATTACGCGGCGGGAAGGCGGCCTCCGCGAACCGGTTATTGACACGCGCGGCCTGGAACTCGACCCGAATACCAACCGCGCCAAGCGCGACGGCCGGGATATCCACCTCACCCCGAAGGAGTTCGCGCTGGTGTACTACCTGGCGCGCAACGAGGGTCGGGCTGTGCCGCAGGAGGAGTTGCTCGAACACATCTGGGACGAGCACGCCAACCCGTTCACGCAGACCGTGAAGGTGCACATGAACAACCTGCGCCGGAAGCTCAACGAGGGCTTCGAGGAGCAGCTTATCGAAACTATACGCGGGAAGGGCTACGTTCTTTAGGGGTGAAAATGCCCGCGTTCACACGGAGCATCCGCTTCCGTCTCACGGTCTGGTACAGCAGTTTGTTGCTAGTGTTCGGCGTCGCCTTCGTGCTGGCGCTGAATATCGCTGTGCGCCTCGACGAACCGGACCTCGTGACGATTTCCGGCGTGGCCTTCAGCGAACAGCTCGAGCCGGTGGAGCCGCGGCCCGGGTCGGCGCTCGTTGGCAGCCGGCGCGTGATCACGCCGCAACTGCTCGTCCAGGACGCCGAGGACCAGCTCTACTCCGAGAACCTGGACCGCCTGCGCTTCTGGTCACTGATTAGCGTGGTTGGCCTCGCGCTTGCTTCCGGCGTCGGCGGTTATGTCCTCTCCGGCATCATGCTCCAACCCGTCCGGAACATCACCGAAACGGCGTCGGAGATCTCCGCTTCGAACCTCTCGAAGCGCATCAACTACGAAGGGCCCCACGACGAACTCTGGTCGCTCTCGCAGACGTTCGATTCCATGATCGACCGCCTCGAACACTCCTTCGAACGCCAGCGCCAGTTCGTGCAGGACGCCTCCCACGAGCTGCGCACACCGCTGGCCGCGATCAGGACGAACATCGACGTCACGGAAATGGACCCGGACGCGTCTGTCGAGGAATACCGCGAACTTGTGGGCACCATCAAGGGCCAGACCGAGCGCTTGACCCGCCTCAGCGAGGACCTGCTGCTCCTCACCCGGGAAGACAACGAATCGTTGGAGCAGGAACCGCTCGACCTCCGGGCCCTCGCGGGTGAGGTCATCCGCCAGCTGGCTCCGGTGGCCGCGGCGCGCGACGTTTCGCTTGACCTGCGCCCGGACGGGCTCGCAGAGGCCGAGGCGAACCCGGACCTGGTTTACCGGTGCGTCCTGAACCTGGTGGACAACGCGATCAAGTACTCCGGCGCGGGAAGTTCGGTCACGGTGACGACCGAAAGCAGTGCCGGCCGTGCCATCGTCCGCGTTGCCGATACCGGAGCCGGCATCGCTCCCGAGGACCTTCCCCGCATCTTCGACCGCTTTTATCGCGTGGATAAGGGGCGTAGCCGGCGCGAAGGTGGGACGGGTCTGGGCCTCGCGATCGTCAAGGAACTGGCGGAATCGCAGCGAGGCACCGTCACCGCCTCTTCGGAGCCGGGTAAAGGAAGCGTTTTCACGCTGAGCCTCCCCGTTTCCCCCGATTCTTGATCCTCCGGGCCGTGACTCGTACGGTGCCATGCGGCGCTTCGAGAGAGGTAAGCCAACGCACCGCAGTTGACACGGACGGCATGGCCTACTGTCAGCGGAGGGAACCCGGTTGACCGAGATCCTCGATCGTGTTGACGGCCCGCGCGACCTGCGCGGACTGACCTATGACCAGTTGGACGAACTCGCCGGCGAGATCCGGCACTTCCTTGTGGATACCGTGGATTGCATCGGAGGCGGCGGGCACCTGGCCTCGAATCTTGGCGTGGTTGAGCTGTCGATCGCGCTGCATCGCCTGTTCGACACGCCGAAAGACAAGATCATCTGGGACGTCAGCCACCAAGTGTACGTCCATAAGATCCTGACCGGCCGTAAAGAGCGCATGACGAGCATCCGCCAGTTTGGCGGGCTCTCCGGATTCTCCGACCGGAAAGAGAGCGACCACGACGCGTTCGGCGCCGGGCATGCGGGTACGTCAATCTCCGCCGCGGTGGGCATGGCCGTGGCGCGCGACCTGAAGCACGAGGACTTCTACTCCATCGCGGTCATCGGCGATGGAGCGATGACTGCCGGGATGGCGCTGGAAGCGATGAACCACGCCGGCCACCTTAACCTGAAGAAGCTCATCGTCGTCCTCAACGACAACGCGATGTCGATCTCGCCGAACGTGGGCGCGCTCAGCCGGAACGTGAACAAGCTGCGCGTCGACCCGCTCTACCGGAACGCCAAGCGCGACCTCGGCGAGTTCGTCGAGCACCTGCCGCTGGGCCGGCAAGTCTGGCAGGGCGCGAAACGGGTCAAGTCCAGCATGCGCGACCTGCTGGTGCCGGCAAGGTTCTGGGAGCAGTTCGGCTTCGAGTACTACGGCCCTATCGACGGTCACGACATCCACGAGCTGGAGACAACGCTTGCCGCCATCAAACGGGTGCCCGGCAAGCCTGTCCTCTTGCACATCCTCACGGAGAAGGGTCACGGCGTGCCGGAGGCTGCGGCGGACCCGATCAAGAGCCACAGCGGCACGTACTGGCTGAAGAAGCCGGCGGCGGCCGACGCGCCCGCGCCCCGCCCGACCTACAGCCAGGTTTTCGCCCAGGCGACGCAGGAACTCATCGAAGCTGACCCGGCCGTCGTCGCGGTCACCGCGGCCATGCTCGAAGGGACGGGCCTTGCCCCGGTCCACGCGAAGCACCCGGACCGCGTGTTCGATGTCGGGATTGCGGAGCAGCATGCCGTGACTTTCGCCGCAGGTCTCGCGACCGAAGGCATCAAGCCGATCTGCGCCATTTACTCGACGTTCCTCCAGCGTGGCTTTGACTCGGTTGTCCACGATGTCGTGGTCCAGGACCTCCCCGTGGTCTTTGCCATGGACCGGGCGGGCTTCGTCGGCGACGACGGCAAGACCCACCAGGGCTTCATCGACATCAGTTATCTCCGCTGCCTGCCGAACATGGTGGTGGCGGCGCCGAAGGACGAGACCGAGCTTCGTGACCTGTTGTACACGGGTGTGAACCACTCCGGGCCGTTCGCCCTCCGGTTCCCGCGTGGCACAGGCCCCGGAGCGCCCGTGAACCTCCCGATGAAGAAGCTCGAAGTCGGGCGCGGAGAAGTCCTGCGCGAAGGCCGCGACATCGCGCTCATTGGTTTTGGCACAAGCGTGCAGGAGTGCCTGCGCGCGGCGAACATCCTCGAGGAATCCGGCGTGGACGCCGCCGTGATCAACGCGCGTTATGCCAAGCCGCTCGATGAGGCACTGATCCTCCACTGGGCACGCGAAACGAACGGCATCATCACCGCGGAAGAAAACGTGCGCGCCGGTGGCTTCGGCGACGCCGTGCTCGAACTGCTGGCGGACCACGGGCTGGCCGGCAAGAACCTGCTGAACCTCGCGATGCCCGACGAGATCGTCGACCACGGCCCGCAGGCAACGTTCCGCCAGATGCACCACCTGGACGGCCCGGGAATCGCGGAAGGGGCTCAGCGCGCGATCGAGTCTGCCGCGTCCGCCGGCGAGACGACGGAACACCTGCCCACGGCCCTGCCGACGCTCGCGGCCAGCTAACCGATGGCAGACGTTCCGGCTGCGCTCACCCGCCACCTGCCGCTCGTCGAGGATGCGCTGAGGGCGCAACTCGCGAACGATCGGTCACCGCTCGCCGCCACGGCTCGTTATGTGATGGGTTGGGAAGACCGGGACGGCAATCCGATGAACACTGGCGGGAAGCGGATCCGGCCAGCGCTTTGTCTCTTCGCTGCCGAGCTGTTTGGCGCGCCGGCCGAAGCGGCGCTGCCTGGCGCGGTCGCGGTCGAACTGATCCACAACTTCTCGCTGGTCCACGACGAAGTGCAGGACCGGGACGCCGAACGCCACCATCGGCCGACGGTCTGGGCGATCCACGGGGAAGGCAGGCCATCAACGCGAGGACTTCCTGATCACTCGCGCGATAGACGCGCTCATATCCAGCCATGCGCCGGCTGCGCGTTCCGGCGGCCGCGCTGCGCATCCTGAACGATGCCATGGCGCGCATGATCGCGGGCCAGTGGGCGGATATCGCGTTTGAGAGCCGTGTCGACGTTACGACGGCTGAGTACATCGAGATGATCCGCGGCAAGACCGGTGCGCTGCTCGGAGCGCCGCTTGCCATGGGCGCCGTTTTGGCCGGCGCGGACGCAGAGCAGGCGGACCGCCTGCACCGCTGGGGCGAAACCATCGGCCTGGCTTTCCAGGTCCGCGATGACTATCTCGGAATCTGGGGCAACCCTGACCTCACCGGCAAATCCAACGTCAACGACCTGCTCCGGAAGAAGAAGACGCTCCCGGTGGTGCACGGATTCGAACACGACGGGAGCGGGGCAGTGCGGGCCGCCTACGGGCGGGAAACCATCACGGCTGATGATGTGCCCGGCATTGTCGAAGCGCTGGAGTCGGCGGGGACGCCCGCCTTCGTACGCGGGGAAGCGGATGCGCTTGCCGCCGAAGCTGAGGGGCTCCTGAGCGACTTCGAGCTCCCGCCAGCCTCCCGCCAGGCCCTGCGCGAGATTGGCCGCTACCTGGTGGAACGCGACAACTGACGTTGCCCGTTTTACGCTGACCGCCTAGCGTCAGCCCGGTGTTCGAGAACGTCCGCGAAGACATCCGGCTCGGGGTGCAATGGCACAGCGTCCCGCGCGTTCGCGCGCTCCTGGGAGAGCGGGCTGAAACCGTCGCGGCGCTTGTCCTCTCGGCCGAGCTTCAGGTTGTACTCGTCTACCGGTTCCAGGCGTGGCTGCGTGCGAACCGCGTGCCGCTGCTGCCCAACCTCTGCCGGCGGCTGACTATGCTGCTGGCGGGAGTCAGCATCGGTGACCGGGTCACGATTGGGCCCGGGCTGCTGATGAACCACGGGCACGTCGTCATCGACGGGACCACGAGCATCGGACCGTTATGTTCCGTAGCACCGTTCGTGACGATTGGCCTGAACACCGGTGGCCCGGATGTGTCGTTTGCCGGGCCGACCATCGGGAAGTTCGTGTTCATCGGTACGGGCGCGAAGCTGCTGGGGCCTATCACCATCGGCGACAACGCGAGGATCGGCGCGAATGCCGTGGTCCTGAACGACGTGCCGGCGGATGCGACGGCAGTAGGCGTCCCGGCGCGGGTGCTCCATCATGCGTTTCCGCTGGGGCCGGCTATCGCCGAGGACCTCTCTAGTTAACCGGGAGCAGCGTTTCGCCCATCAGGTATTTGTCGATGCCGCGCGCGGCGGCCCGGCCTTCGGCGATGGCCCAGACGATGAGCGATTGGCCCCGCGTCATGTCGCCGGCGGTAAACACGCCCGCCACCGAGGTCATCTTGTTCTCGTCGGCCCGGACGTTGCCGCGCTCCGTGAGCTCAACGCCGAGTTGTTCGAGCATGCCCGGCTTTTCCGGCCCCAAGAAGCCCATGGCCAGGAGGAGCAGTTGAACGTCTTCCGTGAACTCGCTGCCGGGCACTTCGCGCATCACCTGCCGGCCGTCTTCGTTGACGAACTCGACGTGCACGGCGTGGAGCTTCGCGAGCTTCCCGTTCTCGCCGGAAAGCGACTTCGTCATCACCGCGTACTCGCGCGTGCCGCCTTCTTCGTGGGCTGAGGAAACGCGGTAGATGGTGGGGTACGTCGGCCACGGGTTCTCCGCGGGCCTGGAGGCCGGCGGTTTGGGCAGGATTTCATACTGCAGGACTTCGGTTGCGCCCTGGCGGAGGGCGGTGCCGAGGCAGTCGGCGCCGGTGTCGCCACCGCCGAGGATGATGACGCGCTTTCCCTTCGCGGAGATGAACGCCGAGTCCGGGATTTCGTCGCCGGCGTTGCGCTTGTTCTGCATCGGCAGGTATTCCATGGCGAAGTGCACGCCGTCGATCTCGCGGCCAGGCACTTCCAGGTTACGGGGATGGGCTGCGCCGCCAGAGAGGCAGATGGCATCGAACTTCGCCAGCAATTCGCGGGTATCGATGTCGACGCCGACCTGCACGCCCGGCTTGAAGCTCACGCCTTCCGCCTCCATCTGGGCCATGCGGCGGTCGACGAAGCGCTTCTCCATCTTGAAATCCGGGATGCCGTAGCGCAGCAGACCGCCAATGCGGTCGTCGCGTTCGAAGACGGTGACATCGTGGCCGGCGCGGGCGAGCTGCTGAGCGGCGGCCAGCCCGGCGGGGCCCGACCCGATCACAGCGACTGTCTTGCCAGAGCGCTTCTCCGCGGGTTCCGGCCGGATCCAGCCGTTTTCGAACGCGTACTCGACGATCGTCAGTTCGACCTGCTTGATTGTCACCGGGTCGCTGTTGATGCCGAGGACGCAGGCCGCCTCGCAGGGCGCGGGGCAAAGGCGGCCGGTGAACTCGGGGAAGTTGTTCGTGGCGTGGAGACGGTCGATCGCGTCATGCCACTTGTCCCGGTACACCAGGTCATTCCAGTCAGGGATGATGTTCCCGAGGGGGCAGCCCTGGTGGCAAAACGGGATGCCGCAGTCCATGCAGCGAGCGGCCTGTTTCTTCAGGTGGTCAACCGGGAAGTCTTCGTAGACTTCCAGCCAGTCCTGGACGCGCGCTCCCACCGGACGGCGAGTGGGGGTCTCCCGGCCGAATTCCATGAACCCGGTGGGCTTAGCCACGGGCAGCCGCCGCTTCGCGCTGGAGCGCTTCGTCCTGTGCCTGGCGTTCGAGGAGCACGCGCCGGAACTCGCGCGGCATCACCTTCACGAACTTCTTGGTCATCACGGGCCAGCCTTCGAGGATCCGCTTCGCGACGGTGCTCCCGGTGTATTCGAGGTGGCGTTCGAGGAGGCCCTGCACGAGGTCGACATCTTCGTGTTCCGAGAGCGGCTCCAGGCCAATCATCTCCATGTTGCAGCGGCTGGCGAACGTGCCGTCTTCGTCGAACACGTAAGCGATGCCACCGCTCATGCCCGCGCCGAAGTTCCGGCCCGTGGGGCCGATGATGACCGCGCGGCCACCGGTCATGTACTCGCAGCCATGGTCTCCGGTGCCTTCCACGACGCCAACGGCGCCGCTGTTGCGGACCATGAATCGTTCGCCGGCCACGCCGCGGAAGAACGCCGCGCCGCCGGTTGCGCCATAGAGGGCCACGTTGCCCACCACGATGTTCTCTTCAGGCAGGAAGGGCGCGTTCGCAGGCGGGTGGACGATGAGCTTGCCGCCGGAGAGTCCCTTGCCGATGTAATCGTTGGAGTCGCCTTCGAGCCGGAGCGTGATGCCCGCCGGGACGAAGGCCCCGAAGCTCTGGCCGGCCGACCCGTGGAAGGTGATGGAGATCGTGTCATCGCGCAGGCCACTGACGCCGTGGCGGCGGGTGAGCTCGCTGCCGAGCATCGTGCCGACGGTGCGGTTCACGTTCCGGATCGGGAGGTCGAGCGTGATTCGCTCGCCCCGCTCGATGGCGGGCGCGCAGGCGGCGATCAGTTCGTTATCGAGGGCCCGGGCGATGCCGTGGTCTTGTTCGCTCACGCGGCGCGTCGCGACTGATGCGTCGACTTCGGGCCGGTAAAGGATCGCGCTCAAGTCGAGGCCCTGGGCCTTCCAGTGATTCACGGCACGCCGCGTATCGAGGATGTCGCTGCGGCCGATCATTTCGTCGAGGGAGCGGAAACCGAGCTGGGCCATGTAGCCGCGCACTTCTTCGGCGATGAAGCGGAAGAAGTTGACGACGTGTTCGGCGCGACCGGCGAACTTCTCACGGAGCACGGGGTTCTGGGTCGCGATGCCCACGGGACAGGTGTCGAGATGGCAAACGCGCATCATCACGCAGCCCATCACCACGAGCGGCGCGGTGGCGAAGCCGAACTCCTCGGCGCCGAGCAGCGCCCCGATGACGACGTCGCGGCCCGTTTTCATCTGGCCGTCGACCTGGACGATGATGCGGTCCCGGAGTTTGTTCAGGACGAGCGTCTGCTGCGTCTCGGCGAGGCCGAGCTCCCAGGGCGCGCCGGCGTGCTTCAACGAGGTGAGCGGGCTCGCGCCCGTGCCGCCGTCGTGCCCGCTGATGAGGACAACATCGGACTTGGCCTTCGCAACGCCGGCCGCGACGGTGCCCACACCGACTTCGGCGACGAGTTTCACGCTGATCCGGGCCCTCGGGTTCGAGTTCTTCAGGTCGTGGATGAGCTGCGCGAGGTCTTCGATCGAGTAGATGTCGTGGTGCGGAGGCGGGCTGATCAGGCCGACGCCGGGGGTAGCGTGGCGGACTTCGGCGATCCAGGGGTAGACCTTCGCGCCGGGGAGCTGGCCCCCTTCGCCGGGCTTGGCGCCTTGGGCCATCTTGATCTGCAGTTCATCCGCGTTGACGAGGTACTCGCTGGTGACGCCGAACCGGCCGGAGGCGACCTGCTTGATGGCGCTGCGGCGAAGGTCGCCGTTGGCGTCAGGCGTGAACCGCCGGCGGTCTTCACCGCCCTCGCCGGTGTTGCTCTTCCCGCCAATGCGGTTCATGGCGATGGCGAGCGTTTCGTGCGCCTCGGCCGAAATCGACCCGAATGACATCGCGCCCGTGGCGAAGCGCCGGAAGAGGCTCTCGACGGACTCCACTTCTTCGATAGGCACGGGAGCGCGGTCAGGTTTGAACTCGAACAGGCCGCGGAGGGTGCACATCCGCTCCGCCTGGTCGTCCACCAACTGGGTGTACTCGCGGAAGATCTTGTACTGGCCGGTGCGGGTGGCGTGCTGCAGCTTGAAGACGGTATCCGGGTTGAAGAGATGGAATTCGCCATCCCGGCGCCACTGGTACTGGCCGCCCCACTGCAACTCGTGGAGCCCACCATCGCGGGGCGGATAGGCGAGCGCATGGTGGGCCAGGGCCTCGACCGCGACTTCATCGATGCCGATGCCGCCGATGCGGGACACCGTCTTGGTGAAATACGTGTCGATGAACTGCTCGGAGAGCCCGATCGCCTCGAAGATCTGGGCGCCGCGGTAGCTGTGGATCGTCGAGATGCCCATCTTGGACATCACTTTCACCACGCCCTTCTTGATCGCTTTCAGATAGTGCGGGTGCAGTTCTTCCGCCGGGATCGCTTCGTCGATGAAGCCGTCGGCCTGTACCTGCGTAAGGGAATCGAGCGCGAGGTAGGGGTTGATGGCGCCGGCGCCATACCCTATCAGCAGCGCGAAATGGTGCACCTCGCGGGCGTCGCCGGTCTCCACGATGAGGCCGACCTGCGTGCGCTTCTTTTCGCGCACAAGGTGGTTGTGCAGGCCGGCCACCGCCAGCAACGACGGGATCGGCGCATGTTCAGCGTCCACGCCCCGGTCCGAGAGGATGAGGACTTTCGCTCCGGCGGCGATGGCTTCGTCGGCCGCCTTACAAACAACGTCAAGGGCCGGCGCGAGGGCCGCCGGGCCGCCCCGGGCCGGGAAGAGCATGGGGATGACCGTCGCGCGCAGGGCGTGGTCACGGAGTGATTTGAACTTGGCGAGTTGCTCGTTGTCGATGAAGGGGCTGTCGAGGCTGACCAGGTGGCAGCTTTCGGGCTCCGGGTCGAGCAGGTTGCCCTCGGGGCCGATGACGGTCTTCACGGACGTCACGAGTTCTTCGCGGATCGCGTCCAGGGGCGGGTTCGTGACCTGCGCGAAGAGCTGCTTGAAGTAGTTGTAGAGCGGCTGAGGGCGCGTCGAGAGCACCGCGAGCGGGGTGTCGGTGCCCATCGAGCCAATGGCTTCTTCGCTGTTCTTCGCCATCGGCCCGAGGATGTACTTCAGGTCCTCGATGGAGTAGCCGAAGGCAATCTGCCGCTTGAGCAGCGTTTCCGGGCCGGGCGATGGCGCGGCCTCGACCTCCGGGATCTCGTCGATGGGCAGCAGGTTCCGCTTGAGCCAGTCGGCGTATGGGCGTTCCGTGGCCAGTTTCGTCTTGAGCTCGGCGTCATCGATGATGCGGCCCTCATCGAGGCTCACCAGGAACATCTTCCCCGGCTGCAGGCGGCCTTTGTGCTTCACGCGCTCGGGCTCGATCGGCAGCACGCCCACTTCCGAGGCCATGATCACCATGTCGTCGGTGGTCACGTAGTAGCGGGACGGACGAAGCCCGTTGCGGTCGAGCACGGCGCCGATGTTGCGGCCGTCAGTGAAGGCGACCGAGGCCGGGCCGTCCCACGGCTCCATCAGGCAACTGTGGTATTCGTAGAACGCCTTCTTTTCGGGGCTCATCGCTTCGTGGCCCTGCCATGCTTCTGGGATGAGCATCATCATGGCGTGGGCCAGGGGGCGGCCGGCGAGGACGAGCAATTCCAGCGCCTGGTCCAGGCTCGCGGTGTCGCTGCCTTTCTCGTCGATGATCGGCAGGATCTTGTGGATATCCTCAAACTGCGGCGAAGCGAACAGTGCTTCGCGGGCGGCCATCCAGTTGCGGTTGCCTCGCAGCGTATTGATCTCGCCGTTGTGGGCGACCATGCGGTACGGGTGGGCCAACTCCCAACTGGGGAAGGTGTTGGTGCTGAAGCGCGAATGGAACATCGCGAGAGCGCTCACCAGGAGCGGGTCGCTCAGGTCCGGGAAGTACTCGCGAAGCTGGATCGCCGTGAGCATCCCCTTATAGACGAACGTGCGGCAGGAGAGGCTTGAGAAATAGAACCAGTCGGCGTCGCGGATGCCCCAACGTTCGATG
Organism: Dehalococcoidia bacterium; assembly: GCA_046328215.1. Lineage (GTDB taxonomy): Bacteria > Chloroflexota > Dehalococcoidia > Tepidiformales > Tepidiformaceae > Amarobacter. Next base: position 67,213 of record JAXLXA010000004.1, on the reverse strand, counting down.
GCCTTTTCGAAGCGCTTGCGGATGACGTACAGCGTCCGCTCGAACGCGTCGTCGTCCCGGACGCCCGCCCCGCGCGCGACGAAGACCTGGAAGACCGAGGGCTCGGCATCGAGCGCGGTCTGGCCGAGCGACGCGTTATTGGTTGGCACCGTGCGCCAGCCAAGGAGGTGCTGGCCCTCCTCTTCGACGATTGCGGCGAAGAGCGCCTGGGCCTGGGCCTGGGCGCGGGGATCGCGGGAGGCGAAGAAGAGGCCGGCGCCATAGTGGCCCGCCTCAGGCAGGCGAATGCCGAGCTGAGCGCATTCGTGGCGGAAGAATTCGTGGGGCATCTGGACGAGGATGCCCGCGCCATCGCCGGTGTTCGGCTCGCTCCCGGAAGCGCCGCGATGGTTGAGGTGTTCCAGCGCGCTGATGCCGTCGTTGACGAGTTGGTGGGTGCGGTGACCCTTCAGGTTGACGACGAACCCCACCCCGCAACTGTCGTGCTCGAGCTCTGGCCGGTAGAGGCCTTGCGCGGGCGGCAAATGCGGGTGGCCCATTCGTCCCTCCAGGGGAGTCCGCGTTATGACCGGTTTTTTGAGAATGAGCACGGCCCCTGCGGCGCTGAAGCGCTTCCCGCCGCAGATTGTGAAAACATTCGCAAACCGGAGCGAACAGTAAGGTGAGCTTGCAGTATACCTCAACCGTCAACCATCCCGTCGAGGGGTCTGGAGCGGATCAACGCCCAGAACCTGCACATGCCTGCGATAGACAAGTGCTAAGGTATTTCGAATCACACGCCTCACGGGAAGCAGCCATGCCTGAGTTCTGGTCAGCCGAAAACGTCGAAGAAATGGTGAGCGCGCGCTCGAAGATCCTTGGCGCGCAGGTATGGGCGGCGGCGACGCCGGACCCGCGTCACCTGATTTCCTTCGCCGGCGGCCTCCCGGACATCCCCTCGCTGCCGGGCGAGGCGTTGTTGCGCGCCGCCCGCACCGTCATCGACCGGGAGCAGAAGGAAGCGCTGGAGTATGGCGGCACGTTCGGGCCGTTTCCCCTTCGAGAGGCTATCGCCGAGCGGTCTTCGAGGATCGAGGGGATCCCCGTCACGCGAGATCACGTGATCATCGCGTCGGGGTCCGCTCATGCCATCGGCATGGTTTGCGAGACGCTGCTCGATCCTGGCGATGTGGTGATGGTGGAGAGCCCGAATTTCCCGGGCAGTATGCGGACCATCCGGTCGTTCGGGGCCTCGCAGGTGGCGATCCCGATGGACGAGCAGGGCATGCGCTGCGACGTGCTCGAAACGGAACTCCAGAAGCTGGCCGACGAAGGGAAGCGAGCGAAGTTCATCTACTGCATCCCGACGCACCAGAACCCGGCCGGCTGCACGCTCCAACTGGACCGGCGCGAGAAGCTGCTGGAACTGGCGCGCCGGTTCAACACGTTCGTGCTGGAAGATGACGCGTACGGGGAGCTGTGGTTCGAAACCCCGCCCCCGCCGTCGCTGTTCGCGCTGAGCAACGGTGACCACGGGATCAAGGTGTCGAGCTTCTCGAAGATCATCGCGACGGGCCTGCGGATGGGCTGGATCATGGGGCCACCGGCGCTTGTCTCGCGGATCGCGGCTCTTCGTTATGACATGGGATCGAGCCCGTTCCTCGGCCGCGTGATTGCCGAGATGATGCGCAACGGCGACCTCGACCGGCACATCACGAACCTCCGCCGCACCTACCTGAAGAAGCTCGAACGCGTTGAAGACGCCCTCGCGAAGTACACCGCCAGCTACGCGACGTACACGCGGCCGCTCGGCGGGTTCTTCCTCTGGCTGCAACTGAGGCCCGACATCAACGCGCGCGAGGTGCAGATGGCGGCGAATGAGCGCGGGGTGGTGATCGGCCAGGGCCCGCAGTACTTCGCCGATGGGAAGACCACCAACCACATCCGCCTCGCCTTCAGCTATGTCGCCATGGAAGAGATCGAAGAAGGCATCCACCGCCTTGGTGAGGCGATGGCCGAAGTGGCGAGCCGCAGCGCAGGGAAGTAGCTCCGGGGGCGCATCTCCTGCGTAGAATCGTGCGCCGGAGGGTGACCATGCTCATAGCTACCGTTGGCGCCGTGGAGATTACTCCGCTGCTCGATTGCCGGCTGTTGATGAACCCGCACAACTTCATGCCTGGCCACGGCGACGCAATCCTGGAGGAATACGGCCACGCCGCGGATTCCCGCGGCCTGCTGCCGATGGCGATCTCCGTGTACCTCATCCGTTCCGGCGGTAAGACCATCCTGGTCGACTCCGGCCTCGGCAACCGCCGCCGGCCCCAGTTCCCGGTCGGTCACCTGGACGAAGCGATTGCGGAGGCCGGCCTTTCGCCTGCTGACATCGACATCGTCCTCAACACGCACATGCACATCGATCATGTGGGCTGGAACACGGTGGACCGGCCGGACGGCACGCGCGAGGTGTTCTTCCCGAAGGCCGAGTTCTGGTATCAGCAGGTGGAGTGGGATTACTGGATGCAGCCGGAGCGGCTCGCGGAGCCCGCGAACGTGCATCTCGTCGAGTGTGTCGAACCGCTGAAGGACACCGGCAGGGTGAGGCTGGTCTCGACGGAGACCGCGATTACCCCGGACCTCACGTACGTCTCGACGCCGGGGCACACGCCCGGTCATGTCGCCATCGGGATCGCTTCACAGGGCGAGCGAGCGGTGATCATCGGGGATGCTTCGCATCATCCCGTGCAACTGGTCCATCCGGATTGGTCGCCCTCCGCCGATTGGGACCCGGTGATGTCCGCGGGGACGCGGGACCGGTTGTTTGACCGGGCGATTGACGAAGGACGGACGTGGATCGCGGGGCACTGGGAACACCCCGGGATTGGGCGGCTCATCCGGCTGGATGGCAAACGGCAGTTTCAGGCCCTGTAGCGGTCCCTGAGTGTTTGCCCGGAATTGCGGGCCGGGCGTAGCGTGGCCGCATGCGAGCGCTGTTCGTCCTGGCCCTCTTCACGGGTCTCCTTCTTGGCGGCGGGCTTACGTCCACGGTGGCTCCGGCGCGGGCCGCAGGGACGGTGGAGTCACCAGCGATGGCGACGAAGGAGGGCCGAGCGGCGCGGTCTGCCCCCATCCGACGCTGTGCACGCTGCGCCGCGCGATCGAGCTTGCGAACGCCGATACCGGCGCCGACGCGTTCACGATCACGTCTGCCCCGGCGACTTCGACCACGACCATCCAGGTCGGGAATGCGCCGCTGCCGAACCTGGTGCGGGCCAACGTGACCATCGATGGCGAGGGCGCGCAGGTGCTCATCGAGAATGCGTCATCCAGCCTCACCGCCATCACCAACGGCCTGACGGTCACCGGCGACGCCGTGGCGCTGCGAAACCTCTCCGTCAGCGGGTTCCGCGGCGCCTGCATCGCGATTACGGGCGCGAACGCGGTCGTCGGGGCGCCGGGCGCGGGCAACACGCTCGGTGGCTGCGGGTCGGGCGTCGCAGTTGGTGGCGCGAACGCGGTGGTCCGCGCAAACGTCATCGGGTTCGGCGAAGGCGCGCCGAACCCGGTGGAGACCGGCATCGTGCTTGCGGCGGCCGATGGCCAAGTAGGAGGGCCGGCGTCCATCGAGGGGGCCGGCAACACCATTGGCAACGCCACCACCGGCATCTTCGCGGGCAGCGGCGGCGCCCAGGCGTTCTCGGGGAACGAAATCGAGCGCAACCTGTTCGGCCGGGCGCCCGACGGTTCCGCGGCGCCGGTCACGCACGCCATCGTGCTCAGCCAGCCTTCGAACCAGACAACGATCATCAGCAACACGATTGCGAACGCCGGCGACGGCATCATCGTGGCCGCGGACGTTGACGGGGTCGCGGTGGTGCGGAACCGCTTCAGCGGAAACATCTTCGACGGCATTTCGGGGCGGGCGATCGACCTGAATGCCGACGGCGTGATGAACGCCAACGACAGCGGCGACGGCGATGCGGGACCGAACGGGATGTTGAACCACCCATCGATCACACGGGCGACCCAAACGCGCCTGTCCGGGACGGCCTGCGCCGGCTGCCAGGTGCAGATCTACGTGGCCGTCCACGAACCCGGCGGCGCCCACGACCACGGCCTGGCGCCGCTCTCCGGCGGGCTGCTGACGGCGGACGGGAACGGGCAGTTCGCGCTGGACAACCCGCCGGCTTCCCCCGGCGATTGGCTGATCGCCCTGGCGACGGATGCGGATGGGAACACCAGCGAATTCGGCCCATCGGCACGCGTTGGAGCCGGTTCCGTGTTGTGTGGAAACGTGCAGTTGCGGGCGGGCTGGAACCACATCGGCTACTTCGGCGCAGAACCGGTGCCACTTCTCTCGACGTTCACGCCCGTGCCTTCGGGCGCGGTGACAGCGGTCTATCACTTCATCGACGGCACGGGCGCGTTCGACCGGTGGTTCTCGACTACTCCCGTTGGCCGCACGCTGACGAGCGTGGAACCGGGCGAGTCCTACTGGATCTTCGCGGAGGCCCCGGCGACTCTGCCGGGCGGGTTCTCGCTTTCGTTCCCGCTTCCGGTGCAACTGAAGGCGGGGTGGAACGACTTCGTCTACCTGGGCGCCACGGCGACCGCGGCGGACGCGCTGGGGAGCCTCGGCGGCGCGTTCGAGAGTCTGTATCGCTACGACGCCGCGACCGGCGGATGGCTGCGCTACGGCGACAATGCCGTGCCCCCGTGGGCTCGCGACTTCGACCAGCTGGAGGCGTGCGGCGTGTACCAGGTGCACCTGGACGGTCCGGCGACGCTGCTGCCGCTCCAGCCCTGAGCTTCGCCGCTATACTCGCCGGACTCTCCTCCAGCGAGGCGCCTCCATGACCGTTGAGATTCGTTCCTGCCGCGACAGCGAGGAACTGAAGGCCTACCAGCGCAACGTGAACTACGTGTTCGCGTCCGCTCCGTCACCTCGCGACGACCTGACGACGCCCGCACCGGACTGGACAACGTGCGGCTGGGTGGACGGCAAGCTGGCGACGACGCTGGCGACCCTGCCGTTCACCGTCCGGTTGAACGGGAACCCGGTGAAGATGGGCGGCGTGACGGCGGTGGGGACGCTTCCCGCGTACCGCCGCCAGGGCCTCCTCCGCCGGGTGATGAGCGAGGCGCTGCGGCTGATGCACGAACGCGACCAGCACTTCGCTATCCTCTGGGCGAGCATGGGCGCCATCTACCAGCGCTTCGGGTACGGGCTGGCGTCCGCGTCGGTACGCTACGCAGTGGACCCGAGGTTCGCGCACTTCCAGGCGGGCGAATCCGCGCCCGGGACGATCGAACTCCTCGAAAAAGAAGACGCGTTCCCGATCATCAAGCAGAACTACATCACCTGGGTGCAGGACAAGAACCTCTGCATCCACCGGTCAACGGTGCTGTGGCAGGCGAGCACACTCTCGGAGAACGTGAAGGAGCACCCCGTCTATTGCGCCATCTACCGCAACGGCGACGGCGAGGTGCGAGGCCACGCCGTCTACCAGACGAACCAGGGCCACTTCCCGGACACCGGCCCGGACCAGGTGATGGAGGTGAACGACTTCATCTGGCACGACATGGAGGCCTACCGGGGGCTCTGGGACTACCTATGCTCGCATGACCTGGTGCGCCGCCTTGACTTCAACGGCGTGGCCGAGGATGACCCGGGGCCGGAGCTGCTGCTGGAACCGCGCATGCTCAACCGAAGGACGTCCGACGGAATCTGGATGCGCGTGGTGGATGCAGAGAAGGCGCTGGCCGACCGGCCCTACGGCGCGCGTGGCGAACTGACCATCCGCATCGCCTCCGACGGCATGTGCCCGTGGAACGAGGGCACGTACCTGCTCGAAACGGACGGCCCGTCGGCACACGTCCGGCGCATCGACCGCGAGCCGGACCTGACCGTCACGCCGAACGTGCTCGCATCTCTGCTCGCCGGTTACCGGAGCGCGACGTACTTCGCCCGCCGGCCGCCTGGAAGCGCGCGACGCGTCGGCCCTGCGCACGGCCGACGCGATCTTCCGGAGCGAGCACGCGCCGTATTGCCCGAACGGGTTTTAGTCCTCACCAGTGCCAGGTGCCAGGTGCCAGGTGCCAGGTGCCGAGGGCGAAGTGGGCCGAGTGGGCTGAGTTTCGCCGGGGCTTTTCAGGCGGTTCACCGTCCAGTCGCCTACACTCCAAGCCACTTCCGCGAGCGAGCATTGCCATATGCCTCCTGTCCTCCCTTTCCGCGCACTCGAAACCACGCTCCCGAATGGCCTGCGCGTCATCGCGCTCAACACGGGGTTCCCCAATCTCGTTTCGCTGCAGATCCCGGTCCAGACGGGCTCGCGGAACGAGGTGGAGCCGGGGAAGTCCGGGTTCGCCCACTTCTTCGAGCACATGATGTTCCGCGGGACCGAGCGGTTCCCGGCCGACGAGTACCAGGCGATCATCACCCGCTCGGGCGCGCGCCAGAACGCGTACACCACCGACGACTACACGAACTACCACATCACCTTCGCGAAGGATGACCTCGAAACCATCCTCGAACTCGAAGCCGACCGCTTCATGAACCTGAAGTACAGCGAGTCCGACTTCAAGACAGAGTCGCGCGCCATCCTCGGCGAGTACAACAAGAGCGCCGCCGACCCGCTGACGAAGCTCATCGAAGTGCAGCGCGACCACGCCTTCGCCACCCACACCTACAAGCACACGACGATGGGGTTCATCGCCGACATCGAGGACATGCCGAACCAGTTCGAATATTCGCGTACGTTCTTCGAGCGCTGGTACCGGCCTGAGTACACCACGGTCATCATCGCCGGGGACATCGACCCGGAAGCCGCGACCGCCATGGTGGAGAAGCACTGGGCCGCCTGGCAGTCCGGCGGCGCTTCCGCCGTGGAAGTGCCAGCGGAGCCGGCCCAGCAGGCGCCGGTGGTGGTCCATCATCGCTGGGACAGCGCCACACTCCCGTGGCTCTCGATCGGCTTCCATGGCCCGCGGTTCTCGACGACGGACAAGGATTATGTCGCTCTGGACTTCCTGCTCGACCTGTGCTTCGGCGAGACCTCGGACCTGTACCACCGGCTCGTGGAGAAAGAACAGGTGGTCGACCAGCTCTTCCCGTACCTGCCCACGAACCAGGACCCCGGGCTGGCGACGATTTTCGCCCGCCTGAAGCGCCCGGAGGACGGGCCATACGTGCGCGATGCCATCGCCGCCACGCTCGCGTCGGCCTCGGTGGAAGCGGTCGCGGCGCAGCGCCTGGAGGACGCGAAAGCGCACGGGAGGTACGCCTTCGTCCGCACGCTGGACAACTCCGAGTCGATCGCGGCGACGCTTGCCCGCTTCGTCCGGTTCGAGCGCAGTTATGACACGCTGAACCAGCTGTTCGACGTCGCGGACACGTGTACTCCCGAGGACCTGGTCGAGGTCGCGAAGCGGTACATCAGGCACGCGAACCTGGTTGTCGCCACCCTGAGTCACGACGACCTCCTGGCCGAGCTGCGCGCCGCCCCGGAGTTGACGACGACGGTGGCGCGGCCAGCGGCAGTCAAGGAAATCGCGCTGCCCAGCCCCTCGGCGCTCGTCCGCTTCAAGTTGCTGTTCGGCGTTGGTTCGGCGGACGACCCGGAGGGGAAGTTCGGGCTGGCCGCGCTTGCGGCATCGATGGTCACCGAAGCGGGCAGCAGCGAGATGGAGTACGAGGACATCACCCGCGCGCTTTTCCCGCTGGCGGCATCGTTCGAAGCCGTGGTCGATCGGGACATGACGACGTTCACCGGAGTGGCGCACCGCGACGCGGTAGACCGCTTCCTCGCCGTCGCGCTGCCACAGCTCACCTCGCCGGGGTTCAAGCCCGACGATTTCAACCGGCTGCGCGAACAGCACCTGAACGAGCTGACGCAGGACCTCCGTTCGAACAACGAAGAGGAGCTGGGGAAGGAACGGCTCCAGGAACTCGTGTTCGCGGGGACGGCCTACGGCCACACCACGCTGGGATCGGCCAGCGGGCTGGAGTCGATCACGATCGAGGATGTCCGCGCGTTCATCGCGGAGCGGTACACCCAGGCGAACCTCACGCTCGGGATCACGGGCGACATTTCGCCGGAAGCGCATGCAAGGCTCACGTCAGCGCTGGGGCGCCTTCCGGCGGGTGCGCCGGCCGTGCGAAAGCCTATCCTGGCGGCGCCGATTTCCGGCATGACGGTGGAAATCCTCGAGAAGGAGACGCGGTCAGTCGCGATTTCGTTTGGGCATGCGATCACGGTGCGTCGAGGTGACCCGGACTTCGTTGCGCTGTGGCTTGCTCGGGCGTGGCTGGGCGAGCACCGCGCTTCGAACGGGCGTTTGTACAACCGCATCCGCGAAGTGCGCGGCATGAACTACGGCGATTACGCCTACATCGAGGCGTTCCCGCGCGGGATGTACCAGTTCTTCCCGGACCCCAACCGCGGCCGGCGCGCGCAGCTCTTCGAAGTGTGGCTGCGACCGTTGCGGCCGGAGCAGGCGGTGTTCGGCTTCAAGCTGGCCCTCTACGAACTGCGGAAAATGATCGAGCGGGGCATTTCCGCGGAGGACTTCGAAGAGACGCGGCAGTACCTGGCCAAGAACGTGTATGTCCTGACCAAGACACAGAACCAGCAGCTCGGGTACGCGCTCGACAGCGCGTACTACGGCATCGCCGAATACACGGCGTACATCCGGTCCGGACTCGCGAAGCTGACGGTGGACCAGGTCAACCAGGCGATCCGCCGCCACCTTTCAGCGGACAATCTGCGCGTGGTGATGGTTGCGGCGGGCGCGGACGCTTTGGCCGAGCAATTGCTTTCCAGCAGCCCGGCGACGATCGCCTATGACGGCGAAAAGCCGCGGGAACTGCTCGACGAGGATGGCCTGGTCGGCGGTTACCCGCTGGCGCTGTCGCCCGAACGTGTCCGCATCACGCCCATCGAGGATGTGTTCGCATAGCGCCGGCCTCACGGCAGTACCTTTGCGACACCACGGCATCGAGAAAGGCCACCATGTCCGACCCGCTGAACGTCGCCATCGAAATCGGCCCGAAGGGCAAGAAGGTTGTCGCGGTCGCGAGGGATTGGCCCGGCCTGTCCCGCGGCGGCGCGAACGAAGAGCGCGCTATCCAGCGGCTCGTTGAATACCTGCCGCGCTACAGCCGCGTGGCGGCGCGCGCCGGGCTGGCGTTCGACCCCGGCGCGGTGTCTGTGACCGAGCGGTACACCGGCACCGGTTCGACCGACTTCTGGGGCATTTCGTTCGGGCACTCCGAGTTCGACCGGCAGCCCGTTTCGAGTGGCGAGCTGGATCGGGAACTCTCGCTGTTACAGGCCTGCTGGGCCGACTTCGACGACATTCGCGGCCGCGTTTCGGCCGAGATGCGCAAGGGGCCGCGCGGCGGCGGCCGGGATCGCGACCGCATCGTCCTGCACGTCGTCGCCTGCGAGCACGGTTGGACGCCTCGGCCGCGCGGGGTGAAACCCGCCGAGGAAATCCCGCTCAGCGACGAAGCGCTCCGCGCCCATAGAGAGAACTACTGCCGGGCGATCCGCGCACTGCACACCGAGAGCCGGACTGCCGGCAAGTGGCCGCTTCGGTACCTCATCCGCCACACCGCCTTCCACGCGATGGACCATGCGTGGGAAATGGAAGACAACGACCTGGGCAGCTGACGCTCGAAAGCCCGGTTTCCCGGGCGCTGCTCCGCCTGTGCTACAGTCCCCGCGAAATTTCGAACCGGGCTAACGACTGCGGGGACGCAGCGAGCCATCAGGAGCCGCACCGTGAAATTCGGAATCTTCTACGAAATCTCCGTCCCGAGGCCGTGGGGCCCAACCACCGAGTACGAGGTCTACCAGAACTGTCTCGAACAGGTCCGGCTGGCCGATGAACTGGGGTTCGACCAGGTCTGGGCGGTCGAGCACCACTTCCTGGAGGAGTATTCGCACTGCTCCGCGCCGGAGATTTTCCTGACCGCCTGCGCGATGCAGACAAAGAACATCCGCATTGGCCGCGGCATCGTGGTGTGCGTGCCGCAGTTCAACAATCCAATCAAGGCCGCCGAAGTCGCGGCGACGATGGACCTTGTCTCGGGCGGCCGGCTGGAGTTCGGAACGGGCCGGTCCGCTACCTGGACCGAGCTCGGCGGCATGGGCGCCGACCCGGACGAGACGAAGAAGACCTGGGACGAGTGGACGCGCATCATCCCCAAGATGTGGACGCAGGAGCGGTTCGGGTACCAGGGCCGCGCGTTTTCGATGCCACAGCGCACGATCCTGCCCAAGCCGTTGCAGAAGCCTCATCCGCCGATGTGGGTGGCTGTCACGAGCCCGGGGACGGAACTCGACGCGGCGGACCGCGGCATGGGCAGCCTCGGGCTGACGTTCGGCGGCTTCCGCGAGCAGGAGAAGAAAATCGCGGAGTACCGGCGACGGATCAAGTACTGCGAGCCGGTTGGCTCGTTTGTGAACGAGCAGGTGAACACCGTCAACTTCCTGATGTGCCACCCGGACCTGCAGTACGGCGCGAAGACGGGCCAGCGCCTCGCCGGGACGTTCAACTACATGGCGGAGCAACTGCTGGCGGCGCGGCAGGCGTACCCGACGCGCTCGTACCCGAACCTTGGCCTGCTGCCGGCCCTGCGCCGCGAGGCTACCAGCGCGCCGGAGGGCACGATCCCCGAAGGACTCTGCATCGGCAACCCTGACCGCATCGTCGAAGTCATCAAGAACTGGGAGTCGGTCGGGGTCGACCGGATCAACTTCCTCCTGAACGCGGCCGAGACCGTGCCGCAGCAGGAAGTGCTCGATTCGATGCGGCTGTTCGCGAAGGAAGTGATGCCGAAATTCGCGGGCAAAGCACAGGCGGTTGCCGCTGGTTCCGCCGCGGGAGGCTCCTGATGCCACTCGTTGGGACGCGGCCCGCCAACGCCTTCGACAACGGCCCACTGGTCACGGAGATCGGGGCTGAGCCGTGGTTGCTGCCCGGGTGCGGCATCCTCCAGATCATGTACGAGATCGACGCGGACGCCATGACCTCGCTGCTGCCGCCGGCGCTCCACCCGACCATCCCACCGACCGTGGTCCTGACGGTGACGAATGTCCCCGAGAGCCCCGCCGGCGCGTTCGTGCTGGCGGAGGCCAAGGTGGGGAGCCGCTCCGGCGCCCGCCCGCGGGGGCTGCTGGTCTCCGGGTTCGTCAGCACCCAGGCTGCCGCCGACGCGCTCGCCGCGCGCTGGGGTTACGCGCTGAAGGTGGCCGATGTGACGCTCTCGAAGCGCTACGACCGGGTGGTGGGCAAGGCCACCGCGGGTGGAAGCATCGCGCTCGACATGACGCTGTTGAACCCCGAGCCCATCGCCGGGAACGACATCCAGTACCTCGCGAACCTCAATGTGGCCCGCCTCGAAAAGGACGGCGCCAAGGTGGCGCGGCTCGTACAGGCCGACCCGGAGTTCACCTTCCGGAGCGCCGACCGCGGGCAGCCTCTGCTGGAGACGTTCGACGCCGCGGCGTTCGGTCTCGAAGGGGCGGTACCCGTGTTCGCGGTTTCGGCGTCGTATGCCGTGGCCGACATCCAGATGCCGGAACTGCGTTACCTGGTTGACCCCGCGAAGACGCCGATGACGGCGGTGGAGCGGATCTGACTTCACCCCCCGGCCCCTCTCCACGTGGAGCGGGGGAAGGCTGGGCGACTGGGGTGGAACGACGGGCGACGAACCCCGAAGGGACGCAGGTTGTCGCGTGGCGCGGGAGGGGTGGGGCCACCCGCTTACTGCCGTGCGCTGTTCGGATGCAGGCTGGGCGCGTGGCGAACCCTCACCCCCGTAACGGTTCTGCTCTCCGCAGCCTGGGTACGACTCACCCCAGGTACATGGAGCCGCGGCTGCCGCCCTTCGGGTCTGTCAGGACGTTGACTACCGCGACCTTGCCTGAGGCGAGGGCGCGCTCCAGTGTGGGGCGGATCTGGCTGGCTTCGGTGACCTTCGCGGAGAAGCCGCCGACCATCTCGCCCATGCGTTCGTAGTCCACCGGAAGGAGCGCGGCGATGGGGGGTGAATCCGGCGCGAACATGCGGTCCTGGATCGAATGGCCGGCGATGCCGCCATTGTTCGAGATCACGAACACGACGTTGGCGCCAACGCGGGCGGCCGTTTCTACCTCCATGGCGGCGGCGCCGAAGGCGTAGTCGCCGACCATGGCGACCGCCGGCCAATCGGGCAGGGCGAGCTTGGCGCCGAGCGCGTACGGCACGCCGGTGCCCATGCAACCCGTGGTCCCGGAGTTCAACAGCGAGCGGGGGTTGTAGCTGGGCAGGACGGCGCGCGCCACGCCCATGGTCAGTTCGGCGTCGACGCTGATGTTGTGGTTGCGCGGCAGCACGTCGCGCACTTCGCGCAGGAGGCGGAAGTGGTTGATCGGCGAGCGGTCGGAGTCCATCTGCTCGGCGATTGCGGCCTCGTTCTTCCTCGCGTCGTCCTGGAGCCCGGAGAGCCAGCTCGACCCGGCGGAAGCGAGCCTCCGGCCGCTGAGGGCGTCACAGATCGCTTCGACACCGAGCGCCGCATCGGCCACGAGGCCGAATTCCAGGTCAGCGGCGTTGGTCATCTCCTCGGGACTGATGTCGATCTGGGCCAGGCGTACGTCCTGAGCGAAGCGTGGCGCACGCCCGAACTGGAAGATCCAGTTGAACCGCCCGCCAACCATGAGGATTGCGTCCGCGCCGGCGAGGGCGGCCGAGCGCGCCGCGTTCATCATGTGCCGGTTGTCATCGGCGATGATGCCGCGGCCCATGGGCGAGGCCACGTAGGGGATGCCCAGGTCCACGAGCCGAGTGAGCGCCGGGCCGGCATCCGCCCAGGCAGCTCCCTTGCCAATGAGCACGAGCGGGCGTTGGGCCGCCGCCAGCATTTCCGCAATCTGACTGGCGAGCTGTGCGTCGGGATGCTGCCGGGAGACGTTCGCGACGCTCGTCCGCAGCGGGGCCGCGTCCTCTTCGACTCGCTTGCGGACGAATTGGCCGGGGAAGTCGAGGTAGACGCCCCCGGGCCGGCCGGAGACGGCCTTGCCGAGGGCAAGGTGCACGAGTTCGGGGATACGCTCCGTGCTGTCGACCTGCTGGGCCCATTTCACGCCGGGGCGGGCGAAGGCGACCTGGTCGGCTTCCTGGAACCCGCCGATGCCGCGCGTTCGCCCATCCACCGAGCCGCCCATGACCACCAGCGGCATGCAGCTTTCGGTGGCAACGTGGAGGCCGGTGATGGTGTTGATCATGCCGGGGCCGGAGCCCGCGATGACGACGCCGGGCTTCTTCTTGATGTAGCCCCACGCCGAAGCGGCGAAGCAGGCCGACTCTTCGTGCCGGCAGTTCACCACCTTGATGCCCTCGCGTTCCATACCGGACATCACTTCGATCATGGGTCCGGCGACGACGCCAAAGGCGGTATCGATGCCGGCCTGCTTCAGTTGTTTCGCCACCAGGCGTCCGCCGTTGATTTCGGGCAAGGGGCTCCCTCCGGGTCAGTCTGTGGGCGAGAGGCTACGCACCTTCGCGCGGACTGTGAAGCGTTTGCCATGGCGCGCCCCGGCGGACGCGGAGCCTGTTAGGATTCCGCATCCAGCTTTCGGAGAATCCGTATGACGCTGCCGCTCGAAGGCCTCCGCATTCTCGACTTCACCCAGTACGAAGCGGGCACCAGCGCCACGCAGACGCTGGCCTGGCTCGGCGCCGATGTGGTGAAGGTTGAGCAGCCGCGTATCGGCGAGCCGGGCCGGGGCCTCGCCGCCGGCCCGCATGACCGCTGGTACTTCCTCAACCTCAACGGGAACAAGCGGAGCATCACGATCAACCTGAAGTCGGAGCGGGGGCGGGAGATCGTCCAGCAGCTTGTGCCACGTTATGACGTGATCGCCGAGAATCTGGGGCCCGGCGTGATGGAGGGGTTCGGGCTCGGTTTCGAAGACATCCAGCGGATGAACCCGAAGGCTGTGTACGCGACGATCAAGGGGTTCGGTTCCAGCGGGCCGTACGCCCACTTCCGCAGCTACGACATGGTCGCCCAGGCGGTTGGCGGAGCGATGTCCATCACCGGCACTGAAGAAACCCAGCCGCTGCGCTCGGGTGCCACCTACGGGGACACGGGCACGGGGATGCAGCTCGCGATCGGCGTGCTCGCGGCGTACATCCGCGCGAACCGGACGGGAAAGGGCGGCCACGTCGAGGTCTCGATGCAAGACGCCATCGCGAGCTACTCGCGCGTCGGCATGCTTTCCCGTGAGTTCATGCCCGACCCCGTGCCGCGGGTGGGGAACAATCTGAAGGGCCTCGCGCCGACGGACGTTTACCCGTGCAAGCCGTTCGGCCCGAATGACTACGTGTACGTGGTCGCGGTGACCGGCGGCATGTTCGAACGGCTGCTCGTTGCGGTGGGCCACCCGGAACTCGTCGATGACCCTCGTTGCCAGGACGCGCTGGGGCGCCGCGAGAATGAGCCGTTCCTCCACGGGCTCGTCGCCGAATGGGTGGCGCAGCGGACCAAGCACGAAGCGATGACGGAGCTCCAGGAAGCCGGCGTCCCCGCCGGCGCCGTGTTCGACTCCGGCGACATCTTCACCAGCGAGCACCTGAAACAGCGGGGCATGGTGCAGGTGGTGAGCCATCCGACGCGCGGCGATGTGGAGATCCTCGGGAATCCGATCCAGATCGACCGCGAGCCGTCGAAGCTCGAACCGGCGCCGCTGCTTGGAGCGGACACGGACGAGGTGCTGCGGACGGAGCTTGGCCTATCCGAAGCGGAAATTGCGGCGCTGCGGAGCGAGTGCGTGGTGTGACCGCCTCACCCCCGGCCCCTCTCCACGATGTGGAGAGGGGAGTTGGCAGAGCGCGGCAGGGTATGCCCGCGGAAGTCAGCGGAGCATGGCTGAAAGCTCTTCCGGGGTGCGCGCGGGCATCAGGCACATCATGTTTTCGCAGACGTAGGCGAGCGGTTCGTCACTTGTGGGCTCGCGGCCTTCGAACATCGGCAGGCCGTCAGCGTCCGGCGTGGGGGCGATAGCCACCCAGGGCAGGTACTTCGCCGCGGCGGCATCTTCGAAGGCGACACGACGTTCCGGAGGGCCGACGATGACCAGCTCCTTCGACGGCGAGGCGAAGAACTCGATGGCCTGGAGGATGGTCCCGAAGCCCGTGACGGCGCGGAGGAGGTGGTCGGCGACTTGCGCCACGACTTCCTCGGCGGGGCGTTCCCAGTCGCTTCGGCTGTAATACCGGCCCAGCCAAAGGCCGAGTAGCGCGGCACTCCCGTTCCCGGACGGCGTGGCCGAATCGAAGAGCGGTTTCTGTCGAAGGAGAAGGGGCTCGCCGTCAGCGGGCGTTTCGAAGTACCCACCGCTGGAGTCGTCGTGGAATCGCGCCTGGATCCCGTCCCAGAGGTCGCGGGCCCAGTCGAGGAGCGCGACATCGCCGGTAAGCTTGTACAGCTCAACCAACCCCAGACCCACGTACGCGTAGTCTTCGAGCATGCCGTCAACGCGCGCTTCGCCAGCTTTCCAGGTATGCCGCAGCCGTCCGTCGATCCAGACCGAGGAGCGGAGGAATGCCGCGACTTCGGCCGCCGCCACCTGGTAGCGGATGTCGCCGAGCACGCGCCCCGCTTCGGCGAAAGCGGCGAGGGCGAGGCCGTTCCAGGATGTGAGCACCTTGTCGTCGAGGCCCGGGCGGACGCGCAGCGCGCGCGCCTCCAACAACTTCTGGCGCGCGGCGTCGATGCGGTCGAAGACGTCCTCCGACTTCAATCCGAATCGCTGGGCGAGTTCCTCGACGTCCGCCCTCGCGCTGAGCACGCTCCTACCGGTCAGTTCCGGGTGGTGGGGGTCCTGGAAGTTCCCGTCGCGGGTGACTCCGAACCAGGCGGCGGCTAGCTGAACGCCGTCACCGAGGACTGCCTTGAGTTCGTCAGCGGTCCAGACGTAGTACTTGCCTTCGATGCCCTCGCTGTCGGCGTCGAGCGCGGCGTGGAACCCGCCTTCGGCGTCGCGCATTTCGCTGAGCAGGAAGTCGAGTGTTTCGCGGGCGACCCGCGCGAAGCCTTCGTCGCCGCTTACCTGGTAGGCGTTGAGGTAGAGCCGGGCCAGTTGGGCGTTGTCGTAGAGCATCTTCTCGAAGTGGGGGACCATCCATTCGCCATCCACGCTGTAGCGCGAAAACCCGCCGCCGAGGTGGTCGTACATGCCGCCCGTCGCCATGGCCCGGAGCGTGTGGAGCACCATCTCGAGGGCACTCTGGCCACGCTCGGTCTCCTTGTCGCGCGCGTACACCGTCAGGAGGAACTGCAGGTTCGTGGGCGACGGAAATTTGGGCGCGACGCCGAAGCCGCCCCACTCCATGTCGAAGACCTCGCCAAACAACTCGACGGCGCGGTTGGTGGTCTCAAACGACGGATCATCACCGGCTCCGGGGACGCGGCGGGTGGCGTTTTGCAGGTGCTCGGTAATGCTCGTGGCCGAGGCGAGCACTTCGGCGCGGCCGGTATCCCACTTTTCGGCGATGAACTGCAGAAGCCGGCCGAATCCCGGGCGTCCGTGGCCGTCGTTCGGGGGGAAGTAGGTGCCGGCGTAAAACGGACGCCCGTCGCCATCCATGAACACGGTCATGGGCCAGCCGCCCGAGCCGGTGAGCGCCTGGACGGCGTTCATGTAGACGGAGTCAACGTCCGGACGCTCTTCACGGTCCACCTTGATGTTCACGTAGTGCTCGTTCATGAGGGCGGCCGTGGCCGGGTCTTCGAACGATTCGTGGGCCATGACGTGGCACCAGTGGCACGAGCTGTAGCCGACGGAGAGCAGGATTGGCTTGCCCTCCGCGCGCGCCTTCGCGAACGGATCCTCGCCCCAGGGGAACCAGTCCACCGGGTTGTCGGCATGCTGGAGGAGGTAGGGGCTGGTCTCGTTCGCGAGTCGGTTCGGCATGGTTCGAGCGTACAGCATGCCTCGCGCGAGTCGACAACAGGGCCGCGGGCTCACACAATCCGGCCATGCCAGCAGACCTTGTCATCCGCAACGCCCTTGTCATCGATGGTTCGGGGTCGCCCGGGTTCCCGGCCGACGTTTCGGTGAGCGGCGGGCAGATCAGCGGGATCGGCGCCGTGGGCGCGGGGACGCGTGAGGTTGACGCGCGCGGCCAGGTGTTGTGTCCCGGCTTCGTGGATACCCATTCGCACGACGACGGCGCATTCCTGCGCTACCCGGGCATGGCGTTCAAGCTGGCCCAGGGCGTGACCTCGGAAATCAGCGGCAATTGCGGCTTCAGCACCATCCCGAACGAGCCCGGCCGCGAGTACATGCCCGGCGACATCTCCGGGCCGGGCTCCGGCTGGACCGACCTGGATTCGTACTTCGCTGCCTGCATAGAACTGAAGCCCGCGATCAACAACGCCATGCTGGTGGGGCACAACCGTATTCGCGCACACGTGGTTGGCCTCGAAAAGCGTCTGGCGACGGCGACGGAGCTGGCCGAGATGCGCGGGCACGTCGCGAAGGCGATGGAGCAGGGCGCGGTTGGGTTTTCCACGGGATTGATTTACGAACCCGGGCGCTACAGCAACACCGAGGAAGTGGTGGCCCTGGCCTCCGAGTGCCGGCCGTACTCGGGCATCTATGCCACACACATGCGAAACGAAGGCGACAAGCTCCTCGAAGCGGTGGACGAGGCCATGCACATCGCGCGCGAAGCCGCCATCCCGCTCCACATCTCGCATCACAAGTCCGCCGGCCGCCGCAACTGGGGACGGGTCGCAGCCTCGCTGGCGAAGGTCGACGAGCAGAACGCGGCGGGCATGGACATCACGCTCGATGTCTACCCGTACACGGCCGGGAGCGGGCCAATGTGGCAGTACGTGAACCTCGAGAACATCGACGTGGAGTGGGCTAACGGCGTCATGATCGCCAGTTGCCCGGACTTTCGTGAGTTCGAAGGCAAGATGGTCCCGGACATCGCCCGAGAGCATGAATGGACGATCGAGGAAGCGGTCCGGAACATCATCACCAGCCCGCGGGGCCGCCAGGTCATCTGCATCCA
The DNA here is from genome assembly GCA_046328215.1 of Dehalococcoidia bacterium. Lineage (GTDB taxonomy): Bacteria > Chloroflexota > Dehalococcoidia > Tepidiformales > Tepidiformaceae > Amarobacter. The sequence goes on along the minus strand of JAXLXA010000004.1, from coordinate 49,159 downwards.
CTTCATCATCGACGAGGCGGACATCGAGACGAACCTGCGCCACCCGCGCATGCTCATCGGCTCTGACGGCATCCCGGAACTGAAAGGCAACCCCCATCCGCGCCTGTTCGGCACCATGCCGCGAGTGCTGGCGCGGTATGTCCGCGAACGCGGCGTGCTCCCGCTTGAGGAGGCTATCCGGCGGATGACGAGCGCTTCCTGCGAACGGTTCGGCCTGGTGGACCGCGGCCTGGTGCGAGAAGGTTACGCCGCCGACCTGGTCCTGTTTAACCCCGGCGCGGTGCAGGACCTGGCCACGTACGAAGCGCCGAAGCAGGAGCCCGCGGGCATCTCGATCGTCGTTGTAAACGGCCAGATCGCTTACGAGGACGGCAAGCATACGGGCGCAGGCAGCGGGCAGATGCTCCGCTTCAAGCGCTAAAGGTGAAACAGCTCCTCCTGATCGGCGGTTCCGCGGGGGCGGGCAAGACGACGGCGTCCAGGTCCCTGGCGAAGCAGCTTGGCGCGGGCTGGTTGCAGGCCGACACCGTGTGGATTGCGATGCAGGAAGCGCTCCCGCACGATTCTGCGCGGTACCGCCAGTTGCGCATCGATGAGCGCATCACCCAATCGAGCGATCCGGTCGAACTGCTCGTTGCCGCCCACGTCCAGGCGTCGCGCCTGGTGTGCGCCGCGCTCCCGCGGGTCCTCCAGTTCGAAATGCAGACGCACGAAACGCTCATCGCCGACGGCGCATGGCTGCTGCCGGAGTTCATCGCCGGCCTGCGCCTGGACGATGTCGACGTGCGTTGCGCGATCCTGCACGAACCGGATCCGGCCGAGGTCAGAGCCGCGATGGACTCCCGCCGCGGGATGAAGATGGTCGCGCCATGGCACGAACGCAGCGCGGGGGCTTCGTGGGCGTACGGCCAGTGGCTCGCCGGTGAGGCAGCCCGGCACCACGTCCCGGTGGTCGAAGCCCGCCCTCGCGCCAGCCTGCTGGAACGGGTGAGCGATGCGCTCCGCGTCTTCCCCGGCGTAGACTCGCCCGCGCCATGAGCAGCGAATACAGCGTTCTTCGTCCGGGACTGTTCGAGGGGCGCAGCGTGCTGGTTACGGGCGGCGGCCGAGGCATGGGCAAGTCCATCGCGTTGCGGTTCGCCGAACTCGGCGCGTCCGTCGTGGTCACCGGCCGGCACATCGAAACGCTGGAGGAGACGGTCGACCAGGTCGTGGCAGAAGGTGGCCGGGCACTCGCCCAGGTGGCTGACATCCGCCTGACCGAACAGGTTGACGCGCTTGTCGCGGCGGCTCTCGAGCGGTTCGGCCGCATCGATTTCCTTGTGAACAACGCCGGCGGGCAGTTCCCCGCCCGGCCTTCGGAAATCAGCGACCGTGGCTGGCGTTCGGTGATCGACCTCAACCTCAACGGAACGTGGAACATGCTCAGCCGCGTGGGCCCGCTGCTGACCGCCCAGAAGTTCGGCGCGGTGGTCAACATTGTGCACGTGTACTCGTTCGAGCGGGGCGCGCCGCCCTTCGCGCACTCCGGCGCCGCACGAGCGGCTGTGGTGAACTTGACTCGCACCCTCGCCAACTACTGGGCGCGCCACAACGTCACGGTCAACGCGCTGGCACCCGGTTCGATCTCCACTGAAGCGCTGCGCGAGAAGGAATACGCGCAGTTGGGGACTCCAGACTACGAGGACGAGCAGGTGCGCGACGTCCCGGCCCACCGCCTCGGCGAGCGCGAGGAAATGGCCGAGATCTGCGCGTTCCTCTGTTCGCCGGCCGCCCGCTACATCAACGGCTCGGTGATAACGGCTGACGGCGGGCAATCGCTGGGGAACTGGACCGACGTCTGGGACATGGAGCTGCCCTGAGACGGCGTTAGTCCGTCGATTTGGGGAGGTATCGAACTCCCGGGAGCCCTTCGAAGTCCTTGTCCTGCGTCCATAGCTCCATGCCGAGCGACTGGGCGGTCGCATAGACAATGCTGTCGGCCAAGGGCAGGCGGTGGCGAATACCCAGTTCAGCGGCGAGACTGGCAATCGAGATCGTGAGAGGCACGACCCTGGCCCTGGCCATCGCGGCTAGAGTCTCTTCAGCCTCATCCGCTCGCCCGTGAGCGCGAAGCCACCGCAATACCTCCACCAGCACAATGGTCGGAATGACCAGTTCGGTGGGAGGATCGATCTGGGGCTCGAAGGCGGAGGCGTTGGGGTCGTTCGCAAGAAACTCAATCCAGCCAGACGAATCGACGACGCTCAAAGATCTCTATCCGGTTCGCGCTCGAAGTCGTTCTTAAGGTCGGCGACGATGCCGCGCAGTTCTGCCAGCGACCGGATCGGCACCAAGCGGAGCTGGCCGTCTTCCAGCCGGACCTCGAACCTCTGGCCTGCTTTGATCCCCAGCGCCTTGCGCAACGCCAGGGGAATCACCACCTGGTACTTCGGGGACACGGTTACGATTTCCATCGATCCACCTCGTACAACGATTCTGATCGATCGGGAAGGCCGATACAAGCCGCTACCCGCGCTGGATTTCGACCTCTTCCCGTATAGTCCTCGTTCACACGCCAACTCCAGGAGCCACAAATGCAAATGCCAGCCGTTGCCCTTACCGCCGCCGCCGGCCGCCGAAAATGGACCGTCGAACTCGCCCAGAAACTCGAAGCCGCGGGCTTCCAGGGCATCTATTGCGCCAGCTTCGGCGACGGCATGGGCCTCTGCCTTTCGATGGCCCACGCGACGAAGACGATCAAGTTCGGCACGAGCATCATGCCGATTTACTACCGGCTCCCGTCCGACCTTGCGCAATCAGCCGCCTACATCCACGAAATCAGTGATGGCCGCTTCTACCTGGGCATTGGCGTGAGCCACGGACCCGCGCTGAAGCGCCTTGGCGTCGAGGGCGGCAAGCCGCTGACCGACACGCGGAAGTACGTCGAACAGATGCGCGCCGCGAGCCAGCAGACCGGCCCGCTCCCGCCGATCGTGCTCGCCACGCTGCGCACCAAGATGGTCGAGCTCTCGTCCGAAATCGCCGAGGGGGCGGTCTGGGCGAACGGTTCGCGCTCCCATATGGCGGAGTCGCTGTCGCATCTCCCCGCTGAGAAGCGGGAGGGAGACTTCTTCATCGGTGACATGATCCCGACCTGCATCGACGACAACGACGCGGCGGCCGCCATGAACGTGTGCAAGCGGACGCTCGGCGGCTATGTGATGCTTCCGAACTACCGGAACTACTGGAAGGAAGCCGGCTACGTGGAGGAGATGGAAGCGATCGAAGCCGCGCTCGCGCGCGGCGACCGGGATGCGTTGCCCGGCCTGATGACGGAGCGGTGGCTCTCAGACAGCACGCTCTATGGCAGCCGCAAGCACGTGCTCGAAGGCGTGGAAGCCTGGTTCGCCGCCGGCGTGAAGACACCGATCCTGGTGCCCTCGTCCACGAGCGGCGGCCAGGTTAAGGCCATGGAGGAGCTGACGGCGGCGTTCGCATAGCCGCCGGACCGCGACCTCGCTCACAATGGGTCTGTGCTCGAACACGAGCTGCGGATAGCGACCGAGGCAGCGCTGCGCGCCGGCGACGAAGTCGCGCGCCTGCGCCGGGAAGGCGTCCGTTACGGTCGCAAGGACGGGTGGGAACTGGTCTCCGAAGCGGACCTGCACGCCTCTGAGATCCTGCACTCCGCGCTCACGGGCGCGTTCCCGTTCGACGGATGGCTGGGAGAGGAGCACACCGACACGGCGGAGCGGTTGGGCCGCGAGCGCGTCTGGATCGTCGATCCCATCGACGGTACGCGGGAGTATCTCCAGGGCATCCCGGAGTACGCGATCTCGATTGGCCTCGTGATCGAGGGCCGCCCGGCGCTGGGCGTCGTCCACAATCCGGCCACCGGCGAGTTGTTCGCCAGGGAATGCCTTTCCGCGGAAGAACGCCTGCCGACGGAGACGACCGGCCACCCGATCGAGGTGCTTGTGGGGCGGGGCGAGCAACTCCACGATGAGCTTCCGCCGCTGCCTGAGGGGACAGAGACGCGCGGCGTTGGCAGCGTCGCGTACCGGCTGGCACTGCTCGCCCAGGGGCAGGGCAACGCCGTGCTCAGCGGCTACGGACGCGCGGAGTGGGATGTGGCGGCGGGGCTGGCGCTGTGCCGGGCAGCGGGCCTCCGCGCGACGGGAATCTTCGGAGACGACATGCCGTTCAACCAGCCGGAGCCTTATGTCCGAGGTCTGCTGGTCGCCGAGCCGGGGCTGCACCAGCGGCTCGCCCGGTTCTTCCAGCAATTCCGGCGCGAATGACACCGCTGTCCGGCATCGGCTAACGTTGCATCACACAACCCACTATGCGGCGAGGAAGCAATGAGCATCGGAATCGGACTTGGCCTGGCCGGCTTCCCCTTCTCCTCGCCGAAAGCGTTCCTGTCGTGGATCGACCTCTGTGAGGAGCAGGGGGTCGACTCTGTCTGGTTCAGCGAGCGAATCGTCTCCCGCCAGCCGCAACTCGAGTTAATGACGACCTTTGGGGTGGTTGCGGGGCGCACCGAACGCCTGAAGTTCGGCATGAACGCGATCGTGGTCCCGCTCCGCGACCCGCTGGTGCTGGCGAAGGAATGCGCCTCCCTCGACTACCTGAGCGGCGGCCGGTTGTTGCCGGTGTTCGGCGTGGGCGGCGAAACGAACCCGGAGTTCCGGGCGACGAACCGCAACCCGCGCGGGCGCGGGGCGCAATCCGACGAAGCCCTGGACATCATTGCTGCGCTCTGGACCGGTGAACCCGTGAGCTACCAGGGCAAGTACTACCAGTACGGCCAGGCGGTCATCTCACCGAAGCCGGCGCAGGACCCGCTCCCGCTGTGGATTGGCGGCAGCTCCGAAGCGGCGATCCGGCGCACGGCGCGCATTGGCACTGGCTGGCTCGCGGGGCTGCAGAGCCCGGAGCAGGTCCGGCCGGTTGTCGACGCGATCCGAAAGCAATCCGCCGCGAACGGCCGCCCACTCGACGACGACCATTATGGCGCAGGGTTCGCGTTTCGCTTCGGTTCGTGGGATGACCCGGTGGTTCAGCGGCAGGCGGCCGGCCTCGCCCGCATCCCGGACGGTCCGGACCCGGCGACGTACATCGCCGCCGGCGACGCGGACGCCATCGCGGCGCGGGTGCAGGAGTACATCGACGCCGGCATTTCGAAGTTCGTCCTGCGGCCAATCGCGGAGGACGACGGGGATATCCTCGCGCTGACGCGGCGGCTGGCCGAGGAGGTCATCCCGCGGTTCGCGCGGCTGCGGCCGGCGGTCAGCGCGGCGCGATAGCAGACAGTTTCACCCAGAGGTCCGGTTCTGCTCCGTCGCGGACGAACGTGCCCCTGCCGCCGAAGAGGGCGACCACGCCCGCCGAGTCGGCCAGCACGACGATCCCCGGCCGCTGCCATGCGGGGACTTTTTCGTTCACCAGCAGGTCGGAGACCTTCCGGGTAACGCCCCGGAGCTCGATCCGGTCACCCGTCGCCAGCGAACGCAGTTTGAGGACGCCCTGCACGGCCGTTGCGTCAACCGCGGCGACGGGGCTGTTGGCATCGCCGTCGAGCGGATCGGTGCGGATTCGCACCACCCAGTCCCCGGCGCGGGTGTCGCCCGGCACGTTGACTATGGCCGGGGGGATATCGGAGGCACCCTCGAGTGGCGGGCCAAGCCGGACGAGCCCGGTGGAGGCTTCCACTACGGTGTCGCCGAAGCGAACCTGTCCCGTCCCCTTCGCGAGCACGGCCAGCAGGTTCTCGAGGCGGGTCCGGTTCAGTTCCGGCCGGAGGTGGTAGAAGCTCGCTTCTCGCTCAAGGACGAGGCCGAGCCCTTCAGCAGGCAGTGCGCGGAGGTCAGCGGAACGGAAAATCGCGCCGATTGGACCCCGTTCGCGTGGCTGGACTTCGAGCGAGGCTTTTTCTACCGGACCGAACGCTTCGCGGGCGCTGGCGGCAAGCCCCACCAGGGCGTCAGCGACTGACGGATTGAACATGCGGAGGCCAGGCAAGACCTCGTGCCGGACTTTGTTTCGACGAATAGTTATGTCGTTGTTCGACGGATCACTGACTGGCTCGACGCCGAATTCCCGGCAGATTGCCTCCGTTGCCGCGCGGGTGGTCTCGAGCATCGGGCGGAGCAGCCGCCGGGCATTCGCTCCCGGGACCGTGGAGACGGGCAACATCCCGCGAATGCCGCGCACGCCGCTCCCGCGGATCACTCGCATGAGGACCGTCTCGGCCTGGTCGTCGCGCGTGTGGCCGGTAGCGATGGCGTCGCAGCCCTCTTTCTCGGCGACGAAGGCGAGGAACTGGTAGCGCATCTCGCGCGCCATGTCTTCGATCCCGCGTTTCATCTGTTTCGCCACGCCCCGCACGTCGCCTTCGCCCGTGACGCATTCGATGCCGAGGGCTTCGCAGATGGCACGCACCCGCGCCGTGTCGTCACGGGATTCGGGGCGAAGCTGGTGGTCGAAGTGGCAGGCTTCGACTTCGAAGCCAAGCTGGGGGCCGAGCTCCCGCAGGACAAGCAGGGTCGCCACGGAGTCGGGGCCGCCGGAGAGCGCGAGCAGGACTTTGCGTGTGCGCCGGAACATCCGCTCCCGCGCGGCAAGGCGCCGGACGGAGCGGACCGTCTGGTCGAAGAGCGGCCTAGCGGGGGAAGAGCCGTTCCCACCAGGACCCGCCCTGGTGGGGGTCCTGCTTGATTTCGGGGCTGGTGACGACAAAGACGGTCTCTCCTTCGCGGCCATAGCCCAACTGGCGGCGCGCCTGCTGCTCAACATACGCGTCAGAGGCCACGTAGCTCTTCACGGCTTCGAGGTACTGCTTCTTGTCCTGGAGGTCTTTCACCCGCTGTTCGGCAGTCTCCCGGTCGCTCTCGAGCTGCGCATTGCGGTACCACCCCGCAGCCGCCGTGTACAACCCATACGCGGCAACAACAAGGCAAAAGATGATGACGAGACGGGTACGAGTACCCGATAGCGCTCCCATACGCTGACAGCGAACGCTAACCCTCGCTTATGCAAGGTTCAAGTTAACAAGGTGGCATCGGTCGTTCACAAAGCCAACGCCCACCCGGCCGTTTCTCACGTTCACGCACGAGACGGAGGCAAGGTCCACCTGGAACGACCGCCAGGCCGCCGTCTCGACGCCAAGCAAGGAGCAGAGCAGCGTGCGCAGGACGAAATTATGGGCGACAACGACGGTGTCTCCGTCAGCTTCATGAAGGAGCAGTTCCGCTACCGGGGCGAGCCGCGCGGCGAGGTCTTCGATGCTTTCGCCGCCGGGCATGCGGGCGCGCCAGCCGTCCGGTCCGGCCCAGGCGGCGAGGAACTCCGGAAAGCGCCGCCGCATCTCGGCGAAGCCGAGGCCCTCGGTCTGGCCGATGTCGAGCTCGACGAGCGCATCCAGGAGTTCGACTTCGAGACCGTGGTGGACGGCGATGGCCGCCGCCACGTCACGCGCGCGGCTCAAGGGGCTGCTCAGGACGCGGCGCACACCACAGGCGGCGAGCCGGTTCCCAACAGCGGCGGCCTGTGCCACCCCGGTGGCGGTGAGGGCAACGTCTTCGCGGCCGAGGCCCTGCCCGTCGCGGTTGAACGCGGTCTCGCCGTGCCTGACGAGGAAGAGACTCATGCGTCGCGGTCTGGCGCGCTCAAGGGCGCCCAGAGCCGTTCGATGAACGGCGCGAAGCCGATCGACCGCCAGAACGCGGCGGCGCCGGCGTCGGCCCCAAGCACGGCCATCTCGAAATGGGCCACGCCATCCTGGGTGCTGGCCCAGTCGGCGATGGCTGCGAACAGGGCGCGAGCGATACCGAGGCGGCGGAAGCGCTCTTCCACCCAGAGGTAGCCGACGGCCACGTGCGTGGCAGGCAGACGGTCCGGCTGGTTGCGTTCGACGCGCCCGCTGATGAAGCCGGCGAGCCCACCCTGGTAGTCGGCCAGGTAGGTGGCGGACTGCTCGCGCCGCAGGATCTGTTCGAGGTCTGCGACGAAGTCACCCTGGGAGATTGGGGCGGGGATGAAGCGCCGGTCCACCCCGGCGTTGTGGTTGCGCAGGCGCTGCCAGGCATGGAAGAGCGCGGCGGCGTCGTCCATGGTTGCCGGGCGAACGGCGTAGGTGCTCACTGGTACTGGCCGGTCCTTCGCCACAACTCCCTCGCGACTGAGCGTTCGTCAAGGACGATGTTCGTCCGGGCGATCAGCGGTGAAGTCTGCCCCGGGAAGAGCGCGGCGACAATGGCTTCCGGCCGGGCCGTGAGTTCCTGGTCCGACTGGAGACGCATGTCGAGTTGGACGCCGCCGTCCACCGGAGTGGTCCGGAGCCAGGCGCAGGCCTTGCGCAGGTCATACTCACGGACGCGCTCACCGCGGTCTTCCTTGAACTGCATCGAATCGAGCGCCATGAAGTTCCCGACCGCCGCCTCGGCTTCGCGCGGGTCAACGGCGAGCGTGAGCCGGTAGTCGCACCAGAGCATCGCCGCCTGGGGCGCCTGAGCGGTGGGCGCCACTTCCTCCACGCCGACGACCGCGAGATCTTCGGTTGTCTGTTCGGAGAGCCGCCTGACGAACTCCGGCAATTCGACCCGGTCGTCGAGCGTCACGTCCATCACCTCGGCGTCGGAGACGAACCCCAGGGGCAACGGCGAAGCGAAGGCGAGCTTGGGGTGCGGGGTGAAGCCCTGCGAATACGCCAGCGGCAGTTCGGCCCGCCGCAGCGACCGCTCCCACGCGCGCAGTACGTCCAGGTGGGAGATGTAGCGCACGCGCTCGCCCTTGCGAAAGCGGACCCGGAAGCGTTGTTGAGGCATGGGAGCGATGGTAGCACCGGTCCTCAGTGGAGCACTCCCGCGGCGAGCTCTTCGGCCGCGCTGTGGGGGTCGAGTTCCCGGCTGGCCACGCGGTGAACGAGGCCCGCAAGCGCGTCTTCGCTGGTGGATTGGCGGATGCGCTCCAGCAGGATTTGGCGCGCAATCGAGAGTACCTGGTGGCGGGCATCTTCCTCTCGGTGCTTTTCCAGCACACCCGAGGTCTTGAGGTAGTCGTGGTGTGCGGCGACAGCGTCGGCCAGGGCATCGAGCCCCTCGCCCTTGATAGCGATCGTTTTGAGGATCGGAGGGCGCCTCGATCCGGCCGGCGAAAGCGCGAGGAGCGCCTGCAACTGGCTGACGAGCACGTCCGCGCCGGGATGGTCGGCCTTGTTCACGACGAGGATGTCGGCGATTTCGATGATGCCGGCTTTCAGCGCCTGGATGTCGTCTCCGGTGCCGGGGTTGTTCACGAGGATGGTGGTCATGGCGGTGCCGGCGATCTCCACTTCATCCTGCCCGGCGCCGATGGTCTCGATGATGACGACATCGAAGCCGAACGCGTCCATCACGGCCACGACGTCCGCGATGGTGGGCGCAAGGCCGCCGAGGGCGCCGCGGCCGGCCATGCTGCGCACGTACACGCCGGGATCGAGCGCGAGGTCCTGCATGCGGATGCGGTCGCCGAGGATGGCGCCTTTGGTGAACGGGCTGGAGGGGTCGACGGCGACGATCCCGACGGTCTTGCCGCGCTTGCGGTATTCGGCGGCGAGCGCGCCGGTCAGCGTGCTTTTGCCCGAACCAGCGCCGCCGGTAACGCCCAGAATGTGCGTTTTGCCGGAGTGCGGGAACAGGGCACGCAGGTACTCGCGGCCCTCGGGGGTTTCGTTCTCGACACGGCTGATGATGCGCGCGAGGGCACGGCGGTCGCCCGCCAGGAACCGTTCGACCAGGTCGTCCATAGGACTATTTCTTCACATGGTCGTAGACGAACTTCACGATGTCCTGCGTATTGGTGCCCGGGCGGAAGACCGCGCTGAAACCGAGCTTCGTGAGGGCAGCCGTGTCTTCCTCGGGAATGATGCCGCCGCAGAACAGCAGGACGTCGTCGATGCCGCGCTTCTTCAGTTCGTCCACCACGCGAGGAAACAGCTCGAGGTGGGCGCCGGAGAGGATGCTCAAACCGACGACATCGACATCTTCCTGGAGCGCCGCCTCGGCGATCATCTCGGGTGTCTGGCGGATGCCGGTGTAGATGACTTCGCAGCCGCCGTCGCGGAGCGCGCGGGCAACCACTTTCGCCCCCCGGTCGTGGCCGTCGAGGCCGGGCTTGGCGATAAGCACACGGATCTGCGCGGTGGTCGTGGTCATGGGATTCCTCGTCGTTATGGTTGCTTGTGGTGGGAAGACTACCCGCTCGCGGCGCTTAGCGCTGCACGAGTTGCAGGTTCACCCCGTGGGTGGACTTCATGGAAACGAAGGCGACCCCGTTGGCGGGCTCGCCAACGCGCGCGCCCAATCCGCGAAGGTGCTCGACCGCGGCCTTGATGTCGTCCACTTCGATCGAGAGCATGAACGTGCCCTCGCCGCGGTCCTTCGCGAACTGCGCCACGGGGCCGGTTTCAGTGGTCGACTGGATGAACTCGAGGTCGCTGGCGCCGACGGGCATGAAGGCGTTCCTGATACCCAGCGCGGGCACGTCGCCGCCGCGGCTGCCATCGACGGCGAAGCCGAAGTTCTTGCCGAGCGCATCCCAGGTCCCTGGCATGAACATGCTGATGTACTGATCCATGAACAGCCTGCAACAGCCAGCCCAACCAGCCTCGGCCTTGCAGGCGGGCAACGTGATCGAGCAGACCTGCTGCGCTGTTCTTCATGGCCGATCCTGCTCAAGCTGAATGGCCTGACGATCTCCGAGGTAGCCTGCGCAGGTCCGCGAACGAGGCCGAGGCCGCCGCGAGCGCGACGACCGCGCCCTGGAGCCTGCCTGCTCTTCGGCCTCATCCTGCTGGCCGAAGAACTGGAGGATCACCTGCGCCCGCGAACAGCCGGCAACAAGAGCGCCGGGCTGATCGACGAGCTGATCCGAGCGCCGAGAAGGTCCGCAACGTCCGCGCGACGGCCGAGGCCAGCTGTTCGAGGAGATGAGCGAGCGTGGCCGAGGTGGGAAGACGGCCATCCCAGGACCCGGCGAGCGGGTGGTGAACTACAACGAGTGGTCGCCGGTTCGACTTCGCAGAAGGATCAACCGGGTGAGTATCGAGGCGGGCCACGATGAGTCGATGCCCTTCATGCGCCGGCTGAGCCCGCAGCCGAGGACCACGGCCTTTGAAGCGATGGCAGCAGCACTTGCCGCGCGGATTCCAGGAATTGGCCACGTCCGCGGCCAAGCAGGGTTTAGCTCCCAGCAGTTCGATCCCGGAGCGCCGACGGAGGAGGACGGCCAGCACGCCCGAGTTCTTTGATTTGCCGTGGCCGACAAGAGGCCGAAACCAGCGTGCTGTGTAGAACCCACGGCCCCGTCGGCAGCCAACCACCACGGGCCGGGGAATCTTCAACACAACCAGGGCTCTGAGCTGAAGGGTCCCAGCTTTTGCGGGCTGGCTCCCAGCTTGTTTTCATGAGACCCATGAGGGCATGGCACAGCAATGCGGACAAGTTTGAAATGGCAGGATGATGGCGCTGGATACAGCTCAGTCCAAACCAGTTCTTTGCTGCCAGCGTGCAGCCTGACACAGCAGCCTTGGCTGCGCCTTTGACCCCAAGCTCGGCACGCCCAGAGGCCCAGGGCTGCAGCGAGGCTGATGGCCTCAGAACCGCCTGGCCTTGCATCCGAACCATGAGAAATCAGATAGCTGGCCGTGCCAGTGGACGGCTGCGCAGCCTGGGAGATGAACCCCGCCTCAGCTGCGACGCTCAATGATGGCCTCAGCACTGACCACTGATCGACGAACGCTGGCCGAGGCCGCGGATACGGCAGGTCTCGATGTTGCGGATGAGCTGATTACGCTCGACTTCCAGCTCATGCATGAGCCGCCTGCGTTCGTCGGTGAGTACGCGAGCGTCGTCGTCTGTCATTAGATGAACACCGGCTCGCGCTGCTCGCCCCAGACCCGGCGCAGGCGATGGCTAATCTCACCGAGGGTGGCCCGGGCCTCGACGCACTCAACCATGATCGGGAGCAGGTTCTCCGTCCCGCGCGCCCCGGTTTCGAGGCGAGCGAGGAGCGCTTCCACCGCGGCACTGTCACGCGTGGCGCGGAGTTTCGCCAGCTTCGCCACCTGCTTCTGGCCGAGTGAAGGGTCGACGCGGAGGAGGTCTGGCGAGCTCTCTTCGACGCTGACGAAGTCGTTGACGCCGACGATGACGCGCTCTTTGCTCTCGATCTGCATCTGGAAGCGGTAGGCGGCCTCCTGGATCTCCTTCTGCTGGAACCCCTTTTCGATGGCGACGAGCGAGCCACCCATGGTATCGATGGTCTTGATGTACTCGTTCGCCTCGGCTTCCAGGCGGTTCGTCATGTCTTCGACGTAGTAGGAGCCACCGAGCGGGTCGGCGATGTCGCCGACGCCGTTTTCGTAGGCCAGGACCTGCTGTGTGCGGAGGGCGATCTGGACGGCCTTTTCGGTCGGCAGGGCGAGCGCTTCGTCCATCGAGTTCGTGTGGAGGGACTGGGTGCCGCCGAGGACGGCGGCCAGCGCCTGGACGGCGGTGCGCACGATGTTGTTCTCGGGCTGCTGGGCGGTGAGCGTGGCGCCGCCGGTCTGGGTGTGGAAGCGCAGCATCTGGGAGCGCGAGCTTTTCGCGTTGAAGCGGTCACGCATGATGCGAGCCCAGATGCGGCGAGCTGCACGGAACTTCGCCACTTCCTCCAGGAAGTTGTTGTGGCAGGCGAAGAAGAAGCTCAACCGTCCGGCGAAGTCGTCGATATCAAGGCCCGCGGAGAGCGCCGCATCGACGTAGGCAATGCCGTCGGCAAGCGTGAAGGCGATTTCCTGCGCGGCCGTGCAGCCCGCTTCGCGCATGTGGTAGCCCGAAATGGAGATGGTGTTCCACTGGGGCACCACGTCCTTGCAGTAGGCGAAGACGTCAGTGATGAGCCGCATGCTCGGCGCCGGCGGGTAGATGTAGGTCCCGCGCGCGATGTATTCCTTCAGGATGTCGTTCTGGACGGTGCCGCCGAGCTTGTCCGGCGAGACGCCCTGCTTCTTGCCGACCGCAACGTAGAGCGCGAGCAGCACGGGGGCGGTCGCGTTGATGGTCATCGACGTTGTGACCTTGTCCAGGGGGATCTGGTCGAACAGGGTCAGCATGTCATCGAGCGAGTCGATCGCCACGCCGACCTTGCCGACTTCGCCGGTGGCCATGGGGTCGTCGGAGTCGTACCCGATCTGCGTGGGGAGGTCGAAGGCGACGGAGAGGCCGGTCTGGCCCTGGGAGAGGAGGTAGCGGTAGCGCTGGTTGGACTCTTCGGCGGTGCCGAAGCCGGCGTACTGGCGCATGGTCCAGAAGCGGCCGCGGTACATGGTGGGCTGAATGCCGCGCGTGAACGGGTACTCGCCGGGGAAGCCGAGCTCGGCCGCCGGGTCCCAGTCCCTCAGGTCATCCTGGGTATAGACCGGTTCGATCGGCATCTTGCCGGTGGTTTCGAACGACTTGGAGCGTTCGGGGGCTCGTTCAATGGCTTTGGCGTACGGGCCCTGAAGCCACTCGCGCTTCGTGGTGATAGGCATTTATGTGGAGACTCCGGGAGGCAAACGGGTACGCCGGACGGCGGCGCGTCGTGCCCCGAAGTATATGAGTGGCTAACTACCGCGGCAAACCCTATGGGTTCATCGTGTCGCGCGATTTCTCCTGGAGCCGCCGCAGCCGCTCACTCTCGAAATCGATTGGCACGCGCACAAGGGCCAGCCGCCGGCGCCTCTCGTGGAGGTCGTCGTCGTAGGTATGGATGCGTTCTGCCTCTGCCATAGATCTATAGTCGGCAGACGGTATGTCCATCGCCAATCGGTGATGTCCCCGAGCCGTGCCGGGTCTCGAAGGCGTGACATGAGGCGCTCGGGACTGGCCGCTCGACCGTCTATGCTGTCCGGCCATGCGGACCGTACGCATGGTGGTCTTCGGGGACACCCATCTTGGGTTCGACCTGCCCGGGCGGGCGCGCATCGAACGGCGCCGCCGGGGCGACGATTTCGCCGCGAACTTCCGCCGGGTGCTGGAGTACGCCCGCGAAACCGCCGACGTGGTTGTCCACCTCGGCGATTTCTTCCATCGCAGCCGGGTGCCGGCGTTCGTCGTGGAAGACGCCTTCGGGCAGTTGGCGAACCTCGCGGGCGCGGGCATCCCCGTAGTCATCGTCCCCGGCAACCACGACAGGTCTCGTCTGCCGGCGTCGCTCTGGCTCGGCCATCCGAACATCCACGTCTTCACCGCTCCGGGAACCTTCACGGTGGCAGTGCGCGAGCTGCGCGTGGGGTTCGCGGGCTTCCCGTTCGCGTGGGGCGATTTGCGCTTGGGCTTCGCCGGCTTACTCGGTCAGTGCGCCGCAAATGCGGGACCGGCCGACGTATCGTTTCTTTGCATGCATCACACGGTCGCGGGCGCGAGGGTGGGCCCCAATGGGTACACCTTCCGCGGCGGCCGGGACGTGCTCCCGACGGGTCATCTCCCGAAGGCATACCACGCCGTGCTCTCAGGCCACATCCATCGCCACCAACTCCTGGAGGGCGACCACCCTACGGTCTATTACCCGGGCTCGACCGAGCGCACGTCGTTCGCGGAACGCGAAGAAACGAAGGGCTTTCTCGACCTGTCGGTCAGCGTGGGGGACCACAGTGAAGCGTCGCTCGCCCATTCGTTCGTACCGTTGCCCGCCCGGCCGATGGTGGATGTGGCGCTGCCGGCCACCTTGGCGGGAGATCAGGCGACGACCTTCCTTTCGAACGCGGCCGCGGGGATGCCTCCGGATGCGGTCGTCCGGGTTTCCGTGCCTTCTGAGCGCGAGGACCTGGTTGGCGGGCTGAGCGCGGAAATTCTCCGCTCGGTTTTCCCCGCGACGATGAACGTCCAACTCGCCGGGGGTTTCCAGCGCCGTGGACGATAGCCGCCGCAGGGAACTTCGCTTCCGGGTGCGCCGGGAAGTGCCGGACGCTCCGGGTGTGTACACCTGGCGCGGGGCGGACGGCCAATGCCTCTACGTCGGCAAATCGAGGCGGCTGCGCACCCGGATGTTGTCGTATCTTGGCCCGTCGGCAACGCGCAACGACTCGCGCATCCGCAACCTCGTCTTCGCTATCGAGTCCTTCGAATGGCAGACAACGGCCGGCGAGCTGATGGCGCTGCTGATCGAAGACGCCCGCATCAAGCGGCTCGAGCCCCGCTACAACGAGCGGCAGCGGGACTACCGCGAACGCATGTACCTGCTCCTCACGGACGATGTCTTCCCGGCCTGCCTGGTCACCGACGGGGACGTGAGCCGGTCCGGCGACGTCTGGGGCCCGTTCAAGGATGAGTACTTCTGCCGGGACTTGAAGCTCATCCTGACCGAAGAGTTCGGCCTGCGTTCGTGTACCGATCCCGCGCCGTATCGCCGGTCCGCGCGGTTCGACCTCGGCCAGTGCCCGGGGCCGTGCCGGGAGGCGGTCACCCCCGCGGCCTATGCGGCAAACGCGTCCGCCGTGCGGGCGTTCCTCGATGGTGACTCCGCCACGGTGGCCGCCGGCCTGGAACACAAGATGGCGGAGGCGAGCGCGAGCCTCGACTTCGAGCGGGCGGCACTGCTCCGGGACCGCCTGGGCTTCTGCGAACGGTTCGTCACGCGCCAGCGGTTTTTCCGTGCGTTCCGCGAAGGCTCGATGGCGGTCACCGACTCGAGTGCCGGGCTCACGCTGATGTTCGAGCGCGGCGTACTCCAGCGGATCCAGCGAGCAGGGCAGCCGGACCTACTCATCCCGCCCGACCTTGGCCAGCCGGTGGCGGACCCGCGCATCCTCCTCGACCGGGCGAACATCCTCTACTCCTGGAAGGGGCTCGCTCGGAACGCACCGGCGGCGCCCGAACGTGGCTCGCATCCGAGTAGGAACGAAATTGCACATAAATAGGGGCTTTACCTCTTGACATTTATCCCTATAATCGCGGAACACCCGGAAGTGGGGCCGGGTTCGGGGAGACTTGAGCACAGAGACTGCTCGGCCATTTTTGAGTTGCCTGCTGGTGGCTCCGCCTGAAGTGGAGACACTGGGGCTGATTCGCGCGTTGCACAGCGGCGGCATTGCCGTCCTCGAACGCGAGCCCAACCGCGCGGCATTTGACCTCGCCCTCACGCGGGAATTCGACGTGGTGGCCTGGTTCCTTGACCCGCGCTCGGTGGCCGGCCCGCTTTCGCTCGCACAGCTGGCGGCGAACGCGCTCCCGCTCATCGCGCTCTTCGACGATGCCTCGCCCGAGCTCGTGGCGGAAGCGCTGGCGGCCGGCGCAGATGCCTGCCTGGCGATGGAGACGGACAGCCGCGTTGTCGTGGCGCAGGTAAAAGCGGTGCTCCGCCGGGCCGGGGCGTATGATGCAAAATCCGGCGAAGTTTCCGGTCTGCTTCAGGTTGGAGACCTGACCGTCGATGTAGATAGATGCGAGGTGCAACGCGCGGGAGCGTTCGTTGCGTTCACGGCATCGGAATACCGGATCATCGAGTACATGGCGCGCAATGCGAGCCGGGTGCTCAGGCCACACGAGATTCTGAATGCCGTGACCGATGATTACGAATACCTTCCGCGGGAAGCCCAGGATGTATTGAAGGTGTACGTCCGCCGCATCCGGCGAAAGCTGGAACCCGACGAGAATGAGCCGCGCTACCTGGTCACAGCGCGCGGGTTCGGGTACCGGCTTGAAGGCGGGACTTCGGTCCTTGCCGTACGGAGCGCTGCGACCATCGCCTGATACCCTGCTTCCGGTTCCGTGGCAGTTTCGCCGGGAGTGACGGGTGAGTGAACAGGGCAACGGCCCAGAGGACTTCCTCCTGGAACGGCTGAATGAAGCCGCTTCGGGGGATGCCGCGGTGCGCGCCCTGCGTCGTCGTTATGACATGCTCAGGAACGACTACGAGAACCTCCTGGACCGGCTGGGCGAACTCGAAGACCGCCTGAACGCCGCGCCCACGCCCACGCCTGAGACACCTGCCGGGCCCGTTTCACTGAGCATCGCGGAGGCTATCGCGGCTCCGCTCCTTCGCCTGCGCGACGAATACCTTGCGGCCGCGGGGAGCATCCAGACGGTGGTAGGCGGCCTCGAGGGGCTCGCCTCCGGGTTCAAAGGACAGCACCCGTCGCCGCGACCGGCCGGGGCGTCGCACGAATCACCGGCAGAGGCAGGCCCGACCGTCCCGGCGGAGCCACCGCGCCCTCAGAAGACCCAGATCGAAGTAACCGGGTCGGGGTTTGGTGAACTCCTCGATTTCCAGGAACGGCTCTCCCAGGTCCCCGGCGTCTCGCGCGTTTCGATCAGCGCTATCGACAACGAACGCGCGACGCTGGTCGTCGAACTCGAACAACGCGGGAATTAAGACGCCGATCGAGCTAAAGTGCGCGCCAATCCGCGATTGGAGTCCGAGAGCATGGACATCGAGAAGTACAACGCCGACTGGCTGGCCGCCTGGAGCCGGAAAGACACCGCCGCTCTGCTCACCTTCTACGGCGAGAACATCACCTACAAAGACAACCAGGTCCCGGCGGGGATCAGCGGGCATGCGGCCCTGAAGGGCTACCTGGACGGGCTTTTCGGGGCGACGCCACCGATGGAGTACATCCCTGAGGCCACATGGCCCATCGAAGGCGGCTACTGCGGGCGCTGGAACTGCGCGTTCACGTTGCCTGACGGCTCGCGGAGAGCCATCCGCGGCTTCGACCTCGTGCTCATGGAGGGCGACAAGATCAGCTACAACGAGGTGTATACGCATAACCTGCCGGGCTAGCCAGGCCGTTCGCGCGGCGGATCAACCTTGACCCTCGGGGTGATCGGAACCTACGATCACAGACCGTTGCTGAGGTAGCTCAGTTGGTAGAGCACGGCACTGAAAATGCCGGTGTCCCCAGTTCGACCCTGGGCCTCAGCACCACGTAAACAGATTCGTAGCCCGGCGATGACGCCGGGCTCTTCTTGTGCTCGGGCGAGACACACAGTAACGGACACAGTGACTGCGCTCGCACTTGGCTTGACGGGCGGCTCGCCAAGGGCCACTCTGACAACGGCGCTTGTGCTTTCTTCACCTTCGAGTCTATCTGCTTCTTCTCACACCACACCTTCTCGAATACACAACCACACGAAGCCTTTGACTCCTCCGAACTACTTTGCACAAGTGACCTGTTTGGGCCAGCCACACGAGCCGTAATTCGGTGGCAGACCTTGAGAAGGTGATGTTGCCATGTGGCTGCTGCCAGAGACTGTCGTCTGGGTGTTCGCCCTCACGCCTATCGTTGCCCTGCTCGTCGCGTTGGCGTTTTTCTTGCTTGGGGCCGACGAGGTCGTCCTTAAGTCCGTGGGGCTGGAGGTTCGTCGGCGGCCACCGTCAAATCGAGCGGGACGTTTCTTGCCGCCACGCTCGAAGTGACATGGCGCCAGAGTAGGGACGCGCTCAAGGCGGCTTGTCTACCGAGGCGCAGCAGACTGAGACTTACCGCCGAGGTGTCGCCACATGGTTTGGCCTGAGAACTTCATCGAGCTCGTGTTCATGCCCCACATGGACGAGCATCTCGATTCGCTTGCCGCGCTTGCCGAGCCGGAGGAATGGGACTACCGCCACACACCCACCGAACACGTAAAGCCCATCTTGTTTAACTACCTTCGCTACACCTATCAGCGGGTAGCGGAGGAAGAGAAGATCGGCCTTGCGGCCGACGGTTCGGCGATTGCGTTCGATACGGGGCTAGTCACAGCGACACAAGAGCCTATCTACTGCTTTTGCACCCAGAACCGGCTACCGGACGCGCGCCAGCCGTGGCACTTCCACGCTTGGCGCCGTAAGGGCGAGTGGGACATGACGCGCTTCGCTGCATTGCCACCGATGGCGCATTACTTCGATGACCCATCGAAACTCGTCCTCGACCCCCGCCGTGACTTGCGCGTCAACGTTGAACACATCGTCCTCGAGAACAAAGAACGGTTCCCGGCCCCATACAACACGATGCCAGACTACCAGTTGCAGACCTTCCTCAACGGCGCGATCGCGAACGCAAAAGAACGAGTCCGTCGCAACTACAAGACTGCGATTCCACAGTACTACCGTGGGCGACTTCAGCTCCTACTACCCCTCTGTCTGAGTCACCCGGATACCGCCGACCTCGCCTTGGTCGTTGAAGACCATGCCGACTTCTACAGGGCCTCGACCTGCTTAACGCTAGACATGGCCTACAACAACGCCCGCCAACTGGCTCGGCCGGACCGCGACTGGCTACAGCCGTAGCGAACGCCTACGCCCCGTACCGCGCGTTCAGCTTCACGACCGCGTCCCTCCTGAATGTCCTGCGTCACGTGGCTGTAGATGTCCAGCGTGATGCCCACATTCCCGTAGCCAGCGCCTCCTGAACGACCTTCGCATGGATGCCAAGCGCCATCATGGTCGTGGCGGCCGTGTGCCGGAGGTCGTGAGACCAAACCGGACGGTAATGCCAGCCGAGAGTAGCCGGGACGTCCCATGATGGAGATCCCCATTATGTGGCTGAGCGAATGTGGCACGGGGCCTCTCCGAGTCCACACGGACCCGTCGCGGGGCGACTTGAATCCCACTGAAAACGCCAGTTGTCGGTTGCCGGGCTGCTGGCGCGTGGACGGCGAGGGGTTGGTGGGCCCACCGGGATTCGAACCCAGGACCGACCGGTTATGAGCCGGCTGCTCTCACCGCTGAGCTATGGGCCCCCCGGCTATTGTTGATTGACGATTCACGATTGTCGATTTGGCCGGAAGGGCGAGGCAAAGCGAAGGCCGGGATGTCCCGGCCTTCGCGCTCAATCCACTGATGGGGTCTGAATTACCAGCGCCGGCCTTTGCCGCCGCCGCGCTCGCGGTTGCGGTCGTTCCAGCCGCCGCGGCCGCCACCGCCACCCCGGCCGCCGTCAAAGCCACCGAAGTCGCCGAAACCGCTACCGCCGCCTCCGCCGCCGGAGCCGCCGCGGTCGCGGTAACCACCGCCGCCGCCGGAACCGCCGCCGAAGCCACCGCCACCGGAGCGGCCACCGCCGCCACCGCCGCCGAAGCCACCGCCACCAGCGGGGCGCCCGCCGCCGAAACCACCGCCGCTGCTGGAGAGCGTGCGCGGCTGGGGCTGGAAGCAGTCACTGCAGTAGACCGGGCGGTCGCCACGGGGTTCGAACGGTACCTTGGCTTCCTTGCCGCAGGAAGCGCATGTTGCGTCAAAGAGCTGCCGAGGAGGCCGGCGGTCTCCACCGCCGAACGAGCCACCACCCGCTTCGCCATTCTGTTGCTTCTTCAGCCGCCGGCAATTCGGACAACGCCGGGGCTCCCGCGTAAATCCCTTAGAAGCATGAAACTCCTGTTCACCCGCGGTGAACACGAACGACTCGCCGCAATCGCTGCAGACGAGCGTCTTGTCGGTGTAAGACACCCGATAGACCTCCTGGACTAACCAAACCTGAGAATTTTCTGGGACCTACGGACAATCGAGCGCCGACAGAATGCCCTAGCCTCTCCGTGAGACCGATGGAACGCGGGTACCTGCGATCAGAGTACATGCGAGCAATCTGCTTGTCATCAAGGGAATGTCGCTGATTCGCGCTTTCTCCACCGTAGGCCGGTGAGAAGGGTGTATACTTCGGGCAGCCGTTCACGAATGCGCCATTCCGGGCCCAACGGTCCCCTCCGGGGGAAGTCGCGGAACCAGGCGAGACGGCAGCACCGGGCATTTGCTCCGGAGAGGGCCCAAGTACCGCCACAGTAGTGGAAGGAGGCTTGGGACATGGGATTCAGTCCGCCCTGCTCATCACCATCCTTGTGACCCCGGCGCCTGCCGTTTCGCCCGCGCGCCGGCCGCCCGGCGCTAATTACACAAGGAAACGTTATGCACCCCAATAGTTTCGGCACGAAGTCCACGCTGCGTTCGAGTGGCGCCGACTACACCTGGTACTCACTGGAGACGCTGCGCGAGCGGTTCCCGAACGTCTCCCGGCTCCCGATCTCGCTCCGCATCCTGCTCGAGAACCTGCTGCGGCTCGAGGACGGCCGGGCGGTCACCAGTGACGATATCGAGGCACTCGCCTCGTGGGTCCCAAACTCCGGCGTCGACCGCGAAATTGCCTTCACGCCGGCGCGTGTCCTCTTGCAGGACTTCACCGGCGTGCCCGTCGTCGTAGACCTGGCCGCCATGCGCGACGCCATCCAGGCGCTCGGCGGGAGCCCTTCGCAGATCAACCCGCTTCAGCGCGTTGACCTCGTCATCGACCATTCGGTGCAGGTGG
Source organism: Dehalococcoidia bacterium (assembly GCA_046328215.1). Lineage (GTDB taxonomy): Bacteria > Chloroflexota > Dehalococcoidia > Tepidiformales > Tepidiformaceae > Amarobacter. The sequence goes on along the minus strand of JAXLXA010000004.1, from coordinate 27,894 downwards.
ACCACTTCGGCACTGCCGGCGCGTTCGCCTTCAACGTCGAGAAAGAGTTCGAACGGAACCGTGAGCGCTACCAGTTCCTGCGCTGGGGCCAGCAGGCGTTCGCGAACTTCCGCGTGGTCCCGCCGGGTACTGGCATCGTCCACCAGGTCAATCTCGAGTACCTGGCGTCTGTTGCCTTCACCCGCGACGAGAACGGCGAGGAAACGGTGTATCCGGACTCGCTCGTGGGCACCGATTCGCACACGACCATGATCAACGGCCTGGGCGTGCTCGGCTGGGGCGTCGGTGGCATCGAGGCCGAAGCGGCCATGCTTGGCCAGCCGGTTGCGATGCTCATCCCTGAGGTGGTCGGTTTCAAGCTCACCGGGAAGCTCCCGGAAGGTGCGACCGGCACGGACCTCGTGCTGCGCGTGACGGAAATGCTTCGGAAGAAGGGCGTGGTCGGGAAGTTCGTCGAGTTTTATGGCACCGGCCTTACGGGACTGCCGCTCGCAGCCCGCGCCACCATCGCGAACATGGCGCCCGAATACGGCGCGACCATGGGCTTCTTCCCGGTTGATGCCGAGACGCTCAACTACCTCCGCTTCAGCGGCCGCGATGACTCGTTGGTCGAACTGGTCGAGGCGTTCACGAAAGCGCAGGGCATCTTCCGCACGGATGCGACGCCTGACCCCGCGTTCAGCGACACGCTCGAACTCGACCTCGGCGAAATCGAACCGGCGATGGCCGGCCCGAAGCGCCCGCAGGACCGGATCACGCTCAAAGCGCTCAAGTCAGACTGGGAGCGGACCCTCCTCGAAAGCATCGACCCGGCGAAGAAGGACACAGTCGCGCACGTGAAGAACAGCGTGACGTTCGACCTGGCGCACGGTTCCGTGGTCATCGCCGCGATCACGAGCTGCACGAACACCTCCAATCCCGAAGTGATGCTCGGGGCGGGCCTTGTCGCGAAGAAGGCCGTGGAGAAGGGCCTGAAGACGCCGCCCTGGGTGAAGACGAGCCTCGCTCCCGGCTCACAGGTGGTGACCGACTACCTGAACGAGGCCGGGGTCACCCCGTACCTCAACCAACTCGGCTTCAACCTGGTTGGTTACGGCTGCACGAGCTGCATCGGCAACTCCGGGCCGCTCGACGAGCACATCAGCAGTGCCATCAAGGACGCTGACCTGGTGGCGGCCGCCGTGCTCAGCGGCAACCGGAACTTCGAAGGCCGCGTGAACCCGGACACCCGGGCCAACTACCTCGCCTCCCCGCCGCTCGTGGTCGCGTATGCCCTTGCCGGCCGAATGGACTTCGACCCGTACACGGAGCCGATCGGCCAGGGCACCGACGGGCCGGTCTTCCTGCGCGATATCTGGCCGACACAGGCCGAGGTTTCGGAAGCCATCCGAACGTCGGTTCGGTCCGACATGTTCAAGACGCGCTACGCCGAGGTATTCAAGGGCGAGGAGCGCTGGCGGAACCTCGACACGCCGACGGGCGACCTGTTCAAGTGGGACGCGTGGTCCACGTACATCAAGAAGCCGCCGTACTTCGACGGCATCACGATGACGCCGCCGCCGATCACCGACATCCGTGGCGCGCGCGTGCTCGTTATGGTCGGCGACTCGGTGACCACCGACCACATCTCGCCTGCCGGCAACATCAGCCTCAACAGCCCGGCCGGCATCTACCTCCGCGAGATGGGCGTCGCCCGCGAGGACTTCAACCAGTACGGCGCGCGGCGCGGCCACGATGAGGTGATGGTGCGAGGCACGTTCGCCAACATCCGTCTCCGCAACCAGCTCGCGCCAGGCACCGAAGGCGGCGTGACTCAGCACCTGCCTGACGGCGCGGAGATGCCGATCTTCGACGCCTCCGTGCGCTACAAGACCGAAGGCGTGCCGCTGTTGGTGCTCGCCGGCAAGGAGTACGGCACGGGATCGTCCCGCGACTGGGCAGCCAAGGGAGTGAACCTTCTCGGTGTGAAGGCGGCAATCGCGGAAAGCTACGAACGCATCCACCGCAGCAACTTGGTGGGCATGGGCGTGCTCCCGCTCCAATACCTGCCGGGCGAATCCCGTGAGTCGCTCGGGCTGACCGGCCGCGAGAGCTACCAGATCGGCGGCATCGCCGAGGACCTCGCGCCGGGCAAGCGGCTGCCTGTAACGGCCACCGCCGACGACGGGAAGGTGACGAACTTCGAGGCCGTTTGCCGCATCGACACCCCGGTGGAGCTGGACTACTACAAGCACGGCGGCATCCTGCAGTTCGTGCTTCGCCAACTGGCCACGAGCTAACGAAAACTCACGAGGGGCCCGGCCATCCGCCGGGCCTTCGCCACACCCCACAACACCGCGCACTTCAGGAGAGGAACACCACCCACATGGCGAAGATCAAAGTCAACAACCCGGTCGTCGAACTCGATGGCGACGAAATGACGCGCATCATCTGGCAGTTCATCAAGGACAAGCTCATCCTGCCCTACCTCGACGTCGAACTGCTCTACTACGACCTCGGTATCGAATACCGCGATCAGACGAACGACCAGGTGACGATCGATGCCGCCGAAGCGATCAAGAAGCACGGGGTTGGCGTGAAGTGCGCGACCATCACACCGGACGAAGCGCGCGTCAAGGAGTTCAACCTCAAGTCAATGTGGAAGTCGCCGAACGGGACGATCCGCAACATCCTGGGCGGCGTGGTCTTCCGCGAGCCGATCATCTGCTCGAACATCCCGCGGCTGGTGCCCGGCTGGACGAAGCCGATTGTGATCGGCCGCCACGCGCACGGCGACCAGTACAAGGCCACGGACTTCCGCGTCCCCGGCCCGGGTACCGTGACCATCAACTTCGTGCCCGAAGGCGGCGGCGAGCCGATCAACCTCGAGGTCGCGAAGTTCACCGGCTCGGGCATCGCCATGGGCATGTACAACTTCGACGATTCGATCCGGGACTTCGCCCGCGCCTCGTTCCGTTACGGGCTGGACCGCAAATACCCGGTCTACCTGTCGACGAAGAACACCATCCTCAAGGCCTACGACGGGCGGTTCAAGGACCTCTTCCAGGAGGTGTTCGACGCCGAGTTCAAGGCGGACTTCGACGCTGCCGGCCTCACGTACGAGCACCGCCTCATCGACGACATGGTGGCCGCTGCCCTCAAATGGGAAGGCGGTTATGTCTGGGCCTGCAAGAACTACGACGGCGACGTCCAGTCAGACACCGTTGCGCAGGGCTATGGCTCACTGGGCCTCATGACCTCTGTGCTGCTGACGCCTGACGGCAAGACCTGCGAGGCCGAGGCTGCCCACGGCACCGTGACCCGCCACTACCGCGCGCACATGCGCGGCGAAAAGACTTCGACGAACCCCATCGCCTCGATCTTCGCCTGGACCCAGGGCCTTTCCTTCCGCGCCAAGCTCGATGGCACGCCGGACGTGGCGAGGTTCGCCGAGACGCTGGAGCAGGTCTGCGTGGAAACGGTGGAAAGCGGTGAAATGACCAAGGACCTCGCGATCCTCATCTCGCCGGACGCCCCCTGGCTGACGACGGAGGGCTTCCTGGACGCGCTGGATCGGAATCTTCAGAAGAAGATGGCGGCCTGGTAGGACCTCGCCTCTGCGCCCTCTCCCGCGCTGCGGGAGAGGGGAGACCTCGCAGCCTCAGGCGCTGGCCGCCGCACGCTGGCGCGCCGCGGCTGCGAACTCAACCTTGTATTCGTCCCAGTTGTGCAGCGTTTCGGGGTCGAAGTCGGCATCGTTGGGCCAGACGACCGTCCGCCACTCCGGATCGAGCCGCATCTGGGCGAAGAAAGCGGGATCGCGTAGTGGGCCGAACATCTCGCCGTACAGGATCGGCTCCAGGTCGACGATTCGTTCCAGGCCATCGTCGAATACGACCCGGATTCGATAGGGTTCCAGAACCTCGGCCTCGATGATGTCGTACAGCTCGTGCATGTCTCTAGCGTAGCGGATCGATGGGAATGCGCGGCTGTTCGGACTGGATTGCATTCCAGTTGGCTTTGAGTTCGTCCTGATGCAGTTCAGCCCACGCCTCAATCAAGCGTCTCTGGCGGATCGGCAGCTCGCCCGCAAGCTTCTCGATCGGGTCGATGCGGAAACTTGCCCTGGAATTCCCGAATCGGGCGTGGAAATGCGGCACGCGATGCCCCATGGGTTCGAAGTACATCTGGATAATGATCCCGTAGAACCGGCTTAACTCAGGCATTTCGCCTCCGCTCGAACCAGATGCCGCCTTCCGGGCCCTCGCCGTGGAGCGGCGAAAAGCCCATGCGGGTCCAGAAGTAGACGGAGAGCCCGAGGTTCGGGTGCGCCCAGGCGCGCAGCAGCGGCACACCAGCTTCGTCGGCCGCGGCGGTCAGCAGGCGAGCGGCTTCTGAGCCGGCGCCGTAGCTGCGGTGCGCCTCGTCGATGCAGAGCGAGCGAATGGTCAGCCGACCCGCGCCGGTCTCGAGGACAATGCCGCCGACACGTCCCCGATCAGTTTTCCGAAGAACGTCGAACCCGCCGGCGGCTTGACGCAGGTCGAAGCGCTCGCCTTCGATGACCTGCGGGAGCGTCCAGTTGCTCACTGCGCGAGCCATTCGCGCGCGTGGCCGACCACGACGTTGACCGGCGCTTTCAGCTTCGTGCACGGCGGAAGCGAGTCAATGAACTGCTTGCCGTAGCGCTTCTCCCATGCCCTCCGGTCGAGCAGCGCGACGACGCCGCGGTCTGTCTTGTCGCGGATGAGCCGGCCGAACCCCTGCCGGAATTTCAAGATGGCCGCCGGTAGCGAGTACTCGCCGAAGGGGTCGGCGTACTGCTCGGAACGCGCCTTGAACACAGGGTCGGTGGGCACCCCGAAGGGGAGCCGCGTGATCATCAGCATGGAAAGCGCGTCGCCACGGATATCCACGCCCTCCCAGAAGCTCGCCGTGCCGAGAATGAGGGTGCGTGGGTTGTTCCGCAGCTGGTCAGTGAGTTGGCGCGGAGAACCGTCTACTCCTTGCGCGAGGGCAATGATACCGTTGGCTTCGAGTTCCGGCTTCACCAGGTCGGCGACTTTCCGCAGGGCAGCGTTCGACGTAAACAACGCGAGGGCGCGCCCTCCCGACGCCCGCGTCAATTCAACAATCGCCTTCGCCACGCCGTCCAGGTAGGTCCGGTCCGAGGGGTCCGGCACGTCGTCCACGGCCGAAAGCAGCGTTGAACTGGCGTAGTCGAACGGCGAACCGAGCTGCAAGGTCTCCGGGTCCTCGAAGCCGAGCCGCTTCGCCGCGAACGTCATGTCGTTGTTCGCGCTCAGCGTCGCGCTGGTGGCGACGACAACCCGGCGCTTACTGAGGAGGTCTTCCCAGAGCCGGGGGCCTACCTCCAACGGGGCCATATTGAGCGTCCCCGTCGTGTCGCGGTCGCGGCCCGCCCAGAGGATCAGGTCCTCCGCGGTGGCGCCGAGCAACTGGGCGGCCAGCAGGTGCAGGTCGACCACCTTCCGCACGGCGGACTCAATCTCCCCGGCGAGCGTGTCGGCGGCTTCGATTGGTGCCTCTTCTACCGTCCTGCGGGCTGTGGCGCCCTTCATGCAAAGTTCCTTCAGGGAAGTTTCGAAGTCGCTCCACGATGCCTCCACCGCCTCCCACCCGTCACTGTGACGGACGCCCGGTGTGATCAGGAGCCGCTCGTCGTCACCACCGGAAGCCAGCAGCCGCGCGAGGGACTCGAAGAACGGCCGCGCCCTGTCCGCGCACCGCGCCACCGACTCCTCGAGCCCACGGCTGATCGTCCCGAACGACTCCTCGGGAAGGGCGCGCAGAAGGGTGACCACGCCGCCCTCGCGGTGCTCGCGCGACTGGCGGCGGTGGATGCCATCCAGCGCGTCGATCGTCTTCCGCAGGCTGACGCTACCGCCGAACTGGTTGGTCGCCACGTCTTCCAGGTTGTGCGCCTCGTCGATGATCAGGTGGTCGAATTCCGGCAGGGCACTGCCCCCCGCCACGAGGTCGGCAAGGAGCAGTGCGTGATTCACGACGAGGATGTGCGCCGACTCGGCGGCTTGCCGGGCCCGCTGCAGGAAACAGTTGCCTTCGCGCACGTGGCGGTCCTGGCGCTGCAAACAATCGGCGTCCTGGGCTGAGAAGCGCTGCCAGGTGACCCACTCGTTCGGGTCGAGGTTGATTTCGGCGCGGTCGCCGGTCTCGGTCTCGCCGAGCCAGACCAGCATGGCCGAACTGAGCCGCGCGAAGTCGGGATCGCCGAGCCCCGACGCGTAATTCGCGACCCAGCGCCGCATGCAGAGGTAGTTCGAACGACCCTTGAGCAGGGCTGCCCGGAAGTCGTCCGGGTCCTGGATAACCCCGGCTTCGAGCAGGACCGAGCGCAGCGCCGGGATGTCTTTCGAGAGCAACTGTTCCTGGAGGGCGATCGGGTTCGTGCTTATCACCACCCGTTCGCCGTTTTTTAGCGCGTGCAGCGCGGCGGGGAGCAGGTAGGCCATCGACTTGCCGACGCCCGTCCCGGCTTCGATGAGCCAGTGTCCCCCGCGCCCGAATGCGCGGCGCACGGTTTCGGCCATTTCCAGTTGTTCCGGCCGCTCTTCGAAGCGCTCGATGACCGAGCCGGCAGACTCGAACGCTGCTTTCACTTCGGCGACCGAGACGGCCACGCGCGGTTCGCGCGCTGTAAGCGCGGCCGTCTCGCGGGCGGGGCGGAGCACGGGGATGTGGCTGCCGGCCGACCGGCGGTCCCACTCTTCCCCGGCGATCACCTCGGCGAGGAGCGGCTCATTGAGTGAGATGAATCGCGCGAGCTGGTAGCGCTGGCCGGCGGGCATGGCCTCCGCGACGCGCATAAGGTTGCTGAAGACGGCTGCGGCCGTCCGCGCGTCACTCAACGCGCGATGGTGGTTGATGGCTTCCACGCCGAGCGCGCCGGCCACTTCCGCCAGGCCGTGCCCGCGGAGCGTGGGCAGGAGGTAACGCGCGAGTTCGGCGGTGTCCACCGCTTTCGCGTTCAGTTTCACGTGCTCTCCGGCAAGATAGCGGAGGTCGAAGCCAATGTTATGTCCGACGATGACTGAATCGCCCACGAAGCGCACCAGTTCATCGCGGATGGATGCCAGCTTCGGCGCGCGGGCGGTCATCTCGTTGGTGACCCCGGTGAAGCGCTCGATGAAGGCGGGCACCGGCCGCCCGGGATTCACGACGTACGAGAACGTATCCAGCTCGTCCCCCGCGGCATGGAACCGCGAAGCGCCAACTTCGATGATGCGGTCCCGCTGCGGGTCCAGGCCGGTTGTCTCAAGGTCCAGCGCAACGTAGGTAGTGGTCATAAAGCGAACATGCGTGCGAATTCACTCTTGAGTCTACGGGCTGCCTTCCAACCGGGCGATAGTCGAGGCGGGCAGCGTCAAGAGATGTCCACAAGGGAGAAATATCCCGCCCGGCCGCCGTTGAGAGGGCTTCGAAAGGGCGCGTAGAATCAAGCTTGGACTGCGGGTCTCATCTATAGCTGTGGAGGTTCCGGTTTATGAAGGTGTATGCCACCGAAGACATCCGTAATGTGGTCCTGGTTGGTCACGGCAGCGTCGGAAAGACGATGCTCGCCGAAGCGGCGCTGTACGAAAGTGGCGCTACCACCCGGCTCGGGACCATCCAGGACCAGAACACCGTCAGCGACTACGACGAAGACGAACACAAGCGGAAATTCAGCCTCAACCTGGCCATCCTCCCGGTGGAATGGGAAGGCCGGAAGATCAATATCATCGACACACCCGGCTACGCCGACTTCATCTCGGAAGTCATCTGTGGCGCGAACGCGGCCGACATGGCGCTGGTGGTGGTCGACGCGGTCTCCGGTCCGGAAGTGGGCACTGACCGCACCTGGAACATCACGGAGAAGCTCGGACTGCCGCGCATGATCGTGGTCAACCGGATGGACCGCGAGAACGCGAACTTCGACCAGGTCTTGCAGCAGTTGCAGCAGCGCTGGGGCCACAGGGTCATGCCGATGCAACTGCCGATCGGCGCGCACGATTCATTCAAAGGCATCGTGGACCTGCTGCACATGAAGGCCTATGTCGGTGAGAACGCGGAAGAGGCCGACATCCCGGCCGACCTCATCGATCACGCCACGGAGCTGCGCGCGCAGCTCATCGAGGGCATCGTCGAGACGGACGAAGACCTGATGGCGAAATACTTCGCCGACGAAGAGCTGACGGAAGATGAGCTGCGCAAGGTGCTCCACGGCGGGCTGGACCACGGACTGATCATCCCGGTCGTCTGCGCCTCAGCGACGAAGTTCATCGGTGTGCGGCAGTTGCTGCACAACATCGCCTTCAGCGGCCCCTCGCCGCTCGACCGCGACCCGATGGACGCGGGCAAGACCACCCTCTCGGCCGATCCCGCGGCCGCACCGGTCGCGCACGTGTTCAAGACGGCTGCGGACCCGTTCGTCGGGAAACTGACCTACATGCGCGTGGTCACCGGCGCGGTGAAGGCGGACAGCCACCTCTGGAATGCGAACAAGCAGGCGGACGAACGCCTTGGCACCATCTACGTGCAGCGGGGCAAAGAACAGCTCGCGGTGCCGGAGCTCAAAGCCGGCGACATCGGCGTGGTGGCGAAACTCGCCCAGACGGCGACTGGCGACACGCTCGGCGCGAAGGACTCCGGCGCTGAGTTCCCGCCCATTGCTTTCCCCAGCCCGGTCTTCAGCATGGCTGTCCATCCCACCTCGAAGGGCGCGGTGGACAAGCTCGGCACGAGCCTCCAACGCCTGGTGGAAGAAGACCCCGGGCTGCAGCTCAGCCGCGACGCCGGCACGGGCGAGATCATCCTCGCCGGCCTCGGCGACGCTCACCTCGATGTCACCATCGAGCGGCTGAAGCGCAAGTTCAACGTCGACGTCGAGCTCACGCTGCCCCGAGTGCCGTATCGCGAAACCGTCTCGAAGAAGGCCCACGCGGACTACACCCATAAGAAGCAGACGGGCGGGCACGGGCAGTACGCCCGGGTGGTGCTCGAAGTGGAACCGCTGCCGCGCGGAACAGGCGTCCAGTTCGGCGAGCGGGTCGTCGGTGGTTCCGTGCCGAAGGAGTTCATCCCGGCGGTCGAAAAAGGCGTGAACGAGGCTGCGCACCTCGGCGTCTTCGCGGGTTACGAACTGACCGACTGCCAGATCACGCTTCTGGACGGAAAGCACCACCCGGTCGATTCGAGCGAAATGGCGTTCAAGCTGGCCGCATCGCAGGCGCTCAAGGAAGCGATCAACGGCAGCGGCGGCACGCTCCTGGAACCGATCATGAACATCAAGGTGTTCGCGCCCGACTCCAACGCCGGCGACGTGGTCAGTGACCTCAACACGAAGCGCGCCAAGATCCACGGGATCAACCCGGACGGCGGCATGAGCGTCATCGACGCTGAGGTGCCGCTGGCGGAGGTGCAGCGGTACGCGGCGGACCTGCGGTCAATCACCCAGGGCCGGGGCGTCTTCGAGCTCGAATTCGACCACTACGGCGAAGTGCCGCACCAGGCGGCGCAGAAGGTGATCGAACAGCACAAGAAGGCGCTGGAAGAGGCCCACTCCGGGCACTGACGCGGGAGCCTCCCGGGCGACACAGAAGCGGCCTCTCCGTGCATCGGAGAGGCCCGTTTCCAGTAATGAGTTGGAGGTTGGCGGTGTCACGCGGGGGGCCTGCCCTCACCCCCGGCCCTCACTCTCCCGACTCCTATCGTCGCGGGAGAGGGGGAGTGAGGTCGCGTGTTTGCGGGATGAGCGATCCCCGACTTTCACGAGTTGGTACTAATGCGGACCTTCCGCGCTCACTCCCGGGAGGACGGCGCGTGGTACCGGCCCGGCGGGGGTGGGCGTGCTCGCGGGCCCCGGCGTGGGTGACTGCGGAGCGCCGCCCGCTCCGCCCGAAGAGGTCACGCTCACGTTGAAGGTGACCGCCTTGCCCCCGCCCAATAGCGGGTCGATGGTGACCGTGCCGGTGTGTACGCCCACCGTCAGGTACGTCGGGTCGACGGTGATCTGGAGGATGCTGTCTGCCCCCGCGGTGGTCGAGCGCGGATTGCTGCGGGTAACTACGACCACGTTCGAGCCCATTGCGACTCCGCCATCCACCACCCGGCCTGCAGGGTCGCCGGGGTGGCGAACCTGCAACCAGTCGGCGGACGTTCGCACCCGGAACGGCGCGATGCCGGTGCCCGCATTGTGCACGACGACGTCGGAAGCGGTGGCGGTCGTCGCCCCCGCGGTCAGCGCAACCGACGTTGCCCCAGAGATGGTGATCGACGGGTCTCCGAGGAAGTAGGTGGCGTCGGCGGCGCTGGGCGGCGGCGTCGAGTCATAGTGCGGCACGGTTGCGAAGTCCATGAGCGGGCAGCCGCCGCTGAACCCATTGTCCTCGCAGGCCTGGTAGACCTGCGGCGTCATCGCAGCTGCGATGTCCGGCGAGGCGAGGTTCGGCATGCTGAACACCTGGGGCGCCCAGATGCGGCCCGCGGGGTTCACCGGCGCATCGGGCGCAGGTTCGGGCGCCGGTTTCGCGAGGAACTGGTCCGCGGCCCAGCCGGTGATATTCCCGAACTGCACGTTCCACCAGACCAGCCCGGAACCGTTCTGCGGCCCACCGAGGACTGTCAGCGATGTGCCGTCGGGCACGGTCGTCAGGACGGTCGCGTCGGTGTTCGGGGCCGAACGAATTCGAAGGCCCTGTCCTGACGTGCCGAAGACGCGCGCAGTGTCGCCGGGAACGAACTTCGGCCCACCGGTTGCTGGCGGGGTTGTCGTCCCGCTGCCCGGCAATGGCGGCGGATAGGTCGCACCCTTCGGTACCGGCGGATAGCGCATGCACCCGTAGACCTTCTCCGGGTAGGTGTAGTCACCCCACTGGTAGAAGCCGTACCCCGGCGCGTTCGGGTCGCTGCAGTTCCAGACGGAGCCGCGCAAAGGGTCAAGGTTCGGGTTCAGGGGGTGGTTCACGAACGCGAAGCCGTTGTAGCTCCAGATGGCGTAATACCAGTCTTCGAGCGCCGCGGGGTCACCCTGTCCGGCGATTGGGCGGAAGTTCGGCGCGCCGTTCCACTTGTCCGCGAGGATTCTCACACCCTCGGCGATGTTGAACAGCGGGTGCGTGCCGATGATTGCCTGCCGGGCGGAGGCCACGCGAACGTCGAGCGCGGGGGGCGCCGAGAGGTGGCCCATCCCGGTGGTTATCTGTCCAAGGCCGTAACCGCAGTCGATGGCCGTGATAGTCGGACCGCTGCCGCCGTAGGGCACCTGCGCCGCGGCCTGGGACCAGCCGGACTCGATCCAGGCGATGGACTTGTAGACGGTCGGCGGTATGGCATTCGCCTTCGAAGCGGCCTGGCGCGCGCCGCGAGGCCCCGACTCCACGCCCTGGTACGAAACGTCGATGGTCTCGCCGTCGCCCACTGTGTAGGCGGGCGGCACGGCCCAGCCGCGCACGGCCAGGTCGATGGCCAGGCTGTACTTGCCGCTGTAGTCCTCGTACTCGTAGGTGTCGAACCCCCAGCCGCGGTTCGGCGCATGGCATGGGAAGTGGTCCGCCCGGGAGGCGCCCGGGTCGGCCAGCGCCATCAGGATGGCGGCTGCGAGCAGTGCGGCTCCAAAACAGGCGCGCTCTAGCGTGCTGCCCAACCGTAGAACCTCGTGAAGGTGTCGTAGTCCGCGCGGCCGTTTGCGCTGACGATCTGCAGGACGGGCTTGCCGGGCTCCTGGAACGAAGCGCCGCTCCAGCGCGTCACGAAGAGGTGTTCGCCGTCGCTCGAATAACCCATGGGCACGTCGAAGCCGCCTTCATCGCTGGCGCCGGCCGTGGCGGCAAGCGCCTGGACGTCTACGCCGGCGACTTCGCTCGCGCCGGGTTCGAGGCCGAACATCGGCTGAGCCGTCTTCGGGTTCCAGGCCGCGCCAAGGGCGGACGCGGGCGCTGCGAGCGATGCGCCGATACACCGGCACTCGCCAGGCTCACGGTCCGCGCGACGTAGCGGACGCCACCGTCGGTCGCGGTCTCGATAAACGCGAGCTGGCTTCCGTCAGGGCTGAGTTTCCAGTCCCGTGTGATGCCGGCCGCCAGGTTGCCCCAGTCCTTTCCTGCCATCCGCAAGGTGGACCCGCGGCCGTCGATGATGACGAGCGCGAGCGCCCCGTGGCTGAACCCGACTGGGTAGATGCCCAGGACGCCCGTGAAGGCGTCGACTTGCTTCGTGTCTTTGCCGTCAGGGGTTGCGCTCACGACGTGGAACGCGCCGTCGCTCGCGGGATTCAGCACGGCCACGATGCGCGACCCATCCGCCTCCCAGACGGGGGTCTGGCCGGGCGCGACGTCGGTCATCACGTTCGTAATCAGCCCGCTCTCCAGCCCGATCACCTTGAGCGAGCCTTTGGGGTGCGTCGCGCTGCCGCCGTCCACAACGACCAGCGCCAACTGCTTGCCATCAGGCGAAACGGCGCCAGTGGACGCGAACCCTTCGAGGTGAGGGACGCGGGTGATCTCGGTGACGGCGCCGGGATTGTCCGCCCACGCAACGGAAATGACGTCAGCGCCGTTCTCAGTGCGGCCTACCACCGCATAGTCTCCGCCCGGGGCAGAGGCGAACGCGGTTTTCGGCGTCACCGCCTTGCTGCTGTAACCAAGGAGGGCCGCAACGATCGGGGCGATCGCCACGACCGCGGCGAGGACGGCCAGCGAGATGAAGAGCTTTGAGTAATCGCGCTGGCGTGGAAACGTTCGAGAGGAAACGGCCATATCGGCTCCCGTCTACGTGTGGTGTTGGGGTCAGTCCAGGTTCTTGACCCAGCCGAAGAACGCGGCGCCGGCTTCATCCGAAAGGACGGTCCGGCGGCCCGGAGTGGTTGCGGTCTCGCGCTGCACCAGTTCGAGTGAGCGCGTTGGTGGTTCAATTCCCGCGGGGGCATAGACGCTCCCGACGAGGTAGGACGAATCCGGCGACCATGCGGCCGGCACGAGATACGCCCCTTCGGACTCTGGCTCGGTCAGTTGCCAGGAACCGCCGGGCCCACCGAACGCGGGCATTGGCGAACCGGGCATCCAGGAAGCGCCGAACTGGTCCGCGCTCGCCGGCTGCGTTGTCACGGTCTTCGTCGCGATGACCAGGGTCCGGCCGACAAACGTCCGCGAACCGCCGGCCAGGATATCGACGAAGGCGAGCCGCGAACCGTCGGGGCTGAGCGCCCAGTCGCGGGTTCGCCCGGGGCTGAGCTCGGCCTCGAGCTGGACTTTGCCGGCGCGCTCAACGTGGAGGTTGGAGCCGCGGTTGCCGACGACGACGATGTAGAGGCGCTCCGAATCGAAGCTGTACCCGACCGGGACGACATCGATCGCGTCCGGGAATTCGGCGACGGTGCGCACCTGGCCGGTCGCCGGTTCGATTTCCACCACGCTGCTCATGCGCGCGCCGTCAGCTTCGTGGTAGCGGACAGCGGCGAGGCGGCTGCCATCCGGCGCCCAGGCGATGCGCGTGAAATAGTCGAATACCCCTTCGATCTGGCGCGTGACGCTGCCGTTGCTGCTGACAATGGAAAGGGAAGCACCGGAGCGGGCGGTGAACGGCGCCAGGGAGACGACGGCGATGCTCTCTCCGAGGGGCGAAGACGCGCCATGGATGTGGTAACCCGTCGCGCCGCTGTTCGGGAATGTGGCGATGACACGCGGCGCCGCGCTGTCGTCGGCCGGTCGCACCACCAGGTCGTCGAAGTCATGGCCGGGGAGCGTGTAGGCGACCGAGCGAATGGAGGCGATATCGGGCAACGGGTGGGCCGGCGGTTCGATTCCCGCGTTCGAGCGGGATGCAATCGCCCAGGCCGTGACGCCGGTGAGGACGGCAATCATCGCGAGCAGAGTGGGGACAACCGCGTGGGGGACGTGAAACGCGCGGCGAACGCCCGGGAAGAACACTCGGCTACCTCGCGCTTTGCACGGCTATGGGGCCGTGCTGGTCTGGCGTCCGCTCCCGCATGGCCGCATCGGAGATGCCGGTACCCCCGCAGTACCGTGGCCGCAAAACGCGACCGGGCGGAGGCTGAACCGCCTTCGCTTCCGGCGACCGTAACCGTCGATCTACGTCCGGTCAACGCCGTTAACCGGGATCGGACCATCCCCGGATGGGAATTCGCGCATCTGTGCTAGCATTTTTACCGAAATGCTCCTCTACCTTTCGGACTTCACTCCAGCGGCGTTCCTGGTGTACTTCGCGGCGACCGCGGTGGCGCTGCTCACGGGCCTCGCCTTCCACGAGTTTTGCCACGCCTGGGCGGCCAACGAACTCGGCGATGACACCGCCGCGCGCCAGGGGAGACTCACCCTCAACCCGCTCGCGCACGTCGACCCCATCGGGGCTGCGTTGATGTTCATCATTGGATTTGGCTGGGCCAAGCCGACGCCGGTGAATCCCTGGCGTCTCAAGAATGGCCCCCGCCGTGGCGGCGCGCTCGTCGCCTTCGCCGGCCCGGCTTCCAACTTCTTCTTCGCGGCGCTGGCCGCTCTGCCGCTCAAGCTCGGCATCGTGGAACCCACGTTCGGCAGCTTCGAAGGGCTGGTGCGCAATGGTTCCGGTGAGGACTACGTCGCGCTCTTCCTGCTCGTCATCGTCAACCTGAACATCATCCTCGGCATTTTCAACCTCATCCCGCTGCCGCCGCTCGATGGGTTCAAGGTGGCTCTCGGCTTCCTCCCGCGGAGCGCCGCGCGCGAGTTGCAGCGCATCGAGCCGTACGGCCCCGGCATCCTCATGACGTTGCTCGTGATCGGGTTCATCGCGCCGCAATACAGCCCGGTGTACTGGATCATCACGCTCGTCCGCGACGACGTGTTCGACTTCCTCGTCTGAACCTGCCCTGTGGTAGCCTTTGTGGCGACCACCAAACCTCCAGATAGACCCGGAGAACGAGCCTCATGGCGCAGTCGCAGTCGCGTATTTGCATCCTCGGCACGGGCCTGATCGGCACGTCGATCGGCCTCGCCCTCGCGGCGCGCCCGAACCGCCAGTACGAAATCGTCGGCGCTGACCGGGACCGCTCGAACTCCCGCACCGCGAAGAAGATGGGCGCTCTCGACCGCGAAGTTGGCTCGCTCGAGGAAGCCGTCGAAGGCGCGGGCCTCGTGATCCTTGCCACGCCGGTCATGGCGGCCCGCCGCATCCTCCAGGAGATTGGCCCCTTCCTCTCCCCTGGCGCCGTGGTCACGGATGTCTGCAGCACCAAGGCCGACATCATGCGCTGGGCATCGGAACATCTGCCGGAGAACGTCAACTTCGTCGGTGGCCACCCGATGGCCGGGCGCGAAAAGAGCGGGCCGGAGGCGGCCTCCGCGGAGCTGTTCCAGGGGGCGACCTGGGCGATTACGCCCTCCCCGCGCGCGGATGAACGCGCCGTGGGCGTGGTCCTCGGGCTCGTCGAAACGCTCGGCGCGAACCCGCTCTACATCGACCCGGCCGAGCACGACCAGTACGCGGCGGCCGTCAGCCATCTCCCGCTCGTGATGTCCGTCGCGCTGTTCCGCCTGGTGCGCGACAGCCAGGGCTGGGAAGACGCTTCGCTCCTCGCCGGGCCGGGGTTCAAGGACCTCACGCGGCTCGCCAGCGGCGATCCCACCATGTCGCGCGACATCATGATGACCAACCGCGACGCCGTGCTGCACTGGATCCAGCGCCTCCAAACCGAGCTGACGACGATCACCGACGCGCTTCAGCTTGGCCATGAGCCGATTTTTGACCTGTTCCAGAGCACGCAGTTTGACCGCGACAACTTCCTCCTGAACCCGCCCGAGCGCCGCCGGCCGGAAGGCCCGGAGGCTCCGTCCGCCCAGGATGCGATTGGCCGCCTGTTTGTCGGTGGGCTCTACGACAAGCTCAAAGAGACGACGAACCGGCTCAGTTCTTCGCCGCCGCGGGCCGACGACGCCGAACTCAAGCGCAAGCTCGGCATCCGCGACGAAGACCTGTGATCGTCAACCGCCCGGAGCGCATCCGCGCCACCATCCAGGTGCCGCCGGACAAGTCGATCTCGCACCGCTCGCTCATCTTCAACGCCATCGCCACCGGCCCCGCGGTGATCGAACGCATCCTCGAATCCGAAGACGTCCGTTCGACCGCTTCCTGTCTCGCCGCGCTCGGCGTCGAGATTGACTGGCCGGAGCATTCCCCCGTCGCCCATGTCAACGGCGCCGGGATGCACTCCCTGTTCGAATCCGAAACCGTCCTGGACTGCGGCAACAGCGGGACCAGCATGCGCCTGTTACTCGGCCTGCTTGCCGGGCAGCCGCTGTTCAGCGTGCTCACCGGCGACGCCTCGCTCCGGACGCGGCCGATGTGGAGGGTTATCAACCCGCTGCGCATGCTCGGTGCGTCAATCCAGGCCCGGAAGGGCGGCACGCTCGCCCCGATCGCTGTCACCGGCGGTTCCTTGAGGGCGATCGACTACATCAGCCCCGTCGCGAGCGCCCAGGTGAAGTCGGCGATCACACTGGCGGGACTCTATGCGGACGGCGTGACGACGGTGACTGAGCCGGAGAAGAGCCGCGACCACACGGAACGCATGCTCACGGCCATGGGCGCCAACCTTCGCAGCGAAGGCACGACGGTCACGGTTTCGAGCACCACGCACCTGGTGCCGCTCTCGCTGCGCGTCCCCGGAGACATCAGCAGCGCGGCGCCGTGGCTCGTCCTCGGTGCGTGCCATCCTGACGCCGAGATCTTGCTCGAGGGCGTGAACACCAACGAAACGCGCACCGGGCTGCTCGACATCCTCGAGAGCATGGGCGCAACCGTGGAGCGGCTGGAGACCCGGCTGAGCGGAGGAGAACCGGTCGCGGACCTGGTCGTGCGCAGCTCGCAACTCCACGGCGCCGTTATCTCGGGCGGCCTGGTCCCCCGCGCAATCGACGAGCTTCCGCTCGTCGCCGTCCTCGCTTGCTTCGCCGAGGGCGAGACAGTTGTCCGCGACGCTGAGGAACTCGTGGTCAAGGAATCGAACCGGGTGGAGGCCACGGTGGAGGTGCTCACCCGCATGGGCGCGAAGATCACCGCCCGCCCGGACGGCTTCGTGGTCCATGGCCCGGCGAAGCTGCACGGGGCGAAACTCGACGGCCGCGGCGACCACCGCGTGGGCATGCTCGGCGCCATCGCGGGCGCGCTTGCCGAAGGCGAGACTCGGATCGAGAACGACGCGGTCGCGGTTTCCTACCCGGCGTTCTGGCAAGACCTTGCGCGCGCGGCTGAGGGCGGGATGATCAGGGCGTGAAGCCCAGGCCGCTCGTCATCGTGCTCCACGGCCCTTCCGGGGTTGGCAAAGACTCCGTGATCGACCTCCTGCGCGAGCGCACGGGCATCCACCGGGCCACCAGTTCAACCGACCGCGCCCCGCGTGAAGACGAACGCGACGGCAACCACTACCACTTCCTCACGCGAGCCAGGTTCGAAGAGAAGATCCGCAACGGCGAATTCGCCGAATACGCCGAGGTCTACGGGGACCTCAAGGGCCTCGAGAAGCGCGAAATCGAAGGGCCGCTCGAACGCGGCGAAGACGTGATCATCCGCACCGACGTGCAGGGCGCGCAAACCTGGCGTCGGAAGCTCAAAGGCGCCATTTTCATCTTCCTCATGGCCGAAGACCGCGAAGCCCTGCGCGCCCGCCTCGAACACCGGGGGAGCGAGGACTCGGGTTCGCTCACTCGCAGGATTGCGGAGCTCGAATCTGAGCTGGACGACATTAACAACAACGACTATGTCGTCTATAACCGGCACGGACGCCTTTCCGACACGGTGGAGGAGATCGAAGACATCATCCGCCACGAGCGTGAGAACCCGGAGCGCGAACCGGTCAGCCTGATCGTCTGAGCGCGCCACGCCGCCGGCGCCACCACGAGCATCGCCTGAAGGGACGCCCCGTGTAGTATTCGGCGCGACTTCAGGGAAGAGGGCGCTTTTTGGACCCGAAACTCATGGACCTGTTCAGCCTGGAGGGCAAGGTCGCGCTCGTCACGGGCGCATCCAGTGGCCTGGGCGTGGCCTTCACGCGCGGGCTTGCGCGCGCCGGCGCGGATGTCGTCGTCACCGCCCGCCGCCAGGAGCTCATCGATCAAACCGCGGAGATGGTCCGGGGGTTCGGCGGCAGAGCTCTTGCCGTCTCCGCTGACATCACGGACGAGGCCCAGTTCGAAGCGCTTTTCGAGCGGACCGTGGCCGAATTCGGGCGGCTGGACATCATGGTCAACAATGCCGGCTACACCGACCGTTCCGGCCTGCGGCACGACCTGGGCAGCATGAAGCGCATGCGTTCGATCGTTGAACTGGACCTGATGGCCACCATCAACGGCTGCCGCCTGGCCGGGAAGCAGATGCTCGCCCAGGGCGGCGGGGGCGTGATGGTCAACATCAGCTCCATCCTCGGCCGCGTGGGGAGCGAGTTCCGGGCCGCCTCCTACCACGCGGCAAAAGGCGGCGTGGATGCGCTGACGCGCGTCCTTGCCCTCGAATACGCCCGCGAAGGCATCCGCGTGAACGCCATCGCGCCTTCGTACTTCGACGGGACCGAGCTGATGGACAAGGTTTTCGAAGCCACGCCCGCCACGCGCGACCACAGCATTTCGCGCACGCCGATGGGCCGTCTCGGTCAGCCGGAAGACCTGGAAGGCGCCATCGTCTACCTGGCGAGCGACGCGGCACGATTCGTTACCGGTCACATCCTCTACGTGGACGGTGGCTGGACCGCCGGTGGCGGCTACCACCAGCTTCCACCGATGTGGGAGTCCACTCCCGGTCACCAGCAGCTGCAATGAGCCTCGGCGCACTCATCGTCATCACCCTCCGGCTGCTCGTGCCGTTCCTCATCCTCAAGAAGAACCTGACCGGCGGGATCCTCTGCATGATCGTGGACGGCCTCGACGTCATCCTCATCGACCTCATGCACCTTGGCGGGTTCGGTGGGCATTACCACCAGATCGACAAGGTGCTCGACACCTACTACCTCTCGTTCGAGTTCTTCGTCGCCACGCGCTGGGCGAACACGTTCGAACGGCTGCCCACGCTCATCCTCTTCGGCTACCGGATGATCGGCGTGGCGCTGTTCGAGATCACGGAGCACCGGATCGTGCTCTTCATCTTCCCGAACATGTTCGAGAACTGGTGGCTGTACGTGGTGGCGGTGCGGGCGTGGCATCCGCAGTGGACGCCGCAGTCATGGCGAGGTGTCGCCATCCCGATGTTCATCCTTCTGGTCCCGAAGATGGCGCAGGAGTACCTGCTGCATTTCGCGGAGGCCCAGCCCTGGAACTGGTTCAAAGAGCACTTCTGGGACCCGTAGCGCGTCGCTACGCTCCCTTGCTCGCCCCGGTGATGTCCGCCATCAGCGTCAGGGCCTCCCGCTGGCGGCTCTGCACCATCATCGTGGTGACGCCGGCGTCTTCCCAGACCCGGTAGCGGTCCGTAATGCGCGCCACGGGGCCAACGAGCGACATTTCGTCCACGAGCTCGTCCGGCACGGCGTCGGTGGCTTCCTGCTTGCGCCCGGAGAGGTAGAGCTCCTGGATCTTCGCGGCGGCCTCGCCGTAGCCGTACTTAACGGCCATCTCGTTGTGGAAGTTCTTCTCTTTCGCGCCCATGCCGCCCATGTAGAGCGCGAGGTTGGGCTTCTGCATCGCCAGCAGCGCCTTCACGTCGTCGCCGATGGCGATGGTGCAGCCGGCGGCGATGTCGAAGTCCTTGTAGCTCTTGCCGTTTCCGGCTCGCTTGAACCCCTCCTCCAGCGACGGCCGGAAGAGGTCCATGCGCTTCGGCGAGAACCAGATCGGCAGCCAGCCATCGGCCAGTTCGGCGGTGTTACGGATGTTGATCGGGCCCATGGTGGCCAGGTAGACGGGCAACTGGCGGCCGTGGAGGATGCTCTTCAAGGGCTTGCCCAGGCCAGTCGCACCGGGCCCGGTGTACGGTAGTTGATATTCCTGGCCGTGATACTCGACCGGTTCCTCGCGCGCCCAGATCTTTCTCAGGATTTCGACGTACTCGCGAGTGCGCGCGGCGGGCTTGCCGTAGGGCACGCCGTGCCAGCCTTCGACGACCTGCGGACCGCTCAGCCCGAGGCCCACGAGCGCACGGCCGCCGGAGATCGCGTCGAGCGTCGACATCGTCATCGCGCACATGGCGGGCGTCCGGCCGGGGATCTGCATGATGCTCGTGCCAAGCTTGATCCTGGTGGTGAGGGCGGCGATGTAGGCGAGGGGCGTGACGGCGTCGGAGCCGTACGCCTCCGCTGTCCAGATAGAGTCGTAGCCGAGGCGTTCCACTTCGTGGACGAAATCCATGTCGATGCGCATGGATGCGCCGGAGTAGCCGATACCGGTTGCGAGTTTCATGTGGGTCTCTTTTGCGGGTGAAGTTAGGTATCAGGCGGAGAAGCGATAGCCCTTGCCGCGGATCGTCTGAATCTGGTCCGAGCTCCCGAGCACGTCGCGGAGCTTGCGGCGCAGGTTGCTGACGTGGGCGCGTACGAGCGTGCTCGCCCCCGCCGGGTCATGGTATTGCCACACATCCACCAGAAGGTCGCGGGGGTGAAGGATTTCGCCTTCGTGCTCCATGAGGTAGGCGAGGAGCGTTGCCTCGATGTTCGTGAGGTGGGCTTCGCGGCCGGCGCAGCGCAACGTATTCGATGACAGGTCGAGGTCGATGCCTGGCTCGCGTCCGTCGCGCCGGGGGTGGCCGACGCGTTCTCTTAGCGCTTCGCCAAGGGCTTCGATGGGAAAGGGCTTCTTGATGACCGCGCCTTCGAGACGGAAGTGCGGGCGGCGCGTGCCCTTGTGCAGGAGATACACCATTGCCGGGGCGGACGAGCGGTAGGCAGTCGCGATCCACTGGTTGAACTGGGCGAAGTTGGCCCCGTCCTCGCCCCGTGGCAGACCCTGGACGTCGGTGATGATCGCATCGTGGCGGTAGTTCGCCAGGTGTTCGATGGCGGAGTCGTAATTGCTCGCCGTCGCGGTGTCGTATCCGCGGTCGCGAAGGTACTCGGTGACGGCGGTGCGCATACGAGGCTCACGACTGATAACGAAAACGGATGTCATCGCACGTCCGGAATTCGAGGTTAAGGCAAGCGTTGTGGCATCTTCGTGACGCGGCGAAGCGGTGTCAAGCAAAATCGGCGCCCCCCTCAAACATAAGGACGTGAACTTCTCGTCGCTGGTGGTCTGGTTCCGGAAAATGGCTTCAGGCAGCCGGGGGCGGGCCTTCTTTAGTCGTTTCGGGAAGGTTTCGGTCCACTGCTACTGCGTGCGGACCAACTTGTAGGTTACATCCTGGACGCCGTTGATGCGGGCCTGGACGAGTCGATTTGGACTTTGCACGTCAATCCACGCGAACTGGGTCACGGTGCCGGTGCTGATCCGCACCTTCCACGCCGTGAATTCTCCCGCGGGCACTTTCACACGCTCCTGTTTCTCCACCTTCAGTTGGACCCAGAACGTCTGGCCCGTTCCGGCGCTGATGTTCTGGTACGTGCCTTCGTATCCTTCCCGCAGCTCGATGCCGCGGACGAGCCAGAGCAGGGATTCATCATCGTAGTAGCCGGGGTCGGGGCTCGTGCTGGACGGTTTCGGCAGGTCGCGTTCAGTCTGCCGCGTCTTGCCGTTCTCGTCCGAGGCGAAGGTCACACTCGTCTCGTGGTAGGTGCTCGTGAACGAGACGATGCTGTCCTTGCGCTGCGAGGTGCGTTGGGACTGGATCGGCCGTAGCGTGGCCGCGTCCACAAGCGCGGTACCGTCGTCGCGGTTCTCGCCATCGCCACAGAGGCGGTTCAGGCGCGTGTTGGCGCCGCTGTCGTTGAGCTTCGTCTCCAGGGTGCAGGTGCCGTAGAGCTGGTCGTTCTCGATGACCAGGTTGTATTCGTTGGACTCATTCGTTGTCCACGGCGCGCTCACGAAGACCTTCGTGAGCGTCTTCTCGTCGTTGGACGCGCACGACGAGAGAAGGATGGCGCCGGCGGCGGCGCACATGAGGAAGGCGGCGGTGGTCTTCAAACGGCGGCAGCTCCCACGACGGCCTGGATCCGGCCCAGCGCGTCGTTGATGTCTTCTCGAGAGATGTTCAGGTGCGTCACCAGCCGCATCCGGGCCGGCCCGAACGCGACGGCGAGCAGGCCCTCCCGTTCGAACGCGGACAGCCACTGGCCGAGCGACCCACGGACGATGTCGACCACGACGATGTTGGTCTGGGGCGTGTTGGGGCGGAACGGGCCGAGCTCACGCAGGCCATCAGCCAGCGCGCGCGCGTTTTCGTGGTCCTCACGCAGCCGCGCCACGTTGTTGTCGAGGGCGTAGAGGCCGGCCGAAGCGACAATGCCGACCTGGCGCATGCCGCCGCCGAGCATCTTGCGGTTGCGGCGGGCACGTTCGATGAACTCGGACGGGCCGCAGAGCAGCGAGCCGATGGGACAGCCGAGGCCCTTCGAGAGGCAGAACGAGACGGTGTCGCAGTCCGCGACGATCTCGTTCGCCGGGACGCCGAGGGCCGCGGCGGCGTTGAACAGCCTGGCGCCGTCAAGGTGGACGCGCATGCCGTGGTTGTGCGCGATCGACGCGAGCTCGGCCACCCTGGTGACCGGAAGCGCCGAACCACCGCAACGATTGTGGGTGTTCTCCAGGCAGAGGAGCGTGGAACCCGGCGAATGGAGGTTCTCCATCCGGATCGCGCCGGAGACGGCGGCGGGCTCGATGCCACCGTCGTCCAGGTTCGGCAAGGCACGCGTTATGACACCTCCGAGCCGAGCGGCGCCCGCAAGCTCGTACTGGAAGATGTGGCACTGGTCGCCCAGGATGATTTCGTCGCCCGGTTTCGTGTGGGTCAGCACGGAGACGAGGTTCGCCATGGTGCCGCTGGGCACGAAGAGGGCCGCTTCTTTGCCGACCGCCGCCGCTGCTCGCTCCTCGAGGAGGTTCACCGTCGGGTCGTCGCCGAGAACGTCGTCGCCCACGGGCGCCGCCGCCATCACGGCGCGCATCGCATCGGACGGGCGGGAAACGGTATCGCTGCGGAGGTCGATCACGGCGCTCATATGCGTTGGCGTTCCCAGATGGTCTGGTAGTGGTCGGCGCCGCGGATGGCGCCGATCACCTCTTTGCGTTCGAGTTGCATCAGCTCTTCCATGACGCGGCCGCACTCATCGGTCGTCTCGTCACTGCCCAGGGCGGAAACGCGGTCGACCAGACGTTGCCAGACACCGGACACCAGCATGACCGGCATGGAGCGCGGCCACTGGAAGGAGGGCAGCCGTTCGGGCATGGGCAACTCCGGGCGCATCCGCTTGATCGAGCGGAAACGGTCTTCGATGGACTCGGCCCGGGGCACGACCCTGATCATCGGGCCAACCTCCCGGGTTGTCCGGAAATCAACCAGCAGCCGCCGGTCAATCAGGTGAAAGCGGACCACCAGCACGTCAGCGGAATCGATCACCCTGAACACCTGGTCAAGGTCGACCCCGAACTCTTCGGTCATTGAAGGTTACCCGGCGTTACGTCGTGAATGCGAAGCCATGGTAGGACAGGGGTAAGCGGCGGGCAAAACGGCGGAAACGTGGTTGGTCGGGGTGCCGCGATTCGAACGCGGGACCTCTTGCTCCCAAAGCAAGCACTCTAACCAGGCTGAGCTACACCCCGAAGATAACCAGCGTACCAGCGGCGGCCGAATCGGCACACTCAGCCAGGCGGGAGCGCGCAGCCGATGACCTCGTTCACGTCTTCGATACGGTTCGCGGCGAGCCACCGCTCCATGCCTTCGATGACGTCGAGGAGCGCGCGCGGGTTGGCGAAGGTGGCCGTACCCACCTGAACGGCGGTCGCCCCGGCCATCAGGAACTCGACAGCGTCTTCTCCCGTGGAGATCCCGCCGCAGCCGATGATCGGCACGCTCAACGCCCGCGCGAGGTCATGCACGATGCGCAGGGCAATGGGCTTGATTGCCGGGCCGCTCAGCCCGCCGCGCGCCCGCGGCAGGATGGGCTTTCGCCGCCTCAGGTCCACCGCCATGCCCAGGACCGTGTTGATCGCGCAGATAGCGGCCGCGCCCTCGCCTTCGCAGGCGCGGGCCAGGGCCACGGGGTCAGTGACGTTTGGTGTGATCTTCACGATGACCGGAAGGTCGGTGTTCCGGACCGCGGCACGGGTGGCGCGGGCCGACGAAGCGATGTCCTGGCCGATTTCGATGCCACCCATGTCCACGTTCGGACAACTGATGTTCAGTTCCAGCGCCGCAACGCCGGGCACGCCGTCGAGCATGCGCGCCATCTCTCCGAATTCGTCGATGGTGTCGCCGGCGATGTTGACGATGACCGGCACATCCCAGCGCGCCCAGAGCGGCGCCATGTCGCTGATGCAGGAATCGATGCCGATGTTCTGCAGCCCTATGGAGTTGAGCATTCCGGCAGGCGTCTCGGCCACGCGTGGCTGCACGTTCCCCTGGCGGGGGGCCATCGTCACGCCCTTGGAAACCACCGCCCCGAGGGCTTCGACATCGAAGTGTTTCGCGAATTCCAGGCCCCAGCTGAACGTGCC
The DNA here is from genome assembly GCA_046328215.1 of Dehalococcoidia bacterium. Taxonomy (GTDB): domain Bacteria; phylum Chloroflexota; class Dehalococcoidia; order Tepidiformales; family Tepidiformaceae; genus Amarobacter. Next base: position 3,337 of record JAXLXA010000004.1, on the reverse strand, counting down.
GCTGGCGGGCATCACGGGGTTCTTCAAAACAAGACTGTTCTTTCGCCCGGGGGCGATATCAACCTGCAGGGATGGGGGCATACCCACAGTCTATCTCAGGAACCGGCGGCGCAAGCGCGGTGCGGACCGCTCCAGGCCGGGACCGGGCTGCCGGGAAATGGCAGGCTGTCGCTACCCAACGAAAAAGCGGCCGGATCGTTCTCCGGCCGCTTGAAAGTCGTGTTGCGTCGATCAGGAGTCGGAAGACGCGCGGCGCCCGCGGTAACGGGAGCCGTTGAGGCTGAAGCTATCGTTGTCCCAGAGCGGGTCTTCGGCGGAGTTGCGGAAGTCTTTGGCGACCCCGCAGCGCTTGCAGCGGCCGCTGCTCAGCGAACCATTCGGGGTTTCGATGACCCAGTGGTGCCGGCACATCGCCGAGCCGACGGCCTCGTGCGTTTTCGTTTCTGTCATTCAATCTCCTTCACGTTGCTTACCGGACGGTAGAACCAGTGTAGCACGGTGGCGAAACACCTCGTCCACCGTAGCCGACGCCGCCGTAAACGACTGGAAAGGTTTGCCGGGGCTTTCCGAAGGGGCTACGATCTTCGCAGAGGAGTGCTGAACGAAGCGCTCCGGTCGAACGCGAATGGCTCCTCCGGCAGCCTTCGAAAGGCACACTCGAACCGCATGACCTCCGCAACCACCGCGAATCGCGACGACATCCTCGCCGCCCTCGACCGCGTCCAGGACCCGGAACTTCACGCCAGCATCGTCCGCCTTGGGATGATCAAAGACCTTGTCATTGGCGATGGTGGGGCCGTCTCGCTCACCGTGGAGCTGACCACCCCCGCCTGCCCGCTGAAGGAAACGATCGAAGGCGACATCCGCGCGGCGCTCGCGGACCTGGCCCCGGACCTCACGCTGAATTGGGGCGCCAACGTTCGCGCTTCCAACCCCAAAGAGGGCCAGAAGCCAGTTGAAGGGGTCCGCAACATCATCGCTGTCGCCTCGAACAAGGGCGGCGTCGGCAAGTCGACCCTGGCTTCGAACATCGCCGTCTCGCTGGCGAAGTCCGGCGCGAGCGTGGGCCTGATCGACGCCGACATCACCGGGCCGAACCTCCCGACGATGTTCGGCCTTCCGCAGGGGCTTCAGGCCGGGAGCAGCGAGGGGCTTCGGCCGGTGGAGCGCCACGGCGTGAAGGTGGTCTCGATCGGTTTCCTCCTGCCGAAGGGCACGCCGGTGGTCTGGCGCGGCCCGATGATCGGATCGGCGGTGCGGCAGTTGCTTCATGACGTGCCCTGGGGCGACCTGGATTACCTCGTGATCGACCTGCCGCCGGGCACGAGCGACGCGGCGATGAGCATGGCGCAGGATGCTCCCATCGCCGGAGTGGTGATCGTCTCGAGTCCGCAGGACGTATCGGTCGAAGACGCGATGAAAGCGGTCGCGATGTTCGAAAAGCTCGACGTGCCGGTGTTCGGGATGATCGAGAACTTCAGCTATTTCATAGCGCCGGACACGGGCAAGCGCTACGACATTTTCGGCCACGGCGGGGCCGCCAAAGCCGCCGACGAACTGGGCATCGACTTTCTTGGCGAGATCCCGATCGAGCCTGCCGTGCGCGAAGGCGCCGACAGGGGCGTCCCCGTTGTGTACGGCGCGCCCGACTCCGAATCGGCGAAGGCCATCGAACGGATCGCGAAGAACGTCGCCGCCCGCATCAGTGTTTTGCAAAGGATGGGCAGGTAAACCCAAACCATGGTCTTAAACATCTTTCCCAGGCGTGAGCGCCCCCAGGCAGCTCCGTCAGCCGAACCGGAACTCACCCTCCCCGAACCCTCACCAGAAGCGCTCGATGAGCCCGGGCGCAAGACGCGCCGCGGTACCCGCGGCGGTCGCGGCCGGCGCAAGCCAACCGGTGAAACCGTCGAGAGCGTAGCCACCGTGGAACCGGAGCCCGCGGAACCGGAGGCAGCCCCGGCTCCTCGCCCCCGCCGCACCAGGGCAACCAAGCCGGCCGCGCCCGAAGTCGCCACCACGGTGGAAGTAGCCGAACCGGAACCGGAACCGGCGCCAGCGCCACCGCCGGCCCCCAGGCGAACGAGCAACCGCAAAGCCCCGGCGGAAGCCGCCGCGCCCGCGACTCCGGTCGACATCGCCGGCCTGATCAAGGTCGTGGAAGCCCAGGGGCGCCAGATCGAGCAACTGGTCCGCACGACCGAAGACGCAGCGCGGCGGACGCCTGCCGCGGGTGGCGTAGCGCAGACCACGGCCCGGGTGGGCGTCTTCGTCGATTCCGCGAACGTCGAGCTCGCCATCGACCGGCTTCGCGCTCGCGTCGACTGGCGGAAAGTCCTCAATATGCTGATCGATGGCCGGACACTTGTCCGGGCGACCGCCTACTCGCCGGTTCATGACGACCCTGGCGTGAGCATCGAGACGCAGCGGTTCGCCGAGCCGTTCCTCGGCAAGGGCTACAAGGTCGTGACCAAGCCGCTCAAGCGCTTCGCCGACGGCACGATCAAGGCCAACGTGGACATCGAGATGGCGCTCGACATCATCGAAATGCTCGACCGGCTGGATGTGGTCTGCCTCGTCTCGGGCGACGGTGACTTCCAGCGCCTGGTGGAAGTCGTCCAGAGCAAGGGTGTGCGCGTCGAAGTCGTCGCGGTCGGTTCGAGCACGGCGGCGAACCTCCGGAACGCTGCCGACCAGTACATCGACCTCCAGTCGGTGCTGCAGAAGATCCGGGCTTAGCACAGCCCCGTTCTCATCTCGCGGTTCAACTGGTAGCGTCCGCGCCCGATGGTGCTCATCGTCATCGGGCTGGGGTGGGTCATCGGATTGCTCCCGGTCGCGGCGTGGGGCGCGGGCTGGTGGATGGGCGCCGCATGGTTGCTCGCGGCGGCGCCGGCAGTCTGGCTCGCAGGTCCGCTTCGAACCCGCTACACCCTGTGGGCCGCTGCCATCGCCGCGTCGGCGGTCAGTGGCTTCTTGCTCGAACGTGCCGCACCAGGGCCGCCACCGGCCTGGACGAGCCTGATCGGTTCCGACGTGACCGTCACCGGCAACGTCGCGTCAGAACCGGACCGCGGACTGACCCTGACCGGCTACGTCCTCGATGTGTCCGAAATCTCGACAGGCGACGGCGGGCGCGCCGCGGCCGGGAAACTGCTGGTCTACCTCAACCAGTACGACCGCCACCTCCCCGGCGACAGACTCACGGTCCGGGGCGAACTCGTTGCCCCGGGCGAGGGCGGTTCGAGCGGTTATCGCGCTTACCTCGCCCGCCGCGAGATCCGCGCAACCATGTACCGCCCGAGCGTTCTTTACTCGGCGTCCGGTGGCCGCTCGC
>JAXLXA010000039.1:0-4205 GCA_046328215.1 Dehalococcoidia bacterium | reverse complement strand
GTGATTGGCACCCAGCGGGCCATGCGGCGGCTCAAGCCGGACCCCGTCCCCGAGGCGTACATCAAGAAGATCATCTGGGCCGCCACCCGCGCCCCGAGCGGCGGCAACCGCCAGGGCTGGCGCTGGCTTGTGGTCACGGACCCCGCCAGCAAGAAGCAGATCCAGCAGTGGTACAACGAGCTCTGGTCCGAGGCTACCGCTTCCGGATACGGCGCCGGCGCGGGCTTGCCGGAGGACGAACGGCTCAGCAACGAACGCGTCATGAAGAGCGCCACGTACCTGGCCGAGCACATGCACGAGGTGCCAGTCCTCATCTTCGCCTGCAGCCTGACAGGCGGCGGAGACATCGTCTCCGGGTCGAGCATCTATCCGGCCGTGCAGAACCTCATGCTCGCGGCGCGCGCGCTCGGCCTGGGCACCGCACTGACCACCGTTCATCGCGGCCACCAGCAGGACATCCGCCAGTTGCTGGGCATCCCGGAGTCGGTCGAGACGGCGGCGCTGATCCCGGTTGGCTGGCCGAAGGGCAAGTTCGGGACCGGATTCCGCAAGCCTGTCGAAGATGTGACCTACTGGGAGCGCTGGGGCGCGAAGAAGCCGTGAGCGCCGACGACTCGCAGCACCGGCTCGCCCTTGAGATCGAGTACTGCGCGCGGTGTAACTTCCTGCCACGCGCCACCTGGGTCGCGCAGGAGTTGCTGCACACCTACGGCGACTTCGTCTCGGGCCTGACGCTTGTGCCGGGGCACGGCGGCATCTTCGAAGTCCGTGTGGACGGCGAACTGCTCGCCTCAACGAAAACCGAAGGCGGATTTCCGGAGATTCGCACGCTCAAGGAAGCCCTCAACCTCCGCCTGGACGAAGCCGAAGTCGCCAGCCTCAAGCGCCACCCCAGGAAACCGTGACAGCCGGCCGCACGGTGACCGTCCGGAAGCGCAAGTTCGACGGGTCGATCAAGTACGCCTGGCCCGGCACCCTCTTCGAGACTGGCCGCGGCGATTGGATCGGTGTCCACCACCAACCGGGGCTCCACGTCAAGGTGCTCGCGAACGGCTCCGTCGAGGCTGGCGAACCGGCGCACCTGCTGCACTACTGCTCCACCGCGCTGCCCCTCACGGTCATCTTCGCGTTCGGGCTGGATGGGACGTTCCGGGATGCCAAATGCGACGCCGCGCTGCCTGCTGAGTTCGACGGCGAGCGCTGTGATTTTGTCGACCTCGACCTGGACGTGGTGGTGCTCCCGGGACGTCAGCATTATGTCCGCGACCAAGAGGTCTTCGCCGAGCGTGCCTCGACGATGGGCTACTCGGACGCTGCGAAGCGCGCGGCCCACCAGGGAGTGCTTCACGCCCTTCGATTGGTGCGGAAATCCGGCTTCCCGTTCGACGGCCACCCCGAGCGTTACCTTGCGGCCACGGCCGGTGGTACCGATCTCCCACATTGACTAGACTGAAAGCACTACGGCCCTTGTGAGGGTTTTCACTTGCCTTATTCGATCGTTGAGACCTGCATCGGCTGCACGGCCTGCACGAAGCGCTGCCCCACCAACGCCATCACCGGCGAACGGAACCAGTTGCACGTCATCGATCCCACGCTCTGCATCGACTGCGGCGCCTGCGGCATCGTCTGCCCGCCTGAAGCCATCCTCAATACGTTCGGCGACGTCTGCCGCTCGGTGAAGAAGAACGAGTGGCCCAAGGCCGTCGTCATCGAAGAGAAGTGCATCGGCTCCGGCTGCGAGCTCTGCATCAACATCTGCCCGTTCGACGCCCTCAGCCTCGAACACTCGGACCGCATCGATGACTTCTTCGGCAAGAGCACGGTGGACGAGAAAAAGTGCACCGGCTGCCGCCTCTGCGAGGATGTCTGCGGTTGGGACGCGGTCCACATCTTCCCCCTGAAGACCGAAGTCCTCAAAGACTTCGAGGCGCTCACCGCGGAAGAAAAGGTCATCGTCAACCGCGCCCGCAAGCTCAAGGAAGAGAGCCACTTCGCGGTTTAGTGAGTCGTCGGTCCTGAGTCGTGAGTCGTCAGCACCGCGGTATCGCGCGTCCTGAGTTCGCTCGCATACCTCCCATGAGCCGCGAACGGGCAGGGAGCGGGCAAGCCTTGCATACCTCCCATGAGCCGCGACCGGGCAGGGAGCGGGCAAGTCCAGCCCACACGGATGCCGATCGCCGGCTCCACCCACCCGGCCGAACCGCGGGCCAACTTCCGTGCTGAACGCCGTCCGGCCAGCAACTGGCTCGCATACCTCCCATAAGCCGCGACCGGGCAGGGAGCGGGCAAGTCTCGCATACCTCCCATGAGCCGCGACCGGGCAGGGAGCGGGCAAGCACCCCCGCTATTTCACCGCGTCAATCCGCGCGGCGAGCTGGAAGTCGCGTTGCGTGACGCCGCCCGCGTCGTGCGTGCTCAACGTCAACGTCACGCGGTTGTAGGTCCAATCCACGCTCGGGTGGTGGTCCATCGTCTCCGCGATGGTCGCCACTTTGACCACGAAACCGAGCGCTGCGATGTGGTCCTTGAACTGGAACTGCTTGCGGATGGCCGGGCCATCCACGGCCTTCCATCCCTTCAGCCCGGCAAGCCCTTCCGTGACCTTCGCTTCGGAGAGTGGGGTCCTGGCCATCGTTACCTCCCGGTAAATGCGGCGGGGAACGTAGTGCCGCGCGAAGGTAGTATGACTCCCGGATGATGAGGGAGCCGCTCGGGGAGAGGCGCGTTTCCCGCCGCTGGATGCTGGGCGCCATGGGCGCTTCCGCTGGCGCGGCCGGGCTGGCGGCGCTTCGCTGCAGCGACGGCTCGCCGAAGCCCTCCACCCCGGTAAATGGCGACCCCACGGACCCCACAGCCGCGCCTTCCGGCTCGCCGACCGCGCGAGCGCAGCAGGACGGCAAGCGCGGCGAAACCCTCCGCTACACCGCATTCGTCGCCCGCGACAACACGTTCGACCCCCACAAAACGCAATCCGGCCCGCTCTACGGCTTCCAGTCGATGGTCTACAGCCGGCTGCTCACGTACCAGGACCAGGCGAAGGGAGTGATCGCCCCGGATCTCGCCGCGGCAATGCCGGAAACACCGGACGCCCAGACGCTCATCTTCCGCATCAATCCCAACGCCTGCTGGCACGACATCCAGCCGTTGAACGGCCGCCCGGTCACTGCCGCGGACGTGAAGTACTCGGTCGAGCGGCAGCTCTCGGGCGGTGCGGCCTTCGCCCGTTCGGCGCAGTGGTCCGTGGTCGACTCCATCGAGTCAGGCGACCCCTCGACGCTCACGTTCAAACTCAAATCGCCCATGGCGGGCATGCTCAACCTCTTCGCGGACCCCCAGAGCTTCGTCGTCGCCCCCGAGGCGGCGGGCGACAAGAACGACATCACCGCCTCCACGCAGATCGGCAGCGGGCCGTTCCAGTGGGTGGAATGGAGCGACAACAAGCTGGCCAGCGTACGGCGAAACCCCAACTGGCACGGCGGCGACCGCCGGCCCAACCTGGACGGCATCTCGCTCCTGCAGCCGGAGACCAGTGCCGGCGTGGAGGCGAAGTTCCGCACCAAGGAGCTGGACGCCGCAATCGTTGGCCGCCAGCTTGCTGACCGCCTGAAGCAGCGCATCCCTCAGCTCACCGAAACCACGATGGGCCACTCGCAGTTCTTCGGCATGCGGTTCTCCCTCGTGAACGACCCCTACAACGACCTGCGCTTCCGCACCGCCGTCACCGTCGCGCTGGACCGGCGCGCGATGATCGAGAAGTTCTTCGGCGGGTCCGGCGGCGTGAACCCCTGGATCAGCTGGCCAATGGCCGATTGGGCGTTGCCCGAAAGCGAACTGACCACGCAGGCGGGCTACCGCCCGGGCACCGGGGGCCGCCAGGAAGACCTGAAGGAGGCCGCGGCGCTGTTGGCCGCTTTCAAGTCAGAAAAGCCGGTGAAGGACGACCTGCCGCTCTTTGTGCTGGACGAAACCGAGAATGCCATCCAGTTCGGCCAGACTATCAAAGAGCAACTCACCGCCAACCTCGGGCTGGAACAGGTGCGCGTCGTCCCCATCGGCCTCGCCGAGCTCTCCACCCTGCTGCTGTCTGGCACCGCCCCCTGGGCGGCGGGCCCGGACAACGGCTGGATCGACCTGGATGACTGGGTCTACCCCTACTTCCACGCGAACGGCACGAAGAACAGCTTCCCGCTTCGGGACAACGACCT
>JAXLXA010000038.1:0-5139 GCA_046328215.1 Dehalococcoidia bacterium | reverse complement strand
CAGATCGACACCTCGAACCCGCCGGGGAACGAGAAGCCGGCGGCGCGCTTCCTGGGGGCGCTGTGCGAAGCGGAGGGCATCGAGACCGAGTACATCGAGACGGCGCCGAACCGCGAGGTGCTGGTGGCGAAGCTGCGCGGGGACGGTTCGAAGCGGCCGATCATGCTCTGCAACCACACGGACGTGGTGCCGGTGGAAGCCCAGTACTGGGACATGCCCGCGTTCGAGGGCGTGGTCAAGGACGGCCGCGTCTACGGGCGCGGCGCGGTGGACATGAAGGGCTGCGGGGTGATGCAGCTCATCGCCTTCGTGTTGCTGAAGCGCCAGGGCGTGACCTTGAAGCGCGACGTGGTGTTCTGCGCGGTGCCGGACGAAGAAGCGGGCAGCGAAGAGGGGATGGTCTGGCTGTGTGAGCACAGGCCGGACGTGGTGGACGTGGAGTTCGAACTCTCCGAGGGCGGCGGCGGGAGCACCCGCTTCGGCCGCGAAGAGACAAAGCTGTTCAGCGTGGCGACCAACGAGAAGGACCTGTGCTGGCTCCGGCTGACGTCTGTTGGGAGGCCGGGGCACGGTAGCGTGCCGCATTACGAGAACTCGGCGGTGTTCCTCGTGCAGGCGCTCAACCGGCTGGTGGACTGGGACCGCGGCCTGACCTTCACGCCCGATACCGAGGCCTACCTTTCGCGGCTGGCGGACGCGGGCCTGATGCCGTCGCTGAGCGACCGTGCGGCCGTAGAAGAGCGGATCAAGGCCTCGCCCGAGCTGCTGGCGATGTTTCTGAACACGCTCAACCTGACGATGCTCGACGCGGGCATCAAAGCGAACGTGATCCCGGCGAAGAGTGAGGCGGTGATCGACTGCCGGCTGCTCCCCGGGCAGTCCAAGGGAGACTGGATGCAGCAGGTGCGCGAACGCATCGCCGACGAGCGGGTGACGGTAGAGCTGTATTCGCCGGACCAGGGCGAGCCTGCGCGGGTGGATTGGGACACGGAGTTGTTCCGCACCATCAATGCCGTGGTGAAGGAAGCGATGGAGGACGCTGTCGTCGTCCCCGGCATGACCGTGGGCGGCACCGACAACCGCTTCCTGCGCGAGCTTGGCATACCGGCTTACGGCTTCATCCCCTGCCTGCTGACGCCGGACGAACGGCGCGGGTTCCACGGGAACAACGAGTTCCTGACGGTAGAGAACCTGAACATGGGCTGCGAGCTGATGTACGAGATCGTGCGGAGGATGGCGGGGTGAGGGCGAGAGAGTTGAAAGTGCAACGGGCTGAGGACTGAGTTAGGCAAACGTCGAAAGGCAAAGTGACGCGGATGCCGGTTCAGTCGCGGTCGGTGCGGCTCCGCGTCCCGTCCCAGGTGGCGGTCGATGCGGGTTTGGCCGGCCGCGTCACTGTCGCTCCGGGCTAGTGGTTTCCCGTGGCCACTCAGTCCCCAGTCCTCAGTCCTCAGTCCTCAGACCTCAATCGCTTCGACTTTCAACTCACCCCAACTCCCGCTACCATTCGCGGGCTATACATCGGGGCGCTGCTATCGTGCGCGCCGATACCTCCCGGAGACTTCCCATGGCTTTCACCGTTAACTCATCGCATTTCAAGTACCCCACGCACCTGGCGACCGGCGTGAAGGGCAAGCGTGTCCTCATTTCCGGCGCGGGCAAGGACGGCGGCCTCGGCCAGTCGTTCGCGCTCGCGGCCGGCCTGAACGGCGCCGAGAGCGTCGCCGTCCACTTCCACAGCTCCTACGACGACGGCCTGGACCTCGTCGAGTTCCTCAAGGGCCAGGGCGTGAACGCCTTCCCGCTGCAGGCCGACGTCACGAACATGGGCGACCTCTGGGCCACGCGCACCTACGTCATCGACAAGATGGGCGGCATCCCGAACCTGGTCATCTGCAACTCGGGCCTCACCGAGCGCGGCTACTCGTTCGGCCGCTCACTGCGCGAGGTTGAAGGTGAATCGGCGGCCATGCGCCGCGCGCGCGTCCGCCAGGCGTTCATCAACAACCTGAACGAAACGCGCGTGGTGCTCGACACGAAGATCGACGGGTTCATGGCCATGACCCACCTCTGGTCCGGCGAAGCGGTGTACGCGAACGAGCCGCTCCAGATCGTCTACATCTCCTCGCGCCAGTCGATCGATCCCGGAGCCAGTGTCCCCGGCTACGCGGTGGCGAACTGGGCGGTACTTCAGTTGCCGCAGGTCCTCGCGGTGAACCTCGGCAAGTCGGCCGGCCTCGTTACCGCCTACAGCGTGATGTACCCGTTCGTGCGCACCGGCATGACGAACGAATACGCCGAGAACCCGAAGGTCTTCGGGCGCTGGCAGCCGCGCATGCTCGAAACCTACGAGGCGGCGGAAGCGTTCATGCAGCTCCTCGCGCTGCCCGCGGAAGAGACGAACCAGGGCATGTTCGAAGTGCTCGTGGAAGAAGATGCCTCCAAGGGCGAAAAGGGCGTGAAGGTCAGCTGGAAGCAGGTGAAGTTCAACGTGAGCGAAGAGACGCTCGCGTCCACGCCGGCGCTGACGTTCGGCTAGTCCTCAGTTGAGGACGTTGGGGGTGTATCTCGGCGGGCCTGCCCTCACCCCCCGGGCCCCCTCTCCCGACTCCTATCGTCGCGGGAGAAGGGGAGTTCAGGTCGCGTGTTCGCGCGGACGAACGATCGCCGACTTTCACGAGTTAGCACCCGAGACCACGCCCGAAGACCCGGCGGTCACGTCCGCTATCGGAGGGTTGCTCTGCCAAACGCCATCCGTCGCTCCGCACGCATTTGAGCCGCGACTGGTAAGGAGCGGTGGGAATTCGGCCTGCACGGACCAGCCCGCGGCAGCCCCTCCGGCCAACCGCGTCGCTGTCGCTCCGGGCTAGCATGCGCGCGCACCGCATCTGAGGCACGACAGTAGGGAGGTGGGATGTCGGCCCGCACGAACTGCCCGCGGCAGCCCCTCCGGCCAACCGCGTCGCTGTCGCTCCGGGCTGTAGAGATTGCAGCCGGCGTGTGACCGGCGTGCCCTGGAAATGCCGAGAGGCCGTCCCCTGCCTTGCGGTGGGTGACGGCCTCTTTGGCGTGTGGAGGTGTCTGTCGAGAACCCTGCCTGCGAACTCTTGTCACCGGGCGGGGAGACGGCCCTTGCGGGCTTAAGCTCTCTTCCCGGGAGAGGCCCCTGCTTCGGGCTTGCGCCCTGCGGCCGGGACAAACGTGCAGGCGCGCACCACTGCGCGCTGCCGGGCCTTGCGGCGCCGGGGGCTTCCTGGCCGGGCTGCCTTGCGGCGCCTCACAGCCGGTACCACCCTGCCATCGAACCGGTTGCCCGGCGACAGCCCCGCTGGTGGTGGCGGCGCATCCGGGGCCGTGACCCCGAAACCGCATCGCCTTCGGCGCTTCCGGGCCGGTAGGCCCTTCCCCGCCTGCGGTGTGGCTCTCAACCACCCCGCCTCCAACGCCGCGAAATGTATCCGCGGTTGGCCGGAGTTCCAAGCGACTTATGACGCATGGCGAGCGAGGTTCACGAACCCTTGAAGATGGCCCGGGATTATCGTCGCGGCGCGGGATTGGACGTGACAGAACGCTCGCCCGCGGACGAGATCGGTTTATGTGGGCAGTTAGGTAAAGGTGAATGAGTTAGCGACCAAGGGCCGCTGCCCAGCCCCTAAACCCCTTGCCAGCCCTGCTTGCCGTCCACCCGGACGAAGCGGCCCAGCCCCGGCGCCGGGAGGTGGCTCGCGCCGACGAGTGAGCCGTCGTTGATCAGCCGTTCGACCAGCTGACGGCGGGTCCGCAGCGCGATGCCGTTGTCCCAGTCGAAGCTGTTCGCCAGCTCCGGGTTTTCGGCGTCCACGGGCGTGATGACGACATCACCGAGGACCATGCCGCGTTCGTTGCCAGAGGTAATCACCACGCTCGTGTGCCCGGGCGTGTGGCCCGGCGTCGGGATCGCCGTGAGCCCGCTCGAAATCGTCTTTTCGCCGTCAAGCAGTTCGACGAGGCCCGCTGCCTCGAGCGGCAGCACATCGCGGTGGAACGAGCCCATCCACGGCTTGCCGGCGTTCTTCGCCTCCTCCGCCTGGGCGCTGTAGTAGTCCCAGTCCGCTTTCGGCACGAAGTGGCGGGCGCGCGCGAAGATGGGCCTGCCGCTCTGGCGGTCGATGTTCCAGCCGGTGTGGTCGCCGTGGAGGTGGGTGAACAACACGTGCGTCACTTCGCCCGGCTTCACCCCGGCCTCGGCGAGTTCGAACAGCAGCTTTCCTTCGTGCTCGGGGCCCCAACCGGTATCCACCAGCAGGAGCGTGGCGCCGTCACGCACCAGGAACGAGGCGAAGTTCAGCGTCACCGTGCCGCCTGCTTTGAGGTGGCGGGCGTATGGCCCGAAATCGCCCACATTCGGGTACACCGCGCCGGCGGGGTACGACTGCTGGAGGTCGACAAGGGCGGTCATTTCGATCGAACCGATGGTGGTCTTGCGCATGAGCGGAGTGTACCCGGCAGCCGGCGTGGCCCTCACCTTCCCGGCTGGCGCGCCGCGGGCGAGTGGGAGCCTCCTGCCGCGCGTGATGCGGCCACCTCTGGGCTGCGAGCGTTGCACTTTGAAACCTGCTCCGGATAGCGTTGTGAGGAGAGACTGGAGGCTGCCCGATGTTTGACCCGAACCTCGACCGTTCAAAACCGGAGTGGTGGCTGCAACGCCAGAAGGGACGGCTTCCCGGGCTGCTCGGCGTGACCCCCACCGGGTTTGGCGAGGGCTGGGCGGAGGGGCGGCTCGACGTGCGCGACGAACTCTGGGCGCCGAACGGCTACCTCCACGCCGGGACGGTTATCACGCTCGCCGACACACTCTGCGGCTACGGTTGCGTGGCCAACCTCCCGGACGGCGCGAGCGGGTTCACGACGATCGAAGTGAAGAGCAACTTCCTCGGCACCGCCACGGAGGGCTCGCTGACCTGCCGGGCAACCATGATCCACGGCGGCCGCACCACGCAGGTCTGGGACGCCCCGGTGGTCCACGAACAGACCGGCAAGACCATCGCGCTGTTCCGCTGCACGCAGATGGTGCTCTGGCCCAAGTAGGCGCCAGGCGCCAGGCCCAGGCCCGAGGTTCTGGACACCGGGAGTGCGTAGGATTCGCGAGACTCGGAACTC
>JAXLXA010000037.1:0-5411 GCA_046328215.1 Dehalococcoidia bacterium | reverse complement strand
GGCCGTCACCACCCGGAATCCCTGGGCGGAGAGCTCCAGCTTCATCAGCCGGAGGATGCCCGCCTCATCGTCCACCACCAGCAACAGCGGTTCGATGCTCATACGTCGATCTCCTCTTGATAGGTGGGGAGGCTGAAGCCAACCTCCAGTCCGCCGCCCTCCCTGGGCTTCGCCCAGATTTCACCCGACATGGCTTCCACGAGGCGCTTGCAGACCGCCAGCCCGAGGCCGGCACCGCCCGCGAGCCGCGAGGTCCGGTCCGAACGGTAAAAGCGCTCGAAGATCCTCGATGCCTCGCCTTCTCCGATGCCGAAGCCGCGGTCCATGACCCGGATCGTCGCTCCCTCGTCGCAGCCGGCGAGGACCACGTCGATTGGAGCGGCCGGCGGACTGTACTTCATGGCGTTGCCCACCAGGTTCCGGACGATGTGCTCGATGTAGCCTGCCTCCGCCGCCACCGCGTGCATGGCGCCCTCGGTTGCGAACCGGACCTGGCGCCCGGCGCCCGCGCCCTGGGCCTCGATGAGCTTCGGTAGCAGGCGGTGCAGCAGCACGGGCTCAAGGATTACTTCGCGGTCCAGCTCAGCCCGCGCAAGCGCCAGGAGGTTCTCCAGCATGCGCGAGAGCCGTTCCGATTCACGCTCGATGTCGCTGAGCAGGCCGTCGCGCGTCTCGTCGTCGAGGAGCGTCGCGCGGGAACGCAGCACCCGTGCCCCGCCTCGAATCACCGTGATCGGCGTGCGCAGCTCGTGCGACATCATGCCGAGGAACTCGTCCTTGGCGTCGTTCGCCCGGCGCGCTTCGGTGTAGAGCCGCGCGTTGTCGGCCGCCACCGCGGTCCGGCGGCTGATCTGGCCCGCAAGGGAAAGGTCCTCACGGTCGAAGTAGGGCGAATTCCCGGTGCGTAGGAACGACATGACCCCGATGGTGTGGCCGCGGACGGTCATGGGCATGATGATCAACGACTTCGGCCCGACGGCTTCGAGCGCTTCCGCCCGCGCGGGATTCGCTGCCAGCCGCGCCATGAGGTCGTCCGGCAGCCGCGGGAAGAAGATCGGCCTGCCGCTCTGGAGCACGGAGGCAGCCTGGAGGGTCAATTCCTTGTCAGAGGCTGAGTCAGGCGGGATGGCCTCGATCGCCCGGTCGAGTTCCGGGGTGGCGCTGTGATGCGCGACGCGTTGCAGTTGGCCGTCTTCTTCCAGCGAAATCGTGCAGGCGTCGGCGAAGCGAGGGACGACCAACTGCGCCAGCCGCCCAACCGTCTCCAGGATCTCCAGCGACTGGGCCAGTTCGGCGCCGGCGTCGGCGAGGAGCTGCAGTGACTCGTTCGCCCGGCTGATCTCGGCTTCGCGCTCGAACGATTGATCGAGCAGTTGCGCGTTTTCGATGGCGAAGGCCGCCCGGCGCCCCAGCTCCTGAGCCACCTCGAAATCCTCCTGTTCGAAGCGAAGGCCATTCCGGTTCACGAAGATGAGCGAGCCGAGGCTCGCGCCATGCGTGGTCAACGGGACGCAGATGAGGGAGGAAGGATTGATCCGCCGGAGGATGGCCCGGTGCTCCTCGGAAACTGCGGCGGCTTCGACCTGCGGCTGGCCGAACCATGGCACGAACGCCGGTTGCCCTGACTGGACGAGCGAGCCGATGACCGTGTTCGCGTCACTCTGGATGATCTCCTGCAGCCCATCGAGCAGGTCCGGCTCAGCGCTGTCGTTATGCAGAGCCGCCACCACCCGCCCTGGATCGCGCCGGGTGGGAAGGAGGAAGACGACCCCGATGCCGGCGAAACCTTCGATCGCCGCTTCCGCGACGCGGCCCAGGGCGGCCTCGTAATCGAGGGACATCCCGAGGTCGGCCGTGGCCCGGGCGAGGAACACGGCCCGCTCAGAGGCCCGCCTTCTCGCGGTGACGTCCATCATGACGCCGACGATGAGCTCGATGGTGCCGTCCGCCCGCCGCATGGCCGTGCCGGTCGCTTCGATCCAGCGAATCGTGCCGTCGGCGCTGATGACCCGGTACTCCATCTGGTTCGCGCCGGTGGCAAGGAGCTTCTGGGCGCCGTCCTCGATGAGCGGCGCGTCGTCCGGGTGGACGTGGCTGACGGCGTCGGCGTAGGTGCCGCCGAAGCTTCCTGGCTCGAGGCCGAGGATTGCCTCGACGTTTTCGGACCAGGTTGCGCGGCCGGAGACCGGCTCCCACTCGTACGTCCCGATCCGCGCCGCCTCCTGCGCGACCCGGAGGCGCGCTTCGCTGGCCGCCAGTTGCGCGTCCCGCGCTACCAGCCGGTTCAGAGTCTCTCGGGCCATGCCGCCCAGCCAGGCCAGCGAGAACCCCTCGACCATGAAGATCAAGGTGATGCAGATATCGGTGCCAGATGCCTTTACCGTGAACGCAGGGTCAACAAACACGTAGAACGCGATGATCCAGGCCGCCAGCCAGACGGCGATGCCCGGCCAGAGCCCCGCCAGCACGGCCGTCACGACGATAGGCGCCAGGAAGACCATGTAGGTGGGCGCGCGATCTGACAGCCAGACTTCGAAGAGCGAACGCAGGACAACGGTGAGGGCGAGCGCGCCCGCCCCGAGGACGTACCCCCACGCACCCCGTACCCGCCCCGGGCCCAGCCAGCGGAAGCCGGCGCCTGTCAGTTCCATTGGCGATTGCGCTCGCGGCATTGCTAGAGCGTACGGACTGGCATGCAAAGCCGACAAACGGCTCTGCAATGCGTCTGTAATGGCATTTTGGTCCGAATTGGTTCGCTCGCACCTGAATCAGTCGCAGATGAGTCAATTTCGGGCCGCGGCTTTGATATGAAGTTGCAACGTGCCGGACGGCGGAGGCGGCGGGACTGGTTGAATGGCTCGGCCGGCGGCCATAGACTGGCAGTTCGCGGGCGGTTAGCTCAGATGGTTAGAGCGCGTCGTTCACACCGACGAGGTCACTGGTTCGAGTCCAGTACCGCCCACCAGGCCAAACCCGCGAAATCCGGTTGAACGCTGGACGCCCCGGCACCATAATGATTCGAGTGCCGAAGTGGCGGAATGGCAGACGCGCTACGTTCAGGGCGTAGTGTCCGTACGGGCGTGTGAGTTCAAATCTCACCTTCGGCACCAATCCCTTTGCGCCCGTAGCTCAGGGGACAGAGTGTTGGGTTGCGGACCCAAAGGTCGGAGGTTCAAATCCTCCCGGGCGTACCACAGCTACGATGAAGAGCCCTTCCAGCCGGAAGGGCTTTTTCATTTGTGTTCGAATTCCCCGTGCAGCGGCCCCTCCGGCTCTTCCAACGGCTTCCCGCGCATGACCGAGACCGCATCCCGGATGGTTGTCGGCACGGCCCGCCAGGATATGGCCAGGAGCAGGATGCAAAGCGCGGTGTAGATGCTCGCGTAAATGACCCGGATGTGTTCGTTCGTGATGAACAGCTGCGTGGCGAACAGCACGAAGAGGCCAATCGCTTCGGCACGGCCCATCTTGAGGTTCATGAACACGGCGATGGCAAACGCGGACTGTGCCGCCGTGAGGAAGATTTCGTCGCGCTGCCGCACATCCAGCGGCAACCCATGCGTGAACCCGAAGTCGCCTGACGAGAGCAGGAAGGCGATGGGCAGGGTGCCGATGAGCAGCGTCCACTGGTTGACCTTGGACGAAATCAGGACGCCCATGCCGGCGGCCGCGCGCCCACGCCAGGCGAGCATGCAGGCCACCAGAACCTCCGGCGACTCCGAAGCCAGTGGCGCCAACCACTGGATCAGGAGGAATTCAGATATGCCGAACTGCTCGCCAATGTGGACCAGCGACTCCGCGAACGGCTCGGCCGAACAGAAGATGGTGGCCGCGCTGAAGACGAGCACGGCGATGACGAGCGTCCTCCGTGGCTTGTCCTGGAGTTGGCCCATCGCCCGGGCCGGGCCCACGAGCTCGACGTGCTCCGATTCCACGCGCGAGGTGAAGAACATGTACATCGCGAACAGCGAGACGAGCACAATCGTGTCGATGATGGTCACGTGGTCCCGCAGGGGGATGAAGATGACGTAGAGCGTCGCGATGCCAAGGAAGACGAGCTCCAGGCTGCGCTGGCGGTTCACGATGAGTTCTTTCAGTCGCGACCGGTAGACAAAGAGGGCGAACACGATTGGCCAGCCAACGCCGATGAGCAGCCGGTTGCCGCCCGTCATGTTGGCGATGGCGAGGCCGCGTTCGGCCTCCGCGGGGTCGGCTCCGGCCTTCCAGGCGAGGATGGCATCGACCGCGTATTCAGGGAGGACGGCGATGATCGCGATGATGGCGAGGGCGAGGCCCTGGGAGATATCCAGCTCCGCGGTCTCGGCGCCCCAACTGAGCAGGAACGCCGCGCAAAGGATCGCGAGGCCGAAGATGGCGGCGCTCGCTACGGCTTCCGGGTGAATCCCGGCAAGGCGGAGCACGATACCCGGCAGGCAAAACAACCCGACGACGCCGATAACCAGCCAGCTATTGCGATGGCTCTGCAATGCGTAACTGTTCGTGGCGGTCACTGGTGGGCCCCGGCCGGGACCGGCTTAACGCGCGCTTGGGCCATGCTGGGTACTGTCTCCTTCGCCACCGCGGCGAAGGCAGCCTTCGACCGGCGCGCAGCGTCCTCTGCGGCTGGTCGAAAGTCTCGTCCGTCCCGTGGGAAGGGACTACGCCACCGTCCTTCCGAGGAAGGAGGGATTGTCGATGACGTACGAAGGGACTACTCCCTCTCGATCGCAGTCGATGGTATGCGTGGCCCGCGGCAGCGTCCACTCCCGGACGGGACGCGTCACTCGTAGAACGGGATGGGCTCGGCGGTCTCGGCGAAGTTGTTGAGGTTGCCCTCGGCAAGGCCGCGGCCCGGGAAGAACCGGCCCGCGTGCATGAGCTTGAGCATGTGCTCGGTGTTCTCAATGTCTTCTTCGAAGACGGCGGCGAAATAGCCGATACCCTGCGTGGAGTGGGCGTCCGAGCCGCCGGTGCCGGGCTTGCCGAGCTTCTTCGCCACCTGGAGGGCGAAGTAGTTCTCGCGCGGTGTGTTGCAGCCGTTCAGCACCTCAATGCCATCGACGAGCTGGAACACGGGCAGCTTCGCCGCGTCTTCCGGCTGGAGGTTGAACGGCTCCTTGCCTTCGCGCTTGAAGTGCACCGGATCGAAGAAATGCCTGAAAGGGTGGGCAACGATCAGGAATGCGCCCTGCTCGTCCGCCACTTCGCGAAGCTTCTCGAGCCGGCGGATGCCGGGGGCGTAGCCCTTCAGGCCAACCGCGAGGATGTGCCCCATGTCTGTGGAGACTTCCATGCCGTTGGAGACCCAGATCCCCTCGTGCTTCTTACGAAAGGGGCTGAGGTCCCAGCTTTCCCACATGCGGTCGTGTTCTGTTATGTTAACTCCGGTCAGGCCTACCCGATGCGCTTCC
>JAXLXA010000036.1:0-7063 GCA_046328215.1 Dehalococcoidia bacterium | reverse complement strand
CCGGCCGCTGTGGCCGGGGCGTTTTCTTGTCCTGCGCCGGGACGCGTCAGTGGATGATCCCGCCGGGTGCCGGTTCCGGGCCGCCACCCGCCGCTGCTCCGGCCGGCTGCTCCCCGGGCCCGCCGGCGACCGTCTTGCGCAAAGGCAGTTCCTTCATCGCGATGGCGAACGCAGCGCAGAGGATCGCCGCGCCGACGGCCGCCACGTAAATGTGGCGGACGCCGGTCACAACTGCCTCGCCCGAGGCGTGTTCGGCCCGGTCGAGGATGGCCTGGCCTTCTGGCAGGGTGAGGACCTGCTTCTGGATTGCGCCGTATTCGCGCGCGTTCAGCTTCACGGTGGGGTCGTCGAGCTGTTGGCACACCGTCGGCCCAACCGTCGCGCAGTCCTCCGCGCTGAAACGGCTGGTGAACTCATCGTGGTAGGTGTTGGCCAGGATTGAGCCGAAGATGGCGATGCCGAGCACGCTGCCAATCTGCCGGAAGAACTGGCTCGAAGAGCTGGCGACGCCGATGTACTGGTGACTGACGGCGTTCTGGACGACGAGCGACATGGTCGGGAGGACGAGCCCGAAGCCGAGGCCAAGGACCACCATCACAGCGCTGATCTGCCAGAGCTTCGTGTCAAGGCTGAGTTGCGTGAGCGTGGCCAACGAGGCGGCGATCAGGAACGTGCCGAACACCGTCTGCCACTTGTAGCGCCCGAAGTGCGCGATAAACCGCCCGCCCAGCACGCTGGTGATGAGCACGCCGATCGACTGCGGCATCGAGATGACGCCGGACGTGGTCGCGGTCGCGTTCAGGGCAGTCTGGACATAGATGCCCAGGAACTGGAAGGCCCCGAACACGCCCATCCCGAAGGTGAACACGATCAGGTTCGAGACGAGGAACACGCGGTTCTTGAAGAGGTGCAGCGGGAGGATCGGTTCGGGGTGGCGCAGCTCCTGGACGATGAACGCCGCGACCAGGATGAGCGAGCCTCCGAGCAGCCCAATGATTTCAGTGGAAGCCCATGCGTACTTGTCGCCCGCCCAGACCAGTGCCAGCAGCGCCGCCACCGAGGCGCCGGAAAGCAGCGCGGCCCCGAGGAAGTCGAGCTTCGGTGTGCCATGCGGCACTTTCGAAGGAAGGTTGAACCAGATGGCCGGCATCGCGACGAGGCTGATTGGCACGTTGATATAGAACACCCAGCGCCAACTGAGGTTGTCAGTCAGCCAACCACCGATGGTTGGGCCGGCGATGCTGGCGAGACTGAACATGCCCGTGAACAGGCCGATGTACTTGCCGCGCTCGGAGGGAGCGAAGATGTCGCCCATCGTCGCGAACACGGAGGCGAAGATGGCGCCGCCGCCGATGCCCTGCACGGCGCGCAGCCAGATCAGCATGGGCATGCTTGTCGCGGCGCCGCACGCCGCCGACGAGACCATGAACAACGCCACGCCGCCGATGGTGAACAGCTTCCGCCCGTAGATATCACCCAGCTTGCCGATGAGCGGGATGACGACCGTCGAGCTGAGCATGTAGCTCGTGAACAGCCACGAGAGCAGGGCGAATCCGCCGAGGTCAGCGAGGATCTTCGGCGTCGCCGTGGTAACCACCGTCTGGTCCAACGCGCCGACGAAGAGCGAGACCATGAGGCTGCCCAGGAGCAACCATTTCTGCCGGTTCGTGAGCGTTTCGCTCAGCGGAGTTGCGGGTGCCGAAGGCTGCATGCATGTCCCTTTGCACCTTCACGTGAGCGTGAAGGCTGACTCCCAAGCGTACATAGTTCGCTTGGAGCGAACAATCACGCGATCACCCGATATGTTCGGCAACTGGCCGAACAGGCAGGGGGACGCGGCCTTAGAACTCCAGGATCGCCCGGCCCGCGATCTGGCCCGATTCCAGGGCGTGGACCGCTTCGTTGATCTCCTCGATCTTGAAGCGGCGCGTCACCAGCGCGTCGAGGTCGAGGTCTCCCTCGGCGTACCAGCGCAGGAACATCGGGAAGTCGCGGTCGGGGCGGCAACTGCCGCCGATGCTCCCGATGTACTTCTTTTCGTTGATCAAAAGGTCGCGCGGATCCAGTTCAACCGTGGTCGTCGGGACGCCGACGAGGACGGCCGTGCCGCCGGTCTTGGCGCCGAGGAGGCCGTTGCGCGCCGCCGGAAGGATCTGCTCCATCGTCTTGCGCACCCCGATGCAGTCGAAAGCGAAGTCGGCGCCGAACGTCTCGAAGCCGTGGGCGTCGGTCTTGCGAGTCAGGTCGCGGATTGCCTCGATGGGGTCGACTTTCGAAGCGTTGATGCCGTGGGTGGCGCCGAACTTCTTCGCGAAGGCAAGCTTTTCGTCGTCCAGGTCGATGGCGATGACGGGGTCCGCATCCACGACCTTCGCGGCAGCGATAGCCGATAGCCCGACGCCGCCAACCCCGAAGACCGCGACGCTCTGGCCCTTCTGCACGCCCGCCGTGTAATACACGGCGCCGGAACCCGTCATCACCGCGCAGCCGATGATGGCGGTCACGTCCTTCTTGTGGTTGCCCGGCGTCTTCACCACGTACTGCTCGTCGGCAATGGTGATGTCGGCCCAGGTGAACGAGCTTGTGGTCTTCGCGACGCTCCCGTCGGCGAGCGTCAGGTCAACGCCCTCGGCCCTGCGGGTGGCGTGCTCGCCGTCACGGGGGACCCACGTGACCATCACGTCGTCGCCTTCCTTCACGTGCGAGACCTGGCTGCCCTTCGCGACCACGACGCCCGTGGATTCGTGGCCGAGGATGACCGGCGCCGGGCGCTGGCGATGGATCTGGTGCAACTGGGAATGGCAGACGCCGGAGGCGTACTGCTTCACCACCACCTGGTACGGCCCCGGGTCCGGCAGCTTGACCTCATCGACGCGCAGCGGCGTGCCGAGTTCTTGGGGGACGATGACGACTCTGGCTGTGGTGGGCATGGGGCACCTCGGGATCGGAGTGGCGGGATTCTACGTGGCCGCGCGCGGTGGCGCTTCCGCTCTCCATGCGAGCTCGGCGGTTTCGCCGTCAAACCAGACGATGGCCGCCTGGCCGAACTCGCGTGCCAGTTCGACGGCATGCTCGCGGTCCAGCCCGAACAGGGCGAACGAGGGCTCGACGTGGTGGCCGTCAGCGCTCATGCCCCGGGCCTCCACGTACTCGACGCCGAGCGCGACCAGGCGCCGCTCGAGGCGCTCGTTCGCGCGGCGGTTCTCCTCCTCGCCCGGCCGGACGCGGCCCGGGTTGTACGCGGTCAGCAGCGCGAACGTCCGGCCACGGACCGGAGGGATCGCGTCGCCGATACGGAACCGCCGGCGGCCCGAGGTCAGGTCGATTTCGTAGACTGCCTCTCGATACGCGCGGTCCAGGGACTGGTAGTTGTCCATATGCGAGTTGACGACCGGGATACCATCGTCCGCGTGAGCGTACTCCGACCCCACGACCCCGTGACCGACCGCGCGGCGGCGCTGATTGGCGAGTTGGCCACGCACAAGACGGACGAGCCGATGCTCGCGGAGCCGATGGAGCGCCTGACTGCCCGGCTGGTGGATGCGGTGGTGTGGTTCGTCGCGTCGGTCCTCATGTCGATGGTTGCCACACTATTGACGCAGCTGTTCTTCGATGCGCCGAGGGGCAAGGACCCGCTCGGACGGGAAGTCGATTTCATCCATCCGGCGGCCGGTTGGATCGCGTTCGTGCTGATGCTGGCGGGACTCTATCTCTACGAAGTTCTCCCGACGGTTCGAAACGGGACGTACTTCGCCAAGGCCCGTGGGCACTTGTTGGTAGTGGGCCCGGATGGCCGCCCGCCGGGGTTGGGACGAGCATCCGTCCGCTGGTTTGCTTTCTGGGGACCGCTCGTTGCGTCTTTGCTCTTCTTTGGAGCGACCTTCGGTACGTCTCTCGGGCTCATCGCCTTCCTCACGGAAGGTGCGGCTGTCGTGCTGGTGGCACTTCCGTTCGTCCGTGAGGACAAACGCAACGTACCCGACCTGATTGCAGGCACGCACGTGCTCGCCGTGCGCTGAGAATTCCCTACTGAATCGCGCGACTGCCTGTGCCGAACCTTCTAGCAAGATGAACGGGGTTCTCCCTGATTTCCTGGCCAGGAACGGCTCGCAGGCCGAGCAGGCGGCCGCGCGTCACGCCCGGACGGAAGCGGCCATCGTCCTGCTCCAATGCGGCGTCGCGTTTGTCTTCGTCATCGGGGCCTACGCGGGGCTGTTCGACATCCCGTCGCCCACGCGCGAAATCTGCGCGGGTTGGGTGTGGACGTACCACGTGCTCGTCGCCATTTACTCGTTCGCCTATCGCGTGAAGGGCCGCACGATCCCGGCGATCGAGCCCCTGATCCCGCTGTTCGATGTCTCCTGCGCGACTGCTGTGTACATCGCCCTGGGCGACCCGGTCTCGCCGGTCTGGTCGATCTATCTGTACGCCCTCATCGGATATTCGCGGCGGTACCAGGGCTTCTCGTATCTGCTCGTCGCCAGCTACACGATCGTGAACCTGCTCGTCGGCTGGCTGGCGATCGGCAACCCGGAGGCAGGCCAATTCCTGGTGATGTTCGTAATGAGCGTTGCCGTGATGGGCCTCTCCTACACCATTTCCGAAGCCTGGCGCGACGCGGAGAAGCGGGCGCGCGCCCTCGCCGACACCGACGGTCTGACGGGCCTGGCGAACCGCCGCACGTTCTTCGAACGGCTCGACGCCTTCGGCGAGGTCCGCGCCAGCATCCTCATGCTTGACCTGGACCACTTCAAGCGGCTCAACGACGAGTTCGGGCATCTCCGCGGCGACGAGGTGCTCAAGCTCGCCGCGAAGGCCATCACGCAGAGCATCCCGCACGTCGGCCTCGCCGGGCGCTTCGGCGGCGAAGAGTTCATCGTCGCGCTCCCCGGTGTCGACGTGCGCCAGGCCGCCATCACCGGCGAAGCCATCCGCCGGGCGGTGGCCGAGACCACGCCGACCACGGTCTCGATCGGCTGCACGGTGCGCCGCCCCCTCGAAACCATTGACCAGACCATCAAACGGGCCGACGAGCTCCTCTACGTCGCAAAGCGCACCGGGCGCGACCGCGTCGCCAAGGATGCGATCGACCGCTTCGCGGCGTGACCGCCTCACCGCGGAGACTCGGAAGACACGGGCTTCGCGGGTTTCAGGACGCTGGAGCGACCGAGTTCGCGCCAACTCTGTACGATTCGCCCACGTCCCAGCCGAGGAGGCCCACCGCGTGGAAGTTTCGCCAGAGAAAGCCGGATTCGATGCCGGCCGCATCAACCGCATCACCCGTCATCTCGTTGAGAACTACGTTGCGCCCGGCAAGATCGCCGGGTGCCAGACGCTGGTCGCCAGACACGGCCAGGTCGCGTATTTCAGTACGCTCGGCTGCGCGGACATCGAGCGGGCGGAGCCGCTCCGCGACGACGCGATCTTCCGCATCTATTCGATGACCAAGCCGATCACGTCGGTTGCGCTCATGACGTTGTACGAGCAGGGCTACTTCCAGTTGAACGACCCGGTCTCGCGCTACCTGCCTTCGTGGAAGGACCAGAAGGTGTGGGTCTCGGGCGACGCGGACAGTCCAGAGCTGAAGGCGCCGGAACAACCGATGACCTTCCGCCACGTGCTCAGCCACACGGGCGGGCTCACCTACGGCGGCACGAATCACCCCGTCGACAGGATCTTCCGGCACGAAGGCGTCAACCGGGACCGCAACGAGTCGCTCTCGACGTTCATCGAACACCTGGCTCGCGTGCCGCTGCGCTATGAGCCCGGGACGCGCTGGATGTACTCCGTCTCGACCGATGTTTGTGGCGCGCTGGTGGAGGCGATCTCCCAGAAGCCGTTCGACGAATTCCTGGAGGAGAACATCTTCAAGCCGCTGGGCATGAGTGACACGTCGTTCTGGGTCGAACCGGAGAAGCGGGACCGCCTCACGGCGAACTACCAGCGAAACCCGGACCGCACACTGAAGCTGATCGACGACGCCAGGGGCGAGAGCCAGTACTACACCCGGCCGGTTTTTCTCTCCGGGGGTGGTGGCCTGACCAGCACCACGGCGGACTACTTCCGCTTCTGCGAGATGCTGCGCCGCGGCGGCGAGCTGGACGGCGCGCGCATCCTTGGGCCGCGCACGCTGGAACTGATGCACAAGAACCACCTGGCCGGAGGCAAGGACCTCGCCAGCATGGCCATCGGCGCATTCAGCGAGACGGCATACGAAGGCGTCGGC
The DNA here is from genome assembly GCA_046328215.1 of Dehalococcoidia bacterium. GTDB lineage: Bacteria > Chloroflexota > Dehalococcoidia > Tepidiformales > Tepidiformaceae > Amarobacter. The sequence goes on along the minus strand of JAXLXA010000036.1, from coordinate 837 downwards.
TTTGGGCTTGGCTTCGCGATGACGCTGGGCGAGGTGGAAGCGGGAAGCCTCGGCGCCGGCGACTACTACTGGGGCGGGGCTGCGAGCACGATTTTCTGGGTGGACCCGAAGGAAGACCTTGTCTGCATCTTCATGACGCAGTTGATGCCGTCGGCGACGTTCAACTTCCGCGGCCAACTGAAGAACATCATCTATTCCGCGATAGTCGATTAGCCCGCCGAGGAGTCGCCCGTGCCCCGCATGAAGCCCGAGCGCATGCAGGAATTCCTGGCTGCGCCAATAACCGGCGTCCTGGCCACGCTCCGAAAGAACGGCATGCCGTACACCGTCCCGGTCTGGTGGCTGTGGAAGCCCGACGGGGTCTGGATCACGGGTACGTATAGCCGCGTCTGGTGCAAACAACTGCTCGCGGACCCGCGCGCGTCGCTCTGCATCGAGTCGAACGCGCCGCTCTCCGGGCATATCGAGTTCGACGGCCACGTAAAGGCAGTGCACCCGAAGGACACGGACATCTGGCCGATCTCGCGGGAGTTGGCCGAGAAGTACGTGGGCCGCGGAGATCCTGCAAACGCGGCACGCGTCGATGCGTTCTTCGCCAACATGCGCACCGAGCCACGTCTGCTCTTTCGACTGAAGCCTGAAGTCACTCGCGCGATCGACATGAGCGTGTACCGCGGGAAGCGCGCGGACCGGGAGTTCCAGACTCGCGGAGCGGGCACGGTGGGCTAGGACGCGGGGTCATCCAGTGACACCACTTGGCAGGTCTTCTTCTGAAGACCGTCGCGATCAGGAGATCAGAGTGGCGGCCCCCGAGGGGGCGGGGCCCCGCAGGGTGGC
>JAXLXA010000035.1:0-8212 GCA_046328215.1 Dehalococcoidia bacterium | reverse complement strand
CACCCTTCCGCAAGCGCCTGGTCACCGCCGAAGTCACTGCTCGTCAGTGTCCGCACCGTGAACGCGACATCGCGACTCGTAACGGTTTGCCCGTCATGCCACTTCAGGTCTTTGCGCAACGTGAACGTGTACGTCCGCCCGTCGTCGGTGATGCGCGGCAGCTCGGCCATGTCCGGCAGTACCTGCCCGTCAGGCCCTATGCGCACAAGTCCCGCGAAGACAAGTTCGGTCAGGTCGGCATCCACTTCGTTCGCGCTCGCGAACAACGGGTTGACCCGCTGCCAGGTGCCCGAAACGCCTTCGACATAGGAGCTGCCGCCGGTGAGCACCACGCTGTCGTTGCCGGAAATGCGCAGCACGAACGCCAGCCCGGCCGCCACCACGGCGACGAGGAACGCTGCGCCGAGCAACACCTTCCGTCGCGAAGTGGCGGCCTGGCGATGCGAAAGCAAGGGCTACTTCTGCTGCAGCACGCTCAAGAACGAAATCATCACGAAGGCGATCACGAGCAGGATGGTGGCCTGGAAGAGCGTCCGCTCCAGGCCGCGCTTCGTGCGGTAGACCGAGCCGCCGGACATGCCGCCGAGGGCGGCGCCGAATCCGGAACCCTTGACCTGGAGCAGCACAACCACGATGAGGATCGCGGAGACCGCGATTTGAAGGACGTTCAGAAACAGATCCATTGAGCGTTACCGTGTTGCGGCGAGCGAGGCTTCGCGGGGCGCGCGCCTCGTTTCGAGCGAGAAGATGTCCCGGTTATCGTACAGCCGCATAACCGTACCGGCGAGCTTCTCCGGGTCGTGCCGGTAACGGTTCTCTTCCGCAACCACGTCCGCCTGCACCAGCCGTAGACCTTCGAACGCGCGCAACTCGTCGTTGCTGATTGGCACGGCCTGTGAGTGCCACGCCTCCGGCAGCTCGGGGGCGATGTTGTTGTTCGCCAGCACCGCGTTCAGGAGCCCCCGTCCCGTGTGCCGCTCCAGCGTCTCGATGTGGTCGGCCACGCTGAAACCGTCCGTCTCCCCATGCTGGGTGGCGACATTGCAGATGAACAGCTTCATCGCGCCGGTCTGGTGCAGCGCCTTCTGGATCTCGGGCACCAGGAGGTTCGGCAGCACGCTCGTATAGAGGCTGCCGGGACCGATCACGATCAGGTCGGCGTCGAGGATCGCCCGCACCGCGTCCGGATGGGCGGCCGCATTCGGCGGATTCAGGTAGAGGTCCCGGATGCCGGCCCCGCGCTCGGTGATGTTGTGCTCGCCGTGCACCAGCTCATCCTCGTGCGTGCGCGCGCTCAGCGTCACGTCCTCCAGCGTCGAAGGGAGGATGCTGCCGCGCACGTTCAGAACGCGCGAAGCCTCGTGGATCGCGGTCTCGAAGTTCCCGGTGACCTCCGCCATCGCCACGATGAACAGGTTCCCGAAGCTGTGCCCTTCGAGGCCCGTGCCTTCCGTGAACCGGTACTGGAAGAGCTTCGACATCAACGGTTCGGCCTCGGCCAGTGCGGCGATACACTGGCGCAGGTCTCCCGGCGCGACCACCCCGAACTCTTGCCGCAAGCGCCCCGTACTCCCCCCGTCGTCGGCAACGGTGACGATCGCGGTCAGGTTGCTCGTGTGGTCTTTCAGTCCGCGAAGGAGCGTGGAAAGGCCCGTGCCGCCGCCGATGGCCACCACGCGCGGGCCGCGGCTGAGGAAGCGCTTGTTGTAGATCGCCTGGGCAAGGCCCGGCCCCTGGTCCCGCGCGTCCGGCCGCACGAACGCGAACAGCAGCGACTCATTCAGCTTCCACACTGAGATGCCCACGGTGGACAACGAGAGGCTCATGAACAGCAGGCCGCGTCCCCAGCGGGGCATAAACTGCAGGGTGAGGTAGTAGAACACGCCCGGCAGCTCGACCTGGAGGTACGCCTCCTTGAGCACATAGGCGATACCCAGGCCCATCAGCGAGATGCCGAAAAGCAGGAGCGCCAGCCAGCGCTTGATGTGCATCCCCGGGTACAGCCACTTGAGGGCTGAATGTTCGCGGATGGTGCGCAGCGTCATCGGGCGGAAGTGTACCACCGGCAAGCGATATCGCTCGGATGACTAAACATTTAGCTCCTTCTCCAGCAACCCCTGGACCACGCCGGCGTTGGCGCGCCCGCGCGTCTCCCGCATCACCTGCCCCACGAGGAACATGATGGTACTCGTCTTGCCGGACTGGTAGTCCGCAACCGCTTTTGGATTGGCGGCAATGGCGTTCCGCACTGCCGACAGCAGTTCGTCCTCGCCGCTGATCTGGGCCAGCCCGCTCGCTTCGATGATCTCCGACGCGCCCTTGCCCGTCGCGACCATCTGCTCGAACACCTCTTTGCCCACGTTCGACGTCACCTTGCCCTCATCGACAAGACGCGCCAGGGCAGCCAGTTGTTCCGGTCCCAGGGGAAATTCGCCCGTGTCTTTGCCGTTCGCGTTCAGCCAGCGCCCAACTTCACCGAGCACCCAGTTCGCGGCCAGCTTCGCATCCTTGCGCGGTTCGAGGTTGATCGCCTTCGCGACGGCCTCGAAGTAGTCCGAACGCTCCCGCGCTTCGGTCAGCGCCTCCGCGTCATGCCTCGAAATCCCGAGCTCCACGAACCGCTCGAAGCGCGATTGCGGAAGCTCGGGCAGCTTCGCCCGCACTCCCGCCACGTAGTTCTCGCTCAGCTTCAGGGGTGGGAGGTCCGGCTCCGGGAAGTAGCGGTAGTCGTTGGCGTGCTCCTTGGTCCGCTGGCTGACCGTCTCGTTGCGCTCGTCCACCCAGCCGCGCGTCTCCTGGATGATCCGCTCGCCGCGATCGAGCATCTGGGCCTGGCGAATCTCCTCGAACGCGATCGCGTCGTGCACCGCCCGGAAGCTGTTCATGTTCTTCACTTCGACCTTCGTCCCGAACGCTTCCGAACCAGGCCGCCGAAGCGAAACGTTGGCGTCGCAGCGGAAGTTGCCGTCTTCCATGTTCGCTTCGCTGACGCCGATGTAGCGCAGGATCTGGCGCAGCCGCACGAGGTAATCCCGCGCTTCGACGGGCGAGCGCATGTCCGGCTCGCTCACGATCTCCATCAGCGGCGTGCCCGAACGGTTGATGTCGACGAGCGTGTAACTCTCGCCGCTCACCGCGTCAGTGCGGTGCAACAGGCGCGCCGTGTCTTCTTCCATGTGCACCCGCGTAATGCCAATCCGCCGCGGGTCCTGGCCCTCAGGCGCAATCTCCAGCCAGCCGTCATGGCAGACCGGCAGGTCGTACTGCGAAATCTGGTACCCCTTCATCAGGTCCGGGTAGGGGTAATTCTTCCGGTCGAACTTCGAAAACCCGGATATCTCGCAGTTCAGCGCGAGCCCGGTCATCGTGATGTATTCGATCGCCTGCTCGTTGATGACCGGCAGCACGCCCGGCATCCCCATGCACACGGGACAGACGTGCGTATTCGGCTCGGCGCCCGAGTAATCGGCGCTGCAGCCGCAGAACATCTTGCTCTTCGTGAGGAGCTGGCAATGGACCTCAAGCCCGATGACGGTCTCGTACTTCGTCGCAACGGCGGTCATCAGCCAAGTATTGAGGGAAAAGGCAAAAGGCAAAAGGCAAAGGCAGCCAGCGCACTCGCTTCCGCGGCCGCCACCGCGGTTGTACCCCGCCCACACACACCCCCCAATCGTTGCCCGCGCGTAAGCAAGGGTATGCCCCAGCGGCAGCAGCGCCAGCGCCTGCGGCCGCGGTCTGGTACTGGGTTGCAACTTCCAGTCGCCAGCACTCCTCCCGCAGGACGCTTAAGTCAGTATCGCGAGCGGAGACCGAAATGGCCGCGTTCAGAGTCGGCGAAACGAGATTCCAAGCCCCAGCCGATCCGCTGCTTCTTGCAGCGCGCCAAACGCCAACGCGCCGCGCTTCGCAAAGTCCTGCACCGACTCACGATCCGTCAACTGGTTGATTTCAACGACCGAACTCAACGCCCTAATCATCCCTTCGCAGACTTCCAGTATCTCCGAGTGCGGATGTTTCAGCTCTGGCGGAGGAAGAAGATGCTTGAAGCCGTTGAGGCATCTCTGGTAGGCGAGACCCAACACCCCAACGTTCCCCTCGGCCGCAGCCGCCTCTAAACCGGCGGTCTTGACGACAGTGAACATTGCCCGGAGGTAGTCGCGCTCGGACAACGTTACGAGTCCTAGCCGCCGCACCAGGTGGCCGCGATGTCCACGTCGGTGTCAACCGTAGCGCTGACCGAGTGGGAGAAGTGCGTGGTGCCTTGATGACCGGTGACGAAGGTGCATGCGTAGCTCCCGCAGGTTTCGAAGAGTGGCCCGGCGAGATAGCTAAACGGCGGAATGATCTTGAGCCCAGACCAGTAAACTATCACGGCAGTGGGGTCGTACACGTTGAGTAAGGCGTTCCCCCACTGGCCGACGGTGCAGCCACAGTAGCTCGTGTCGTTGTCGAACGCGTCTGGCGCGGAGCGGAAAAGAGGCGCGGGTGCCGTCGAGACGTACAGGTTGCGGTGTGCATAGTCGAAGGTAAGCTGCGTTTGGTTCGCCTTGAGCCTATCGACGACCTGGTCAGGATCGGGGTAGCCGACTCGTTCGAGTTCAGTGCGCACACGAGGCTCCCAGCCCTTTTCGTCGGCTCCCACCACGATCATGAAGGATTTACCTTCCTTGGTCTCGGCGGCGTCAGCGCCTTGCGAGCTAGCAACTGCATGCCCCAGCACGGTCAGCGCTAAGGCTCCGAAGAGGACGCCTACTACGCCCACGAGCCCTTCGCCTTTCTTGATCTTCGGTCTCATCGATTACACCCTTTCCCAAGAATGCCGCACAGCTTGCTGCGCACGCTCCGTTGGTGTAAGGGGGCAAACCGCCCCGACAGGGGGTTCTTTCGCCCCGTGTTTGCCGTCGTTCGCCCCGAGAGTCGCTATTATGCAAGGCGACTAAGCCGGATCGGGACCTCGACGATGGAAATGCGGCGTGAAGAACTCCAGAGAGTGTCACCGTGGGAGCTGCGCTTAATGCTCGACGCTGCCGACGGGTTAACAAACCGGGAGATCGCGGCCGTTCGGAGTTGCAGTGTTCGTTCGGTGGACCGGACGTTTGAAAGACTCCGCCACAAGCTGCGTCCGTACGGGGGTGGCTCCAAGCCCGGACTCGTGCATTGGGTAGACACTTACGCCGCCGCATGGCTTGAAGCGAATGGAATCACCCAAATCAAGTAGACGTAATCAAAGGGATTACTGACCCGTTTCCCGCGGACCAACTGCGTCCCACTGCTCACGCAAGAGGAATGAGTCAGTGATGCGAAGCCCGCCACTTCCTGCCGTGGCTGACCCGATGCGCCAAAGTTCGGTCGCGTCCCGCGCGAACGCCGCCTCCAGTCTCTTCGCCTTCCGCGGCGAAGCCGCCAATAACAACCCACCGGACGTCTGCGGGTCGAACAGGAGCGCCGCCACATCGGGATCGACGCCGGCGGCAAACCTCACTTTGTGTCCCACCCAGTCCCGGTTCCGCCCCTCACCCCCGGTGTGCACGCCGAGCGCCGAGCACTCCAGCGCTCCCGGCAACAACGGGACCGCTCCGGCCTCCACCTCGACACTCAGCCCCGAACGCGAGGCCATCTCCCACAAATGTCCCAGCAACCCAAATCCCGTGATGTCCGTCGCCGCGGAAAGCCCGGCCTCCCGCGCCAGGTGCGAAGCATGCCGGTTCAACCGCAGCATCGATTCCGCTGCCGCTTCCACCCAGGCGGCCTGCGCCTTTCCCTGCCGCTGCGCCGAAAGGATCGTCCCCGTCCCCAGCGGCTTCGTCAGGTAGAGCGCGTCGCCCGGCCTCAATCCCGCCTTCGAGAGGATCGCCTCGGGTGCACCAGCCCCAGCACGCTCAGTCCGTACTTCGGTTCCTGGTGCAGACCGTATGCCCCCGGCAATCACGCCGCCCGCTTCTCGCACCTTTTCGGCACCGCCGCGCAACACCGCGGTCTGCACCTCCACCGGCAAGTCCTCGAGGAACGCCGCGATGTTCAACGCGAGCACCTCGCCGCCCATCGCGTACATCGCGCTCATCGCGTTCGCGGCCGCAATCGCTCCATACGTATACGGGTCATCCACGACGGGCGCGAAGAAGTCGAGCGTCGCCACAACCGTTTTCGCGTTGATGCGATAGGCGGCGCGTCATCGGCGACCCCCATGCCAACCAGGACTTCGCATGCCCGGTGGGGTCGAACAGACCGGCTAGCGGCGACAGCACCTGCGCCAGGGCCTCAGGCCCGCCTTGGATGCTCACCCACCGCAAGTCGTCAGTTCCGTCATGCGAAACAGCTCTTCGCGTGTCACCCTGCGATTCTCGCAGCAGCACCTTCCGCGCGCACCCGGAACCCAGGTACCAGGTACCGGTACCAGGTACCAACCCGTACGATTCCCCCATGGACGAGCGGCAATTCGCCGCCTGGCTCGAAGACCCGTGGCATCGAAACCCCGCGACGCATCGTGCGGGCATTCAGTCGGTCATCCTGGTCTCGAAGTTCGAGCCCGGTTTCGCCGCGCGGCTGCTCGACGCGGTGGATCCGGAGATCTTCGACGTGGACGTGGTGCGCCTCGGCTACCTGGCCCGCGACGGCGAACCACGCGTCGAAGCCTGGCGGCTCGCCGTCGCCGCGCTCCTCGATGAACTTGGCCCGCCTCGCGGCCTGGTGCGATCAGCTCGCCGAAATCCGCCTTGGCACCGACTCCGTGGCCGCCCTGCTCGATTCCGCCCTCTGGGTACCAGCCCGGCTGTCGGCGATGGCTGGGCGCCCAGCGCGGCGGAGCGGGACGCCTATGCGGACGCGCTCGCCCGCATGGACGACGATTCGAGCATCTTCACCCGCTACTACGGCGACTTTGACGGCCGCCGCGTCGAAAACCACTGCCCCGGCGCCCAGGTTGCGCGGCGCCTGATCGCCCAGGCCTGGGACATCTGCACACAGACCTGACCGGCCGCGCCTGCTACCGTTTCTCCGTGCCGGAATTCGATTGCATCGTCGTAGGCGCCGGTCCAGCCGGCAGCACCGCCTCACGCGAACTCGCCGCCGCCGGAGCACGGGTACTCGTCCTGGATCGCGCGCAGTTCCCGCGCTACAAGGCCTGCGGCGGCGGCGTCCCGCTGCGGACTGAGAAGCTCCTCCCCTTCCCGATAGACTCCGTCGTCGAGGATTCGGTGAGCCTGCTCCAGGTCAGCCACAAGGGCTCCTCCCGCTTCGTCCAGGACTCCGGCAAGCCGTTCGCGCACATGGTGATGCGCGAGCGATTCGACGCCCTCCTCCTCGAACAGGCCCGCAAAGCGGGAGCGGAGTTCCGTCCGGGCACAACCGTCCGCGCGCTCGAGGCGAACGGCCACGTCACCATCCGTGCTGAGGACGGCTTCGAGGCCACGGCCCCCTACATTGTCTGCGCCGACGGCGCCCACTCACCGGTCGGAAAGATGGCCGGTCTCGGCGGCGGCATCGCCGAATGCGCCGCCTGGGAAGTCGAAGTACGCGCGCCGGCAATCCGCCGGAGGGCCTTTCGCGGCACGGCACTCATCGAACTCGGCTACAAGCCGTGGGGCTACGCCTGGCTCTTTCCGAAAGCGGATATCCTCTCCATCGGCATCGTCCTGCACCCGAACCAGGCGCCGGCGATGAAGGACCGCGTCCGCGACTACATCACGGCGCTGGGCCTCGGCGCTGCTGACGTCGACGTCGCCCGCGGCCACAAGGTCCGCTTCCGTCGTGGCGGCGAAACCATCGCCAGCGAACGCGCCCTCCTCGCGGGAGACAGCGCCGGCCTTGCCGACGAGTTCACGGAGGAGGGCATCTCGTATGCGGTCGAATCGGGCCGGCTGGCCGCTCGCAACATCCTGCGCGGCCTCGGCGGCGGGACGATTTCCGCCTACCAGCGCGACATCGACTGCGAGGTCATGCCGGAACTCCGCGCCGCCCGCCAGATTGGCCACATGTTCTACGGCATGCTCAATCGCGCCCCGAAACCGTGGATGTTCGCCAGCTCCCACGTGGGCTACCTCTGGGGCGCCTTTTTCGCCGTCCAGAGGGGCGAATCAACCTATGCCCGCGAAGCCGCCCGCATCCCCCTCCTGCCTGGCATCGCCCAGCGCCGCCTGGACCGGCAAGACCGTGGCCACTAAACCCAGGAACACGACTCGGGAATTGGGCCCCGCAGAGGCAGCGAAGGCGGAAG
>JAXLXA010000034.1:0-14034 GCA_046328215.1 Dehalococcoidia bacterium | reverse complement strand
GTTCTCGGAGACTTCGGTCCGCAAGGAATCTGGTGCCCCACGCCTTCAAGGCGATCATGACGTCGTCGGGTCGTTGCTCGGCTGAAAGCACTGCGTGGACGTGGTTGCTGCGGACGTTTAGTGCGTGAAGCTTCCATCCGCGACGCTCGCAGACGTGGTGGATAGCGTCTTCCACCACCTCGCGTTCCGTAACGCCCAGTGTCACCGGCTGCCCGCTCATCGACGCTCGGGCGACGTGTTCGCGGCCCGCGTGTGGCTCCAGCATGGGAGCAGCAGTGCCGCTGGTGTGCCGATCGACGCTTCCTCGCTCATCTCCGTGGAGTCGGGTTCCGTAGGTCGTGAACGTGATGAAGTACGTGGGCATCAGTCTGAACGAGTATCGGAAGGGTGAGTCCGGCCAACCGCGTCGCTGTCGCTCCGGGCTAGCCCTTCAGTTGAGTCCGGCCAACCACGTCGCTGTCGCTCCGGGTTAGCTTCTCGGGTCCGGGACGTTCACCACGATCTGTTCCTGGCTGTTGCGCGCGAGCAGCAGTTCCGCCTCCCCGTCCTGGTCCAGGTTCTCTTCCATGTGGACTTCGTAGGGCGGGACAAAGACGAAGTCGCCCGGTTCGGCGACTGCCTCGTGTTCCAATTTTTCGCCCCAGCGGAAGCGGACGCGCCCGCGCAGGATGTAAATGCCCGACTCGTTGTGGCCGTGGTGGTGAGCCGCCGAACACGCCCCCGGTGAGTTGACTGCGGTGCCCATCCAGAGGCCTTCCGAGCCGGTGAGGGCGTTCGAAATGCCTGCCTGACGGACCATGCCGGGCGTCTGGGCGGTGCCGCTGTCGCGTTCGTTGGGGCGAATAATCTTGACCATGGCGCGAAGCTTACCGTGCCGCCCTGCCGTCAGTCACAGCCGCGCTAGAAAATCGGGCCGCGCTCTTGCTGTTCTTCGATCTCCTCACCGGTCAGTTCCGCGAAGGTGACCATTCCGGCACCGCTCATGATGCGGCGCCGGATGGCCAGCAGCGCAGCGTCGTCGGCGCCACCGAGCGCGCGCCGCACCAGCTCGAAGAGCGAGCGCGCGCTGAGCAGCGCGTAGCGGTAATTCTCGCAAGCGATGCGGAGCGGCGCACTCAGTTCTTCCTCGCGCTGTTCCGGGTCCTTTTCGCGCCAGCCGTTCGCCACGATGACGCCCTTCAGCGATTCGCCTTGCTTCAGCAGATGCTGCTCCAGCCGGCGCTGCAGGCGGATGTACGGCCACTCCACGACCTGCTCCCGCGCGCTCTCCACCTCCAGGAAGGCCCGGTCACCCTCGTGCTCGACGACGATGGGGTCGCCGGCCGTGTGCTGGACGGTGAAGCCCAGGAGCCGCAAGGCATCGACGACCGCCCCGGTGAACTGCGGGCCGTCCTCCCAGAGCAGGCGGCGGTGGCGCGCCAGCAGGTCATGCCGGTCGCGCACGTGGTCGGCGTGGGCGCGCGCATCGACCGCCGCGGTGTCGGCTTCTTCGAGTTCGGCTTCCAGTTGTTCCAGGCCCGGCAGAGCCTGCGCGCGCACCCAGTACGGGGCCGCGGCGCCGTGCTCGCTGCCTGTGTGTTGCCGGCAGGCATCAACGAGCGCCTCCGCGAGGCTCGATCGGTTCGAGTACGGGCTATCCGCCATGATCGGTAGGAACACCACCTGGCCACCCAGCACGGGGAATTCCATCGCGATCGGGACGCCCGCTCCGCCTGTCGCGATCACTTTCCCGTGGCGGCGCACTTCTGGTTGGCGGTCGTCGAACACCACCCGGTACTTCGTGTCCTCGCGCGCGCTCCGCAGCACGGCCGCGAACGGGTGGTCTTCGGCGACGATGCGGACCGTCCGGCCCTCGGCTGGCTTGAGGTGGGGGGCACTCCAGGAGATCCCCCCGGGTGCGGGCAGCCAGTGGTAGCGATCGCAGCCTTCAAATCCCAGGATGCCGCCCTGTATCGCGTCTGGCCGGCCAAATACGACTACGAGCCCGCCGGATTCGAGCAGCCTGCGAGTCTCGTCGGCTCGCCGCCGAAGCTGTTCGGCCGCTGACACGGCCGATGCCGTGGTCGGTGCGTTGATCACGGGCCGGTCGTCGAACGCCTCGTAGGTGGCCTCGCCGTCTGCCAGCTCTTTGGCCACGTGGGTCACACTGGCCGGGTCAACAATCAGGGCGTCGTAGTCGTTGTAGCTCGGCGCGGTGAGCGCGTTGTAGTTATCGATAGCGACGTTCGGCAGTGGATAGCCAATGGCGAGGATGCGCATGGGTGGTTCACCCTTCAGCGAGAAGTGGGACGAGACGGTCTCGCAGCGCGCCGGAAAGACCCGGCCGCTCCATCGCCGCGGCTACCGCAGCAGTAAGGTACCCGAGCGGGCGTCCAGTATCGAACCGGCGGCCGGAGAACTGGAAGCACGAGACGGTCTCGCCGGCCGCGATCTGGCTTGCCAGCGCGTCGGTGATTTGCAGTTCGCCGTTCGCGCCCGGTGGGATGCGGTCTATGTGCTCGAAGATTCTTTCGCTCAGGATGTAGCGCCCGACGATGCCCAGGCGCGAAGGCGCGTCTTCCAGTTTCGGCTTTTCGACGACCCTGCGAAGCCGCGCGGGGTTGACGTCGCTCACCGGGTCGACGATGCCGTATTGCGGCACGTCCGCGTCGGCGACGTGCTCCACGGCAATGACGCTGCCACCGGTCCGCGTGTAGGCGTCGCACAGTTCCTGGACGCAGGAGATGCCGCCGAGGAGCAGGTCATCCGGGAACATGAGCGCGAACGGCGCGCCTTCGAGCTGCGCTCGCGCGCAGTTGACCGCGTGGGCGATGCCCAGTTGTTTTTCCTGGTGGACGTACTCGAAGGCGGCAGCGGCGCCGATGCGAGCGAGCTCCTCGGCCATCTGCACATTGCCGGTCTCGCGCAGCGCCAGTTCAACGCGGGCGCCCGCCTGGAAGTGCTCCCTGATCGCCTCTTTGCCTTTGGCGATGACGAAGACGATGCGCGTGATGCCGGCTTCGATGGCTTCTTCGACGCAGTACTGCACGAGGGGCCGGTCGACGATGGGGAGCATCTCTTTCGGCACGGATTTCGTGGCGGGCAGCATGCGGGTGCCCAGCCCTGCGGCCAGGATGACGGCGGTGGTAACGGGTTGCATCGCGCTCATGGTAGGGGCCAGCGGTGGTGTGCGGATATACAGGATGTATGGCGGCTGCTATTATCCGAAGCTGTCTATCTTTGCCCGGGGAGCAGTTTGAGGAAGCGATCAAAAGTACCACCGAAGCCGGCACCACCGGAGCCGCGGATCAACGAACGTATCCGCGTCCCGGAACTGCGCGTCATTGATGAAGAAGGGCGCCAAATCGGCATCGTGCGGACGGCAGAAGCATTGCAAATGGCGCGCGAGCGCGAAGTTGACCTGGTTGAAGTGGCCGCCCAGGCCAGCCCACCGGTTGCTCGCCTCATGGACTTTGGCCGCTTCAAGTACGAGCAGGCCAAAAAAGAACGCGAAGCCAAGAAGCACCAGCAGAATGTCCAACTCCGCGAAGTGCGCATGAAGCCCAAGATCGACGAGCACGACGTCGACTTCAAAACGCGGACGGCAGCCAAGCTGCTGAAGCAAGGAGACAAGGTCAAAGTCACGGTCATGTTCCGCGGGCGCGAAATCACCCACCCGCAGATCGGCAAGGCATTGCTGGACCGTGTGCAGTCGAGGCTCGACGACATCGCCACCCTGGAGAAGGACGCGATGCTCGAAGGGCGTCACATGACCATCATCCTGGCGCCGGACAAGAAGAAGATCGCGGCCAAGGCTCGCGCCGCCGCCGCTGCCGCCGAAGCCGGACAGGCGCCGGTGGAAGAGGAAGAAGACGAAGCGATCACCGCCGCAGCGGAAGCAGCGCCGGTGGTTGGCGACGACGATTACGAAGATGACGACGCCGCCGTCGAAGACGACGACGAAGCAGGAGACTGAATTGCCGAAGCTGAAGACCCACAAAGGCGCTGCCAGCCGCTTCCGCGTAACTGGCGGCGGAAAGATAGTGAGAATGTACGGAAGCCGGAATAACTTCCGTCGCAAGAAGCGCCAGCCCGTCACTGTGAAGTTCGGGCGAACCGTTGAAGTCGCACCGTCGCACGCGCCGACTATCAAGCGCCTGCTCTCCGGCCAGTAACCCGGACCCCGAGGAGAACCAACCATGAGCCGAGTGAAGCGTGGCGTCACGTCCCATCGCCGCCACAAGAAGATCCTTGACCTGACGAAGGGCCACGCCGGCCAACGGCACCGCCTGATCAAGCGCGCGAACGAGAGCATGCTCCATTCGCTGCGCTACAGCTGGGTTGACCGCCGTGACAAGAAGGGCGACTTCCGCGAACTCTGGATCATGCGCATCAACGCTGCCGCCCGGCTCCACGGCCTCACCTACAGTCGCCTTATCCACGGCCTGAAGGTGGCCGGCGTGGAACTCGACCGGAAGCAGCTGGCGGACCTCGCCGTCACCCGGCCCGACGCGTTCGAGACCCTCGCGGGCCAGGCCAAGGCCGCCCTCGCGTAACGTTCCCGGCTCAGCACCAGAAAGGCGCCCCACTGAGGGCGCCTTTTTCGTGCTTCCGGATGAGGCAGTGCCGCCGCGCGAGAAGCCATACTGGAGGCATGACGACGCTTCCCCACCTCTACCGCCACCACCGCTGGGCCACGCTCACGCTCATCGACCATCTTGCCGGGCGACCCGCGGAAGACCTTGACCGCCGAGCACCGGGCGGCTTCGGCGCCATCGCCGAGACCCTGACCCACATGCTCTACAACGAAGTCCGGTTCATCGACGTGCTCGAGGGCCGGCAGGCTGACTTCGACGCGTCACCGCCACCCGGGCCGTCGTTGACCCAACTACGGCAGATCGCGGTCGAGAACTCGGAGCGACTGATTGCCATTGCCGGCAGAACCGAGGAGACGGACCGCCTCAGCGGGACGTTCCGCGGCCAGCCGTTCGACTTCCCCGCGTATATCCCGCTCTTCCAGGCCTATCACCACGGCGTGGAGCACCGGACGAACATCACGTCCATCCTTGCCACCTATGACCTTCCCGTGCCGAATATCGACCTCTGGTCGTTCAACGCGGCCGGTGAGGCCTCCTGACCGCGGGGGCTTTGGCGGCGACGGAGTAGACTGGCGGCATGGGCTTCTACTACGGGTCCGGTGAGCCTCCGAAGAAGGACACCTCCGATAGTTCCTGGCGCGAAACGCTGACCATCATCTGGGTCGTCTTCAAGACGCTCGCCCTGCCGCTCGGGCTGCTCTTCGGCGCGGTCTTCGGCATCATCTTCATCATCTACGCGTTCACGATCAGCGGCTGGCTCGGGTTGGCGCTCCTGGTGCTGATCGTCGGGGCCGTGGTTGCGCGGGGCGTGTGGGAAGCAAAACACCCGCCCGAGCTCCTGTGACGCCCGCAGAGACGTCGCAGCCGCTGGCCGCGGAGCGAGTGGCCGCCGTTCGCAACCGGATCGCACTCGCGGCTGAGCGCTCCGGACGCGCGCCCGATGCTGTGACGTTGATTGCCGTAAGCAAGACCTGGCCCGCCGCCGCGGTGCGCGACGTACTCGCCGCGGGCGTGGCCGACTTCGGTGAGAATCGTGTCCAGGAAGGCGTGGCCAAGGCCGAAGAGCTGGACGGCGAGGCCATCCGCTGGCACCTCATCGGCCACCTTCAGACCAACAAGGCCCGGGCCGCCCTGGGTACGTTTGCTATACTCCACGCGGTCGATTCCGAGCGTCTCCTGCGAGCGATCGCGGCTGCGGCGTCGGCCCCCGCGCGCATCATGATCGAAGTGAACGTTGCCGAAGAGCCATCGAAGTTTGGCGTCACCCCGCCTGAGGTTGCCTCGCTACTGAAGGTAGCGGCGGCGCTGCCGCAGATCGACGTGCGCGGCCTGATGACGGTGGCTCCTCACGTCGACGATGCCGAGCTGGTCCGGCCGGTCTTTCGCGGGCTGCGCGAGCTGGCCGAAGCCAACGGCCTGCGCGAACTTTCCATGGGCATGACGAACGACTACGAGGTCGCCATCGAAGAAGGTGCCACTTTCGTCCGCGTTGGGCGGGCGATTTTCGGAGAACGCGCGTGAAGGTGTGTATCGTCGGTGGCGGAGTGATGGGCGAGGCCATCCTTGGCGCGGCGCTCGATGCGGGCTTGTTCGACCGAGATGCGGTGACGGTCGTGGAAAAGCTGGCGGCCCGCCGCGGCGTCCTGGCGTCCGTCTACGGAGTGCGCGTGGCGGAGGGCTACGACTCCATGGCCGGCGCCGACGCCGTGCTGCTGTCCGTGAAGCCGCAGGAGATGGCGAGCGTCCACGGGAAACTGAGTCCTGGCGCGGTGTTGATCTCGATCATGGCCGGGACGACCATCGCGAGCCTGCAAGCCGCCTTCGACCACCGCGCGGTCGTCCGGGTCATGCCCAACACTCCCGCCGCGGTGAAGGCGGGTATGAGCGCATGGACCGCGACGGCGGACGTCACCGCCGAGCAACGAGACTTCGTCTCCCGCTTGCTGTCCGCCATCGGCCGGGAGATTTACTTCGATGACGAGAAGAAGCTGGACATGGCTACGGCGGTGAGCGGGAGCGGGCCGGCCTACGTCTTCCTGTTCGTCGAATCACTCGTGGAAGGTGCCGTGGCGGCGGGCCTTCCGCGGGCAGCCGCCGAGGAGATGGTCCTCCAGACCGTGCTCGGCTCGGCGCAGTACGCGCTCGAAAGCGGCAAGAGTGCCGCCGACCTTCGCGCCCAGGTCACCTCACCTGCGGGCACGACAGCCGCCGGGCTGCTCGCGCTGGAAAAGGGCGCCTTCCGGGCGGCTGTTATCGAGTGCGTCCGCGCGGCGCACCAGCGCGCCATCGAACTGGGCAAGTCGTGAACGACCAGGTCGCGTTGCTTTTTACCATCGTGCTTTACGGCCTGATCGTGGCGATCCTCGTGCGTTCTCTGTTCTCCTGGTTCCCGGTTTCGCGGGACAACGAGTTCGCCCGGCTGCTGGTCACGGTTACCGAACCTCTGCTCGCACCAGTGAGGCAGTTCATGCCCCGCGGGATGATGATCGACCTGTCGGGGATGATCGTTATCGGCGTGCTGTACGTAATGGTCATCGTCGTCCAATCAGCGGCGAGCCGGTAAAGCGGCCGTTTCGAGGGGCATCCGGCCACTCTGTTATGATGTTTCCACCACGGTTGCCCGCCCCGGAGATGCGACCATAAACCCCTACGTTGCCCAGCTAACCCTGACCTTCCTCAACATCCTGATGTGGGCCGTGATTGCCCGCTCGCTGCTGAGCTGGTTCCCGGTTGACCAGTCGAGCGCGCTGTTCCAGATGCTCCATCGCGTCACGGAGCCGATCGTCGAGCCCATCCGGCGGATCATGCCCAACACGGGCATGATCGACCTCAGCCCGATGATCGCCATCATTCTGATCATTGCGATGCAGTACATGGTCGCGTCGCTCGTCGCCGTCTGAGCATGAGCGGCCCGATTGGTTGTCCGTGGCGCGCCGTGTGTGACACTGCGAATTCATGACTGACCAGGCGATCCGCGCAATCAACGTTTCCCGGCGGTACGGCGACCGGATCGCACTGGAAGGTTTTTCGCTGGACGTGCCCCAGGGCGGAGTTTTCGGCCTCCTCGGGCCGAACGGAAGCGGCAAGAGCACGTTCATTGCGATGCTCGCGGCGATGCAGCCCGCCGATTCGGGGACGGTCGAAATCTTCGGTCAGCCGGCGTCGCGCGAGCTGTTACGGCGCGTGGCCACGGTTTTCCAGGAGAACACGGCTGACCCGCTTATGAAGGTCAACGAGTACCTTCGCTTTTCGGGGCGCCTGTTTGGCGTGCCGGCCGCGGAGCTCCGCGCTCGCAGCTTCCAGCTCCTCGAGAAGTTCGGGCTCGGCGCCCGCGCGGATGACGCGGTGGGCGGGCTGTCCGGTGGCATGCGGCGCCGGCTCGAAGTGGTCCGGGCGCTGCTCCACCACCCCGGCCTGCTCCTGCTGGACGAGCCCACCACGGGGATCGACGCGGAGGAGCGCTCTATCCTCTGGCGCGAACTGCTTGACGGCGCGAAGGGCACGACCGTCCTGCTTGCGACAAACGACCTCGGCGAGGCTGACGCCGTCTGCGACAACGTTGCGTTCATCCAGAGCGGGCGAGTGGTGGTGAGCGGGACGCCTGCGTCACTGAAGGCCGGGCTGCGGCGCGAGTCTGTCCGCATTGGCCTGGCGGACACGTCCGACGCCACGGCCGCGCGGATCGCGGCCATCCCGGGCAGCGGCGACCTCGCCCGGGATGGGGATACGGTGGTTATCACCACGGACGACGCGTCAACGTTCGTCCCTCGCCTGTTCGAAGCCGCTCCCGGCACTATCCGCTCGGTCACGATCGGGACGGCTTCGCTGGAGGATGCCTACTTCCAGCACGTCCGCCGCCGTAGCGAAGGGGCAGCGAAGTGAACGCCGCCATGACGCTCGCTTCGCGGGACCTGATGGCCGTCGTGCGCTCCCGCTCTCAGCTGTACAGCTCGATGCTCACGCCGCTGCTGTTCCTCGTCTTCCTTGGGAACGGCGTCTCGCACGGCCTGAAGCCCGCGAATCTCCAGGCGGGGGATTTTACGGCGTACCTGGTGGCCGGGACCGTGGTTATGACCTCGGTGTTCTCCTCCACCTTCTCCAGCGCGTCCTACTACCGCGACCGCGATAGCGGTCTGCTGCGCCTGCTCCTTTCTACGCCGCATGCTCCGCGCACGTTGCTGCTCGGAAAGTCACTGGCGGCGCTGGTCATCGGCGTGGTCCAGGCCATCATCGTGCTGCTCGCCGCCGCGCCGTTCGTCGATTTCGAGTGGCAGTACGGCATCATCCCCGGCATCGCGATTGCCCTGGCGGCGGTTATCCTCGTGAACCTCATGCTGACCGGGCTCGCGCAGGCACTGGCTTCGCGCATCCAGTCGATGCAGGGCTTCCACCTGCTGATGAATCTCGCGCTCTTCCCGCTGCTCTTCTTCAGCGGCGCCTTCTTCCCGATAAACGACCTGCCGACCTGGCTGCGCATCCTCGCGTTCGTGAACCCGCTGACCTACGCGGTCGACGCCCTCGAACTAGCCACCTACGCTGCCTCAGCCGACAGCTTCATCGGGCTGGGGATCGATTTTGCAGTGCTCGGAGCGCTGGCAGTCGCGGTGTACGCGGCGGGGCTAGCGCGCATGCCGAAGGTGACGTGGAGCGGGGAGTAGGGGCTTAGTCGAGCAGCGACATCCGCGCCGGAATGACGCAGATGATCACGATGCTGTCGGGAAACCGCTCGTACATGATCCGAAATTCCTGTTCGATTAGCTCTCGGAGGTAGGTGTTCTCGAACTCCGGGATCATTCGGCCCGAGTCAGGGAACTCCGCCAACTGGCGGGTGCGACGAGCCAAGGCCCTCACGAGCGCGTCTGACGATTCTACCGAGTACTTCGCACGCTGGGCGCGGATGGCACGAATGTCGCTCTTCGCTTTCTGCGACCACCGGACCTTCATTCGTCCGGGGTAAGTCCAAACTCAGCTAGCAGCTCTTCGGTGGTCAAGGTAGCTTCCTCGCGGGCTGACCGTTGGCCCTCCTCGATTTGTGTCCGAACAAATACGACGTAGCGCACCTCGTCCCACGTCGGTTCGTCAGGGAGGCTGTCGATGAGCCGGTGCAGTTCTTCTTTCGCAACAGTTTGTGCCATGGTCTGAGTATAGCAAGAGAGCCCGGAATTGCCGGGCTCCCCTGCGACTACACCCAGACTTCGGTCTAGCCGCACTTGTTGTAGAAGCAGTTGTGGCAGATCAGACAGCCCTCGGCGTAGTAAAGGACCGCGCCGCATTCGGGGCAGCCCACGCCGCTGGCGACGGCGTCAGAGTGCTTCGTCGCGGCTACGCTCGGGTTCGTGCTCTCCACGATCTCCTGGGCGGGGATGAGCGTCGGCTGGATGGCGCTGTTCGCGCCGTCGAACTTCAGCTCAAGCCAGCGGAAGACGTAATCCACGATGCTTGTCGAGATCGGGATCTGGCGGTTGCTGGTCGGGCCGCTGGGTTCGAAGCGCGTGTTCTTCAGCTTCGCCGACAGTTCGGACAGCGGGACGCCGTACTGCAGGGCGTAGCTGGTGAGCATCGCCACGGTGTCCATCAGGCCGGAGACCGTCGAGCCCTGCTTGTTGACGTTGATGAACACCTCGCCGGGCGTGCCGTCGTCGAACAGGCCGACCGTCATGTAGCCTTCCTGCTCGCCGACCCGGAACTTGTGCGTGATGGCCTGGCGTTCGTCCGGGAGCTTGCGCCGCACCGGCCCCATCGCCTGCGTGATGATTGCCTGGGCCGCTTCGATGGCCTTCTCGCCGTCGGACTTGTCGGCGTGCTTGAGCACCTGCAGTTCGCGCGAGCCGTCGCGGTAGATGGTGATGCCGTTGCAGCCGGTCCGGTAGGCCAGTTCGTAGGCGGTGCGGACGTCATCGACGGTCGCGCTGTTCGGGAAGTTAATCGTCTTGGAGACCGCGTTGTCGGTGAATTCCTGGAAGGCCGCCTGCATGCGCACGTGCCAATCGGGCGCGATGTCATGCGCGGTGACGAAGGTTTCCTTGACCCACTGTGGCACTTCGGCGCGCTCTTCCAGGTGCCCGCCTTCCGCGAGGAAGCGGATGAGCTCGTCGCTGTAGAAACCTTCCGCCTTCGCCACGGCCTCGAACTGCTCGTTGACTTCGGCCAGTTCGGTGCGCTTCGTCGGGTCGTCCTTGTCCAGGTAGTGGGAGCGGATGAAGGCCAGCGAGAACACCGGCTCGATCCCGCCGGAGCAGTTCGCGATGATGCTGAGCGTGCCGGTGGGCGCGATGGTGGTGCGCGTGGAGTTGCGCATCGGCCGGGGGCCCTCCATGCCGCCCGGGCCGTAAATCGACTCGCTCCAGTCCGGGAAGTTGCCGCGCACGCGCGCCAGTTGCTCCGAGGCGGCATCGGCTTCGCGCTGGATGTGCGACATCACTTCGCGCGCGGTGGTGAGTGCTTCCTCGGAGTCGTACGGGACGCGCAACTCGATCAGCAGGTCGGCCCAGCCCATGACGCCGAGGCCGATGCGGCGGATGGCGTGCGAGGTTTCGGCGATTTCCGGGATCGGGTAGTTGTTCATCTCGATGACGTTGTCGAGCAGGTGGACGGTCCTGCGGACGACGGTGCCAAGCGCCTCGAAGTCCACCGTCTTGTTGCCAGCCACGCCCCGGGTGAAGTGCCCCAGGTTAATGGAACCGAGGTTGCACGAGTCGTACGGGTAGAGCGGCTGTTCGCCGCACGGGTTGGTCGATTCGACCGGGCCGCGGGGCGGGACGGGGTTCGCCCGGCCGGCGTTGATGCGGTCGATGAAGATGACCCCGGGGTCGCCGTTCTTCCAGGCGTTCGCGAACATCGTCTCCCAGACCTTGCGGGCGTCCCGCTGGCCAACGACCTGGCCGTTTGTCGGGTTGATGACATCGAACGTGCCGCCGGTTTCGACCGCCTTCATGAACGGCTCGGTCACGGCCACGCTGATGTTGAAGTTCTGGAGCGTGGTCATGTCGGCCTTCATCGCGATGAACTCGTCGATGTCCGGATGGTCGACACGGAGGATGCCCATGTTCGCGCCACGGCGCGTGCCGCCCTGCTTGATGGCCTCGGTAGCGGAGTCGAAGACCCGCATGAAGGAGACCGGTCCGCTGGCGACGCCCATGGTGGACTGCACACGGTCATTGGCGGGGCGCAGGCGGGAGAACGCGAAGCCGGTACCGCCACCGGACTTGTGGATCATCGCCGTGTGCTTGATCGCCTCGAAGATGCCTTCGATCGAGTCTTCCACGGGCAGGACGAAGCAGGCGGAGAGCTGCTGCAGTTCGCGCCCGGCGTTCACGAGGGTCGGGGAGTTCGGGAGGAAGTCGAGGGACGCCATCAGCCGGTAGAACGATTCTTCAGCGGCGGCGCGGTCGCCTTCGGTGCCGCCAAAGCGCAGCTCGGCCTCGGAGAGGTTGCGCGCCAC
Source organism: Dehalococcoidia bacterium (assembly GCA_046328215.1). Classification (GTDB taxonomy): domain Bacteria; phylum Chloroflexota; class Dehalococcoidia; order Tepidiformales; family Tepidiformaceae; genus Amarobacter. Next base: position 2,016 of record JAXLXA010000034.1, on the reverse strand, counting down.
GCGCCGGAACACCTGCTCAGGCGTTTCCACAGCGTCACCCGCTTCGTTGCGGCGGGCAACGCGGCGTTCGATGACCACTTTCGCGTTTTCGGAAAGCTCGCGGGGCTCGAAATCGCCGCCGCCGGCGCCGCGAATGTCGGGTGTAGTGGTGACCATGGTGTTCCTCCCATTGAACTGACGTGCTTGTGGAATGACTGCGCCCGCCGGGGTGGACGGGCAGGATACCGAACAAACGTTCTAACTGTCCAGTGAAATGCTCAGGTTGCGAACTCCCGGGCGGGGAGCCGCGCTTCATCGCTCCGCAGGATCATCGGGTCGCCCAGGCGTGACCTGCCCGCCGCAAGCGAACGGCCGAGGTGGCCCGGCTCGGGTGATGCGTAGTAGTTCAGGAGCTCAGCCGCGGCGTTCTCCGGACCGAGGTCTTCGACAAGGGCGAGCAACTGTTGCGGCCGCATGTCGCGAATCGCGAGCAGGTAGGCCTTCTCGCTGAGCAGCAACCCGTCGATGTCGCAGTGACCTTCCGGCGTGGTCCGGACATGCCCGCGAGAGTGCAGCGCGTGGACTTCCCAGATCTTCATCGCTAGACCACCGACTCGGCGTAGTGGCGGCTCTCCACGTCCTGGAGCAGGCGCGGCCCGCGAACTTCCGGCGCGGCTTCCGGGAATGCGAGCTGAAGGTCCCGCTCTTCCGGTGTCGGCACCCGGCCGGATTCGAGCGCCTCGACGGCTTCCTTGAGGGACTCGATGTCCGTGAAGGAGCGATAGACAGAGGCGAAGCGGATATAGGCGATGTGGTCCAGGCGCCGAAGGGCGTCCATCGCCAGTTCTCCCAGGACCTGCGATGGCAACTCCGGCCGGTTGTCGGAGTTCACCCTGGCTTCGATGTCCGAAACGATGGCTTCGAGTTGCGCGACCGAGATGTTGCGCTTGGCGCAGGCGCTGCGCAGGCCGCGAAGCAGCTTCTCCCTGGAGAACTCTTCGCGCCGGCCGTCGCGCTTCAGGATCTGCACGGTCGAGAACTGGACGGTCTCGACCGTGGTGAAACGCTCGCCGCAGGCAATGCACTGCCGCCGCCGGCGAATGCCGTCGTCGTTCGCCCGGCTATCGGTCACCTTGGAGTCGCGGAAGTGGCAATAAGGGCAGCGCACTGTCGGACATAATCCCGTGAAGAGTGTATGCGCCTAAACAATTCGTTGCGGCGCGAAGGCGAGTATGGATCAACATCTAGTAGGGAGTCAACAGTCCGGGCACTAGATATTGTACCAGTCTTATGAACAGTCTTGAATCTGGGCGCGCTCCGGTCCCGATCGCCGGCTGACTACTTTGGGATGCCCGGGCACTGAAATTGGCCCGTGACGCGCCCCTGGTCCGGCGAGGAGATGGTCCCTTCGAGGTCCCCGTTGTCACCGGGATCGGCCACGAAGACGTGGGCGTGGCCTTTCTGCTTACTGTCGACTTCGATCGTGACTTCCGGGCCGCTGCCCGGCACGCCGTCCCAGCTGTACTCACCCGGGCCTGTGTACCCGTTGATGATTAGCCGGATCGAATGGCGTTGGCCGGACATGAAGGCCTGGGCCAGCAGTTGGAAGCGGCCCTTCTCCGGCGATGACCCGCGGAACCATGCGCAACTCGTGTCCGCATCCGTCATTTCGCCTTCAACGACGCCCTGGAAGACGAGGTTCTGGGTCGCCGGGCCGAACACGGGTAGGCCAACGGGATCGGCGGCGGTCTGGTCGATGGTCGCTGTTGCCACCGGGGTTGCGCTGTCCGGTCCATCGCCGCATGCCGCGAGTGCCGTCGCGACCACCAGACACGTGACCAGGAGCGCGTTTCGCATGCTCACAAAGGGTAGAGCGGCAACGTTCTATCTGCGATGGACGGTGAAGCGGCGTGAACGTTCTACCCGCGCGACCCTGGTCTGGGTGAATCCCGCGGCTTGGTGGCGAAAGCGTCTACCGCCGCGCCGCCGACTTCGTCCGCTCGAAGTACTCGCACGCCGGCGTGTCCGTGTACGGGT
>JAXLXA010000033.1:0-25672 GCA_046328215.1 Dehalococcoidia bacterium | reverse complement strand
CCTGCGGCGGAACATTCGCTCGTTGAATTCAAGCAGGCCGTTGGGAGAGGGGAGTGTGGCGAGGTTGGCTGAAAGGAGGTAGCTACCTAACCGAGCGCGCTTTTAGTCCGTAGGACGCTCGCCCGAAGCATTCGGGAAGCATGGGGCTTGATGCAATGGGAGATGGCATCAAGCCCCGTTTCAATCGCGTCGGGTACCCCGCCGGTAGCTACCCCGCTTTCAGCCGGACGCGAACCATACCACACCGCTTTACAGAATGACCAGCGTTGTGTGCGTATTGAGGGCATGGCAGCTCGTGGTTGGGCCGCCTGGGGGGAAGTTGAAAGTGCAAAGGACTGAGGACGCGTCCACGGATTAGGGTGTCGGAACGGACGGAACCGCGACCCTTCCGGGAGCGGATCACGGCTAAGTGAGAGAGCCGCACGGTAGCCACCCACCATCCGGGCTCAGGAACTCGCTCGCTGACTCGTGACCTGGTGGGCTGGTCACGATCCGCTCCCGATGGGTCGGCGTGAATCAGTTGAAAGTGCAAGGGACTGAGGACTGAGTACGCGTCCACCACGAACTCGCTCGCTGACTCGTGACATGGTGGCCTGGTCACGATCCGCTCCCGATGGGTCGCGGTTCAACGACGGGTCGCGGTTGGATGCGGCCTGCCTGCGGTTAGCGGGTGGGTGGGGCCCTCGCTCAGCCCGGCGCGTCGGGGTCGTTTTCTTTGAACCCCGCGCAGCGCAGCACCGGGAGCGCCGGGTACTTCCGGAACCGCGGGTCGCTCTTTGCCAGCTCGCACATTAAGAAGACGGAGCCGCGGCCGCTGACGACCTGCCTGGCGTGGCGGCAGAGGGCGCAAAGCCCTGGCCCTGGCTGATTCGAAACCATCCCAGCCACTTTGCCGCCCCCTGCGCTCGTTTGCCACGCGCTATCCCGCGCGAGTTTCCCGAAGCCGGGAGAGCGGCGGTTCCAGCCTCGCCTTACAGGGCCGTTCACGCTGGGCCGGGCGGGGGTATAGTCCCGGCACATCCCCCGTTCGGAGCGTGTCTATGCCAGGCGCCCTGGAAGGCGTTCGCATCCTCGATTGCACCCAGATCATCGCCGGGCCGCTCGCCGGTTCGTTGCTTTCGGAGATGGGCGCTGACGTGGTCAAGGTTGAGCCGCTGGAGGGCGAGCCGTGGCGCCTCCAGGCCGAGATCATCCCCAAGGAAAGCAAGGGCTTCCTCACCCAGAACCGCGGGAAGCGCGGCCTCGCCCTGGATTTCAAGCATGCTCGCTCGGCCCCCATCCGCGACGCCCTCATCCGCTGGGCGGATGTGCTGCTCACCAACTACCGGCCGGGCGTGCCCGAAGCGCTCGGCATCGACTACGAGTCGGCGCGGAAGATCAAGCCGGACATCATCTACGCCGAGAACAGCGCCTTCGGAAAGCTCGGGCCGGACAAGGACCGCCGCGGTTATGACATCGTCGCGCAGGCGATGAGTGGCCTGACGACATCGAACCCGAACGTCCAAAACGGTCTGCCGATGCAAATCGGGTTCGCGCCCGCGGATGTCGTGACCGGCGTTGCCCTGGCCTGGGCTATCACGGCCGCGCTGTTTCATCGCGAACGGACCGGCCAGGGCCAGGCCATCAACTCGTCGCTCCTGCTCTCCTCGCTGGCGTTGCAGGCAGGCTCGCGGGAAATCGTGGCTATGGACGTTGAAGCGCGGGAACGCCGGCTCGCGGCCATCCACGGGGCTCGCGCACGCGGCGCCGACATCGCGGAGGTCTACGCTGAGCGCCGCGCGTTGATGCCGGAACTCGCGGGGAACGTCTACTACCGCCCCTACAAGACGAAGGATTCCTACCTTGTGGTCGGCTGCCTTGGGCCGGGCCCGCGCGAGCGCTTCCGCAAGGCGCTGAACTTCACGGACCCGCGCTACGAGCCGGGATTTGACCCAGCGAACCTTCGGGAAGTCGGCCTCTCTCTGGTTGCGCTGTGCGAGGCGAAATTCCAGCAGCACCCGAACGCCTACTGGATCGAGTACCTGGACAGGCTGGACATCGCGGTCGGGCCGGTGCGCTTCATCGAGGAGATGTGGTCAGACCCGCAGGTTGCCGCGAACAACTTCCTCGTCGAATACGACCACACGCTGCTGGGCACGCTCATGGGCCCGGCGCCGATGGTCCAGATGTCCGGCACGCCAACGGGCGTCCGCCGGGCGTCGCCGGCGCTCGGCGAACACACTGAGGAAGTGCTCTCGGAGCTCGGGTTCTCGGCTGCGGACATCGCGGGGTTCAGCGAAGCCGGGGTTACGAACTAGCAGGGGCGATTTTGGATTGGGGATTGCGGATTTTGGATTGCCCTCACCCCCTGGCTGGGACCACGCGGTGATCGCGGATTGACGTCGTTGAGCGGACTGGGCATGCGATGAAGTCGTGGCTTCAGGCACGGCTGCCCTCACCCCCGGCTCCTTCCATGAAGGCCGGTTGGGGTCAAGCCACGTAGATGTGTGGCGTTGGTTGGTGCCCTGCCGGTTCTCGACTTCCTGCGCACTCGTTGAGGAGCATTCGTTGGCTTGCTCCGGTGCATGCTGAGGTCCGTTTTAGGGTCGGGTGCTGCAATCTCCGCGGGATACCTTCGCTCCCCCGGGGACGCCGCAGTCACCCGGACGCGGCTTTGGGCTTGGTCGTCTGGGTCCGCGCTTGCTTTGGTGCTTCTAAACGGCCATTTGGCGCGCTGCTTTCAAACGGGCAGTTCGTACGCGCTGACCCAGAGGTGGTGCAGGAGGACGGCGAGTTTTCTGGCGACGGCGATGATGGCCCGCTTCTTCTGGTTCTTGCCTCCTCTTGCCGTCAGTCGCTCGCCGAAATCGGCGCAGGTCGCAGTCAGTCCCGCGCATGACCCGGTGGGCGCATTCGACGAGGAGGTGCACGCAGAGTAGCAGTCTCCCGCGTGGGTGATGCCGAGCAGGGGGTTTTGTTCACCCCGATGCCTGTTGCCGTGGTGGAGCCCAAGGTAGGCGCCTGCACGGCAGCTTTTCTTGAACCGTCCTTTCTCTTCGAGGTGGATGTAGGTCACCGCGGAGTGGTCTCCCACTCCATGGACCTGTCGCAAGACACCGCTCTCGGGGTACTCCTTTTCGGCCAGCCGGTTCACTTCTCCGTCGTACGCTTTTGATGAGCAGGGTGTGCTGGCGCACCAGTTCGAGCAGGGCCGGGCTTGCACAGGCCTCTCCGGGATGCGCTCCCACATCCTCATTGCGAGGCGTCCGCGTCGCGCTGGGGGGCCGTCCGCCATGTGCCTTCACGGTGCCGCGGATGTGGTTCACCCGAGGGCTGTCCTCGCCGCCGTGCGCGGGCGAGATCAGGGCCCGCCCCGCCTCGCCGGGCTCTCTGGCCGCGGTGCGTGATCGGCGCCAGCAACGCTGCATCTACCCGCGCCAGCCGCGCGGTCTCGGCATCTGTCCTGTCCGTTTGCGCTGGGGCGGGTGATCGGTGGGATCGGCGCGGGTTCGCGACGATGACGTGATGCTTCATCTCCTTGAGGAGGACGCTGACCCAGGGCAGTGTCCCTACTTCAGAGGCGACCACTGTCGCTCCCTCTTCCGAGCAGCTTCCTGAGCGCCGGCGCTGTCGTTGCCACCTTCGGCTTCGACTACTCCATCCCGGTCGAGCACCACGTAGGTGCTTTCTCCTTGTCTCCGAGGTCGAGGTCCATCGTCCGCAACTCCGTTGTATCGTTCTTCATGGCCGGTCTGACTCTCCTTTTTGCGGCACCTTAGGTGACTGCGTGACGGCCGGCCTTCTCATCCCATCTCTCCCGACTCCTGCGTCGCGGGCGAGGGGGAGCGTGACGATTTTGGATTGGGGATTGCGGATTTTGGATTGCCCTCACCCCCTGGCCGGGACCACACGGTGATCGCGGATTGACGTCGTTGAGCGGACTGGGCAGGCAATGAAGTCGCGGCTTCGGGCACGGATGCCCTCACCCCCCGGCCCCCTCTCCCGACTCCTGCGTCGCGGGCGAGGGGGAGCGTGACGATTTTGGATTTTGGATTGCGGATTTTGGATTGCCCTCACCCCTGGCTGGGATCAAACGGTGGTCGCGGGTTTTCACAAGTTGTTGCGAGGTTCGATGGGCCAATGGCGTGACTCGGCTTCGAGAACCGCGACGATATCGTGGAAGGTTTCGAACGGCGAGATCCGTGGATGTTCGCCGCCGAGGCGGGCGAGGAGCGTGTCGCGAGCGAAGACGGCCTGCGCGAGCCGGGCCGCCGGCACGTCGCTCGCGCCATCGCCCACGTAGGTCACGAAGTCGCCGGAGTTCTGGAACGCCGCTGCGTAGCTCAGTTTGAAACCTTCTTCAAGCTCGATGCCGCGCGGGCTGTAGTAGGTCACGTGCCAGCGGTATTCGTGGCGCGTCCGGCCGGCGTGGCGGGCCACACGGTCCGCGCCGAGGGCATCGAGCACGCCGTCCACGTAGAAGTCGAAGCCGTTGCTGACCACCGTCACCACCCAGCCGTTCCAGTGCGCCCAGTCGAACAGCTCCAGCAGTCCCGGCCGCACCGTGACCGACTCAACGGAGAACTGGCGTAACTCCCCGGCGCTGGCTTCGACCGTCCGCAGGGCCGCGGCGTTGAACTGCTCCACGGAGAGCCGCCCGGCGTGGTAGTCCGCTTCGAAGTCGAGCCATTCCGGCGCGGCGAACCGCTCGAACACCAGCCGCGCCGTGTTCTCGAACACGATGGTGTCGTCGAAGTCCAGGCAGAGGATGTTCGCCATGCGCTAAAGTCTCGCACACCTGCTACGGTGCGATGATGGAGTTGGAGCGAGCGCGGTACCTTGCGAGTCCGGAAGGGCAGCGGACGCTCGCCGCCGCGGCCAAGCTCGTTGAGGGCTTCGGCGTGGACCCCACGGACCCGTTGCGGACGTCCTGGCTGCTGCGCCGCTCACTTGCGCCGGACCACGCCGCAGCCGTCTCCGAACAGTTGATGTTGCGTGCCCGCGCTCAGCGTAACCACGGCGGCGAAAGCGACTGGCTCTACACCGCCGAAGGCCTGGAGATGATGACCCACCCGCTGGTGGCCGAGCGGCGCGCTACCCGGTTGGCCGCCCTGGGCTTGCCGGTGCTCGACCTGTGCTGCGGCCTTGGGGGCGACCTTGCCGCCGTCATGGCCGCGGGCGCGAGCGCGGCCGGGGTCGAACGGGACCCGGTGCACGCGCTCTTCGCCGGGCGCAACACGGGCGCGCGCGTGGTCCGTGGGGACGTAACCGAGATGCACCTGGACCTGGGCGCAACCGCCGTGCTCATCGACCCCTCGCGCCGCGACGGCAGCGGCCGCAGGCTGTGGCCCGGCGCGTTTTCGCCGCCGTGGGACGCCGTCCTCGGACTCGCCGGGGCCGGGCGCGCCGCCGCGATCAAGGCGCCGCCCGGGATCTCCGACAACTTCGTGCCGCCTGGCGCCGAATTCGAGGCGGTGCAACTCGGCCGGTCGATGCGGGAGGTCTGCCTCTGGCTCGGTGAGGGCGCGGCGGCTGGCACGCGCCGCGCCGTCCTCCTCCCCGAAGACGTGACGCTCGATTCGAGCGAGCCCGAAGCCGCCGAAGAACCGGCCGCGCCCGGGGCGTACCTCTTCGACCCGGAGTCGTGCGTGACGGTGGCGACGCTCGTGCGCCATCTCGCCTGGCGCCTCGGCGCGCGGCTGCTGGACCCGCACATCGCTTATCTCACGGCGCCGGAGCCGGCGTTCAGCCCACTCGCCGGCACGTTCGAAGTCCTCGATACCTTCCCGTTCTCCGTGGGCCGGCTGAAGGAACGCCTGCGCGGAGCGGGCTGGCGCCCGTCGGAGGTTCGCCGGCGTGCCTTCCCCGTAGAGCCCGACGAGCTGAAGAAGCTGTTGGGCAGGATGGATGGCGACCCGGTGACGCTCCTGCTCACGACCATCGACGGGCGCCGCACGGTCTTCGTTGCGCGCCGCCTGTTCGCGCCAGCCTGAGGCGGGCAGAATGGGGGGCCATGCCGACTCTCCTCGTCTCCCGCGCCATTTCCGACCGCTACGCCGCCGCCATCGAGGCCGCTTCTCCGGGAATCACCCGGCTCATCCTCCCGGGCGACAACGACGAGCCGCTCGACGAAGCGGCCCTGGCCAGCATCGACTACGCGTTCTTCTCGCTCGATGTGTATCCCGCGTCGTCGCGGTCGTTCTTCCGTTCCGTCCGGGCGGCGCCGAACCTGAAGTGGATCCATGTCATGAGCGCGGGCGTGGACAACTTCGTCTTCCAGGAGCTCTTGCAGCGCGGCATCCGGATGACCACGTCGTCCGGTTCGACGGCCAGGCCGATCGCGCAATCGGTGATCGGCGGGATGCTGATGCTCTCGCGGGGGTTCCTGACGTGGGGCGAGGCGCAGCGGCGCAAGGCCTGGGAGCCGATCCGTGGGGCCGATTCGCCGCCGGACTTGCAGGGACAGCGGATGACGGTGGTTGGGCTCGGTTCGATCGGCGCTGAGATCGCGCGCATCGCCGCGGCCATCGGACTCGAGGTCACCGGCGTCCGCCGCAGCCCGCACCGGCCGGGCGACCCGGTGGACCGCATCGTGCCGCCGTCGGAGCTGCGTTCGATCGCGCCGGAAACGGACTGGCTGGTGCTCGCCTGCCCGTTGACGGACGAAACGCGCGGGCTCGCCAGCAAAGAAGTCCTCTCCGCGCTGCCGAAGGGCGCGCATGTCCTCAACATCGCCCGCGGCGAAGTCGTCGACGAGCCCGCGATGATCGACCTGCTGCGGTCCGGGCATCTCGGCGGCGCCTACCTGGACGTGTTCTACAAGGAGCCGCTGGAGCCGGAATCGCCGCTCTGGGAGATGCCCAACGTCATCATCTCGCCGCACAACTCGAGCACGTCGCGGGGCAATGACGGCCGCGTGGCGGAGGACTACTTCCTGCCGAACCTGGCGCGGATGGCGAAGGGTGAGGCGCTGATTAACGAGGTGCGCGCTTAGCGCGCATCCACACGCCCGCGCCAGCTGCTCCCGCGAGTCCGCCGATGACCGCCGAGATCACCGCCACTCCCCAAAGCGGCACATCGTTGGTCCTCTGCTCTACCACTGCGTACTGGACGACGCCGGCAGCAACCGCAGACTCCGGTCGTTCGACGGTGAGGTCATGAATCTCTTTGACTGCATCGCTCAACGAGTATTCCCGCCCGCTCTGATCGTCGATTGCAGAAGTGGGATAGATTCCAATTCCGTCCACGCCCGCCGCACGAAGGCCCTGGAGGTCTCGTGATCCTTCCTTGTTCAAGAAGAGCAGAAGGCTATCGCCGACGTTGTATTTTGGTCCCGGGGATGCAGATTCTTCGCAAGTGGTAATGGCGTGGCCGGCGTCCCAGTATCGATTGTCAATACGGAGCGTTTCTCCAGACGCGACCCCGTAGAACCCTGTGGTCACCCGGATCGTCGCCGTCCGGGCATCGGCGGCCTCAACGGTGCCGGTTGCGATCACCGGGGCGTTCGCGGCGAACCACCGCAGCGTGTACGGGCCGTACACACAGCGGAAGTTGCCCACAGGCTGCACCGGAACCTCTGCGAGGCCCGACCTGGGCGCGCCAGAGGGACCAAGTGCTGACTCGATGACAGCACGCACCTCGCTCATTGGCGCCTGCCTCGGGGCGCGCGAGTCACCGGTGTCTTCGAACGACTGCACCGCGTCATCACGGATGAGGACTGTGCCTCTGAGGGTGGGTATCCAGTTTGCGCCAACGCCGTTGTCGTCACGATTGAGCAGTAGTAACGCTCGCTCACCGGGTTCGTGAACGGCCAGGTGGGTGAGGACGGGCTCGCAGGCTGGCGTGGTGGTTTGGGCGAGGTTGTTGACCAGCAGCGTCTCGGCCTTGCTTGCGGGCGCCTTGAAGTAGGTCTCGACGTTGAACTCGATGGCTGCGCCGCGGGGCTCCCCGAACGTGCCGATGGCCACGACTTCGGTCGCTCGCGCGGAATCGGCAAGGTGGGACACAGAGAATGGACCGAGCGTGCAGGCGACCGCCGGCTTCGCAGTGAGGGACGCCACGGCCAGACAGCCCGCCAACACGAGTGCGCTGCCCAGTAGAGTCGTCAGCAGCCGCTCCATCAACCACCTCCAGAGTGTCCAAACGCTGGTGAACCGCAGTTGGTTCCCTACCGCCCCTTGAAGACCGGTTCGCGGCGCTCAACGAAGCTGAGGGCGCCTTCCTTGTGGTCTTCCGTGGTGAAGAGGTAGGCCAGCGAGTTGCCGACGTACTCGCCCATCTCGGCCATGGAGCCGTGGACTGAGCGGCGGAGGCCCTCCTTCATGTAGCGCAGGGCGATGGGCGGGTTGGCCGCGATCTTGCGGGCCATGGCCATCGCGGTTTCCTGGAGTTCGGCCGCCGGCACGACCTGAGAAACGAGGCCGATGCGTTCCGCCTCCTGGGCGCTGATGATGTCGCCGGTGAACAGCAGTTCGGCGGCTTTCGAGGGGCCGACCACGCGGGGCAGGCGCCAGAGGCCGCCGAGGTCGGCGACGAGGCCGCGCTTGATGAACAACTCCCCGAACTTCGCCGCTTCCGAGGCGATGCGGATGTCGGCGAAGAGGGTGAGGTCCATGCCCCAGCCGACTGCCGCGCCGTTGACCGCGGCGATCACGGGCTTGTCGCATTCGAGAACCGCTGCGGCCGCGGGTGTTGGCTTGGGCTTCGCGTCGCGCAGGCGGGTGACGGTTTCGTCACGCTGCTCGCCGAGCATGATCTGCTTCACGTCGTCGCCGGAGCAGAAGGCACGCCCGTTGCCGGTGAGGACGATGCAGCGAACCTCGGGGTCGCGGTGCGCGTCGCGAAAGGCCTGTTCCAGTTCGGCGTACATCTGGCGGTTCAGGGCGTTCATGGTCTCGGGGCGATTCAGCGTGATGACGCCGACGTGGTCGTCGACCCGGTAATCGATGAACTCCGGCATAGGTGCCTCCGGTGGCTGATGGTGCGCCCGATTCTAGCGCTTGGGGAGGCTCTCTCCACAAGGGCGCGAAGGAGCCGGCTCGGGGTTGGTCCCCGGCCGGTTCCTCGCGGTGCGAACGGAAGCCGTTCGTGGTGCTGGGCGGTGTGGGGGGCGTTGGGCGTCCCAGCGCTTACTGCGTGCGCGTCTCGGATTTGGGCGGTGGTGGTGTGGGTTCGGCGTCCCAGCGCTTACTGCGTGCGCGCCTCGGATTTGGGTGGTGGTGGTGTGGACGGCTGTTGGTGGTGGTGGGTTGGGCATCCCAGCGCTTACTGCGTGCGCGCCTCGGATTTGGGTGGTGGTGGTGCGAACGGCTGTTCGTGGTGGTGGTGGGCGGTGTGGTGGGTTCGGCGTCCCAGCGCTACTGCGTGCGCGCCTCGGATTTGGGTGGTGGTGTGGACGGCTGTTGGTGGTGCTGGGCTGTGTGGTGGGTTGGCCACCCAGCGCTTACTGCGTGCGCGCCTCCCGGGTCTCATGGCCTCAAGGAGAGGAAGCGTAGTCCTGGGCTGAGGAACGTCCTGCCCTCACCCCCCGACCCCCTCTCCCGACTCCTATCGTCGCGGGAGAGGGGGAGTTCAGGTCGAGTGTTTGCGTGGACGAACGATGCCGACTCTCACGAGTTAGGACTAAGTACGTCGCTGCGGCCAACGCCGGAGGAGGCGCCTCGGACTTGGGTGGTGGTGAGATGAGGTCCGTCCAGGCTCGCGCGTGGCCGAGCGACTGTCTCCGCCCTCGATGCGGATGTTGGGGCCGGGAAAAAGAAGGGGACGACACTGTCGTCCTCTTCTTGCCTACGCCTGGAGCGCGGCGCTACTGGCCGCCGCTGGCGATGCCGACGGCCTCGGCTTCGGCATGGGCGGAGACCGCCGCCGGGACGGCCACCTTGCGGCTGCCTTTTTCGGCCACGCGGTAGACCAGCCCGTTGCCCTTGAAGAGCTTCCATTGCGCGTGAAGGGCGGGCATGGAGGCAAAGAAGAAGGTGATGACGGCCATCAGCGGCCACATCGCGAAGCTGCTGTAGGCGCGAAGCCTGGAGACGTGGGCCGGACGAGGCCCGCGCTGCTTGTACTCCACCGCCGCCATGATGAACAGCGGGATGATGCAGATGCCGACGAGCATCCCGGCCAGGTTGACGTACATGTGCCACTCGATCAGGCCGGTGCGGTCGAAGTTGAACCAGTGCGACGGTTGGAGGGCGTATTCGGGATGCCAGCCGGTGCCGGGCACTTCGTACCGTTGTACCCACCAGTGCGGCAGTGGCGCGCCCCACGTGCCGGCCATCTTGGACGGCAGGAGCACGCCGAGCGTGACCAGGTACCACTGGGCGACCCAGAGGGCGTGGACCTTCGTCACCGCGCTGGCCAGCAACCACTTCCGCTTCCGGCTCAACGGTGAATTGGGGTTGCGCGCGCCTCGCCAGGCGTAAGGAATGTCGCTCGCGCCCCAGGCGTGGCGCAGGCTCTGCGCGTAGTGGGCCTTGAGCGTCTTCCAGTAGCCATCGGTCAGCACGCAGTCGTTGCCGAGCGGGAGGAAGAGCGACTCCACGTTCACGCGGTCGCCAAGGGTGTACGAGCACTTCAGGTAGAGGTGCCAGTCCTCAGGGATGACTTCCTCGTCCCAGTAGTCGACTTCGTTCAGCATCTGCCAGCTGAGCGAGTAGCAGGAGGTCGGGAACTTCACGCTGCCGGGCAGGATGACGTTGGAGAGCCGGTTGATGCCGGAAAGACCGTCCGGGATGCGCAGCGGGGCCGGGATGTCCCAGATGTTGTTGCTGTTGAAGATGGTCGGCTGCCAGAAGGTGCGGTAGCGGTCCTTCGCGGTGAGGAAGAGGTAGTTCAGGGCTTCGAAGTGCCGCGGGTGGAAGACGGCGTCGGCGTCGCAGCTCGTCACCGTGTAGCGGCGGATGTCGTCGCGGCGCTCTTCGATGAGGTGGATGTAGGCCTCGCGGGCGCCCCAGGCCTCGTTCGAGCCCTTGCCCGGCGTCTCGTTCGGGAGGCCTGCCGGGTGGTAGGTGGCGAACATGTGGTGGAAGCGGTCGCGGTAACGGTTGACCAGGCGTTCGGCCTTGATGTGGGCCTCGGCTTCGCGCGCTTCCATGGCCATCACGATGACCATCTGGCGGGCGTTGGCCTGGGCGGCGAGTGAATTGAGCGTGCGCGAGAGGCCCTCTTCGCTCTCCTTGTAGTTGGGGATGATGACCATGTGGCGCGGCCATTCCCACTTCTCGGCTTCAGGGTGGGCCGGGAGCCAGGCGCAGTACTTCGCCAGCCAGTTGGTCTTCTCCCAGCGCGAAATGCGCCGAAGGCCGACCCAGCAACTGATGGCGACCGAATACGACCGCAGCAGCCAGTACGAGAAGAACGCCATGCTGAGGATGGCGTAGGGCCAGGGAGCGTAGAACGGCCCCCAGAAGACGAAGCTTGCGAGAAGAAGCGACAGTGCCAGCGGGAGCATGTTCCAGAGCCGCTCACGCAGTGGCGTGGAGGCGTAGACGGGAAGTGCAACCGGGGTCGATGGGGCGGCGAGGGCTGTCGACGGGGATCGGCGAGCCAGGATAGCCATAGACGAAGAAGTCCTCTGATCGAGGTTCTTCCAACGCCTACGAGGTTAGCTGCCGGGCTACGACCGGAGATGGCCGTTCCGCCGTCGCTATCCTTCCGAGGAAGGAAGCCCTTGCGGACTCGCCCCGAAACTTGGGTCCCCCGTTCCGCCGAAGCGGACTAGGCGTCGCGTTCGAGTCGCTTGCGAGCATCGTTTGTCCGTGTGGTCTAAGTGTCAAGAGTCGCGACACGACCTGAATCCAGATGTAGATTGCTTTCACGATGCCGAAACCATTGCAACTCCACGAAAACCAGATGGGTGAGCTCCGGGAGGTCCAATTCTGGTTCCACCAGGGGGCCGAGCACGTCCCCGGGCTCCTTTACGCCCCGGTCAGCCACGAAGAACCGATGCCGTTCGTGCTCATCCAGCACCCCGGCATGGGCAGCAAGGAGGACTACTTCGTCGCCGACATCGCGAGGGCGTGGGCGCGGCGGGGCTGGATTTGCGCCGGGCTGGATGCGCCGCTCCACGGCGAGCGGGCGAGCGCCGACCCCATGTCCCTGTTCCGGAACCCGGAACGGTACCCGGAGATCCGCGCGCAGTTCGCCGCCGAGGTCAGCACGATGCTCGACCTGCTCGCCGCCGAGTTCCCCATTGACATGTCGCGTTTGGGGTTCGTGGGGTACTCGATGGGCAGCATGCTCGGCATCCCCGCGGTCGCGCGCGACGGGCGGTTCAAGGCGGCAGCGTTTTGCCTCGTGGGTGAAGGCGGCCTGGCGGGCAGCGCTGACGGCGAGGATTCGGACATCGCGCGGCTTTCGCACACCGCCGTGCGTGTCGTGGGGAAGCTGCAAGACCAGCTCATCCCGAAGGACAAGACAGAATCGCTCTACGCGGCGCTCCCCGGCGAAAAGGACCTGCGCTGGTGCCCGGGCACGCACTTCGAGATCGGCCCGGACGTGATCAAGCTCGCGGAAGAGTGGATGGTCTCGCACCTCTGAGCGTTGTTCTGAACGCAGAGACGCAGAGGGCGCGGGGGAACAAAGACGCCAAGGACGGCCAAGGACGCCAAGGATTGTTGGAGGATTCCGCCCAGGGACTCTCCGGTCTCGTCTCCTGCCCGTCACCGTGTATCCTCCCGGCCACACCTCTCCCGGAGTGCTGCATGCCCACGATCCAGTCCTCGACCGGCCCAATCGACACCAATGACCTTGGCTTCACGCTCATGCACGAACATGTGCGCGTGGGCTGGGGCGCGATGTACCAGCAATACCCGGAGATGTTCGACCGCGAGCACGAGCTGGACCGCGCGGTCACCCGCCTCAAGGCGGCGAAGGAGGCCGGCGTGAGCTCGATTGTCGACCTCACGCCGATAGACCTTGGCCGCGACGTCACACTCATCGGCGAAGCGAGCCGGCGCTCAGGCGTGAACATCATCGCCGCCACCGGCATCTACTACACCGAGCATCCCTTCCATTTCCAGATCCGCGAAGACAAGGAGATGAGCGACCTCTTCGTCAAAGACATCACGCAGGGCGTTTCGACCACAGGCATCAGGGCCGGGGTCATCAAGTGCGCCACTGAGCCCACCATGCACGCGATGAACGAACGCGTCCTCCGCGCTTCCGCCCGCGCGGCGAAAGAGACCGGCGTGCCCATCTGCACGCACACCTTCCCGGCGAACCGCACCGGCCTGGACCAGCAGCGCGTGTTCAAGGAAGAGGGCCTGGACCTCTCGCGCACGGTCATCGGCCACTCGGACGACACCGACGACATCACCTACCTGGAAGCGATCATCCAGGGCGGGAGCTATTGCGGGATGGACCGCATCGGTTTGCAGCGGCCGCGGACGACTGAACAGCGCGTGGACATGGTTGCCGCGCTGGTCGATAAGGGCCTCGCGAACCGCATCACCCTCTCCCACGACTCCTGCTGCAACTTCCACTGGGCGCCGGAGGGGCTGCTCGACAACGCCGCCCCCACCTGGCGGATGACGCACATCCCCCTCGATGTCGTTCCGATGCTCAGGGAACGCGGCGTCAGCGATGCAAACATTCAGCAGATGACCGTCCTCAACCCGCGCGCGGTCTTCGGCGGCTAACCCTCACCCCCCGACCCCTCTCCCGCGTTGCGGACCCTCACCCCCCGGCTCCTTCCATGAGAAGGCCGGTTGGGGTCAAGCCACGTAGATGTGTGGCGTTGGTTGGTGCCCTGCCGGTTCGCCTCGCTTCCATCCGCACTCGTTGAGGAGCATTCGTTGGCTTGCTCCGGTGCATGCTGAGATCCGTTTTAGGGTCGGGTGCTGCAATCTCTCCCGCGGGATGCTTTCGCTCCAGGGGGGCCGCCGCAGTCACCCGGACGCGGCTTTGGGCTTGCTCGTCTGGGAGTTAGCGCTTTGGCGGTGCTTCACGCAGCCATTGGCGCGCTGCTTTTCCGAGCGGAGCAGTTCGCACACTTCGCCGCTGACCCAGAGGTGGTGCAGGAGGACGGCGAGTTTTCTGGCGACGGCGATGATAGCCCGCTTCTTCTGGTTCTTGCCTCCTCTTGCCGTCAGTCGCTCGCCGAATCGGCGCAGGTCGCAGTCAGTCCCGCGCATGACCCGGTGGGCGCATTCGACGAGGAGGGTGCGCAGGTAGCGGTCTCCCGCGTGGGTGATGCCGAGCTGCGGGTTTTGTTCACCTGATGCCTGTTGCCGTGGTGCGAGCCCGAGGTAGGCGCCTGCACCGGCGGCTTTTCTTGAACCGTCCTTTCTTCTTCGAGGGTGAGGGATGTAGGTCACCGCCGTCAGTGCTCCCACTCCATGGACCTGTCGCAAGACACCGCTCTCGGGGTACTCCTTTTCGGCCAGCCGGTTCACTTCTCCGTCGTACGCTTTGATGAGTAGGGTGTGCTGGCGCACCAGTTCGAGCAGGGGCCCGAGGCTTGCCTGGAGGCCCTCCGGGATGCGCTCCCACATCCTCATTGCGAAGGCGTCCGCGTCGCACTGGGGGAGCCGTCCGCCATGTGCCTTCACGGTGCCGCGGATGTGGTTCACCAGGGCTGTCCTCGCCGCCACCACGTGCGCCCGGGCGAGGATCAGGGCCCGCCCCTCCTGGGCTCTCTGGCCGCGGTGCGTGATCGGCGCCAGCAACGCTGCATCTGCCCGCGCCAGCCGCGCCAGGGTCTCGGCATCTGTCCTGTCTGATTTGCGCTGGGAGCGGGTGATCAGCGGGATCTGGCGCGGGTTCGCGACGATGACGTGATGCTTCATCTCCTTGAGGAGGACGCTGACCCAGGGCGAGTGTGTCCCTACTTCCAGGGCGACCACTGTCCGCTCCCTCTTTCCGAGCAGCTTCCTGAGCGCTGGCGCTGTCGTTGCCACCTTGCCTTCGGCTTCGACTACTCCATCCCGGTCGAGCACCACGTAGGTGCTCTCCTTGTCTCCGAGGTCGAGTCCCATCGTCCGCAGCTCCGTTGTATCGTTCTTCATGGCCGGTCTGTCTCCTTTTTGCAGCACCTTAGGTGACTGCGTGACGGCCGGCCTTCTCATCCCATCTCTCCCGCGCTGCGGGCGAGGGGGAGTGAACTACCAGGAGCTTTGACTTGGCAGATTTTGAGTACAGTATCGAAGGGAACATCGGGCTGATGCGTTTTAACCGGCCCGAGAAGATGAACGCGATCACCTACGAGATGCTCAACGACATCGAAGGGGCCATCCGCAGCGCGGCGACCGATGACCGTGTGCGCGCGGTGGTTGTTACGGGCACGGGCCGGGCCTTCAGCGCCGGCACCGACCTTCAACAGCTTCAAGTGACGCCGCCCACCACAGCGCGAGCCGAGTCCTACGCCGCTGCCTATGACGCCCAGCGCCCGGCGCCGTGGACGTTCGCTTCGATTGCCAAGCCGACTATTGCGGCGGTCAACGGCGCGGCGGTCGGTGTCGGCGTCGAGTTCACCTCCCAGTGCGACATCCGCATCGCGGCCGAGTCGGCGCGCTTCGGCTGGGTGTTCGTGCATCGGGGACTCGTGCCGGACACGGGCGCGGGCACCTGGCTGCTTTCGCGCATTGTCGGGCTGCAGACGGCGGCATATCTCCTCTACTCCGGCGAGGTGATCAGCGCCGCCCGCGCGAAAGAGCTGAACTACGTCCTCGAAGTCGTGCCGGACGCTCAGCTCATGGACCGCGCGATGGCGATGGCGCACACGGTTTCGAAGGGCGCGCCACTCGCCATCGGTGAGGTCAAGAAGCTGCTCTACCGCAACCTGACGAAGGATGCGCAGGAGCACCTCAAGGACCACACCGTAGCGCTGAACAAGATGTTCGCCAGCGAGGACTTCAAGGAAGGCGTGGCGAGCTTCTTGCAGAAGCGCGACCCCAACTGGAGGGCTCGCTGAGGAAGAAGATGCCGCGCCCGCTCGCCGAAGACCCGTTCGAACTCCACGCCTGGGCGATTGCCGGGCTGCTCGATGCCTGCGAAGGGCTGAGCGCTGAGCAACTGGCGTTCGGGGCGCCGGGAGCGTTTGGGACGGTCATGGACACGTTGCGCCACCTGGTTGAGGGCGACCGCTTCCAGCTCTGGGCAGCCGGCGCGGGCGTGCCGCTCACGGACGCCTCGTCGATGGGCTCCGAGCAGCTCCGGCAGGTCGCGGCCGAAAACGCCGCCGCCTGGCGCGGGTACATCCCGGCGCATCCAGACGGTGACGAACGCGTCGTGGACATCGACGACTCGGGCTGGAAACGGACGGCGACGGTGGGGCTACGCCTCGCACAGGCGCTCCAGCATGGGTTCGAGCATCGCACCCAGGTCTGCACGGCGATGACCCTCCTCGGGCTCGAAACGCCGGACCTGAGCGGTTGGGGGTACGGCGTGCAGCGTGGGGTCGTCAGCGAGGTGCTGCCGCAATGAGCTCACCACTTGCGACGGCGTTCGAGCACCACACGTGGGCGACGCTCCAACTGATCGATGCCTGCCGAAAGCTCCCGGCGGAGGCGCTGGACACGCCAGTCCCCGGGGCCTTTGGCTCGCTCCTCGAAACGCTGCGGCACTACATCAACAGCGATTCGTTCTACCTCGGAATCATCGATGGTGGCGCAAACCGCCAGGAATCGGCGCGCCGGCTCGGCCTCGATGGCCTCGCGCGCCACGCCGAGGCGACGGGCCGTGGGTGGCGGGCGTTCCTGCAGCGACCGGACCTCGATCCCGACGCGAACCAGCACGAAGTTGACCCCAGGGACGGCTACACGCGCGATGCCCCGCTCGGGATCCGGCTTGCGCAGGCACTCCACCACGGCTACGAGCACCGCGAGCAGTGCTGCCTCGCGCTGGCGGCGCTCGGCTACCAGCCGCCGGACCTGAGCGGCTGGGCCTTCGGAGCAGCGACTGGGCTGGTGGAGGAAGTGGGGCCGGGCTAGCATGCGCGGCACTCTGGTAGGCTGAAACGATGCCTGACAAGCCACTCCAGCGCCGTAGCTCCGAAACCATCGAAGTCACCTTCGACCCCAACCGCTGCGCGCACGCCGCCGAGTGCCTGCGCCGTGCGCCCGAGGTGTTCGACCTGCAGGCGCGTCCGTGGATGCAGCCGGAGCACCTGGACGCGGGGACGCTGGCCGAGGTCATTCGGCGTTGCCCGAGCGGGGCGTTGGCGTACCACCGGCTTGATGGCGTCCTGGACGAGGCGGTCGATGCCGAGGTGTCGTTCCGGCCGCAGCGAAACGGGCCGGTTCTCGTGCGCGGCAATGTCGAGATGGTCGACGCGGAGGGCCCGTATTCGCCACGGGGCCGCGGTTCGCGCTCTGCCGCTGCGGCCAGTCCGGCAACAAGCCGTTCTGCGATGGTTCGCACCGGGCCGCCGGTTTCCGCGCGCCCTGAGCTGTCACCGTGCTCCACTGAACCGGACCCTGCCTCGCTACCGGGCGTCCACGCTGCCCGGCTGATCCGATGCCATCGCGGGCCGGTTGGGCGGGCGCGAGGTAGGGAAACACCCCTACGTGTTCACCGAACGTCCACCCGGCCGACGCCCAGTGGCCACCGCGTTCCTGGTTGTCCCCTGATGTCCCCGGTGCGGCACCCTTTTGTCCCTTCCTGCAACGCGATAACAACGCTGACACCACTGCCACACGAGTGGCGAGGCCGCGAAGGCCGCAGGAAGGAACCACACTCCAATGTCCTCGATCGTTACCAATGTCGCAGCCCTCAACGGCAACCGGAACCTGAACATCACCAACATGAAGATGGGCAAGGTCCTGGAGAAGCTCTCCAGCGGCTACCGCATCAACCGGGCCGCGGACGACGCCGCCGGCCTCGGCATCTCGGAGAAGATGCGCGCGCAGATCAAGGGCAACAGCCAGGCGATCCGCAACGCCCAGGACGGCATCTCGATGATCCAGACCGCTGAAGGCGCGATGGACGAAGTCCACGGCATCCTCCAGCGTATGCGCGAACTGGGCGTCCAGGCCGCGAACGACACCTACGACACCGCCGCCCCGCCTCCATCGGCACTGAACTTGTGCAGCTCCGCTCGGAAATCGACCGGATCGCGAACGCGACGCAATTCAACGGGCAGAGCCTGCTGACCGGTTCGCTCACGGGCACCCTGGGCGGCGCCACCGGTACCGAGCTGGTCATCAATGATGCCGTGGGCGCTGCCGTGGCCACGAACGTGGAAGTCGCCGGCGCGAAGGCCGGCAACTACACGTTCACGTCGGCAGGCGCCGGCCTGCTCACCCTGACTGGCCCGAACGGCCAGGCGCAGCAGGTGAATGTGGCCAACATCACCGCCCTGGGCGCCGAAGTGCTCGATTTCAACCAGCTCGGCATCCGGATCACGCTGAACAGCACGGCCGGCGAAACGGCCGCCAACTTGATCGCGTCCTTCACCAACGTGAACAACGACGTGGTGACGGTCACGGGCTCGGGTTCGGCGAAGCTGCAGGTCGGCGCGAACACGACGGCCTACGACACGATGAACATCGCGTTCAACGACGTGCGGGCGACGCAGGCGACGGGCCTGAACCTCCTGACGGCGGGCGCGGTGGACTGGACGTCTTCGGCGACGATCGTGGCTTCGAACACGGCCTCGCAGGCGTTCATCAACCAGGTTGATGCGGCGATCACGACGCTGAACACCCGGCGGTCGGACCTCGGCGCGGCGCAGAACCGCCTCGAGCACACGGTGAACAGCCTCGGTGTGAGCGTTGAGAACCTGACGGCCAGCGAGAGCCGCATCCGCGACGCGGACGTTGCCGAGCTGAGCAGCCAGATGGCGAGCAACCAGATCCTGCAGCAGGCCGGCACCGCCGTCCTCGCCCAGGCGAACCAGGCCTCGCAGAGCGTCCTCACGCTGCTCCGCGGCTAGTAATCGACGACGGAAGGGGCGGGAGCCCGGCAGCAATGCCGGGCTCTTTCGTTGTCGGGGCGTGATGGGTGCGTGTAGGCTCGCCGCCCATGGCCCGCCCTGAGGAACTGAAGGCGTTCTACGACGGTTTCGCTGACCAGCACGGGAAGATCGTGGAAACGCTCCGGCCGCTGACGCCCGAACAGATGCAACTGCGCGCCGCACCGGCCGAGTGGGCGATCTGGCAGCTCGCGAGCAACATGGTGGGCGGGCGGATGTACTGGCTCTGCTTCATGTTGGGTGAGGACGACCAGGGCATCGGGCCGGAGTGGACCGGCTGGGAAGACACTCCCGAGCACTCGCGCACGTCGGCCGAGCTGATCGAGGCGTTGGAGAAGACGTGGGCCGTCGTGGAGGCGTGCTTCGACCGGTGGACCCTCGCTGACCTCAACGTCGAAATCACGAAGGACAACTTCTGGGGCCAGCCCGTCACCATCAGCCCGGCGTGGGTGCTGCAGCGGGTCATGGCGCACGAGGTGCACCACGGCAGCGAGATATCGCTGATCCTGCGGGTGCACGGGTTGCCGACGTTGATGAACAGGTAGGACGCCTCTTTTTACACAATTCCCATGGACGCACGGCGAATGGCGTTGCGAACATGCGGCGATGTGGCGGACGCGGACATTCGGCGTGGCACTGGTGGCCGCGCTGTGCCTGATTCTCCTCGCCTGTAGTAACGACGCCGGCGCCGGCCGGGAGTCCCTCGCAGTCACGGCGACGGTCTCTGCTGTGCCGAGCGCCCCGGATGCCGTTGCCACGACGCGGCCGACTCGCATGCCAACGGTGACACCGAGTCCCACGCCAACGCCAGCGGCACGGCAACCCTGGGCAACCGATTCGCGGGTCACGAAGGTGTCGCTGGACGGCTTCGAGCTGTGCAGGCTCTCAGACCTCACTGCTTTCCAGGTGGAAGGCCAGGGGGCGGGCGGGGGGATGTGGGATTCCGTTGGGATCGCCAACCGCGGGACAGAGCCTTGCCGGTTGGGGGGCGAAATCTCGACGGAGCTCATCGGCCGCCCGGATGGCACGGTGGGGCTGAAAACACACGATTCGGCGACCGGACCTTCCGTACTGTTGCCTCCAACCAGGGCGCCGTTCGAACAGCACGTCCGGTCGCCGGTGATGGCTCTGGTCACGTTCAGCTGGAGTACGTGGCCGGAGACGTGCCCCTCAAGAACGTTCCTGCCGTTCACCGGCGCGATAGTCAGGTTCGAACGGATCGGCGCGTTGCCGCCGGTTGCTCTGCTAGGCCATCACTCAGCCTGCGCGGAAAGGGGAGTTGGCGTGTCCTCGCTTCGCCTGACCGGCCCGTACGGCTGGCCGGCACCGTGGCTGGACCCACAGTTGAACCTCTTGCCCCAGCTGGGCGTCGTCCACTTCGAGCTTCCGCAGAGCTACTCGTACGAGCTTCGACTGACGAATCAGGGCGACGCGCCGTTACTTTCCTCGGATTACTGCCGGCCGTTCATCCAGGTGTTCCAGCCACTCCCCACGACGCCGTTCGCGGGCAGCAGCAAGCCTTCGTTTGCCCAGAAAATCGAGCTCTCCGGGTGTGAGTCGATGAGTCCGCTCGCGCCCGGCGAGAGCGCGGAATTCGAGATTTGGTTCGATCCACCACTCGAGGCCACCGGGAGCTACCAGTTGCTGTGGTTGTCGTTTGGGACGGACGATCCTTATCTCAACACAAGCCGTCAGGTTCGCCTGCGCTGACCGATCAATGGGATTCGGTTGGGCGCATGGCGCCGAGCGGGCACGAGGCCCGCAACTACGGAGACCGTGCGCCAAATCGCCACTCAAGATTCGCCACTCCTCACCCGAAGATCAGGTGAGTCCCCGAAAGGAAGCCGCAATGGCCGACCTTAGACTGGCTGCAATCGACCCCGTCCGGCTTTCGGCCGGGGCGGTGTGGGCTGACGGGCGGCAGGGCAGCGGGACGTACTCTCGCGCGCCCCGTAAGCGGTCCGCGAAGGAACGGTTGGTGCAGGCGCTCGCGCCCGGCAGGCCGGTGGAGACGTGTGAAGTGGACTACGTCGTGGATGCCAACGGGATGATGGTCGCCGTCCTCGTCCGCGACATGTCGAACGGGGAGGTCATCGCCCGAATCGAAGCCCAGGACCTCTGGCAGCTCGGCGCCGATGAGGCGGCCGGGGGCCTGCTCCTGGAACGAAAGGGATAGCGATGTCTGACCCCGTCCGGCTCGGCGGCTTCTACTCGAGCTTCGATACGGAAGCCGTCATCACCCAGCTCACCAACCTGCGCATGAACCAGGTGACGCTGCTTCAGAACAAGGCGGCGAAGGAAGGTCAGAAGAAGTCGGCGCTTGCCGCGGTCCAGACGGCGGTGGGGAGCCTGCTCGCGAAGCTGAACACGCTCGCCGGGACGTCGTCCGTCTCCGGCAAGTCGGCCATCAGCGGCAATACCGCCGTTTCGGCATCGACCACGCCGTCTTCTCTGCTGGGCCAGTTCAGCATCGACGTGACGAAGCTGGCGACAGCGTCGAAGCTGACCGGTTCGTCGTTCGCCGCGGCGATCGACTCGACGAAGCCGATGAACGAATCGAACTTCGGCACCGTGCCCAGCAACGGGACGTTCACCATCGCCACTGCTACCGGTGGGAGCAAGACGTTCGGGGTTGGCGGGGCGGCGGTGCAATCGAGCGCGTTGTTGAACGCGAACAACCTGCAGCTCGCTATCACCAGCGGCACGTTCACGATCGCGACCGCGACCGGCGGCACCTCGACGCTGACTATCGACGCCACGACTCAGTCGCTGGATGACGTGATCGCGGCGATCAATGGCAGCGGGATCGGCGTCACCGCCAGCATCACGAACGACCAGTACGGGCACGCGAACCAGGTAACGCTCGCTTCGACGCAGGGGAACATCACGCTTGGCGACAGCGGCGACACCTCGAATTTCCTCTCGGCGACGAGCCTGCTCTCCTCGAACGGCACGACCACGCGCACGAGCAGCGCGGCGATGACGAAGATGATGTCCCTGGACGACGTCATCGCCGACATCAACGCCAGCGCTATCGGCGTGACCGCGAGCCTGACGAACGACGGCCAGGGCCGCGCGAACATCCTGACAGTGACCTCGTTGCAGGGGAACATCACGTTCGGCAACGGCGCCGATACGTCGAACTTCCTTTCGGCGAGCGGGTTGCTGACGTCAGCCACCGGCGCGACCCGGTCCAGCTCGACGCCGCTCTCACGCGCGGGACAGACAAGCAAGCTCCAGGACACGCCGTTCCTGACGGGCACCGTGGCCTCGGGTGACCACAACCTGGTCATCAACGGGATCAACGTCGCCTACAACGCTGCGACTGATTCGCTCGTTGACGTGGTCAACCGGATCAACGGGAGCAGCGCCGGCGTGGTGGCGCGCTACGACTCGGTCACAGACTCGATCAAGCTGCAGAACGCGAAAACCGGCGCGCTCACGTTGACCGTGGCCGACGACGGCGCGGGCGGGGACCTTGCCTCGAAGCTCGGCCTCATCGGCGCAACCTTCACGGAGGGCGAGACAGCCGCCTACTCGATCGATGGCGGGCCGTCCCAGTCGTCGGCGTCCAATAGCGTGGTCTACAACGGGGTGAGCCTCACCTTCAGCGCGCTGACGAACGGCGCCACCAACGTTGCCGTCACCCAGGACGCGACGGGCGCCACCGGGGCGGTCAAGGGCTTCGTCACCGAGTTCAACAACGTCCTGACGATCATCGATAAGGCAACGAAGGCGGACGGTTCCAAGACGAACAACACGTCGGGCCCGCTGAGCGGCGATGCGAGCCTGCGGCAACTCCGCTCGGACCTGCGCTCCATCGTCAGCGGCATCGGGCTGAACATCAACGGCACGTACACCACGCTCTCGCAGATTGGCCTGAGCTTCGGGCCAGTGGGTTCCGCGGTTGGCAGCACGAATACGCTCCAGCTCGACGAAGGCAAATTCCAATCGGCACTGGCGAAGGACCCGGCGGGCACCCAGTCGCTCCTGAGCGCACTGACGCTTGCAGCGGGCATCGATCCGGGCGGAACCAGCTCCATCACCAGCCTTACCGGCACGTTCACGGGCTCGCAGGCGGGCAAGTACTCGATCGCGGACGACGGTTTGGGCACGCTGATCTCGACTTTCACGCCTTCGAACGGCGGCCCGGCCGTGACGACCACGGCCACGGTTGCGGCGAACGGCTCGACGACGCTGTTGATCCCCGGGATGACGGTGAACGTGGGCGCGCTGCTGCAGGCGGGGACCTCGACGATCACGGTGGCGCCCTCGTCCCAGAGCGTGGTGCAGCGGTTGAAGCAGTTCGCCGAAGTGCAATCCGGCGTGGGCGGCGTGCTCCAGAAGCGCCAGCAGACGATCGACAAGATCACGACGGACATCTCGGACCGGATCGACAAGGTGACGCAGCGGATATCGAACGAAATGGAGGTGCTTCGTAAGAAGTTCGCCGCCATGGAACAGGCCCAGGCCAAAGCGGAGAGCATCATCAGCACGCTGCAGCAGCAGGCCGCCAAATCTTCGAGCAGCAGCAACTAACCCGGACGGGTAACCCCCGATGTCCGCACGACAGCGAGCTGCCGAAGCTGTTGGAGACGACCACACGGCAGCGACCGAAGGAGACTGACGCCGAATGAGCAACAACCCGTACGCGACCTACCGTGCCGTCGAAGCCACCACAGCCGACCCGATTACGCTGACTACGATGCTCTACGACGGGTGCGTGAAGGCACTGAAGAAGGCGGCGCTCCACCTGGAGAATGGCAACCGTGGCGGCTACAACGACGAGACAAACCGCGCGTACCTGATCATTGGCGAACTCCTCAGCACGCTCGACATGAGCCAGGGCGAGATCTCCACGAACCTCTCCGGGGTTTACGGCTATTGCATGCGCCTGATCGTCGAGTCGTCGCTCGGCGACACCGAGAAGCTGCGGGAAGTTGAGCGCCATATCACCACCATCGGGAATGCCTGGAAGTCGGCCACCGCCGACCTGAAAGCGGCCCGGGCACCGGCCCGCGCCGGGGCCGAAGCCGCCGCATGACGGCGTTCCGCGAGGCTTCGGAGGCTGCCCTCGACGTTGCCAGGGCACGGCACCAGGCGATCCTTGGCGGCGACTTCGAGCGGTACGCGTCGCTTTCGGACGAACTGTCAGCCTCATGCGAGGTACTGGAGCAAGCAGCCGGCGACGGCGATGATCGATCGGTCTTCGACGAGCTTGCCGCGCTGGAGTCAGCGTCTCTCCGCGTGCTCGAAGCGCAGGCCGGCGAGGTATCCGAGCGGCTCGGCGAACTGGCATCCCAGGCTCGCAGCCACCGCGCCTACGGCGCTTCCGAACGGTTCTCTGTAAACCGCCTGTAACGTGCCCATGACCAGTCCGTAAGACTTCCCCGCGTACCTCGTTTTGTCACCATTTCGCACTCCTCCGGGGGGTGCGAGGCGGCCGTATCCCCGTCAAGAATGGCCTCGCGCTTGTCGACACTCAGGGGGAACCCGGACGACTACGGACGCTCATGAAGACGCAGAAACCACAGCCCCGGCAAAGCTCCGCGCGATCCAATGCGATTGCGGCGGCGTTCGTGCTGGGCGCTGCGGCGGTGGCGTGGTTCGGGCTTACCGGCGGCGCTCCGGCGCCACACCAGGCGTCGCCGAGTGTGACCGTCGCGAAGGCCGCCGCGCCCGGGCCGGCCAACCTTCGCTCGCTCTCAGCTTCTGGCCTGCCTACGCGCATCGTCGTCCCTTCGGCTGCCGTTGACGCGCCTATCGCCGAGGTGGGAGTGACGGTCAGCGACGGCAAGGCGACGTGGGAGACGGCATGGAAGGCGGCGGGCCACCACATCGATTCGGCGCTGCCCGGCCAGCCCGGAAACATGGTCATCACCGGCCACGTCTCGGTGGCTGACCGTTCGAACCTCGCGGTGTTCAAGCAGCTTGACAAGGTCGCTGAAGGCGACACGGTCGAGGTGTACTCCGGCGACCAGATCTACCGCTACTCCGTCAGCAAGGTGATGGTGGTCCCGCCGTCCGCTGTGAAGCTGCTCCGGTCGAGCAGCGAGAGCACGGTCACGCTTGTCACCTGCACCCGCGACTTGAAAAACCGCCTTGTCGTTGTCGGGACGCTGCAAGGCTGAATCCATTGAAAGGGCGCCCTCGAGGAGCCTACTATGAAGGAGCTGGATTGGGAGGATGGATGACATGGCAGTGAGGAAGACTTCCGGCACAGGCGCGGCCGGCGGCGTGGTCTATGACCTGGCCCGCGCGCGCACGCCCGCACCGGCCGGTGAAACGCCGGCTCGGAGCGACAGCTCGGGCATCACACCCGCGGCGCGCGAGCTTTCGAGCGCACTCCACGTTGTCGAGGCATCGGACGACGTGCGCTCGGACAAGGTGCGGGCGCTGCGGGAGCAGATCGCGAACGGGACGTACAACCCGGACCCGAAAGAGATCGCCAGGAAGCTGGTCGAGCGGGGTTTCTAAGTGATGCATCCGGGAGGACGGAGAGCGCTGTTCGTGGCGCGGCCGGCCTGGACTGGCAGCGGTGCGACGCGCGAGAACGCCGGGCTTGCGAGCTGTGGCTCGGCCGTCGTTCACGCCTAATGCGTAACGACTAATGAGCGCGCCTCCGGCGCATGCAGCTTCCGTCCGTCCGATCTGGGGGATGCCCCTATGGCGAGCCCTGCCGGGGCTGCCTAACGTGGAATCAGGAAGCGGACGATGGGTTGCGGTTCCTCGGGACGCCTTACCCCCGCAGCACGTCCTGGAGAGTGACATGCCTACCGTGCT